>CAYWPN010000007.1:0-107860 GCA_964460175.1 uncultured Alistipes sp. | reverse complement strand
TCTTTCATTCCTATTTGTGCTGACGCTACTGCGGCAGAATGGAGATTAAAATGAAAATAGTAGTTATTACAGGAAGTGCGCACAAAAACGGCACAAGTGCCTGTTTAGCGGAGCAGTTTATCAGAGGTGCGGAAGAGGCAGGACATGAAGTTTACCGCTTTGATGCTGCATTTAAGAATGTACACCCATGTATTGCCTGTGAAAAATGTCACAATACCGATACAGGCTGTACATTTAAAGACGATATGGAAACACTGAATCCCGAAATTCTTTCGGCAGATGCGGTTGTATTCGTCACACCGATTTATTACTATGCTATGAATGCACAGATTCGTACCGTAATTGACCGCTTTTATGCAAATGATACTGCACTTCACAAAAACAAGAAGACCGCACTTATGGTAACAATGGCGGATAATTCAATTGAAACCGCTGATGGTGCAGCTGCTTCATTCAAAGGTATGGCGGAATTTCTGGAATGGGAAATCGCCGGAACTGTTATCGGCGTAAACTGTGCAGATATTGCCACTTTGAAAAAGACTGACTATCCCGAACAGGCTTACAATCTGGGTAAAAATTTTTAATGATTAATTGAATACTAAATAAGAGGTGATGACATGAAAAGGATAGTTTCTGCTTTTACATCATTTGTTTTATTTGCTGCAACATTTGTGTCATGTGGAACAATATATGAATCATCTGAACAGGCAAACGCTGTCGGAAAAGTCAGGTACACAGCTGAGGATTTGTATAATTTGCAGGATTTTATTCTCGCAAAGGAAACACCTGATTTAAACGGCAAGGACTATGATTTAAACAATGACAACAGGTGGGACGTTTTTGATTTATGTCTTATGAGGCAATATTTTGCGGAACAGCCTTCGGATAATGTTGATTCACTTGTCGTATATTTCTCACGCACAAACAACACGGAGAAAATTGCTGAATATCTGATTGAATCGGGAAACATGGACTGCTATGAAATCGAGGCTGCTGTACCGTATACCGATGAGGATATAAGTTACAATAATTCCTCCTGCCGTGCCAACAAAGAACAGGGTGACAAGACTGTCCGCCCTGAAATTGCTGACCCGATTGATTCGATTTCCGACTATGAAGTTATCTATCTTGGCTATCCAATCTGGTGGGGCGAAGAACCACGTATTATTGATACATTCCTTGAAAGTTATGATTTTTCGGATAAAATTGTAATTCCGTTCTGTACGTCCGCAAGCAGTGGTATTTCTAACAGTGAAAGAAACATTGCAAATCTTGTTGCAATCGGCACTCAGCTTGCGGGAAAACGTTTTGCTTCAAATGCGACTAAGGAAAGTGTTGTTGAATGGCTTAATGAAAAGCAGTCTGAAATTTCGGAAATCACAAAAAATTCACAATATGAATTTATAAAAGGCAGTACATTCAGTATGGGCAGTCCTGAAAGTGAACCGGAACGCAGTACAGACGAAATTCAGCATCAGGTAACTGTCGGCGACTTCTATATGTCAAAGAACGAAATATCCCAAAAGGAATATCAGGAACTCATGGGCAATAATCCCAGTGAGAATGTCGGAGATAATCTGCCTGTGACCAATATCACATGGTATGATGCCGTACAATACTGCAACAAGCTGAGTATTAAAGAAGGATTTACACCGTGTTATACAATTTCCGGAACAACAGTTACATGGAATAAAAATGCTGACGGCTATCGTCTGCCCACAGAGGCTGAATGGGAATATGCGGCAAGAGCAAATACAGATACGCCGTTTTCCTTTGGTGATTATGTAAACGACGATGACGCAAACTGTTATAATGCTTATGGTTATAACAATGATGCAAGCGGTAAATGGATAAACGGCTATTTACAGCATACTGTTGACGTTGACAGCTATAATGCAAATGGTTTTGGTTTGTATAATATGCACGGCAACGTTGCCGAATGGGTATGGGACTGGTATGGTGAATACAGTAATCAGATTACTGACCCGACAGGTGCAGAACAAGGCAGTTACAAAATTGCACGTGGCGGTGGCTGGAATGATATGCCAAAGCATATCAGAAGTGCATACAGAAGTGCTTTTCCTGCCGATGTTCCGTTTTACAGTATAGGAATACGTCCGGTAAGGAGTGCGGAATTTACCAATGAAACAGTTACAAGTCAGTGCAGGACTGTTTCTGACAGCAGTAAAAATGGTAAAGTGCTTATTGCGTATTTTTCCCAGACAGGCAATACTGATGGTTTCGCTAAAATGATAGCCGAAAAAACAAACGCTGATATTTTCCGTATTGAACGTGCCGTGCCGTATTCTGCGACTTCAAACTCGACTAAATTATACGGAGAGGCACTGGACGAAATCAGGGCAAATTCAACTCCTGAACTCAAAACATACCTTGAAGATGCCGGCTTGAATATTGATGATTATGACACAATACTTCTTGGATATTGCAACTGGTGGGCATCAATTCCCGCACCTGTCGCAACTTTCCTGTCGCATTATGATTTAAGCGGAAAAACAATTATACCGTTCTGTTCCATGGGCGGCGGACGTTTTGGTCAGACAATCAGCATGACAGCAAAACTCACTCCAGACAGTATAATAAAGAAAGGTCTTGACGTTACCTATTCTTCATATGACGAGGAAGAAATAGACCAGTGGCTGAAAGAAAATGACGTAAAAGCAGAAGGAGAATATACAATGAATATCACAGTTGGCAATACAACACTTACCGCTGAAATGTGTGATAATTCGTCGGCAAAGGCTCTGAAAGAAATGCTCGAATCAGGTTCTCTGACAATTAATATGAGTGACTATGCGGATTTTGAAAAAGTCGGTTCACTTGGAACAAGTCTTCCTCGCAATGACGAGCAGATTACTACTGAGGCCGGAGATTTGATTTTGTATCAGGGTAATTCTTTCGTTATTTACTACGATACAAACAGCTGGAATTTCACAAGGCTTGGAAAAATAAACAATGCCACAAAAGAAAGTTTACTGAAAGTGCTTGGTGACGGAGATGTAACCGTTACACTATCACTGGCAGACAATAAATAAACAGATTGCCGCAGAAAATATTCTTTCTGTGGCAATTTATATTATTGATTAAATTGTTTAATTTCCTCTGAAAAATACTCCAGAAACTTTCTGGCTGCTTTGGAAAGTATCTGATACCGTTTCCAGACGAAATACATTTCTGCCTCCAGCTTTGGATATAATGGTCGGAAACAAAGATTGCTGTCACCCGATACGTTAATGAGTTTATCCAGACAGAGTGCATATCCCATACCCTCATCTACCATTAAGGAGGCATTGTAAACAAGATTATATGAGGCTGTCACATTGAGATTTGCAAACGTCTTTACTATCCACTTTGAAAGCGAACTTGTTTCCTCCTGCTGACGTGATACGATAAGCGGTTTATCCCACAAATCCTGCGGTGCGATTGATTCTTTTTCTGTAAGCGGTGAATCCTTTCGCATAAGTACGCCCCATGTATCTTTAACCGGCATTTTTATATGTTCAAATTTTGATAAATCTATGGGGTCAAATAAAATCCCGAAGTCAAGCAGACCTTTGCTGAGACGTTCAGCAACATCTGGAGCGTCACCGCTGAAAATATGATATCGTACCAGCGGATATTCCTGCTTTATTTTCTGTGCAGATTGTGCAACCAGTCTTACTGCATCTGTTTCACCTGCTCCGATATAAACACTGCCTGAAATAACCTCATCGGAGAGTCTGATGTCATTTTCTGTTTTATGTACTAAATCCATAATTTCTTCTGCACGTTTCCGCAGGAGCATTCCCTCTTCTGTCAGGGTGATATGTCTGTTTCCCCTGATAAAAAGCTGTTTTCCAAGTTCGTCCTCCATGTCTTTCAGTTGTCGGGAAAGTGTGGGTTGTGAAAGGTGAAGAAATTCCGCTGCACCCGATATACTTTGCTCCCTTGCAACTGCTAAAAAATACTCCAGAACTCTGATTTCCATTACATTGCCTCCAAATCTTTGATAGATATATAATAGCACATTTTACTATAACTGTCAAGCATAGTTATCTATTCAATATAAGTATTTGACATATTATCAGAATTTGATGTATAATATAAGCAGTAAAATCATAACACTGAATGCACTTTCCATTAATGAAGTCTGCAAATAAGAATATCGGGAGGAAATGATTATGATTCTTGAAGAAAATTATACCATGTCAAATGGGGTGAAAATCCCTAAACTTGGTTTGGGAACATGGTTTATTGACAATGCTGACGCTCCGCAGGCTGTATGCGAGGCAGTTAAAATCGGATATCGCCATTTTGATACTGCACAGGCTTACGGAAATGAAGAAGGCGTGGGAGAAGGTGTTCGCAGCTGCGGCATTTCACGTCAGGAGCTGTTTGTCACAACGAAACTTGCTGCCGAAATAAAAGACTATAAAAAAGCAGCGGAAGCAATTGACGGTTCACTGAAAAAACTTGGTCTGGACTATATCGACATGATGCTGATTCACAGTCCTCAGCCATGGAATGAATTTCACGACAGCAACCGCTATTTTGAAGGAAACTGTGAGGCATGGCGTGCGTTGGAAGACGCATATAAAGCAGGAAAACTCCGTGCAGTCGGCATTTCCAACTTTGAAAAAGAAGATATTGATAATATTATATCAGAATGCAGTGTTGCACCAATGGCAAATCAGTTGCTTGTCCATGTAAGCAATACGCCTTTTGATTTGATTTCCTATTCCGAAAGCAAGGAAATGATTGTTGAGGCATACTCACCGATTGCACACGGGGAAATTCTTAAAAATAATGTTGTAACCTCAATGGCGGAAAAGTACGGCGTGACTGTTCCACAGCTTTGTATCCGCTACACACTACAACTTGGCACGCTGTCACTTCCGAAAACTGCAAATCCCATTCATATGCGTGATAATGCAAAGGTGGATTTTGCCATAGATGACGCAGATATGGAAGTACTGAAACATACGGAGAAAATTAGAAATTACGGTGAACACAGTCATTTTCCTGTATTCAGCGGTAAATAATTACAGAAAGGAAGATTATTAATGAATGAATTAAGTGTATTCCCAATGGGAGAAAAGAATAAAGCTTATGCAAAGTTTTTTGTGGGACAGAGTTATCTGAATATGCTTTCCACACAGCAGGTCGGCATCGGAAACGTGACTTTTGAACCGAACTGCCGTAATAACTGGCATATTCACCACGCAACAAAGGGAGGAGGTCAGATTCTTATCTGCACCGCTGGCAGAGGCTACTATCAGGAATGGGGCAAAGAACCCGTTGAAATGACACCGGGAATGGTTATTAATATTCCCCCTGAAGTAAAACACTGGCACGGTGCAGCTCCTGACAGCTGGTTTCAGCACCTCGCTGTTGAAGTGCCCGGAGAAGATACTTCAAACGAATGGCTTGAGCCTGTATCGGACGACGACTATAACAGTCTGAAGTAAAAATGGAACTTCGTGTTTTACAGTATTTTCTGACGGTTGTCAGAGAAGAAAACATATCAAAGGCATCTGAGGTACTGCATATAACACAGCCTACATTAATCCGTCAGATTTCACAGCTTGAAGAAGAACTCGGCACACAGCTGTTTTTACGTGGACGGCATCTGACGCTGACGGATTCGGGAGTTATGCTCCGCCGTCGTGCAGAAGAAGTTGTAGAACTTATTGATAAGATTGAAAGCGAATTTGAGGGGCAGAATGATATAAGCGGAATAATTTCTGTTGGCAGCGGTAGTCTAAATTCGTCCAAGATACTGCCCAATGTTATGAAAACTTTTCAGCAGAAATATCCCCGTGTGCAGTACGAACTTTATACAAACAATGCAGACCACGTCAAAGAACGTCTTGACAAAGGACTGCTTGATTTCGGACTTTTGCTTGAACC
This sequence comes from uncultured Alistipes sp., assembly GCA_964460175.1. Taxonomy (GTDB): domain Bacteria; phylum Bacillota; class Clostridia; order Oscillospirales; family Ruminococcaceae; genus Ruminococcus. Next base: position 101,953 of record CAYWPN010000007.1, on the reverse strand, counting down.
TGTCGATATTGCAAAATATGACTATATCCGTCTGAAAGACAAAGAACGCTGGGGCATTTTAATGCCTGCGGACTGTCCGCTTGCAGAAAAGGAATATGTTACAAGGGAGGATTTATACAAACTTCCTTTGATTACGTCAAACCGCCTGAGTTTACAAAAGGAAATTTCAAACTGGTTTGATAACGACCTGTCACAGTTGAATATTTTTGCAACTTACAATATTATTACAAACGTTGCTATGTTTGTATCGCATGGCATTGCATACGCTCTCACCATTGAGGGTGCGGTGGATTTGTTTAATCCGAATTTACTTGTATTTAAACCTCTTTATCCTGAACTTTCAATGACTTCTGTACTTGTATGGAAAAAATTTCAGCCGTTTTCAAGTGCTTCAAATAAGTTTCTGGAATATCTGAAAAGTATACAATAAAAGCATACAAAAGTATAAAATATAAGTATTGGACATATCGGAAATAATCGTGTATAATATAAGTGTAATCAGAAAGCAACACGCTTCTGACTGCACTTATATTTTTTTATTCGGGAGTGTGTAAAATGGCATTGAAAAAGTATGAGAATTATGGCCTGATTCAGTTACTGACAGATGTGGGATTCACAACGGAAGAAATCAGAGCTGCGATTGCAAAGCTGATTGTTATTAAAGATAATGTCTGGATTGTATAAATCAACGATTTTACAGGGTATTACTGTCAGCGGAAATCATAAAAAATAGATACACCAGCATTTTAATATAGGTATATAGTAAATTAAAGGTGAAATCCTTTTATTAATTATGTGATAAATAATTTCTGATATGTTCAATAAATTTTTCGGTGGCAAGACTTTGAGGCTGATGACGTTTCCACGCAAGAACACTTGTTGCCGTCAGTTCGGGAGAAAGCGGACGATAGCAGACTGATTCTGTATGCCAGTAAGGCAGAGAGCCTTCAAGTACAAGAGCATATGTCATACCATTCCGCACCATAATAGCAGCATTGGTACTCATATTGCTTGTAAACTGTATATGCAGTTTTTTGAAATAATCCCCGAACCAGCTTGCAAGTTCATTTTTAATACGTGAACGTTTTACAATACATATCGGCAAATCTGACAAATTTTCAGGTGTTACTGATTCTTTTTCTGCAAGCGGGTCATCGGGACGCATAAGTACAACCCACTTTTCTTTTATGTTCATTCGTATGAATTCATATTTATCAATGTCAACTGGTTCAAGCAGCAGTCCTATATCTGTTAATCCTTTGTCAAGGCGTTCACGGATATGGTCTGCATTTGCAGTGTGAATGTCATAGCGGACAAGCGGATATTTTTCGTGAAATGATTTTATAATTTCCGCTACAACCTGTACAGAAGCAAGTTCGCCGCAACCGACTGAAATTTCACCGTCAACAAGTTTTTCCTGCTCCGTCATTTCCTTTTCCGTTTTGCTTACTAACTGTAAAATTTCCTTTGCACGTCGGCAGAGCAGAAGTCCCTCACTGGTAAGTGTGATTTTCCGTGAACCTCTTTCAAAAAGTTTCACGCCGATTTCCTCCTCCAGTTGTGAGAGCTGCCGGCTGAGTGTAGGCTGTGTGATATGCAGAGCATCTGCGGCTTTTGTAATGCTTTCTTCATTTGCAACAGTAAGAAAATAACGTAATACCCGCAGTTCCATAAATTTAACTCCTTTCTTTTGGTATGTAGTTATTATATCACATCTATGCCTGAAAAGCAAGTTCTTTATTTTAATATGTCTGAATTGATATATGCCTTTCAGGTATTGATTTACCATAAAGTATAAGTATTTGATATGTCAGTATATAATAAAAAGCAGTCATGATTTAATTTCATGTCTGCTTTTTTATTTGAAAAATATAATCATTCTGTCACCAATATGATTAGATGGAAAATCCATATAAGAAGAATTTTATGAATAGAATTCGGAATTAGTCATATACTAAGTTCGAGGTGATATAAAATGGCTAAAAAGGGAATGAAACATTCCGAACACTCTCATAATCAGTCGGGAAATAATGAACCGTCTGTGCCTGAAATTCAAGGAAAAGCTAAATCGGGAAAAGTTCATGCGAATCCGATAATTGCAGGAACATCAAGTGTTTCACAAAAGGTATGGCATAATAAATCCTACTCACATGAAGTTCCGATTTCTTCAGCATATTCAACTATTGACAACGATATTGCGAGAGATAATCTTGAGAACGATATTCCTGCAGCAGATTTACAGGATATATGAAATCAAATGCCATCTGGAGCAGTTCAGATGGCGTTATTACAATGGGGGAGACTATGGAATCAGTATGGCGGGCAGATACTAAATTGCCGGAATTTCCGGAACTGGACAGAGATACAGAAACTGACGTTCTTATTATAGGCGGAGGAATAGCAGGAATTCTTACAGCATACTTTCTGCATAAAAAAGGAGTTAAGTATATTCTGGTGGAAAAGAACAGAATATGCTCCGGTGTAACTCAGAACACCACAGCAAAAATCACTTTTCAGCATGGACTTGTATATCAGAAAATATTCAGAAACGATGGTGCAGAAACCGCTCAGAAATATCTGAATATAAATAGATGTGCTTTTAATAAATATGCTGAAATGTGTAATAATATCGATTGTGACTATGAAGTAAAGGACAACTATGTTTATTCTGTAAATGACAGGAAACAGCTTGAAAGGGAAATTGATGCGCTTTGCAGAATAGGTTATAAAGCAGAATTCTGTGAAATTTCAGAAATACCGGTAACGGCAGTCGGAGCAGTGAAATTTCCGGAACAGGCACAGTTCAATCCTCTTAAATTTATTTCAGCTATTGCAGGTAAACTCAGCATATACGAAAATACTTTCATTCGTGAAATGAACGGTACTACAGCAGTTACAGATAAATACAGAATAAAAGCTGATAAAGTAATTGTTGCATCTCATTTTCCTTTTATAAATAAACATGGAAGTTATTTTTTGAAATTATATCAGCATCGTTCCTATGTTATTGCCTTAGAAAACGCCATGAATGTGAATGGTATGTATGTCGACGAAAATCATAAGGGAATGTCATTCAGAAATTACAATGACTTATTGTTTATCGGCGGCGGAGGTCACAGAACAGGAGAAACAGGCGGAAACTGGAATGAACTGCGTAATTTTGCAAGACTGCATTATCCAGATGCTGCTGAGAAGTATCACTGGTCGGCACAGGACTGCATGAGTCTTGACGGAGTGCCGTATATAGGTAAATATTCACGTAATACGCCGGATATGTACGTTGCAGGCGGTTTCAATAAATGGGGAATGACAGGGGCAATGGTATCAGCAATGATACTTAGCGATATGGTTACAGGCAGACAAAATGAATGTGCAGATATTTTCAGCCCTTCAAGAAGTATTATCAGACCACAGCTTTTTATAAACGGTGGAAAGACTATAAAAAATCTTCTTATTCCAACATCAAAAAGGTGTTCACATATGGGCTGTGCGCTTAAATGGAACTCCGCTGAACATTCATGGGATTGTGCCTGTCATGGTTCACGATTTACTCATGACGGAAATATTCTTGATAATCCTGCCAATAAAAACCTGAAATAACAATAAACAGTTGATTTTTGTATTGTTTTGTGTTATTATAATAAATAACGGGGGTGATACTTATGATAAAAATCGCTGTTGTTGATGACGAAAATGACCAGATTGAACAGATAGCAGAGATAGTATCTGATTTTTTCAGTCAGCGGGAAATTGAAATTGAAATAGACAGATTTTCTGACGGTGAAAAATTATTGGAAAAAGATGAATTTTATGATATTATTTTTCTTGATATTCAGATGGACGGAATGGACGGCATTGAAACAGCAAGCTGTCTCAGAAAAAAGGATAAGAAAACGGCATTGATTTATATAAGCAACTATTCGGAAAAAATGGCAGTATCATTTTCAGTACACCCTTTCGCTTTTATTGAAAAGCCTGTAAATCCTGATAAAATTAATAATAATCTTCAGGATTATATTGAATATATAAAAAATTCAAGTAAAAAGAGATATTTTTTATTCAATCTGTATCATGGCGGAGCAATAACAATTGATATAGACAGCATACTTTTTCTTGAATATATAAAAAATCGTGTTGTTCAGTTGATTACAACAGATGCAGAGCATTCAATAACAGGGAGCATAAGTGATTTATCTGAACAGCTTAGCAAATATAATTTTATTTCTCCGCATAAAAGTTTTATTATAAATCCGGAACACATAACAGCTTTCGGCGACGATATACAGATATATAAAAAATATTCTGTACCAATCGCTAAAAACAAGAAAAAAATAATTCATGAACAGATAAACAGTTATATGCACAGTCATTTATTGGATTAGACAGAGGTGAGTAAAATAGATATTTTTTTCAGTATTTTAATTAATCTTACATACACTTTTTCAGGAATATGGGGAATATCACACTTTCTTGAATTCAGAAAGAACTATAAAATAAACTTGTTGATTTCTGCTTTTCTTTGTATAAGTCAGGCTTTTGTCATATTTATGGATATTCCGATATTGAATACCTTAAGCGGATTGTTACTTATATTTACAACGACATTAATCTGTTTTAAATGTGACAAAAAAGTTTTTATCATATATGATATTCTTATCTTTATAAGTTCATTTATTGCCGATATACTGGCAACAACCTGTTTTTCAGTTATTTTCCGCAATACTATAACATCTGTACTGCAACAGCAGAATATCACAATAGCAAGACGTATTCTGAACTGCATTTTTATATTCATTCTATGCAGTATATCATTTACTTTAATAAAGAAGAAACAATCGTCACCAGTGTGGTATGAGACAATTTTTTATATCATGCTTGCAGTCGGAGAAGCACTTACTGCTAACTTTGTTGCGGTTAATATACAGGATAATTCGTCGGGCATATTTATTATCCTGTTTTTATCGGGGTGTTTTCTGCTCAACATATATATTGCGTTTGTATTTTATCGTATTTCAGTAGTCCGTGAAACTGAAAAAGAAAATGCACTTCTGAGACAGCAGTCAGACTTGCAGATGTCAGTATATCAGGACTTGCAGAACCGCTATGAACGTTCAATGAAAATAATACATGACGCTAAAAAACACGTTACCGCACTTGAAGGACTGATACAATCCGAAAATACAGAAGAGGCAATGCAGTATAAACAGTCGCTTTACCGTGAATTTGATAAACTACAGTTATCATTTCAGCATAAAAACAAAATTCTTACAGTCATAATCAACAATGAACTGATAAAAGCCGAAAGCTGTGACATAAAAATGAAATTGATTATTGACGATATTGATATGTCATTCATGGCTGATATTGACATTACTACGATTGTATCAAATGTACTTGATAATGCTATCGAGGCTGTGGCGGAACTTCCGGAAGAAAAGAGAAATATTCTTTTTATAATAAAGGAAAAAATGAACTGTCTTGTTATTCATTCAGAAAATCCATACAGAAATCTGGAGAAGTCAAAGAACAGATTTTTATCGACTAAAAGCGGACATCTTGGAATAGGACTGAAAAATATAGAGTCAACCGTCAATAAATATGATGGAATGTTTTCTGTGGATACTTCAAATGAAAATTTCGTAAATCTTATAACAATTCCATACAAAAACTGAAATATATGGTAAATATCAACAAAAAAGTTGATATTTACCATTTATTTTTTGTAACCACATTCCCGTTTAATGCAAATTCTTCCCGAATAATGCAAGGGGGTTGATTTTTTATTTTTTCTGTGTTATAATGCAGACAATACAAGATATCTTGAAAATTAATGAAAGGAATGATAAGAATGAAGAAAACAACGAAAAAGCTTCTCAATATTGCAGCAGCTATTTCCAGAAAGTCATCTTCTGTTTGTGCTAATTGTTCTTGTATGTACTGGGATTATCAGCCCAATACACCAAAGACTGTAAAGAAACTCCGTAAGTTCTGATGCTTGAGAGGTTATCTGAAAAATTTGCAGGCAAGCTGATAAGCGCAGGAATAATTCCCGAAGAAGATTCAGAAATTTATTCTTACGGGTTTTTTCAGTCATGCATGATGCTGTTTAATATTGTGACGACTTTATTTCTCAGTATCATATTTCAGCTTCTTGTTCCCTGCATTGTGCTGAATATGGTGTTTATTCCGTTGAGAATGAATGCCGGAGGGCATCATGCAGACAGCCCATTGAAATGTTACATAAACTCAACCGTAATGATTGCATTATTGCTTGCTGTTATAAAATGGATACCCGTTTATCCTGTTGTTTCAGTTATTATGGTACTTATATCATGTATTGTGAATATCACTTCCGCACCTGTTGAAACAGAAAATAATCCGCTTGACGAAACAGAAAAATCAGTTTACCGGAAACGCACTATGCTTATTCTGGCTGTTGAAACTATTGCTTTTATAATATCACTTCTTATATTCAGAAACTGGATTGCTGAAACGATTGCTTTAGGTATGTTTACAGAGAGTTTATTGGTTATTATGGGTATAGTAAAAAGGCATAATAATTAAAAATCTGACAAAAATTCAATATGTTTTCAGACAATGTTCTGGTTTTGAAAAACATGAAACTTAGCAGAAGAGATTAGAAGGATTATTTCCGGCTTTCTCAGCTTGGTTATGGACGGTGGAGTTTCGTCTCATGATAAATTCAATACAGAATTTTGTGAGTAAAAATTAACTTAACAATGATTTCATTATTTTACAATCTCATACAACTGAAAGTTTCATATTAATAAAATTTATATATAATCATATGGGTTTGAAAAAAATTAAGTAATTTAGTTAATTAAAATAAATAAAGTTTTAGTTTATTTAGAAGATAACGGTATAAGAAAGATTTTAAGTATCTTTTGTAACAGATAAAAAACAATTTTTGATAATTATCTGGAAAAATTAATGCATTGAAGAGAAACAGAGTTATAAAAGTTCTATTTTATAATTATAAACGCAGATTTATAGTTAATAGATTTATTATTTAAGTTTTATTTCTTAATTCCGCATATAATTCACTATAATTTAAAATTTCAGTCCTGAATATTCTGTATTCTTTTCAGAACGCCCTTTTATAAGGGCGTTCATTTTTTATGTTCATATTTTGAAGTATGAAATTATGATTTTGTGAAAGCAATTGAAACAGTAATAATATCATTATCGGAATTTGCAAATATTTCGCCGTTCATTTTGTGCATAAGCTGACGGCAGATATAAAGTCCGAGGCCACTTCCGCTGATACCGTCCGTATTTGAGCCACGCCAGAAACTGTCAAAAATATGAACCAGTTCATTGTCAGGAAGACTACAGCCACTGTTGCTTATTGAAATCAGCAGACAGTTATCCTCTTCGGAAAAGTTCATGCAGATTTTTTTGCCGTCCCCGTACTTCACAGCGTTCTCGACGACATTCTGTAAAACCTCGATACTTCTGTCAAAATCACCTTTAATAAGGCAGTCTGAGAAATTTCCAACTACAAAGTCAGTTTTTGTCAGTTTCATTTTTTCCGAATAGTATTCATTGATTTTATTAACAAACTCATTCAGATAAAATTCCGTTACATTCACATCAAGGCTGAGAAAATCTTCTCTTGAAGCATTCACAATCTGCGAAACAAAACTTTCTATTTCGTCAGCTTTTCTGTTAATATTTTCAGCGATTTCCTTTTGTTTTGGTATTTCAGAATACAGACCTTTTGAGAGAGCCTTTGCGTACAGTTTTATTGCCGAAAGCGGAGTTTTTATATCGTGGGACAGCGATAAAAGAAGAGTTTTTCTTTCTCTCTGCAAATCGAGTTCACGCCTTTTCTGCTGTTCAATATTTTCACGGAGCAGGTCTAAACCCCATACGAATTTCCCGAAAAACCGGCTCTTATTCTCCTTGACCGACGTAATAAGATTACCTTTTGAGAGTTCATACGGAACGTTTTTCAGTTTATCGAATGGCAGAAGTATATATTTATATATATAAAATAATACAGCAACTATGACTGCACTCATCACCGCAAGAATTATATTGACTTTCAGTCTTATGCCGTTATCCGAAACAGTGACAGTATAATCAAAACGATATATCTCGCCGTTGATTTCACGGACAGCGTAGTCACTTTCACTGAAAAATATGTCACCGCCGACTTCAATATCAGTGATGTAGCTGTAGTCGGCAAGATTAATGCTGTCAAGACCGTTTTCCTCGATTTCACGGGATATTCTGCTGATTTCGACAATATACGGTCTGCCGCTGTCCGTATGCGTATTAATCAGCCATAAATTCGCAAAGGTGAAAATCATAATAATAAGCAGGATAACAGCAGTAAAAATTTTTCTGAAACTTTTCATACAAACTTGTAGCCAACTCCCCATACTGTCTGAATGTGTTCAGGATTTTTCGGGTTATCTTCTATTTTCTGTCTCAGCCATTTTATATGTACAGTCAAAGTCTGCTGTTCGGAAAAGCTGTCACTGCCCCAGATATGATTAAAAATATATTCTTTTTTCAGAGTTCTGCCCTTATTCTCAATCAGCAGAGAAAGCAGTTCAAATTCCTTTGCGGTCATATCAAGTTTAACATCATTTCTGTAGACTGTTTTTTCTGCTTTATTCAGCCGGAGACTGCCTTCCGTGATTTCGTCAAGCGAATATCTTCTCTTGAAAATTCCGCCGATTTTTGCTATGAGAATATCAATATCATACGGTTTTTCGATGTAATCGTCCGCACCCAGAATAAGCCCGTTCAGTTTGTCGTTTTTTTCAGTTTTCGCACTCACTATGATAACAGGAACATTTGACTGCTCACGGATTTTTCTGCATACCGCAAATCCGTCCGTTCTTGTTGAGAGCATAACATCAAGCACGATAAGCCTTGCACCGTATTTTTCATACAGTGACAAGGCTTTCTCACCGCTGTCGCATACGGTGACTGTGTAATTTTCGGAGCGCAGGAAATCACAGAGGAGTTCTGCGATTTCCTTGTTGTCCTCGACGATTAAAATATCAATCATTTTACCAACCCATTTCCATAAGCCAATTATTCAAAGCCCTTTCACGTTCTCTCAGTTTGGAGTGTGAAGTGTACTTATCTAAATTATACTCTCCTTTTATGTTTCCGTCAACTATATACATAACTCTTGTGCATTTTGCTGCAACTCTTGCATCATGAGTAACGAGCATGATAGTAGTACCCTCGTTATTGAGTTTTGCGAGTTCGTTCATAACCTCTTCTGAGGAATTGCGGTTGAGTGAACCTGTAGGTTCGTCTGCAAAAATCATCTTCGGCTTGTTAATCATACTTCTGCAAATGCAGGCACGCTGAAGCTGTCCGCCCGAAACTTCGTTTATATCGTTGTCGGCAATGCCTATTATTTCAAGTTTGCGCATTAGTTCATACGCACGTTCAACAGTTTCTTTTCTGCTTTCCTTAATTTTGTCGGACTGACAGGAGGGGAGAATGATATTATCAAGCACAGTGAGATTTTTCAGCATATACATCTGCTGGAAGATAAATCCCATATCATCGAGACGAAGTGAAGAGAGTTCTTTTTCGTTCATTTCAGCGATATTCTTTCCGCAGAAATTAACTTCTCCGGCGGTTGGTCTGTCCATACCCGAAACGTTGTAGAGCAGTGTAGACTTTCCCGAACCCGAAGGACCCATAATTGCAACCATTTCGCCCTCCGATACTGTAAAGTTAACATTTTTAAGTACATTATTCTGTCGTTTGTTTACAATGTAAGTTTTGCATAAATCCTTGACATCTAAAATTTTTTCCATAATAAATTCTCCTTTTACTCAATGCCAGAAACTTCTGATGTGCTTATTCTGCGTGTGTACTGTGCAGAAATGAATGTGAATATAATCATTACCACAAGAATTATAACAGGATAGATAACAAATACTTCAAGCGGATTGATTTCGAAATCGATAGATATTGCGCCCATAATGTTGAAAACAGGCGTTATGACGAGTTTTGTGACAGGCGTAGAAATTACCGCAGCGACAGCCGATGCGATAAAAGCAGCTATGGTCATTCTGCAAACGTGGTGTGCAATAATTGACTTGTTTTTAAATCCTATAGCCTTACGGAGTGAAATTTCTCCACGTTCTTTCTCAATGAACGAGCGTTCCATGAGGATTGCGACAAGAGCAGTGACAATAATTGCAAGTGCAAGAATGAGGTACTTTATTCCATTGATAGTCTCCGAAACACCTATAATATAATTGACATATTCGCCGGAATTATAAATCTTATCATTGTCAAGAATATCTTTCATGCGTTCAATTCTGCTGTCAATTTCTTTCTGACTGGGATTATCGGTAAATGTAACCTGAACTCCCAAATTGGTGGTAAGTTGTGCGAAACTGTATTCAGCATCTTCATGAAGTCTTACTGCCTTACCCATATTGTTCATACACTGGAAAATTGCTGTAATAATGAAATCTCTGTCGCCTTCCATGAATTTCATTGTAACAGTATCGCCGATTTCAGCGTCAATACTTTCAGCCACAAGCGGAGTAACAGCGATTTCATTCTCATTCTGTGGAGCAGTACCCTCCATGTATGTGTAGTCGTCTGTAGTTGTGCCGTAACCATGCAAAACCGCAGATTTGAAAGACTTGTCACCATGTGTGAGAGTGAGTTGCAGCATCATTTCACAGTTGATTTCAGCAGGTATATTATTGTCCTCAAGTATTTTCTTTTTATCTTTAATTAAGTCATTTAAAATCTCTTTACCGCCCTCCTTAAAGTAAGAAGTATTGTTGTCGATGATATAAGCGTCACTTACTTTCATATTAAATATGGGAATAAGTTTATTACTCTGCAATGTGTTTGAGGTATTTGCCATAATAAGCACTGGCAGGAGAACAAGCAGTATAATCACCATGATAATCCCGTATCTCTTTGGACTGCTGAGAACATCGTTTAGTGCGAGAAATCCGGTTGTATTGAGTTTGCTTTTGCTAAGTCTGACGAGATTTTTCTTGTGATAGCGTTCACCGGTCTGACCGCTCCTGATTGCGTCAAGCGGAGTAGCCCTGACTATTTTTCGTGTACAGCCGTAGCAGAAGAGGAGTATCACTGCCACAACAGCTATTGAACATATAAGATGTATAAGTACATTGTTTTCGTTTTCAAGAACCATTGTCTTTGTAACGCTGTCGAGCAGTATTTTTCCGAACGGAATACTTGCGAAAAATCCGGCAAATGCGCCGACAACAGCAAGACCGAGATATTTTACAATATAAAGGATACGTATTCTGTGATTTCTTATACCGATAGCCTTCATTACGCCTATTTCACGGAACTCTTCCGAAATGGTAAATCCGATTGTAAACCGCAGCACGATAAAAGCAGTGACAATAAGCAGTATACTTACAACAAGCATTATTCCGGCGATAATAATATTTATTACATAAGACATTTTTATTTCGGAAACTGTTCCGCAGAAAGTAATGTTTATATCGCTGAAAGCGTCTGCCACAGCATCTGTATTGTCTGTATTGATGTGGTAAGCAGTACCTTTCATAGTTGTGCTTGCCTCATCAGCAGCAATTTCATTATAATCTTCTTCGCTGAGCATAATTCGTGTGTTGCCCATCTCAGAACCGAAGAGAGCGTCTTTAAAACCGCCTGCGATTTCAAATTCCTTTGAGTAATCGCCGATTTCAAGAGTAATCTTGTCGCCGACTTCATAATTGCTTTTGTTAAGTGCATAGGCTGTTACCCAAAGAGTACCGGGCTTTACTTCTGTTATAATGTTATTGTCCTTGTCAAAGTAGTTAAGCTGCGCCTGTTCAAACGGGAACATAAATTTTAAATATGAGCCGTCTATATCGATATTATCGGCAGTAACCATAACAATGCTTTCATAGCCGTAACTGCTGATTTCGTCAATACCGTCAAGCACCTTTTCGTTGTCTTCATGATTACCATGGTCAAGAGTTGCAACGAAATAATCAGCCATATCCGCCTTTTCAAAGTAGCTGTCCAGACCGCCGAACACTGCCGCAATGTTATTGATACTGCCTGCGACAAACATCGTTGCCAGTATCACGAACATCAGTACGATAATGTTCATAGTCTTTTTCCGTCTGAGGTCTTTTTTTAGAATGTTAAAATACATTTTTCATACTCCTTTCATTTCCATGACTTAATTATATCATATCAATTATTAAATAATCCTTAAATAATTTTTTAATAATTTTCCGCTTGACAATAATATGAATATATGTTAAAATAAAATCATATAAATGTAAAGGGGTCTGACAGATGAGTGAAGTTTCAATAACGGAGCAGGGCAATCCTGCAAAACCGCACGGAGATGCAGGATTTGTAATGCTTGAACGCATGGGAGTAACGCACAGGAACGTCACAGAATGGGCTTTCTCTCACCTTAATATAAAGGGTTCAGAAAAAGTCCTTGACATTGGCTGCGGAGGCGGCGATGCATTGAAAAAGATGTCTGCAAAAATCACAGGCGGTCATCTTGTGGGAGCAGATTACTCAGAAGTTTCAGTTGAATTGAGTAAAAAAGTTAACATTGGCGACGTGTCCGACGGTAAAATGGAAATAATTCAGGCGGACGCTGCAAATCTGCCGTTTGATGATAACTCATTTAACATAATCTACACGATTGAAAGTTTTTACTTCTGGAAAAATCCTGTTGAGTGCCTGAAAGAAGTCCGCCGTGTGCTTTCTCCTGACGGAGTTTTCATGATTATTGCTGATATTCACGGTGACGCAGAACTTACGCAGGACGAAATCAACAACGTAAAAAAATATAACTTATTCAATCCCACACTTGCGGAATTTCGTGAACTTCTCGAAAAATCGGGCTTTTCTGATATAAAAATTCACACAAAAGACGGAGAAAAGTGGGTCTGCACCGAAGCAAAAAAATAACTGAAAAATTTTTTTGAAAAATTTTCAGAAAACACTTGACAAATCAAAAAAAGTGTGATATAATAATATACGTTGTGAGGGACACAAAAAAGTCCTTAAACAAACAGCGTGGGGGTTTAGCTCAGCTGGGAGAGCATCTGCCTTACAAGCAGAGGGTCACAGGTTCGAGCCCTGTAGTCCCCACCACATTGGCCCGGTAGTTCAGTTGGTTAGAACGCTAGCCTGTCACGCTAGAGGTCGTGAGTTCGAGCCTCATCCGGGTCGTTTAATGCGGATTTAGCTCATCTGGTAGAGCGCCACCTTGCCAAGGTGGAGGTAGCGAGTTCGAGCCTCGTAATCCGCTCCAGCATGGCGCTATAGCCAAGTGGTAAGGCGTGGGTCTGCAACACCCTGATCCCCAGTTCAAATCTGGGTGGCGCCTCCATGCAAAGCAAAAGTCCGATTATGGTCGGACTTTTTTGCTACAATAATATTGGGGCATAGCCAAGCGGTAAGGCAACAGACTTTGACTCTGTCACGGCGTGGGTTCAAATCCCGCTGCCCCAACTAATCAGCAAACCGCTGTATTTCGGCAGATACCGATTTACAGCGGTTTTTATATTTCAACAGTCAGATTTAATCCGTCAAAATTCATATCAGGGAAAATCATGCGGAAACAGGCTTCAAGAAAATCATTTCCCCACAAATTCATTTCCTCTTCGTGACTTCTGCCCAGCGGAATATTCATAACACAGGTTGAACCATTGGGAGTTCTGATTACAGCGTTCAGCATTTTTCCGTCCTCGCTGACTGTTTCGCTTATAACTTCGTACATAAAATCGCCTCCTTACTGAAATTTATGCAGCAGTCCGGATATGTATGACATGGATACGGAAATTTTTTCTCATACTGCCACATAAATCATACCTCCCATGGAAAAGGCTCATCAATCCAAGCCCAGCGTTGTGTGTTGAGATTTTGTTCAGGCGTAATCGGTCCGAATTTCTCGTTGTATTCCTGAACAGCTTCTTCACGGAGTTTTCTGTATTTCTGAAACATTGCAAGTGCCCGACGGCAGTTCGGGTGAGTATCGAGATACAGATTGAGTTCTTTCAGGGTGAAGTCATACTGCTTGATTTTCATCATAAGAGCGGACTGTGCGTTCATTTGCCCACCTCCATGAACGGAAAAACGAGGTCGGAGAAGAGTGTACCGCAGTCGAGGGCATCTTCGGGCGATTTCGTATCGCCCCACTGCTGAAACGGTACATAAGCCATAGCAAGCGGAGTGGACGACGGAAACGGTGAAACTTCTCCTGTATACGATTTATTCTCTGACGGCTGATTTGTGCGGAAATTCTCTCTTTCCGGCATTCTCATGCTGTCGGTATCAAACATATTAAGGTTAAGGTTCATAAATAATTCCTCCTGATAATAAAAAAAATTAACTTCCTGTATTAATATATTATTCTTTCTGCTGTAAAAGTGTTACAAATAAGCAGTATGATTTTTGTGATATTTATGCAATTTTCAGAAATCTATTGATTTTTTTCAGCAAATATGTTACAATATTAAAATAACATGAAATTAGTATAAGGAAGTGAGAAAAGTGAGAAGTGTGAATTTTATTTATTTAAACGGAGAAGATTTGAAGTCCGTTATAAGTACAGGCTGCTTTTCTCCTGAAAAAGAATATTTTATTATAGTCCATACCTGTGTGCATACAAAGGATAATATCATGCCTTTCATTAATACTATTCTGGATTGTCTGCCGAAAGCAAAAATAATCGGCTGTAGTACGTCGGGCGTTATCTTCAATGGAGAAATCAGAAACGACTGCTGTATGATTTCAATTACTGAATTTAAGTATGCGTCAGTTAAAACAGAACTTATCAGCCTTACTGACGCTGTAGGTGCTGATATTCGTGGCAGTCTTCTGGCTGACAGGACAGTCGGTTCTATCGTCACTGAAAATTCAGAATATATGTTTACTTTTTTTGCAAGACCTTTCCTGAAAGTAAGCAGTTTCGTTGAACGTATAAACGAACTTGATAAAAAAATAAAACTTATCGGCGGAATTGCCAATACTCCGTCTGCGCCGTTTTTAAACCTTGAAATGCATTCCTTTGTATTCGATAACAGCGGAGTTTCGGCAAATTCACTTGCTGTTGCCGTCGTGGATACTGAAAAACTCAGCGTTTACAGCGATATGATGTATGTAACCGAACCTGTCGGAATGGTACATACAATCACCGATGCGGACGGTATGATTATACGTACTATTGATGGCGAAAACGCTGTTGAATGGTACGAAAAACAGCTGGGCATAAGCTTTAAAGATACAAATAATAATATGACTGTGCTTTTTCCGCTTGTCAGGTCCGGCTTTGGTGATTTGCCTTGGGCATTGTCATATTCTCCGCAGAACGAAAAAGAAAGTATTTTTCCTGATGAGCCTGAACCTGTTATTTTCGTTCCCAGTGAGGCAAGAGTTGGAGACAAAGTAAGAATTGTCTATTCAAGCGTTCAGAAAAATATTGAGGTGTGCGAAAAAGTGTGCAGCAATATCAGCGAACATAGTGCAGAAGCACTTTTCGGCTATATATGCGTTTCACACGAAACTTTGTTCCATAACTGTGCAAGCTGGGAAGTCGCACCGTTTGAGAATACAAATCTGAGCGGCTGTTTTGTTATCGGTGAAATCGGCAATATGCAGGGTAAGAATATTTACTGCAATTATTCCTTTGCAGTTTCTGCACTTTCCGAAGACAGAAGGACAATCAGGATAAATACAAAATATCTGAGGGAAAATTCTGCTGAACTCATAAACAATCACGAAAATATCATCAAATATCTCCGCAAATACAGCAACAAGGACGGCAGTGACGCACTTGTCCGCAGACAGCAGGAAATCGAAGAAACTCTTTTTAAAGATGACGATACGGGACTGGACAACGTCACAAAATATTCATACGATTTCAGTATAGGAAAATTTGACAAGATATGTATGATTACTTTCAGAAATGAGGGGCTTCTCAATGCATTTCTCAGCAAATCGAAATTCCGTTCCTGTCTGGTGCGTTTTCACAAAGGCATTATGGAATTTATTAACAGCAGTGACTACAATTGCTACATCTATAAGAAAACGTCGCTTATCATCACGGCAGGTCCTTGTGTGTGCGACGGTGAATTTATTGACCTTATGCATTCCGTACAGGAATTTGTTTCGGAATTCCGTTTCAATTCTTATATTCCCGTTACTGAATTTTCCGTCGTCATGCACGAAGATGACATGATTAACAAAGCTGAACTAACTCTTGTGAGTATGCGGAGCAGGAACATATTTTTCCTGCAATACACGCACGATTTGGGACTTGAGCAAATCCATGCAAAAAAAATGAAAATGCTTATGATTTTGAATGATGCAATTGCAAATGACAGAGTAGTGCCGTTCTTTCAGGGTATCAGGGACAACAGCACAGGCAAAATCGGTATGTACGAATCTCTTATGCGTATAAAAGATACAGACGGCAATATATATACTCCGTACAGATTTATGGATATTGCTAAAGAATACGGCTATTACCCTGATATTTCGTATCTCATGGTAAGTAAAGTTATGGAACTTTTCAGAAACAGGCACGATATTGTCACGATAAACCTGAATATCAGTGACATATATAACTATAAGATTGTGCATTTTATTCTGAAATTCCTTAAAAATGCTCCTCACCCTGAAAACTATGTGTTTGAACTCACAGAAACGGAAGAAATCGAAGACTATCAGATTATCGCTGAATTTGTTGACAGGATACATCATCTGGGCGGAAAAATCGCAATCGACGATTTCGGAAGCGGATTTTCAAATATTGTCAATATATTTAAAGTAAAGTCTGACTATATAAAAATCGACGGCGAAATTGTAAAAAACATCAGGAACGATATTTTCGCACGGGAGTTCCTTGAAATGATAGCAGGCTGGGCGGAAAAGCATCATAAGGAAATCATTGCTGAATTTATTGAAAACAGAGATATTCAGACGCTTATTGAGGAAAACTGCATAAGGTACTCACAAGGGTATCTTTTCTCTGAACCGTCCGACGTTTTAAAAATCGAAAGCGACGACTTAAGTTCATGATTAATTCGCCTGTGCTTCTGCGGTGCAGGCGTTTTTGCTTGATTTATTTACGAATAGGCTATATATAATTATTATATCAGTATTTAAGGAATGAGAGTATGAAAAAATATATTTTAGCTGTAGTGCTGTGCAGTATAACGGTTCTCTCTGCCTGTAGCGAAAAAACATCTGTGACACTTCCCGACGGACAGCTTGACCCATGCACTATCCGTTTTTCGTGGTGGGGAGGCGACGACAGACATCAGGCAACTAACAAAGCAATAAATCTTTGGAATGAAAAGCACCCTGAAATTCAGATTATTGCTGAATACGGCGGCTGGGACGGCTGGACTGAAAAAGTTTCCGCACAGTTAAGCGGCGGAACTGCTCCCGATATTATGCAGATTAACTATGACTGGCTTATTTCCTTTTCTCCTGATGGCAGCGGCTTCTATAATCTCAGTCAGCTTTCCTCTCAGCTCGATTTGTCGCAGTTCGACAGCGACGTACTTTCTTTTGGTGAAGTCGACGGCATTCTCAATGCTGTCACTGTCTCTGTCAGCGGTCGTGGAATGTTCTATAATTCAGAAACTTACAGACGTTTCAATGCAGAATATCCGACAACATGGACTGAACTTCTTGCACTGGGCGAGAAATTCAGTCAGGAGGATATCTATCCTATTGATTTGGATATACAGTCCGGCGGAACTGCATGGTATCTTGCTGTAGTTTACGTCCAGCAGAAAACCGGCAGGGATTTTCTTTCAATGGACGGCGAACTCGGTTTCACAGAAGACGACATAAAACTTGCCCTCGATTTCTACAAGGAACTTGAAGACAACCATGTTATCCGCACTATTGATATGCGTACCGATGAGGACGGAAGTGCCGCACTTTATCAGTCCCCTGAGTTTATTGACGGCAGAGTTGCCGGAGTGCTGGAATGGGGGAGTTCCGTAGGAAAGTATGAAATGGCACTTCCAGACGGCGTACTTGAAACAGGCTCACTTCTTTCCGATGACAGCGGAAATAATTCAGGCTGGCTGATTAAACCGTCAGTCATGTATGCAATTTCAAAAGATACAAAGTATCCCGACGAATCAGCAGCATTCATGAATTTTCTGCTTAATGACGAAGAGTGCGCCGAAATTCTTGGTACTACAAGAGGTATTCCCTCATCTCATATTGCCGAAAAAACACTCGAAACAAAAGGAAAACTTGTCGGGCTTGCACAGGAATGCGATGTGCTTCTTGAAAATACCGATACAGTCACAATAAGTCCATATATGGAACTTGCACAGATGAAGGACTTCTACAATACGGCGATTGAAAAAGTCTCATACGGCAAAACCGACACTGCGTCAGCAGCTCATGAAATGTATACATCAATCACAGAATATCTGGAGAAAATCAGAAAATGAAAAAAATTTATCATAATCCCGTCGGAGTTGGAAAATACACAGGCTTGCTTTTCATACTTCCCTTTATATTTGGTTTTCTGCTGTTCACACTCTATCCGTTTATATCGTCATTTGTGGTTGGACTTACAGATTATAACGGCATAAGTCCGCCTGAATTTACAGGTCTTGACAATTATATAACAATGTTCAGGGACGAAAATTTCAGGAGTGCATTTTCCGTTACCATGAAATATGTACTTATTCTCGTACCGCTGAAACTGATAATATCACTGCTTGCTGCACTTGTTCTCAATATGGAAATCAAGGGAATAGGCATATACCGCACAATATTCTACATACCATCGATTTTGGGTTCAAATCTTGCAGTCGTGATTATGTGGCAGTTTCTTTTCACGGGTAACGGACTTGTCAATCAGCTTTTCGGCACGGATATAAGCTGGTACAGCAGTCCGGACGGTTCACTTGCAATAATAATTCTGCTTCGTCTGTGGGAATTTGGTTCGGCGATGATTATTTTCCTGAATGCGCTTAGGGACATTCCCAGAGAGTACTACGACGCTGCGAAAGTTGACGGCTGTGGGAAAATCCGATGTTTTTTCAGTATCACACTCCCGCTCCTGAAAAATGTTGTTTTCCTTAACCTTATTTTACAGCTTATTTCGGCAATGCAGGAGTTCAATGCTCCGTATATTATTACAGGCGGAGGACCTATGAAGAGTACATACACAATCGGTATGCTTATCTACGACGAAATGTTCAGATATCATAACACAGGCTATGCGAACGCTGTTTCGTGGGTGCTTTTTGTTATTATAACTGTATCTGTGCTTATTCTTTTCAGATTAACAGGACGGCACAGGGGGGACGATATATGAAAAAAATTCCGATATATATTCTCCTTACAGCAGTTGCGGTTGTGATGATATATCCGCTTCTGTGGCTTGTCGGAGCGAGTTTCAAATCGAATGACGAAATATTCTCGTCGGCGTGGTTCATGCCAAAAGACTTTGATTTTTCTGTGTACGTCCGTGCGTGGCAGACTGTGACGGCTCATAATATGGGACATTATTTTCTTAATACATTTAAAATAATCATTCCGAAAATTTTCTTTGCACTTATTTCCTCAACACTTGTTGCATACGGCTTTGCACGTTTCGATTTCCCTTTCAGAAAACTTTTCTATGCCTTGTTTATGGGCGCAATGTTCATGCCGGCAATATCCGTGATAATGCCGACTTATCTGATGTGGAGCAGGACGGGTCTGCTTGACACATACATTCCGCTTACAGTGCCTGCACTCTTCGCAACAGAGGGAACATTTGTATTTATGTTAATTCAGTTTATCAAAGGAGTACCGAAAGAGTACGACGAAGCAGCCAGAATTGACGGCTGTAATTCATTGCAGATACTGATATATATTCTTGTGCCGTGCATACGCCCTGCACTTGTTTCAATCAGCGTGTTCACGTTCCTGTGGACTATGAATGACTTCCTCAATCCGCTGATTATGATAAGTTCTGTGGAAAAATATCCATTGTCGCTTATTCTCCGTCTTTCAGCCGACAGCACAGGAAACGGCTACGAACAGAGTAAAATACTTGCAATGTCAGTAATCGGTCTGATACCGTCGGTTGCAGTCTTTGCGCTTGCACAGAAAAAATTTATAGGCGGTATAACCGCAGGAGGTTTGTCATCATGACAGACTTGATAGTTAAAAAATATATCGATAAGTTTATACTCACTTCCGAACCGCTGAACCCGAAATGGAACAGGGAAAACTATATCTTCCGCAAACAGCCTAAATGGAACTACATGGACTGCTGTATGATAAATGCTCTTCTTATGCAGGAAAATCCGCCTGTTGACTATATAATTAAATTTGTTGACAGCTATGTGAATGACGATGGTACAATTCCGACCATGAATGAAAAGGATTACAATCTTGACAATATATGCGGCGGAATTAATCTGATTAAACTTTATGACCTGACAAAAAGAGAAAAATATCGTCTTGCTTACGAAACAATCTACAGACAGCTTGAAAATCAGCCACGTCTTGAATGCGGTAATTTCTGGCATAAGGCGATATATCCCAATCAGATGTGGCTCGACGGTGCATATATGGCACTTCCTTTTCTTGCATTGTATGGAATTATAACCGGCAACGGAAATATTGTTGCAGACGCAGTAAGCCAGATGCTGAATATAAGAAAATATATGCGTGACGGGCGCACAGGGCTTTATTATCACGGTTACAACGAAACAAGGAAAATGTTCTGGGCGGACAAGATTACAGGGCTTTCGTCGCAGTTCTGGCTGAGGTCAAACGGCTGGCTTTGCGCAGGTCTTGCGGATTTGTACGAAATAACAGAGGACAGGGCAGTGGGGGAAATGCTGTGTGAACTGCTGAACGCCCTGAAATCGTGTCTTACGGCGGAAAATATGCTTCTTCAGCTTCCTGCACGTCCCGAACTTGCGGACAATTACCCCGAAACAAGTGGAACTCTTCTTTTTGCGTACAGTGCAATGAAATCCCACAGAATTGGAGTTTGTGACAAATCAACAGCGGACAGCGGAGCAGGAGCATTGCAGACGGTTACTGACAAATATATTGACAACAGCGGAGATGTGCCGGTACTGAAAAATATCTGTCTCATGGGCGGACTGGGCGGAGATAACCGCCGTGACGGTTCTGCGGAATACTATCTCAGCGAAAGTATTATTGAAAACGATGCAAAGGGTATTGCGCCGTACCTTATGGCTTATGCTGAAGAGAAAAAATATAAGTCCGTGACATAAAAATCACGGACTTTTTGTTTAAACATTAAATCTGAAAAGGACAATATCGCCGTCGTTCATGACATAATCCTTACCTTCGAGGCGAACCAGTCCCTTTTCTTTAGCCACTGCCATAGTACCGCATTCCATTAAATCGTCAAAAGAAACGACTTCCGCACGGATAAAGCCTTTTTCAAAGTCCGTGTGGATTTTTCCTGCCGCCTGCGGAGCTTTTGTACCCTTTTTGATAGTCCATGCACGGACTTCGGGCTTACCTGCGGTGAGGAACGAAATAAGACCGAGTAAAGCGTAACCCTCTTTGATAATTCTGTTAAGACCGGAGACTTCGAGACCGAGTTCAGCAAGGAACATAGCCTTATCTTCTTCGTCCATTTCTGCGATTTCAGCCTCTGTCTGAGCGCATATCGGCAGTACTGCTGAGTGTTCCTCTTCGGCAAGTCTGCGCACCTTGCAATAGTTTTCGTTATTTTCAATATTTCCTGCAAAATCGTCTTCACTGAGATTAGCCGCATAGATAACGGGTTTAGCGGACAGCAGGGGAGTGGACTTTATAAGTTCACGCTCGTCGTCCGTGAAGTCGAAAGCCCTTGCGGACTTGCCTGCTTCGAGATGTTCTTTGAGACGTTCAAGGAAATCAACTTCCGCAAGATATTTCTTATCGCCCTTTGACGCTTTTTTTGCACGGTCAATACGGCGTTCAACCATTTCAATATCGGAGAAAATGAGTTCAAGATTTATTGTTTCTATGTCACGGAGCGGATTTATACTGCCGTCAACGTGGATTATATTTGTATCCTCAAAACAGCGCACAACGTGTACAATAGCATCAACTTCACGTATATCAGCAAGGAACTTGTTTCCCAGTCCCTCGCCCTTTGAAGCACCCTTGACAAGTCCTGCAATATCGACAAATTCAAGTGTTGCGGGAGTGAATTTATCGGGCTGATACATTTCAGCAAGTTTGTCAAGTCTCTCATCGGGAACAGAAACAATGCCGATATTTTTTTCAATCGTGCAGAACGGATAGTTTGCGCTTTCTGCACCTGCATTTGTAAGTGCATTGAACAGTGTGCTTTTGCCGACGTTCGGCAGTCCGACCATACCAAGTTTCATAATTTTTTATACCTTCCTTAATTGATTTTATGTTCAATTCTCTTGTTGTTTACAAGTGAATTAATTGTTGAATTCTGAAGCTGGACAGTGCCGCTTTCGGAAACTATATCATAAGGATTTCCGCAAAGCATATTGATGTCAACCTTTGCGTCCATAATGAAAATATTTCCGTTTCCCTGATAGTCTCCGATACCTGTAGCAAAATCGCCCTCAGAGTCTATTGCGACTTCTGCATTCATTATTTTTGTGTTCACACTTCCGCCGATTGAGCCGATACATGACTGCTTTGCGGAGCGCATTTTTATATTGATTTTTCCTCCGCTTACAAGAATACTTCCCTCGCCTTCCTCAAGAACGCCGATTCCGACAGCCTGTGCGCCTGTGCATGACATATTTACGTCGGCACAGGTGGAAATTGTGGAAATTCCCTTACAGCTGCCTATGCCTGTGACTTTTATTCCTGAAACGTTCATATCAAGTTCACAGTCCCTGCCGATTTCAATATTACTGTCGCCGTTGAAACTTCCGATAGCAAGACCGTTGTGACTGTACATGAATACTTTGATTTTTCCGGAAAGCAGTTTTATTTCAGAGTCGTCATCATTGTATCCTCCACCTATGCAGACCGTTTCAACGCTGTTGCAGACAACATCAAGCGAACCCTGCATATTTATAGTAATATCGCCGAAACTGTGTTCATAGTCGTTGCCTATGCCGATACAGTTTGAGGCGTTGCAGTCGATAGCAAGCGAGCCTTTTCCACGCAGTTCAAACTGTGAGCCCATGGGAACATATATTCCTGCATAGCCCAGTTTGTTTGTTTTTGAAACATTAAGAACAAGTCTTGCATATTCTCCTACTGAAATAGTGGGCTTGCTGTTTCCGCTTACCATATTGACGTTACGCAGAGTGAGTTCACAGCTGTGATTGTCCATGACAGAAATATTCATTTTGATTGTCTTGTCAGGGTCGCCTACAATAGTAAGTTTGCTTTGATATACGTGAATATCGGTGTATTTTTCGAGTGCAAGTTTCAGCAGGTCGATTTCAGTATCATTCTGTGCGGTGTAAATTTTTTTACTTCCGCTCGGACGTATTTCGAGGTTGGTCTTGATAATTTCGTCCCTCACGTCTTTTGAAATACTGTCAAGGAAAAGGGGTTTTGGTTTGGACGTGTAATATCCCTGAATATAGTCAACACCCAGTCTGATAACCGTTTTCATTTCCTGAGAAGTCTCAACGCCCTCAGCAATCGACTGTAACTGGTTATCCTTACAGAATTCGATAATCTGAGTAACAAGCAGCTGTTTTTTCAGGTCGTTGTGAATATCCGAAATAAGAGCGTGGTCTATTTTGACATAGTCAGGGTGGTATTTCAGCAGATTTGAACTGTTTGAATAGCCTGTACCGTAATCGTCGATAGCAAGCTGTGCATGGGAGAAACCTAATCTTTTCTTGATAGTCTCGATAGCCTCAGGGGTTGCATCGCCGTCCTCAACAACTTCAACAACAGTTTTTTCAAGGAGTTCTCCATAAGTGAGATAGAGTTCGTTGAAGTCTTCTTCAGTGAGCAGATAGTCCGACATGGAATTAATAAAAAGTTTCTTTTTTTCAAAGACCTGCTGGTTTTCGCTCAGCATTTTCATTGTATTGAAAAAAGTAAGTTTTTCGATAGCATACAGATTATTCTGAGTTGCGGCAATTGCAAGAATTTGTTTAGGCTCCATTTTCACATCGCCGACGGTACGCATGAGAGCCTCGTAAGCGACGATATTTCCTGTAGTTGCCTCAACAATCGGCTGGACATAGTAAGTTATCTGATTTTCCATAATCATTCTGTTGAAAATCTGTGCATTTTTATAGCTGTCCTTTTCACGCACATAATTTTCTTCGGAAAACCAGTTTATAACATAACGCCTGTCATTTCTTGCTTCATAGAGTGCAAATTCAGAGTAATTCACAAGCATATTGAAGTCGGAAGCCTCATTCGGATATGACGAACAGCCGATTGAAAGACTGAGACGGCTTTTATCCGATATATCTATGATTTCGCCGAAATCGTCTGTAAGTATGCAGTTCTGTACAGATTCGTCCATGCTGTTCAGTGTATTGTATATGAACATTCTGTCGCAGTCGATAAAGCAGGCGAAAAGTTCGTAGTTTGACTTATAGCCGATAATTACTTTGTCGCTTGCATAGCCGTTGACAACTTCCGCAACCGATGAGATACAGCTGTTTGTGCTGTCCATAGTAAGAAAAGAACCGAGTTTTTCAATGCCGTTTATATAGAGTGTTGCGAGACAGCAGTTTTCAGTTTCGGGCAGAATTTTCCTGACTTTCTGCGCAAATGAAGGATAAGACGGCAGATGAGTTAATGCGTCGTATTCAATAAAATTCTTTTCCTGAGTTTCTGAAATCTGTCTTGTGAAATCCTGTACGAAACCAAGCCACTCGTCACTCGATTCGTATATGTTCATTTTTATGTATTTTGTTATGTTATTGTTTGTAAATCTGTAGATATGTTTCTGATTTTCCACAGGTGACTTTGAAATTTTTTCAAGGAGATTGAAAAATTCAAATTCATTCAGTTTTGTACCCGTGCAGGCAAGCATATTGCGTGCCGATTCGTCAAGGTACGCTGTTTTTTCTTTTGCAATATAGGTAAAAGCACCGATATTTCCGACAAACTGCTGAAAGACAATCCAGTCGTGGCTTAATTTCGGTGGTTTCTGTGATAAGTCAAATATGCTCATAAATACTCCTGTAACTGCATAAATATTTATGCGTACTGTTTTTACGGCAGACAGTAAGCCGTTATCGGAATGTATAGTTTAATTATACATCATAATGCAGAGTTTGTCAATAATTACTATATTTTTTAAAACAATTACCAAAAAAACTCTCTCCGCAGGAACGGAGAGAGTATGAGCAGTTTATGTAAACCGCTTAATCAAGGAAATCCTTGACTTTTTTGCTGCGGCTTGGGTGACGGAGTTTTCTGAGTGCTTTTGCCTCAATCTGTCTGATACGCTCCCGTGTAACGTCGAAACGCTGTCCCACCTCTTCAAGAGTACGAGCCTTGCCGTCCTCAAGTCCGAAACGGAGTTTGAGTACTTTTGCCTCTCTGTCCGTGAGTGTTGCAAGAACTTCATTGAGCTGTTCTTTAAGGAGTGTATGTGATGCAGCCTCAGCAGGAGCAGGAGCATCGTCGTCAGGGATAAAGTCACCGAGATGGCTGTCCTCTTCCTCACCAATAGGAGTTTCAAGCGAAACAGGGTCTTGAGATACACGGATAATCTCACGCACCTTGTCAACCGGCATATTAAGTCTCTCTGCAATTTCGTCGGGACTTGGGTCGTGACCGTTTTCGTGGAGGAGCTGACTTGATACTTTCTTTACTTTTGTGATAGTTTCAACCATATGCACAGGAATACGGATAGTTCTTGCCTGGTCTGCGATTGCACGGGTGATTGCCTGACGTATCCACCATGTAGCGTATGTCGAGAATTTATAGCCTTTTGTGTAGTCGAATTTCTCAACTGCCTTGATAAGACCGAGATTTCCCTCCTGAATCAGATCAAGGAACTGCATACCTCTGCCGACGTATTTCTTTGCGATACTTACAACAAGACGGAGATTTGCTTCGGAAAGACGTTTCTTGGCGTATCTGTCGCCTTCCTTCATTCTCTGTGCAAGTTCGATTTCCTCTTCTGTTGAAAGAAGCGGAACACGTCCGATTTCCTTGAGGTATATTTTAACAGGGTCGTCAATAGCAATTCCGTCCGTTGAAAGTGCTATTTCAAGGTCTTCGGTGTTATTTGAATCAAAACTGATTTTAAGGTCGTCATCAACAGCCATATTTTCTACGATTTCAATATTAAGAGATTCACAGCGGTCATAAAAATTGTTAATCTGTTCGGGGTCAAAATCAAGTTCGTCAAGAACATCAGTGATTTCTTTTGTGGTGAGTTTTCCTTTTGCCTGTCCCTGTTCGATAAGAGCGTCAATAGTATTCTTTTTTGAATCCATTTTAGTTTCCTCCTGTTAATTCTTTTTGGCATTGAACATACTGGTTAAATCATCGTCGGAAATATCATCGCTGTTTTCTCTGTGATTTTTCAGAACCTCTGTACATTCGGCAAATACTTCATGATTTATGGTTAATTCTCTGTTCTGTGCCGTCATTCCGATTATTTTTCCCATTTCGCCGGTGGAAAATACACCATTCAGCAAAGAAAGCGAGAAATTTTCATTGGATTTAATGGCATTCAGCAGAGAAGTGTATACTTTTTTATTGAACTGCGTTACAAAAATATCAGGCGGAGCTTCTGCCTCAACAGATTTGAAATCTTCGGGACGCTGTAAAAGATAGCATATTATATCTTCTTCAGCCTTAGCCTCTTTTCTGAATTTTACGGCATCGGGATTGATTTCGTCTTTTGGTGCAATAGTCTGTGCCTTAACTGCATTCCATTCTTTTTTCTTGTCAGCATTAATATTTCTGCTCACGAGATTATCGATATAATTTTTCAGCACTTCCATAGGAAAATCATATTTTTTTGCCATGCGTGAAATATAAACCTGCCGTTCAAGAGGGCTTTTCATTTCAAAAATGAATTTTGAAATTCTGTCAAGCAGTTCAACCTTTCCTGCTTCCGTATTTATATCAAGCCCGTCCTCGCATTTGTCGAGCATGAAATTATTGGCATTGTCTGAAACGTCAATAAGTTTTCTGAAGCGTTCTTTTCCGAATTTCTTTATGTATTCGTCAGGGTCTTTGGCGTTCTCCATACGGAGAATACGTGTGCGCACGTTTACGTCTGACAAATGGCGGATTGCTTTCTGCGTGGCAGTCTGTCCCGCACCATCGCTGTCGTAAGCTATAATTACTTCGTCTGCATAACGGCTCATAAGCCGTGCCTGCGCAGGAGTTATAGCCGTGCCGAGCGTTGCGACAGCGTTTTCAAATCCAGCCTGATTGACCGCTATAACGTCCATATAGCCCTCACATAGAATTAATTTCTTGCTGTCGGAATTTTTTGCAAAGTTCAGCGAAAACAGGTTCGTACCCTTATCAAATACCGCTGTTGCGCCAGTATTGAGATATTTTGGTTTGCTGTCGTCGAGAACTCTTCCGCCGAAACCGATTATATTTCCACGCAAATCAACTATCGGGAACATAACTCTTTTGCGGAATTTGTCAAATATTCTGCCTGATTTCTGTGAACGTCCGCCGAGCCATGCGTCCACTATTTCGTCATCAGAAAAGCCTTTTGAACTAAGAATTTTAACTAATTCGTCCCAGCTGTCAGGAGCATATCCGAGACCGTATTTTTTTATTGTCTGAGGGCTGAGTTTTCTGTCATGAAAATACTGAAGTCCCGATTTGTCACTGCCTTTTATCATATTTGTATAGAAAAAATTAGCGGCAATGCGGTTCATATCGTATATACGGGTGCGTTTTTTTGCATTCTGACTTTGTTTTTCACTCTGTACAGGCATTTGCAGTCCGCTTTTTTCCGCAAGAAATTTAACCGCATCAATAAAATCAAGATTTTCTGCTTTCATAGCGAAAGTAATGACATCACCGCCAGCACCACAGCCGAAACAATAGAAACTCTGAGTATCGGTAAAAACAGTAAAAGACGGCGTGTTCTCAGAGTGAAAAGGGCATTTGCAGACGTAATTCCGCCCTCTCGGACTTAACATTACATACGAGCCTATGAAAGTTTCAATCGGATTTGCGTTTCTTATATTCTCCAGCAAATCACTGTAATTTACCATAACTTCCTCACTTCCAGAATTTCGGAACAAAAAGTTCAGTGTAAAGGTCTACTGCATATCCGTCACTCATGCCTGCAATGTAATCGCAGACGGCACGGTCAGCGTCTGTTATTCTTGCTATTTTTCTGTACTGCTCGGGCATTTTCTCGACATTTTCCCTGAAATAGCTGTAAAGTTTTTTAATCAGGAGTTCCGCCTTGCCGTCTTCCTGCTTTGCGTCGGAATTTGTGTACACCTTCCTGAACATGAACGCTTTCAGGTCGTCGTGAGCCTTGCGGATTTCGGGTTCAAAGTCAATTTCATGCGTACCGTGCGCCACAACAGAAGCAATGAGGGCAGTAATTCTCTGCGATTTTGTATTGCCGAGGACTTTCACACAATCGGCAGGAAGTTCCGCAATACTGAGAATACCGGCACGGATAGCGTCTTCAATATCGTGATTTATATATGCTATAGTATCAGCGAGGCGCACCACACAGCCTTCTTTTGTATCGGCAGTCATATTTGTATGGCACTCAATGCCGTTCAGGACGGCTTTCGTGAGATTAAGTCCTGTGCCATCATTTTCAAGCACTTCCGCAACACGCACACTCTGCATATAATGCCTGAAACCATGCGGACAGATTTCATTCAGCACGGCTTCACCACAGTGACCGAAAGGGGAGTGACCCAAATCGTGACCGAGAGCAATCGCCTCTGACAAGTCCTCATTAAGTCTGAGGCAACGGGAAATAGTTCTTGCAATCTGCGAGACTTCAAGTGTATGTGTGAGCCTTGTGCGGTAGTGGTCGCCGACAGGTGACAGAAAAACCTGAGTTTTGCGTTTAAGTCTGCGAAAAGAGTTGCAGTGCAGAATGCGGTCACGGTCACGCTGGAAGTCCGTCCTGTAAGGACATTTATCTTCAGGGACTTTGCGCCTTGTCATTTCCTCATTCATGCTTGTACACGCAGACTTGCTTAAAATCGTTGTTTCTGTTATTTCATACTGCTCACGCAATGTCATAAAAATCACCCCGTTGAAAAATCTGAAAATACTTCTGTAATACTTATACTAAGAAAATCCAGAAATCCCTTTAATTTTTTGAAAAAATTTCTATTTTCTCATAACTGACGAAAAATCTTCATAAAATTCACCTAAATCTGTTACTTCTGCCGAGCCGTTTGTGATTTCCGTCAGTTCTTTTAACAATGGCGGAAGTTTATCATTCATGACAAGAATTTCAAGTTCCAC
Organism: uncultured Alistipes sp.; assembly: GCA_964460175.1. Lineage (GTDB taxonomy): Bacteria > Bacillota > Clostridia > Oscillospirales > Ruminococcaceae > Ruminococcus. The sequence goes on along the minus strand of CAYWPN010000007.1, from coordinate 72,565 downwards.
ACTGCTGCCGAAATCTGAACTGACAGTTATCGTATTAAAAGCTGGCAGAATATAGCTGATTTTGCCGTACATACTGTAGTCTGCCGAAATATTCAGTCTGTGGCAGAGCCTCATATCCATAATATCTGCGGCATCGCAGGTGATTGACGCTGTATGGGAGTACGCACGGACAAGACCTCCGCCGCCCAGTAAAATTCCGCCGAAATATCGTGTGACGACGATGCAGACATCAGTAAGTCCACGCTTTTGCAGAACGTCCAGAACAGGAATACCTGCTGTTCCCTGCGGTTCGCCGTCGTCGGAATATCGTGTTATGTTGTCATTCCGCAGAATATATGCGTAAACGTTATGCCGTGCCTTTCTGTGCGTGGATTTGATTTTGTTAATAAATTCAACAGCCTCGTCATTCGTCCTTACAGGCGCAATACAGCCGATAAATTCTGATTTTTTTTCAGTAAACGAACTGCCTGCCTGCTGTGAGATAGTAAAATAATTCATATAAAAAGTCCTTTGAAATGTAGGAAAAAGCCGCCCATTAGATAAAGAGCGGCTTATAAAATTCAGTTGTTTGCTTACTTGCCCATATTGAAACGTTTCTTGAATCTCTCAACACGTCCGCCAGTATCAACAAGCTTCTGCTTGCCAGTATAGAAAGGGTGGCATTTTGAGCAAATTTCAACCTTGATGTTTTCTTTTGTAGACATAGTTTCGATTACGTTGCCGCAGTGGCAGGTAATAGTAGTCTTTACAAAATTCGGGTGGATTCCCTCTTTCACGATTTTCACCTCTTTTGATTTATTTTCTGTAAATCGTGCAGCCCATCAGTTTCCTTAGACAGTAGTGCAAGCGTACATCAGATTTATATTATATCACAGATTTCCTGAAATGTCAAGTACTCTGCAATATATTTTTATTTTTTAACAAAATTACTGGAAATTCCTTGAAAAATCGTCGTGGAATTTCTTTTCAAGTATTTCTGCTTCTGCCTTGGTAGGCTGTTTAGCAGTGAGGTAGGTCTTGATTTTCGGTTCTGTACCTGAAGGGCGGACAATTACTTTTGAACCGCCGTCGAGGAAGAATGCAAGCACATTCGATTTCGGGAGCGTGATTTCTGTCACTTCACCGCCTGCGATATTCTTTGAAGTGCCTGCTTTGTAGTCGTCAAATCTGACAACAGGTATTCCTGCAATTTCCTTCGGCGGATTTTCACGGAGTGATGTCATGATTTCGTCCATTTTCTTCATACCGCTTTCACCCTCGAAAGTAAAGCTGTACAAAGTCTGATAGAACATACCATATTTTTTGTACATATTTTCACGAGCCTGAATAAGTGAAATTCCTTTTGTGCGGTAGTACGCAGCCATTTCGCAGATGAGCATTGACGCATTTACAGCATCTTTGTCACGGACATATCCGCCGGAAAGATAGCCATAGCTTTCCTCAAATCCGAAGATATAGCGGTTTTCCTCACCCTTTGCTTCAAGTATGCCAATCTGTTCGCCGATGAATTTAAATCCGGTGAGAACATCGATGATTTCAACACCGTATTCCTTGCCGATTGAATTTACAATATCAGTTGTGACGATAGTCTTTACAGCAACCGGATTTTCGGGCATTGTGCCTTTTTCAATACGCTGGCTTGCGATGTATTCAAGGAGCATTGCGCCGACTTCGTTTCCGCTGAAAAGTGCGTAGCCGTCGCCGTCGGGAACTGCAATTCCTACACGGTCGCAGTCGGGGTCAGTTGCAAGGAGCAAATCAGGTTTTACTTCATTGCAGTATCTCAGTCCGACTTCAAGTGCCTCACGGATTTCAGGGTTAGGGTAAGGACAGGTTGTGAAGTTGCCGTCGGGATTTTCCTGTTCCTTTACGACAGTAACGTCTGTAATGCCGATACGTTTAAGAATTTCACGTACAGGCTTGTTTCCTGTGCCGTTAAGAGGAGTATATACAACTTTCAGTCCGCTTGATGCGCAGAGTTCTGTGTTGATACCCTCAGCAAGAACATTCTGATAAAATGCTTCGATAACGTCCTCGCCGATGTAGCTGATATTTCCTTTTGCGACTTCTTCGTCAAAATCGGCTGATTTAACGTCATTGAATATGTCAAGTGAGTTGATTTTGTTGAGTATTATTTCAGCACCACGCAATGTAATCTGACAGCCGTCTTCGCCGTAAACCTTGTAACCGTTGTATTTTGCAGGGTTGTGGCTTGCCGTTACCATGATACCGCCCTGACATTTGAGCTGACGTACAGCAAAGGAAAGGCATGGAGTGGGCATGAGTTCGCTGTAGATGTGTACTTTTATGCCGTTCGCAGCAAGCACCTCAGCGGCAGCCTTTGAAAATACGCCACTCTTTATTCTGCTGTCGTATGAAACGGCAACGGACGGATTTTCGTATTCCTGATTGAGATAATCAGCAAAGCCCTGTGTGGCACGCTTTACTGTATAGATGTTCATTCTGTTAGTGCCTGCGCCGATAACTCCACGAAGACCGCCTGTGCCAAATTCCAAATCTCTGTAAAATCTATCCTTGATAGCCTCATCGTCGTTTTTAATGCTTTCAAGCTCCGCCTGTAAATCAGGGTCTGCCTTTGCATTTTCGCACCAAAGACTGTAAAGTTCTTTTTCTTTCATTGAAAAAACCTCCTGCAAAGAAATTAAATATATCACAAATTTTGATATATATTTTTATTATAACATATTTTTCCATGATTGAAAAGAGGTTTTATTAATTTTTTTATTTTAACAAAAAATTATTCTCCTGCAATTGCAAGAAGTGTTTCAACAGCCTTGTCGTACTGCGTATCAACGCCCTCAACATCGTTCACTGCCTGCACGTCGGGAGTAAGTCCGATACCGTTGTAACACTCTGAAAAAGCTGTCCTGTATTCTGCAACCGTAAGGACTAATGCACCGCCGCTGTCGAGTTCCGTTGTGGACTGCATTACACCTTTACCGTAAGTTCTGCTTCCGACAATGGGTGCTTTGTTGAAGTCACGGAGGGAAGCCGCAAAGAGTTCCGCAGCACTTGCTGTATTCTCGTTCACGATTACAGCCATAGGAAGCATGAGTTCTGTATCGTCGGAATAAATCAGCGTTTCGGAACTTCCGTCCTTGTAATCCGCAATGGCAACAATTCCTTCCGGAAGAAGAGGGTCAAGGCATTCACCGAGAGCAGAAACAAGTCCTCCGCCATTGTCACGCACATCGAATATAAGTGCAACTGCGCCGTTTGCGGTAAGACCTTCAAGTGCGCTGATAAACTGTTCTGGAGTGTTTTCCTTAAATCCCGTGATTTTGATATAACCGATAAATCCGCTCATCATCTGCGCCTCAACTGTTTTCACTTCAATTGCACGGCGTGTGAACTTGTATTCCGTATCTTTGCCGTCACGGCGCACAACAAGTGTGATTTCAGAACCCTCTGTGCCTTTCATTGCGTCGGCGGATTCGGAAAATCCTATTTCTTTTACGTCCATTCCGTCAACAGATATAATCAAATCGTCCTTTTGCAGACCTGATTCAAAAGCGGGGGAATTGCTGATGATGTCTGAAATTCTGATATAACCGCTTTCGTCTTCCATGAGAGTGAGACCGAGACCGACGAGATTTCCTGAATTATCACTGATTTCATTCTGATATTCCTCTTCTGTGAGATAGCGTGAATATTTGTCATCAATTCCCGAGACATAGCCCTTTAATATACCGTCGCTGAGTGTTTCCTCGTTGATTTCGCCGAAATAGTTTTCCCTGACATAGTTGTCAAGCGACTGCAAAGCTGTATATTTCTTTGCCTTTTCGTTGACATCAACGACTTTTTCATTGAAACTCTGCAATGAAAAAAAGGACGTTAAAATAAACGTGACGGCAATTGACACGGCGATAAGGCTTAATGCAAGTCCGAGGCTGATTTTTTTGTTCATATATTATCATCGCTTTCTGAAAAAAATCGGGCAGACTTAAATCTGCCCTATGTAATTATTTATGGATTTACATAATTCAATGGATTTTGCTTTACACCGTTTTCCCATACTTCAAAATGGACGTGTGCGCCTGTCGAAAATCCGGTACTGCCTGCATAGCCGATTGTGTCGCCCTGCTGGACGTAGTCGCCTACAGATACGGCGGCACTTGTCAGGTGACCATAAAGCGTGGAATATGTGCCGTCGTGCGAGATTACGACGTAATTGCCGTATCCGCCGCCGCAGCCACAGCTTGACTCTTTAGCGTAGTTATGAGTGCAGCTGTTGTTAACTGTTATAACAATTCCTGCCTGTGATGCAACAACCGCACTTCCCATAATGCTTCCGTTTGAAATATCAATTCCGTTATGACTTGTTCCCCAGCGGTAGCCGAAATAACTTGATATATAGCTGCAAGTCGGAACGGGCCATGCAAATCCGCTTTCTGAAACGGTCGGCGGAACATACGGAGGTTCAGTAACGATGGGAGTAGTGACGGATTCTGTCTGCGGAGGAGCTGTCTGAGGTGGTTCAGTCTGAGGCGATGCGGTCTGTGGAGGATTTGTCTGAGGCGGTGCGGTCTGCGGAGGATTTGTCTGAGGTGGTGCAGTCTGTCTTGCAGCTTCTTCCTTAGCCTTTCTGTCAGCCTCTTCTTTGGCTTTTTTAGCAGCCTCTTCCTCAGCTTTTTTGCGTGCCTCCTCTTCGAGACGTTTTTTCTCACGTTCTTCAGCGAGTTTTCTCTGATTTTCTTCCCATAGACGCTGTGCCTCTTCCTGCTTACGCTTTATTTCCGCAAGAATATCAGCCTCTTCTGCCTTAAGTTCCTCATTCTGCTTTTCAAGGGTTTCCTTGTCAACTGCAAGCACGGATTGTTCCATAGCAAGTCTGTCGAGTTCAAACTGCGATGACTGCATTTTTTCATTGAGGAGTACAAGTTCCTCGTCTTTTTCGTCCTTGCGTTTATTCTGCTCATCTAATTTCATTTGCAGATTGAGTTTTTCTGCTTCGAGGTCTTTTTTTGACTGCTCAAGACTTTTTATTTCTGTAAGGATTTCGTCAATGAGATTGTCTTCATATTCGGCAATTCTGTTAATCATCTGCACTCTTGACATCATATCATAGAAACTTGATGAGCCGAGAACAACAGACGCCGATGTTTCGTTTCCGCTTACATACATCGCACAGAGACGCTGCTTGAAAATTTCAATATTCTCATCAATTGATGCCTGCTGATTGACAATATCAGTATCAAGGTTTTCAATATTTGTTTCAGTAGTCACTATATCATTTCTTATGCTTTCAAGTTCGGCGTTAAGAAAAGTGATATTTTCCTGAATATAGCCAATCTGTTCGGAGAGGTATTGCTGCTGCTGCTGTTCCGCAGACTTGTCACCCTCCAGACCGGCAATCTGATTTTCAAGAGCCTCGATTTTCACTTCATTCGCTTTTCTCTGTTCCTGTATTTCAGCAATAGTCTTTGCCTCTGCATCACTGTTTGCGTTATCCGTGAATGAAGGATATAATGCAACAAATCCTGCTGAAATAACTGAACAGGTCAGAAATGACAGAATTTTTTTTGCAAATTTTAACTTATTCATTGGAATTTTGTTTCTCCTTTCGGTCATTAAACGTCAAGATGATGTCGTGTGCTTATTGTACTTCCGAATGCTCCGACCAATGCACCTGTTAAAAGATAGGCAAGGGCGGTTACAATCTGTATTCTGTCAAAGGGAATGATACTTCCTATGCCGAATGCAGCCATAAGTTTCTGCTGTGACATAAGAATATCATACACGGAATTATACACAGCCCATGTAATGAAAAATGCGCCGGCACCCGCAAAAAAGCCCGTCACCATTCCTTCGATAAAGAACGGCGTTCTTATAAAGGCATTAGTTGCGCCGACATACTTCATAATCTGGATTTCTTCACGGCGAGAGAAAACACTCTGTTTTGTTGTATTTGAAATCATAATCATAGATACAGCGGCAAGCGCAATGATTGCCGCACCAGCAATAAGTGTAACAACACGGCGCAGTTCACGGAGAAATTCTGCAACATCAGGAGACGAAAAGGCAGTCTCCACGCTTTCAACCTGCGCAATAAGTGCGGTTGTTTCCTCAATTATGTCGTTGTTTATAACCGTAACGCTGAAACCATCGGGCATAAACTCAGAATCGTCAATATAATTGAAAATTTCCTGACCCTGCTGTTTAACCTGATGCTGCATACGCTTGTATGCCTCTTCTTTCGGAATAAATACAACATTTTTAACATTATCAAGCTGCTGTATCTGCGCCCCGACTTCCTCAACTACAGACTGTTCAGTTGCTGTATAAAGAAAAACAGAAATTTCGTTCTGGTTTCCCAGTCCCAAAATCATGGAGTTCATATTGATATAGAAAAGTCCTGCACAGCCCACAAGGAGCAGAGAAATAAGCAGGACGCAGAAAGTTGCAAATGCCATCATTTTATTCTTCCATATATTTTCAATACCCTGATTGGCGAGGTATTTAAGTCCGCTTAATTTCATTCCTCATCACCTCCGCTGTCTGTTTCTTCCATATCTGTTTCAGGTTCAGTATCGGGGACTGATGTTCCGACTATCGATGCGATTATATCGTCGATATACGGGTCATCGTAAGCAGGAGAACTCTCCTGCGGAGGTTCATACTGCGGAGTTTCGTCAATTTCGTTTCCGATTGGCAGGAGTTCATTTCCCGAACCCATGATAACTTCGTCATAAACGATTTCTCCGCCTGTTATGTTGATTATTCGTCCGCCGAAATGGCGCACAAGGTCATGCTCATGAGTAACCATGAGAATTGTAGTACCCTGGTCGTTTATGCTTTTCAGCAGTTCGACAATTTCGTATGAAAGTTCAGGGTCAATATTTCCTGTAGGCTCGTCGGCGATGATAAGCTGAGGGTCATTTACCAATGCCCTTGCAATCGCCACACGCTGTTTTTCACCGCCTGAGAGTTCGTCGGGATAGGAGTCCGATTTTGTTTCAAGTCCGACAAGACTTATAACATACGGCACTCTTTTTCTTATATATTTTGGCGGTGCGTCAAGCACACGGAGTACAAATGCTATATTTTCATAAACCGTCATGGACTGGATAAGTCTGAAATCCTGAAAGACAAAGCCGAGCGTGCGCCTGAATTCAGGGATTTTACGCTTTTTCAGTCTGTTCAGGTTATATCCGTTTACTTTCACTACACCGCTTGTTGCGTCTATTTCTTTAAGAAGCAGTTTAATCATTGTGCTTTTTCCTGCGCCTGACGAACCCACAACAAAGGCAAAGTCGCCGTCGTTGATTTTCAGGCTGACATTATTAAGGGCATCAACACCGCTTGAATAAGTCACAGACACGTTCTCAAGCTCAACCAATAATCAGCACCTTCCTTTCGTTCTGGAAAAATCAGAACTTAACAGGATTAGCAGAAAGATATTTCTTAACCATAAGTGCAATCTTGAAGATAATAGCGTGGTCAAATTCACGGAGGTCAAGTCCTGTAAGTTTCTTGATTTTTTCAAGTCTGTATACAAGTGTGTTTCTGTGTACAAAGAGTTTTCTTGAAGTTTCTGAAACGTTAAGGTTATTCTCAAAGAATTTCTGAATAGTAAACAAAGTTTCGTGGTCGAGTGAATCAATACTGCCAACCTTGAAAACTTCATGCAGGAATGTTTCGCAGAGTGTTGTCGGGAGATGGTAGATAAGTCTTGCGATACCAAGATTTTCATAGCTTACAATGACTTTATCCGTGTCGAATACTTTTCCGACTTCAAGAGCCATCTGTGCTTCCTTGAATGAACGTGCGAGGTCTTTTACGCCGACAACTGCCGTACCAATTCCGACGTTAACTCTTGTGTAAAACTCACTTGAAAGTGTATCGGCGATTGAACGTGCGAGTTTTTCGAGGTCTTTGGAATCAACAGTGCTTTTGAGTTCCTTTACAAGGACGATGTCCGATTCTGTGATATTGAAAACGAAATCCTTGTTCTTGTCAGGGAAGAGGTTCTGGATAACATCATAAGCAGAAATATCGTTTGCCGAAACAATTCTTACAAGGAATACAGCACGGCTGATTTCCGCATTGAAATGGAGTTCACGGGCTTTGATTACAATATCGCCCGGGAGAACGTTGTCAAGGATAACGTTCTTTATGAAGTTGTTGCGGTCGTATTTTTCGTCGTAGTACTGCTTGATGTTTGAAAGTGTGATTGAAAGAATGCTTGCATATTTTGCGGCAGCATCGTCAACGCCTTCGACGAAGACAGCGTAATCAGGCTTAACTCTTGCGCCGAAGGGCTTGTATGTGTAGCCGTCACGGATAAAAATATCGTGGGAATCACTGAGGTCGAGTGAAACGAATTCATTTGTTGTGCCTACTTTTGTGAGGTCACTGCAAGCGATAATAGTAGCTGATTCGTCAACAACGCCGATTGTAGCGTCGATTGTATCTCTCATCTGGTGTACTAAACCCTGAAATAATCTGTTGGACATAAGTATAAATCCTTTCATTAAAAATATTTGGACAGTTTTCAGAGAACCTTAACTTATTACAAATTGTAACATATTTTTATGAACACAATATGAATAAAATGTTAATTTTCTTTGAAATTCCTGAATGTTAAACAAGTTTTGTGTGTTGGTATTGTGATAATCTCACAAACAGCTGTAACCTGCTGTAACCGAAATGTAATTTTTACATCTTTTCGGGCTGGTCGATTTTGAGTATTGTGAGAACGTTTCTGAGTACCTGTCTTACGGCAATGCAGAGAAGTATCCTTGCGTTCATGAGTTCGGGAGTTTCAGCATTCTTTACACTGCAAGCGTCGTAAAAACGGTGGAAAAGCGTAGCAAGGTCAATCGCATATTTCGTGAGTTTTGCGGGGTCATACTGCTTTGCCGCAAGTTCAATCTCGTGTGGAAGTGAAGCGATGTGGCGTATCAGTTCAATTTCACGGCTGTTGTCAAGGAGTGTGAAATCGGCTGTTTCAGGGATTTCAATTCCCTCCGATTTGAGATTGCTTATGAGACTGCAAATTCTTGCGTGGGCATACTGCACATAAAATACGGGGTTCTGCGATGATTTTTCTACAGCTAAATCCAAATCAAACTCAAACTGCGAATTTGCCTCACGGAGATTGAAATAAAATCTTGCAGCGTCAATCGGGATTTCGTCAAGGAGTGTTACAAGAGTGATTGCCTTTCCGCTTCTCTTTGAAAGTTTGACTGTTTCACCGTTGCGTACAAGGCGGACCATCTGCATGAGTACAACGTCGAGTTTGGAAGCGTCAACGCCGAGAGCGGTAAGTGCAGCCTTGAGACGTGGCACATATCCGTGGTGGTCTGCTCCGAGAACGTTTATTGCCTTGTCAAAATTACGTGTGACAAGCTTGTCATAGTGGTACGCAATATCGGGAACAATGTAAGTATAAAGTCCGTTGGAACGTCTCAGGACGAAGTCCTTGTCCATGCCGTATTCAGTCGCTTTGAACCATACTGCGCCGTCCTGCTCGTAGGCTTTACCTGCCTCAAGAAGTTTATCAACGATTTCCTTTGTCTGATTTTTTTCGTGGACAGTGCTTTCTCTGAACCAGTTGTCATACACGATGCGGTATTTTTTCAGGTCACGCTCCAGTCCTGCTATGTTAATAGGAAGAGCGTAGTCAACAAGAGTTTGTCTGCGGTCTTTTTCGGGCTGACCGCTGAGAACTGCGCCGTATTCGTCGAGATAATTTTTGGCGTGTTCGATGATGTCCATACCGAGATAAACGTCTTCTGGCATTTCAAAGTCCATTCCCTCACCGCTGAGATTATAGATATACTGGAAAAGCTGTTCATTGTCAGGGTACTGCTTGATTGCTTCCATTCCCTTATCGGAACACAACTGCATATAACGCAAGTCAAGGGATTTTCCGAACTTTTCAATCTGATTTCCTGCGTCATTCACATAGAACTCACGTTCAGCGTGATAGCCTGCCCAGTCGAGTACACTTGCAAGGCAGTCGCCTATTGCACCGCCTCTTGCGTTGCCTATGTGCATTGGTCCTGTCGGGTTTGCGGAGACAAATTCCACAAGAACTCTCTTTCCCTTGCCGAAATCTGTTCTGCCGTAGTTTTCCTTTTCAGTCAGGACGTTTTCCACAATATTTGCGAACCACTTTCTGCTGAGGAAGAAATTCATAAATCCTGCACCTGCGATTTCATATCGTTCAAATACTGAACCTGTGAGGTCAATTTTACCGCAGATGAGTTCGGCGATTTTCCGTGGAGGCATTCTGAATATTTTTGCGCATACCATAGCTGTATTTGCGGCAAAATCACCATGCGACTTGTCAGCAGGAATTTCAACTGTAAAGTCTGGGAGCGGTTCAGCAGGTGCAGAACCCTCTGCAACAAGTTTGCCCAGTGCGTCAAGAATAAGTTCCCTGAGCTGTAATGACGCTGATTTTATAAGGTCTGACATTGGTAACAATCCTTTCTCATTGATTTATTGTCATAATTATTTCGTTATCCGAAAGAAATGACGAATTAAGGTCAAGCGTGTATTTAAGATACAGCCTGCCGTCCTTGCTTATACTGTTTTTTATTGAATGAGTGTAAACGCCAATCTGCATTGCGCCGTACGGAGTGCCGTACTGACAGTAGTGCTTTCTGCCGATTTCGAGCGACAGAACTGAATTTGCTGTACCTTCCCTTACAATTGATGCAGATTTACTTCCGTTCACTGTTATTGTCGTGACTGAACCTTCAAAACCTGTGGCTTCCGTATCTTCATAGGAGATTACATAATTGTCGCCTGATTTTGATAGATTTGCTTTGGTAAGGAGTTCGGTTTCGTTCTTTTCGTCGTCCTGCCACTGAATACTTGTGAGAGAAATCATAACATTATTTTTATTTTTCAATGCTTTCACCCTTAATATGTTTTTTCCGAATTTTCCATAGCCTGTTCAAGAAGTTTGTCAATAAGATACGGCATTTCCATTCCGAGATGTTTCATAAGTTTCGGATAGACACTGTTCAGGCGAAGTCCGGGAGCTGTGCCGATTTTGTTAAGCAGAAGCGTTCCGTCTTCCTGAAGAAAGAAGTCAACCCGTGCAATACCTTTACAGCCGAGTGCCTTGAATGCCTTTACAGCCGTTTCACGTATCATATTGTGCATACTGTCGGGCAGGTCGGCAGGTATCTGCAAATCGTCGCCCGAACTCTTGCGGACTTCTGTCGGGTCGTACTTTCTGTCAGTCGGCAGAATTTCGCCCACATACGATGCAAAAGGCATATCGTAACCGAATACGGCGACTTCAAGTTTACGTCCGTTTACGAATTTTTCCACAACAACTTTGTTATCATTTGAGAATGCAATTTTTACTGCCGTAATGAGTTCGCTGAGATTGTACGCCGTGCTTGTTCCCGCACTACAGCCGCTGTTGGCAGGCTTGACAGCTATCGGAAATTCAAAGCATTCTGATATTTCAACGCATTTTTCGTCGATATTGTTTAAATCCTGCTGAGTTATAAGTTTCCATTCAGCCGTTTTTATGCCGTAATCATCAAGAACCATGTGGGTGTGCGACTTGTCCATGCATGAGGCTGACGAAAGAAGTCCGCTTCCGACGTATGGAATGCCTGACATATCAAGAAGTCCCTGAATAGTGCCGTCCGCACCCCTCTTGCCTTGAACTACAGGGAAAACAATATCAATTTTTCTGACAGTTGCCTCGCCGTTTTCAAGAGTAATAATTCCTCTGTGGAGAGGGTCGGGCGAAAGTATAGCAGAAGTGCAGTCCGGATTAAGTTCCCAGCTTCCGTCAGCGATTTCCTCAATGTCACCGGGAAAATAAAGCCAGCGTCCTTTTTTTGTTATTCCGATTGGTGTAACATCATACTTGTCCTGCGGAATACTGCGGATAACTTCATAAGCGGAGGCAAGTGAGAGTTCATGCTCCTGAGAAGTACCGCCGAATATCACAGCGGTTTTAATTTTTGCCATAGTCTGCTCCTTTTAGTAAAACAAAATATTTTTTCAATTAATATTATTTTATCACATTTCACAAAAAACTTCAAGTATTTTTTGCAAAAATAAAGAATAATTGCAACAGAAGTACATAACTTACAATTCTGAACAGTGAAATTTGTACATAATAACAATAAAAATCTCCGATAAAAGCAGTTTTATCGGAGAAAAACAGGATTTTATCTTCTGCCGGAGGATTTGTCGTCATTGTCGGCGCAGTCGTGAGCAAGAATGTAGCTGTAGATTTCGTCTGCTGTCGTGAATGCAATTCCTATATACGTATCGGCACAGCCATAGTAGAGTGCAATTCTGCCTGTCTTTGCGTCGTGGAGCGTAGCACAGGGAAAACATACATTCGGGACGAAACCGTTTACTTCATAGTCCTCTTCGGGAGTGAGAACATAGTCCGCACAGCGATGGAGTACTTTCGACGGCTCGTTGATGTCAAGAATGCACGCTCCGATACTGTATACATAGCCGTTGCACGTATTCACAACGCCATGATAGAACATCAGCCAGCCCTTATCCGTTTCAATCGGGACTGCTCCTCCGCCGACTTTTAGATTTTCCCACCAGTTTGAATTTTTTGTTCCCATAACATGACGGTGCTTGCCCCAATACTGCATATCGGGACTTTCACTTATAAAAATATCACCGAATGCTGTGTGACCTGCGTCGCATGGACGTGAAAGAATTACGAAATTTCCGTTGATTTTGCGTGGAAAAAGTACTGCGTTCCGGTTGTACGGCAGAAACGGATTTTCTATTCTCGTGAACGTCCTGAAATCAGTTGTTTTTGCCATGCCGATTGTCGCTCCGTACATATCCTGACACCACATTATATAATATGTATCATCAATTCTGACAAGTCGGGGGTCGTATGCGTAAACAGGCTGAAACGGCTCGCCGTTTTCGTCCACGAACTTTATTTTTTCTGAATTAAAGCTCCAGTTAATTGCGTCGCTGCTTGTGCCGAAATAAATATGCGGTACTCCGTCACGCTGTTCACCTCTGAATACTCCGACAAAACCATTGCCGTATGGAATAACCGCACTGTTGAAAATTCTTGCTGTATTGGGTGTGGGATTGCGCTTTGTTATGGGATTTGCACTGTACCTCCACATCGGAGAAGTACAGTTTTCGGGTTTGTCCTGCCACGGCATATCAGGAAGTTCAGGGCAGATTAACTTAATTTCCGGCATAAAAATCACTCCTTTAATCATGTTAAATTAAGTAAAATTTAGTTATGTTTTAAGTATACAACTTTTTTTTATTAAAGTCAAGAGATTTTTACAAAAAACTATAGATTTTTTTCTGCCGATGTTGTATAATAAAATTATATTTTAACTGGAGATGTTGCTTATGACTATAAAAGATTTTATTTCCGCATTGTCGGGCGGATATTTTGATGAAAAACTGTATGAGCTTTACGGAAATTCCGGTAATGAGATGCTCCGCAACAGGATACGCTATATTGATACGTGCGAGCGTTTTTCCAGACGTTTCCCCCAATTCGACAATATACGTGTGTACTCTGTTCCGGCGAAAATTACAGTGTGCGGTGTGACACTTTTTCTGTCCACTGACAAGATAATGATTAAGGCAGAAAGCTGTAATTGCTTTTCTGTTTCAAATGAAATCCCGAAATCTTTTGAAAAAGCTGATATGAATGAAACCAGTGAAATTCCTGACTGCTTTTCGGGTTACAGCCTTTGTATTTCAGATTTGAGTTCACAGAGTAAAAAAGAGGAAATTCCACAGGTTTGCGATGATTTTTTCAGTGAAATCGGCGAACTCAGGAAAGTCCACGATGAACGCATAATTTATAAGATGTCCGTTATGGCTGACGAAAAAATGCGAAATCAGCTTGCACACGATGCGCTTATTAACGGAAATATCCCCGAATTTTTCAGTCTTGTGAACGGTTCGGCTGTGTATACTCTCGGCAATGCACGCTCAAAGACTGCTGTACTTCTCAGCAGAGAATTTTCAGGCTGTGACGGTGCTGTGACGGCGGAAAACAGCGTAGTAAAGACCTTTGTGCCGTTGTATCTCGCTGATGATTACGCCGACAGAATTAATTCTGCTTTCGGTGACGGTAAATGCATTGTAATGCAGATAAGACAAGGAGGATTTGAATTTACAGTATGAAGAAGAAAAAGAAAAACGATGACGGCATAATAAGACTTATTCCACAGAGAAGAAAAGGTATTCTTAAACTCATTTTCAGCAGGTTTTTTATAATAATCCTGCTTATTTTAATACAGATTTGCATACTTTTATCAGTATATCAGCTTTTTGTTGACTATGTTCCGCATATCAATTTATTCCTGAGCATTTTTTCAATAGTAATGATATTTTACTTATTCAATGACAGAATGTCATATTCTGCAAAGCTTACATGGCTCGGAATTATCATGCTTTTTCCCATTCCGGGAACGATTATGCTTTTTCTTACAAAATACGATTTCGGTCACTATACTTTAAAAAAGCGCATGGAAGATTTAGTCAAATCAACTAAAAGAATACTTCCGCATGACAAAAAAATAATGAATAATGTCGAGCTGAAAAATTCAGGAACGATTGATTTGTGCCGTTATGTCAACAGGACAGGCTGTTTTCCGTTGTATGACAATACGGAAACAGAATATTTCCCGTGCGGTGAGGCGAAATTTGCGTCCCTTCTTACAGAACTTGAAAAAGCGGAAAACTTCATTTTTATGGAGTACTTTATAATTGCTGAGGGCTATATGTGGGGGAAAGTCCTTGAAATCCTGCATCGCAAGGCAGAACAGGGTGTTGATGTCCGTGTTATATATGACGGAATGTGTGAGATGTCTACACTTACTCATGATTATCCGAAACGGCTTGCGGAACTCGGTATCAGGTGCAAGGCTTTTGCTCCGATTGCTCCGTTTCTGTCTACTCACTACAATTACCGTGACCACAGAAAAATACTTGTAATTGACGGAAAAGTCGCATACAACGGAGGAATTAACCTTGCAGACGAATATATCAACAGACTGGAGCGTTTCGGTCACTGGAAAGATACTGCCGTCATGATTAAAGGCAGTGCCGTGCAGAGTTTCACACTCATGTTTTTGCAGATGTGGAATATTGATGAGAAAGAACCTGTCTGGAATAAATATCTTGCCGTTCCTGAAAATATCAGGATAAACAGAAGTATTGCCGAAGGTTTTGTTATGCCTTATGCGGACTGTCCGCTTGACGAAGAGAAAGTCGGCGAAAATGTCTATATGGATATTTTCAGCCGTGCCACAAAGTATGTCCATATAATGACGCCTTATCTTATTCTTGACGGCGAACTTGAAAGGGCAATTAAATTTGCTGCTGAACGTGGAATTGATGTCAGACTTGTCCTCCCCGGAATACCAGACAAGAAAACTGCCTATGCACTCGCCAAAACTCACTACAAGGAACTTATAAAGTCGGGTGTTAAGATTTATGAGTATACTCCTGGTTTTGTCCATTCAAAAGTATTTGTCTGCGACGACGAAAAAGCTGTTGTCGGCACGATTAATCTTGATTACCGAAGTCTCTATCACCATTTTGAGTGCGCTACTTATATGTACAGGACAAGCTGTATTCCGGCAATTGAAGCTGATTTCCAGCAGACCTTATGCGACTGCCGTCAGGTTACTCCTGAAACTATAAAGAAAGAAAAGCTTTATTATAAAGTAATGGGGCAAATCCTGAAGCTTGTTGCACCGCTGTTTTAATTAAAACGGGAGTGATATTTGTTTATCACTCCCTTGATTTATATTATGTACTTTTTCGGAAATTCTTATCTGTCAGTATTCTTGCGGTAATCAGTCCCAGCGGAAGTGCAAGGACTATCATGAATGCCTTTGTAAGCCACATTCCTCCCTCTGTTATGTTGTTCAGTGCCATGAAATAAATTCCTTTGTACATGAACATTCCAGGAACCATGATGACGATAGACGGCACTGTCAGCGTTATGCGTGGAAAGCCGATTTTCTTTTTCAGGGCGGAAGCAAGAAGTCCTGCGCACAAAGCACCTATGAATGCGCCTACGCTTGCAGGAATAAGCGTTAAATCAACGAGTTCAAGACGGAATGTATTCACAGCCATGCCGATTAATCCTGCTGTGAGTGCCATTTTAACCGTGCTGTTGAACATGAGTGAGAAACCGAATACTCCGGCAAAACTTGCGATAAGTCTGAAAACTACTATGAGTATCGGATTGAGTTCAAACGACTGAAAATCGGACGGCGCAAAACGGAATACTGATGCGGTAATCCAGCCCGACAGCGTTGCGGTCATTATAATTAAAAGTGCGTATGTGACACGTTCAATTCCTGAACGCAAGTCAAGTTTTGAGAGGTCTATGAAGCCGGTTATCAGCGGAAATCCCGGAATTATAAACAGCATGGAACATATATAGCCCGACTGATGTACTGCCGATATATCGAACAGAAGTTCTGCAAGTTTGATTGAAATGACGTACACACAGCAGGCGGAAACAGTTCCCACGGTGACATTTGCAAACAGTGTTATGTGTCGTTCAAGCAGGAGTTTGCGGACGAAATTTCCGACGCCTGCTCCGAGAAATGCGCATATCATCTCAATATATCCTCCGCCGAGCAGAAAAGTGAATGCACAGCAGGCAAATGCTGAAGCAAACGCAAGTTGCCATGCTTTATAGTTTGCAGGAAGCGTTTCTATCTTGTCAAGTATGCGGTGAAACTGCTCCACTGAATAGCGGTCTGTTTTTTCGGCGAAGTTATCAGCAAATTCCTCGATACAGCTCAGTTTGTGAGTGTTTACTCCTGTAGTTCTCAGTGAAAGTGCATTTGTGTACGTTTCACCGTTTTCAATACAGGTGTATTCAATAGAGAGAAGTCCTATATCAGCGTTGCAGGTGATATGCAATGCACGGGAAATCTTGTTCATGGACGCACGCACCCTCCACGCACCAGTGCCTGCCGAAAGCATAAGAAGTCCCACACGCCCGACAAGCGATGACTTCTCTTTCAGCGACGCTTCCGATGCAGGCGTGATATTCTCTGTATCGATAATATCGTACCAGTTTACAGTCATATGCTGATTTCTCAATTGGCTCATAAAAAAATCTCCTTTTAATTTTTTTATCGGAATATTATAACATATATTACTTTTTTTGTCAAGCCTTGAATTTGCATTGCTGTTATGTTATAATATAAAAACAGGCTATTTTTAAGTAAAGGAGTTTTTTAATGAGTTATGTTGAATTTCAGAATGTAAAAAAGACATACGGTTCAGGACAGACGGCTGTAAATGCCCTTGACGGTGTTACTTTTGAAATTGAAAAAGGCGAGTTCTGCGTTATAGTCGGAGCTTCGGGAGCAGGTAAAACCACAATACTGAATATACTTGGTGGTATGGATACGCTCACAAGCGGAAGTGCTGTAATCGACGGCACAGATATTTCAGAACTTAACAAGAAACAGCTTACCGCTTACCGCCGGCATGATGTAGGGTTTGTTTTTCAGTTCTATAATCTTGTGCAGAACCTCACTGCACTGGAGAATGTTGAACTTGCTGCACAGATTTGCCGTGACCCTCTTGATGCGGCTACGGTACTGCGACAGGTCGGGCTTGCGGAACGTATGAAAAATTTCCCTGCACAGCTTTCGGGCGGTGAACAGCAGAGAGTTTCCATTGCAAGAGCATTGGCGAAAAATCCGAAACTGCTTTTGTGCGACGAGCCTACAGGTGCGCTTGACTACAATACAGGCAAGGCGGTACTTAAACTTTTACAGGATACGTGCAGGAAAACAGGTAAAACGGTTATCGTTATCACTCACAATCAGGCGATTTCTGCTATGGCGGACAGAATTATCACAGTGAAAAGCGGAAAAATTGCTGATATGCGTCTTAATGAAAATATCGTTGATGTTGCGGATATTGAGTGGTGATGGCTTATGAAGAATATGAGAAAAACCGCACTCCGTGAAATAAAGGGTTCTATGGGGCGATTTATGGCTATTCTTGCTATTATCGCTCTTGGCGTGGGATTCTTTTCGGGAGTAAAAGTCACAACACCTGCTATGGTGAACATGATGAGCGATTTCATGAATGAAAGCAGCCTGTATGATTACAGGATTATTTCAACTCTCGGCTGGGATAAGGACAGCGTTGCGGAATTTGCAAATCAGGACGATGTGAAGTATGCTGAGGGCGGTTACAGTCTTGATGTGATTTATACAGACAAAAATGATGATGACCTTGTAATCAAAACACATAATATTCCCGAAAACGTCAACGGTCTGCTTTTGCAGGAAGGACGTATGCCTGAAAATCCGAATGAGTGTGTTGTTATGGCACACGGCGGATTTAAAGTCGGTGATACCTTTAAGATAAGCAGTAAGAACAATGAAGATACTGTTAATTCATTAAACGAAAGTGAATTTACTGTAGTCGGAAGAGTTGATTCTTCTGGATATGTCAATTATAAAATGGGAAATACTTCTGTCGGAAACGGCAGTTTTGACGGATTTATCTATACTATGGAAAGTGCGTTTGATATGGATTACTTCACGGACATCTACATAAAGTTCAATCGGAATTATCAGATTTATTCCGATGATTATGATGACTTCATAGACAGTAAAACTGATTTATGGGAAGATATTGCACAGAAACAGGCGGATTTGCGTTACAACAGGATTATTGATGATGCACAGACGGAAATTGATGATGCCAGACAGGAACTCGAAAATGAACGCACAAAAGCTCTGAAAGAGTTTGACGACGCTAAAATAAAGCTGGACGATGCAAAGGCTGAACTTGATAACGCACTTGACGAACTCCGCAGTGCAAAAAAAGAAATCGATGACGGCAAAAAGGAACTCAGTGACGCTAAAGCTGAAATTGACAACGGCAGGACTGAACTTGCAGAGGCTGAAAAAACTCTTGAGGATACCAGAATAACGCTTGACGAAAGTGAACAGAAACTGCTTGATGGGGAAAATCAGCTTGCAGACGTTCAGGCACAGCTTGACAGTGCATGGGAGGAATTTTATGCAGGTGAAGCGGAATACAATTCGCAGGAAACAGCATTCTATTCGCAGTACGGCGATGCGCTTGCAATGATTGACTATCTTCCGCCGGAACAGCAGGAAATGCTCCGCAGTGGTCTTGCACAGCTGGAACAGGCAAAGTTGCAGATTGACAATGCCCGTGCAGAACTTGAATATCAGCAGTCCGTACTGGACAACAACCGTGCGGAACTTCAGTCAGGCAGGATTGAATTTGAACAGGGGAAAGCACAGTATGAACAGGGTCTCGCCGATTACGAAAAGGCGAAATCCGAACTTGAAAAGGGTGAGAAAGAGTATGAAGACGGTCTGAAAGAAATTGAAGACGCAGAAAAAAAGTACAATGAGGGCAATGATGATTATGCTTCGGGTCACTCGGTCTATACGGACAATTACGACGAATACGTAACCAGTATGGCGGATTTTGAGCATGAAACTGCCGAGGCTGAACAGGATATTTCCGATGCGGAACAGGAAATCGCTGATATTGAAAAGCCTGAAATATATCTTCTTGACAGGGATATGAACATCGGTTATTCGACTTTCAGAAACGACTCCGAAATCGTGGAGCAGGTTGCGAAAGTTTTCCCTATATTCTTCATTCTCGTTGCTGCACTTGTCTGTATGACTACTATGAGCCGTATGGTTGAGGAACAGCGTACCGAAATCGGAATGTTAAAAGCTATAGGCTATTCAGAAACGGCAATCATGGGGAAATTCATGTTCTATTCGGGAAGTGCATCGCTTATCGGCTGTATATTGGGATTTTTTGCGGGAACGTATGCATTTCCTGCGATAATATGGGTGACTTACAAACTCATGTACATTCCGCTTGATATGCCGTATCTTTTCGACTGGAAACTGTTTATTGCGTCAGTCGGCGCATCACTGCTGTGTTCACTCGGTATGACATGGATTTCGTGCCGTGTTGAACTTGCTGAAACAGCGGCAAATCTTATGCGCCCGAAAGCTCCGAAAGCCGGAAAAAGAGTTCTGCCCGAAAAAATACCTTTTATATGGAACAGACTGAAATTTCTGCACAAGGTTTCGCTTAGGAACATTTTCAGGTATAAAGGCAGATTTTTTATGATGATTATTGGTATCGGCGGTTGTACTGCTCTTCTCCTTACAGGTTTCGGTTTGAAGGACTCTATTGCAAGATTCGCCGATGTGCAGTATGACGAAATTCAGATTACCGATGCGGTGGTGAGTTATGAGCCTGAAAACGTCGGAAAAGTACGGCGTATGCTTGACGAGAAGTCGGACGGCTTTCTGATGTACAGAGAGAGTTCATGGGATTTGATATATGGCAGTGGAGCGAAGAGTGTTAGTCTTGAAACGGTTGAAACATTTGACAATATGCCTGAATTTATGAATTTCCGAACAGAAGACGGTATTCAGCTTGAATACCCCCGACTGAATGAAGCCCTGATTTGCCACAGTATTTCCGACAGGTACGGCATAAAACAGGGTGACGAAATAACGCTCCGTGACCCTGATATGAATGAAATGCACCTGAAAGTTACAGGAATTTTTGAAAATCACGTCTACAATTATATCTATATCAGCAAGGAGACTTATAAATCACAGCTTGGCAAGGACGCTGAAATGAACGGAGCATTCATGAATTTCAGAAACGGCGATGATACAGGCAGTGTTGTGGCGGAACTCCTTGAAAATGCTGATATAAGCTATATTTCGGTACTTGAGGAAAGCAAGGCGAATATGGCGGACACAATGAGCAGTCTTGATTATATTGTTCTTCTTGTAATCGTATGTGCGGCGGGACTTGCGTTTATTGTAATCTATAATCTCACGAATATCAACATAACTGAACGCACAAGGGAAATCGCCACCATAAAAGTACTCGGATTTTTCCGCAATGAAACTTCCGCATATGTACTCAGGGAAAATATTGTACTCACTTCGCTTGGCATTCTGTGCGGTCTCGGACTTGGAATACTTCTTCACCGCTTTGTTATGGCGCAGATTGTAATTGATATTATTGAGTTCAGCGTAAGAATACTGCCGTTGAGTTATGTTTTAAGTGTAATTCTTACATTTGCATTCAATTTTATAGTAAATATCTTCATGCAGATAAAACTTGAAAAAATCAACATGGCGGAGTCGCTTAAGTCTGTTGACTGATATACACGAAAAGAGAGTTCCCGAAGGAACTCTCTTTTCATTATATCATTATATTTAAGGAACGGGCTTATTCTGTATAAGGAAGTGAAGAGATGATGTGAGCTTCAAGTTTCTGGATTACGATAGCGTCAGCACCTGTAATTTTTCCGTCTGAATTTGTATCAGCGTTCTTAGCACCCTGTGCGGAAAGTCCGTACTTGTCTTCGTTGCCGATGTGCTGGATAATAGCTGTTGCATCTGCGAGGTCAACTGCACCATCTTCGTTTGCATCGCCTATTTTAACATCGCCGACAGGTGTTACAGTAGTTGTGGGGTTAGAACCGGGATTGTTTGTTGTCTGTGTTGATGTTGGCGGTGCAACAACTGTGCCGCCTGAAATCTTTGTGTTATCCATACAGCCGCCGTCTGTCTCAAAGAGTGAACTGAGTGCTGTGTAAAGCGCATCGCCTGTCTGTTCTGTGAGGCTGTATTTGCCGTCCGGAATGTATGAAACTGAAGCATTTGTATCGAAATCAGGGAACTTGTTGTTGTTGCTTACCTTCTGGTCTCTGCTTGTTACGTCTGTACCCTCATAAGATGCGCCTTTCTTAAGGCTGATACGTGCATCGTTATAGCTCTTGAACACACCGCCTGACTTAAGGAGTACAGGGTCTTTGCACTCGTTTACATAAGCATTGTATTCAGAGAAGATATAAGCATTTGCTCTTACACTTGCACAGTAACTGGTCTGTCCGTCGAACACATTGTTGTACATATGGATATCAGCCTGACGTGCAAGAGGTCCTCTTGATTCGCAGTTTTTCCAGTAGTTGTGGTGATATGTGAGGTGATACTGAATGCTTGTGTCAGATGAGCCGACAAGATTTGTCTTGTGGTAGCCCTCATAGTAGCAGTAGCTGTTTGTGAAATACTGTCCACGCTTGAAGTCGCACGCACCGTCGCCCTCTGCCTTGTCTGATTCAGCAGGATTTGCAATGTGCGGCACATAGAATTCGCAGTTGTGAACCCAGCATCTTTCAACGGAGGCTGTAAGTTTTGCGCTGTCGCCTGAGCCTTCCTGAACGCCTTCCATACCGATACAGTCTTCCGGAACGTTTCTGAATGCGATGTTTCTTACTTCAAAACTCTTGCCAAGTTCGGGAGCAGAAGATTCAGCCATGAAGTGAAAGCCCCAGCCGTTTACTGTTGCGTCATTGCCGACACCTTCGATTGTAACGTCCTTGCCTGATTTCATTCTTGCCATAAATCCGTTATCACCTACTGAACCGCCGTAGTTTGTTGAGTCAAATTCTGTAAGACCCTCCGGAGCAGTTACGTTGCCTACAATTCTGATTACAAGCGGAGTACCGTCTTCAGCAAGTTTCTTGATGATACCCTGATTTGAGTTTGTAACAGTACCGCCGTTGGCAGTTTTTCCGTCGCCTATGTCCTGACCAACGGAGTTGAGAATGTTGCCGATACCCTTAACAGTAGTGCCGTCCTTTGAAGTTACGGAAACTGTGTTCTTATTTTCCTCTGTTACGTAGAGAACTTTTGCATTTACTTTCAGTTCACCGCCGTCTGTGTATGCACCTACGCCCTCATCATAGTTGAAGTGTGCATAACCTGAACGGTCCTGCTGGCTTACATTAATTCCGGACTGTGTAACTTTACCCTTTGTTGTTTCAAGTGTGATAGTGTATTCGCCTGGTTTAAGTCCGAGGAGGTCAACTCTTACGCCCTCTTCAACGTCTCTTACGAGGTATGTGAAGTCGTCGCCCTCAAGTTTGCCCGATGATGCGCCTGTGTAGGATACACCTGTTACGCTTGCATCGTTAAGTCCTGAGCATACAAGGTAAGCCATTTCATTCCAGCCGCCTGCGTATACTACCTTGATGTCGCCCGAAGGAGTAACTGCGGGAACATTTGTTGATACAGGTTTTGTTGTCTGCTGTACCGGATTTGACGGAGCAGCTGTTGTTGTCGGTGCTGAACCTGCCTCACCGCCGAATACTATATAGAAGAGGTTGATTGAATCACCCTTTGTGATTGTATGTGAACCTGCTGAGAGGTCGATTTCTGCAACACCGTTTGCGTCTGTTGTGTATGCAGTGCCGTCAACCTTTACTTTCTTTCCGCCCTCTGTACTGCCGAATACAAGTGTGAGCTTGCCTGCTGAACCTGCATTGAATGTAATATTTGTAGCGGATTCCATTTTAAGAGACTGCGTGAGTGTTTTTCCGTCATAGGAGGCTGTACCCTTGCTTGTTGAAAGGTTTCCTGTGATTGTATAGAATGAACTGTTCTTTCCGTCTGCTGTGAAGTCATGAACCTGACCGCCTGAAACTACGGGAGTTGACGGAGTTGAAGGTTTTGCTGTAGTCTGTGCAGGTGTGGACGGTTTAGCTGTAGTCTGCGCAGGTGTGGGAGGATTTGAACTGTCCTCTTTAAATCCGCTTCCGATTGCAACGATTGAGTCGTCGTAAGCAACAAGTGCAGCCTTAAGAGCGTCGTTTACTGCATAGCTTTCGTCGTCTGCCTCTGTGAATGTCCACTTGAAGTCACCGCCGTCAACACGTCCTGCCTTTGATGTTACGATTGTCGGAACATCTTCTGCCTTGTCTGCTGTATAGCTGTACATAATGTCTGATGTATCGAAATTGTTGTATGTTGTACTTCCGCTCTTTGTCTTTACACTTGACGGAACTGCTTCGTCCTTTGAAGATGCTTCATAAGCATCAAATTCTGTGTTGTCGTCGGAATACTTTACATAGCCTTTTCCGCCGCTTACAATGTTTCCGAATGACTTTATGATACCGCCTGTTTCACCTGAGAATGTACCGCCTGTTGCTACGTCTGAACCCTGATTTGAACTGAGCATCGGGTATTTGCAGTTGCGGAAGTTGTTATTCTCAACGAATGCGGAAGCTCCCATTGTTACGCCTACGCCGTATTTTGCATTGCCGTCGAAATAGTTGTTGTAGATGTGTACTGTACAGGTTCTGATACGTGGGTGACGTGAGTCTGAATGGTCGTACCAGTTGTGGTGATATGTGATGTAGTTTTCTGTGGATTCGCTCTTCATTCCCTGAAGATTGCACTTTCCGTTGTCAAAGAAGTGGTTGTAGGAGTGTGTGATGTATGTAGATGTCTTTGTATCAAGTGCGCCGTCGCCTTTAACCTGGTCGGCATCTGAACCGGCATCGCCGTAGAAGAAGTCGCAGTTGTGAACCCATACGTGGTCATTTTTCTGCTGAAGTCCGCAGTCGTCGCCCTCTGAACTGTTGCAGTTCATGAAACCGATATTTCTTACTTCAACATTTGAGCAGTTTTTAAGTACAAGACCAAAGCCGTTGAATGTTGCGTCATTTCCGATACCCTCAATTGTCATACCTGCTGTAACCGTGTCAAGCATAAGGTCGCCCTTGTCCATATTGCCTGGGTCAGTGATATTTCCGATAAATCTGATTGCCATCGGTCTGCTCTCTTTGCCTTTTTTGTAGCCTGTGATGATGTTCTGTACACCTGTGAGAGTAGATGCGCCCTTGCCTGTGGAGTCGATGTCTGCTGTAACAGTATCCTTGTTTTCGTCTGTAACGTAGATAACGATTGCGTTGTCCTTGAGTGTACCGTCATCATTGTAAGCACCGGAAGACGTACCGTTTACGAAACCGAAACCGCTTCTGTCGTGAGCATATACACTTGCCGTTCCCTCAGCAGCCTTTGAAGTGTCTTCCTTACCGCTGATAATCGGAACGACTTTCATTGTGTGACTTCCTGCCTTAAGTCCGACAGCATCTGCACGGAGATAACCGCTGTACTGTCTGATAAGCATACTGTCAATCTGTGTGCCGTCAACATAGACATTGTATCCTGTTGCACCTGTAACTGCGCCCCATGTTGCGTACATACCTTCTGCATAGCCTGTTGTTGCGTTGATTTTTACGCTTGTTTCAGCAGCAAAAGTATTAACAAGGTTGTTTGTCATCATAGGCACTGTCATGCCGATTGAGCCTGCAATTGCAGATACGCTCATGACAGCAGATGCAGCAACTGCCATAATCCGCTTTTTCATTATTGAATTTCTCATTGTTTTTCCCTCCGAAAAAAATTTAAATATAATGACATATCAAGTGCAGATTAATCCGAACCGCCTGCACTTCAGCTGACCTTTGTGTCAACCACTGTACATATTATATCGCAGTTTCCTGAATTTTTCAATGATATATAGTACTCATTAACTGATATATTGTGCTTTTTGTGTACAATGTAGAATTTAATTTATCATTTACATATTGTATAAAAAACTGCTCCGGAAAGGAGCAGAACTGTATATTATTCAGTTTCGGAAGTCTCTGGAGTTTCAGTAGTTCCGGAGACTGTGTTTGCGTCCGGCGCACTTGAATATGACAGAAGTGCTTCGGAACTGCTGAAGATAAGTTTCCAGCCGTCGTCCTTGACTTTAACAATACAGGCTGTTTCATTACCGTCTTCTGAACTGTCCTCGCCTGTAACTGTGTAAATGAATTTTATTTCATAGCCTTCTTCAATCTCGATTTCAGCATTGAGGTCATAGGCAGTATAGGCGAAATATTTTTTTGCAATGTCAAGATACGGCTGGGTGAGTTTTGCATTCTGCGTTTCTTCTTTGAACGTGATTTTCGGATTTGCTCCGTGGCTTTCCGTCCACATCTCATGAGTAGCTGTTATATTTTCCTGCCAGCCTGTAACTTCGTTTTCATACATTTCTTTTTCTTTCATTGCTTCGATGTACGCTGTCGGTATAAACGATGTCATTACAAGTTCGGCATTGTCATTGTTAAAGCCTTCAAAATAATCGTAAATAGGCTGTATAATTGTTTCGTCAAGCTGTTCTGTGCCGATTGTGAGCATAAGCGGATTATCCTCTGTTTCGTCTTTTCCGGAACATGAACAGAATGTACAGCTGAGGAGCGCACATACTGAAAGGACTGCTAAAAGTTTTTTCATTTTTTTATTCTCCTTTGTTATATTGCTGAAAATGCCTGTTTCAGCGTTGATGCGGGTATGATTTGTATATCATAATCCTTTGGATTGATTTTTTCAGCGCACTGCTTTGGTATGACGATTTTTTCAAATCCCATTCGTTCCGCCTCTTTTATGCGCAGTGATGCCTGTGATACTGAACGGATTTCTCCGCCGAGACCGATTTCGCCGAATGATACAAGCATTTCGTCAATCGGCTTGTCCATTATTCCTGAGTAAAGAGCCATAGCGACAGGCAAATCGGCAGCAGGTTCGTCAAGTCTGAAACCGCCTACTATATTAAGGTATATATCAAGACTTCCCATGAATATTCCCAGTCTTTTTTCAAGGACAGCTACTATAATATTCAGCCGGTTGAAGTCTACGCCTGTTGTCATTCTGCGAGGTGCGGCATAACTTGTCTTTGCGGCGAGTGCCTGAACTTCCGCAAGGATAGGGCGTGAACCTTCCATTATGCAGGCTACGCACGTTCCTGATACGCCGTGCGGACGCCCCGACAGCAGCATCTGCGACGGATTTTCAACTTCCGCAAGACCTTTGTCAAGCATTTCAAATACGCCGATTTCATTCGTTGAGCCGAAACGGTTCTTGACTGCCCTGAGAAGTCTGTAGCTCTGGTGACGTTCACCCTCAAAGTACAGGACTGCATCGACAATATGTTCCATTACTTTCGGTCCTGCGATTGCGCCGTCCTTGTTGACGTGACCGACGATGATTATCGGGATTTCCTGTCCTTTTGCGGTGTGCATGAACAGATTTGAGCATTCACGCACCTGTGTGATACTTCCGGGACTGGAAGTTATACGGTTTATGCTCATTGTCTGGATAGAGTCAATAATTGCAATATCGGGTGCGCTTGACACTATCGTCTCAGCAACTGCTTCTGCATCTGTGGCAGTAAGTATGTAGAGATTTTCAGTGTCAACGCCAAGTCTTTCAGCACGGAGTTTAATCTGTCTTGCGGATTCCTCTCCCGATACGTACAGAATTGAGTGATTTTCGCCGAGGTACTGGCATATCTGCAAAAGAATTGTACTTTTGCCGATACCTGGTTCACCGCCGAGAAGTACGAGTGAACCCTTGACGAGTCCGCCGCCGAGAACTCTGTTGAGTTCGCCTATGCCCGTATCATAGCGGACGTCGTTGTCTGTACCAATATCTTCAAGCTCCAGTATACTTTCTGATAAGTCTGTGCCTCCTGTGTATGCGGTTTTTGAGAATGATGACGATGCAGGTGTATTCTGCGGAACTTTTTCCTCAAAGCTGTTCCATGAATTGCACGACGGACATCTGCCGTTCCATTTTGAACTTTCAAAACCGCAGTTGCAGCAGGTGTAAACGATTTTCGGTTTAGCCATATTCAGTTAAGTGCGACAGAAATATTCGTATCTGTGAGGAGATATTTTCTGCCTATTTCTGCGAGACTTTCAGAATAGCTGTATTCATTTGCATTGAAATCGGCATTGTTGATACTCCAGCGGATTGAGCCTGTAGACAGCACAAACTTTTCTGTGTCAAATGTGAATTTGCCGTATGAGCCGAAAACTCCGTCGATATGTGCAAGACCATTTTCGTCGAAATAGTATATTTCGCAATAGCTTTCCGGCAGATTTCCGTTGGAAATTATAAGTTCGGGAATTTCGTCGCTGTTGAGGTCGCAAAGTTCAAATGCGTATATTGCGTCAAGCGGATTGAGGAGTTCCGTGAGTTTTGCTCTGTAGAGTTCTCTTTGTGTGGAAGTGAGAACAGCTCCCCAGCTTTCAGAACATTTTATTGCATAGTTTATTGCATTGTCTCCGAAAGTATATTTTCTTCCTGCGGTTACAGAAGGTGAATTGCTGTAAGGGGCGAGTGCCTCATCGTATTCAGGCAGAAGTACTTCTTCATTGTTGATTTCATACCTGATAGTTGCACCCTTTGAAGCGGACATTGAGTTATCGCTGTATGAAATAACGGTGTTGAATGCTCCGTCCTGATAGGCAACATATTTGCCCAGAACAAAGCCGTCGCCTGAATATTCGTCTTTAATCAGGTGCATATCAGGGAGGTAGGAAAAAATACCGCTGTTGCCTGTTTCACCCAGTTCAACGATATTTCCGTCTCTGCATGAATAAATCCGGCAGGCTGTCTGACCGTTGTCATCGGGCGATATTATAAGTTCAGGAGTTTTATCGCCTGTAATGTCAAATAGGTCAAAACGTGAGCCATTTTTAACATCGGCTGAAAAATCAGCGGAATTTTTAAATTCAGCAAGTTTGTCCATGTAGGCATTCTGCCACTCGAATGTGATACTCTGCGGAGAGATTTTCACATCTTCTTGTCCTGACGAGAGTTCTGGGTTTGTACCGTCTGAACAGCCGGAAAATGAAACGGAAAGGACAAAAACGGTTGAAATTAATAAAGATTTTCTGAAAATTTTCAATTTTATTCCTCCTGTGTATAGTCTTGATGTCTGTCTATACATTATATTGTACCATGTTTGAGTGTTTATGTCAATATGTCATAAATGACAGATTTTTAGTTCTTATTCAAAAAAAATCAGCATATTTTTATTCATAAAGGAGTTGACAACATGGACGAAACTGTTATTGATGAGGTTCAGGAAAATGAAGAAGAGATAATCTCCGAAGAGGATAACACCGAACTTCTTGAAATTGACAACACAAGACGTAAAAAAGAGGGGAGAGCAGACGATGCTGTAACGATGCAGACCGCTTTGTGTATGATTATTGCGGCAGGGCTTATAATTCTCAATATTTTCAGACCCGATACGGCAGACGAACTTTTTTCCCGTATAAAAGATTTTGCGTTCAGAGAAAACGAGATTATTTCAAATCCCATTGACATTGTAACTGATTACATATATGATAAAAATCAGGGTTAAATTTTCGTTTCTTCTGTTCAATGCACTGCTTTTCATGTTCCGTGACACCCAGCTTATTTCGGCATTCTATATCGCCTGTGTTTCCCACGAAATAGGGCATATCATCGCTCTTAAACTTACAGGCGGTGAACTGAAATCAATAGAACTGAGCAGTTCGGGAATAAAGATGTCTGCGTCGCCGTGCAGTTCAATCAGAAACGGAATTTTTGTACTGATGAGCGGTCCTGCTGTAAATCTTCTGCTGTATACTGTACTTACTTTGTGTGGTGTGAAAGGACTTCTGCCGTTGTTCAATCTTGCGGAAGGACTGTTCAATCTTTTACCCTATAGTATGCTTGACGGCGGTTCTGTGCTTAATCTCATAGCCGAGGGAAGTGTGTATGAAAACAGTTTACAGACTATTTATCGTGCAATAAGAATAATTGTTTCGGCCATTATTTTACTTATTATGTTAAATATGTATATTTTATAATAAAAATATTGACTTTTTGTTAAAATTATGTTACAATATAATAAAAATTATTTTAACTGCATTCTTTCCGCCTGCGGATAGGTTGTTGTTTTGTTTTAGGGTGATTTTTATTATGATTTGGCTGATAGTCGTTGCATTGTTCTGCGGTGCGCTGTTCATGATATGCTGTGCATTGTACGGAATGGTGAAACTTAAAGAAAATCCGCTTGAAAAATACCAGAGATATGTACTTCTGCTTGCTTCAGGCACGGTCTCCTCGTATGCTGCTGCTATGATTATGGGAGATGATTTTACTGCCCGCCTGTTTTTCGGAATATGCACTTTTGTTGAATGTTTTACCGTTTTGTCGGTATTTAATTTTGTAAGGCACTATCTCGGTTATGATAAAGTTTCGGATAAGGTGAAAAAGACAGGGAAAGTTATCAACATTATGGCTGCTGCCGATATGGTGCTGATGATTGTAAATTCTTTTGCCGATTTTGTTTTCAAGGTTGAACGATATTATTTCGGCAGCGGCTGGTCCGTTTACCGTATTTCAGAATTTGAACCGGTTTATATCTATCATCTTGTATTTCTGCTGATGATTGGCTTCGGTATTCTGATGATGCTTTTAAGAAAAATGGTGTATGCGCCGAGTGCATATATTATGAAGTATTTTTCACTGTTTGCTGCTCTCGGCTGTATTGCAGTAATAAGTGCGTCTCATGTATGTTTCAATCTGATGTTTGACTATTCCCTTATATTATATGCACTTGCCGCATTCTTTATCTTCTATTATTCGCTGATATATGTTCCACGTGGGCTTATTGACAGACTGCTGTTTTTTACAGTTGAAAACATGAATGACGGTATTATGTGTATCGACGCTGACGGAAAAATTATTCATTCAAACAAGGCTGCAAAAGATTTCTGTACGCTTAATTCCGAAGAAACACTCGAAAATCAGGTTCAGAAATGGTTCAGCAGTGAAATCGACAAAAATACCGCTACACGTTCATGGGAAATCGAGATAGAAAAAGATGACGTTATTTACAGATATTCAATTGAGTACAGAAAAATATTTGACAGTTATCTTAAATATCTCGGCTGTTTCTTTCTTATTCATGATAAGACAGAGGAATACACAAAATATTGCAATGAAAAATACAGGGCTACTCACGACAGACTTACGGGAGTTTACAACAAAGACTATTTCTATGAACTTACAGAAGAAGTACTTGAAGTAAATTCAGATGAGAGTTACTATATAGTTGTAACCGATGTCAAGAATTTCAAGATAGTTAATGATGTTTTCGGCGTTGAAGCCGGTGACAGACTGCTTAAGAAAATCGCTGATGTTACTGCTGCTGTCTGCGGAAATGACTGCATTTACGGCAGACTTTCGGGTGACAGATTTGCTTTGTGTATGCCTGCAAAGTCGTTTTCCGAAGAAAAACTGCTTGATGCCTATTCTGTTCTCGACTGCTTTATGGAAAATTCGGATTTCAAAACTCACATACATATCGGCGTATATGAAGTCACAGACCGCAGTCTGAGAATTTCAGTTATGTGCGACTATGCTAATCTTGCTATAAAAACCATAAAAGACAGCTACAGAAGTTATGTTGCATACTATGACAGCAACCTCAGAGAGAAATTTATCAGCGAACACCGTGTTATAAGTGAGTTTGAACGTGCGCTCAGGGAAGGACAGTTTAAACTTTACATTCAGCCACAGACTTTCGCAGATGACGGAAAAGTTAAAGGTGGTGAGGCACTTGTGCGCTGGTTTCACCCCGAAGACGGTATGATACCGCCGGATAAGTTCATAAAAATTTTTGAGCGGACAGGTCTTATCAGCCGTCTTGATAAATTTATGTGGGAAACTGCCTGTTCTTACCTCCGGAAATGGTCGGATATGGGATTTGATGATACTTACATTTCTATCAATATTTCACAGAAAGACTTCTATCTGATTGACGTTTACAATGTTATTACTTCCCTTGTCAGAAAATATAATATTGCACCGCACAGACTTCACCTTGAAATTACTGAAACTGCTATGATGGATAATCCGACGGCACAGCTTGAACTTATTGAACGTCTGCGGAAACTCGGTTTTATTGTTGAAATTGACGACTTCGGAAGCGGTTACTCTTCTCTCAATATGCTGAAAAATTTCAAGGCTGACGTGCTGAAAATCGATATGGGATTTCTTACAAATTCCGAAAGCCGTGAGGTTCAGGGCAGAAGTCACTCTATTCTGAGAAATATAATATATCTTGCAAAATCTCTCGATATGGAAGTAATCACAGAGGGCGTGGAAACTAAAACTCAGGTTGACTTCCTTGCGGAGTATGGCTGCGACATCTATCAGGGTTATTATTTCGCAAAGCCTATGCCTGTTGATGATTTTGAGAAAAAATATCTCAATGCCGTTGTTGAAGTATAAAAAATTCCGGAGTTTTAAACTCCGGATTTTTTGTTATATCATGCTGTGAAGTATCTTATTCAGGTCTGACTTCCACTGTGAATACATTTCAATATCAGATTTATCAGGCTGTATTCCGTTGTTGAGTGCAGAATATATCCGCTGTCCTGCCTCTGAACCGAAGACGGATAATTCAGGTATATTTCCGCTGTATTTAGCAATTCCATTTGCCTTTACTCTGCATGATACCTGCGGTGGTCTGCTGTCGCAGTCAGTGATTTTCATTTCGTCCGCATTCAGTCTGGTTTCTTCAATACTGAGTTCCATAAAAGGCGGAATGAGTATTTCAGCTTCGTCAGATTTCGCATAATAAGGGAGTGCCTTGCTTATGTCGATGCAGTACGGCGTATTCCTGAGACTGAATTTCATAAGCGCAATTCCTCTGCGGTCACGGTAGGCATTGAGAAAACCTGCTGTTGATGTAGATGTCATTGATACTGTTGCTGAATTTCTGCGTATCAGATGATAATCTGAAAGACGTTCAACACGATAAGTAAGAATATCTTCTTCTATCACGGATTTTGAAAAGGCAGAAAACAAATCGCTGAAAAAACCGATAAGACGTGGAATGTCTGCAATAATTGCAGGATTGAGATACTTTCCCTCGTCCGCTCTTGCTGTTTCAGTTGATATGTCAGGAAAGAACAGCGAATTTAATACAACATACGCCTTAGGGTCGCTGAAAAAACCGTCATTTCCCGAAACATCACCTATATAGAAACGGAGCGCATTTTCTTCCGCCGGTGATAATTTACCACTCACTTACATCATCTCCGCTTCCTGTTCCTGCATTCGGGTCAACCCAGCCGGGATTGTCAACGGGAGGCTGTGGGTCTATTATAATAGGGGGCTGTGTCTGCGATGGGTCAGGAACAACAGGGTCAACGGGAGCAGGGGGAGCTGTTACGGGTGGAACGTCAGGTGGTATTACGGGGTCAACAGGAGCAGGGATGTCAGTTACAGCAGGCGGAATGTCAGTTGCTGTGGGGTCATAATTCGGGTCAGCGGACGTTCCTATATCTGTGACTGCTGGTATTGGTTCTTCTGAAGGCTGTGTATAAAGCGGATAGGTATAGCCAGGGTCTGCCGTCGGGTACGCAGGGTCGTCATAAATTACAGCGGTAGTTTTTGTATCGCTGATACCTTCGGGAATTCTGCCGTTCCAGAGAAATCCCGACCCCGTTGTAATCACGATTTTGTATGTTTTTGTAGTGCGTGTGCCTGTTTCGTCCTCAAAAATACCGGTGTTTGCTGTCTCTGCCGTTGTTACTGCGGAGGTAACGGCTGCTGGGGTCACGTTCTGAGGATTGCTGTTGAACATATTTTCTCTTCCTATGCTCGCCATAATTTTTTCAGACGGCGTAATAGGAAAAAGAATAAAGAAAATAAGTATCAGCAGGGTTAATGCGATAAAGCTGATACACGACAGAAGAGTTACTTTTGTCGATTTTTGCAGACTGCTGAGAAATCCTGTGTTTTTTTTCATGATATTATACACTCTCCATTACTTTTTATTCCGAAACCGAACATGAAAGGACGATTTCATTTACACCTTTTTCATAGCTGACAGGTTCGCCGGCTGCCCACATATTTACTCCGACAACAAACCATATTTCTCCCTGTTCGCTTTCCCATATATTTTTTTTGATTATTCCGTCGTCACTGTTTGTTTCCGTATCTGAACTGTTTCCATACCATTCAGTTAATTTTTCATATATTCTGTCATAATTTTCAACAAGTTCATTTTCTGAATACGGAAAACTTGAATCATTATACTCACCTGTTCTTCCGATATGATAGCCATAACAGGTGAGTTTTTCGTCATCTTCAAATTCAAAAAACACCTGTGTTTTCATATCAACGTCGAAAACATCAACTTTATCAGTATCATATCCATATTCAACAGTATTTTTACAGTAGTCTCTGAGGTCTTCGGTGTAGCTGTAATTACTGCCGTAAACTTCAAATACTTCTTCTTTTGTCATACCGAGAGAAATTCCGGTAATAATCCCCTTGTTGTCATCAGGCTCAGGATTTTCTGCACAGCCTGATAATAAAACAGTTACAGCAGACAACGTTGATAATATTTTTTTATTCATATTTTTTTCCTTTTGTATTTACATAAATATAATATAATTTTATAATATAATTGTCGAAAAGTCAATAGCCAAATGTGATAAAATGAAAAAAATTATTAAGAAATATTTGGAAATAGTGTTGACAAAGGCTTGCAAATGAAGTAAAATTGTATATATATTAATAAAGAAAGAATGATTTACATGAAAAAAGTTGTTACAATACAGGATATATCCTGTTTCGGAAAATGCTCCCTTACTGTTGCACTGCCGGTTATTTCGGCTATGGGCATTGAAACTGCTGTCATTCCGACGGCAGTGCTTTCAACACATACAGGAGGTTTCAAAGGGTATACTTTCCACGATTTATCAAGTGATATTTCGGGTATTTCAAGTCACTGGAAAAGTCTCGGGCTGAAATTCGACGCAATTTATACGGGCTATCTCGGCTCTGTTTCACAGGTGCAGATTATGTCGGACTTTTTCGACGATTTCCGTACAGATGACAATTTTATAGTCGTTGACCCTGTTCTTGGCGATAGCGGCAGACTTTATGCAGGTTTCACAGACGAATTTGTCTCCGAAATGCGACGGCTGTGTGCAAAGGCTGACTATATCCTGCCCAATATGACTGAAGCTTCGTTCCTGCTTGATATTCCGTACACAGACAATTGCAGTGAGGAACAGGCAAAGGAAGTACTTAAAAAACTTTCACGGCTCGGCTGTAAAGTTCCTGTGCTTACAGGAGTGCGCAAAGGCATTCTTCACGGAGCAGGTGCATATAATTCCGAAAAAGATGAGTTCTGCTTTGCATACAGTAAACATATTGACAGGTATCTGCATGGCACAGGAGATATTTTTGCAAGTGTTTTCACAGGTGCTGTTACACTGAGAAAAAGTCTTCAGCAGGCTCTTGATATGTCTGTGAAGTATGTCTCCGACTGCATTGAGGTCACTATGCCGTGCCTTGACGAAATGTGGTACGGCAACTGCTTTGAACTCTGTCTTGACAGGCTGATTAAGTATTCAAGAGATAATTAACATTATTTTCCTGATTATATAAGAAAATCCTGTCCATAATAATACCATAATAATTTTACAAGGTGGTATTGTTATGGCATATAATAAAGTTGTTATTTCAGGAATAAATACTTCCGAACTGGTTGTGCTTAAAGAAGAGGAGAAAATGAAACTTCTGAGGGAAATAAAGGAGACGGGAAGTAAGGCTGCAAAGGATAAGCTTATAAATGGCAATCTCAGACTTGTTTTAAGTGTCATTCAAAGATTTACAGGCAGGGGAGAGGATATTGACGACCTCTTTCAGATTGGAGTTATCGGGCTTATTAAAGCTATCAATAACTTTGATTTGAGCAAGGAAGTCCGTTTCTCTACTTACTGCGTCCCCATGATTACAGGCGAACTCCGCCGGCATCTCCGTGATTACAGTCAGATTAAAGTCAGCCGTTCTTTGCGTGACCTCGCCTATAAAGCTATTCAGGCAAAAGAACGGCTTACCCTGAAAAATCAGCGTGAACCTAATATTGAGGAAATCGCACAGGAAATCGGCGAAAAACGTGCAGACGTTGTTATCGCTCTCGAAAGTATCAGCGACCCGATTTCCCTTTATGAACCTGTTTTCTCTGACAGTGACGACAATATGTATGTCATCGACCAGATTGGCGATAAAAATGACGTGGAAAGCTGGATGGACGAACTTTCTATCCGTGACGCTATCAAGAAACTTGGTGACCGTGAACGGAATATTCTGTATCTTCGCTTCCTGCAAGGTAAAACTCAGGTTGAAGTCGCCAGTGAAATCGGTATATCTCAAGCACAGGTCTCACGTCTGGAGAAAAGTGCAATAAGCTGTATAAAATCAAGCGTGTGAATTTTTTCTGGCTGTCGTATCAGCTTATGACAGCCATATTTTTATATATTATCAATATTTTTTTCTTTTAAATACTACAATAAAATGTAATTTTATACAAATATTTAGTTAAATAATAAAAATATCATTTTTCCTATTGACTTTTCTG
Organism: uncultured Alistipes sp.; assembly: GCA_964460175.1. Taxonomy (GTDB): domain Bacteria; phylum Bacillota; class Clostridia; order Oscillospirales; family Ruminococcaceae; genus Ruminococcus. Next base: position 36,421 of record CAYWPN010000007.1, on the reverse strand, counting down.
AAAAGCTGTGTTATAATAATAAAGTCGTAAGGCACAGATGAAAAATGTAAAAATATCGCGGTGTGGAGCAGCTAGGTAGCTCGTCGGGCTCATAACCCGAAGGTCGTTGGTTCAAATCCAGCCGCCGCAACCAAACTGAAAAGTACCATAGCAAATATCGTGAGTGGAGGTATAAGTCTCATTTTATTTGCTTGGTGCTTTTCTTTTGCCTGAAAATAGGCAAAAAATGGCTTTGTGGATATTGTCGGAGCAGGTGAAATTGCAGAAAGTTTATGGTAAAATCTGGTGATTTTATTGCATTATAGGTAATTATATTTGTCCGTTATTTTGATTTTGACCCCAAAATGACCCCAAAAGTGCGAAATTTGTGTGCTGTGGGATATGGAGCAAGAAGGCTGAAATGAACAGGTGGCATATCATCAAGCTTAAGCTTGATGCACATTGTGTTGTACCACTCAATGTATTCGTGTAGTTTCTTGATGAAATGCTCAACACTCTCAAACTCCTGCAAATACAGCAGTCCCGTCTTGAGCAAACCAAAGGAGCTTTCGGCACAAGCATTATCAAGAAAGTCGCCCTTGCGAAATATACTCTGTCTGATTCCTTTAGCGCTTAACATTTTCTGATAATGTTTATGCTGATACTGCCAGCCTTGATCTGAATGTAGGATAAGATTTGTGTTATCGGGCATTTTATCAAAAGTTTGATTAATCATATCTGTCACCTGTGATAAGTTAGGGTGTCTGCTTAGGTTGTACGCTATAACTTCACCGTTATACAAATCAATAATTGGTGAAAGATAGAGCTTGATTTCAAACAGTGCAAATTCAGTAACATCTGTTACCCATTTCGTATTTTGTTTGTCAGATTTGAAATCACGCTTTAAAAGATTGAGGGGAATTCTGCCGACTTCACCTTTAAAAGAATTGTATTTCTTCATTCTGACACAACAGAATATGTCAGTTTTACACATAAGTCTCTATACTGTCTTGTGATTGATTTTATATGTTTTTCTTAGCTTGGCAGTTATTCTGCGATATCCGTAATGTTCTTTGCTTTCATCATATATCTTTTGAAATGCTTTATTTTGTATTGTATTTATTCTTTAATAATTGTGTAAGAGGAATAGCGATTTCAAAAGTTGATTTGAATGTTAATAGACGGATTGTTTCTTGTGATTGAATCTATAATTTCAGTTGTCTGCTCATATGGTATGTTGTTGAAAACGTAGTTATATTTTTGGGTGTTAAGTGTACTGTGCTGAATGTATTTAGTGTTATAATTAGAAATTGACATACTTTTCGGGATAAGCCACCATACTTGTTTATTTATGAAAGCTTTGATTTTAAATTGCACAAGAAATTTCATAAAAGAGGAACTAATAGAAGCAGCTGAAAAGTTTGGATAATGAATAATACAACTCTATTGCTCATAAGGACAGAAACGAAGATTACGAAACAGATATAGTGAAACAAGTGAAATTTGCAGCTATGTAAATATTGGAGCAGTATATAAATGTTAGATTATCAGGTCATAGTTCAAAATTACAATTTTCTAAATATTTTTACGTTCTTGGATATATTATTGTTTATGTATATGACAGCGGTTGTGATTTTAACAGAATTATAGCTGTAACTAGTTGCGATACAGATGAAAAAGGAGATACTCAGTAACTTTTTCAAAGTTTATGAGAGTGACTATGTTGAAGATGTATAAGCTTGATGTCAGGCTTAAACAGCTTGTATTTTTCAAAAAAGATAAGATATATGTCTAAAAATAAAATAAAGAATGTTGTTGTTCAGATTGCTAAGATGAGAAAATACTGTTAAGTAGAAATAATTAAGAAAACGAAGTAATTTGAAAAAAATTAAATTGAATTTAACTTGTATTTTTCCATTAAATGTGTTATAATACCATTGTAGTAGTGTGGTTTTACTTTCTTTGCTATAGTGTATATAATAATATAGAAAGATGTTGAAACAATGTATAATATCGAATTTCGTGAAAATCGTTTTTATGGATAAGCTTAATAAAATCAATTATCTACTACTAGAAGAATGCACAAAGTAATTACAATGTGATATAAAGAATAAATATTCCAAGCAATTGTTAAATTATTTGAAAGAATTATTTCATAGTGCAATATTTACTGAATATGACCTCAATATTAGATATATTGTTGAAGTATTAAGGTCAATATTAATTATTAATTTATAGTATTTAATCAAATATAAAAAATTGATATGTAGTGTTTATTATATAGGATAATGTGTGGTGAACAATAAGTTACACTAGTGAATAGAAATATCATTTTATATTTATGATAATGAAATAGGAGGGCAGTTATGACCAAAACAACATGGGGAGAGTTCTTTAGAAAGTGGGGCTTTTCATCGATAAAATTAAATGCTGGTTTTGCAGAAGTTGAGTTTTCAACAATTGAGGATGATCAGATATGTGCATGGGATATGTATGTTGAATTAATTACTAGAATTACTACTCAATCACTTGAACAGGATTCGGGTGATGAGAAAACTGCTTTAGATAGCATATATAGTCTGTTTAAAACAACAAGGACAATATTAAAAGAAAAAGGGCGAAACGCCCCAGCTTTTACAAAGGTAGCTGTTATTGTGTTAAATCAGGTTATCAGACCATTCACAGCAAAATGGCACAAAAACAGTTTGTCTGGATATTTGAATTCAGAATCTGGAAAAGCAGAATTTAGATCAGAATTAATATCTCTTCAAACTGAATTAAGAAAATATTCAAAAATGCTGTCGAACTTGGCAAAGGTAGAAGATTTAACAGAAGTAATAGATTTATAAATATTGGGAGAGTTTAAATAATGAAATCTATAAAAGCATTTTTTATTGGTGTAATTGGAGAGAAAGATTCTATTTGTAGGCGTTATTCTGATTCGATTTTGGCTTTATGTCGAATTGCTGCAAAGGAATTGGAAACAAGCGGATATAGTATTGTTATTGATAGGCATGACTCTAAGAGTGAACAATTAATAAGTAAATCAATAGTTGAGAATATAATTTCAGCTGACTTGTTTTTTGTTTTAGCTGATTATCCTTTTTGGAATCCTGCAGGTGATAATAAAATTAGTGATTATAATCCAGCTAATGAAGTATATTGGGGATTTAATCCTAATGTGTGGTTTGAATATGGATTGGCGGCTACTACTAGCAAGTCTGTAATCATGCTAAAATATAGTCAGGAAAACATTCCTTTTAATTCGAAAGAAATACATGCTATTAATATTGATAACGATACAATAAATTTGTTGTTAACAAATTTGCCAAAAGTAGGATACAATTCACAATTTTCAGATGTATATTCTGCTATAGAAGAATTATACAATGACAAACTTAGTACAATTGTTCAAGTAATTGGAAATATACAAAGAGAAATGATAGCAAGAATTAAGGATCATGCAATTCCATTTCAATATATTATGCTTGAAGGGGCGGCAAAACACTTAGGTTTTAAAAATATTTTAGATTTATTGAGAAGTGTTAGTGGGGTTCAATTTATAGATGGTGAAGATGAATCATTTAAGGCATTAATTGAAGATGTTAAATTTGCGAAGTCATCTATATACTCTACTAGATTTGCCAATCAATCTATAGTAAATAGTTCAAACAGCATTCATTCTGACTTTATGGCACAGCTTCTGGAGTTTTCAAAAAAGTCAGGTACAGTTAGTGAACGAATCATTTGTAACAACTCGGTAACAAAATGGTTGGATATTCATAAAGCTATGTCAAACCTTATTCGAGTTTTTGTAAGAGGGAATGATTATAGTGCACACTTTGAATTAGTAATTATTGATGAAGAAACAACGTTCATACATTTTTATGATAAAAGTATGAATAGTAGCACAAAAAAAGAAGAACCAAAAACAGAAAAAAATACTTATGATGACTCATACAAGATAGAAAGGATTAACTCAACATTAAGAATTAGTGCAAATTCAGATGTGTGCAAAAAATTGCTAGGAGTATTTCAACGTCATTATCGTAAACCATCAAATGATGGTGGTCAAGTGTATTCTCAAACAATCTTAGGAGTAACTGATGACGTTGATTATGAGAAAGATGACAATGCAATTGGTTGTTTTTATTTGGATTCACAGATACCAGAATCTAAGCGTTCAAATGCAGCTGTTAAGATTTTAATGAAAAAATACTTGGAAATGTTAAACAAATACAACGAATCACTCATGACGAAGAGTACCATTAAAGCTTTAACTGCTAAAGATATTTGGCGGATGTATTTTGGTATTAGAAGTGTGGCTGAAGATACTTCTTTTCCAATAGTCGAATCGTCTTTCTTACCACCACAAGGAAAATGCCCAGAAGAAGTAGAAAAGGAGGCCCTTGAATTAGGAGGCTGTATTGCAAGTATAGATGTGTAAAAAAATGATTAGATTGTTTTATGTATAGAAATATTAATCATTTATAGGTAGCAAATTTTTTATTTATAAATAGTAGCATCAATAAAGGATAGTGTTTAAAGTAATTTATCTATGGCAAAAAATATTGTTAAAAGTTTTTAGTATGTTTGAACTGTCGGCTGTCGTAGCATATATGCTTTATGAAAATAATTATGGCGAGGTTCTGAAAGATTTCAGGAAAGTTTGTTCTTATATGACAAATATAAGGAACAAACATTCTGAGCTGTATAACAGAATATTGGATATGGAACTGGTGAAATTTGAGTGTATGATTAATAAATTTTATTTTTACATACTCGTACAATATCAGAATGCTCCCGAAAATGATACATGACTTTTTTGAATTTTGTCTCCCTTTTCGAAAAAATCATTTTCAGAAATTAAAAAACCTTTCGGAAAATCTGTTTTTTGTGAGCGAATTTTTAAAAAGGGAGACAATTTTATAAAAAAATAAAGGTTTCTCCGTACAGAATTACACTGTACGGAGCTTTGATTAAATATTTACCATAACAACAAATTCCCCGATATTCAAGACAAGTTCACTGTTAGGAGTAGGGGAGGGCGGATAAATATTCGAGAGCTTTTGTGCTATTGCGGACTGTATACAGCTTATGCCGTACTGGATATTGTCAGCTTCGATTTTCAGTTCTTCAAAATCAACAGCATTGAGAATAAAACCGTTCGGAGCAGGAGTGACTATAACAGGGTATGACTGGCACTGTGGCATAGTCGGCATATTGAACAAGTCCTCCATAAGTTTCATCTCTTCATGCTTCTGACTGTCAAGAACGTGCGTATAAGTATCGAGGGTAAACGCAACGGAATAATGTCCAAGAAGTGTAGACAATGTTTTAGCGTCCATGCCCTGCTCCATAGCTCTTGTTGCGAAAGTGTGACGGAGTGCATGAAACGTGTAATGTTCAAGACCTGATGCTTCAAGAATTTCGTCATAATAATCCTTGAAAGTTCTTGGTTCTATGTATCCGCCGAAAGGGTTCGTAACTATAAATCCAGAATCAGTATATATTGCTCCTGCTGTGCGTGCGTCTGAAAGCTGAACGTTACGCCACTGCTGTAATTCTTTGATTATAACCTGCATAAGCGGAATGGAGCGTGTGGAATTTTTAGTCTTGGGTTCTTGTATTACTATCTCGGTTGAATTGCCGATGCCGTTGTAATCGATTTTCGGCAGACGATTAAGAGTACGGCGGATATTGAGCATACTTTTTCTTGTGTCAATATCCTCCCATCGTAAGCCGAGCAGTTCGCCAAGTCTGATACCAGTGGCAAGAGTAAGTCTGATGAAAACCCCGTATCTGAATTTATAGCTTGTGTACATAAGACGTTCCTGCTCCTCACGGGTAAGTATTTCAATCTGTGGCTTTTCGTTTCGTGGTAAGCTGACGGCATCGCAGGGGTTGAAACTGATATGATGTTCAAGTACGGCTTGCTTTAAAGCCTTGTGCAGACAGCGGTGCAGATTCGCAATTGTTTTCGGGGACAGTCCTTCTTCGGTGAGCTTGTAGTTATAGAATTCCTGCAACATCTTTGAGGTAAGGTCTTTGAGCTTGAGCGTGGGAAATGCAGGGGCGATATGATTGTTGATATATCCTGCATAGCTTGTATAGGTGGACTGTTTCAGACTGTTTTTCATATATGTTTCAAGCCATATCCTGAGCCAGTCAATAAGTTTTGTTGAAGTCGGGTCAACCATTTCGCTTATGTGAATATTGTACTCGACCTCGTGCAGAAGTTTTACCGCTTCTGCTTTTGTGTCTGCGTAATAGGAAATACGCTTTGATTTTCCTGTTTCAAAGTCGGTTCCTGCCGTTACTCTTACCTCCCAGCGACCGTCTTTTCTCTGACGGATACTTCCTTCGTTATGTCCTCTTTTTGTGGTTGCCATAATAATACCTCCTGAAAATTATTTTTAAATAGCAGTTCAAACGGGTGTAAAAATCTACATAATAACACACTTTAAATATTAAACTTTTTACACATATAGTAATACTGCGAATGGGAAAGTCCGAGATTTTTCATTGCGTCAACAGGGCGGAGCTGTCCCGATTTTACTTTTGAAATAATAATATCCCAGTTTTCAGGTTTGGGAATTTCAGGTCTGCCAAATCTGACTTTTCTCTTTCTGGCAGCTTCAATACCCTCTTTTTGTCGGCGTTTGATTTTGAGACGTTCATTCTCTGCGATACTGCCCAGAACCTCAATCAGAATCGAATTTATCATATCCATTACCCACATCTGTTCTTGAGGAAACTCTGTAAGCGTTGTGGGAATATCAAGTATTCTGACATGGATATTATGTTCCTTGAAATATTCAAGTTCGTGCTTAATATCACTTTTGTTTCTGCTAAGTCTGTCTAACTCTTTAATAACAAGAGTATCACCCGAACGGAGAATCTGTTTTTTGAGATACTGATAACCGTCACGCTGTGTATCTTTGCCCGAACATTTATCAACGATAATATTTTCATTGGCAACACCGAATGCTCTTAACGAATCAATCTGTCTGTCTTCGTTCTGGTCTTTACTCGAAACTCTTGCATAGCCGTAAATTCTGTTTTCCATAAAATGCACCTCCAGAATGTTTAAAAAAGTGGTTTTACTTTTCGGACGTTCAAAAAGTCAAAAAAGGACTTTTTTGGACGTGTTTTAATACAAAAAAAGACCGTCTGAAAAAGTGTACCTTTTCAGACGGTTTTGGTTTAGTTAAAGTTTTATATGGACTATTTCAGTCCGCTAATCAAACAAATAGACTATTCTGATTTTTCAGTAAAGCAAAGACCAGTTTAGTCCTTTCTTTTTGTTTAAACTTCCATCAGGAAATCGTCATAGTAGTCCTGACATTTAATGTCACGTATTGCAGAACGGAGCAGGTCGCTGTCCATAAACATTTCCTCAATTTCCATAGCAGTGTAGCCATAATCAAGGAGCAGGAGAACATCATCTTCGTCAACTCCATAACAGTTGCACATATCAAGCAGAAGTTCTTCCTCGTCGGTATATTCACAGTATTCATCTTCTTCCCAGTCGTACCAGTCAAAATTGTAGTGTGTTCTTTTTGTAACTGCACTGAAAAACGAATAATCATCAGGAGTAAAACGACTGCTGTCTATTTTACCGTTTGAATTAATTGAGATAATGTCGCCATCGCATGTCTGTATAACAGTGAGATTTTCGAACTGCATTCCGACAGTTTTAAGTGCCTTGTCCATAATTGACTTTGTTGAAGCGTATATGTAAAGCCCGAAACGTTCAATGTAAATCAGATAAAGTGGATTATTGCCTTTGACAAAGTAAAGAGTATTGTTCTCGTCAAGCAGGGTAAACACAAAGTTTCCCATAACATCTTCTGCCATATTCCTGAGACTGTTAAAGTTAAGTTTTCCCTGTCTTTCAATGAGCTGAACTGCAACATATGAATCCGTTTCAATCTTTGTTTTCGGGAGATTATAGGACTTGCGGAGTGCTGTATCATTGTACAGTACTCCATTGTGAGCAAAAGCAAATGCTTTGTCAGCCTTACCATAGAACGGGTGATTGTTAAAGTTGTTCTCTTTGTCGCCCTGCGTAGCAAGTCTCGTGTGTCCCATAACTGCTGTTGTTCCGTCGGGAATATTGAACTTGATTTTGTGAGCAGGTTTAGGGCGTTTGTAGATTGTGATGTGACTGTTCTTCACATAAGAGATACCAGCGGCATCTGTGCCACGCTCTTCAGCAGCATTTGCAAGTGCCTGAGTGAGTTTTTTCAGAAGCTTGTGCGGTAATTTCTTACTACAGTCAAGCCAGCCGTATAATGCACACATAATTAAATTTCCTCCTCTGATGTGATTTTTTCGTTGATGTAGAGATTTCTCTCTTTGAGATACTGAATGAGTTCAGGCTCAGTGATTCCAGCTACAAACTCAGACCATGACAGTCCTGAAATTTCGTCGTCGGTCATTGTGTAAGCAGTATCACAGATTTTCGCAACGAGTTCAAGTGTGGCGATAAAAGTGTTATATTTGAGAGTGCCACGGAAAAGTCTAAACTCGATTGTTTGGTAGTTGCAGAGATTTACAGCAACATAGCGACCATAATTTTTCTTTGCCTTGTCCATAATCGCTTTAGGCGAATTTTCATAGCCATACCTCGCCGCCCAGCGGTTCATGGCGTATTCCGAACGGCGTGAAAATTTCAGCATTTCATTCCAGTGATGCTCGACAAAGTAGAGAATACGGCTGATAACCTCGTCCTGTTCGTCACGGTCATCGCCGAAACTGTCACGGTTGACATGAACATGAAGTCCGCAGGTGCTTGTCTGGTGTGAGCGATAGCCAAGATATACAGCGTGATGCATAATATCAGACCAGCAGTAGCCCTTGTGATAATCAAGTGTCATCGGGTGTGAAACAAGCTCCATTCCGTCGTCAAGTGAACCGTCTGTCTTGATATAGATGTGTTCATCGTCCTCATTGGCGATGTCAAGGATTTCCTCAGCATAGTCATCGTCCTTGCCTGCTCCGTCAATTTCAAGTTCAACACCGAAAAATCTTGTCCTTTCGCCACGTGTATATTTTCCGAAAAATTTAGGTTCGGGCTTGTAGCTGTATTCGTGAATTGCTGCGTTTCTGCGGACATTTTCATAGCACTCACGGCAGTAGTAACAGTCCTCGTACTCGTAAGCATCATCGTTGTGAATTATACTGTCACATTCCTCACAGCGTGTGTAGTAGTTCTCAAAACAGTGGTGACAGAGGCAAGTGTTTTCATCAGTATGAATGTCATCGTCCCAGACAATTTCATCACAGCGGTCGCAGACTGTTGTGTAACTGTCAACACAATCCTGACAGATAGGTTCGCCGTAGATTGTGTCATAGTCATCATCTTCGATGATTTCACCGCAGTGGGTACAGTAGATTTTTTCTTCCATTTTGATTTCCTCCGTAAAATAAAAATTGCCCTCTCGGAATCTGAACCGAGAGGGTTTTGGGTTGAATTAATATTCTTCTGCTAAAAGCATGGTTGAATATGTGTCGCTGTCTATGATGTAAACTTTTGCTGTTACAGGTCTTACTATTGTATTAAGTAAGTATTCCATATGGTATTCTGGCTGTTCGGAAAAGTGCGTGATTTTCTGAATGCCATTGAGATTTTCCAGTCTGAACACCTGAAAATAATCTCTTTCTGATGGCAGACTGTCAATGCACGCCCACATAAAAAGCTGGAGTTCAATCGGTATTTCTGACTGAACTCCTTTTGTTAGATAGCGCTGATTGCTGAACATTTTTATCCTCCTTTCGTTCAGTTGCTATGCTCCTATGTCCCTACTGTAATCAACAGCAGAGCTTACTGTAGCACTTCAATAATATATAACTGAGGATAAAAAGTATTACTTTTTTTTACAACAATACTAACATAAAGATAAAAAGTATTGCAATATGATGCTTTTTAATCATGAATATGTCTGTATATGTATGAAATTAAGCGGCTGGGCAAGAGGTATTACCATTACCTCTGCCTGCAAAATATTATTAAATTAAATAATATATATAATTATTAAAATAATATACTAATATAATAAATATATAGCATATTAATAGATATAGTAGATAATATAAGATAGTATATATACTATATAGATAAGTATAGTAGTGATAAGATATATACAATATACAGATGTATAATAAATATCATTGGAGGTACTGTTATGAAAGATAACAATGAGAAGAAGTCCATAGTGAAATCTGTTAAGCTGTCACCGAATCAGCTTGCTGTAATCGAACAGAAAGCTGATGAAAAGGGCATGAAGTTCAGTGAGTATATGGTGCATTGTGCGGTACATTGTAATGAAAGCCTTACACCACTTATGGCAGTAAAGATACAGGAAATGGTGAATATGGTGACAGAGATTGCTGACAGTCTTGACAGCAGAGACTATATCCGTAAGGAAGAATTAAGACAGAAAGCGTATTATTTTGATGGACTGTTTAAGTCCGTTACACCACAGGAGAAACTTGATAAACTGGAAGAAAATATAGGTCTTTTTATAGAAGGAGGTGCTGAGATATGGGATTATTTAAAATAATCAGGAATACAAACGACGGTCTGAGATATATGTATAACGCCTTGAATTATGTTACATACGGGCATACGGATTATGACAAAAGATACAGTCTGAATACCGATATTGATAATGCTTATGAGCAGTTTCTGGCGGTCAGGAGATATTTCTATAAGACCAGCGGAAATCCTGTGTTCCATTTTGTCGTTGTGTATAATGCGAGGTCTACATGGGGTGATAATATTGAAAGAGCAGAATCATTAAGCCGTAACATTGCAACATATTTTTCAGATAAGTATCAGATTATCTGGTGCATACATAAAAAACCACGTTCAAAGAAATACGGCGGCTGTGCTTCTGTATACCATGCTCACTTTGTGATGAATTCAGTAAGCTATATTGATGGCAGAATGTTTTCGGGAAATCATTCTGAAATATATGCGTTTCTGAACCACATAAAGAGAGTTACTGGTGATAATTCGTGGATTGTGAAGTATGGAAAAGATGATGATGTATAATCCGCCTGAAATGTCTACAGAATTGACTTCAGCATTTTTGTCTGCTGTCAGAGTAGGCTGTATGTAAATTGAAAACAGACCTGATTATTTCGGATTATTTGATTTTTGTTTTTCCGAGTAATCAGGTCTTATTCTCTTTTTTGATAATATTGTAATAACTTGTATAAATCCATATTAATATGAAAATACAAGTTATATCGAAAGTAACATTAGGCTTAGTTATATTAATGGTACAAAATATCATCAAATGCTCTGATAAAATACAAACATATAAGTAATAATCGAAAGAGGTGATATTTATGACGAGTTTTCACTATGAAGAACTGAAATATTTTTTATCAGTCAGAGAAACTGCAAATATACTTGGCGTGAGCATACATACAGTTTACAGACTTATTGAATCAGGAGAAATTTCTGCTGTAAAAGTAAGTCCAAGAAAAACTGTTATCAAAGCGGAAGAAATCGAAAGATATATTAATAAAAAGTAAGGAGAAATTCACTATGAGAGAAATTGCACAGAAAGAAATATTGACCCGTGAGGAAGTTATGGAAGTCTTGAAAATCGGTAGGAGTACATTCTATAAGCTGCTTCAGACAGGCGAACTGAAAGGCTTCAAAGAGGGAAACAGATATAAAGTTCCTGCTCAGTCCATTGAGGAGTATGTTGATAAGAAGATAAATAATTAGTATCGTGAAATTAATAATCAGAACTATTTCAGTCCTACTATGCGGTCAGGACTTTTTTGGTCTTTTCGCTTGACAAAAAAGATGTAATCTGATATAATAAATTTATAAGATAAGATTTTATATAGTTTCGCAAATGGGGACTATTTTAGTTCTTTAAAAATAAAGACCACTTTAATCCTAATTGCTTAAATGGAGGAAAGTATTTATGGAAACACAGGAATATTCAATTGAAAGAGAGATTGATGATGAAATTGTTGGTCTTCCCGAATATTTCAAGAAGCAACGCAAGTTTCTTCAGCAAATAAACAGTGAATTGGGATATGAAAGCTGTTCTATTCAGAAAATTGCTGAAAATCTTGAAATTTCTGTTGATATGTTTCAGAAAAAATTAAACGGCGGTAAACCTTTGTCGAGAGAATGGCTGGTTGCTATCTGTGCAGCGTTTGGTCTTGATAACATAAGGACTAATAAAGTCCTGAATTTTGCTGGCTATCCTAAACTGGATTTTGAAGTGCCTTGGGAAAATTTTATTACAGACTTTATGAATAAAAAGAACAATATAGACAAACCGCATACGCTTAAAGAAATCAATGATTATCTTATAGAAAATGGCTGTAATGAGATTTGTTTAAAATTTAAAAGAAATAAAGCTTCACAATCAGATTCTTCAGATAAAAAGACGGAACAGTATGAAGTAAAAAAAGTTATAAAAACAATTACTGATTATGAAGATATATGGTCAATTGGCTTAGAATATGATTTAAGGAGCAGGGTTATAGCTATAGCGTATCTTATAAAAGACGGAGAAATTAAATACACTTTGCAGGCGTCCAGTGACGGAAAATATTTTTCTCTGGAAGAAAATGGCACTACAACTACTTATGAAAAAATATCCGAAACAGGCAATTTCGCTCAATATTTCTCAGAATTATATGTTCTTGCAAAAAATGAGCAGAAAAAAATTGATTTTCGGATGTTCGATACAAAAGGATATTACAAGCATAGATTGGGTGCTGATATAATAAATGACAGTCTTCACGTTTTCTGTGAAAGATTTAATCATTATGCTCCTGAAAGAAACGAATATTATCTTATGGAATATATAGACGGACATTTTCGATTTTCCGTTTCTGACCAAAGTATGTTTATGAAAACATATCTTTCTGAATATGAATACAATAAGCATTATGGTTATATTCCAAAAAGTAAGCAAATTACATATAATTCTTATGATTCGGTGAGTGCTTGGGATTATAAATATGATTCATTAAGATACAGAAGTAACGCATTTAGTGAACTTTCAGAAACTATAATTGACACTATAAGGTATCTTAAAAAAAATAAATGTATACGTTGTTTGGATGAAGCATTAAAAAATCCGCTTGATATTTTTGAATACTATCATCTTGAAAAGGATTCGGATTATACATATGATGAAGAAGAATGCAAAATATGTCCTGCAAATAAAAAAATAAAGATACCTTATGACAATGGAACTGTTTGTATTTCTATTGGCGAATTACAGCGAGCTTTTGAACTTGGACTTGATGACTGCGATCAAATATTCCGCGTAAAGAAAAAATATGGTAGTATTCAAGGAATGGTAAAAAGTATTAATATTGCTGAACTGAAAAAGGAAGCCCATGCGTTATGGTACTAATTTAGTCCAAATGTATTACTAAAAGAAGTATGTTATTATTTGACAACAGAAATAAAATATGATTATGTTTTTACTATTGAGTTGAAAATAAAAAATTGAGTGAGGAGTAATTATGTCTGAGAAACTTGAGAGATTTGTCAACCTTATGAAAGGAATATTTGAACTTGATAAATCTGACCTTGACTTTGGTATATATCGCATTATGAATATCAGAAAAGCTGAGATTGAAAAATTTCTGTCAGAAGGACTTCCGCAGAAAATTATGGAGACTCTTGCTCCTTTCGCAAGTGATACAAATAAAATTGAAAAGCGAATTGCTGAAATTGAGGCAAAGTGTGAAGATGTTGGATTGGAAGTTTCCGCAAGCAAAATGGCTGATGAATATGTAGAACTAAAAGCGAAGCTTGTAAGTGGAGTTGATATGTCTGCTCTTGAAGCAGACGTATATTCTGCACTTTATAATTTCTTCAACCGCTATTATGATGAAGGCGACTTTATCTCAAAACGCCGCTACAAAGAAGGTGTATATGCGATTCCCTATGAGGGTGAAGAAGTCAAACTTTACTGGGCAAACCAGGACCAGTATTACATAAAGACAAGTGAAAACTTCAAGGATTACACATTCAAAGTCGATGATTATGCTATTCATTTCCGTATAGTTGATGCGACTACCGAGCAGAACAACAACAAAGAAAATGATAACAGCAAACGTCAGTTCATGCTCTATGTGGAAAATGAAGAATTTCCTGAAATAAAGACGTTTGAGCATAATGCAGAGACTAAGGAAATAATAATTCGCTTTGTTTATGATATTCCCGAAGACAAAAAACGCAAGTATAAAGAGGAAAACTATAAGGCTATACATGATTATATCTACAATAGCCGTGTGCCTGTCTGGGAAGAACTGCTCCGTCCGATTTCTATTGGCAAGGGCAAGGATACTACAACACTGCTTGAAAAGCATCTGAATGCATACGTTGCAAAGAATACTTTCGATTACTTCATTCATAAGGATTTAAAAGGATTCCTGAGACGTGAGCTTGATTTTTATATCAAGAATGAAATAATGCACCTTGATGACCTTGATACAACAAATGAACAGCGTGTTGAAACTTATCTTGCGAAAATCCGTGCTGTTAAGCGTGTTGGTCATATTATTATAGACTTCCTTGCTCAGATTGAGAATTTTCAGAAGAAATTGTGGCTGAAAAAGAAGTTTGTTATTGAGACAAACTGGTGCATAACTCTTGACCGTATCGATGAGAGCTTTTATCCCGAAATAATTAAAAACGATGCTCAGATTCGGGAATGGATTGATATGTATGCCGTTGACGAGATTAAGGAAAGCCAGACAAATGTCAGCTTTACAAATCCACCGACTGTTGAGTTCTTGCAGCAGAATAGGAATCTTGTTGTTGATACAAAGCACTTTGCTGAGGATTTCAAGGAGCGACTTATTGCTTCTATTGATAATCTCGATGATAGGATTAATGGATTAATGATAAATGGCGAAAACTATCAAGCATTACGTTTAATTGAAACAAAGTCTATTGGTGAATATGATGCTATACAATTAGACCCACCATATAATACAGATACAAGTGGATTTCTTTATAAAAATAATTACAAACATTCAAGTTGGGCAAGTATGATGTTTGATAGAATATCTTTAGCTGATACATTTTTAAACTATGACGGAATTTTCAGATGTCATATTGATGAAAATGAATATGAAACATTATTTAAATTATTTGAAATGTTGCCAAGACACTCAGCGGGAACAATAATATGGAACAAACTCAACCCTATGCTTGGGCGTCAAGGTATAGCTACACAGCATGAATATGTGATTTTCAGAACACATTCCTTAGAAAGTATTTACGCTATTAATAATAATTCGAAAACTATCTTAGAATATGCATCAAATTGTATAAGAGAAAATAACGGTATAAATGAAAATACAAGGAAACAGTTTGCTAAATTGGTATCAAGCAATTCACATTTTTCAAATGGTGATAAAGCTTATCACTATCTTGATGATAATGGCAATGTATATAGGCTTGTGGCTATGGGAGCACCTGAAAAACGTGATAATAATAAGTATTTTATTCCATTAATTCATCCAATTACTAATAAGCCGTGTCCTGTTCCACCGAATGGTTGGTCGAGAAAGCCTGAAACAATGCGAGATATGATAGCACATGGAACAATTATTTTTGGCAAAGATGAAAAAACACAACCACAGAAGAAAGTTATTTTATCCAATGATTCATTAAAACAGCTATCTTCTGTGATTGAAGATGGAAAAAGTGGAAAAAAATTTTTGCAGGATTTTGGATTAGAATTTCCATATGCTCATCCAGTTTCATTGTATGAGACTTTATTATCTGCAAATATGCCCATGAATGTTCTTGATTTTTTTGCTGGTTCTGGAACTACTGGAAATGCGGTTGTTAATTTATCACGAAAAGATAATAAAGAACGTAAATATACATTAATTGAAATGGGAAAGTGTTTTGATAATGTGTGTATGCCCCGAATGAAAAAAGTAGTATACTCAGCCGACTGGAAAAACGGCAAGCCAACAAATAGAAATACAGGTGTTTCTCACATCATGAAATATATGAAGCTTGAAAGCTATGAGGACGCACTTTCCAATATCACTTTTGACAATGAAAAGCATCATGGTCTTGCCTCTATTTTAGGGGAAGATTATCTTATCAATTATATGCTTGATATTGAGGCGGAGGGAAGCTTGCTGAATCTTGATGCTTTCAAATCGCCTTTTGACTACAGGCTGAAAGTAAACGAGAACAATGAGACAAAGGAAAAGAACATTGATATTGTGGAGACGTTCAATTATCTTATCGGTCTTACGGTCAAAAATTCGTGTGCGATCACTTACTTCAACGCTGTTCCTGATATAAATGGTGAGTATGAGGGCGCTGTTGAACTTTCAGAGTCACGTGACGGTGAATACGGCTTCAAGCAGATTGACGGCACTCTTCCTGACGGCAGAAAGGCAATTGTCATCTGGCGTACTATCTCAGATGACATAATTGAGAGCAATGCAGCTCTTGATGCGTATTTCGCAAAGCACAGAATTAATCCGCATAATACAGAATACGATATTATCTATGTAAACGGCGACAACAATTTGCAAAATCTGTCAGACAGCGATGACGACTTCAAGGTTAAGATAATTGAAATAGAATTCAAGAAGAGAATGTTTGAGGAGGAGTAATCTGTGGCAAAAGCAAGGAAAAACAAGGAGCAGGTAGCTTTTAATGACAGGCTGATTCTGTTCAGATATTTTCTGAAGCAACTCGGAAAGAATAGTCTACGGGAATTTTCAAGAGAATTGAATACTACGGAATATGAGGGCTATGATGAGAATAATAATACATGGTTTTTCGTCTATTTTAAACGTGTGTGCAGGAATATCCCTGCTGACCTGCTCCGCAAATACGATGAGCATATCTGTCGTCATGTAAAGCGTATCAATGAGAAGCGTGAACATAAAATCGTCCTGAAATATTATCAGTATATTTCTCTGCTGTTCACTGAAATGTATCTTGACAGATATTTTACTTCCCGTGATGAATTTGTAAATGATTTGAACAGCTTTATTGATGAAATATCTGCCGAAACTTTAGGGCAGAATAGTTTCACTCACTACAAATCCGAGAATATGAATAAGCTGGCATATATGTGTGCTACAGGAAGCGGTAAAACTCTTATAATGCACATAAATATATTGCAGTTTCTTTATTACAGAAAGAAAGCAAAACGTTACGGAAATCGTGTTGACATAAACAAAATAATTGTACTTACGCCCAATGAAGGCTTATCGGAACAGCATTATAATGAACTTATGCTTTCTTCAATATCTTCAAATATTTTCTCTAAGGGAATCGGAAATGCCTCATCCAATGAAGATGTAATAGTCATAGATATTAACAAATTTAAGGAAGAAGGTAGGATAAAGACAGTATCCGTTGACAGTTTTGAAACGAATAATCTCGTACTTGTTGATGAGGGACATCGTGGAATGACGGGTGATGTATGGAAGGAATACAGAGACAAGCTTTCGGCAGATGGATTTGCTTTTGAGTATTCTGCTACATTCAAACAGGCATTGAAATCCAAGAAAAACAAAGAGTTTGATACTCTTATGAATGAATACGGAAAAGCCATTATTATGGACTATTCCTATAAGTATTTCTATGATGATGGCTATGGAAAAGACTATAGAATTTATAATCTCAATGGTAATGTCAGTAATGAAAATCAGTATACTTACCTTATTGGATGCTTGATGTCATTCTACCAGCAAATGAAGTTGTTTGTTAAAAATAAAACAGAATATGCACCGTTTCATCTTGAAAAGCCTCTACTTGTGTTTGTAGGAAACAGAGTAACAACATCAGTATCAGCAGCTGAACTTACTGACATTGAGCAGATTCTTAGTTTTATTGACAGATTTGTACAGCATAAGCAAAAATCTATTGATGCTATAAAAAATATTCTTAAAGGTGAAACGGGATTAACTGACAGTACAGGTAGTGATTTATTCTATCAGGATTTTAATGGACTTAACAGTATATTTAACGATGAATTTACTCCTGAAAACGTTTATAATGATATACTTAGAATTATTTTCAATGTTGGTTCAATCCCTGACGTTCCGAGACTGCATATTGTTAATCTAAAACAGATTGATGGAGAAATTGCTCTAAAAATCGGTGAGTACGGAGATTATTTCGGAGTCATATCTGTAGGTGATACTTCATCACTTGTAAAAAAATGCGATGCTGACGGACTGATTACAGATACGGAGGAGTTCCATTCTGAATCATTGTTTATGTCAATAAATGATAAGAAGTCAGATATAAACATATTAATTGGTTCAAGGAAATTCTCAGAAGGCTGGAACAGCTGGCGTGTATCGACTATGGGACTTATAAATTTTGCAAAATCAGAGGGTTCACAGGCTATTCAGCTTTTTGGAAGAGGAGTACGTCTGAGAGGATATAATGAATGTCTTAAACGAAGCAGTCGAATTGATGAAAATATTGATATTCCCAAACATATACAGTGGCTTGAAACTCTTACGATTTTTGGCGTAAAGGCTCAGTATATGGAGGATTTCAAAAAGTTTCTTGAAATGGAAGATGTTTTTCAAAATGAAAATCCCAAGGAGTTTGAGTTAAAAATATTCAACCGTTATAAAATTGTTGAAGAAAAAGGATTAATGATAATATCTCTTCCAGAAGATAAAAAATTCAAAAAGCAATCAAAAAGATTAGTTTTAATGCCTCCAGATGAGGATTTTTTCAATTATCTTATGAAGAATAAAATTGTTATTGACTGTCGTTCCAAAATACAGTCAATTGAATCAAGTTCAAGTCTTAATATTTTGCCTGATACTTATGAATATACGATAGACAGTCAGT
This sequence comes from uncultured Alistipes sp., assembly GCA_964460175.1. GTDB lineage: Bacteria > Bacillota > Clostridia > Oscillospirales > Ruminococcaceae > Ruminococcus. Next base: position 17,577 of record CAYWPN010000007.1, on the reverse strand, counting down.
ATATACCGTACCTCGATTATCAGCAGATATATGAGGAATTGCAACTCTATAAAAACGATAAGAAATACTATAATCTAAGTATTGACAAATCAGCTCTTAAAGAAATAATATCAAAAAAAAGCTGGTATTCTTTGATTATACCTAAATCATATGTAAAAATTGATTCTGTAGACAAGCTCTATTCTGTTTCAGAATATGCTGCAATGGTACTAAAGGTATACATGGATAAGTTTTTTAAATTTCACAAAGAAAAATGGGAAGCCCCATTACTTGATTATTCACCACTTACTGTCAATAACAGAAACTTTGAAGAGAAATATACAATTCGTTATACTCCGATAAATGACATTGATAGCAATACCGAGTCAATTGATGAATTTATTGCCAAAGTAGAACGAACACTTTCTGAAAATGATTTTATTCCAAGCTATCGAATATGTATGGATAACGAACTTCTAACAGCATTTGATTTCAAAAATCATCTCTATGCTCCTTTGATTCATATTGAGGCTGGTTCGCTTAAATTAGAAGTAACACCTGTTTCAATGAATGATGGAGAGATGAAATTTGTTGATATGCTTAACGAATTTTTAGCAAACAATCCAGATTATTTATCTGATAGGGAACTTTATCTTCTTAGAAATAAGAGTAAAGATGGAATCGGTTTCTTTGAGGCAGGAAATTTCTATCCAGATTTTATATTGTGGATTAAAGATAACGATATTCAAAGAATAAGCTTTATTGACCCAAAAGGATTACTTCGATTGATGCCTAATGACCCAAAAATTGAATTTTATAAAACAATTAAAGAATTGGAAAAGCGTTTGAACTTGAAAAATCATAACAATAAAATTATATTGAATTCATTTATTATGGCTTCAACTCCCTCCGAAAATCTGAGAGAATGGTGGCAGATGAGCAAGCCAGAACGTGAAATAAAGCACGTCTTCTGCCTTGACAGTGATGATTGTATAGAGAAGATGCTTGATGAAATATTGACAGATGAACTTACAAGTAATTGACATTTATTTGTTGCATCGTATCAAGCAAAATAAACAAATATGAATATTTTTTTATTTATCTTAATTACTAAATAATAGTGAGTACACAAATTAAAGTGTACTCACATTAGCATTCATAAATGGTAATGTACATCTTAATTTAAATAGATGCTTATGACTTCCAAGAAGATATATCAGAAATAGAAATCATGCAAAGTTTTTGAAGATGTATCAAAAATAACAGCTAATAAATAAGGAGAGCATAAATGTTATATTTTAAGAAAGATTTGGTTGAAAATGCAAAGAGCATTATGAGACTTAAAGGTACAAAAGATGATGCAGATGCTTTAGCATATTCTGTAAAAATCAATAATGTTATAAATTGCTATTGCTACGATTTTAAGAATTATAATTCTTATTATGCAATTACATTGGATAACGAAATCAGACAAAAATATTCTATTATATCTAATATAGAGAATTATCCAGTAAATACGAGAAACAATACATCAAATCAGAAAAATCAATCATCAAATGAGCCTGAGGAAATACGCCGATTAAATGTAGACCAATATGGTATAATGCTTGATGTTTTAATAAAGCATGAAAAATCGAGATGTTTGGACGATTTTATAGAAAGCTTTTCAGAATAAATCATAGAAGTTTTTATTATTTTTAAAGAATTGGTGAAAAGTTATGAGTAAAATAAAGATTCAATATTTGTGGATGGAAAATTTCAGCTACTATTATAATGCAAATATCAACTTTTCTGAGAAATATTATTTTTATTATGACATTGATAATAATGCTTTAAAAATTAATGAGAAATCAAATAAACGATATATTGATAATTTCTTTGGTGAAAATATTGATTTAATGGCAAAAAATACAAATCCAGGCAATGACCAATAAAATACTTTTGGAGGAAACGATACAGAAGATTATGTTTTTTTATTAAGTATATATGAAGTGAAATATATATCAAAGTCTATATTTGAATATTCAAAAGAATGCTAGCTACGTTCTCATGGAGTTACTCAATATTGTGCAACAGTTATTTACTGAAGATAGTAAAGTAGATTCTATGGGATGGATATGGTTCATTTGCAAAATGCTGTGTACGTCCCTTAATAATAGTATCTACTGGAGATTAAAAAGCAATATTATCTTTGCTTGAAAATATTTCAACGAACTGTGTCAAGCCCTCAGCAATAAATTTGTTGATGGCGTAAATAATAACATCAAATATGTTATGTTCGGCAGATGCAGATTACTCTTGTTGAAGATTAAAATTATTCTCCCTTCCTATTTGTAGACTACTTTTTGGAAGAGACTATAGTCTGACCCCAATCTCTACCCCAAAAAAGTTGTTCACAGTGCGTAAGCTGAGCAACGCAAAATTTCAGAAGCGGCGTAAAATAGGCATATTTTAATGCATTGTGTAGGCTGACAAACGGTAAAAATCCTTCTGTAAATCCCTCATAACCCGAAGGTCGTTGGTTCAAATCCAGCCGCCGCAACCAAATCGAAAAGCACTATGCAATGCTATGGGAAAATGGCTAAGGAAACCCACAGCGGTTGTATAGTGCTTTTCTTTTGCCTAAAAATAGGCAAAAAATGACTTGACATATTTTTATACAGCGGACAGAATTGCAGAAAGTCAATAGTGGAACGTGGTACTTTCAATGTATCAGAAGTAATGATTTTTTATGTAGATTTTGCTCCGTTTCCGTTATATTTCCGTTATTGATACGGAAAAGTACGGAAAACTATGGTAAACCGTGAACCAGTCTGCAAAAAGAGGATAAAAGCGTTAAATTAGGTTAACAAAAAATAAACTCCCTTTTTATCGGGAGCTTATTCTGATTGTCAGGCGTTACGTTTGTTTTTTGTGTTGGAGTTCGGATTGAGTTTGTCATCAATAATATCTGAAGCAATTTCATCGGCTGACTGTATAGCGTGGACGTAAATCCTGCTTGTTGTGGCGATTGAGGAATGTCCGAGACGGCGTGAGACGGTCGGAATGGAAACACCTTCGTTAATAAGAAGCGTGGCGTGTGTATGCCTGAGACTGTGAGGGGAGAAGTGCGGAAGATTGTTACGCTTTACGAACTTGCTTGTCCAGTCGGTCAGGCTGTCAGGGTTCATTGGAGTGGAATTGTCTTTGATGAAAAGCCGGTCATTGCGGACTGATTTTTTACTGCCGTCTGCAAGAGTGATTTCTATGAAGTAGTTCCAGCGGTCGCCAAGTTCCTTGCGGAATTTTTGCCAATACTGCTGATAGTCACGCAGAAGGTTGAACATCATTTCTGAAAGTTTGATAGTACGGTATGAGGTATCGTTTTTCGGTGATTTGGTGATAATTCCCATATGATGAACATAAAGGCTTGTGCGTTTGATATGTATTACACGGTTTTCAAAGTCAATATCAGACCATTCAAGTCCGAGTAATTCGCCACGCCGCATACCGCTGAAAATCAGCAGATACATAGCGGTTTTCCACTTTATAGGCTCTTGGTCGAGAAGTTCAAGGACGTGCTTTACCTGCTCATCATCAAGGAAATCAGCTTCCGAGTGTTCAAGTTTCGGTGCTTTCATATAATTCTTGTCGGCGACATTGAACGGCACAAGTCTGTCTCTCGTTGCCTGTGCGAGTATGGAACTGATAAGTCTGTGATGATGAAGAATGGTTTTCGATGACAGACCGCCTGTTTCATTCTGTACCTGAAAGACTTTTGTAAGCGGCATTTTCAGGGCAGAGGCTATTTTTTCGGCTGTTTCAATACTGATATGACAGTTTTCCTTACAGGCTGAGCTGACAGTTGTTGATGATATTCCTGCAAGTTCAGCAAGTTTTTTCTGAGTGAGTTTCTGTTGTTTCATTATATTTCTGAGATTGATAGCCACAGCGTAAGAACCGACCTGTTTTATGCCGTTTTCACGCAGATTGTTGTAAAATTCCTGTAGGTGATGCGACTGAAGTTTTACCAGTTTTATTTCGCCTATGGCAGCATTTATGTTTTTGAGGAGTGCTTTGTAACGCTCATAAGTTTTCGGTGCGAGTACAGGTTTGTTGCTTTCAAGCCATATTTCAGCGTATTCGGCAAATCGTGTGTCGCTGTCAAAACAAGTGCCTTTCTTGACAGCTTCCTCGAACATAACAGCCTGTCGCTGCAATTCTTTTTCAATTTGTTTTTTAGTCATATTTTCGGGCGGTTTCCACGTCATAGAACGCTCAATCTGCTTGCCCTTGCTGTCATAGCCGTCGTAAGTCCTGATGTAGTATGTTACTTTTCCTGATTTTGAAACGTGCTTTTTAATTGTTGCCATTGTCATTCTCCTTTGTTAAAAATTTTCGGGAACGCTGTTGTCAACGCTCCCGCTTTTTATTATCCTGAAATTTTGCGTATTCCCGACTTCTGTTTTTCGGGAACGAGGGTGTTGCTGTTAAGGTAATTCATAAGTCCGTCCCAGTTTATCAGCGTTTTCTGACCTACCTGAACACTTGGAATAGCACCGCTTTTTGCAAGCTGAATGATGTAACTTCTGCTTATTCCGATTTCGTTTTCCTTGCAGAGTTTAGCGGTTTCATTTATGCTGTTCATCTTTTTCATAGCGGAACTCCTTTCATTGTTATAATATATAATCAAATATTCTGTATTTATGATTGGAGTGCTGATAATTTTATTTAATTATATCACACTCAGAATTTAAAGTCAATATTTTTAAAACGGAACGTCTGCTGTATCTTTATCCTCGTTGGGAGCAGCAGCGTTCTTTTTAAATTTTCTGAACAGATTTGTCTCAGGTTCAGAATAAGGCTTTTTATCCCTTTCAGCAAGTTCATTAAGAAACTGCTCAACCTCTTTTACATACTTCATTGGAACGAACACAGGCTTGACTGCTTCGTCCTTATCAAAAAATGTATAATTTTCGGGGTCAGAGTAAAAGTCAGTTACTTCCTTTGAAGTCTTTACCATATACTTTTTTAATTCATCGTAAATATATATGCTGTCTACAGTTTTACAGCGGCTTAAAGCAACATAAAGCTGCCCTGTAGCAAATATTTCAGGAACAAGGTTCATAGCATCATAAGTCTGTCCCTGAGATTTATGGATAGTTACAGCATAGCCTAAACGCATAGGAAACTGCTTTGCAGAGCCTGTAATTTTCTGTACAAGCTGTTTTGTCCTTTTTTTCTCAGGTGTTCCGTCTGTCTTTCTGATAATATTGCCTTTACTGTCTGTTTTTGGTATTTCAACAGTCTCTACAACATATTCGTATTTTGAGAACTCCTGCCGTTCTACCTCAACAATTCTGCCGTCGGGAACTCTTACGGAAATTATCTGTATACCCGTGTCTCCGTATTCTATACCTGTAACAAAAGCAACAGTGCCGTTCTGATAATAGCCTTTCGGGTGGTTGGAAAGCATAATTACTTTTGCACCTATCTTGAAGATAAGATTATCATCACATAATCTGTCTTTTTTGGTAACATCGCCCTCATATTCAGCCTGAACGTTATACTCAGTACCTTTCAGCTTTTGTAAACCTTCCTCATTTTTTTCGTCTGCTGTTTTGTTCTTTCCGCAGAGCCATACTGCATCTTCAACAGGCGATAATGCTTTATTATCTGCAATATAGCTGATACAGGCAGGATTTCCTGTTTTGCAGAGGTCAAGAGCCTTGCAGAACTCAGCATCGTTCTGCCTGATAACAGTTGTAAGATTTACGAGATGTACACCGTACATACGCCAGTATTTTGACTGAAAACAATACCCTTCCTTTATATCGCAGCCGTAATGCTCATTAAGATGAGGTCGTTCTTCACTGTTGATAACAGGAGCAAGCTGATAGAAGTCGCCGCAGAGAATAAGTTGTATTTTCTTCTTTTTCTTTGTCCTTTTCTCATTGGCAAGAGTAAGTATCTGCATTAATTTATCAAAAATATCAATACGTACCATACTTATTTCGTCTATCAGGAGTATATCAGTTTTATCAAGGAACTTCGGGTATTTGTCAGGCATATCAAAATCAAGTCCGATTTTCAGTCTGAACTGATGATGAAGTGTAGCACCGCCGATTTCGTTGGCGGCTACACCTGTAGGAGCAGTTTTGACAAGTCTGATTTTCCTGTTCTGACAGTATTCATCAAATGCCTTTACAAGATATGATTTTCCTGTGCCTGCATTGCCTGTTATGAAAATACTTTCACCGTCTTTAAGTCTGTCAAATATCTGCTGCTGTTCATTGTTAAGTGTTTCATACAGGCTCATTCAGCTTCACCTCTCTTATTTCTGATATAGTAGTTTACTTTAGCACGGACAAATTCTACAGTATGGTCGGGCGGATTACGTTTGCCTGTTATCCAGCAGGCTATCGTATTCTGCCTGATACCTGTGATTTCAGACATCTTTTTATAAGTAAGTCCGTTTCTGATATAGATTTCCCTGATTTTATCACAGTTTCTTTTCTCCATAATTTATATCGTCTCCTGTCTCCTGTAGTCTCTGATTAATAACTGTATCTGTCAGTTCTGTTTCACTTTCGTATATGATGAATACGAACATATTCATAGGAGAAAGCCCTAATGTTTCGTTACTGAATGAAACAATTTTACCGCCGCACATTGCTATTCTGCGGACTGTATCATTTATCTTTTCTTCGACAGAACTAATATCTTCACCGTCAGACCTCACAATCTTTACAAACCGTAACTTCATATAAAATAATCTCCTTTATTAAAAAATTATATCAGGGGGACTGCAAGAGTTGAACTTGCCGAACCGCTGTCCCCATATGCCGACTTTCACGGCAGAAGTCTTGAATTTCACAATATATAGGAGATATATCAATGGACTTATTGTTTTCCCCACTGTCTGCCCCAGCCGTTGTTTCTGCCTGTGGAGTTATTTCCTGCACCATTGTTATTTGCTCTTGCTTCTCTTTCATTGTGCATTTCGTCAGTATCGTTGTCTTTAGTATCGTCAAGCAGGAACATACCGTTGAGGGCGTATTTTCTTGCATAGGAACTTGCTGTACCTGTACATTGGTCTTTGCTCATACCCTTGTGGTCGTCTTCCCTTGCATATGCAGACTGCCTGATTTCTTTACCTGTGGCACAGTCAATAAATGTTACTGTAGCCTTGACATAATTAAGAGGAACATCATATACATTGTTTTCTTTTGCAATTCTGCCTGTACTACACGTTACAATTTCGTCACCGATAAGTACAGCCACGTCATATTTTTCCTCAAAAGGTTTCAGAGCTTCGAGAATACTCTCTGCATTGCGGTAGTTATACTTTCCAAAAGAGTTATACAGATTTTTAGGTGCTTTCAGTTCTGCCTGAATTTTTCTCAGTTTCTGCCATATGTTAAGATTAGCTGTTGTTTCCTGTGCCTGCGCACCTGTTGTTTCATTCGCCATTATTAATAACCTCACTTTTGTTGTTTTAATTTTTTATTCGTTGCTGATTGCTAAAAAATCAATGGCTTTTATCAGCCACCATTTGTTTACAATACTATTATATCATATTTTATGTGCGTTGTCAATAAAAATATCAGAATTTAATATAAAATTATACGTTGCAAAATTAATGCCTTTTGTATATAATGACGAAAAAATAATGAAACAGCTTTAATAATCAGTCTGTTCTGCTGTCTGCATATTGAACAGTCTGTCAACAGCCTTATAGAAATCGGTATCGGAAACAGAAAACTGCTCCTTGTCTTCATAGATATATTTCAGCGTGTAGCCTGTAGTTCCGACTTTTATTGATATTCCCAACTGTGCCTGCGGTTCTGCAAACAAATCCGCATTTTCCTTTGCTTTAAGCTGAAAAAATGTATCTGACTTCGGCGGTGATTTCTTGTAGAAGTTCAGAACGCACTGCCTGTAATACTCTCCTGATGTAATTCTGCCATTCTCGTATTCACGGAGCAGAGTGCTGTTAAGTCTATACACCGTTCTCACCGTCCTCATCAGGCTCAGTAATACCGCCCGATTTATTCATATTTTCTTCATCTTTTCTGCCGTTTCTGTAGCCCTTGTCGTAGCCGTCTGCCTTTCCGACAAAATACATACTCATAACAGCACTGCATATCAGTACGGCACTTGTAATCATCTTAATACATTTCTTCATTGCTGTTATCCTCACTTTCTGTTATCTCAGCAATACCGTCTATCCTTTCTGCCTCTGCCTTATAGACAGTCCTTGCAAGATTTACATTGTCTTCAAGTTTTCTTTCAATCTGCTGTGCTTTTTCAAGGTTTTTCTGTGCAAGCAGTATACACGACAGGATAACGCCAATCATAAAGCCGATAAATCCTGCAATCAGATAGCCTAATATGTTCATTTATTCACACCCCTCACATTCAATTTTATCATAAAGTTTGTGAAATTCGTTTTTTCTGAACTCGGTATCAGTCCACTTTACTGTACCAAACTCTGTGGCACGCTCAATTGTGACTGTATCTTCTGTTTCACTGATAATATTTGCGAATACAGAGTGTTCAAGATGTTTGTTGTCTGAACCGCAGCAATAGTCAAATTTCTTTGTAAGTATGTGACCTTTGTATTTGTATACCATAGAACCTCATTCCTTTTCTTTGTTGTCTGTAGTTTCCTTAAAAAATCCGTTCCATAAGCCGACCTTGTTTTCCATAGCTGTATGGGCGATTTCGGAAAAATGTTCCGAATATTTCACATTTGGCGGATATGTGACAGCATCTGCGTAGCCGTTGGATAAAAGCCACTCCTGTATCATCATACCGTCAGAAAAATAAAGATAAGCGAGCGTTCTGCCGTATCTGTCTTTTTCCTCAACGTCATACTCAATGTACACAATATCTCCCTCTGTTATTTTGTCCTTTACAATATCCGAAACCTTTTTGCCCTCTGCTGTATTTTCCTTGCAGTAATCAGCAGGAGCAACACTTTCAGGCGTATCTACTCCAATAAGACGTATTTTCTTTTCGGCATTGCCTGTATCAATCACATATGTATCTCCGTCCACCACACGCACCAGTGTGCCGATGTCGTCAACATCATTCAGTTCAGATGTTTTTTCCGCTGATAAATCCGTATCTGATATATCAGGAACAACTTTGCTGATTTCCTCAAAGCCTGCAATGATTTTACCACTGTCCTTTATCTGCTCAGGAATAACAGTGTCAACTATATCAATTTTTTTCGCACTTTTTATAAAATCGCCTGCAAAACAGAAAATACCAGCAGCGGCGGCAATTACTGTAGCTGCCAAAAATATTTTTTCCTTCATAACCTCACCTCAGACAAGACGAAATTCTTTTGTCAGCACAACAGGATAAGAACGGCTGCTGCCTGAACGTCTGCACCGCATAAACTCATAGATTACCTTGTCGGTGTCCTGAACGCAGCATATTCTGCCATAGGCGTAGTCCTTTATCTTCTCCGAACACATAACTGCAATCAGCGTTTCTGCAACGTCTTTTTCCATACCTACAGCAATACGTTCCAGAAACTGATTACTTCTTATATTCGCAAGTGCAAGCAGTTCAGGAACAGTAATTTCACAGCCGTACCGTTCCTTTTTCCACATAAAACCGCACAGCATAATCACCAGTTCGGAATTTATGCCGTGCAGTTCGACTGTTTCATTTTTGCCGATAAAAGTATAGTCAGTAATATTCGTGTATCTGCCGTCCTCTTTGCGAAGGAAAATTGTTATATCCACGAAATTATATCTTTTTTTCAGCATAGTCAGCAGCAATAAATCAGTTATCCCATACCTTTTTACGTACTTTATCTGCAAAAATGGTAAGCTGTGATACAGTCGTGCCGTCCTGCTTCTTGTATTCGCTTACGCTAATCTGTCCGTCAACGTTGATGTAGCAGTTGCTGTAATCGTCTTCGGGAATGTCGCATTTATCAAAAGAACACCACACTCTTATGGAAGTTCCTTTCGGATATGTACCGTCTTCCTTTTTCTTGCCATTGAGAACGCAGTTGAGTGTTACTCCCTTTTCGCCTGCTTTCATATCAAAGCACTTCAGTCCCCAGTTTCCGCATACATTGAATGGTGTGTAATTTCCTGCCATTTTTCATTACCTCTTTCATTAAAATAATATTTACAAGGATAATAATTTGCACATTGATTTGTGCTAATTATATATCCGTTGTTTATGCTTTTATTATATCATACATTATGTGCGTTGTCAATAAATTTCAGAATATTTTTATATAAAATATACGTTGTTGATTTTGCTGAAATATTGTGCGATATGCACAATAAAATAAATTTATACAAAAAAGCAGCCTGCACTTCTGCAAGCTGTATTTATTGTTTATGATTATTAGAGAAATTTCTGCTTTTTCGAAATTTCAGGACAGTTTTATTTATATAAATCTCCCATATCTCTATTATCTTGCATATCAATGGGAATATCGGGAAAATATTTTTTAACCAGTGCTTCAATTTCTTTTCCGTATTCAGCAGAACTGCTCCAAGTTTTATCTTCAAAATCCCAATGTGCTGTCGGAATTTTTCTGATTTCCTTGACATATTCGGGATTGTAGGGAGTATGGATACTAACCCATTCTTTTCCATTAGCAATAAAATAATAAATACCTATATGTGTATATAAAAACATATTTTTACGCTCCTGAAATTTTAAATTAATATTGATTTTCAATAATATTGATATATCTTTCAAGTTCCTGAATTTCATAATCCGCAACAAGCGAGACAAGAGCATCGGGACTGCCTGTTGTGCGGTAATCGTCAAAGCAATCATAATACTTCATTCTGTCTGTGAACTTGATATTTACAGGAAGCAAGCCTGATTTCATAAGTTCAAAGTTAAGGAGAAGTCTGCCTGTTCTGCCGTTGCCGTCAATGAACGGGTGAATATTTTCAAATTCAAGGTGGAGACGTGAAACAGCAGTAATGACATCATCGGACGAGTTTTTGTAATCAATAACAAGCTGTTCCATAAGTTTCGGGACGAGATACGGCTGAGGCGGTGTGTGTTCACTTCCCATAATCATTACGGGAACACGGCGGTAAACTCCTCTGTTTTCACGGTCAGCCATAAGCACAAGCGAGTGAATTTCTTTTATTATACGCTCCGAAAGTTCGGTATTGGCACTGACAAGTTCCGTGATGTAATCAAAAGCGTCCCTGTGACCGATAGCTTCAAGATGTTCTTTCACAGGTTTTTCGGCGATTGTAATACCTTCCTGTAAAATCATAGCCGTTTCCCTGAGAGTAAGCGTACTGCCCTCAATAGCATTTGAATTATAGCAGTTGCTCACTGTAAATTCCTCACGGAGACGTTTCAGTTCACCTTGATTTAGTGGTCTGAGACCTGACAGTTTTTTCCTTAGTTCCTGCACTTTCTGTAATTTGTCGTTCATTTATACTGCTCCTTTATTTATTCAGATACTCAATAAATTCGGTTATCCATTTGGGAACTTTACCGCCTTTAGTTATAAGAGAACCGTTTTTATATTCAGCTTTTTCCGCAAAGCCGTTCTCGTTGTCAAAGAATACAGCTTCGTCACAGTAAGGAAGAATTTTAGCCAAATCCTCAAAGCGTTTACTGTAACGGCGTTCAACGTCTGCTGTGGGAATATCGTGACCGCCTTTTGAAACACGGTTTTTTATACGGCTTATGCTTTCGGCTGAAGAACTTACTCCGACATAGTACAGGCGGATAAAGTAATTCAGTTCACGGGCTTTTCTGATAGTTTTGAGAGTACGTACTCCTGAAAGGGTTGTCTCCTGAGTAAAATTCACACCTTTTTCAAGACAGTTTTCAATACGTCTGACGGCAATCTTACCGCCTTTTATACGGTCTCCGCTGTTTTCAGCGGTAATTTTGTCGGCATCTATTATAATCCCCAAATCAGTGCTTTCAGCCGACAGAACACCTGAGAGACTGCTTTTCCCTACACCGTTCACGCCTCCGATTATCGTGTATATCTTCATTTCTGTTCACTCCTTATCCGCTTAAATTATATCACTTTTTCAGCACATTGTCAATTATTTTTAATCAATATTCTCACTGACTTTAATAGGATTGCTTAATTTATATCCGTTCCAGTAATAAGTGCTTATTCCTATGTATTCTTTCGGCTCAACAGTAATTGTATCGCCTTTTTTATATGACATAGCGGCATAAACATCGTCTTCAACACTGAACTGCATAACAATTCCGTCTTCATCTTCAAGATAAACATAGTAACTGCTGCTTACGCTCTGAGAATTTCCACCATAGATAATGCTGGATTTTCCGTCTGAGTTTACGGCAATGTGACTGTCAGGTTTGGTATTAATATCCTGTATTGCCACAGCATCTACAACAGTACAGGTAATGGATTTGTCTGTCTCGCTGCTTTCAGCCGCAACACTGCTTGTTTCGGTATCGTTTTTTCCGACCGATAATGCTAATACAACTGCAAGTGTAATTCCTGCTGCTGCAATTGCAGCAATGAGATTTTTAATATTATAAACACTGATGTTGTTTTTATCATTTTTGTCTAAGTTAACGCTCATTTTTTTACTCCTTATATTAGGTAACATTTTATTTTTATTGGTTGCAATGAATGTATATTCGTTGCTGACAATATTATTATATCATATTTTTGTGTGCGTTGTCAATATAAAATATTAAATTAATATATAAAAATATATGTTGTCATAATTAAAGAAATTTCCCATACAGTATAATAATATATCTGTACAGGAATTAAAACAGTAAATTATTTAGTCAAGGTCGGGATAACCCGAACCCTTCTTTTTCTTCATTGACTTCTTCTGAACTTCAACAGATTTTCGCTGTGCTTCCAAGTCTATGCCGTCTATACATTTATCATATACGAATTGTTTTATAGTTGACATTTCATTTGTTTCATAAAACTTAACAAGAAGTTTTGTAAATTCAGGCTGATGTTCAACGGGTACAGAAATAATTCCGCAGCCGTTTCTTATCATTTCGTGATTAGCGGCAAGCATACTTGTAGGGATATTACCATAAATGAACATCTGTGAACGCATACAGTAAAGCATAAGTGTGATACAGCGTTCAATAGGATTTTCTATGCTGAATATATCTGCGAGGCTTTCTTTTATAAGAAATTCATTCGGCATATCTGGTTTCCACGAAGTACCGCCTATAGAAACAGGAACATTACGCAGAAATCCAGCGTTGTAAACGAGGTTATCGCCGCCTACAATTCTGTTAAGCTGACAGATATAATTGAAATCAGTCGGGCAGTCTGTTGTTTCAAAAACAAACTGCCAAGAATGTTTCAGGTTGTTTACAGCTATAATTTCATCAACTCTTACATTCGGAGCTATCATACCATTGAAAATTGCTTCAGTATCAGGAAATGTAACACTAAGTCCCTCTAACTTTGCACTTTTCCATATATAGTCAATAATATTTCTCTTTGCAATGAAAATACTTTCATCAACTGTAAGGTTATATTTTCTTTCAAAACTCATATAACCTAATCCTTTCGGTTAAAAATCATTATTATATCATAAATACAAAGTTCAGTTTCATATTTTGAAAAATTTACTGTCTCAGTCGTCCTCATACATACCGCCTCTGATATAGTAATTTCTTAGTTCTTCTGCCTGTTCATCTGTAAAATCAACGTGTAAAGCACTATTGATGTCACAAGCCAACTCTGCCATATAGCAGTCAATGAGCATATCATCTTCATTCTGACCTTTTATAAGTCTCTCAATTGAACTTTGTACTATAGCAGGTATTTCAAAATCAAACTTTTTTTCCTTGACTTTTTTTCCATAAATTATCATATAAAAATTCCTTTCAATCGTTTCTTATATTATATCATAATATCCATTGAATGTCAACTGATTTTTACAGAATGCTGTGTTATCGGCTTTATGTCCTTACCGCTTGTAAAAGAACAGGCTGTAAGGATTAAAGCAGTTGCTGAAAGATTATGTATCTTTATATTTTTTACCTTTCATAGCTGTTTATTGACTATGTTACTAAAGTAGTATTCAAGAGCCTTTTCTACTGTTTCGGATATTTCCTGCGGCTTTGCAGTCGGCTGAAAATATCTGCTGTATATATCATTGCTGATTTTTACCGACTTCGGCTTATCAGTGACTTTCTTTCCGTCAAGTATTTTTATTATGTCGGCATTGCTTATATTTCCGTTTTTGTCCGCTGTTTCTCTGAGAAGTCTTGACTTTTTCATATCAATGTTGTAATCGTCTGCGAGTTCAGCTAAAGCAAGCTGTGTTTCCTTTGAAAGATACGACAGTTCAACACCGCTTCTTATGGCAAGTTTACCGCTGTCAATAAGTTCTTTGAGTTTATCTTCAAGTACGTTTATTCTCAGAAGACGTGCAACGCTTGTACGTCCTAAACCGTAATTTTCAGCTACATTCTTCTTGGTATCGCCCTCGCTTGTTTCAGCAGTTTCGCCGTTCATAATTCTGAGTTCCCTGATGATGTCATTTCTTTTGCCCTGAGAGAACATTTCACTACACCTCTGAGCGATTACAGCAGCCTGCTCACTTATGCGGAGATTATCAAATCCACGCTGTATAAGGTTGCTCTCAATGACATACATTTCCGCTTCTTCCTCTGTAAGACCTTCCTTTATAATAGCAGGAACAGCAGCAAGTCCTGCTATTTTGGCGGCGTTCCAGCGGTTATGTCCGATAAGGATTTCGTAATCGTTTCCGCAGGGCTGAACAATAACCGGACTGAGTATGCCGTTTTCCCTGATACTCTCAACCATATCTTCAAGCCGTTCACCCGTGTAAAGTTCAAACTTGTGATTATGATACGGAATTAGCATATTGCAGGGTATCTGTCTGATAGTATTCTGTAATGAAGCAGGACTGCCGAGCATTGCTCCCAGATTGAACTGAGGTGCATTATTCATTGTAAATTCTCCTCTCCTGCAAGTATTTCCTGTGTAAGTGCCTCGTATTCAGCACTTAGTTTGCCTTTTGTAAGACAAAGTGGTATGCCTGTTTCTGTACTCTTTGCCGCCTCAACAGACTTGCTTATTGAAGATTTGAACAGCTTGTCTCCATACTTTTCAGACAGCATATCAATTGTATTTCTGCTGACTGTTGTTCTTTCGGTCATTGTGGGAAGAATACCAAGCAGAGTTACTTCAGGATTGATAGTTGTCTTAACCTGAGACAGAAGTGCTTCAAGAGCCTGTAAACCGTCAACACTGAATTTCTGTGTCTGTACAGGTATAATAATCTTGTCTGCTGTAGCAAGGGCGTTTATAAGGAGTGTGCTGAGTGACGGCAGACAGTCAATGATAACATAGTCATAACTGCCTGTTACCTCGTCTGAGAGAATACGTCTTAGAATTGTTTCCCTTGAAATAGCTGTAGTCATAAGACCTTCAATGCCTGCAAGGTTTATATCGGACGGTATATAGTCAACATCTGCTGTTTCATTATGGCGGATAGCAGAGATAACGTCAGCAGGCGGTATAACACCGTTTGAACATACTGTCATAATAAGCTGTGTCATTGTTGGCTTGCTGTCAAACTCATATCCTAAGTATTCAGAGAGATTAGCCTGTGGGTCTATGTCAACTAACAGCACTTTTCTGCCGTTTTTAAGTGCCATACAAGCACCCAAGTTGTATGCAGTGGTAGTCTTTGAAACTCCGCCTTTCTGATTTGAAATTGCAATAATTGTACTCATTTTTTATCCTTTCTTTACAGTAATTATTTTGTATCAGTGTCTGTTTCGGTAATACAGAGGCTTCCGTCAGGGTTAAGACGTGGTGTAATACCGCCAAATCCTGCATTGTACAATTTTTCACGGTATATAACGTACTGAACGCCTGTATCTTCGTCCGTCCATATGTATATCGTTTCATTATCCCTTTCCCCAACCGTTGCTTCTGTGGGCTCAGGATTTATGGTTACAGCATTATCCTCAATTACCTTATTGATTGTATCACAGCTTGTTGCAGAAGCAAGACAAAGTATTGCTGACGAAACAATAAAGATTTTTTTCACATTCATTTTTGTTCCTTTTTCCTTTCACTCTTTGTAAATCAGATGTGCATATTCAGTATTGCTGTAGGAATGTGAATTAGGATTGTATGTTTCAGTTTTTGTAAACTGAACCGATACGATTTCCGCTTCAGGATTTCCGTTAAGAAATTCAGCAAGCTGTTCACCAGCACTGCCGTATTCCTTACAACTACAGAATTTAAGGTATTTATATTCTTTGTTCATTTTTACCACCTTTCTCCGAATTACAAAAAGTATAGTATTCCTCAGACGGTTCAAATCCTTTCGGATATTTTTCTGAAATAATGTCATCACAATAGACTATTCTGTGATATGGAAATACCTCAGATACAAGCTGCTGTGCCTGTCTGTCAGGAACATAGGAACAGACAGCAAATACTTTTTCAAGGTCAAGTCCTTGTTCCTGTAACTGAGGAAGATATTTTACAAATTCCTGTACAGTTCCTTCATAGTAAACAGCATTATCCTGTGCAAGCAGATATTCAGCAGGAATAGTCGGCTCTATGCCTATATATCTTTTGAAATCCCTGAAATAAAACGCCTGTACCGCCTGACAGCAGCCTATATCTATTATAATAAAGTCTTTCGGAAGATTTTGCAAATCGGCATAAACGTGAAGAAATCCTAAAAAATCAGTTTCTAATTCACATTGAGAATAGCTGAATACTTTCTGTAATGCTTCTTTACTGATTGAATTTATCAATCGTTTATTTTCTCGTTCGTAAAAATTATTTTCATTCATTTTAATTCTCCTAACGTATTTTCGTTTTCAAGTTCATATGCAAATTTTACATCTGCCAAATCAGCAGACGGTTGGGAAAGACTTTTCAGGCAGTCGTAAGGCTCGCAAGATGTGATAAAATCTCAGGGGATTTTGCATACCATAAAACAGTATTTGCCAGTTCACTGTAATCAACCAATGCACCACAATCGTTAATAAAACAAATTTGTTTTTGCTCTTTAATCAAATATCAATTTCTCCGTCGTGAATATTGCCGACAATTAAAACACGTTTTTTATTGTCTGTGTCTGTATTGTCCAGTCCGAAAATACTGTCCCCATTCACACCTGCAAATCGGGCATATTCTTTGATATATTCAACTACCACATACAATCCGAACCCCCAATCAATAATATCACCCTCAAAAATCCAATCATCGTTCCTGTCACAGAGACCTGTAAACTGTCCTACAGTTTCAGGAATAACTTTGTATGCCACAAGGTTGCAGCCAACAATGCGACCGTCAACAATACAGTAGTCTTCTTCCTGATTGAGAGGAACAATTATATTATCTGCAAGCAGTCTGCCATAAATCCACAATCCGTTGTCTTCACGTTTTCCTTGAAATAAAGCCACACTGTTCATAATTTTTTAGTCCTTTCTGAAATTTACTGCACCCACACATCATAAGGAAGTGTGTCAAGAAGCCTGTCAAATTCTTTTGTATGTTCACCCCAGAAATTTTCTTCTTCTGCTTTTTCATACAGTTCATTAATCTGCCTGATTGTCTGCAAAAGTCCCGAATGTCTG
>CAYWPN010000006.1:0-128715 GCA_964460175.1 uncultured Alistipes sp. | reverse complement strand
GTGAACTTTTTGTAAATTCAACTTCCTGCCTATTGACTTTTCTTAGCTGGACTTACGATTTTTATGCTTTTTAATTATATCACCTTAATATGTGTATATCGTGAATTTCAGGTGAAAGATGTATGAAATTTCCAGTAATATTTCTGAAATCCGGTGTCATAATACTATCACGGCATCAATAATTCAAATTTAAGGAGAACAAAACAATGAGCAACAATAACAGCAACTCAAACGGAGAAATGACACAGAAGGGCAGAGAGGCACTCGAAAGATTCAAGATGGAATCTGCTTCAGAACTCGGCATCAATCTCAAACAGGGCTACAACGGCGACCTTACTTCACGTGAAGCAGGCGCAATCGGTGGCAGAATGGTGCAGAAAATGGTTAACTCATATAAAATGCAGTAAAATTGCATCATAAAAAAGGGACGTTTCAAGCGTCCCTTTACATATTTATCTTCGTCTTATAACAACGCCAACCATATCCGCACCGATATTTGCCGATACAACACAACCTATTCTTGCATACATTTTTGCCTCCCTGCCTGTACATTTAAACAGTTCCTTTTCGATTTCAGTAGCAAAAGCGTAGTCACGTCCATGAATTATGACATAGGGTGAACTTTGTGCCATATTGTTTATAACACAGTCGCACAGCTTTTTTACAATGTTCTTCCCGCCCATAATCCTGTCAACCATTTCGGACTTGTAGTCTGCAAATTCAATTATGGGTTTTATCTTGAGAATATCACCGACAAGGGCAACCGCTGACGATACACGACCGGATTTTCTTGCATATTTCAGTGTATGCGGAACAACGTAGATAGCGCATTTTCTGAACCAGTCATTCAGATAGTTTACAACTTCGTCTGTTTCCGCACCATCACGGAGCATTTTAGCACCTTCAATAACAGCATATCCGTAAGCCATTGAATAACATCTTGAATCAATACTGTGAATTTTCAAATTTGCATTTGGATGTCTTGAATAAAAAGTCTCCTTTGCTTTGATTGAATTATTAAAAGTTTCAGAACCTTTGCTGTTAATCAGAACATTGATAATATCAGTATAGCCCTCATTATAAAGTTTCTGATACATCTTAATAAATTCCTCTTTGTAAAGAGGATAAGTTTTCGGAATACTGTCATATTCTGACATCATATCATAAAATTCCTGTATTGACTTATCATACATTTCACGGAAAGTCTGTTCGCCGAAAGATACTTCAAACGGCATGACAGCTATTCCCAGTTCTTCAATTATTTCTCGTGGAACATCACAACCGCTGTCGGTTAGAATTATAGCTTTTGACATTACTTTTCTCCTATATATAAAATATATACCTATTGTATCACATTATATGGGATTTGTCAAGTTTTTATTAAAAAAATATTAATAAACTATTTATTTTTTCTTCTTATCAAAACAGCAACCAAATCCGCACCGATATTTGATGCGACAACTGCACCAATATTTGCGAACATTTCGGCTTTTCTGCCCGTACGTTTAATCATTTCCTTTTCGAGTTCTTTTGCAAGAGTATCGTCCCGACCGTGAATAATGATATACGGCGTCTGCGGTGTCATACGCTTTTCAGCACAGTCCGCAAGTTTAGGAACAATACTCTTTTCTCCTCTTATTTTTTCAACTGTAGTCGTTTTATTGTCTGCAAACTCAATAATCGGCTTCAGTCCGAGCAGTTCGCCTGCAAAAGCAGCAGCTGCGGAAATTCTGCCCGATTTTCTCGCATATTTCAGACTGTACGGCACAGCGTAGATTGCACATATATTGAACCAGTCCTCAAGATATGCAACAATATCCTCCGCCGACGCACCTTTGCGGATTTTCTTTACAGCCTCCATAATCGGATAGCCATAAAATACGGTGTAACAGCGTGAATCTATATTGAAAATGCGCATTTCTGCGTTGGGATTTTTTTCATAGAAATCATTTCTGCCAATAACTGAGTTGTTGAAAGTTCCCGAACCTTCGCTGTTGATTGAAACGCTGATAACGTCGGTATATCCCTCATTGTACAACTTTGTATAGGTTTCTTCAAAAGTGAGAGGTGAAAGTTGTGAGTGCTTCGGAATTTCGTCAGTTTTCAGCATCATGTCATAAAATTCCTTTGTTGATTTATCGAAAATTTCATGAAAAGTCTCTCCGCAGAAAGTAATTTCAAACGGGAGAACAGTTATGCCGAGTTCCTCAATAGTTTCTTTCGGGAGGTCACAACAACTGTCTGTAAGTATCATTATTCTGGACATAAAATCATCTCCTTTACCATTCATATTCAGTTAATCTGCCCTCACGGGATAAATCTGGATAGTCCCATTGCCTGAGTACCTCATAAACTGCAACCGCCACAGAATTGGACAGATTGAGACTTCGCAGTTCGTTGCGCATAGGAATACGCATACACTTGTCAGGATTTGCGTACAGCAGATTTTCGGGAAGTCCTTTATCTTCTCTGCCGAAAACAAGATAGGCATTATCAGGATATTCAATTTCGCTGTGAACGTGTTTTCCTTTAGTTGTGAAAAAGAAAAATTTCCCGTCAGGATTTTTAATAAAAAAATCCTGTAAATCATTATAGTATGTAATATCGAGCTTGTCCCAGTAGTCAAGTCCCGCACGCTTGAGGTGTTTGTCGGAAACTTCAAATCCAAGCGGACGGACAAGGTGAAGTCTTGCACCGGTAACAGCACAGGTACGTGAAATATTGCCTGTATTCTGCGGAATTTGCGGTTCAACAAGAACAATGTTAAGATTATACATTTGCGCTCCTTATGAATAAAAATCAATTTAAGTCAGAAAATATATTTGACCATAAAGGTCATATTAAAAAATCGGGAGAAAAGAAATGAACAAAACAGCTATAACAACAGGTCTTACAGCAGGTGCAGCAATCGGACTTGCCTGCTATGCATTTTCGACAGCCGGCGTAATGAAGAAGCACAGCATTAAGAAAAATGCTGGAAAAACGCTCAGGGCAGCAGGAAATCTTATTGAAGATATAACATCAATGATGAGATAATATGCGGACGGTTTATGCCGTCCGTACATATTTTTATTCAGACTTCATATTTTTCCTGTAGCCGAGATAGCTTTCAAGAATTATAGTTGCGGCAACTGCGTCAACAACAGCTTTGCGCTTTTTCCCTCGTGTATTGGTGACATTGAGATAGTTGTGGGCGGAAACCGTTGTACAGCGTTCGTCCCATAATTCAACGGGGATTTGCGTTAGTTCATGCAGTTTTTCGGCGAAAAGACTGCACTTTTCGGCTCTTTCACCAACAGTGCCGTTCATATTTTTCGGATAGCCGACAACAATCATCTCCGCACGGTTTTCCTTTGCAGCAAGTGCGGTTTTTTCAATGCATTTATCAAAATCCTTTTCGGTAATAACTCCAGCAGGCGATGCGGCGAGTTCACTTTTTCCACATACCGCAAGACCTGTCCTCGAGTCGCCGAAATCCACACCCATAATTACCATGGCTTCACCGTTCCGATAATGTCACGGACAGACTTTATTCCCTTGCTGTCAAGAAATCCGTTTATTTCGTCAACAATTTTAACTGGAGCGTACGGGTCAGTAAATATAGCAGCTCCGACCTGTACAGCAGACGCACCTGCCATCATGAGTTCAATTGCGTCACGACCGCTTGAAACTCCGCCCATGCCGATTACCGGTATCTTCACTGCATTTGCAACCTGCCACACCATGCGTACCGCAACAGGAAATACAGCAGGTCCGCTAAGTCCGCCTACATTATTTTTCAGGATTGGTCTGCCTGTATTTATGTCAATCCGCATACCAAGGAGTGTATTGATAAGCGACACCGCATCTGCTCCGGCACTTTCAACAGCCTTTGCAATTTCCGCTATACTTGTGACATTCGGTGAAAGCTTTACAACGAGCGGTTTTTTTGTTGCTGCACGGACTTTTTTTGTGACTTCCGCAGCCATTCCGCAGTCTGTACCGAATGCAGCTCCGCCCTGCTTTACATTCGGGCAGGAAATATTCAGTTCAATCATGTGAACATCTGTTCCGTCGAGTTTTGCGGCAGTTTCAGCGCATTCTTCGGGTGTTGAGCCTGCAATATTTGCAAGTATCACGAGGTTTTTTGTTAAAAGATACGGCAAATCAGTTCCGATAAAGTGGTCGATACCCGGATTTTGCAGTCCGACAGAATTAAGCATACCTGACGGAGTTTCAGCAATACGTGGGGCTAAATTTCCTTTGCGGAGGTGGAGAGTAGTTCCCTTTGTAGCAATTCCGCCTAATTTTTCAAGTGGAAAAAGTTCCTCATATTCACGACCGTAACCAAAAACTCCCGAAGCTGGAATGACAGGATTTTTGAAGTCCACACCACATATATTTACAGATAAATCAGCCATCACCAAAGCACCTCCTCAGCATTAAATACAGGACCGTCCTTGCAGACGTGCGCAAAATATTCCTCATCATTGCGGACTGTACGGCACGCACAGCCTAAACAAGCACCAATTCCGCAAGCCATACGCTCTTCAAGTGAAATTTCACAGCAGATATTCTTTTCCCTGCATATTCCTGCAATATTTTTCAGCATCGGCATAGGACCGCACGCATAAACCATATCAATACCGCCCTGCTCCGCAAGTTCACTGAACGGCTGAGTAACAAATCCGTGAATGCCTGCTGAACCGTCGTCGGTACAGAGAATTGTCTCCGCACTTGTTTTCCTGAAATCGTCCTGCAAGATGACTGCTGAACTGTTTCGGAAACCGCTGATTGCAACAGCTTTTGCGCCGTAAATATCTGCAAGCGGAAGCATGGGAGGAGTACCGATACCGCCTCCGATAAGCACTACCTTGTTGAAATCGGGATTGACTGTAAAGCCATGACCCAGCGGCGCAAGCATATCAATCAAATCGCCCTCATTGAGACGTGCGATTTCAGCAGTCCCCTCCCCTCTTATTTCAAAGACAATGCGGAGAGTACCTTTTTTTCTGTCAATTCCACAGATTGAAATTGGTCGGCGGAGCGTAAAATTTCCTGTTCTTATATGTACAAACTGTCCTGCTACTGCAATTTCCGCAATTTCAGGACAGGCTATTTCAAAACTGTATATTTCCTTTGCTATAGCCGATTTCTTTACTATGATATATTTTCCCTGAGTATATTTCATGATTACTGCTCCTTTTTAGTACCGCAGTTCTTGCACTTCACACCGAAAAGTCCGCTGAAACCATTGAATTTTCCTCCGCAGTTCGGGCAAAGTCCCTGCGATTTGAAATAAGCTGACATACTCTTGAATTTATAAACGTCCTGAGGTTCGTAGACGTTGCCTTTGCAGTAAATCTTCTTTACACCGTCTCCGCCTTTTCTGCTGATTTCAAATGAAGCACCTGCGTATTCGCTTTCGAGTTCCCATGTAGTTTTACTGCTTTCAAAGACAATCTCATCGATTTTGCAGAACAGTGCGTCGTTGAGCAATTCCTCAACACTTTCCGGAATTGTTATCGATTTCAGACTGTCACAGCCACTGAATATCTTATAGCTGAGTTTCTTAAGCTGAGACGGCAGATGGACAGATATAAGATTTTTGCAGTCCTCAAATGCTGAGCCTGCAATTTCTGTAACACTGTCAGGAATGTTAACAGTTTTGATTTCTGTATTTCCTTTGAATGCGCCTGTATCAATTTTTGTAATATTTTCGGGAATATCAACGTCCTTGTCATGACCTGCATATTTCACAAGTATATCGCCGTTGCACAGGAAAATATCTCCTGAAAG
The DNA here is from genome assembly GCA_964460175.1 of uncultured Alistipes sp. GTDB lineage: Bacteria > Bacillota > Clostridia > Oscillospirales > Ruminococcaceae > Ruminococcus. The sequence goes on along the minus strand of CAYWPN010000006.1, from coordinate 122,937 downwards.
TACAGGTGCAGTAACTTCAGTTTTTTCCTCCTCTTCCTTTTCTATCACAATTTTTTCTCCGCAGTGACCGCAATACCAGTTATCAAGTCTTTTCTCCGCAAAAAGCAGAGCCTTGCATTTCGGGCAGACAATCTGAATAAAATCATTGAGTTCCATAATACCTCCATGTAAGATAAAAGATTTTTTATATTATTATTATATCATACTTCTGTAAAAATTTCAATATCTATAAAAAAATTATTGTAAAACTTCAGAAGATTAGTAAAATAAACAAAAAAAGTGAACCTGACGGTTCACTTTGATTTTATTCAATGTAAGGAAGTTTGGTAATCTGCTTTGCTTCGAGTTTCTGGATTGCGATAGCGTCCGCACCTGTGACTTTGCCGTCATCAGTGCAGTCCGCATTGACAAGCCCCTGCTCCGAAAGTGCATATTTATCCTCATTGCCGATATGCTGAATAATTGCTGTAGCATCTGCGAGGTCAACTGCGCCGTCCTCATTTGCATCACCAATAAGAGTATTATTTGTTGGAATTGCTGTAGTAACTGCCGTAGTCGTGGGAACTGTTGCTGACGGTGATGTGGTAGACGGTGTAACGGAAGGTGTTCCGCTGTAGTAATCGCCGAGAGAAATACCATTGCCCGACTGTCCGAGCTTGATTTTATGGTCGAGACTGATAAATTTACCGCTTTCGTCCTGCCAGAGTGACGGCTCAACAAATGCGTACTTCTCTTCGTCCCATTTACCGAAATTATCATAAACAAGTCCGCCGGTATCGCCCGAATTTTCGTTGAAACACCAGAAAGTATGATGTATTCTCTTTTCAATCATGTAATCACGGAGAATTTCCATCCACTTCTTGTTATCGCCTGTAGGGTCATGTTCTTCGTCGATAAATCCGCCCCATTCGCCCATAAGAAGAGGAGAAATATTTTCCTCAACCAGATAAGCCCATGTATCGTACCAATAATCATCAAGGAGAGTTTCCCTTGTGAAATCCTTGTCGAACCACGTCTGAGCGTAAACAAGCGGTCCGTAGTCATGCGGAGAGTAAACAAGCTGACTCTGGTATTCGCCCAAATCAACAGGATAATCCCTTGCGCCACGGAAATTTCCGCCCCACCATGCACCATAAAATGGCTGTTTGCTTTCGTCGCCGTAGTGTGCATAGTCGACAGCAGGAGAATCCCATGTACTGCCGATTTCAAATTTCGGGTAAACTTCAATTCCCTCAACCATAATCAGCAGATACGGATTTTTTTCAAGTACAGCAGCCGCACAGGTTTCAGCCGCATATTTCCAGTTGTTTTCGCTGGTGGAGTCGTCCCATATAGCCATTCCCTGACCGTCATTCTTGCCGTGCGGTTCATTTTTCAGGTCAATGGCAATAATAGTGTCATCGTCCTTGTAGTAATCCGCAAACCACGACAAAGCCTCAATCCAGTCATCTGTACTGAAATTGCTGTCGTACCACAAAGGCACCTGATGACCGCTTGACGAAGTTGATGCGCTGTGAATGTCAATCATGATTTTGATGCCGTTTTCCCTGCACCATTCAACTGCCTTGTTCCATATATCAAAGCTGTACATCGGAGTACCGCCGACAACTCCCTCAACAGTAAGTTCAGGATTTTCCCATTCGTTGACCTTAATCATAGGGTCGGGGTCGCCGTTCTTCCACTGCAAAAGAATTTCAGTTGACATCGGCACACGGAGCAGATTAAAACCGTGGTCAGCAATTTCATTAAGGCATTTGTGCATATTCTGCGACCATACGCCGTCGAAAACCTGACTTCCTACATTATAGCCGAACCAGTTACAGCCCGTAAGCCATACGGGATTACCGTACATATCTACAATTTCCGCATTTTCATTTACGTGAAGCCAGTCGTCATGATATTCGTCGGGTGCTGTATCAACCGCATTTGCAGGAGCATAGGCACTTATGGACGCTCCCAGCAGAAGAGCAGCCGCCATTGCTGTAAATTTTTTCAGTAATTTCATAAAATCCCTCATTTCAAAGTACATAGTCTGTTCATATTAATTATAGTATATCTCAAAACCGGAAATTTGTCAATATATTTCAGAAAATTTACACAAAACAAATGAGCCTCCGGAATGGGAAGCTCATCTGCCATGATATAGGGATTATTGGGGATTTATAATTTAATGTTGGGGTAAACATTAAACTACCAAAAATGAAAGGACACCGGATTATCTCCGATTAATATTATTATACACTAAAATTATGAATATTGTGTTAAAAAACACAATTTTGTCTTCCGAATATTTTAAACATTTCATTTATTATTTTGTGTGTTTTTAACATCTCTGCTGTCAATCCTGAACCAGAATACAGAACCTTTACCGATAACACTCCGCACGCCGTAATCGTAGTTATGCAGTTTCAGCACAGCCTTGACGATTGAAAGTCCGAGACCAGTTCCGACAACTTCACGCTTGTGATTTTCCGAGCGATAGTATTTATCAAAAATAAGCTTGATTTTATCAGGTTCAATGCCGTCGCCTGTGTCCTCTACTTCGATAACAACTCCGTCGGGACGGTTAATCTGCCGTACAAACACCTGCTTGTCCGCACCTGTATAATTTATTGCATTATTAATAAGATTATAGATTACCTGCTCAATCTTCACAACATCACAGCACACAATCTGTTCTTCGTCGGGCGTGAAATGCACACTGTAGCCCATTTTTTCAGATATTCCTTTAAATCTGCTGATGATTTCGCTGAGTTTTGAACTGATTTCAAATTCTGATGGTTCAAGTTTCTGACGACCGCTTTCGAGTTTGGATAAATCAAGAATATCATTCACCATGAGGGAAAGCCTGTCGGTTTCGTTTATTATTATTTCAAGATGTTCATTTCTTTTGACAGGATTATCGCCCGACAAATCACGTATCATTTCGGCATAGGCTTTAAGCATCGTCAACGGCGTCCGCAAATCGTGGGATACGTTTGCAATAAGGTCTCTCTGCATTGTATCAACTCTTGACAGTTCCTTTTCGGCGTAAGTAAGCGTATCAGCGAGTTGTTTTGCCTCAAGGTAGCCTCTTCCGTCGAACTGCGTTTTGAAATTTCCTTTTGCAAGACTTTCTGCTGATGACGTTATTCTGTCAATTGGTCTTGCGATACGCCTTGAAACAAAAATTGATACTATAAATGCAAAGAAAATCAGAATAAAAGTTATAACAATAAGCTGTTTCTTGATTATAGTAACCGTTGAACCCACAGGAACAAGTGCAGTATTGATAAACAGGTAGCCTTTTGGGTTTTCTTTGTCGCCCAATGCACAGCCGAAAAGCACCATAGAATAATTATTATGCGGGTCTGGAACTTTCAGCCATATCGGTTCATTGTCGTTTTCAATAATTTTTTTCTGATAGAAGTATGTACTGTTTCCTCTGCCATGAATAAGACAATCAACAGACGCTTCCTCAGTATAAAGCGACCTGCCGTATTTATCAACAACTTCAATACATAAGTCGTTTCTGTTTGCTATATCGTCAATTCTTTTATTAAATTCCGACGAGCTGTCAACTTCAAAAGAACTTATAATCTCCTCCGCCGATTTGTCAACGTCCTGTATTTTCGACTGTGTATAGAACTTTTCAAGAAACAAAATCTGACAAAGCCAGAATATGACGAATACAATTATTGTATATCCCATGAAATACAGCCATATACTGAATTTAAGCGGAATATGGTTAAGGTAATTGCTTATTTTTTTAATTAGCTTCAAATTTATATCCCATTCCTCTCAGAGTGACAATAAATTTTCTGTATTCTCCCAGACTGTTGCGGAGCATTTTTATGTGAGTATCAACTGTCCTGTCGTCTCCGAAAAAGTCGTATCCCCACACTTCCTCAAGGAGCTGGTCACGGGAAAGGGCGATATTCTTATTGCGGACAAGGAAGAAAAGCAAATCGTATTCCTTTGGCGTCATTGACGCTCTTTCGCCGTTGACATAGACTTCACGTCCTGCAATATCGACTTCAAGCCCCTCAAATGCGAACTTGTCCTGTTTCGGTATTTCCGTTTTTCCCTGATTTCTCTTGATTACAACTTTCACTCTTGCCATGAGTTCTTTTGGTGAAAACGGCTTTACAACATAATCGTCAATGCCGATTTCAAATCCGAAGAGCTTGTCGTATTCCTCACCTCTTGCGGAAAGCATGATAACAGGAATATTTTTTGTCTTACGTATTTCCTTGCAGGCGGAATATCCGTCAAGGCGTGGCATCATAACGTCCATGATAATCAAATCATAATTGTTTTCACGGCAGAGATTTACAGCCTCCATACCGTTTTCTGCCTCCGTGACCTCATATCCCTCAAATTCAGCGTATTCACGCACAACCTTGCGGATATTGACTTCATCGTCTACTATTAAAATATGTGCCATAGTGTTAAACCTCCATGATTTTTTATACTTATATTATACCATAATAGCAAACAAAAGTGTATATTCTGTGAAATTTTCTTGTAAATTCACAACAATTTTATAAAAAATGTTGTGATTATGTGAAAAAGTGATTGACATTTTCGTTAATATTTGCTATAATATATTTATTGAATGTTTGAATTTATTTCAAAGAAAAAAACAGGAAGGGGGATTTACTTTGAAGTATGGAAATATTCTTGCAACAGCTTTTGTTATCTGCCTTTGTACTGCGCTTGTAGTCGTGTTTGCATTTCTGCGGCCTGAACAGGCTCTCATTATTGTGATTGTCTATCTCTCAACAATTATTATCATGTCAATTCTTATGTATTTTGTTGAAAGAATCTACACAAAGCACAAAACATCAGTTGATACAGAAGACTTTGTAAAAGTTACTGAAAATCTTGGGTCTGAATTTATTATCTGGACAGATGATTACACTTTTATCAGTTTCAATAAATGTCTGCGTGACGAACTGGGATTAAGCGAAAATTTTGACCCGAAAGAAGCATTAAAAATGTCATTTGGACTTGAAAGTCTCAGTGAGGAAGGAATCAGACCTGTTATCAGCGGATTTGCCCATGAGGCAGTTTTCAGAAATCCGTCGAATAAGGCTGTAAGTATTGCATGGAGTACTTCGGTTGTAAAAAAACTTAAAAAGAAGAAGACACTCTATATAAGTACGGGATTTAACCTCACGGAAATCAAGAAAATGAAAGTCAACCTTGCAAGCGCAAATGACTTTTTCAATGCTTCAATGGAACTTGCGGAAATCGGTGTTATTATGAGCACTGACAGAAAGAAATATGCCGCATCATCTGAAACGGTACGTATGTTCGGACTTAAAAGCAACAGCATTGACTTATATTCTTTCCGCAATCTTATTCACCCGAATGACCGTATGCAGTTTGATACTGCAATAAAATCGGGTAAGGACGAAACGGGCGAGGTCAAAAATCTTGAACTCCGCATAAGACCTGTCGATAAAACTACTTACCGCTGGTATTCTTTCAGATATAAGTCAATCAAGGCGACTGATAACACACTTCCGCTTTTCGGCGGTGCTATCATTGATATTACTCAGGAACGTGAGAAAGATATTCTTATCGAACGTCTTGCCTATATCGACGAAGTTACTGAAATCGCAAACAGAAACAAACTCATGGACATCGGTCAGGAAACATATGACTGCTGCCGTTCGCTTGGTTTCTCATACTGGGTACTCGTTTTTGACATCGACAGATTTCATATTATCAACGATACCTGCGGATATATAAACGGAAATTATATTCTTAAAAATTTTGCACATATTCTTTATAAGTTTGTAACTCCCGGAGGAATTGCCGCAAGAATAAGCGGAGACAATTTCGCCCTTATCCTGAAAAACTACGGTGATGACGAACTTCCGATAAGAACTGCAAAGTCTATTCAGGAGGAATTTGCAAAACTTGCTGTCGGCGAATTCAATTCAATAAATTTAAGCTGTTCAGCAGGATTTTCAAAAATGCCGGAAGACGGAAATTCTTTCCTCGATATTCTCGAACACGCTGAATTTGCCCTGAAATCCGTAGGCGGACAAAACAGCATAATCTGTGGTTACGAACCAAGTATGCACGATTCAATTATCGGCAATACTGAACTCGAAAAGGCTCTTGCCCTTGCAATCGACAACAACGAACTGCATCTGTTCTATCAGCCCAAAATCGACCTTAAAACAAATAAAATCATGGGCGTTGAAGCTCTTATCCGCTGGATTAAGCCTGATGGCACTATCGTTTCTCCCAGTGCATTCGTTCCGATTGCAGAAAGTTCGCATCTTATAGGAAAAATAAGCGAATTTGTACTGAATGAGGGCTGCCGGCAGAATATCCTCTGGCAGAAAATGGGTTATCCTAATATTGTTATGTCAATTAACTTTACATCGACGGACTTCTATCAGGCGGATTTGAAAGAAAAGGTTTTTGAAGCCCTTGCAAAATCGGGTCTTGACCCTGAATGGCTCGAAGTGGAACTCACGGAAACTCTTGCACTCAGCGACGTTGACTACGCTATCTCGCAGATGAACAAACTGCGTGAACTTGGCGTAAAACTTGCTATGGACGATTTCGGTACAGGATATTCGTCATTGAGTTATCTGCAAATTCTTCCGATTACACTGCTCAAACTCGACCGCTCATTTATCATAAATATTCAGAATGACAATATTGCGCACGAAATTGTTTCGGCAGTAATCAGCATTGCAAAGTCAAAGAAAATCAAGACTATTGCAGAAGGTATTGAAAATAAAGAGCAGGAGGAAATTCTGCGTGAAATGGGCTGCGACTACGGACAGGGCTATCTTTACGGAAAGCCTATGCCTGCTGAGGAACTTGAGGAAATTATGGAATTATTTTCATAAACATATATTTTAACGGAGGTACAAAATAATGAAAAGAAGAATAGGAATTCTGACAAGCGGCGGAGACTGCCCAGGACTTAATGCTACTATCAGAGGTGTTGCAAAGGCCTGCTATGAGCGTTTCGGCGAAGATAATGTTGAAATTGTCGGTATCTCAAACGGCTACTACGGTCTTATAAACAATCTCTGCAAAGATATGTCGCCGAGTGCCTTTTCCGGTATTCTTACACAGGGCGGTACTATTTTCGGCACAAAGCGTCAGCCATTCAAGATGATGCAGGTTATCGGCGAGGATAACGTTGATAAAGTAAAGAACATGAAAGACACCTACAAGAAACAGAAACTTGATTGTCTGCTCACTCTTGGCGGAAACGGTACTCACAAAACTTCCAAACTCCTTTCGGACGAGGGTCTTAATGTTATCGGACTTCCGAAGACAATTGACAACGATATTTTCGGCACAGATGTTACTTTCGGCTTCCATACTGCCGTTGACATCGCTACAGACGTAATCGACAGACTTCACACAACTGCTGCAAGCCACAGCCGTATACTTGTATGTGAAATTATGGGCAACAAGGCTGGCTGGCTTACTCTCAATGCAGGTATCGCAGGCGGTGCAGATATTATCATAATCCCCGAAATCCCGTATGATATTGACAAAGTATGCGACGCTGTTATGGCAAGAAGTGCATCAGGAAAAACTTTCTCAATTCTTGCAGTTGCTGAGGGCGCATTCGATGTTAATGAGGCTAAAATGAAGAAAAAAGAACGTGCAAAGAAACGTGCAGAAGCAGGAATAATCACAGCTACAAGCAGAATTGCCGCACAAATCCAGACAAATACAGGAATTGAAGCCCGTGTCTGCACTCCGGGTCATATGCTTCGTGGCGGTGCGCCGAGTGCTTATGACAGAATTCTGTCAACTCAGTTCGGTGTACACGCCGCTTACCTCATCGCACAGGAAAAATATGGCAGAACTGTTGCAAAAATCGGCAACAAGATTACTTCCAACAAGCTTGAAGATATTGCAGGCAAGACAAAGTTTGTAAGCGAAGAAGACCATCTTGTTATCGCCGCAAAAGATATCGGTGTTTCTTTCGGCGACTAATTAAAATAAATAAAAAAATCGGTCTGAAAAATTTCAGACCGTTTTTTTATTCAAAAAACTTGAAAGCCTACTAAATATATGTTATAATGGGAATATACTATATTCAAAGGAGATTGATTTTATGAAAATATCAACAAAAGGCAGATATGCTTTAAGAATGATTGTGGAACTTGCCTCAAATCCGGACGAAACATTCGTTTCTCTCAAAGATATTGCAGAACGGCAGAACATATCAAAAAAATACCTTGAGCAGATTGTCCCCATGCTTAACAGCAGTGGTATTCTGCGGACTACACGCGGCAATAAAGGCGGATATATGCTTGCAAAATCAGCCGGAGAACTTACAGTCGGCGATATTCTCAGGGCTACAGAGGGAACTCTTGCTCCTGTTGCCTGCCTTGAATTTGAACCGAATACCTGTCAGAGAGTGAATGAATGTTCCACGCTGTTTGTCTGGGAAGGTCTTTACAAGGCTGTTGCGGATTACCTTGACAGTATAACAGTTCAGGACATTATTGACCGCAAGGCTGATATATCATGAAAAATATTTTGATAGTTGATGATGACATTTATATCGGCAATGCACTTGAAGAAATTCTTTTGCAGAATGGCTATAAGGTAAGCCGTGCGTATTCAGGAACAGAGGCTGTTTTTGCAGTTTCGTATAATATTCCCGACCTCATTCTGCTTGATTTGATGCTTCCCGGAATGGACGGTGAGGACGTTTTAAAGCATATCAATAACATTCCCGTTATTGTCATGAGTGCAAAGGCAGACATTGAAAATAAAGTAAATCTTCTGCTGAACGGTGCGGTTGACTACGTAACAAAGCCGTTCAATACAAAAGAACTTCTTGCCAGAATAGCCGTTCAGCTCCGCACCTTTGAAAACTGCGGAAAGAAAACTGTTATTTCATTTGACGATATATCACTGAATACTGAAACTACAGAAGTATGCGTGGGCGATACGGAAATAAGACTTACACGCACAGAATATGCCATACTGAAAACGCTCATACTAAATCAGGCGAATATTATTTCAAAATCCGCATTGCTGGAGCGTATCTGCTCCGATACTCCAGACTGTACGGAAAGTTCGCTGAAAACGCACATAAGTCATCTGCGGAATAAGCTGTCGGCAGTCGGCGGAAAGGACTACATCGAAACAATATGGGGCATCGGTTTCAGGCTGAAATAAATCAGTCCTTTGTTTCATTTGAAACCGCCTCATCGTGAGGTATGACTGCCTTGTTTCTGCGTTTTTTGTTAAACTTCACTATTCTGACAATAACAAACACAATCAGTCCGATTACTACAATATGAGGGAAAAGATATATCAGGATAAACAGCAGACTTTCCATAACAGAAAGAAAGTTTGCTGTTGCTTTTGAAACAGTATTGCCCAATCTCTGAAAGAAAGTATCAGTTTTTTCGGGTTCAGCAGTATACTCCCTGACCTCATTCATGGTAACATAAACATAGGAATATGCAACATCTGTCTGAATATCGTTCATGTGTGTTTTTATTTTTGATATTTCAATCTGAATATCCGTAAGTTCTTCCTCTACCGTAATCGCATACTGTTCATCCTTTATCGTGGAAAGTAATTCCATCGTCGCTGTAGTTTTCATTTTCGACAAATGCACCGTAAGTCTCAAGACTACTCCTGAATGAAGAGACAGCATTATCAAAATCAAGAACATCAACAGTCATATTACAGGAATACACCAGCATTTCCTTTTTGATTACACTGTCAGAAGTATTATTTTCCTTGATATTTTCCGAAACATCTGTTTCACCGTCGACATCATCAGCATTGTTTTCCTCGACAGTTTCAGCGTCTCCCCATAGTTTTCAACTGAAATATAGTTCTCATACGATGATGACATTGAAGAATCACTGTTATCTCCGCATAAAGCATTAACTTTTCTGAAATAATCTCAACGAAATCTCAACTTTTTCTTAACCGCTTTCTCAACCTTTCCATGATATACTTAAAATATCAAATGAAAGGAGAATTTTTATGGAATATATCCTGCAAACAAAAAACCTGTGCAAATACTACCGTCATTTCAAGGCACTCAACGGACTGACAATGAACGTCCCGAAAGGCTCAATCTACGGATTTGTCGGCAGAAACGGCGCAGGAAAAACAACTCTTATCCGTCTTGTCAGCGGACTACAGCCTGCCACATCGGGAGAATTTACTCTGTACGGCAGAAAAAACACGGACAACAACATCTGCCGTTCAAGACGCAGAATGGGTGCGGTAGTTGAAACGCCGTCGATTTACCTCAATATGACCGCTGTTGAAAATCTCAAAGCGCAGTACAGAATTTTAGGCTTACCGTCATTTGATGACATTCCTGAACTGCTGAAACTCGTCGGGCTTGAGAATACTGGTAAGAAAAAGGCAAAAAACTTTTCTCTTGGTATGCGCCAGCGACTTGGTATCGCAATTGCACTCGCTGGAAATCCCGATTTTCTGATACTGGATGAGCCTGTAAACGGTCTCGACCCTCAGGGTATCATCGAAATGCGTGAACTCATTCTCAGACTTAACAAGGAACGGCAGATAACGGTGCTTATTTCAAGTCACATTCTTGACGAACTGTCAAGACTTGCTACTCACTACGGCTTTATCGACGGCGGACGAATGGTGAAGGAAATAAGTGCAGAGGAACTCGAAAAGTCGTGCAGAAAGTCAAGCCGTGCAGTTGTTTCGGATACCGCAATTCTTGTCAGGGTACTTGATAAAATCGGGCTGGAGTACAGTATTATTGACAAAACAACCGCCGATATTTTCGGGGAAATCAGCATTACTCAGCTTGTAAATGCACTGTCCGCTGAAAAATGTGAACTAATCAGCATAGCGGAACATGACGAAAGTCTCGAAAGCTATTTCATTAATCTTGTGGGAGGTACAAAAAAATGAGCAGACTTATCAAAGCAAATTTCGCACGTCTTTTCGGGAACGCACAGTTCCGCATACTTACAATGCTCCTATTTGGTATAGGCTGTCTGTCGGCTGTATCAAAACGCCTTGAATTTCAGGCACAGGCGGAAATGTTCGGTATCTCAAAAGAAGATATTCCCATGCAGGCAACACAGTTTTTACCCGAAATACTCATGTTTCAGGGCGGATTTATTGTGATGTTTGCACTTGCACTGTTTATCGGGCAGTTTGTGGGAACAGAATATTCAGACCATACAATCCGCAACAAGCTTATTGTTGGTCACCCGAAAAAAGCTGTCTATATTTCCAATCTTCTTGTATGTTCAGTTGCTGGAATAATCATGCACCTGACATATATCATATCCGATTACATTTTCGGCAGTATTCTTATAACAAGTTACCATTACTGGACGGCAGGAAAACTTATTCTTATGCTTATTGCCACACTTCTAACAACTGTTGCTTTCACTTCAATGAGTGTAGTGTTTTCGATGTGCAATCAGAGTAAGGCAGGCGGTTCGGTCTATATTCTTTTAATGTCTGTTACTATTACCGTGCTTTCCGTCGGCATACTCGACGCACTCCATGCGGAAATGTACCTGAATGCGTTCCATAAAGGAATATACGTTCTGCTTGATAATATGCTCCCGTCAGGACAGTATTATCATTTAATGCGAATGGACGATACATCAACAGGTCTTGCATTTGCAGGCGAAATAACAGAAGAAACGGTACAGCTTATTAAACATATCGGTTATTCAGTTATTGTCGTAATTTTATCAACAGGAATCGGTACTGCGGTATTCAACCGCAAGAATGTAAAGTAGGAGGAATTATGAGTAAACTTATCAAAGCAAATTTTTCAAGACTTTTCAAGAGTATGCTTTTCAGAATATGTATAATCTTTTCCGCAGGACTGGGCATATTTCTTGATATTATGCGTTATATTGATATTCAGAAAAATCAGGAAATCTATGCACAGCATGGAATTGAATTTAACTCCGCTGACGGCTTTGTGTTTTCGGGCATATTGTACATAATGTTTGCAATTGCTGCATTCGTTCCCGTCTTTGTCGGCACTGAGTATTCCGACGGCACAATCCGCAACAAACTTATGGTTGGTTGTAAACGTACAGAAATCTATCTTGCAAACTTCATAGTATGTGCAGTGGCTGATATTATAATACTTTTGTCGTTTATTGTTGCCTGTCTCGGCGTGGGATATATTCTTTTCCGTGCAACAAGTCTCACGGCTGAACAGACTGTTTTATTCACGCTAAGTCAGTGCGTTACTATGATTGGATTTTCCGCTATTCTTATACTCCTTTCAATGCTGATTCAGAACAAGGCAGGAAGTGCGGTTACAGTGCTTATTATGACTGTAATCATGTTCTTTGCTACAATGACAATCGCCGACAGATTACGTCAGCCTGAGTATTATGAAAATTACAGAGAAACTATTGTAAATGAGGAAACAGGTGAAGTGAATATAAAACCTGAATATGTTAAAAATCCTGACTATCTTTCGGGTACGAAACGCAAGGTATATGAATGCCTGAATAATATTCTTCCTGTAAATCAGTTCTATCAGGTTGCAGTCGAAAATGACGAAAATCTCGGTATAATGGCGATTTATTCAGTAATAATAGTTGTACTCGCAAACGGTGCTGGAATTATATTATTCCGCAGAAAAAATCTGAAATAGGATTTGATTATGAAAAATCTTTTATATGCAGAATTTTCAAAACTTAAAGAAAATCTGTTCTTCATGACGTGCGTTATCGGAATGTTTGCCCTCGGACTTATAATTTCCTTATGTTCTGTCTTAAGTGAACATCTTATGTCACTTGAAAGCATATTCAATACTTATATCTTCATTGTACCTGCTTTATGTGCGTTATTAAGCATTCAATTGCAGATTATGGAATATGAGGGCGGTGCTGTACGGAATAAAGTTATCTGCGGACATAGGCGTATAAATATTTATCTTGCAAATCTGATTATTTATACTTTTGCAGGATTCATAATTTCTGTAAGTTACTTTCTTCCCATGACGTTTTTTAAGTGCATATCATCTGAAAGTCTTACATCAAACAAAATACCTGAAACAGTTTCGTTTATTTTATTGATTATGATGTACATTTCGCTGTTTACTCTTATTGGTTCAGTAGTTGAAAATAAAATTACAGCATTTTCAGTATGTCTGATGATTCTGATACCTGTTATTGTGGTGAGTCTTAATATTTTCAGAATGATTTATTCCGAATATTATTATAATAACAGCTATCATACAGAAATAAATATGCGGATATTTACAGCATCAATCCTGATTTTATTTATTACAGTTATTTTATTATACAGTGCAGGTATTATTTTATTTTGTAAAAAAGATTTGAAATAGGGTGAATTTATGGAACTACTGTATCTGCTGGTTTCTTTGGTTATAATATTTATGCTGATTATAAAAATATATTTACTCAAAAAATCGGCAAGGGAAATAACAAATCAGCTTGACGAAAAGCTTTCCGCAGATACAAACACTCTCATTGACATATCGTCGGGCGACAGGGATATGCGCAGACTTGCAGATAATCTTAACAATCAACTGAAAATTCTCCGTGCGGAACATATCCGTTTTCAGAAAGGTGATACGGAACTGAAAAACGCAGTCATGAACATCTCCCACGACCTGCGCACTCCGATTACGGCAATAAGCAGTTATCTTGATTTGCTTGAAACAAATCCCGAAAAATCGTATATAAAAATAATCAGGGAACGCACTGAAAATCTTAGTCAGCTCACGGAGGAACTTTTCAGGTATTCGGTGATTACGTCCCCTGAATACAGCGATATTACTGAAAATTCTGTGGTAAACAGTATTCTTGAAGAGAGTATCCTCGCTTACTACGCCACTTTGCAGGAACATGAAATTGTCCCCGAAATCAACATCACAGACAAACCGGTTATCCGTAATATAAGCCGGAACGCTCTGAACCGTGTATTTGCCAATCTGCTGAATAATGCGGTGAAGTACAGCGACGGCGATTTGCGCATTTCAATGAGTGAGGACGGTATTATTACTTTCGCAAACAAATCCGCTGAACTCAATGAAGTGCAGACGGAACGCCTGTTCGACAGATTTTACACTATCGAGAACGCCCGCAAATCTACAGGACTCGGCTTGTCCATTGCAAGAGTTCTAATCGAACAGATGAACGGCTCGATTTCTGCGGAATACTGCAATGATACGCTTTTTATTAAAATCGAACTCAAATCATAGTCGTCAACTGCATAACAATCTCACTGAAATACCTGTCGCTTACTTCGCTGACAGGTATTTTTTTCGCCATATTGTCAGCACGATAAAAACAAAGGTTCTCTATGTCAACGTCCTCCGCCTCAACCTGATAAACGCCGATATAAGTACCTGAGAACGAAAGTTCAGCACCATAGCCGACAGGTATACTTTTGCCGTCGTCGGACTTAATTTTCCTGCTTACGTCGCAGCGATAAAACTCGCAGAAACAACCGCCGTCTCCTGCATAGCCACGATACCAGCCGTTTTTCTCCATACGGCTTGTCAAGGTCTGATTGAGTACGGTTTTTCCGTAAAATCTCTTGATTTCAGTTCCGCCGGCTTCGTCTTTTTCCGGACGATAAACAGGTCTCGAAAGCTGTGCGAAAGGCTGTGTGATTTCGTAATCCGCAAGCTGTTCAGTCCATGCGGAAAGTTCGTCTGCTGAAAGTTCAACAGGGTGAACAAGGCTGATTTCAGCGTTTTCAGGGATTTCAAATTCGTCCTCCTCCGACGTTGTGAAACTGCCGTCATCAAGATATCTGAAAGTTGAAACAAGTCTGCCGTCATCATAGATTCCCCATATCAAACCGATTGCAAAGCAGTGCATAAGCGGATTTTTTACAAAAAGTTTCTCCCAGTTTTCCTTTGTCCACCTGCGTTCACACATCAAAGTGTATTCAAGTCTTGCCGTCTGCAATTTTACGGCGGATTTCAGCTGTTTTTTCATTTCCTTAAACTCAGCATAGGACTTCTCAGCAACTTCCGCAACGTCATTCGCCGACGGTTTAGGTAAATTTTTTATCTTCTTATCACCATTGAAAATCTCAATTTCAAGGGACGGAGTAAGGTAAACACTGAACTTTCTGCTACCGTAGTCGAATACACGGCACATACGTTCGTCAAAATTAAAATCGGGAACAATTCTGTCCGAGAGTTCCTCAATGGTAATTCCGAGAAATTCAGCCGCATCAATCAGTGCTTCCTGCGCCGACGCTTTCACCTGATTACTCTTGAATTTGCGTGACATATTGTCAACCTGCATGAGTGCTTCGGGACTTCCGTTGAGTGCAAGTGCCTTGACTGCTGACACTGCCAGCGCACCTCGCATATTTTCAGACCAATACTTGATATAGCTGACAAGTGCCGAAATTACATTACTTTTGCCGTTCACAGCCGAGAAAGTGAGTACCCATTTATTCTTTGCGACTGCTCCTGCATTAATCCACCTGCCGAGAACCTCTTCCGCAAATACAGCCAAATCATCGGGACTGAGTTTCTCCGCAAGTTTTCTGCCTGTCTGATAATCGCCGTCCGTATAACAGATAAGCACAGCCTTCATATACTCTTCAGGAACATCTGTTCCGTCCGCAAAACGCACTGCTTTATATGGCAACTGATACAGCCACGCAATTTTTTTAACTTTACTTGCCTTTGTAAGCTGTGCAACAATTTCTGTGTCCGTGACTTCTTTCTCTTCCTGCTCCATACCGAGAAATTTCATAATTTTTACTTTAAGTTTTTCAGATTTCTCTTTTTCGAGTGCATTTTTAAGTACATCGCTCCAGTCCGTCCCCTGCATTTTCTCCATGACTTCCAGTGCAAGTTCACGCACAGAGGCTTTTTTCGCCGACAGCATATCCGCAATATCAGTCTCACAGCCTTTCATTTCCGATACGACTTTTACAAATACTTCTCTTACAGTTTTACTCGTATCGCCTGCCATTGCGAAAATCTGTTCTTTGTACTTGTCTCCGAATGCTGCCAATGCACATATATATTCATGTCTGCCCATTGATGTGAGTTTTGAAACATCAGCCTGTGCGACTTTTTCAGCGTAATCCACAAGATTTTCGCCGATATTATGATTGATAATAAATTCAACGGGGGCATTCTCAGAAAACAGTATATCAACAATTTTCTCGCTTTTGTGCTTTTTACCTATAATCTGTTCTCTGTAATAGCTGTTGTAGCTGCCCGCCGTTACCAGTTCAAACACCGTCACTGCTCTGCGCACAACGTCATCAATACCAAAGGCATCACAGTAACTTGCACGGTTGCCGTTACTATTAGCCATTGAAAAACTGATACTATCTATTTTGTCAATAATTTCGTCAAGTGTTTTCACTCCCATTATGTAGTCGAGAACGTCCGCAGATTTGCAGAAACTCTCATAAACGTGGTTGATGTAATGGTATCTTGCTGTTTCTTTCAGTCCGAAGTCGTCAGCATTGTATTCGGGACGTATTTCACGCAGAAAATCCAGCATAACAAGCTGCATTTCAGCGTCCTGATAATTTTTCATAGCCGAAACATACGTTTTTTCGTGATGGAGTATAATATGTTTAAGATGTTTCCTGAAAGTCTTTTTGTGATACCATTTTTTGCTGTTTATGACAATAGCATAAATGTATGTTTCGGTAATCGGAATATCCTGTTCAGTTATAAGATTTAATATTCTTCCGCAGCTGAAATTCTTCTTAATTGCATAGACTACAAGATTTTCGGGATTTTTCTGCATCTGCTCACGGAAAACAGACTTATAACTCTCGTCGAAATACGCACGTTCAGCAAGCGAAAGTCTGTACAGTTCTGTGCTGAGATTACTTGTATAATACCTCGTACTCTCCTTGAGTATTTTAAAGCAGTCCCTTACAGTATCATCATATTCATTGCTGTTCATAAGGGCGTAACAGCAAAGAAAAGTCTTTGCGTTGTCCCTGAAAGAAAGTTCAGCCGCCTGCAAATAAATTTCAGGGCGTGCATCATTTGCAATATTAACACCATTATAACTGTTACTTGAACAGCGGTCAACATCTATCGCCATAATCACAGCTTCTATCTTTGCACCATTGAGTTCCATAATAGCCTCTTTTGCAAGTTTATTGTAGTCATTATAATAGCTGTTAATATTAAAAAAATCTTCAAGAAGTTTCCAGCAGTTACTTCCTGCAACTGCATAGCAGAACTGCACATAACGCTTTGTAAGTTCCGGATTTTTCATGATGTACTTTCTGACCTTGTTCTGAAATTCATAATAACCATTATAGTTACTTTTCATGGCAGGACTGCCTACAGCAAGCGGTTTCAGATTTTTCAGTACATTCACATCACACGGCTTGCTTGTATCAAGATATTCCCTGCCGATTTCAATGTATTCTCTGCTTACTCCGGCATTGCCGATAGCTTCAAGAATTTCGTCAATTTCACTCAGTTTGTCTGTAAAAATCATTTTTCATCACTCCTGTTTAAAGTTAAAATAATTTCAAGTCTCTTCCTTGCCGTTGAAATGTACCGCATAATCACTGTCAGCTGGTGCATGATTTCTTTTATGTCCGCCTGCGGATTGTGCCTGTATGCCTCTGCTGACTGCCTGAAACTGCACAGCAGCTTATTTAGTCCCATAAGACCATAATTAAAACATCTGTTCTCAAGTTTCGGACTGATACCCGACTGCATACCGCACTGAACCATAAGTTCAATATCGCCCTGTATTTCGTCGAGCAACTCAGTAATTACATTGTAGTATTCCGCATTTCTGCTGTCTGTTTCGTATTTGTCGGGAAGCCAGTAATCATCATATTCAGGTGGATTAATATAATTATAAATCTCAACGGGAAACAATACCAGCTTGCTTTTTTCTATTCTTGCAATTGCAAGTATCGTGTAATCTGTTGTGGGATTGTTTATCATCTTCTCGCCGATACTCTCTACAAGTTCCACAAGTGCGCTTGTCTCCGCACGGTACTGCACAGTCATGTATGCAGGAAAACCCGTTTCGTCCTCAACAACAAGAGTGTACTGCTGAGTATGCTTGTCAAATCCCGAAGATACGCACTTTTTCGGGTGAATGAACATCATTCTTTCAAGTTCGTTCTGCGGATTTTTTTCATAAAGTTCAACAATTGCCTGACGGAAGTCACAGTAAATTCTGTCCCTCACTTCGTCACAGTTCAGGTCACAAACAGTATTCATTGCAATAATTGTTTCCTGTGATGTGGAAATTCTGCCGTCACATACTTTAGCATTAGCAAGAACTAACTTATTTTTCATCATATTATCAAGAGTTGCAGTCATTCCCCACGGAGAAATCTTACTGATATGGCGTTTTCTTATGGTATCATAAAAAGTCGGGCGCATATCTGATACAGACATGAACGGATTTTCTTTTGCATCAGGATTGAGAAAATAATAAATTTCACCCTCGTAGTCACCGCCTGAAACACTCCGCTGACCAACGGGAATAAGAGTAAGATAGCCCTGATATTTTTTATATTCCTGACGGAAACTTCCCAATGTATCGGGAGTTATGTCACTTCCGCAAAGATTTTCAAGCATAGTTACAGTACTGCACATCTTCCGCAGAAAAATTTCTGTACTGAATGAAGCACGTCTTGCAAGGCATTCGCTAATGCGTGTACCTAATTCACGGACGGCACGTTCAGCGTCAGCCATTCTCAGCGCATGACAGCGGACGACTGATATTTCCATGTTATCGGGTGCATTTTCGGGAATACGCACAAGACCACGTTTCAGCACATCGCCAATCATGTCAAGACAACTGACTGCACATTCATTTATTCTGCTAATCTCAGTCGCAGAAAGACCGTCAGGCTGAGTGATTTCAGAAGACTTTTCCTTGATTTCGGGAATTTTTTCGGGTTCAGGTTTATCATCATCAAGTGCATAGTCTGCGAAATCCTCTTCTGTTAAATTATTTTTCAGAAGGAGTAATGCACCGATAATATGACGGCAGACCGTTCTTGAAACGCAGGTACATGAGCATTCAGAAAGCGGAGTTTTCACGGTAACCGTTTCGCCTGATATTTCAATGATTACGCTGTCCTGCTCCTCACGGGAAATCAACATCATGCCGTCAATATCCTTACAGGCTCTTTTGTACGTTCCTTTATTTGAAAGCGATACAAGCGTATTTTCGTCCGCTTCAATAAGTGCCTTTTTTATCTTGTCCATCATATCACCTCACATCACCATATGGCAGATGTAACCGCCTAACTCTTCAGGTGTCATTGCACCGACAAATGCACCCATATCAGCAAGCCGCTGACCCAGCCGTCTGTCATAAGCAGGATTAGCCTCTTCGTCAAGTGCAGTAAGAAAATTAAGTTTAGCACCACTTTCAATGATGTTGCTGCTGACATTCAGCAGACGCTTTTCAGAAGCTCCCTCAAACAAATCGGTAACGACAATAACCGCTGTATTGGACGGCTCACAAATCTGCTGTTCACAGTAAGCAAGTGCCTTGCCGATGTCAGTACCACCGCCAAGCTGAACGCTCATGAGTACCTGTGCAGGATTTTCCGCCTGACCTGTTAAATCAACAACGGCAGTGTCAAAAATAATGAGACTTATTTTCGCAAACGGCAGACGTGAGATAATCTGCGCCATAACCGCACTGTAAATTACCGAACCAAGCATTGAACCACTTTCGTCAACTGCAAGAATGATGTGTTTGTTATTATATTTTCTTATCCGGTCGGAGAAATAAATCTCTTTCAGGATAATCTGATTTCTGTCTTTGTCAAAATTTCTAAGATTACGGCGGATAGTCTTTTTAAAGTCGAGATTTCGCATTGAACGTACTTTTCCTGAATTATTTCTGTCAATTCTGCCCGAAATTGTACGCTTTATGTCATTTTCAATCTTTTCCGCAAGCTGTTTTGCAACCTGTTCCGCTATTTTTTCAGCTGCTTTCAGGACTTCGCCGTGCATTAAATGCTTTAACTGCAACACGGTTTTCAGTAAATTCATATCGGGGGTCATGCTTTCAAGGACTTCCTTATCCGCAAGCAGTTCAGTCATTTCAAACTTTTCAAGGGCATGCTTTTCAAGAACTTCCGCAGTTTTTTTCGGGAACAGCGTGCGGACTTTTGTAATCCATTCCGCACCGTTCAGAACGCTTTCACCTGTTCCGCCCGTCCTGTCACCACTGCGTACATCGTCACCCTGTGCCTTGCCGTAGAGATAATCAAGCACCTGCTCCATACTCTCAAGAGTACGCATTTCTCCGCCGTTTCCTCCGAATTGCAGTTGATTTTCCGAAAACTGCCCTAAAATCAGTCTCCAGCGGTTTACTGCTGTCTGTGTAGTATCATTCATAAAGAAGTTCTTCCTTTCCGATAAGTCCGCAGATTATGCGGTCGAACTCTCCTCCTAAATCGAACATATTTTCGTCAACAGCAACTTTATTCAGCAGATTATCACTGCTTATTCCGTGAAGTTCCGCAACTGCCTTTGAAGCAAGCCTGATTTCCGACGGTGTGAAACTGCTGAAAGCAAGCCGTAGTGACGGCAGAATTTCAATAAAATCGTCGTATTCAAGTCCTGTTATCAGATTGTCCGTCATTTCAAGAAAAGAATTGTCAATCAATGCAATATCTCTTGCTGTCGAAAAAAGTCCACGCAGATATTCCGCACCTTTCTTGCGGATTTCCGTACTGCTCATAAGATAACCTCTTGCGCCGTCCTCCGCAGACTTTTTACGTGCAGGCGAAATTGTGCAGAGAAGTCCCATAGCACCACCAAATACAGCTGGCTCTTTATCCGTTGAATTTGTAAGCGTAACGAGAGTATCTTCGAAAACATTTGTTCTGTCAGGAAGTGCTGAAACAGTTATCCCGTACATGATTTTCATGATATTTATAACATCGTCTGCCTTTTCAGACGGAATATTCGCCATGGAAGGAAGTATAAGCAGAAGTCTGTCGAAGCATATCTGCATATACTTCTCTGCTGAATTGTCACTGAAATTATAAAGTTTCTGCAATTCACACAAAGTCCAAAAGTAATTCAGTCCTTTGCCAACTGAAAAGAAATCGTTATCTGTGTTGACAATATCATCAATCAAAGTCATTTCGGAGGTTTTCAGCGTAATTCCCATAAGAAAACAGTCAACAGCGATTTCTCCTGCTGTAACACATTTCTGCTGATTTCTTAACCTTTTTTCCGCAACGGTATCACAAGCCTCCGCAATAGTAAAACCGTCGGAAGTATGGTCGATTAGAACAGCATCTACCTCGGGACTTCTCATGCACTGCCATTCCTCACGTACACGGCTCAAGTCCTTTCTGTTCTTTATATCTGAACCTTTAACAAGTCTTGCAAAGCCTGTTTCAAGGAACTGCATACGGTGCATGAAACGGCTTGTTTCAAGTCCTTTTGCGGAAGTGAAAAGCGAAGCCTCAACAGTAACGGGATTTGAAGTCTGATACTTTATTTTCAGATTTTTACATTGCAGTTCAAAATCGGCAACAAGCGGAGGAATATGTTCAGTATCGCCGATATGACCAATTCCGTCGCCGGTCGCAAGCTGTGCAAGAATATCAATCGGCACAGACGATGACAGTGTCTTTTCGCCCTTGATAAAGCAGGCGGTCACGGCATCGAATACCTCACTTATTCCGCATTCTCTTATGTTACGCAGATTTGCCAGTCCGTTCATCATGGAATATGCGGAAGTCATATCTGAAATTGTTACCTGTATATCTTTTCTGGTGGATTTCTTTGCAGTCTTAGTAAGAAAATCGAAAGTCTGTTCGCTGTATATTTCCTGCGGAGAACTGCGGACAAGGAGTTCCTGCATAATGCAGTCATAAAAATATGGGTACATCATTCCCGAAGCATAGCCACGAAGTGCGTCCGCTGCCGTATAGGAATAAGCCATAGGATAGCAGCCCTGATTTGCAGCTGGTATTTTATGAACTTTCGGCGGTTTTATATCTCCCTGCTGAATAAGACGATAAATCCCTGAAGTATGAAATCCGCCTGTCACCGCAAGTACTTTTTTATGCGATTTCATAGCCTTCATAATATTATATGCCATGTATTTCTCACGCTGTAATGTGCCGTCGGATTGCAGTTCGTCGTCCGTGCAGTCAATTCTTGTCAGGGCGCAGTAAGTGTTCATCTGACGGACAAATTTTTCTGTACTTATGTAAAGTCCGCCTATTTCAAAATACTTCTCCCAGAATTCCTCGAAATTCCGTACACCTGTTTTTTCACAGATTTTCTCATAAAACCGGCTTTGAATAAGTCGTGTATCGTCCGCATAGCTGTGCTTTTCGGCGGACTTCCTCAGTCCCTCATTTTCAGCCGTATTTATAAGTATCTCACTGTATGGCAAATCAATAAATTCCGCAGGAATACCGTACTTTTTTGCCTGTACAAGCGCATTGTATTCAGGCGACGAATATTGCAGAGGATAATAGCATTTGTAGTCCGTACCCTCTTCCGAAACGAGTTTTTTCTTGTCCTTGTAATAATAATACACAGCGACAGGAAGTACAGTATTTTCGTCCGTAAGCACAGGAATAAGATGATTTGCGTTTTCAAGTCCCTCAATGAGAATAATTTCAGGCTGATAATTTTCAATTGTTTTAATCAAATGATATGAACATACAGGACTGTGGTGACGTATCGGAAAAAGTATCAGCGGAGACTGCAAATCGTACGGAATTACTTCAGCCGTTTCGCTGTATTGTAGTAATCTTTCCATAAGCCACCGACTTTCTCACTTTTTTTCTTTACAGACGTGCGGAAATAGCCTTTGAGTTTTTCCAAATCATGTTTATCTTCCTTGCATACAGCTCCCAGCAGATTTTCAGTCAGCACATTTAAATTAATTCTGCCGTCGCCGTAGTACCACGCATGACTTAATGCCTGATAGTAGACAGAAACCGCCTCAGCTGTACTCATTACAGCGTTTGGCTTATCAATGACAGTACCGTCCACATCAATTCCCTCACGCAGTTCGTGATAAGTAACCGCAAGGAGTTCTGCCGTATCAGTATCAACGGGAATGTCAATATGATTTGCTTTTGCAAGGTTCTGTGCCTCACGCACTATAATTTCTTTTTCAAGCCGGACATCTTTTACAGGCTCGACCGTTTCAAAGTTAAATCTTCTTTTGAGTGCGCCCGACATTTCATTAACACCTTTGTCCCTTGTATTCGCCGTACCGATTATGTTAAATCCGGGACGTGCGAACACAAGACCGTCCTGCTCAAGTTCAGGAATATTGAGTATCTGGTCACTCATTACAGAAATAAGACTGTCCTGAATTTCCGCAGGAGTACGGGTGATTTCCTCGAAACGCACGAAAATCCCCTTTTCCATACCAATAAGAAGCGGCGACGGCACAAGTGCTTTTCTGCTTGCTCCCTCCGCAAGAAGAACTGCGTAATTCCAGCTGTATTTTATCATATCTTCCGTAGTTCCTGCCGTACCCTGCACAGTATTCGTACTCACTCCGCAGCAGGCAGCCGAAAGGAGTTCCGAAAGCATTGTTTTTGCCGTACCAGGTTCGCCGACAAGCATAAGACCACGGTTTCCGGCAAGTGTTATGATACAGCGTTCGACGAGTGCGTCGTTGCCGTAAAATTTACGTGATATTTCATGAATTCCGTCATCTGTCCTAACTTGTCCGCCGAGAATGAATGTGCGGACTGCTTTCGGCGAAAGTACCCAGTTTTCAGGCTTTTTTCCTGTATCATTCTGTCGGAGGATTTCAAGTTCCTCTGCATATCTTATTTCAACAGGCGGTTTAATAAAATTATTTTCCATAATAATCTCCTACATTTCAAAATATCTGTGAATTTATTATAACATACTTATGAACATTTTGCAATAGAAAATCGAAAATTTGTTTTATATTTTCCCAACAACAATTTTTTCGTTAACCGATATAACAAATTCCTTTATGCGCTTATAATCGGGATTTTCAGGCAAATCAGTATTTTTTTCAGCGTATTCAAGTCTTTGCTTATAGTCGTTGACGAGTGCAAAGAAATCAGCTGAAGGCTGACTTTCGCTGTCAAGAAATTCACCATTTCTGATACTCATGAGCAAATCGTGTTCGTCTTCACGATAAGTAATAATCTCACCCTTTTCGAGAATATCTATGCACATCAGATACAGTCTGATAAGGTGCATCATGTGCTTACTGATTTTGTTATGCAGGAGTGCATTTTTATTGCGTTTGCCCAGTGCAATTCCTTCCGATTTGTTTTCAAGTCTGTGAAACTGCGCTATGGCGTATCCGCCGAAAGATTTCACAGCAAGTTTCGACAGAAAAATATAACGGTTATCAAGCATTTCTCTGCCGATATCTGACAGATAAATATAATGTTCCTGCTTCAGACCCAGTATTTCAATAGTGTTCGGATTGCAGTTTGTCAGCAGGCGGACAAGCTTCATGAAAGAATAAATCGTCGTATCAGTCGGAATGTTTGTCACCTGTTCAAAATCCTCACCGCAAAGAATTTCCTCCCTGCTGTTCACCGCACAGCCACGCACATCAAGGTCGGAAGTTTCAGTTTCCGTGCCATAAGCATGAGAACCGCCAAGTCCCAGCAGGATAATATTTTTACCTAAATGTTTGTCTGTCCGCAGGAAATCGTATTCCGCACCTGCGACAGCCGTTTTTATTTCGTCAAGTCTCATATTTTCAGTACCTTTCTTGCATACGGAATACATTGCCTCAGCGTATTATCCTTGTCAAATCCCGCCAGACGCAGTTTATTGGCATATTCAAGCACTTCGTCAAGACGTTCTGTAACCCCTGCATTGATTAAATCTTTTTCAGTAACATACGGTTTTGCCATGATTTCATTGAAACGTTCCAGACGCATCGTCAGAAATTCCTCATTCGCATTATTCTGCGGGATTTTTCCCAAGCCGTCGCATATTGCAAGCTGAATCAGGTCAAACGGCTCAGGAACGGAAGCAAAAAGTTTATTCGTGTGCTTTGTTTTGGACTTCACCTCCGCCATGACATTGGGCATCATGTGAAATTCAACCATTTTCAGCACATATTCCCTGAGATTTTCGTCCGCCGAAAAGCGCAGTAAAAAATTATACACAAGCGGTATTCCCTCTTTTTCGTGTCCGTAGGAATGAACTGTTCCGTTGACTTTTTCGGTACAGACAGCCTTTCCGAAGTCGTGACAGAGTGCGGACAACATGAAACCGAAAGGATTTCTGACGATATTACGTCGTTTCGCTGCTTCGTCAAGCACAAGCATGGTATGTACCCATACATCACCCTCTTTGTGATAATTTTCATTCTGGGGTACTCCGATAAGTGCGTGAAGTTCAGGGAAAAAATCTTTCAGTCCACCTGAAGTACGCATTTTCTCAAAAAATTCCGACGGCTGAGAGTATTCCAGTAAAATTGTTTCAAATTCAGTCAAATTCATAAAATCACTCCTTTTTATAATTATAGCTGAATTTGCACCGCTTGTCAATTAAAATCCTGTTGCGGAATACAGATAAAAAAATGTTCCTGCCGGATTTCTCCGCAGGAACACTTTATTTTATGCTATTTTATTACAACTCCCCAGCTGTTACTGCCGACTTTGCTGTACATATCCATATCAACGTGCTTTTTCTGATATTTATAGTAGAAAATTATGCCTGCAACTGCTCCGGCGGAAAGAACCACACCGACAATAATTCCGATTATACCTTTTATAAGAACAAGCGATACAATCCATATCACCACAAGAGCAATAAGCATTATGGGAAGATAGAACGAAACAAAAGTTCTGCTCTTCACCTTGATGTAGCGGATAATATCCTCGCTGTTAAGGTTTTCATAATGACGTGCGATAAAATTATCCGGTCTTGCCCATTTACAGAATGCTTTCAGACTTGGAAAACTTATATCAAAATTCTGACCCGTTTCGGTTACACGGTAGTTGACGGAAACACTGCCATCACCTTTGTCGACAGCGTCCATAATGTGAACAAGCGTTCCTGCATTTGCCTGACCGCTCATGGATTTTGTTACAACATATTTTCTGTCGACTGCCTCTTCAATGCTGTATATATATAATGCCATAAATAACTTCCTTCCCTGTCGAAAACTTAATTATTACTTCCTTTTTGCGCTGAAAATATTTTTAGCAATTTTCTTCTTTTTCTTTGCCTGTTTCAGCAGTTCGTCTTTTGAGATTTCAGGAGTTTTCTTTTCGTTTCCGCTGTTCATGTTGAGAGTATTTACAGGTTTATCAGCTTTTGCGGAAGAGATTGTCTTGACTTCTTTGTCTTCAGCAGGAGCTTCATAGAATGGATTTGTCACATCAATATCAAATCCGCTTGAAAAATCAGCAGGTGCGCCCAAATCAGACGATTTAACATTATTTTCCGGTTTATCGGAAACAAGTTCCGTTTTTTCAGACATACCGATGTCTGCTGATTTTATATCATTTTCCTGCACGTCAAATCCGTCAGGAAATTCGTCATTTCCTGTCTCACCGGCATGAACATTTCCTGCAATTTCGCAGGCTTTTACAGACTGATTTGTTGATATGAAAATCTCACATTTTTCATTGTCTCTGTCCGTTTCAATAAGCTTTTCAGCACCGTCGATATTCGGCTGAAGGACACTGAAGTCAGCAAGAGAAAGTGTAATCATCTGTCTTGCCTTAGTCTGTCCCGCATTGCGCATTGCGTCAATTGCAAGACATTCCGCAGAAAGCTGAACTGTATTGTCACTGGACGAAATGCCTGCAACTCCATTAAAAACATCGTGCTTATTTGTAAAAATCGCACAAATCGCATTATCTGCTGATGCACAATCGGGTCTCTGTTTTACCAGAGACTCTGCATATTCTTTAACCATATTGTAAAAAACATTTGTACCCATAGTAATCACCGATTTTTCTTATAACATCTAATTAAGTTTGGCTTTTCTTGCCATCTGACGTTTTTTGTTTTCTTCGATTTTCTGTTTCAATATACCAAGTCTGGAGTTGATAAGTTCCTTGTCATAAATACATGAAAGAGAAATATCGTCCTGTGTTCCGTAGTTTGAACGCTTTCTGAGATTTTTAATCACAGACGTTTCAAAATCATCAAATTCTGAAAGCTGACTTGTGATAATTGTATGATAGTCGAGGAAATCGTTATCACTTCCGAAAGAGGTATACAAGCCGTCTGTTGAAACATAAAGCGCAAGGACTCTTTTGTTGTCGATATAAAAGCTGTCAAACATCGACGCTGCGTTTGCATTACAGATTGATGCGGTGATATTGGCAGGATTTGACTCCTCATAATCAATCAGCATAGCAGTTGAACCGTCCTCAAACACACCAACAAGACTGCCGTCACCAATCTGAAATCCGAATGCAAATTCCTTACAGGCAACAACGACAACAAGAGTAGTACCATAATAAGATTCCACAGGAATTTTTGCAAATTCCTCCGGTGTGAAATCAGCCTTTTCCTTTGCCGTAACGGGATTAGCCCTGAAATGCTCCATAACCGCAGCATTCCAGCGTGAAATAATCTGTTTCTGAATATTTCTTATAACCATATCGTGATTTTTCGGAAAGTTACTGTTGAACTCCTCCGGATTTTCGTAAAATTTTTTAATTGTTGCAAGAGAACTCTCGACGGCAAGCTGTGAACCAACATTGCTTCTGAAATGTTTCTTGCTGCCGTGACCGTCTGCAACGACGGCTGCGGCATAATCTTCGCCTGCAAAGTATGCAGAACTGTCCTGACAGACAATCCCCTTGACTTCGTGGCTTGCACCTTTCACAGAATTACTGAACCCACTGAACATATAAATCAAACTCCTTTCGATAATAAATTTAACTGATTACCAACCTGTATCGAAAGAAACATTGTTGTTGTCGTCCTGTGAAACAAGTTCCTGAATTTGCTGTCCGAGAAGTTTCTGTTTAGCTGCAAAAACGTCCTCTTCTTTGAGTTCCTTGTTGTTTTCGTCGGAAAGCGTCATACTCTTGCTTCCGATTTGAGATGCGGTTACAGCGACAATCTTAATCATCTGTGCAAGCTGACTTCCTGTGTATGCATGAACTACAGTATCAGGAGAACCTGTAAATTCAGCAAGCATATCATCGTTTGCTTCGTCGCCGATACCGAGGGCCGCTTTAAGTCCGAACTTATACCAGCTGTTAGCCTTAAGTGCTTTAAGTCCTTTTTTGTAATCGTCTGACGGATAACCGTCTGTCATAAGGAAAATAACAGGTGCAAACGAAAGAGACGGTGAATTTAAAAAGCTGTTTCTTGACATTCTTGAGGAAATTTCCTCAAATGCAGCACCCATGCTTGTTACGCCTGACGCTTCAAGTCTTGCCCACTCAAATTCCTCAATGGAAACAGGTGCGGAATACATCCATTTTACGTCTGTAGAGAATGTAAGAACGGCAATTTTAACGTCCGTATCAGCTTCTCCGACCCGTCTTATTTCAGGGATAAGTTCTTCCATAACTGTGTTAAGCTGTCCCATTTTTTTACCTCTCATGCTGGCAGAAGTGTCAATCATGAAGAAGATAACAAGACTTTTTTTGGAAACGCTTGTCGCACCAAGCGGGTCGTCATCATCAAAGTCAAGCAGAGTATCAGGTACAGTGTTTTCATTTATATTGCTCATTATACAAAACTTCCTTTCAGGTGATTAAATTTTAGCAGTAACTCCGCCGAAATCTATTTCAAGCTCTTTCCATATAGGACAGCCTTTTCCGGGAGTTATATCGTAGAATACGCCGTCAGGCATTTTAACTTTCCATGACCTTTCGGAACAGTTTTTTATGCCAAGTACGCCGGGACGAAGTTTATTTTCGACAAGTTCTCCCGCAACGTTGAGAAAATCGTCACAGTCGGGGTTTATTTCGCATTCATAGAACTTGCGTCCGAGATAGAGAGGCGCACGGCTTTCACTGTTTGAAAATCCGATTGTTGCAAACTTCATTCCGCATTTCGGACATCTGTAAGTCTTATTATCTGGTTTTTCAAACATCGAAGTAAAATTAGTTCTGCCGCAGCCGCACATAATAATTTCTGAACGCAGACGGATAAACAATGACTGCCATTCATTTTCAATTATACGCTTGTTAGGGTCTGCAATTCCGTCTGTGAATGAACGGACAAATGCCTCTTTTATGTAATCCGGATAAAGTCTCCAGAATTTTATTACGTTGTCATGAATGCCACGCACGGGACGGTTTGAAGTATCGTCAGGGTCATAGACAAAAAGTGCATTCTGTCCGTAATGTTTAAGTTCGGAGATTTCAGTGAGGCAGACATCTTTTACAACTTTTTCACCTTCCATCGGGTCGCCTCTGAAAAGGAGTTTGAAAAGAACTACAGCAAGTGAATATTTATCAGTCTGAACATCAGGCTTTGCAATTCCACGAACAACCTCAGGAGCCATATATCCCGGTTTACCGCCGATACCGAAGTTGCTGCCCTCCGGAGCGATATTGTCACAGTCGCAGACAAGAACCGCACCTGTATCAACATTTATAAAGAAACCGCCGTCATTCAAATCCTGATAGCTTTTTCCTGCACGGTGAAGCTGACGGAATGCGTTAACGATATTGATAACCGCAGTCACCATAGCATAAAGAGTGGAAAATCTTACTGTTTTTTTAGTTGCACGGCCTGTCATAGGGTCAATCACAAGTTTATATGTATTAAGAATATCGACAAAAGAGTCAAAGCTGTCAGGCTTCAGTTCCATGATGTAACCGAAACTTCCGTCAGGCAGAACTTTTGTAAGATATTTAGGCCAGAGAAATCTGCTGCTTGGTGCGCCGTCAGAAATATTATGCTGAATATTCCTGCGGAATTCCTCAGGTTTTTTTATTTTATCTATATCATACCATTTCAATGCCCACTGCATTCCGTTAAATTCGACAAGGTAAACAACGCCCTGTCCGCCGCTGCCGATAATACCAAGAACTTTGGCTTTTCCTCCAAATTCCAAATCGACTTCCTGTCCGATTTTAAGTTCAAGCATTTAAAATAATCTCCTTTCTTAAAATTCAGCCCGCAGGTCTTTGCCGACCGGAACAGTTTCAACTTTTATTTTATTGTCAATGCAGTACTTGTGTGTATATGAGTTTTCATAGCATCTTATGATAAGTTCAGGACACAAGAGGAATGCGTTTTCGTCAATAAATTTTATGCTGTCGGGCAGATAAAGTCTTTTGAGTTTTTCACAGCCTGAAAATGCCTGCATACCGATACTGCTTACAGATGACGGAATTTCCACTATTTCAAGAGATTCACAACAAAGGAACGTATTGTCTTCGATTTCAAGAACACCTTCAGGAATAGTGATTTTTTCAAGTTCAGTGCATTGACTGAATGCACCCTGATGTATCATTCTCACAGACGGAGGAAGTTCGATAAGACGGAGGTGCTTACAGCCTGAGAAAGAATATTCACCGATGTCAATTATAGTCGGCGGAAGTTTTATGGTACGCATAAGTTTGTATTTATCAAAGCAGAAACCATCTATTTTTGTGTATTCCTTTGAAATTACGATATTTTTGGAAAATCTGAACCTTACAGCGTCAACGGGACGCAGAACCAATTCAGGAACATTTGTGCGGATTTCCTTGTCATTGTCACTTCTGGTCACAACAACCTGTTCCACAGGTTTTTCCTCAATAACATTGATTTTATAAGGCCATTTCAGCATATAAGTCAGGCATAGGAGAACAAATTCCGCAGCCATTTCAGAAATAAAACACTCACTTATAAGAAAACTTCTCGCACGCATTACAGCAATATCCCTGTTTTCTTCTGAAAGCATATTTTTCAGCACGCCCGATTCGATTGTATAGATAAGCAGACGGCATTCTGGTCTGAAGTCATTGAGATAGTCTCTCAGCAGGGCAATAAGACTTCTCGAATTTACAGGAGAGTTCTTGAAATTCTCGACAATCAGCCTGCGCAGTATGCGCTGAATGGACATGGAATTTTCAAAGCCCTCTACATTCTGGAGTATCGGCGCACCACATTCCTTACACGCCAAATCACCGGTGTGAAGCTCCGCATTACAGATTTCGCATTGCATAAATTAAATTCTCCTTACATTTTAATTTCTTATATCAACTGTCTCATTGAGAGTATCATTTATTTTGTCAACAAGATTTCTTATTTCAATAATTGACTGAATAATCAGACCTGAGCTTTCATTAGTTGTATTGACATTTTCGTCAAGCGCAGTAAATGCTTTCAGAGTAGTTTCAAGAATGACAATCATCTGTTTTACACTGTCTGCGTCCATTACATCATTACTTTCGCAGAATGCAACAATATTTGTAAGAAGTTCATTTACGACGTGCGCTCTGTCACTTGTCTTGTTTGTGGATTCTCCGATAGTATCAATATTCTTCTTGATTTCATGAACATTATTTTTGAGTTTTTCTGAAAGTTCAAGACATTTTGATGTGATTTCAGTAAGTCTCTCATGCTGTGCAGTAAGTTCGCTGTGGCGTGCAGTGAGGACTGACTTTGCGTGTACAATACAGTTATCAGGCGTGTTAAGTCCACGGCAGATAGCAGTAGCCATATCACGACATGACTTATAACCGCAGGCATGACAATCAAAATGCTTATCAGCATCTGTGTGCTTGCCCATTAGTTCAAATACAGCATTGAGCTGTTTTTCAGACGGTATTGTCGACGGCGTAAGACGTTTATAAGCCCTCATGAAATCAGCTATGCTGAGTTCCTCGTCAAATTTCTTGAAAAGCTTATCTTCGCCTCTGCCGAATACTCCTGTTTTACGGCGTTTTTTGGCTTCTTTTTCGACTTCTCTCATAGTTGCCATAACATCAAATACTGTCTGGCTTGTACCCGACGCAGGACCTACATTACAGCCGAATTCGCATGAAAGAACATCAAATACTTCGGGGTGCTTGAATTCAGGCATTTCAGCATACATATCAAGTTCTGGGTAAACCTTGTGAACACCTTCCGAAGTTGTAATATTTATATCAGGATTATGAAGCCACAGATTATCCCTCAGTCCTCCCGGACGTGGATAAACTGCTCCGACCTGTCCCTGCTGTTCGTCAAAATGATATTCAAATTCGTGTTCTGAATTGGAATGGACTTTTATTCCGTTTGCGTCAAAATATTCCTTAAGTTTATTGAAAGTAACATTAAAGTCAACAAGACCTGTTTCCTGAAATTCTGTCTTCTTTGCGATACACGGCGAAAGAACTGCGACAGGATTTGTACGTTTAAGATATTTTTTGATATATGTAACTGCACAGGCAATAGGGCTGTGGATAGGTGAAAGGTTATTCAGAAGTTTCGGCTGATAAATCTCAATATATTTTACAATAGCGGCACATGGCTGAGTAATCAGGTTGCCCACTTTTCTGTTTTCAATCGCCCTGAGATGCGCCCATGTACAGATATCAGCACCAAGAGAAACGTCATATATAATACAGCCTTTATTTCTGAACCAGTCGAGAATGCCCATCCATTTTGTAGGAAATACGGATTTTATAGCAGGTGTTGCAAGAATAATGAGTTTTTCTTTTGCAAGCCTCTGCATACACTCTTTTGTATCATCGATATAGTCTCTTGCACCGTGATTGCAGGTTCTTACGCACTCGCCGCAGGTTATGCACTTTTCGGGATTTACAGTGGTAACAAATCTGCCGTCCTCAAGCATTTTTGTTATATTTGCCTCCGGAGCGGGACAGTTTCGCACGCAGGCATTGCACCCCACGCACTTTTCAGGCTTTACAATAATAATTTCATTCATTTTCTAATTCTCCTTATAAATTCAGCTGTCAAGTGCCTGAGCCTGTTTCATTAAGTCTGCAAGGTTCATTCCGCCTTTTTTTGCACCTGATTTTTTTGTTGGTTCTGCAATGTTGTCAGAAACTTTCTGTCCGCTGTTAAGTGCTTCCGCCTGCTTTTTCAAATCATCTAAACCTACACCTTTTTTACTTTCTTTCTTTTCACCGCTGATAGCCTCTGCCATAGCCTGTAGCTTATCGAGTTCAGCATTGCGTTTTTTCTCCTGAACGGGCGGAGCTTTCGGTTTCTGATATACAGGCTCTTCGGGATAATCGGGCTTGATTTCCTGAGCGGTTTCAAACACCGGAATACCGCCGCTTTTCAGCATTTCGTCCGTTGTTTCAATAATATTTTCCACATTGAGAATTTTTGCTGTAGTATAATTGCTTAATTCTGAGATTGTTTCTTTAAGTTCAAGAATTTTTGAACTTAATCCTAACATTTCTGTATACATAACAGATTTGAGGTTATTAGAGGAAATTCTCATCTGTTCCGCCTGATTTTTTGCGTCAGCAATAATTTCAGCAGCCTGTCTTTCGGCAGTATACACAATTTTAGAAGCCTGATTATTGGCATCTGTTACAAATTCTTCTACAGCTCTCCTTGCATTTTCTTCAGTGGATTTTGCTTTTTCGTTAGCGTCATTCAAGATAAGGTCACGGGATTTCTGTGCTTCGACAAACATAATTCCTAATACATCAGTACTGCTTTTGCTTTTCAGTGCATTCACTGTAAATTCAGCGTCTGAGAGCTTATTCTGCAATGTTTTTACCATCTCACGAAGTTCAGCATTTTCACTCTCTTTCACTCTCACGTCTTCCTTGAGACACTTGTTTTTTTCTGAGAGATTTTCATTTTTCACCTGAACCTGAGTAATCTGCGCCCTTTCAGCAGCAAGGACATTCTCGAAATTCTTTTCAGCGTCTGTACCCTCCTGATAGTGCCTGAGCAGTAATCTTGTTTCACGGAGCTCATTCTTTAAATCGTATACCATGTTATAAAGAAAATCAAGCCGTTTGTCTACATCTGCCCTGTCGTATCCGCCGAAAGCAGACGCTTTGATAAATTTTGTTTCAGCCATAAGGTTTCCCCCAATAATTTATTTTTAAAAACATTCTTTATTTATTATAACATTTTATAATAGAAAAAACAATAATAATTTTGCATATAATTTCTTTTTGAATTGTGTGGAAAATGCACAAAAAATCTGTTTTGTTTTGTGTAAACAGCGAATAATATTACCAATTATCAGCGCAGTCCCTAATAATTTTCTGTACCTCTTCATTATAATAAAGACCCAAATCAAAAAGCTTATCCGCCTGAGACCTTGTCATTTTTCCTGTCATTGAATAGACAAACTGCCTGTGCTGACGTTCTGTGCCGTCCCATGAATCTATTATTTTAAGCCAGCCTGCTCTTCCCAATGTACGTTCCGGAAGATTTGTCTTCGGAAAATATTTTGCGCATATAGCTATTGCAGCCTTGTTATGACCTGTATAACTGCATGAATATGTATTTCCTTCCGGAGAAATCCAGCCGAGTTTAAAATTACTGTCATTTTTGAAAAACATCTTTTCAAGGGACAATGGACAGTCCTTTTCTGTTTCCACAAGTTTAACGAAACAGAAATCTCTTTCTGTGAATTTATAATATCCGCCGTTTCCGTCAAGAACAACAGGGAGTTTGTCCTCTGTCACAATGTTTTCAAAAACTGTTCCTTTAAGCTGTTCCATATTATCAACGTATTCATAATAATAGAAACCTGTTTCGGATTTGTAAATTGCAAACTTATTCATTGTAGTACTCCGCAAACATATAAATTTTATATAATTATTATATCATAAAATCAATAATTTTTCAAGTGTTATTTTATTTTTATATGTAAATTTTTAATAAGTTCAGCAAAATTTTATCTGCTTATTGATTTTTCCAGCATAAAGTGATATAATTAAATCAGGAATATAATTCCTATTAAATAAAGAAGGTGAATGCTATTGAAAATCAACTGGAATGAAAAATACAACACAGTTTCAGCCTACACAATTCTTACTTTCGGGGCGTGTATACTCGTTTATGCACTTATTTTCAACTTCACAGCTATCGGAAAGATAATCGGAACTATTGTTTCCGTTACTTCGCCTATTATATGGGGGCTTGTAATCGCTTATCTTCTCAATCCGATTATGATGTGGGCAGAAAATAATCTGAAAAAAATCACGGAAAAGAAAAAGCCGAAACCAAAACTCAACAGAATTATTTCTGTTATAATCACGATGATTATTTTTCTTGCCATGCTTTCTGCTTTATGTGCAATAATTATTCCTCAGGTTACTGACAGTATTATGGGAATTATTGATAACATAAACACTTACATCAATAATTTTGAGAAGTGGATAAGCGAAATTCTTGTAAAATATCCCGATATTCTCTCTAAAGTGTACAGCCAGATTGAAAATTTTGAGACAAATCTTATGGACGCTGTAAACAAGATAGTTCCGGAAATCAGCGATATTATGAAAAAGGTCACAGACAGCGCACTCGGTTTTCTGCTTGCAATAAAGGATTTCCTAATCGGAATAATTGTTGCGGTTTATTTTCTTATGGACAAGGAACATTTTCAGGCACAGCTGAAAAAGATAATCTGTGCGCTGCTTCCACAGAGAGCGTCTTCGGGAGTTCTGATGGTATGCTCTCAGGTGAACACTTCCATAGGCGGATTTATTTCAGGAAAAATCATTGACTCAATAATAATCGGCTGTCTTTGCTTTATCTGTATGACAATCATGAAACTTGATTTTGCTGTGCTTATTTCTGTAATCGTAGGAATAACAAACATAATTCCGTTTTTCGGTCCTTTTATCGGTGCAATTCCAAGTGCGGCACTTCTGCTCGTCTCAACTCCGAAACAAGTTATTCCGTTCCTTATTCTTATATTTATTATCCAGCAGCTTGACGGAAATGTCATAGGACCAAAAATTCTTGGACAGACAACAGGTATTTCTGCATTCTGGGTACTTTTCTCAATCCTTGTCGGCGGAGGACTGTTCGGCTTTGCAGGAATGATTTTAGGTGTTCCGATTTTTGCGGTAATCTATTCGCTTATCGACGAATACATCTCATACAGACTGGAGAAAAAAAACCTGTCTGTCACTACACTTGACTATGTTCCGATACCTCCTGAGCCAAAACATATTGAACCGAATAAAAAACCGAAATTTAAATTCAGAAAGAAAAAGAAATGATAAATACAGACAGTCTCCGGAATTTTCGGGGACTGTTTTTTGTTAAAACCGCATAAATTTTCAAATACCTATTGACAAAGTAGGGAAAGTATGATATAATTCTGTATAGCCTATCAGGAAGATAGAAATAATAAGGTTCAAAGGAAGATATATTATGAGCAGAAATTATAAATTTGAAACATTACAGCTCCATGTCGGACAGGAAAATCCCGACCCTGCTACCGATGCAAGAGCAGTCCCGATTTATGCTACAACTTCATATGTTTTCAGCAATTCCGCACAGGCAGCCGGAAGATTTAATCTCACAGAAAGCGGAAACATATACACACGGCTTATGAACCCTACTTCTGATGTGTTTGAAAAGCGTATCGCAGCACTTGAAGGAGGTGCAGGCGCACTCGCTGCCGCTTCAGGTTCAGCGGCTATCTCCTACGCTGTACAGAATATTGCAACAGCCGGCGACCATATTGTTTCGTCAACAAACCTTTATGGCGGTACATACAATCTCTTTGCAAATACTCTCAGGGAACAGGGTCTTTCCACTACTTTCGTTGACCCTTCTGTTCCTGAAAATTTTGAAAAAGCAATACAGCCTGATACAAAACTGCTTTATGCCGAAACTCTGGGTAATCCTAATTCAGATGTAATCGACATTGAAAAAATTGCAGAAATCGCTCACAGACATGGTATTCCGCTTATTGTGGACAATACTTTTGCCACTCCTTATCTTCTCCGTCCTATTGAACATGGTGCTGATATTGTAGTACATTCCGCAACAAAATTCATAGGAGGTCACGGTACTGTAATGGGCGGAGTTGTCATTGACAGCGGAAAATTCGACTGGGCGCAGAACGACAAATTTTCCGGACTTTCTCAGCCAAATCCGTCGTATCATGGTATTGTATTCACAGAAGCCTGTGGTAATATCGCATACATCATGAAACTGCGCACAACACTAATGAGAGACCAAGGTGCAGCGATTTCACCGTTCAATTCATTCCTGCTCCTGCAAGGACTTGAAACACTCTCGCTCCGCCTTGAACGTCACGTAGAAAATGCGCTGAAAGTTGTGGATTTCCTTAACAATCACCCGCAGGTTGAAAAAGTAAATCACCCGTCGCTTGCAGCCGGCAAAGAAAAGGAACTCTACAATAAGTACTTCCCGAACGGCGCAGGCTCAATCTTCACTTTTGAAATCAAAGGAAACGCTGACACAGCAAAGAAATTCACTGAAAGTCTCGAACTTTTCTCACTCCTTGCCAACGTTGCAGATGTCAAGTCGCTTGTCATTCACCCTGCATCTACAACACATTCACAGATGACAGAAGAGGAACTCCTTTCCGCAGGAATAAAGCCGAATACTGTGCGCCTCTCAATCGGTACGGAACACATTGACGATATTATCGCCGATTTGGAACATGGTTTTAATGCAGTTAAATAAAACAACAAATCCCTTGCCTTTTCAGACAAGGGATTTTTATTTATACAACAACCTTGCGGATTATAGCTCCGGACGGGAAATCAATATCACACTTAAATGAAAATTTCATCATTGCATGATTAGCTGTTTCAATTTCACTGCCGTTTTCGTCAAAAAGATTATTCAAAGTCATAACAACTGGCTTTTTTGCAGGTGACATTATTTCAACTTCGTCACCTGCAAAAAATCTGTTCCGCTGAGTACAATAGACAGTACCGCCCTCGCATTTCTCAACAACTGCGACAATATCGTAATTCCTGATATATCCGCTGTTCTCGTAGTACTGCGAATTATCGGGAGTACCAAAGAAAAATCCCTTGCAGTACTGTCTGTGGCTGACCTTGTAAACCTCATCACGCACCCATTCCGGCAGTCTGAAATCATACGGATTTTTATAGTACTCGTCAACAGCCATTCTGTAAGCATTTGTCACAACTGATACATAGTAAGCCGATTTCGCACGTCCCTCAATCTTGAGACTTGTAACACCTGCTTCCGCAAGCTTGTCAATATGCTCAATCATGCACATATCTTTCGCATTGAGAATGTACGTTCCTTTTTCGTCCTCGAAAATCGGGTAAAACTCATTCGGACGTTTTTCCTCGACAAGATGGTATCCCCAGCGGCACGGCTGTGCGCATTCTCCACGATTTGCATCACGGCTGACAAGATACTGTGACAGCAGACAACGTCCCGAAAACGATACACACATTGCGCCGTGTACAAAGCACTCTATATCCATATCGGGACTTGTTTTCGCCCTGATTTCTGCAATCTCATCAAAATTCAGTTCCCTTGCAAGAACAATTCTCTTTGCACCCAGATTATATAATTCTCTTGCTGTAGCGTAATTCACAATACCAGTCTGAGTTGATATGTGGATTTCCATATCAGGTGCAAATCTTTTAATCATCATAAGCAGACCGATGTCGGCAACTATAAGTGCATCTACTTCGGCTTCAACTGCTTCTTTAACAAATTTTTCAAAGAATGGTATTTCGTTGTTCCGTGGGAGCGTGTTGCAGGTGAGATACACTTTCACTCCCTTTGCATGAGCCGATTTTGCTGCATTTACAAGCTGTTCAAAGTCAAAATTCATGGGAGAGGAACGCATACCGAACTGCTGTCTGCCGAGATACACAGCGTCTGCACCGTAATTCAGTGCGGCGACAAGACGTTCTTCGTCGCCTGCGGGGGCAAGGACTTCAAGTCTGTTATTCTTCATTTGCAGCCTCCTCCGCATACTGCTGTTCAATCATTTCCTTATTAGCATTGTGTCCGTCAAGAGTTTCAGAGAAATACGTAATCTTCGTGTTGATATTAGCAATAAAGTAGAAATATGGCGTTTCCTTAGCCTCAAGAACAGCGTCAATAGCCTCAATTCCCGGATTGCAGATAGCCCCTGGAGGAAGTCCCGGACTTTTATACGTATCGTATGCGTTGATAATTGTCTCATTGTAGTATTCCATATTCGGACGTACAACGTCATTTGCATAGTTTGAAGTCGGGTCGGACTGGAGTAGCGGAAAATCGTTATTATTGTTAAGTCTGTTCCAGAAGACAGAGGCAACATCGCTCATTACATCTTTTGACGGTGCTTCCTGCTGTACGATTGACGCAAAAGTCACGAGCTGGTCAAGACTGAGATTGAGTTCCTTCATTCTTGCAATTCTCTCTTCTGTCATTTTTGAATCGAAGTTATAGTAAATCTTCTGGCAGACCGTTTCAACGTCGCTGTTTTCATAGAAAAAGTACGTATCGGGGAAGAGATAGCCTTCCATTTTCTGAAATTTCAATGAAGTATCAACAGGGAGCAGTTCCTCAAAATTAAGACCAAATCCGCCTGAATTAAAATAGAAAACAAAATCTTCTGCATCGCATATTCCGTTTGATTCAAGAATACGGCTTGCCTCAAGAAGCGTAACGCCCTCGGGGAATGTTACTTCAATCGACTCTCCCAGTTCTTCTGTCGGGAGCTGTGTCAGTTCAGTTATAAGTGTTTCATAAGGCATATTCGGACGGATAAAATGTTCCCCGACAATATAGCCGATTTCCTTGTCACGTAAATTTGCAAACATCGTGAATGCTTTGGCAGACTTTATAACGCCGTCATCTTGCAGCATCTGTGCAATTTCTTCAGTGGTTGCGCCTTCAGGTACAACAAGCAGGTGAGTTTCTTCGCTTTTGTCAATACCAAGCATATCTTTTCCGTAGCCGATAATTACCATAGACGATATAATAGAAACGCCGAAAATAAGAGTAACAAGAATAAGAATACCAGGAAGACGGCTGTGTTTTCTCCTCCTCTTTTTCTTTTTTCTGCTCTTGTTTTTTGATTGCTCATGCATCGGATTTTCGGGAATTGCATCAGGAATATCATCATATTCTTCTGTTCCGTCATTTTCAGTGAAATCTTCTGAAAAACTTTCTTCGGAATCTTCAGCCGTATTCCCGTCAAGTCCGTTCATAATATCATTCACATCATCATTGTTTCTGTTCATGATAGTATCAATAATATCCTGATTTTCGTCAAATTTATCATTCATTGCAGATTATTGTCCTTTCTTCTGTGATAACAGATTTAATTTTCATATCATGTTCAGCCAGCGGCAGACTTTCGGCGATACAGTCCTCATAAGCAAGACCTATAGTATAAATTTCAGAGTGTTCCGCAAGAAATCTGTCATAGTACCCTCCTCCGTAGCCTAAACGTCCGCCGTCTTCTGTGAATGCAAGTGCAGGAACTATACAGACCGTTCTGTCTGTGATTTCAGGCTGCGGAAGTGAAATATCAGGTTCACAAATTCCATAAGTTGCATCGTTGAGCTGATTTAATTCACGCACAATATGAAAAGTCATGGTATTGTTTTCCCTGCACACAGGATAGGCAATCCGCATATTTTTCAACAGTAAATTCCCTGCAAAACACCATGTATCGACTTCCGACCTGAAAGACGCATAAAGCAGAACTGTATCGGCACTGCGGATTTTTTCATTTGCAAGAAGTTTTGCGCCTATTATGGTATCTTTCAGACTGCTCTGTGCCGATTTGCGTATTTCTGCAAACTGCCTGCGGAGTTCTTTCTTATCCATATTATTCACACATCACTGCTCTGAACTGTCTGTCACTTTCTGCCTTTGATACAGCCTTTTCAACGAGTGCAAGTGCGAACTGCATAGCAACTCCCGCACCTCTTGCGGTAATGATATTTCCGTCAACGGCAACTGCGCCTGTACCGATTTCAGCACCCTCAAGCTGTGCCTCAAATCCCTGATAGCAGACAGCTTTTCTGCCTCTGAGTATTCCCTTGTGACCCAGAATTGACGGAGCGGCACAGATTGCACCTATCGGCAGATTTTTTTCCATACAGAAATCAATTGCCTTCTGAACATATTCCGACTTTTCAAGATTGAGTGTTCCGGGCATACCTCCGGGGAGTACAATCATTTCAAGTTCGTCTGTAAGCGGAGCTTCCTGTACTATTGTATCAGTCACAACGGGTATTCCGTGCGAACTCATTACAACATTGTCGCCCACACCGACAGTAACAACCTTTTTTTCTGCCCTCCTGAGCATATCAATCGGAGTTATAGCCTCTGTCTCCTCAAATCCGTTTGCAAGATAAACATAAATCATTTTCAAATTGTCCTTTCAGTTAAAATATATTTATTAAGGAGAAAAACAGGGTGATATGAGAGTTTAGCTTTACGCAAGCCCTCTATGCCCAAATCTTCCTCACGGTTGACATAATCAAATCCGCCCATACATTCACGGACGAAACAATTATTGATACCTGCATAAATTCCGTCCAATGACCTGTCCGCCTTTTCGATATGAACGCAGAAAGTATCGGAATTAAGCGGTTCTCCGACGGTTACAGCGGAAATTCTGCCGTCCGTGCGTATGATACCGCCGACTAATTCAAGTTCCCTGAAATTGCTGAAATAAGTGTTTATGGCGTACTGTTCAGCGACTGCCGAAAAATTGTAATCCGCCTTGTCATTGTAATTTCCTGTGAGAAAATATATGCACTCATCAAAATCTTTTTCGGAAATCAGGGAAAAATCATACTCATACCTATTGAATTTTTTCAGATGATTTCTTTTCTGATGATATTTTTTCCCTGAAAGTTCAGCCAAATCACTTCGCCTGTAGATATAGTCACTGCCGTCTCTGTCAAATTCAATAGAAAAACCGTCGGGGAAAAGATTTTCAATAACTGCAAGCGATTTTTCAGTTACACCACTTATTTTCAGCGGACAGCCCATATTTTCACTGAATTTTTTCAGTTCATTGAATAATTCCCTGTAATTGCCGTTGCCCGACGGAAAAGTGAACACCGGTACGCCGTCGGGAGTGCCGAAAGCACAGATTATATAAAAATCCTTGTAAAAGCAGATTTTCGAGTCCGCAAGTCTGCACCACGCAAGATTATTGGCAAAGGAATACTCACAGCCCATAAAATCGGACTTTTTCAGTGCTTTATTTATTCTCGCCCTGTCGCTGAGAGAAATATTTCTGAATTCAAGCATTACTGCACCTGTTTACGCAGATTTTCAGTAAATTCACGGACTTCACGCATTTTTCCGCAAGTCATTTTACCCTCAGGGCATTTTCCGTTCGCAACGCATGAAGCACCTGCGTATTTGAATATATTCGGTGCGACTTCAAGGCATAATCTGAGCATTTCATTTGCAACCGCACGGATTTCCCACTGCGCACGGTTACAGCACCTGTGACGGAAGAAATTAAACAGTGAGCGGACGTTCATGGTGACGACGATTTTCGTCTCACACGCATTCGGAAGTATAAATCTTGCGTCCTCATTTGCAAGCTTACGTGCTTTTGACACTGCCGATTTTTCGTCAGTTCCCTCTGCCATTAATTTCTTTGCATGACTTTCCGTAAGCAAGTCCGCAATTTTACTGTAACTCTCATTTATTTCAGTCATCATACGTTCAAATTCCGCATTTGCTTCGGGGTTTTCCGCAATACAAGGCGGAGTGACATAATCAAACGCATTTTCGTTGACATACCGCTGACTTTTCTGCGAATATGAAGCTATTCTGTGCCTTACAAGCTGGTGAGAACAGGCACGGGAAATTCCCTCAATTCCGAAAGTGAAGCTGACGTGTTCCAGAACGCTCTCGTGACCTACTGATACAAGCATATCAATAAAACTTTCGGTTTTTTCGTCAGTAAGACCGTCCTTTATCGAAAGAATATCACTGCTTGAATAGCATAGCTTTGCGGCAGATGCAGCTATCTTTTCGGGTTCGGGTGTGTGTGCCAGTAAAATTACGTTCATAAACTTGTCCTCCATAAAATTATTCAACAATTATGTATACAGCCTGCTGTCCCATTTCATTATATCTTTGCCTGATTGTGCTGTAATCATACGCAGTATCGCTGTAAAGCGGGTCTGATACATATATAAGCTGATTATCCTTGTCGTAACCCGTAAGCACTACGCAATGCTCATACGCACGCCACTGAAGCTGTTCGCCGTCGGGAGTAGTCCATATTGTAGTCAGTGTGCTTTCATGCAGATTACTGCTTGTTATCCATATCAGCACAGGCTTGTCGTTGTCAATGTAGTCCGTAAGCAGACTGTCAAAGTCCACACCTGTTATATCGCAGGCAGCGGCATCAAATCCGTTTGCTGAAAAATAACTGTTTGCCGTTGTCACGATACAGGGAGCATAACAGCCGTATGAATATTCAGACTCGGGATTTCCTGCAAAAGTCGTCCTGAAATCCGCACCGTGATATATACCGTCTTCCCAGTAAAAATCAAGTTTCGGAAGATAATTTCTCGCCATTGTCAGTTTTTCAGCAGGATAGCCGAGATAATTCAGGAGCATTGTGAGCGATGTAACCTCACAGCCCGTAGGAAGTTCGGGATTTTGCAGAATATTCTGCACATCAAGCACTTTTTTATTGTCCTGTACAGGAGGTTCAGCAGGCGGTTCAGCCGGTTGTAACTGCTCACTCGAAAAAGTTATATTCAGCGGTAA
This sequence comes from uncultured Alistipes sp., assembly GCA_964460175.1. Classification (GTDB taxonomy): domain Bacteria; phylum Bacillota; class Clostridia; order Oscillospirales; family Ruminococcaceae; genus Ruminococcus. The sequence continues at coordinate 79,376 of CAYWPN010000006.1, read as the reverse complement.
ATCGACGTATTCGCTTTTATCAATGACAATCTGTGTAAGCATAGCCTTCATCTCAAAAGTAGTTTCTTCGTCAATTACAGGCTGTTGCAAATTCACCAATATATTCAGGGAATTGTTCAAGCAGTCAATTGATTTGACATTAACCGTTGTCGTATCAGTGTAAGCATACCAGAAAGCGTCAAGCACAAGAACGTTATTTTCAAAAAAACTGCTGTTATATTTCTGTATATACATCTTTACAATGTCATTGACAAAAAACTTTGACAGATAATCCGTCAGTTCCTTTAAAGATGTTACAACAACTGCATTCTCAGCCGGAGATGTTCTGTATATCTCTTCTTTGTAGCCGACGGAATAATATTCCGTTTCAGCAGTGCATTGAAGCTGCATATCATGGTCAACGAACGACTGTTTCATGAGAATAAAGTCAAAAACGTCCACAGTACCATCGCCGTCCATATCGGCAGCTGCATACTGTTCCTCACTGATTGCCGTTTCACCGAGAAGATAGTCCTTCATCATTCTTATTCCGCTTACAGTAGTTACGTCTTTTAAATTATCAGCAACAATTGCCGACGAAGCCGTGCAGGCAAGCAGGTTTGCCGAAAACGATACGGCACATAATGCTGAAATAATTTTCCTGTAATTCATTTTTCTGTCCTCCTGAAATTATGCTGTTAAAATTATGTCTTATATAAGATAATATAATTTTACCATTTTTTTTGCTTTCAGTCAATAGGCAGATGAGAAAATTTGCATTTAGTTTGCATTTAAAGAGAAACTCCTGCAAAACAGGAGCTAATCTTCTCTTATTCCGGTGACAACCTGTCTGTATTTGCCGTCGTCAGTGCATGATATGACCGTAATTCTGTCGTCGCCGTAATCTTTCAGCACTTCGACCGCCGTCGGCTCAACAATAGTATATTCTGTAACGACGTATCTGTAGCGGGTACGGTTTTCGTCAATATCCACAAGAAACATTTCGTCACCTATCCGGATTTCGTCAAGATCGTTGAAAATCTCCGCATAAATCGTACTGTTATGACCTGCAATGCAGTAGTTGCCCTTCCCGATTTCGCCTGTACCGACAAAATGTCCTGCCGATACAGCAAGTTTGTCGTTTTCTGTACCTTCCAGCACAGGCACTTTTATGTCAAGCACAGGAATTTCAAAATTTATATTGCTGTCCAGCAGTTTTCTGAGATATATTTCACGGCTGATTTTCTTATATCCCAGAATACCGAGAACCGAAAGTCCGCAGGCAATCATGACTATGCCAACAATGCGGAGAATTTTCTTTTTCATGATTTATTTAACGATAACTTTCTTAAATGCCTTTTTGCCCTTGCGGACGATAATATCACCGTCAAGTTTAATCTGCGCCCTCTGGTCTGTCATTTTTTCGTCGTTTACTGTGATACCACCCTGCTGTACAAGCCGGCGTGCTTCAGATACGGACGGGGCAAGTCCTGCCTTTACAACAAGATTGAGAAGTCCGATTGTACCGTCGCTGAGGTCGTCTGAACTGATTTCGACAGTCGGCATATTTTCGTCACCGCCTTTACCGCCGAACAGTCCTTTTGCGGAGGTAAGTGCCTTATCAGCCTCTTTTTCACCGTGTACAAGCTTTGTGAGTTCATATGCAAGGAGTTCCTTTGCCTTGTTGAACTCAGCACCTTCCATAGTCCTTTCCATTTCCTCGATTTCCTCAACCGGAACGAATGTGAGCATTTTCAGGCACTTGATAACATCTGCATCGGCAACGTTTCTCCAGTACTGGAAAAAGTCATAGGGTGACGTTTTCTCCGCATCAAGCCATACTGCACCTTTTTCAGTCTTACCCATTTTTTTGCCCTCTGAATTGAGCAGAAGAGTGATAGTCATAGCATAAGCGTCCTTGCCGAGTTTACGTCTGATGAGTTCAGTACCGCCGAGCATATTTGCCCACTGGTCGTCTCCGCCGAACTGCATATTACAGCCGTACTTCTGGAAGAGTTCAAGGAAGTCATAACTCTGCATAATCATGTAGTTGAACTCAAGGAAAGTAAGTCCACGCTCCATACGCTGTTTGTAGCACTCATGTGAAAGCATACGGTTTACGCTGAAATGCGCTCCGACATCACGGAGAAGTTCAATATAATTGAGGTTCATAAGCCAGTCAGCATTGTTGACAATTATAGCCTTATCGTCGGAAAAATCGATAAAACGGCTCATCTGCTTCTTGAAACAGTCAACATTGTGCTGGATTGTTTCAGGTGTCATCATCTTGCGCATATCGGTCTTGCCGGACGGGTCACCAATCATAGCAGTACCGCCGCCGATAAGTACAATAGGCTTGTTTCCTGCCATTTGCAGACGTTTCATAAGGCAGAGTGCCATGAAATGTCCCACGTGCAGACTGTCAGCAGTCGGGTCAAAACCGATGTAGAAAGTAGCCTTTCCTGCGTTGACGAGTTCCTCAATTTCCTTTTCGTCGGTAAGCTGCGCAAGAAGTCCCCTGCGCTTGAGTTCTTCAAAAGTAGTCATAATTTTTTCTCCTTTATGTTAATTTTTTTATAAGCATTAATTTAATGAGTATCTGTTCATCAAATTCAGTACTTCATTTACTGAAAGACATTTCGCATATCTTTTATTCCAGATATAATTGTTGTAATATTCATAGGTCTGTTCTGCTGACATATATTTATTATCAAATGTGGAATTTGCATATTGAGGTATCAGTATTTCAAATCCATGTTCAAAGCCGCATTTAACGGTTGCATCAATACAAAAATCTGTTTGCAGACCTACAACAATTATACTTTTTTCATGTTTTTCATTAAGATATTCCAATAATCCCGTATTATTAAAACAACTGTTTACTGTTTTATCAAAAATCTTTTCATTGTCTAACGGCGAAAATTCTTCAAATATTTCAAAGCCGTCTGACCCTTTTGTTAAATCGCTCCCCTCTCCGTCGTCATGACGAACATAAATAATTTCAATATTATTATTTCGTGCAGTTGAAATTAATTTTTTTACATTATCAACAAACAAATCAAATTTATACAAGTCGGCGTTTGTAATTTGTTTTTGTGTATCAACAACAAGCAGTATCATAATTTTTCTCCTATACTGTTTTATCAGAAAACAATGTCTTTCCTCATCTTTTTGTAGGAAGACTTATTGTTAAAATACTTTCTTCTTCTGTTTATCATCTCAAAAACCATTTTCTGAGCCGTATCAGCAGAATTTATCTGAGGAACTATTTCCGAAATGCAGTAATTATAAAATTCTTCAATCCAATCACAATATGTATTGCCCAATACAGAATTTTTTGCCGTTTCAAGAAAACTATTGAAGTATTTTTTTCCTTTATTGAAATCGCCTTTGAAAAAGCATAGCATTGCTAAATCGTACATTTCCCAGAACATACAGTTTTTGTGCGTCTGCTTTATTTTTTTAAGTAATTGTTTCTTGGCGTAATCCAAATCGCAGAACCTGCGGTATTCCTTTACTTTTTCCACAGCAGCGGCAGCAAATTTTTCAACTTCCGCCGTAAAAATCTCATCACCGTTTTTAAGACGTTCCCTGTATTCCGCAAACTGTGTTCCTTTACCTATTATTACTCTGCCGCCATAGTCAAAAGATAAAGTCTCGTTTAAACCTACTGATTTTTCCCACATAAAGTCTATTCCGACATTGAGATATGTACCTCTTGAATAGCTGCTTGGCTGAAATTCAACTATTGTCAGAAAATAACCATTGTCGTCTATCCAGCTTCTTGATGAGCCAATCCTGAAAAGTCCTTCAGATGCTAAGTACTGCTTTGCAACAGCATTTATTATCTTATTATGCTGTTCCATTCAGTTCACCCCCAGTACTTGAAATCATAGCCCTCTTCGGGTTCGCCGATTTCATAACCGAGTACATCTGTAAGTTTTCTTTTAAGTTCAGGATACCATTTTCTCCATATTTCATACGGCATTTCTCCTGTAATCTGTATGCCACTGGGTTCAACGGAATAATATAACTCAATGTCATCACCAGTCCACATCACATCGGCATTGCAGTCATTCCCACTCCAGTACGGCATTGAATGGAATACTTCCATAACTTTTTCCCATAAATCTTCCGGAATAGTATAATGAATGTTCAGATTTATATCGTGTTCCATAAATAACCTCCTTAAGCTAATCATCAATATCCGACTGTTTTTCAACGGATTTACTGTTGACAACAATATGGAATAAAGAAAAATGCTTTTTGTCGGGCGACGGCTTATAATCGGGATTTCTCTTTATCAACCGCCACTGCTCTGACTCATCATCATAGTGATTGTACCCGTTTGAAACGTACATTTCTATTGAAATTCCGTTATCCATTACGATTTTCAAATCATTCAGGGGACTTATTTCAACCGACAATACACGTCCGCCGACAATTTCATTACAGTAAATCTCCTTGAAATACCACTCATCATTATTTTTACTTTCCTCGCCGTCCCAGTTCTGATAATCCAGAGTTGTAAAAAGAATATCATTATTTTTTATAATCCTTGTCAGACACATAGAATGAATGATACATTCTCCAAAATTGAACACCATCATTTCACAGGCAAGATTAAAAGATTTAAGTATACAATTCTCTATTTCAGATACGCTGTTTTTTATTTCAAGTTTATCCAAATTTTATTCCTCCGTTGAATATAAATTTATCTACCAGTAAATTCCGTCTGTTATTTTACTGACGGAAAATCCCCATTTTGCCAGCAAATCAAATCCGTTGTAGGTGATATATTTTCTTGCAACAAAATCATCTGACTTTAAATGTGAAAGTATAAAAGCTACCATTGCAGGTGCGATAGTCTTAATATCATATACGCTGTTGTCTTTTTGAATTGTAACGTATTCGGGATATTTTCCAATTCCTATATACTTTTCACGTTCATCAGTAATTTCCGTATTATTGCACAAAAAATTTACTGTAATAACCGATGTTTTATCGCCAACTGGAGACAGATTGATTTCCGCAAGTCCTGCTCCCATACTATACCACCACACATATTTCCTGTCATTTACTGTAATTGTTCTTGTTTTTCGTTTCACAATAAATCACTCTCCTCAAGCTGTTCTTTCGGCTCTAACCAGCCTGTGCGGTCAATGACATTATAGTCACCGCCCAATTCGTCCTGTACCCTTTTACATAAATTTTTGGAAAGTTCATATAAATCCTTGCGTTCTTCAAATGACATCGGACTTTCTCCGCCGGGATTACTCCAGTCAAGAATGCCCATAACTGCATCATCGAACTTTTCAAGTTCCTTAATAAGCTGTTCGGACAACGGAAGTTTATCATATTTCCCAATCGGCACAAATATATCTTCTGACTTAATCCAGACAGACGTTGCAAAGTATTCAGGTAAAAATTTCACATCAACCATATAATCTCCTTTATATCAAATTATCTTTTATATACTGTAAATAATTCTTGCGAACGATGAGTTCACGGTTATCCTTATACCATTCATAAGACTGCTTTAAGCCTGTTTCAAGCGGTTTAAAACTGGACATGATTTGAGTTTGCTTTGTCACATCAAGTATGTACTCATAGTCCCTGAACGGAAAATAAAGTCTCTGATTTACTTCGGCAGGCACATATCTTATTTCGGGAATTTTACCGAGTACGCCATAGCACAGCCTTACCCATTCATTCACATCAACCGTTTCGGGATTACCAACATTGAATATATGATTTTCGGGAGTCAATTCAATTATTTTCTCAATAAATACGCACAAATCCTCAACATCAAAAAACTGGAGTTTCATTTTCCCGTCTTTCGGAATAAAAAACGGCATATTCTTTTCAGCGCATTCAAATACAAACGCCTCTCTGTAAAGATTATTCATTCTGCCGTAAAGATAAGGCGGACGGATAATATAAGCGTCGGGAACTTTGTTCAAAAGATATTTTTCGGCGGAAACTTTGTTTGTACCATAAGCTTCCCAGTGAATATTAAATCCGCATTCCTGCTCTTCTTTGAAAGGCTGTGGGAGCGTTTCGGGGTAAACCGCACTTGAACTAATCATTATGTACTTTCCGAAGTCGCCGAGTGCGTTTACAAGGTCTTTCACGTCCGTTTCAGTGTACGCCGTGACATCAATTACAAGGTCGAAATAAATGTCTTTTAACTTATCGCCGAGACTGTGCCTGTCACATTCAATCAGTCTTACACCGTCGGACTGCGGTCGTGTATTCCTGTTAAGCACACAGACTTCATGTCCTTTTTTAACAAAGTATTCCGCCGTGTACCTGCTTACGAAAACCGTTCCGCCTGTTACGAGTATTCTCATAATTTTCTCCTCCTGCAATAGTTTTTAATCTCATGACATAATGTTAGCACCTTCGGGCAACTCGTCGCACGTTATCCATTCAATATCCTGAACAATTTTTCCGCATAAAATAAATTCATTGATTACTTCCCATGCTTTTTCGGGTTCAATAAACAGTCCCTCAGAAATATTCACACCGTCTCCCCACACATCTATCAGAACTTCAAGTTTATTTCTGTCACGGAGAGAATATTTAGTATCATGGCCATCAAAATACTGTATATACACGCCGTGACCTCTCTGCGACGCTATAATTATTTCCTTTCCGATGTCCTCACCGTTTGTATCAATCTGAATATTTCCACAGCAGTTCTTGAAAATTCTGTCCTTATAAAGAACTTCATTCAGAAATTTTTCAAGCCCCTGAAAAGTTCTTCCGCAAAAATCTTCATATCCATTTTCCGTTAAAGTAAAATCATAAAATACTTCCAGAAAATCATAATGTACTTCTACTTCCAGCATATTTTATTCTCCTTTATGTTTAATTTATTTAACTGCAATAAGAATAAGTTTTAATATAAACAGAATTAAAATTAATACTCCGAATACAATAAGAGTTCCTAACATAAGAAAATTCTCACGCTGTTTATCAGTCCTGAATTTTTTATAACTTTCGGCAACCCATACAATACCGTATGAAATCACATACAGCAAGCCGGTAAGAATTTCGCTGTTTCCGTAGAAATCAAGCTGAAATGCACTGAAAATCATTTCTGCCAGAACAATTACAAAAAACAATACTGTTTTCATAACTTTCTCCTTTATATTTTGTTTAATTCATCTATTGCAATTTCAACCTGATGCTCATCAAGTTCAACAAAATACCTGCTTCCCGCCTTTATATATACTCTGTGGAGATATTCTTCTTTTGCATACTGAGAATTATAATAGGTCTTTTTTCTTACTGCATAACGTTCAACTGCCTCTATATTATAATTATCAACAGCAACTATCTGCTTTTCATTATATATTACAGTATAATCCTGTCCGATATTTATACCGTTTTTTCTGTGTGAAAGCATTTTTCCGTTTTTATATGACTTTTCAATACCAGCGAAATTATAATTCTGCTTATAGAATTTCTTTACAGGCAGACAGGAAACTTTTAATATAATAAATCCTACTGTTAAAAATATAAATAAAACAGTAACAAACAGTTCTGTTACAGAAAATGCTATAATCAAACATAAAAGCATAATAATACTCAAAAATATTAAAGGTTTTACAGTCATTTTAAAATATCTTCTTTTCAGGTCGGATTTCATGCCTTCCGGACTGATTTTTTCAAATTTATAATTTTTAACATATTCCGAATGACTTTTCTTCCATTCAGCAGAATTAAAGTAACTGCCGTCCGCATAACCTGCCTTGATTTTTTCAGCTTTTTTATCTGCTTTCTTTTCGGCAAAATGCGGAGATATTAAAGCAGCAAGATATAAAATAATCATTACTACTGCAATAAATACTATAAATATCATATAAAGCTCCTTGCAGGTATTCTCATGATTTTTTCTACTTTTTACGTTTTTCAGCTATTTTCAACAGTCGTGGTCTGTTGTAACGCTGTAATGCTACAAACTGCAAATCATAGATACTCGCCAGAACTGACGTTATAACAAATACTGGCAGTGAATTAAACCATACACTGAATACTATCGGTATATAGCTTGCAAAAATATTCATAGTATGTACAATTTCAGAATTACAGCCGTTTATTATAAGTCCCTCAATTGAATTTTTCTTAATATCAAATTCATCGGGATTATAAGTAGGGACACCTGATTTCCATTTCTTTAAATTAAACTTTCTGTAAATACTTTTTTCAGTCTCGGAAACCCGAAAATACCTGCTGTCAGCATTTATTTTTTCTTTGAACAAAGGAACAATATTACCGATAATAAGCCTTATATCAAAATGATAAGCAATAGTCATAGAAGTTACTGCCAATGTCAATAAAATTTCAGCACTGATAAAGTGGTTTACAACGAACAGAATTACAGTCAGCAACGTAGACACAGAGGCAATAAGAAACATTCCTGTTTTAAAATTACTTTTATTTTTCACTTCGTCAACCTCCCGAGAAATAAAAAGTCCTCAGACAGCGTAAAAACTGTCTGAGGACGGAATTACCCGTGTTACCACCTCAGTTTATCGGGAATTTCCCGACCTCATTAAGCTGTAACGGGCAAACCCGTCCGCACCTACTCTGTTCAATGCGGAAACTCCCGAATGTAATTTCCCTGAAAATCCTCACTTTCTCACACCAGCCGAAAGCTCTCTGTATCGGAATTTTTCAAGATTTGTTTCGTTCACCGTTTTTTTAAATAATAACACAATTAATATAATTTGTCAATACTATTTTTTGTTAAAATAAAAAAATATTGTATAACCTATTGACATTTCATGTAATATGATATATAATAATTACTGTTAACGCTGATGTGGCACAGTCGGTAGCGCAACGCCTTGGTAAGGCGTAGGTCGTCGGTTCAAGTCCGATCATCAGCTCCAATCCTGCGAGTGAATAAACTTGCAGGATTTTTCTATGATGTTATGGAAGTGATATTTATGAAAGATTTTTTCAAAAACTTTTTCAGCAGTCCTGTTATGCCAGCTGCTACAGTGATACTGACAGTTCTTGCGGTTGCATTTATATATGCTCCCGAACCCAAAGACAAGATGACATCTGCACGGCTCAAGGCACTTGAAAAACCTGCCGCATTGGTTACAACGAATACAGCAACAAGTCCGCCTGCTGTTCCAATTGTGGACGATGCAGCGGAAGTTCCTACAACAGCAGCAACTGACCTGTTTGTTATAAATTCAGCAGAAATAACAGAAACCGTCACAGCACAGACTGAACTGCCTGAAACGTCAACGGCAGAAACTACCACAGTAACAACCAACGAACCGCATGAATACTACTATGACTACATTTCAGCAGGAGTTTCGCCCAACAGCAGTTACTATCAGGACAGGCTTGCCATTATAGGCGACTCCATTGCTTACGGTTTCAATGCCTACGGCTATATTCCGTATGAACACAATATCGCCAAAGAGTCGCTTGCTGTATGGAATATGGAAAGCTACTATTTCGACATAGACGGCTATTATGCAGGCGTGCTTGATACTGTTGATTATGTAAATACTCCGCTTTATTTCGTCTCAATGGGCATGAATGATATATACAGCTATTCTTCCGACGAATACGGCACATATCTGCTGAATGTTGCACAACAGGTACTTGAACGTGTACCGACTTCTACTGTCATAGTAGGTGCGATAACTCCCATTGCGGACTGGAACGGATACACCACCAATGATACTATCCGTTCATTCAATTCTTCGATACAGAGTGCTGTAGAGGGAGCAGGAAATCCGCAGATACTCTTCTTTGATACTTATTCCGTACTTGCCGACCCTTACACGCTCGCTCTCGGCGACGAACATTCGGGAGGAGACGGTATGCACCTCCCAGGTTCAAGTTACTCTTACATACTTAACTGCCTGTTCAATTTTCTTGACGAAAAAAATGTGACAGAACAGATACAGATACATGACACAACAGGATATTGACAAATTAACCAACAAACGACTGATTTTTTCAGTCGTTTTTGTTTTTGAGAAATTTCATAAATTTTCAGGCAATTAATTATAGAAATTGCCATAGTGACAAATCGAAAAAAATGTGATATAATATTTCTTACACTAAAAAGATTGGAGGAGATTTTTTTGGAATACAAAATAAACAGTGGTATATGGGGCAGTATGTTCGGCGTTCCGTGTATTATTGCAGATAACCTGCTTAAATTCGCAGACGGAAATAATCTCAAGGTTCTGCTTTATCTGCTCAGAAATTCAGGAACAGCCGTCAAAACAGAGGAAATCTCCGCAAATACCGGCGTACCGGAACAGCAAATAGAGGAAGCTGTAATTTTCTGGGAGCAGTTTAACATATTCTCTCTGGAAGACAGTGTAAATCAGGCAAAGCCCGTCAATAATATTATGACAGCTCCACCGCAGTCCGCACCAGCTGCAAAAACTGCTGCCGAAGAGAAAAAGAACACATCTGCTGTTGAAGTATCTGTAAAAACTGTTCCGCATATAGAAAAGAGAACAAGTTATAATCCGACACAGATTTCAGATATACAGAAAAGCAATCCTGATATTGCAGAACTCTTTCAGATGATGCAGGGAATTATGATAAATCCCAATCACGTAATGCAGAATGTCCTTATATGGATTTATGAGTATCTCGGACTTAAAGTTGAAGTGATTATGACAATTATAACATACTGCAAGGATATTGACAGAATAAATGCAAATTACATTGAGAAAATCGCAATAAACTGGGCGGAAAACGAAATAGATACGCTTGACAGGGCTAATGCGGAAGTAGACAGGCTTATGGAAACAAGAACTTTCACAGGCAGAATAATGAAGATGTTTGAAATGAAACGTAAGCCTACTACAAGTCAGCAGGAATTTATTGACGAATGGCGCAGAGTGGGCTATAGTATGGAGCTGATTAAATACGCCTACGAAATAACTGTTGAGAACACAGGCAACCTTTCTTTTCCATATATAAATAAAATCCTGCTGAACTGGAATGAAAACGGAATAAAGACTATCGATGAGGCAAAGAATGCGTCTTCCGAACATAAAAAGAACCACAAACCGAAATCCGATAATTCAGACGGATTTGATGCTGACAAATACGACATTGTCGTCAATAACTTTTAGGGAGGATATATGGATACCGAAATATACGACAAAGCCCACATCATACTTGCAGGACGGCGTGAAAAGGCAAAGGCAGAAAATGACAGGCGCATTGCCGAAATAAACAAGAAAATACCTGAAATCAAGGAAATAAATGATACACTGTTTAATACGGGAAAAGAACTCATAAAAGTAATTTCCAACGGCAGAAACAGAGATACTTCCGCCGAAATTGAAAAAATCAGACAAAGGAATATGGGCGCACAGGAATTAGCTAAACAGCTTCTTGTTTCGCACGGCTATCCATCAGACTATCTTGATATGCACTATACCTGCCCGAAATGCAATGATACAGGCTATATTGACAGCAGTTTCTGTGAATGTATGAAAAATCTTTTCGGAAAACTGATGACTGAAAAACTCAATACAGATGCACATCTTACACTTTCAAGCTTTGAAACATTCAGCCTCAGCTATTATATCGGCAGTGACTACTTCACAATGCAGAAGATACTGAATTACACAAGGGAATATGCTGAAAATTTCAGTTTAAATTCCGATAATATCCTGATGACAGGCGACACGGGACTGGGAAAAACTCACCTTTCTCTTGCAATCGCAAATGTTGCCCTGCAAAAAGGTTATGGCGTTCTCTATGACTCAGTGATAAATATTCTCTGGAATATTGAGTGTGAGCATTTCAGCTATGAACATTCGTCGGATATTCTCAACGCTGTGCTTGACGCAGATTTGCTTATTCTTGACGATTTGGGTACGGAGCAGGAAACAAAATTCTATAATTCAATGATTTACAACATAATCAATACAAGAATTGTAAGAAGCAAGCCCACTATCATAAGCACTAACATGAATTATAAAGATATATCGGCACGATACGGCGGAAAAGTTGCATCAAGACTTGCCACGCTGTATAAATATTTGCAGTTTAAAGGCGATGATGTGAGACTGAAAATATTCAAGGAGAAAAATAAAAAATAAATCAGAAAAGCAATGTCATAACAGACATTGCTTTTTTGTGCATTGTGACTATACAACCGGCTGATTTATGTATACAATTCACAAAAAGCACAAAATACAGTATGTACAAATATGAATTTGTCAAATCAGGCGATTTTTAGCCTTAAATAAGATTTGGGGAAAATGACGAAGAAAAAACAGGATTTTTTGTCGTTTTAAGGCGATAATGGTAACAGTTTGATAACAGTAAATTACCATATTATAACATCGAAAAAAGCAAAATATTACAGAATGTAATTAAAAAAATACCTGCCATGACGAAAAAACAATAAATTTAAGATATATATATTTATAATGTATATAAATGCATTTTATATATTATACATTAAGTAAATGAAAAAACGTAAAAAATTGTTACAGCTTTGTAATAAATTTGGGAAGGCATATTAACAAAATGTACCTCTTATTCATATAATTTTAATAATTTATTCATATATTATGTAGCAATTTCACCAAAACGAATAGCATATAAAAAATTTTTTTGGACGTAAAATGGAAATCTCTTTAAAACTATTGCAATTTTCAGAAAAATGTGGTAAGATAATCACAGTCCTCAAAACGAGGGCAAAAATTACGAATGCTTTTCGAGGAAAGGATTGAGTTGATGAGAAAAGCTAAAATTGCAGCGATGATTTTCGGAGGTGTTTCCACCTGCATCTGCGGAGGAATACTTGGAGTTTACTCAGGCACTTCTACTGTAGGTACAGTCGCTCCGAAAAACGATGTTGAAAACATTTATGATGTCCAGAGCGAAAAATTGGCAAATATTGCTGCAGTAACTTCTATCGAAACCACAGCCGTAACCACAACAAGCACAGTTCCCACTACTTTAACTGTAGTCAGTGATTTTTCTGGTAATGAGACTATCGCAGAAATTTATACTGCTGCAACAAAAGCAGTAATCGCTGTACCTACAGTAACAACAGCTGACAATGAAATCTATGCTGACTACGCTGAGGACGTTGAAGATGATGATACAAGCAGCGATGATAACGTTACTTATACTGCATCATTCGGCGGACTTACAATCAGCGGACCGTTCATTGCAACTGAAGAGCCTGAAACAACAGATGTTTCTGAAACTACTCCAGATGAGGAGAATACCGAAACAGAAGACAATGAGGAATTTGTATTTGAACCTTCCACAGAATACTTCCCTCCTGCTGTAGAGTATATCGCTCCTTTACCTGAAACAACCGAAACCACAACATCAATTACAACCACTGAAACCACTACTGCAACTACAACTGCTGAAACTACCACTGAAACCACTACTACAACGGAAACTGCAACAGAAATCACAACAGAATATGTTGTTACAACTACTGAGTACATAGTTCCCGTTACTACTACAGAGGAAGCAACTACCGCTGAAACTGCAACAGAGACTACTTCCACAGAAACTACTACTGAAACCACAACAACTGAAACTACTACAGAAACTACAGAAACAACTACAGAGACTACCACAGAAACTACAACCGAAACTACAACATCAGAAGCAGTTACTACTGAAACAGTGACAACTACTGTTGAAACTGCAACAGGTTCACTTCCGATTACAGAACAGGAATACATTCTGCTTTGCAACTGTGTTGCAAATGAGGCAGGTTCAAACTGGATTGACGTTTATGAAAAAGGAAAGGTTGTTGAGGTCATAATGAACCGTGTAAACAGCCCGCTTTATCCGGATAATATCTATGATGTCATTACAGCTCCTTACCAGTTTACAGGTTCTGAAAATTACGCTTATCTGACAACATATTCAGGCTATGTTACAGATTTGGTAAAAGAGGCAGTCAACCTCTATTTCAATGAGCCATCTTCATTCACACAAGGTTATTTTGGTTTCTATGGAGACGGATACCAGAATTATTTTTATTAATATATAAGAGAGATATATTAAAGAAGTTAATTTAATTTGTTAGAAGTTACTGGCTCCCGATTTGAAATCGGGAGCTTTTTTCTTTTCTATATATAAATTGTTCCTGATGCACAAAAAATCCTGCTCGTTTCCGAACAGGATTTATTTTCATATCAGCCGAACATCTTCGCAAACACTTCAGGAAATCCATAGCAGAGAATGCACATAATAGCCGATGCAAGACACAGACCAAGGAAAATAGCAGGTACAGCCTTTTTCAGCGGTATCTTACGGAGCGACGCAATCAGTGAGCCTGTCCATGCGCCTGTTCCCGGAAGAGGTATTCCGACAAAGAACAGGAGGAATATAAATTCGCCTTTCTCCATTGTACTGCTTTTGTTCATTGCCTTACTTTCAAGAAAAGTCACAAGTTTCGTCATAACAGGGATTTTGTGTTTCCTGATAAAGTCGAAAATTTTGTCAATGAACAGCAGTATAAACGGTATCGGAAGGATATTTCCAATCATGCACACGCCGATTGCTTTCCACAATTCCATGTCGAGAACCCTCGCCGCAATTATTCCGCCTCGCAGTTCGATTATCGGCAGAATTGATACAAGAAACGGTATGAGCCATTCCGGTATACCATGTTCCGCCAGCCAGTTTGTCAAAGTTTCTGTTAATTCACTCATTTTGCAAACCCTTTCTTTTTACATATAAGATTTAATATATTATCTCATATTTTGGCGGAATAGTCAAGAGGTATAAACTCAGTTCGCTTTTTACGACAAATTTCACAGGGATATTGCAGGTTCTTTGTTAAGAATATCCATAAATTCCTCACCTGTGATAGTTTCTCTTTCAAGAAGGAAGTGTGCGAGTTCGTGAAGTTTATCTATGTTTTCAGTAAGTATTCTTATTGCCTTTTCGTGTGAAGTCTTTACTATTGCATTGATTTCCTCATCAATCTTTGATGCGGTTTCAGCGGAACAGGCAAGCGAAGTGTCACCGCCCAGATACTGATTTGTAACTGTTTCAAGCGCAATCATATCGAATTTACTGCTCATTCCATAGCGTGTAACCATAGCCCTTGCAAGTTTGGTAGCCTGTTCGATGTCATTGGACGCACCGCTTGTACAGCTGTTGAAAATAAGTTCCTCTGCTGAACGTCCGCCCGTGAGAGTAGCAATCCTTGCGAGTGCCTCTTCCTTTGTCATGAGGAACTTTTCTCCCTCGTCCACCTGCATGGTATATCCCAGCGCACCGCTTGTACGTGGTATAATCGTGATTTTATGTACAGGTGCGGAGTGTTTCTGTTTTGCCGCAACAAGTGCATGACCGATTTCGTGATATGCAATAATTTCCTTTTCTTTCTGGGAAATAACTGCATTCTTACGCTGATAGCCTGCAATGATTACTTCAACACTCTCTTCCATGTCAGACTGACTTACAAGTTTTCTGCCGTTTCTTACTGCTCTCAGTGCAGCCTCATTTATGATATTCGCAAGTTCAGCACCGGACGCACCTGCTGTTGCCCTTGCAATCGCATTGTAGTCAATCCCCTCTTCTGTCTTTACTTTCTTTGCGTGGACTTTCAGAATGGCTTCACGTCCAGCCAAATCAGGAAGTTCAGCAGGTATGCGCCTGTCGAAACGTCCCGGACGAAGAAGAGCAGGGTCAAGACTTTCAGGGCGGTTTGTCGCCGCAAGAATTACAACACCTTTCTTTCCGTCGAAACCGTCCATTTCAGTAAGCAGCTGATTAAGCGTCTGCTCACGTTCGTCGTTGCCACTGAAGTTTCCGTCACGTTTCTTTCCGATAGTATCAACCTCATCAATGAATACGATACACGGTGCTTTTTCGTTAGCCTGTTTGAAGAGGTCACGGACTTTCGCCGCACCCATTCCGACGAACATTTCAACAAATTCCGAACCCGATATTGAGAAAAACGGCACGTTTGCCTCGCCTGCGACTGCCTGTGCAAGAAGGGTTTTACCTGTTCCGGGAGGTCCTACGAGCAGCGCACCTTTCGGAAGATTTGCGCCGATTTCCGCATATTTATTGGGATTATGCAGAAAATCCACAATTTCCACGAGTGCCTCCTTTGCCTCGTCCTGACCTGCAACGTCGTCAAAAGTTTTGCCTGTCTGTGCCTTGACATAGATTTTCGCATTACTTTTGCCGAATGACATTGAATTTCCGCCCATACGCTTATTCATACCTTTCATAAGGATATTCCAGAGAACAACAAAGAAGATAATCGGGAGAACCCAGCTGACAAGAAATTCAAGGAGCAGATTGCTTTCTGCAAAATCTTCCGTGAAAACGATGTCCTTGTCATTGTGCAGACGGTCAACGAGGTCGGGGTCGTCCATACGCCCTGTGGAATACACCTGTTTTTTACCGTCTTCCGTCTCAACTTCAAAGCGGATTTCGCTGTCCTCAATTTTCACCTGTGTGATATTTCCATCATCAAGCTGATTAAGGAAAAAGCTGTAGTTTGTTTCCTTTACACTCCTTTTAGACAACTGCGGCATAAGCAGAGCGTTGAAGAGTATTATGAAAACAAGACTTATGGCTGAAAAAATAGCAAGCTGTTTGAAAACATTCTTTTCATTTTTGTCATTTTTCATAACTAAAAAATCTCCTTTCAGATTATGATAAAATTATAACACACTATTTTTTAAAAATCAACTGACAAATTGTGATAATTATGATAGAAGCGTGAAAATTAAATAAATGCCTGTTTTTTGAGAATGGCAGTAATAATTCTGCCTAAAATCGTAAAATAGTTTATGTCGGAAACTGCCCATTTCTTAAATCTGCCGATATAACAGAAAGAAATAAGACCTTTGATAATACTGTCATCTGTCATCAGATACTGCACCGCACCGCCGATATTCTCTGCCGTGAGCTGACTGAAAGCGTTGTCGTCACGCCCTTCGAGTTCATTTACATTGTCAACTGCAAAGATACCGTCGCCCACAAAGTGTTCAGTGTAGCCGTTTTCGAGGATATATGCTGAATTTCTTGAAACTGCATTTCCACAGCTGAGAATAAGACTCATGTCGTTTCCGGCAAACACGCATATATCATCAATTTCAAATTCTGCACGTATCTGCTCAAGAAGTACGGAAATATCGGGAATACGTCCGAAAACGAGGTTTTCCGAAATTGCTGCAACAAAATCAAGTTTTTCCGTTGTATCTTTCTTACTGCTGAGGTAAACAATTTTATTTTCAATATCCTTTTCAACAGCACCATGCTTTTCAATATCGTAGATAACATAGCGGTTTTTACCCTTTTGCTGTGCGATATAGAGTGCCTTGTCCGCCTGCATGAAAAGTTCGTCATAGTCACTGCTGTCCTTAGGGTATGTGGAAATTCCCATGGAACAGGTAAGGCGGAAATCTTCAAATCTGTCTGTGAAGGCAGTTTCTGTATTTGTGCGGATTGCACGGAGTATTCCACGCAAATCCTCTTCGTCACGGGTATTCTCTATCACAATAAGGAAACCGCCTCCGCTGATACGTCCTGCAATGCCACGAGTACCGAGTTCCCTTTTGACTATACCCGCAACAGTATATATGACTTCGTCACCGAAAAGATGTCCGTAACTTGTATTAATATCAGTAAAATTGTCAATGTCAAGAATAACAATATTTACATTATGTGATGGTCTGGCTGATAAAATATCCATAGCAAAAGAAGTAACAGCACGTTTGTTGAGAAGTCCCGAAAGAAAGTCCCTGTTTGATTCCAGCGCAAGATTTATGTCTTTCGTCTTTTGTCTGGAGCTTACAACCGAAATAATTCCGCTTACTTTTCTTGTTTCAGGGTCGTCATATCGTGTAATTCCACGGAAAAGGCACATTTCTCTTGTTTTTCCCTGAGTGAAAACCGACGTTTCCAGTTCATAGTCGAAACGGTACACACCGTTCTTTATGTCACGGCAGAGAGTATTGAAAGTGCCGATATATCTTGACAGCACCCACCCTGAATTTATTGCGTTACTCTGCCATTTTTCGAGTTCCATATCAGTGAGGACGTTTTCACGGCAGCAGTCAAAAATATATATGCGGATATGCCTTGTCTCAAAACTATATTCAAAAGCCAAATCATTCGACAGACTGAGAATATATCTGTATTCCGACAATCTTCGCTCGCCGTCCGCCATGAGACTTTCAAGTGAAAGAATATCACTGAATTCTATGGCATACAGGGGTTCTCCGGAAGATTTCAGTTGTCTTACTGACGCAAGCACCCATCTCGGCTGACCGTTTATGCCGGTCATACGGATAACAGTGCGCAAAGTAATACCCTCCCTGACATTTTCCACACATTCGGCAAGACGCTCAAAGTCGTTGTCATCAATGGTCCTCCTTATCGAATATGTAACATCATTGCCGAAATAGCTGAAAAAAAGTTCGTTTCCACTTTGAGTGTGAAAACTCCTGTCAACAATAACCCTGCCGATTTTATAAATATCGTTCATGCAATTCACCTTTTTCATAGTTTTTACTTTATTATATCATTTATTTTCTGTGAGGTCAATAATATAAATAAATTAAAATAAAATTAACAGTTTTTCTCTTGACAATATCATAATATTATTATATAATATTTAAAAATTTAATACAGAGGTGAAATATGGAAAAAAAGGAACTGAAACGGTATCTGATTATAGGATTAATCATCATCGCTGTATGTTACATCGTACAGAATTTCAGCTTTTTTGAAGGAATTTTTTCAATAGCTGTGAGTGCATTCTATCCGCTTGTGCTTGGTGCTGTGATAGCTTACATATTTAATATAGTACTGGGCTGGCTTGAAATTCATTATTTCCCGAAAAGCGAAAAAAAGTCCGTTGAAACTTCACGCCGTCCGGTCTGCATAGTACTGTCATTTCTGTTCGCCGTCGGAGTTATTGTCCTTGTGCTGACTATTGTCATACCTGCGATAATAAATGCCTTTGAACTTCTCGGAGCTAAAATCCCGCCGATTTTCAATCAGACTGTCGACCTTATTCTTGTAAAACTCAAAGAATATCCCGATTTGCAGAAAGAAGTGCAGAATTTTGTCAATGAATTTGATTTGACAAGCATAAACTGGGGAAAAATAATGGAAAGCGTTGGTCAGGCACTTCAAAGCGGAGTTGTCAGCCTGCTGAGTTCAACTGCACGTATTGTCGGAACTGTTACAAGTGCTGTAACTAATATTGTTATTGCAGTAATCTTTGCAATTTACCTCCTCGCAAGAAAAGATATTCTGCTCCGTGACATCAACCGTATACTTACCGTATTCTGTAACGAAAAAACCAACAAAAGAATGCGCAAAGTGTGCAGAGTGACAAACGAAACTTTCAAGCAGTTCTTTGTAGGACAGTTCATTGAAGCAATTATACTCGGCTTCCTCTGCTTTCTCGGAATGGCAATCCTGCAACTTCCGTATGCAGGAATGAGCGGTGTACTCGTCGGGGTTACGGCACTTGTACCAATCGTCGGCGCACTTATCGGTGCAGGAGTAAGTGCATTTATCATCTTCACGGAAAGTCCCATGCAGGCACTTATTTTCCTTATATTCCTTGTACTTCTGCAACAATTCGAGGAGAATTTCATTTATCCGAAAGTTGTGGGAAATTCAGTCGGTCTGCCTGGAATATGGGTTCTTGCCGCAATCACAGTCGGCGGTGCTTTATGGGGAATTATCGGAATGCTTATCGCTGTACCACTTGCAGCAACCGCATATAAACTCTTCTTTGAAAAGCTTGAGAAAAAAGAAGCAGAAGCAGGAATTAAACCTCCGCAGAAAGAAACCCCTGACAAGCCGAAACAAAATAAACCAAAAAACAAAAAGAAATCCGCAAGGAGAAAATGAATTAAAGCAGGACAAAATCCTGCTTTATTTTTTATTTTAATTTATACATAATTTATTTTGATAACTTTGGTTCTCAAAAGATTGACAAAACATAAACATTGTGCTATTATAATAAAAGAAAACAAAAAAGGAGAGATATAATGCTACATTATTTAACTGAATATCCGTCTGAGTGGGACGGATTTGAACATGGACGCTGGAGTGAAACTTCTGTAAATGTCCGTGACTTTATCAAGAAAAACTATACACCTTACGACGGCGACGAAAGTTTCCTTGTTGGTCCTACTGAGGCTACCAAAAAACTCTGGGAACAGATTATGGATTTGTCACGTCAGGAACGTGAGGCAGGCGGTGTTCTTGATATGGATACCAAAATCGTTTCTACTATCACTTCTCATGGTGCAGGTTATCTCAACAAAGACCTCGAACAAATTGTAGGTCTTCAGACTGACAAGCCTTTCAAACGTTCACTTCAGCCTTTCGGCGGTATCAGAATGGCTCAGAAAGCCTGCGAACAGAACGGCTATGAAGTTGACCCTGAAATTGTCAAAATTTTCACAAAATACAGAAAAACTCACAATCAGGGCGTTTTCGATGCTTACACTCCTGAAATGAGACTTGCAAGAAAATCTGCTATCATCACAGGACTTCCTGACGCTTACGGCAGAGGCCGTATTATCGGCGACTACAGACGTGTTGCCCTCTATGGTGTTGATATTCTTATCGCTGACAAGAAACATCAGATTGAAACTTCTCTTGTCCGCATGACTTCAAAGAATATCCGTCTCCGTGAAGAACTTGCAGAACAGGTTCGTGCTTTGGAAGAACTCAAGGAACTCGGCAGAATTTACGGTTTTGATATTTCCAGACCTGCAAAGAACGCAAAAGAGGCTGTTCAGTGGCTTTATTTCGGCTATCTTGCTGCTGTCAAGGAGCAGAACGGTGCTGCTATGTCTCTCGGACGCACTTCAACATTCCTCGATATTTATATTCAGCGTGACCTCGAAAAAGGTATCATCACTGAGGAACAGGCACAGGAACTCATCGACCACTTCATTATGAAGCTCCGTATCGTTAAGTTTGCACGTACTCCTGAATATAATGAGCTTTTCTCAGGCGACCCGACATGGATTACAGAATCAATCGGCGGTGTGGACGTTGACGGTCACCACTTCGTTACAAAGAACAGTTTCCGCTATTTACATACTCTTGAAAATCTCGGAACTGCTCCGGAACCGAATATGACTGTACTCTGGTCACAGAAACTCCCACGCAAATTCAAGGAATACTGCGCAAAAATGTCAATCAAGACTTCCTCTATACAGTATGAAAACGATGATATGATGCGTGTTGTTCACGGCGACGACTATGCAATTGCCTGCTGTGTATCTTCAATGAGAGTGGGCAAGGAAATGCAGTTCTTCGGCGCAAGAGCTAACCTCGCAAAATGTCTCCTTTACGCTATCAACGGCGGTGTGGACGAGCGTATGAAAGTTCAGGTCGGTCCTAAGTACAGACCTGTTGAGGGCGATTACCTTGACTTCGACGACGTATGGGACAAGTACGAAGCTATGATGGAATGGCTCGCAGGACTTTATGTCAACACACTTAACGTAATCCACTATATGCACGACAAATACTGCTATGAAAAGCTTCAGATGGCTCTCCACG
The DNA here is from genome assembly GCA_964460175.1 of uncultured Alistipes sp. GTDB lineage: Bacteria > Bacillota > Clostridia > Oscillospirales > Ruminococcaceae > Ruminococcus. The sequence continues at coordinate 57,833 of CAYWPN010000006.1, read as the reverse complement.
ACAGAGATGTTAAGCGTTACTTTGCTACAGGTATCGCAGGACTTTCAGTTGTAGCAGACTCTCTCTCCGCTATCAAGTATGCTAAAGTCAAGGTTATCCGTGACGAAAACGGCATTGTTACAGATTACGAAATTGAGGGCGATTTCCCGAAATACGGCAACAACGACGACCGTGTAGACCAGATTGCAGTAACAGTTGTCCGCAAGTTCATGGACTGCGTAAGAAAGCATCACACATACCGTGACAGCGTGCCTACAATGTCAATCCTGACTATAACTTCAAACGTTGTTTACGGCAAGAAGACCGGCAACACTCCTGACGGACGTAAAATGGGCGTTCCGCTCGCCCCCGGAGCTAACCCGATGCACGGCAGAGATACTCACGGCGCAACTGCTTCGCTCTCTTCTGTTGCAAAACTCCCGTTCCGTCACGCACAGGACGGTATCTCAAATACTTTCTCAATCATTCCTGACGCTCTCGGTAAGGATATGCAGGTTTTTGTCGGCGATATTGACCTCGACAAACTCAGAAATGAGGAAGAATAATGCAGATGCCCAATAATCCGCAGGAGCTTGCCGACCTGATTGACGAACTCATGGCAGGCGGAAGCGGTCATGTAAATATTAAGTCCGCCGACAACGCAGAAGTCAAGGTTGACATTGTAAACAGCACTGATTATTGCGGAAATAAAGGTGCGTGCTGTCAGCCGACGGAAGACGCTGTCGACGAAGACGAAGATTAGGAGGAATTTTTTATGGATAATCAGAAACAGGTTGACAACCTTATTGAACTGCTCGACGGTTACGTTGAAAAAGGCGGTCATCATCTTAATGTAAACGTTTTTACAAAAGAAACTCTTCTTGACGCTCAGGCTCACCCCGAAAAGTACCCGCAGCTTACCGTCAGGGTTTCAGGCTATGCCGTGAATTTCGTCAAGCTTACAAAAGAACAGCAGGACGATGTTATTTCACGTACATTCCACAGCTCACTTTAATCAGAATAATAAAAAGCAGTCTGGACGGACTGCTTTTTGCTTTATGGTTAATATGTCCAAAAACAGTTTTTTTATTTGTGTAATATAACAAAATTTATTAAAATACGTAAAAAACTTGAAAAATACTATTGACTTTTACTAAATTCTGTGTTATTATATAATCAAGGAAAAAGAGTAAACAAGATTTACTCAAAGCTGAATTTACTTGGTTTGAGTTCGTCTCAATGTAAATTATTTTAAGCGGAAAGGTAAGTGAGTCCGATGGAGTCTACCATCAGCCACAGCGTGAAACCGGCGGACTTGTTAGGTAATCAGGTTTAATAAGAGGGAATATAGGTCGCAGATGACTTGTTCCGGTTGATTGAAATGAAAAAAGAAATCTGTTTACAGAACAAACGCAATGCTGGAGATTAATACGGTTTCAGTCTAAACTCAATTCAGATACAGGATTTTCTGAAATTCCGACGTGAGTCTTTAGATATATGTCAAAAATACTCTGCAAAGGTTGAGTCCGATGAGAAACTGATTGAATTCCACCCCTGATTTATTTTGTTATTCCGGATATGGAAGGTCTGGAGCAATAATCTACGGAGGTATAATCCGATGGGTACGTTTAACGCTTAGTCTGTTCTTTATCAGTCATGGCATTTAAAGTGGGAACGTGAAAGCCGTGCATAAGAATAATTCCGACAGGTAATTTAGCTTGGTGAATAATTCACCAGAACACTACAATTTAATACATACGTCAAAAGCCCTGCATTTTTTTCAGGGCTTTTCGTTATATGAAAAAAATTTACGGAAACTATTGACAAATAAGAAAAATCATGATAAAATAATATAGATAAATGCCATGACGGAGAGAAGTAATGTCGGATTTCGTTTGCAGAGAGCGTGGGCAGGTGTGAGCCATGTATCAGAGCCGATGTGAATAACACTCCCGAGCATCAAACCGAAAAGTTTTTTCTTAGTAGGGGCGACGTTTTCCGCACGTTACAGCGGACGAAAGTGACTGCTTTTGCCGTTCCGTTCCGGTACGTTCAGCAGTAAATTCAGGTGGCACCACGGGGAACTCTCGTCCTGTTTAAACAGGTTCGGGAGGCTTTTTGTTTTCCCGTCCTGAAATCCATTTGAAAGGAACGATTTTATTTATGAAACACATCGACGTTAAAGAAATTATCTGCAAAAAAGAGTACATCGGGCAGGAAGTAACTGTCTGTGGCTGGGTTCGCACTTCCCGAAACTCAAAAAGTGTTGCGTTCGTTGAACTCAACGACGGCACTTCACTCAAAAATATTCAGGTTGTTATCGAAAAGGGCGACGGCGATTTCAAAGAACCTCGTGTAGGAATGTCCCTGAAAGTTGTCGGAAAAGTCGTTGAGGGAAGAAACAACACCGTTGAAATCAATACCGCTCCCGACGGTATTACTGTTCTCGGCGACTGTCCTACAGATTATCCGTTGCAGAAAAAAGGTCACAGCCTTGAGTTTCTCAGAAGTATTCCGCACCTCAGAAGCAGAACGAATACTTTTAATGCCGTATGGCGTGTGCGCTCAGTTCTTGCGGCTGCTCTTCACAGGTATTTCCAGAGTAATAACTACGTATATATTAATACACCGCTTATCACCGGCAGCGACTGCGAAGGTGCAGGCGAGATGTTTCAGGTAACGACAAACGGCTACACTACGGAGTATAAGTCCGAAGAGGAATACTATGCAAACGACTTTTTCGGCAGAAAAGCAGGTCTTTCAGTTTCGGGACAGCTTGAGGGTGAAATGGCTGCTACTGCTATGGGCAAAATATATACTTTCGGTCCGAGTTTCCGTGCGGAAAACAGCAATACGCCGAAACATCTTGCGGAGTTCTGGCACATCGAACCCGAAGTAGCTTTTGCTGAACTCGATGACGTTATCGAGATTGCAGAAGATATGCTCAAATATGTAATCGGACAACTGCTTGAACTCTGCCCGACTGAAATCGAGTTCTTTGACGCTCACTTTGAAAAGGGTCTGAAAGCACGTCTTGAGGAACTTATTTCCCATGATTTCGGAAGAGTGACTTATACTGAGGCTATCGAACTCCTGAAAAATTCGGGTGAAGATTTCGTCTATCCTGTTGAGTGGGGCTGTGATTTGCAGACGGAACATGAACGCTATATTTCTGAAAAGGTCTTCAAAAAAGCTGTATTCGTTACCGATTACCCTAAGGAAATCAAGTCTTTCTACATGAAACAAAACCCCGACGGCAAAACTGTTGCCGCTGTTGATTTGCTTGTACCTGGTGTCGGCGAGATTATCGGCGGAAGTGAACGTGAGTACGATTACGACAAGCTTGTTGCCGCTATGAATGAGCGCAATATGAACCTCGAACTCTATTCCGACTACCTCGATTTGAGAAAGTTCGGCTCTGTACCTCACGGCGGTTTCGGTCTCGGCTTTGAACGTCTTATCATGTACACAACAGGTATGTCAAATATCAGAGACGTTATTCTCTATCCGAGAACAGTCGGTTCAATCAGATAAATTTTTTAACAAGGAGTTTTTATATGTCACGTTCATTATATATTCCCGAGGGCTATAAATCGGCTCTCACACTCAGAGAAACTCAGCACGCAATCAAGTATATCAAGGATATTTTCCAGCAGTCCCTGTCGTTCGCACTTACTCTCGACCGTGTATCTGCTCCGCTTATCGTCCGCAAAGGAAGCGGTATCAACGACGACCTCAACGGTGTGGAACGCAAGGTTGACTTTACTATAAAGGAAATCGACGGTCAGGGCGAAGTTGTACAGTCGCTTGCAAAGTGGAAGCGTATGGCACTCTACCGCTACGGTTACAAGGCTGGCGAGGGCATTTATACTGACATGAACGCTATCCGCCGTGACGATGATACAGACAATACGCATTCCATTTTCGTTGACCAGTGGGACTGGGAAAAAGTCATCACAAGAGAACAGCGTAATATTGATTTTCTCAAGGATACCGTGAAATCAGTAGTCAAGGCGATTGCCTATACAAAAAGAAAAGTCGGTCTGCGCTATCCCGATATTGCTGGAACTATCTGCGAAGAACCGTACTTCATTACTACTCAGGAACTCGCCGACAAGTACCCCGACAAGACAAGTCACGAGCGTGAGAGACTGATTACAATGGAGTACAAGACAGTATTCCTCATGAAAATCGGCGGAAAACTCGCAAACGGTGAAAAGCATGACGGCAGAGCGCCCGACTACGACGACTGGGAACTCAACGGTGATATTCTTATCTGGGACAGCGTTCTTGACGATGCACTCGAAGTCTCTTCAATGGGTATCCGTGTTGACGCAAACTCCCTCAAATCTCAGCTTGCGGAATGCAATGCAGAGGACAGAATGCAGTACGACTATCACAAAATGATTGCAGACGATACGCTTCCGCTTACTATCGGCGGTGGTATCGGTCAGTCAAGACTTTGTATGCTCCTGCTCAATAAGGCGCATATCGGCGAGGTACAGTCATCAATCTGGAGCGAAGAGATGATACGCAAATGCAGTGAAAACGGAATAATCCTGCTTTAAATAAAGAAAGTCTATCCTGTTGGATAGACTTTTTTTATTAAAGGAATGCCCTCATATTCTGTGAGAGTTTCTCTTCCGCCTTGATGAGACGTTTTGTCAAATCTTTTGAACGTCTGTCCGCCGCCTGATACTGATTAAGATAACGGCTGAGTGATTTTATTCCCATATTACAGCCGTCAGTCATAAGTTCAGCAATAGTGCTGTCGGAGTTTTCCATTTTCAGCTTGAAATTCGTCTTGACCCATGACATTCCCGAAGCAATCGGATTTGGTTCTTTGCCGTTGTCATGGTAATCCGCAAGAACTTCCTGCAAATCGTCCTGCAATTTCTGATTTTCCTTTGAGCTGTCCTGCAAATACTCTCTCATTTCAGCACTGTGTGCGTATTCCATAACCTCATCGATTGCGGAAATACCCATTTTTATGCCTGCATCGCACTCACGGAGCAGTCTGATTGTATCCTGTTCAACCATAAAAATCACTTCCTTTCAGAAATATTTTATCCCGAAAAGAAGTGATTATTCTTTTATTCTGATTTTTTCTTATGCAGAAGTACAGCTGAAACGATTATACAGATAATTCCTGCAATCAAGCCGATAATCTTCTTCATAATCAAAGCATTTTTGCTCTTAATTCCTCGGCACTAAGCGGAGAAAGATAAGCAGGAGCGATGTCAAAGGCAGTCTTACAGCCTGTTGCACCCTCAGCTTTCAGTCTGCACAAAGCCCTTGCATAGCATATCAGCACACTTGCGGTAAATTCGGGATTGGAGTCGAGTTTCAGTGAATATTCAATCATCTGATGAGTTTTTTCGTCCTTACCTGTGAAACCGCTTCTCATGACGAAACCGCCGTGGTTCATTCTGTTGTGAACCCTGTCAAATTCCTCTTCGGAAATAAAATTGACAGTTGTATCGTATTCGTCGAAATAATTTTTCATAGTCTTGATTGAATTTTCAATCTTTGCGAGGTCGGCACCCTCTTCAGCGACTACCCAGCATTCACGGAGATGTTTCTGACGTGTGGTGAGTTCAGGCTGACTTCCTGAGCGGACAGCGTTCATAGCCTCTTCAACAGGCACTGTGTACTGTATTCCCCTCTTAACGCCCTCAATACGTCTGATAGCGTCGGAATGTCCCTGACTTACGCCCTTTCCCCAGAAAGTATAGCTTTTGCCGTTCGGGAGAATGCACTCTGCATAAAGTCTGTTGAGAGAGAAGAGACCTGGGTCCCAGCCGAGCGAAATCATAGCAAGATGACCGCTTTCCTTTGCGGCTTTATCGACGTTTGCGAAGTGTTCGGGAATACGTGCGTGAGTATCAAAGCTGTCGATTACGTTGAAAGTTTTAACAAGTTCGGGAGTTTGTTTCGGCAAATCAGTAGCACTTCCGCCACATATAATCATGACATCAATCCTGTCCGCCATACTCTCAGCTTCACTCATGCTGTATACTTCCGCACCTGTAATTGTCTTTACTGTGGACGGGTCACGGCGTGTAAAAACTCCGACGAGTTCCATATCGTCATTCTGTGCGATTGCAAGTTCAACGCCTTTTCCAAGATTTCCGTAACCTGCGATACCAATTCTGTATTTATTCATTTTTACTACTCCTTATATCAACATCTGCATATCATAAAGACCTGCCGGCTTATCCTTGAGGAAAACAGCCGCCTTTATTGAACCCTCCGCAAAGACCGTCTTTGAAGCGGCGGAGTGGGAAAGTGTGATAACTTCGTCATTTCCTGCAAAGATAACATCGTGTTCGCCGACGATAGTACCGCCACGGATAGCGTGCATACCGATTTCGGACTTCTCTCTCTTCTGACGGCGTGAATGGCGGTCGTAGACATAGTGCTTTGAATTGTCCAAAGTCTCATTTATGGCGTTCGCAAGCATGATAGCCGTACCGCTTGGTGCATCGAGTTTCTGGTTGTGGTGCTTTTCGACGATTTCAATGTCAAATCTGTCGCCGAGAACTTCCGCAGCCTTTTTTGCAAGCTGTACAAGGAGATTTATTCCCAGAGACATATTGAACGTGAAAAATACGGGTATCTGTTCACTTGCCGCCTTGATTTTAGTAATCTGGTCGTCGCTGTAGCCTGTTGACGCAACGACAATCGGAGTACCTGTTGAAAGACAGTAGTTCAGAAGTCCGTCAAGCGACGCAGGATTAGAGAAGTCTATAATAACGTCGGGCTTTTCGGGGAGTTCCGCAGGACTTGCAACAATCGGGAAGTCCGCATACTGTTCAGTATATAGGTCAATACCTGCAACGACTTTGCAGTCATCACGGTCTTTGATGCAGTTGTAAACAGTCTTACCCATTTTGCCGTTAGCACCGCATATAGCAATATTAGTCATTTTTTCAGCTCCTGTTTTTATTTTTTGACTTTGGGATCATTGGGATCAAATTTAGTGTTTTCTATAAACTATATATAAAAAATTTTTTTTTAAAAAAGGTTTAGGAAATAAGCATTTTTAATCCCATTGATCCCTTGATTTAATTATTTAATCAATCCATGCTTTTCAAGGGAAGTACGGAGTATGTTCTTATGTTCATCGGACATCTCACAGAGAGGAAGTCTGCAAGGACCTGCTTTCACGCCCATCATGTTCACAGCTTCCTTGACTGGTATCGGGTTAACCTCAATGAAAAGATTATTGATTAAACCAAGGTACTCAATCTGGAGTTTTGTTGCCTCTGCGAAATTATTGTCAAGGCAGTACTGCACCATATCATGAGTTTCTTTCGGGAGAACGTGTGAAAGTACGGAAATAACGCCCTTTGCACCGAGCGACATAAGCGGTACAATCATATCGTCGTTGCCGCTGTAAACGTCAATCATGTCACCGCATTCAGCGATAAGTTTAGCGGCATAGCTTATATTACCGCTTGCCTCTTTTACAGCACATATGTTCTTATGCTTTGCAAGTTCCTTTATTGTAGCAACTTCAATGTTCATGCCTGTTCTGCCGGGAATATTATAGAGTATAAGCGGAATATTCACAGCGTCGGCAATAGCGGTAAAATGGGCAATAAGTCCACGCTGGGTAGTCTTGTTGTAGTACGGAGTAACGACGAGAAGAGCGTCCGCACCGACTGCCTCAGCCTCTTTTGAAAGCTTTACAGCGTATGCAGTGTCGTTGCTTCCTGTACCTGCAATAACGGGAACTCTCTTTGCGGTACGCTCAACGGCAAACCTTATGCACTCAAGATGTTCCTCGTCGGTCATAGTGGAAGCCTCGCCGGTAGTACCGCATATAACGATAGCATCAGTACCGTTTTCAATCTGATTGTCAATCATTTCTCCGAGAACGTCATAATTAACAGAAAAGTCATCGTTCATGGGAGTAATTATGGCAATTGCAGAACCAGTAAAAATAGTATTTTTCATAAAAATCACCTTTATTAGTCAAAATAGCCCTTTGCTGCGAGAAGTTCAGCAAGGAGAACTCCGCCGCCTGCTGCACCTCTGAGGGTGTTATGTGAAAGGCACACGAATTTATAGTCATACTGAGTATCCTCACGGAGACGACCTGTTGAAACTGCCATACCGCCTTCAAGATTTCTGTCAAGTTTAGCCTGCGGACGACTGTCGTCCTCAAAATAGTGGATAAACTGCTTTGGTGCGGACGGTAGTCCGAGTTCCTGAGGAACGCCTTTGAAATCAGCCCAGATCTGGAGGATTTCCTCTTTAGTGGGCTTGTTGTCGAAACTTACGAATACAGCGGCAGTATGACCGTCTGAAACGGGAACACGGAGACACTGGGTTGTGATTGACGGAACTTCCGTCTTAACGATTTCATTTCCCTTGATTTCGCCCCATACTTTCAGCGGTTCCTGTTCGGATTTCTCTTCCTCACCGCCAATGAACGGAATAAGGTTATCAACCATTTCAGGCCATGTCTCGAAGTTTTTTCCTGCTCCCGAAATAGCCTGATAAGTGCAGGCAAGAACTTTTTTAAGTCCGAATTTTCTGAGCGGGTGAAGTGCAGGAACATAACTCTGGATTGAACAGTTTGACTTTACTGCGATAAATCCACGCTTTGTTCCGAGACGTTCTCTCTGTGCCTTGATAATTTCAATATGGTCAGGATTTACTTCGGGAATAACCATAGGAACATCTGGAGTAAATCTGTGTGCGGAATTGTTTGATACAATCGGGCATTCAGCCTTTGCGTAAGCCTCTTCAAGTGCCTTGATTTCGTCTTTCTTCATGTCAACCGCACAGAAGCAGAAGTCAACCATTGACGCAATTTTCTCAATATCAGCAGAAGCGTCCATAAGCACCATATTTTTCATACTTTCAGGCATAGGGACTGCCATTTTCCAGCGGTTTCCTGCAACCTCTTCATAAGTCTTTCCTGCACTTCTCGGAGAAGCCGCAAGAACTTTTACATTAAACCACGGGTGATTTTCAAGCAGGGTAGCAAAACGCTGTCCGACCATGCCCGTTGCGCCGATAATTCCGACATTGTACTGTTTCATAAAATAATCTCCTTTTGAAAAAATATTTAAAAAATAATAAAACCGGTTGCAAACCGGTTCATCATGAGTTATAATAGAAGTACTGGCATATATCCGCCGATAGCTCTCCATCATAATCATGATGACAGCCGTAAGCCTGTTCAACTCACAGCCGGAACAGAATTTACCGGAAACTGTCCCTCGGCGGTTTTGCCTTTTGCTATACTTTGCCGGACTGGTTATCCTCCGCATAGTTACTAATCGCAACCGCACCTCTACCTGTTAACTATAATATCACTTTATTTTGATTATGTCAATAGTTTTCAAGAAATTTTTTAAGGAGTATATTTTTATGGAATTACTTAAATCAGATTTTTATTATGATTTGCCCGAAGAACTTATCGCCCAGACACCTGTTGAGCCACGCAATGCCTCACGCATGATGTGCGTTGACAGGCAGACAGGCGAAATATTCCACGACCATTTCTATAATTTATGCAGTCACCTCCGAAAAGGTGATTTGCTCGTCATGAATAATTCAAGGGTTATTCCTGCCAGACTTTACGGCGAAAGAGAAGATACCCACACTTTTATTGAGTTCCTGCTCCTTGAACAGAAAGGCGACAAGCTATGGGAAATCATCTGCCGTCCGGGGAAAAAAGCAAAAACCGGAAGACGTTTTGTTTTCGGTAACGGCAGACTAAAAGCGGAAGTCGTGGAAGTAAAGGACGACGGCAACAGAATTGTACAGTTTGAGTGCGACGGAAATCTCTTTACCGCCCTTGAAGACGTGGGACAAATGCCGCTCCCTCCGTACATCAAGGCAAAACTTGAGGATAAGGAACGCTATCAGACGGTCTATTCCGACGAACTCGGTTCAGCCGCCGCCCCCACGGCAGGTCTGCACTTCACTACTGAAATGCTTGACGAAATCTGTGCAATGGGAGTGAATACGGCATTCGTCACGCTCCACGTCGGACTTGGTACTTTCCGTCCCGTCAAGGAAAACAATGTACTCAATCACAAAATGCACAGTGAACACTACTATTTACCGCAGGAAACGGCAGATTTAATCAACAGGACAAAGGCAGACGGCGGACGGGTCATTGCCGTCGGCACAACTACCTGCCGTACTCTTGAAAGTGTTGCTACTTTCTACAATGAAATCGCCGAACATGAGGGCTATACCGACATATTTATCTATCCTTCGTATAAATTCAAGTGCATTGACGGTCTCATCACCAATTTCCACCTGCCCGAAAGCACGCTGATTATGCTTGTATCGGCTTTCATGGGTTACGACAACACTATGAACGCATACAGAACTGCCGTCGAAGAGAAGTACAGATTTTTCAGTTTCGGCGACAGTATGTGCATACTCTGAGGAGGTTTTTATGAATATATCAGTATTTTTCAAAAGCATTATCGACAGTGACAATATGCCGGTTGTTGTCTGCAATACGGAACACGAAATAATCTACATGAACCCGACGGCAATTCAGCGGTACGCAAAAAGAGGCGGTGCGGAACTCATCGGCAAATCGCTCCTTGACTGCCACAATTCCGCTTCAAATGAGAAGATAAAAGCTGTTCTTGAATGGTTCGGCAAGTCGCCCGAAAACAACAGGATTTTCACTTTCCATAATTCCAGAGAAAACAAGGACGTTTATATGATTGCGCTCCGTGACGATGACGGAAATCTTATCGGCTACTACGAAAAACATGAGGTCAGAAATCCCGATACTACAGAAAAATATTTTTTCAGATAATTTTCTTTAACCTATTGGAAAATCACGAAAAATATGTTATAATATTAAAGGGTGAATGCCATGAAAAAGAGAATATTTTTAACATATATAATAAACGCCGTAATTTCGGGATTTTACATACTAAAGGGAACACTTACAATAATATCAGCAAAATTACACAGCAGTAAATCCGGAATTTTACAGAAAATTACATCATCTGAATTTTTCAATGCCGATTTTACAAAAATAGTACAATTTCTTGAAAAGGCTCTTGATACGGCACAGAATGTCATCAATACAGTAAATCTCTATGTTTACGGCTATCCGTCACTCTTCGTCGGACTTTTCGCCCTTATGCTGTCGAGTATCGGCGTTTTTTTCCTCACCAGAAAACAGACTGAAACAACAGTAGGCTATTATATTACTGTTGTCTATTCGTTTGTAATGCTCGGACTTCTCACAATCATCTATATGCTTATTTCAGGAGTAGTAGCAGGCTTGAAAAAGTGACATTTGTCATCGTGAAAGTGACAAATAACATCTTGGAAAATCCTGAGAATTTGTTATAATTATTATAATAAATATCAGGAGGTTTTCACCATGAAAAAATTTACGGAAATATTATCTTTTATTTTAACAGCAATCTTCGTTGTCGGCGGACTTGTTCTCGCAATAGGTGCGGTCGGAGCAGTCATTGAGCTTTTTTCCTATTCGCCTTCTTCAGGTCTGGAGGAACTGCTTTCGGTGTTCCTTATACCAGTAATCATTTTAGGAATAATTATTGTGGGACTGTTTGCCGTTGGTGCTTCTTTAAGCGGTCTGACTGCATTTTTACTCATAAGGACGGCAGATAAAAAGTTCGACGGCAACGAAAATATTGCAATACGTATTATCCTCAAATGCATTGCTTACGGACTTCTCATCTTAACTGTCATACAGTTTGCAAAATTTTTCTCATAAAAAGGAGATTTTATGTACACATTAATTAAAAAAAACGACAAGGCAAGACGTGGACAGGTTGAAACTGTTCACGGTACTTTCCAGACGCCATGTTTCATGAACGTTGGTACTTCCGCCGCAATAAAGGGCGGTATATCGTCGGTTGACCTCAAAGAACTCAAAACTCAGGTTGAACTCTGCAACACGTATCATCTGCACCTGCGCCCGACTGATAAAGTAATCAAGGAAATGGGCGGTCTGCATAAATTCATGAACTGGGACAAGCCTATACTTACTGACAGTGGAGGATTTCAGGTGTTTTCACTCGCAAAACTCCGCAAAATCAAGGAAGAGGGTGTATATTTCGCAAGCCACATCGACGGTCACAGAATTTTCATGGGACCTGAAGAGAGTATGCAGATACAGTCAAATCTCGGTTCAACAATCGCTATGGCATTTGACGAATGTATGGAAAATCCGGCTGCTTATGAATATGCAAAAAACTCAACTGAACGCACTTTCCGCTGGCTTTACCGCTGTAAAGAGGAAATGGAACGCCTGAACAGTCTGCCCGATACTATCAACAGAAAACAGATGCTTTTCGGTATAAATCAGGGTTCAACCTACGACGATTTGCGCATAAGGCACATGGAACAGATTGCAGAACTTGACCTTGACGGCTATGCTATAGGCGGACTTGCCGTCGGCGAAAGTACAGAAGAGATGTACAGAATTATTGACGTTGTCGAGCCTTATATGCCCGTGAACAAGCCTCGCTATCTCATGGGAGTAGGTACGCCGTCGAATATCATTGAAGCCGTTGCCCGTGGAATTGATATGTTTGACTGCGTTATGCCCAGCAGAAATGCACGTCATGCGACTGTCTTTACATGGAGCGGTATAATGCACTTAGGCAATAAGTGCTATGAAACAGACCCACGTCCTGTTGACGAACAGTGCGACTGCCCGACCTGCCGGAATTTCAGCCGTGCGTATATCCGCCACCTTTTCAAAGCAAATGAACAGCTTGCAGGACGGCTTGCGGTTCAGCATAATCTGTACTTCTACAATACGCTTACTGAAAAAATCCGTGAGGCTATCGATGAGGACAGATTTGAGGATTTCCGCAGAAAATATTCAACACTGCTTGCAACAAGAATCTGAGGTGATACTATGATTGCTATTTTCGATTTGGACGGCACAATTGCTGATACTATTCAGGATTTGGCAGACGCTGTAAATCACGGTCTGAGTGAAATGGGCTATCCCGAACACAGTCTGACAGCTTACAAGAAATTCGTCGGCAACGGCGCAGAGAAACTCTGTTACCGTGCATTGCCGGACGATAAAAAATCCGAAACGGACAAGCTCCATACACTTTTCAGCGAATATTACGGCGAACATTTTCTTGATAATACAGCACTTTATCCGCATATACATGAAACACTGATAAAACTTGCAGAAAATGATGTAATTCTTGCGGTGGCAACTAATAAACCACAGAATTTTGCAAGAAAAATCGTGGAAAAACTGCTTCCTGACATTGAATTTTCAGCGGTACTCGGCGGCTGTAAAAAACGTCCGAAAAAACCCGATACAGCTATAATCAGGGAAATTATTGCCCCTCTCCCCTCCTGCGATAAAATTTTCATGATTGGCGACAGCAATGTTGATATTCAGACGGCTAAAAATGCAGGTCTTATTTCAATCGGCTGTGCATGGGGATTTCGCAGTAAACAGGAACTCGTCAACGCAGGTGCAGACTATATTATAGATAAAGCAGAAGAAATTACAGAAATTATTATCGGTGAACACCTATGATGTACCTTTCAAAAGAAGAACTCGTTAAAAATATTGCCGAACAGACTGAACGTGCATTCGCTGTAATCGAACATACAGACTTCAGCTCCGGCAAACTCAATCCGAATACTGTTATCATTCCTTTTCTGAGCAATGTATTTGACTATGCACTTATTGTCACTGCTCTTGAGGACGATGACAACAGTGAAAACGACTGTCACAGAAATGCACTAAGTCTTGTTATGAGTTCGCCAAAAGTAAAAAACACAACAAAGAACTTTATCAGAAAAATACAGGAACTCCGCAGGAAATATACTCCTGACGGCGAAAATATTCCTTTTAATTCCGAAGAATGCCTTGACTTCCTGAATGCATATGACTGCTTTATGTTTGAATTTATCAAAAGCAGTACAACGGCACAGGAAATGAACAACATAAAGTTTGCAAGTTTCAGAAATGCGGTTGACAGGCTTATCAGAAAAAGCACAGCAGATACAGAAAACGGAAATCCTGACAGTGAACTGCTGAAACAGATTATGAAAAACAACAGTCTGCTGGAAGAAATACTCGCCGAAAACCGCAGAATAAACAGCAGACTTGATGATATAATAAAATTAATTGACAATGGAGGTAGATTATAATGGGAAAGAAAAAAGAAAATCCATTGGAGCTTTATACTAATGAACAGAGAGAAACAATTGAAAAGCACATTGAAAAACATTTCGGTGAAATAAGAAACGTTTTCAGCGAAAAAGACCCCGAATTTATTCAGTTAAACATCAATGTTATACCGCCGAGCAGGGAAAACCCATATTATATCCTTGTAACTTCCGGAATGGGAGCGCATATCATGAACGTTCCAGAAGACCTTAAAGACAAGCACCTTGAACGTGCGGAACTTATCATCTGTCTCCCTCCAGACTGGGATTTGGACAGCGATAAACTTGAATACTACTGGCCTCTCAAACTCCTCAGCCTGCTTTCAAGAATAGCAATTGAGGAAAACGCATGGCTCGGCTGGGGGCATACTGTCGATTACGGCACAGGCTTTGCCGATAATACAGACTTCTGCACTGTCATGATAATATATTCCATGTTCGGCAAAAAATCAGTGGAATGCGAACTCCCAAACGGCGAAAAAGTATGGTTCTATCAGGTTCTGCCCCTCTACAGAAAAGAAATGGAATTCAAGCACAAATACGGTGCGTCCGAACTCATCTCAAAAATGACCGACAATGAACTTACTGTCGCAGATATTGACCGCAGATGTGTTGTACCTGATAATTTCATGGAACTTATTGACACGGTCGAACAGCATTCAAGTAAAATTACAGCAAAAAATCTTGATGTACTCGAAATCAACGCTGCAAATCATATTTCCGCATTTCTCCGCTGGCTTCTTGAACACGATATGCTGAACGATGACTTTCTTGATTTCTTTGCGGAAGATATTGAGCAGATAAAGTCGGGCGAATATGATATAAGAAAATTTTTAATCAATGCGCTCGGCGGTGAACTTACTACCGATATAATGACAGACAAGGGTGCGGATTTTTCACACTTCTACTACAGTTTCTACTGCGAACCACCCAGTTATCCAAATGACGTGGACAAAATGGCGGAAGCTTATTTCGGAAAAGAAAAGTATGAGAGTGACGAATTTCAGGACGAGGCATATCTTTTTGTACCGTTCAATGAAAAATATGTCCAGACTATGTATGATTATATCAATCATGCCTACTCCGATTTCTGCTACTTTGAGGAGCATAAGAAACTGCCTGATGAGGAAAACGGAACTGACGACGAAGACGATTATATTCTTGACCGCTATGAAAACCACGCAAAGCCAATCGACGAAAAGGGTCTGAATATCGATAAAATCAATGCTGCAAACCATATCGCCGCATTCCTGAAATGGTGTATCGGACACGAACTTATGTGCGATGATTTCATGGGTTTTTACTCCGAATTTCAGGAAGATATTGAAAACGGTAAACTCGACATGAGGGAATTTTTTATAAAAAATCTCGGTGGTGAACTTAATGCGAATATGTTCAACGATAAGGGACAGCTTTTCTGCTACTACTACTATGACTTCACAGCTGAAAGCGATGAACCATGTTATCCTGAAGACGTTGACAGAATGGCTCTTGATTATTTCGGAAAAGAAAAGTATGAGAGTGACGAATTTCAGGACGAGGCTTATCTCTTTGTACCTTTTGACGATAATTACTTCACGGCTATAAACAAGTATATCGAAAAGAATTTTGAGGAATTCCTTGAAGCCGAAAAAAAGAGCATAATCGACGCTGTATGTGACCATTCGTGGAAGATTAATGACAAAAATCTTGATATTCCAGAAAAAAATGCTGCAACCCATATTGCTGTATTCCTGAAATGGTGCATTGAACATAATCTCATGAGTGACAATTTCGTGGAATTTTATGCGAAATACCGTGAAAGAATTGAGAACGGCAGTCTTGATATGCGTGATTTCATAATCACAAATCTGAACGGCGAACTGACTATGATTCTGTTCAATGAAGAGGGACGTGCTTTCTGCGAATACTACTACGAAATGTACTATGATGATGTTGACAATGCTGTACTTGATTATTTCGGCGAAGAGAAATTCAATTCAGAGAAATTCAAGGGTGAAGCGTACCTTTTTGTACCTTTCAACAAGACTTTCTGCAAAACTCTGGGCAGATATATCAACAAGGCATACAGGAATTTCAAAAAACTTTTCAAATAATCTGCTGTACAGAAATTTGCTATTGACAAATCATTAATTTTGTTGTACAATATAGTATATGTAATTATAACTATAACATGAAAAGGCGGTATACAGACAAATGGGTTTATTTAAAAATATTTTCGGTGCAAACGCTTACTCCAACAGAGAACTCAAGCGCATTGAACCAATCAAGAATAAAGTTCTTGACCTTGAAGAAGAATACGGAAAGCTCACAGATGCAGAATTAAAGGCTAAAACTAAGGAATTTAAGGACAGGCTCGAAGCAGGAGAAACTCTCGATGATATTCTTCCCGAAGCACTTGCAACAGTCCGTGAGGGTGCATGGCGTGTTCTTGAGAAAAAGCCCTATCCTGTTCAGATTATCGGCGCAATCGTTCTGCATCAGGGACGTATTGCGGAAATGAAGACGGGCGAAGGTAAAACTCTTGTTGCCTGTGTAGCGTCATACCTCAATGCACTTTCCGGAAAGGGTGTCCATGTTGTAACAGTAAACGACTACCTCGCAAAAACGCAGGCTGAAGAAATGGGAAAAGTTCTCCGCTGGCTCGGACTTACAGTCGGCTGCATTCTCCACGGTCTGAATAACGACCAGAGACGTGCCGCTTACAAATGCGACGTAACCTACGCCACTAACAACGAACTCGGATTTGACTATCTCCGTGACAACATGGTTACTCATAAGGAAGAACGTGTTCAGCGTGAACCGAATTTCGCTATCGTCGATGAGGTCGACTCCATTCTTATCGACGAGGCTCGTACTCCTCTTATTATTTCAGGAAAAGGCGACAAATCCACAGAACTCTATGCAATCGCTGACCGTTTCGCAAAAACACTCACTTCAACGACCGTTGTCGAAATCGACGAAAAGGAAGACCAGGATAATATCAGTGATACTGCTGACTATATCATCGACGAAAAAGCTAAAACTGCTACAATCACACAGAGAGGTGTTAAAAAGGCAGAACAGGCATTCCGTGTTGAAAACCTCATGGACCCTGAAAATATGACGCTCCTGCACCATATCAATCAGGCTATCAAGGCAAACGGTATAATGAAAAATGAAATCGACTACGTTATACAGGACGGCGAAATCGTTATCGTTGACGAGTTCACAGGTCGTCTCATGCTCGGACGTAGATTTAATGACGGTCTGCATCAGGCTATCGAGGCAAAAGAGGGAGTTAAAATAAAGAGCGAATCCAAAACTCTTGCTACAATCACATTCCAGAATTTCTTCCGCCTCTACAATAAACTTTCGGGTATGACAGGTACTGCAATGACAGAAGAGGACGAGTTCAAGGAAATCTACAAACTCGACGTTATTGCAATCCCGACCAACAAGCCTGTTATCCGTATCGACCATAACGACCAGGTGTATACTTCCGAAAAAGGCAAGTATTCCGCTATTATTGATAAAATAATCGAGTGCCACGAGAAAGGACAGCCTATCCTTGTCGGTACTGTTTCAATCGAAAAATCGGAACTTCTTTCGGCTATGCTGAAAAGAAAAGGCATAAAGCATGAAGTCCTCAACGCAAAGCACCACGCAAAAGAAGCTGAAATCGTCGCACAGGCAGGAAAGTTCGGCGCAGTTACAATCGCTACAAACATGGCTGGTCGTGGTACTGATATTATGCTCGGCGGTAATGCTGAATTTCTCGCCCGTGCAGCACTGAGAAAACGTGAAATTCCTGAAGAGATAATCTCGGAGGCTATCGGCTTCGCTGATACAGACAATGAGGAAATCCTCAAGGCAAGAGAACTCTATCAGGAACTCTATAACAAGTACAATGCGGAAGTAAAGGAAAAAGCCGTGAAAGTACGTGAAGTCGGCGGACTTTATATTCTCGGTACAGAAAGGCACGAGTCACGCCGTATCGATAACCAGCTCCGTGGACGTTCAGGACGACAGGGCGACGAGGGTGAAAGCTGTTTCTTCCTTTCTGTTGAGGACGACCTCATGCGTATCTTTGCAGGCGACCGCCTTGAAAATATGATGAAAATGCTCAATGTTGAAGAGACTATGCCGATTGAAAGCAAGTCGCTTTCACGTATCATTGAATCTTCACAGAAAAAAGTTGAGGGACGTAACTTCAGTATCAGAAAGAACGTTCTCAGTTATGACGATGTTATGAATACACAGCGTGAAATCATCTACAAACAGCGTTCACAGGTTCTTGACGGCGAGGATTTGCACAAGGATATTCTCAAAATGATGGAGGAACTCATATCAACAACTGTCAATACATATCTCGCTGACGAAGACGAGCGTGACGACTGGAACATGGTCGGACTTAAAGAGTATTTCCTCGGCTGGCTTATCTCCGAAGAAGACCTCAATTTCGACGAGGACGAACTCAAAACTGTAACCCGTGAAGAGATTATAAATGCACTCAACGAAAAATGTGGTGAAATCTATCAGGCAAAGGAAGCAGAATACGGCAGTGAGATAATCCGTGAACTTGAACGTGTTATCCTCCTGAAAACTGTTGATACAAAGTGGATGGCTCATATCGACGACATGGAGGAACTCAAAAAGGGTATCGGTCTCCGTTCCTACGGTCAGAAAAACCCTGTTATCGAATACAGATATGAGGGATTTGAGATGTTCGACGCTATGGTTGATTCAATCCGTGAAGATACAGTCCGTGCGCTGCTTACAGTAAGACTTCGCCAGAACCAGACTCCGCAGAGAGAACAGGTTGCAAAGCCTGACGCACCAAATGCAGGAGCAGGTGACGGAAGTTTCTCGGAACAGGCAAAATCCGATAAAATCGGCGACAATGACCCTTGTCCGTGCGGAAGCGGTAAAAAGTACAAGAAGTGCTGTAAACTCAAGGAAAACAACTGATTTTACTAAATGGGCGACTGCTTTTAAGTCGCCCTTTAGACGTAATAAGGTGATAATATGAAAAAATTTCCTGTTATTCTACTATGCGTCATAATCATGGCAGGCTGTGCCGAAAAGACTGACAATTTCAGTTCAGAAGTGGTTGAAATTCCCGAAACAACGGCAGAAACGGAAATATCAGAAACAGTAACTCAGCCGACGAAAATTGCGTCACGGAAAGAGTTTGTCGTCACTGAGAACGGCATTCAGGTTATACGTGACGGCGAAATTTTTCAGGTTCTCGAAGATACAAATATTTTTGAAGTATCGGGACAATCAGGTGATATAAGCATTCACCCCGAAGATTGTCTTGTGAAAAGGGACTTTGACGGCGACGGCTGTATGGATTTATTTGTGCCTTATCTTTTTTCTGTTGTTGGCGAAACAGAAAAAGGTGTGTACTATCACCGCAATCCCGATACGGCAGAACTCGAAAAATGGGACGCTTTCAATGAAATCGGCTTGTATCTCACATCGTCCAACACAATTGCCGATAATTTTTTAATAAGCCCGCAATTCAGAAAAGTTGCCGATGATAAACTTAAATATTTTATCTGTAACGCTGATGAGGATATTTACTACAGTTATGACAAAACAAAAGACAAGCTTGAATATGCAGGCAAGGAAATTACATATACAGGCAGTGACGGCGAAGAATATACTGATACTTTTCTGAAATCATATATTACAGGCGACGAACAGCTTGTATGCCGGAAAAAAGGTACAGAAGAAATTTTTGTTCACCCAAGTCAGTGCTATATCCATACAGAAGAGAACAAAATTTCTGTTATATGGCATATTTGCAGTGAGGGATATGATACAATCCAGACCTTTGAGGGCAATTACAAGGCACATAAAGACCCTGTCGGTCACTGTACTCCGCCTGAAAATACCGCTTCATTCAGGGATATGGACGGCGACGGCTATGACGATATTTATATAGAAGAGGGCGAATGTGCAGGGAAATATTTTCGATTTAACCCTGAAACATTCAGATTTGATGAGGTGTAATTTATGAAAAAAACGGCAATTATTTTAACTTTATGTATGCTCGCACTTGTAAGCTGCGGAAAAGCTGATATTGTGGAGGAAAATAATCCGCTTAACATACAGAAAGCTACAGTAAACACTACCACAGCAAATGAACGTGAGGAATACAAAAGTCCTTTCGGAAACAGCCATTCTGAAAGTTCCGAAGCACAGGCAACAGCACCAGCAGAAACAACTGCTCCCGACGGCAGTGCAATAATTCCTGTCACTACAGTAAGAACAGGCTCAGCGGTGCTTGTAAAGCGTACAGGTGTTATTCCGCCGAGTCGTGGAAACGTTGTAATCCCGTATGCGTCAAACATCGTTCGGACTACCAAAACTACAGCTGCAAAGACTACCGCAGCGAAAAAAACTACGGTCACGAAAACAACAGCACAGACTTCCACTACAGCAGTAACAACAACAGCAAATCCTGCTGAGGTGACAAACGGCGATATTACTTGCAGAGTAAAGGAAAACGGCGTTGAAATCATAAGGAACGGCAAAGTTATTCAGCTTATTGAAGTTGACACAGAACAGATGCTGAGTTTCTATAAAGACGGCATAACAGACCCTTCAACTCTTATTAATATCAATGATTTCGACTTTGACGGCTACGATGATTTATATATTCCGCAGAATATAGGCACTCTCAATACAGAGGGCATATATATGCACTACAATCCCGAAAGTAAACAGTTTGAAACATGGGAGGAAATGGCTGATATAAAAACTTATGTATGGCTTGATACTGAAAATCAGAAACTTAAAACTTCCGTGCGTGGCAGTGCTGTTGACCATGAGGGCTGGACTTATATCTGGAATGACAACAAACAGCTTGAACTTGTTGAAAGCTGGCTACAGTATGCGGTCGACGGAAATGTTTTTGTTGACTATTTTGAATATCCCGACGGCGAAAAAACTCTTGTGAAACGTGAACAGCATATATACGACGAAGAGGGTAATTTTGTTAAAGCAATAGAAGTTCCGCTTGAGGAAGAACCTACTGAAGCACCTACAGAAGCTCCGACAGAAGAAACCACTCAAGAAACAACTGAAGAACCGACTGAGGAGACTACAGAATAATGGGCTACAGTGTTTTTGCAAAATATTACGACAGTCTCACGGCTAATATCGACTATAAAAAACGTGCTGAATATTTTCATGAAATCATACAGAAATTCAAACGTACCGGCGGAAATATTCTCCTTGACCTTGCCTGCGGTACGGGAAGTATTTCAGAGGAAATGGCACGTCTCGGCTATGACGTAATCGGTGTGGATTATTCTGACGAAATGCTCGGCATCGCACTTGATAAGAAATTCAACAGTGGTCTTGATATACAGTATCTTTGTCAGGATATGCGTAAACTTGATATGTTCGGTTCAATGGACGTAACTATATGCGCACTGGACAGCATAAATCATCTTGCAAGTATCGGCGATGTAAGGAAAGTATTCAGCAATATTGCACTGTTTTCAGAACCTGACGGACTTTTTATATTCGATGTCAACACGCTTTACAAGCACAGGACAATCCTTGCAGACAATACTTTCACTTACGAAACAGACAGCGTTTACTGTGTATGGGAAAACACTCTCATTCCCGAAACTGACGAGGTCAGAATGAATCTGGAGTTCTTTGAACTTGAAGAGAACGGACTTTATTCAAGAAGTTCGGAGAATTTTTCGGAAAAGGCTTACAGTGAAAAGGAAATTGAAAATCTGCTGACAGAAACGGGCTTTGAAATTCTGGGGAAATACGGCGATGATACTTTCTCATCGCCTGCTCCTGACTGTCAGCGTATCGTTTATGCAGTCCGCTGTGTGAACAGTGGACAAATGAAAGGAGAAAATTGAATGGGAAATCTTTACAGGGCTATATCTGCCGACGGTTCGGCATTCTGTGCCGTACTCGACGCAAAAGATATAGTTTCGGAAATTGAGAAAATCCATAAAACGTCCGCCGTTGTAACCGCTGGTCTCGGCAGACTTACTATAGGTGCTTCACTTATGGGATATATGCTCAAAGGCAAAGATGACAGCATTACTTTGCGTATTGACGCTGACGGTCAGACAGGACAGCTTGTTGCCGTTGCTGACAGTATGGGAAACGTTAAAAGTTACGTCAATAATCCTGTTGTCGAAATTCCGCTGAACAGTATCGGAAAACTCGACGTTTCGGGAGCGGTCGGCAAAAACGGTACTCTTTCAGTCGTGAAAGATATGGGAATGCGTGAGCCTTATGTCGGAGTTATTCCGCTTGTATCAGGCGAAATCGCTGAGGATATTGCAAATTACTACGCATCAAGTGAACAGATACCGACAGTATGCGGACTGGGCGTGCTTGTTGATACTGACTTGTCTGTGAAGTCTGCCGGCGGATTTATTGTACAGCTTCTGCCGTTTGCGGACGAAAAATGTATCGACCGGATTGAAAAAAATGTCACAGGAATGAGACCTGTCTCGGCACTTCTTGCGGACGGCGTTACTCCGCAGGAAATAGCCGGTATGCTTCTTGACGGTCTTGAGCCGAATGAACTTGACAGTTCCTCACCCATGTACAAGTGCGATTGCAGTCGCAGAAGAACAGAAAAAGTACTTATAAGTATTGGTGCAGACGAACTGAAATCAATTGCAGACGAAGGAAAAGATACAGAAGTCTGCTGTCATTTCTGCGGAAAAAAATACGTTTTCACCCCTGAGGAAATAGCAAATCTTGCGAAGAACGCAGTGGAGGACTGAATGAAAAAATCAATATTCTTAATTATTCCTGCTGTACTTACGCTGTGTTCATGCGGAGAAAAAAGTAAAAACCTTGAAGATTACGTTGTTGCTGAAAATTTCGTAGTATACCCCGAATATACACTTCCGCAGAGTTCAATAGAACCCGAAACTACCACTGCCACTACTACAGTAATCGAACCTAAAATTATTTCATACAACCTGAAAAATACAGACGTTGAACTTCTTGTTGACGGAAAAATAGTAAGCACTCTGAAACATGAATATATTCCCGACGTAAATAATATTGTTGTCGGCGATTTCAATTACGACGGCTACGACGATATTTTCATTCCATACGAAAACAGCGGTTCTTACAGTATCTACGGCGATTATTACTGCTATGTCCCGATAGAAAATAATTTTACAAAAAACAGTGAACTTGCTAAAATCGGAAAAATCCTGACTATTGCAGGCGACGGTATACTGAGCGAAAAACAGTACGACGAATATACAGAAGTTCTTATGGAATACAAATGGACAGACGGCAAACTTAAATCGTTCAGGAAAACTGAAACATATACATCTTCGGAAGACTGGCAGCAGCATACAAACGTCTACAGCTACACGGAGGACGGCTCAGAATACCTTGAAACATCAACATAAGGAGAATATATGTACGAAAACAAAACCGAAAATCTGCCGACAAAAGCAGTACTTGCCTGTGTTGATACAGGTGAATTTGATGCGGAAGTCTCAATTGCTGAACTCGCCGAACTCGCAGAGACAGCCAATGCGGAAGTAGTCGGCGAGATAATCCAGAAAAAAGCGTCGTATGACCCTGCTACCTGTATGGGTGCAGGACGGCTTGAGGAACTCAGGGAACAACTTGGAATTCTTGAAGCTGAACTCGTCATATTCGACCACGAACTTACAGGAATACAGGTGCGCAACATTGAGAATATACTTGATGTGCGTGTAATCGACCGTACAACGCTCATTCTTGATATTTTCGCACAGAGAGCAAGGACAAAAGAGGGTAAACTGCAAGTTGAACTCGCTCAGCAGAAATACCGTCTGCCACGTCTCACGGGCATGGGTACTTCTCTTTCACGTCTCGGCGGCGGTATCGGTACAAGAGGACCAGGTGAAACTAAACTTGAAACGGATAAGCGGCATATCCGCAAAAGAATTGAATATCTCGAAGACGCACTCAGGGAACTCGAAAAACATCGTAATTTTGCTCGCTCACGGCGTAAAAAAGACGGCATATTGTGCTGTGCTGTTGTAGGATATACAAACGTCGGCAAATCCACGCTTATGAATGCCCTGACAAATGCCGGAGTACTTGCGGAAAACAAGCTGTTCGCCACACTTGATACGACATCACGTTCAATTGAACTCCCCGACGGCAGAAACGTTATGCTGATTGATACGGTCGGACTTATCCGCAGACTTCCTCATAATCTCGTGGAAGCATTCAAGTCAACACTGGAGGAAGCCGCTGCTGCGGATATTATTCTCAATGTGCAGGATTTGTCTTCCCCTGAACGTGAGGAGCAGGCGGAAGTTACAACAAAACTGCTGTCGGAACTCGGCTGTGACGGTATTCCTGTAGTCAATGTCATGAATAAGGCTGATATTGCGATTAATACCGATACAGTATTTGAAGATGACAATACTGTTATTATCTCCGCATATCACCACGACGGTTTCGGCAGACTTCTTGAATGTATCATGAAAAATCTTCCCGAAACAGCAAGGAGAATGGAACTGCTTGTGCCTTATGACAAGACTGCATTTATAAATAAAATCCGTGCGGAAGGGAAAATCTTTTCAGAGGAATATCAGGAAACAGGTACTCTTATTGATGCGCTTGTTGATGTCAGATTAATTAAAGAAGCTGAAAATTATTTAAGAAAGGAATGATATAAATGAATAAAAAAATAAAAGCTGTATTGTCATTAATACAGGCTTCGTTACTGCTTGTTTCTGCTGTACCGCTTTCAGTATCGGCAGTAAATTCCGCCATGAAAGACAGCGGAATAGATTACAGCGAAACAGTGGGAACGATAAACAATCCGGGGGCAGGCTATACCTCTACTGTATGGGCAGTATGCAAGCCTGAACAGACAAACGTTTACAATCCGTCGTCAAATCTTGTACTCTTTTTCATTGATATAGGCAACTTCTCAAGCGGAATAAACGGCACAACTGACGACAGCGGAAATTATACTGACGGTATCGACTATGATCTGGACGAAACTTTTTTCAATGCGTGGGACGAAACATTGAAAAACTGCCGTGATAACGGCTGTATGGTCGCACTCCGTTTCAGGTACGACGCAAACGGCAAGGACAATCCCGAACCTGCATCATTTGAACAGGTACTCCATCATATTCAGCAGATTAAGGACAGCGGACTTCTGGAGAAGTACTCAGATATTATAGCATACGTTGAATCCGGATTTGTAGGCAAATGGGGTGAACAGCACGGCGGAAAATATACTTCTGTGCAGTACAAAGCACAGGTTCTTGAGGCTATGCTTCAGGCTGTACCTGCTCCAATTCCGGTAACCGTAAGAACTCCCGATATTTTCGCTGAATGGGCAGGAATAAAGCGTTCTGAACTCAATAACACTGAACTCATTGACAGTCTCACTGAAAGTCAGTATACTTCCGACATACAGGCAAACAAGGACAGAATTGGTCTTTACGACGACGGCTATATGGGAAGCGATTCAGATTTGGGAACGTATGCAAACCGTGAAATTGAGACGGACTGGCTTCACAATCAGACTTATACTTCATATTTCGGCGGTGAATTTTCAGGCAATCTCAGCTGGGCGCAGAAATATGATACATATCTTCCTGAAAATGCAGTCCCTGAAATGTATAAAACTCACCTCAGCTACATAAACAGCAATATATATCAGCTTTATAAAGACTACACTTTTTCCGCCGAATATGATGTTGACGGCGTGGACAATTCCGCATATTACGGACAGACTGTACATCAGTTTATACGTGACCATATCGGTTACAGATTTGTACTCCGCAATTCCGAGCTTACCGCTGAAACCGTTCAGGGCGGAGAAGTTCAGGTAAACTTTGAAGTGGAGAACACTGGTTTTGCAGGAGTTATCCCGTCTGTGCATAGTTATGTCATACTCGAAAAGGACGGCGTTTATACTCTTGCGGAAAGTGATATTGACTGCCGTGACTGGAAATCCTGTACAAAGTCCGCTGAAACACTCGATATAAAAATTCCCGACAATTTGCCGTCGGGCGAATGGAACGTCTATTTCAAGCTTAATATGGGTACGGAAGCCGATACAATGAACATGAACAGCAGAAGTATACGTTTTGCAAACAACGATATATGGAACGGTGCGCTCGGTGCAAACTACATGGGAAGTGTTACTGTTGCTGAAAGTACGGAAAAAGGCAATAACAATGATGTACTTTATTCAGTCGGCAATCAGATTACTGTTGACGGCGTACTTTCCTCGCCTTATGAGTGGAAAAATGCCAATACAGCAGGTACAAACGAAGAGGGGCTTACAATAAAGACATATGCTGACGAAAAATATCTCTACATCATGAGCAATACTCCCAAAGGCACGGCAACTGCTCCTGTGTACAATCTGCAATTCAACAATACACTCAACGGCGAAAGATACTGGATTTACTTCCAGTCAAACGGCTTTGTTTACTTCAATCACGGCGACTATGCAGGAAGTCAGTGTAAATGGAGCGATAACATGGTTGAATTCCGTCTGCCTCTGGAACTTATAGGATTTGAAAACGAAATCGCACTTGAAAATCTGCGTGTGTTCATTCAGGACAGCGGTAATGAATGGGTACTTGTGAGCGATGTAAAAATTCCCGAATGTGAAACAATATTCGCTGTACCGTCAGTAAGTACTGTTTCAGGCGACGTGAATAATGATGGTGTGTGCGATATATCCGACGCTGTTATGCTTCAGAAATGGCTTCTCGGAACAGGCGGGCTTACGATATGGCAGAACGGCGATTTGTGCAAGGACAACGTTATTGATGTCTTTGACTTCATGATAATGCGTAATATGATTACAGGAAACTAAAATGAAAAGGTTGTGCAGACAAAATCCGCACAACCTTTTCTGTGATTATTCAAAAGAATCAAGGTCGATACCCGCAAGCAGTTCTTTGAGTGCAGCAAGGTCATCAGCAGTAAGAGTAATACCCTTGCTCATTCTTGAGTGGTCTGGCGACCATTCACGTATGTCATACTTAGGCGCATTGTCATTCCAGCTTACCATATTGAGTTCCTTTGTCCAGCCTTTTGCATTTTCGGAAAGAGTACCGATATGCTCAGTGATTTCATATTTAAGTTCTGCCATTGCCAAAACTCTCCTTTCTTTTACTTTAATATATTTTACCACAAAATTCCTTGTTTGTCTATAGTTAGCATATATAATTATATAATTTAAATTATTTTATCTTATCTTGACAAACTATGTATACTGTTGTATAATTAAATTATTGTATGCTTTTATAAATAATATTTTTTTAATTTAAGGAGAATTTGTATGGACAACAATACTATTTCAATAGTCGATATACTTAAACTCATGATTAATAAGTTGTGGCTTATTGTTCTGCTTTGTATAATCGGAGGGTGTGCGGCTTTTGGTATCTCTAATTACATGATGCCTCTGAAATACGAATCATACACAACAATGTATGTAAAAAATTCAAACAAACTGCTTGAGGAAGATTATGTAAATTCGGGCGACCTTAACACTGCAAAATCGCTTGTAAGTACATATATCGCCATTCTGCAATCAGATACAATGATGAGGGAAGTCGGCGAAACACTCATAAACGACTTCGGCGAAGAGAGAATTTCTCAGGTATTCAGCGTATCAAGAGGAAAAGTTTCAGAAAGTTCTATCAAGGGCTGTCTTAACATGAGTTCGGTTGACAATACTGAGGTAATGCGCATTGCGGCAATAACTACCGACGCAGAGATTTCAGCGGCTGTATGTCAGGCAATCGCAAGACTTGCCCCCGATTTCATTGTAAAAGTAGTCGGCGGTTCTGTTGAAACTATCGACAGTGCACAGATAAATTACAATGCCGTTTCGCCGAATGTTCCGAAAAATACGGCTATCGGCGCACTGCTCGGAATTATAATCGCTGCTGCAATTATCTTCCTCGTTGACTTTTTCGACAATACAATCAAATCGTCGTCAAATCTTTCTGATAAATTCAACAAGGCAATTCTTGGCGAAATAAACGATATTGAAGTCACAAAGAAAAAAGGAGAGGAAAAACATTATCTTATAACAGACCCGTCCACTCCTTTTTATGTTACAGAAGCATTCAAGACACTGCGTACAAATCTGATGTTCTCGCTTTCAACTTCCGAAAAGAAAATATTTGCAGTTTCAAGTTCCATGCCGAGCGAAGGAAAATCAACCTTTTCATCGAATATTGCTGTTGCACTTTCTCAGCTTGAAAATAACAAAGTTCTGCTGATTGATGCAGATATGAGAAAACCTGTCCAGCATAAAATCTTCGGTCTTAAAAACAAAACAGGACTTTCTTCTGCACTCGGAAAAATGAACAGTATAGACGAATGTATAAATAACTCAGGCATAAACAACCTTGACATTATCACATCGGGCGAACAGCCTCCGAACCCTGCTGAACTTCTCAGTTCAAGCCAGATGGAAGCCATTCTTGCTGAACTGTCCGAAAAATACGACTATATTGTCATAGATATGCCGCCTGCAAATATTGTAAGCGACCCGCTTTCAATCGGCAGATACATTGCAGGAATTGTTGTTGTGGTAAAATATGCACAGACTACTTTCGACGATATTGCATCTGTTGTCAAAAAAGCTGAACTCTCCAACACCAAAATTCTCGGATTTGCTATGGCAAGAGTTAAAAACAACAACAACAAAAAAGGCTACTACAAAAAGAAATACTATAAATCGGGCTACAGTTATGATTACGGATACGGAACATCTGCAAATAAATCAGAAAAGGCAGACAAGAAATGATTAAAACAGATTACCATTGCCACGTTCTCCCTGCTTTCGATGACGGCGCAAAGGACTGTGAAACATCAGAAAGAATGCTCGATATGATGTGCGGACAAGGTATTGAAAATATTATTTTCACTCCGCATTTCTATATGCACAGAGAAAAATCCGTGAGCAGCTTTCTGAAACGCCGTGAGACTGCTTTTACCAGTATTCCTGACAGAAAATGCAATTTTTATCTCGGTGCGGAAGTTGCCCTCGAACGTGGTATCTGCGAACTTCCCGACGTGAAAAAACTTGCAGTTCAGGGTACAGACTTAATTCTGCTCGAACTTCCTTTTAACAACGTCGGAAGGTGGGTATTTGACGAAATCCACAATCTTGTCTGCGATACGGGTCTGAAACCGATACTCGCACACATTCACCGGTATACAGGCATTTTCAGCAAGAACGACCTCAGTTCTCTGATAAATCTTGACGCTGTTATGCAGGTCAATGCTGAACTGCTGAAAACTTTCAGCGGACGACTTTTCATGAAAAGACTTATTAAAAATAACTGCGAAATTGTCTTCGGAAGCGACGCACATAATCTCAGCGACCGTAAACCCGATTATACTCCGCTGAAAAAGCACGTCAGGGAAGAGATTTTAGTTAATTCAGACAATATTCTGCGGAAACACATTATATAAAAGTACCCGAAAAAACGGGTACTTTTTTATTAATCATGTCCAGTTATTTCCTGTATCAACGGAAGGCGGTTCAGCAACCAGACTTCTCATTTCAATCATATCAAATACATCAAGTTCACCGTCAGCAATGAGGTCGCCGTTCTGCCAGTCAGTGATTTTACCTGTTCCCTGAAGCCATTTTGTGAGCATTACAGCGTCTGCAATATTCACAGTACCGTCAAGATTAACATCACCCATAAGTCTGCCTGAAACGTCCTCTTTTTCGGTATAATAGTACTCAGGTTCGGCAACATCTTTGAAGTTCACACGGAAGAAGTCCATAGAACCGTTCATTTTATCTGCAATATGATATGTGGCATCTTGTGAAACAATGTCAATCGGGTCAACAGTGATATTTCCCGTTGCGGCAGTCTTGCCGTTTACCGTGATACTTGCCGTATCTCCGATGAGTGAAACGCTTATCACAGCCCACTCCCCTGTTTTGCAGACGTTTTCAGCAGTCACATTCTGTATACCACTGCCGTCATTCGCAGAAAAAACAATATCATTGCCATTCAGGGTTAAAGCTATATATTTTTCGTCGTTTCCGAAACGGAATATTGAACTCACATCTTCCCTGAGAAGTACGGCAGTCTGATACTCAACATCATGGCACATAGCATAGGAACTGTCTGCAATGATATACTGATTAACGCCGTTGAAAGTCAGCACACCCTTACCGCTTGTCTTTGTTTCGTCCCACTGCGGATTGCCGATAACAGTACCATAAGTCGAAGTATAAGTATCATTCGCAATTTTTGAGCTGTCCGTATCAAATTCAAGACCTGCCGTCTGTCCGCTGTTGTAAGGTCTGTTGTTGACGTAAGTATCAGGACTTGCCCAGCCGTATACTGAACCTGCCTGAATAGTTCTGCTTGAGTCGTCGTAGTAGTCGCCGTCGGGCATTGCCTCACCCGTTGCACTTCCTTTGACCATGCAGAAAGCAACTCCCTTGACTGTTGCATTTCCGCTTACTGTATAGTTATCGTACACGAGACCGCTTTCAATAACTCTTGCATTGTCCGAAATCACAGAA
The DNA here is from genome assembly GCA_964460175.1 of uncultured Alistipes sp. Lineage (GTDB taxonomy): Bacteria > Bacillota > Clostridia > Oscillospirales > Ruminococcaceae > Ruminococcus. The sequence goes on along the minus strand of CAYWPN010000006.1, from coordinate 27,130 downwards.
TTTCCCATAACTCCTGCATAGTCGCCGATAATAGCGTTGTCCTTGACCGTGGCATTTTCCGCAACAACGGCGTGACCTTTCACAACAGCATTATCCGAAACGGTTGCATTTCCCGTTATTACAGCATGGTCGTCGATTACAGCGTTTCCGGTAACATTGGCATAGCCCATTACCTTTGCATTTTTGCCGACATATACGCTGTCATCTACATGAGCAGTAGCTTCAACAAATCCTCCGCCGTTTTTGTGATAATCGCCGAAACCTCCGCCTCCGCTGTTGCCTGACTGCTTTATGCCTGCTCCGCTGATTGTGACCGCATAAGGATAACGGGTCTTACTGAGGAACGGCATATTGTTTTCGTCAAATTCGCCTTCACCGTAAGCCCAAGGCACACCGCACTGAATAAGCGTATCAGTATCGGGAGTTGCCGTGACTGTGAGATAGGCATTCATATCTGTATTTTTATCAAAAGTCATTTCAGCCGTTTCACCATCGCTGAAAAGGTCGGAATACCTTGTTGTACCGTCCCGCTGTTCTATGGCAATGCACGCTCTCCAGTCCGCACCCCTGACATTCGTAAGACCCTCTAAAGTGACTGAAATTCTGCCGCTGTCGTCGGGTTCAAGAGGAACTATATTCAGTCCCATCTGCTGAGGCGCACGCTCCGTCGGTACTGTATAATAATTTTCCTCTTTGCCTGATTTTTCAAGGATTGTGAAAATCTCATTCCAGTTCCATTCACCTCTTGCAAGAAGTTCATTCTGTCTTGCACGGTAACTCTCCTGCTTCTCAAAATCGAGCGTAGCCATACGTTTTGCATAGTGACCGAGAGTATCTTTTAAATCAGCATTTGCGAGGCGTTCAATTTCAAGATACGGATATTCGTCTTTCTGTCCGTTCTGCATAAGATTTTTTATAAAATCTCTTCCGTAGCCGTCAAGATTATCAGGATTTTCTGTAAGATACTGTAAAAATGCCCATGAAGCATAGTTATCACGTCCCAGAATTGGCGTAAAGCAGAGATTTTTCATATATGTTTCAAAATAGTCAGTACTGCCTGCCGGTTCAGTCACCCACTGCTGATAGTAGTCGGAGTAGAGGAACTGTTCACGATACCAGTTGCCGATAGACTCCCACCATGCCTGAACGTACTTGTTGTCATTCCAGCCAAGCTGGTGCGCAGTAACGACGTGACCGAACTCATGCGGAAGTACCCATGAAGGATTGGGCGAATTGTTCATGGAGGCAACACAGCAGAACATAAAAGCGTAGCCCTGCGAATCGTAACCCATATATGCCCAGTCGTCCGTAAAAGGACTGAGACCCGTACCAGAAATATAGAAGTTAACCTTATAATGATTGCCGTCCCTGAGAGCCATATTGACCGACTGCGTGGGAGCTTCCATGGAAAGTTCATTCATATAAACGTCCCAGCAGGCTTCAAGATGTTTAGCGTTCTCCTCAAGGAATTCCTGAGTTACCTTTGCTGAATCCGCACCGTTCTTGCCCCATATAAACTGGAAATGCTCACTTTCCCAGCGGTTAACGTCCTCATTCGCACACCAAACGTCACGGGTAAGCAGAACGTCCTCCGCAACTGCCGTACTTTCAAGCACATACGGCACAGAACATACAGCAAGTGCCGCCGCCGAAACAGCAGATGTCATTCGTCTGAATAATTTCATTTTTCTCCTCCTTTAATAATAAATGCATTCCTCTGCCCAGCGAGGAAGTTTTTCCTTGATTTCAGCACAGAGCGAATTATAATCGTCCTTACTGATTATGCCATGCTTAAACATACTATGGTAGAATTTCTTTATACTTGTGCAGATTTGCTTTATTCCGCCGAGACTGCCGATGACTTCATTGTAGAAAAATTCGTCAAGATTTTTAATCCCTTCCTCTATAGTCAAATCATTGAACATGAGATAATAATTCACATACCATTCAGCAATTTCAAGGTGAGCATCTATAGTCTTCTGTTTAAGATTTGAAATATCATCTTCAAAAAGTTTAAGTAACTTCTTGTTTTCGGCAATAAGATTGACATTCAGTTTTTCGATAATCCAGTTATTCCGCCTTGCCTCCCTGTAAGTTTCTTTCAGTTCAGCACACATATGACTGCCGATTATTATATCAGTATAAGGCGCAATAAGACCGTCCGTTACAATAGAATTTTTAAATGGCATGAGAGTAGTCTGCACGAAAAACGGCGGTTGGAAATCATAAGTCAAATCACGGATACTCTGAGTAAGTCCTTTAACGAGATAAACATTGTCATCATCAATAATAATTGTGCCTTTTTTGAGATGACGCTCGATAACAAAAGTACCTGTAATGCTGTAATGCCAGCTTCTCAGTATTTTCTTTGCCTCTTCGGAGAGTTCGTTTTCTGCGATATATTCGTCAATAACAGATGTATCTTCCCAGATTTTATTGGCGATATTCATAGCAGAACCAAGTTTAAGACCTGATTTTCTGGTGATTTTCTCAATATCAGTGTCAATTCCGTACTTTTTATTTGTATAGTCCAGCAGCGGAAACCATAAATCAAAGAACAAGTCCGCATCTTTTTTACTTAACTTCATAAAAAAATCTCCATTCAGTAGTTCATTAATAATATTATACACTATTCTTACAGCAGATGTCAATAATTTATGGCAATTTTTTATATAAGATTGTAATATTTAAGTGCGTTGTAAATTCCGTCGTCGTCAAGGGAAGTCGTGATATGTGAAACATAAGGATAAATAGCCTCCGCACCGCCCATTGCGATACTGTTCGGGACTGCTTTCAGCATAGGAAGGTCATTTGCGCTGTCGCCGACCGCATAGGAATTAGCAAGCGGAATATTCAGCCTTCTGAGGATAAATTCAACAGCGGTTGCCTTTGAAAATCCCGACGGAACATTTTCATAAAATCCGTGACCCCTGTCGATGATGTCAAAATTTTTACTTATTTCGTTTCTGAAAAGTTCCATATCAGAGAATTTGTTTTCCCATGCAACAAACTTATCGAAAGCAAAGTCCTCATCTTCCACACGTCTGCTTATGTCGATACCCTCATCGACGAAGTTTTCAAGGAAGTCGTCAAGGGCAGGAATTGCAGGTGTTTTGTCGTCGAAAAAATAGCCGTCCTTATGTTCGTAGACGGGAGTAACACGGCATCTGCGGAGAAGTTCAGCAGTTTCATGGCAGAAGTCCTGACCGAGTTTATTATATAACAGAATTTCGCCGTTGTATTCAATATATGTACCGCAGCCACAGATAATGCCGTCAAAACCAAGCTGACGGACTTTTACATTTACATTGAACTCCGTGCGTCCTGTATTAATAAAGGTAAGATTTCCCTTTTTGCGTGTGAGTTCGATAGCAGTGCGTGTGCTTTCGGGAATTGTAAACAAGCCGTCCTCTGAAACAAGAGTACCGTCTATGTCAAAAAATATAACTGATTTCATATAAACTGCTCCTTTCACTGTTAAATTATATCCCATTGAAAAATTTTTGTCAAGTTTTTCACAGAATTGTGATTTTTACATAATATTTCTCTTGCATTTTTTTTGATATTATAGTATAATATATATTACCGGTTATTATTTACAAGCCATTCGCTAAACATCAAAAGCAAAGGAGTAGTGAATAAACATGGAAAAAACTATCAGAAACAGTAAGAAAACCGAAAGCAGAAATGTTTTCTATACTGTCGCAATGAGAGGACTTGTCGCATTTCCGAAAATGGTCTTTCACTTTGACGTTGCAAGGGACAAGACTGTCAATGCTATTGAAAAGGCCTATAAAAATGACGAAAAGATTTTCCTTGTTGCACAGCATGAAGCATCTGTCGAAAATCCGAAAGCAAGCGACCTGTATAAAGTCGGCGTTGTTGCGGAAATAAGACAAATCCTTAAACTTCCGGATAATATTATAAAAGTTCTTGTGGAAGGAGTTTATAAGGCAAATCTTGTCCGTCTTACAGACGACGGAGAAACTCTCCGTGCAGAAGTAAAGCGTGTATCTACATATTCAAGGACAAAAATTGACAAAGTTGAAATGGAAGCCCTCATTCGTTCAGTCAAGGACGTTTTCGAAAGATATGCACAGTTTGTGCCGAAAATGCCGATAGAACTCATTTCTTCCGTAATGACGCAGGAAGACCCTGTAAAACTTTTCGAGGAAATTACATTCAACTGCAATATTAGTTACAGAGAAAAACAGCGTTTGCTTGAGGAACCCAATATACTTAATAAACTCTCTCTCCTCTTCAAGTGCCTTTCCTCTGAAATTGAAATAATGGAACTCGAAAACGTTATCAATGAACAGGCAAGAAACAGCATGGACAAAGGTCAGAAAGAATACTATCTCCGTGAACAGCTCAAGGCTATTCAGGAACAGCTCGGCGAGGACGACGGAGAGGAAGTCTTCAGATATACAAATGACATCATGGCTCTCAAAATCGACGACAAAAGCCGTGATAAACTTCTGAAAGAGGCGGACAGACTGTCAAAACTCCCGTCCGCATCACAGGAGGCTTTTGTCATCAAGAATTATCTTGATACCGTGCTTGACCTGCCTTGGGGAAAATACACAAACGCTAAAATTTCACTTGAAAAAGCTGAGGAAATCCTTGAAAACGACCACTACGGACTGAAAAAAGTCAAGGAACGTATTCTTGAATTTCTTGCTGTTCATATGATAAATCCCAAAATCAAAGGGCAGATTATCTGCCTTGCAGGACCTCCCGGAATAGGCAAGACCTCTATTGCAAAGTCAATTGCCAAGGCTATGGGACGAAACTATGTCCGTGTATCGCTCGGCGGTGTGCGTGACGAGGCAGATATAAGAGGTCACAGAAAAACATACGTAGGAGCAATGCCCGGACGTATCATCACTGCACTGCAACAGGCAGGAAGTGCAAATCCTCTTATTCTCTTTGACGAAATTGACAAGCTCTGCAATGACATGAAAGGCGACCCGTCGTCCGCTATGCTCGAAGTACTCGACAGCGAACAGAATTCCGCATTCCGTGACCATTTTCTTGAAGTGCCGTTTGACCTGAGCAAAGCTGTATTCATTACAACAGCAAATAATGTTGGTGACATACCTGCTCCGCTCCTTGACAGAATGGAACTCATTGAACTGCCAAGCTATACAGCAGAAGAGAAATTCCACATCGCTAAGGAACACCTCGTTCCGAAACAGCTGAAAGAACATGGACTTAAAGGTACTCAACTGAAAATTCAGGACGAAGCACTCAATGACCTCATTGCTTACTACACAAAAGAAGCCGGCGTGCGTAATCTTGAAAGATGCATTGCATCACTCTGCCGGAAAAGTGCAAAGAAAATTGCGTCCGGTGAAATAAAAAGAATTACAGTAAAAGCAAAGGAACTTCAGGACTGGCTCGGAACAAGAAAATATACTTCTGATATTTCCTCGAAGAAAAATCAGGTCGGAGTTGTCAACGGTCTTGCATGGACTTCCGTCGGCGGAGTTCTCATGCCTCTGGAAGTAATCACTCTTGACGGTACAGGCAAGATTGAAGTAACAGGCTCACTCGGCGACGTTATGAAAGAGAGTTCAAAGATTGCCGTAAGCTATGTTAGAAGTGTTGCAGACAGATACAGCATTGACAAGGAATTTTATAAAAAGAACGATTTGCACATTCACGCACCAGAAGGAGCAGTTCCGAAAGACGGTCCTTCAGCAGGTGTTACAATGACTACTGCGCTCGTTTCCGCACTTTCAGGAAAAAAAGTCCGCTGTGACGTTGCAATGACAGGCGAAATAACACTTCACGGAAAAGTTCTGCCCATCGGCGGACTTCGTGAAAAGACAATGGCTGCGTACAAAGCAGGAATTAAAACTGTCATCGTTCCGGCTGAAAACAAGCCCGACCTTGAGGAAATCGACGACGCTGTAAAAAATTCTGTTGAATTTATTTTCGCTGAAACCCTCACGGACGTTCTTGACAATGCCCTTGTGGACTGAGGTGGAATATGAAACTTAACTATAATAAAGCGGAGTACATTGCTTCCTATGGCAAGTACTCCCAGATACCGCCTGCCGAACGCATTGAAATTGCATTTGCAGGTCACTCAAACGTCGGAAAATCGACACTCATCAATAAACTCTTCAACCGGAAAAATCTTGCAAGAGTGAGTTCAGTCCCTGGGAAAACGGCTACAATAAATTTCTATGGACTTGAAAATATATATTTCGTCGACCTGCCTGGCTATGGCTATGCAAAAGCTGCCAAAACCGAAAAGGAACGCTGGACAGGACTTATTAACGGCTATCTCAGTTCTGACAGGGACATAAGACTTGTTTTCATGCTTGTTGATATGCGCCACGCTCCGACAAAAGATGATATTAAAATGATTAACTATCTCATTGATACGGAAATGCCGTTTGTACTCGTGCTGACCAAAGCCGATAAACTCAAAAAAACTGAGCGTGAAAAGCGTATGGAAGCATTCAGGAAGGAAATTCCGTGCTTTGAGGATATGCACGTTATACCGTTTTCCTCTATGACCCTTGAGGGCGTAGAGGAACTGCGGTCTGTTGTTGAAGAAATCTGCGAAGATTAAAGTAAAATCAGAAAGGAAGTATACAGAATGTTTGTATCGGAAAATCTTGCTGTAAACGAAAAAGGAAATCTTACAATTGGCGGTGCTGATACCGTTGAACTTGCAAAGGAATATGGTACTCCGCTTTATGTCATGGACGAACAGCTTGTCAGGAAAAACTGTCGTCGTTTCAATGAAAGTATTCAGAAATTCTATGGCGACAAAGGACGTGTCCACTACGCAAGCAAGGCACTCTCCTGCATGGAAATGTGCAGAATTGTCGGAAGTGAGGGACTCGGTCTCGACGCTGTATCAATCGGCGAACTCTATACCGCTGTCAAGTCGGGATTTGATACTTCAAAAATCGGCTTTCACGGCAATAACAAGACTGATGAGGAACTCTCTTACGCTGTTGAAATCGGCGTGGGACATATAATCGTCGACAACATCAGTGAACTCCGCAGACTTGAGAAAATCGCACAGGAAAAGAACAGAAAACCGCATATTATGCTCCGTATCAAGCCTGGAATTGACGCTCATACTCACGATTTTGTCAAGACAGGTCAGATTGACAGCAAGTTCGGTTTTGCACTCGAAACGGGTGAGGCATTCGAGGCAGTAAAAGAGGCTGTAGCGTGCGGAAACGTCGAACTCTATGGCGTACACTGTCATATCGGTTCTCAGATTTTCGACATCGCACCATTTGAGGAAGCCGCAAGGGTAATGCTGGAGTTTATCGCAGAAATCAGAAATAAACTGAATTACGAAATAAAAGGACTTAATCTCGGCGGTGGTTTCGGAATTAAATACCTTAACGAACACGACCCCCAGCCTTTTGAAGTATTCATGGAGCGTGTTTCAGAGGTAGTCATGGCGGAATGTGAGAAACTCAATATTTCCCGACCGTTTATTTACATAGAACCGGGACGTTCAATCGCAGCACCGGCAGGAATTACCCTCTACAAAGTCGGCGCACGTAAGGAAATACCCAATATCAGAACTTATGTTTCAGTAGACGGAAGTATGGCGGACAGTCCGAGATATATCCTCTATAAATCGGAGTACGAGGCAATCGTCGCAAACAAGGCGAATGAGGAGCGTACTGAGAGAGTTACTATCGCAGGAAAGTGCTGTGAAAGCGGTGACCTTATCGGTGAGAATATGCCCCTCCAGCACGCAGAAGCAGGCGATATTATTGCAGTCTGCGCAACAGGTGCGTATAACTATTCCATGTCGTCAAACTACAACAGACTCCAGAAGCCAGCTGTTGTGTTCGTGAATAACGGCGTACCGAGAATTGCCGTAAAGCGTGAAACTCTCGACGATATTATCCGTAATGATGTATAATCCCGAAGCAGATTGAGCAACTGATTTAGCAACGGGAGGAACGGGAGGATATTACCGTTTTTCCATAACCTTTTTATAAAAAATTTTTTTATAACAACTTTTATAAAATTGCGTTTATCCTCCCGTATCCTCCCGTAATATGAAAATGATTTTCAATTTCACCTGAAACATCTGATTGAAGTTAAATAAACAGGAGAATAAAAGGAGCAGAATTATGAATAATCTGACTGTAAAATACAACGAACTTAGTGCAGAGGAATTTATTTATCTGTGGAACAGCGTATGGGACGGTGCGCCCTCTCCGGAACAGACTGAACTTGCTATGCAGAATACATTGTTCAGAGTATCTGTCTTTGACGGACAGAATATCGTGGCAATGGCAAGAATGATTGGCGATATGGGTCTGAATTACTATATCAAAGACGTTGTTGTAAAGCCCGATTATCAGCAAAAGGGTATCGGTAAAATACTTATTGACGAACTTCTGAAGTTTGTCAGGGATAACGGCATCAAAGGAACAGATGTTTTTGTTGAACTGTGTGCAATGCCTGATAAAATGCCCTTTTACGAAAAACAGGGATTTTCCGCAAATGAAGCACAGAGATTAAAGCTGATGTATGAAGTTAAATAAACAAGCAGTCCCGAACAGTCGGGGCTGTTTTTATATTCCTTTTTTCAAATATATATTATAATAAGTATTATAAAATGGCTGTTATCCTTCCCAATCCTTCCGTAATATGAAAATGATTTTCAATTTCAAGTCAAAGTGCTGATTTGTTTGATATTACTAACAAATATAAAAATCATGACGGTTTTTTACATTGTTTATTTATTGACAAACTTGACGAAATAGTGTAAAATATAATTATCAAAACCGAAAGGAATGATTGAAATGGGTTTAACACTTACAGAAAAAATATTGAAAGCTCACCTTGTCGACGGCGAATACGTCAAGGGTCAGGAAATCGGTATCAAAATCGACCAGACACTTACTCAGGACGCTACCGGCACTATGGCTTACCTCGAATTTGAGGCTATGGGTGTGCCGAGAGTAAAGACAGAACGTTCAGTTGCTTACATCGACCACAACACGCTCCAGAGTGGCTTTGAAAATGCAGACGACCACCGTTTTATCGGCAGTGCGGCTAAAAAGCACGGCATTTACTTCTCACGTCCCGGCAATGGTATCTGTCATCAGGTTCACCTTGAAAGATTTGGCGTACCCGGAAAAACACTCATCGGCTCGGACAGCCACACTCCCACCGGCGGCGGTATCGGCATGATTGCTATTGGTGCAGGCGGACTTGATGTTGCCGTTGCAATGGGCGGCGGCGCATATTACATAACCTGCCCGAAAGTTGTCAAAGTAAACCTTACCGGCAAACTCAGTCCATGGGTATCGGCTAAGGACGTTATCCTCGAAGTCCTGAAAAGAATGTCCGTAAAGGGCGGAGTTGGCAAGGTTATTGAATACGTCGGCGAAGGTGTAAAGACTTTGTCCGTTCCCGAACGTGCAACAATCACCAATATGGGTGCTGAACTCGGCGCAACTACATCTATTTTCCCATCCGACGAAATCACAAGGCAGTTCCTTAAGGCTCAGAAGCGTGAGGACGTATGGAAGCCGCTTTCCGCTGACGACGACGCAGAGTACGACGAGGAACTCAATATAAACCTCTCCGAACTCGTTCCGCTCGCTGCTTGTCCGCACTCCCCTGACAATGTAAAGAGTGTTGAGGAAATCGGCAGACTTAAAATAGACCAAGTATGTATCGGCTCATGCACAAACTCTTCTCTTCTCGATATGATGAAAGTCGCATATATATTAAAGGGTAAAACTGTTCACCCCGACGTATCGCTTGCAATCGCTCCAGGTTCAAAGCAGGTACTCAACATGATGGCTGAAAACGGTACATTGTCAGTCCTTATCAGTGCAGGCGCAAGAATACTCGAAAGTGCGTGCGGTCCGTGCATTGGTATGGGTCAGTCGCCTAATTCAAAGGGTATTTCTCTCCGTACATTCAACAGAAACTTCGAGGGACGTTCAGGAACTAAAGACGGTCAGATTTATCTCGTATCTCCTGAAATGGCTGCTATTTCCGCTATCAACGGCTACCTCACCGACCCGAGAGAAATCGGCGAAATGCCTGAATTCAAACTCCCTGAGGAGTTCACAATCAACGACAATATGGTTGTACCGCCTGCTCCCGTTGAGGAAATGGACAAAGTTGAAATCCTGAGAGGACCAAACATCAAGCCTTACCCTGAAACTTCACCTCTTCTTGATACAATCGACGCTCCTGTTTCACTCAAAGTCGGCGACAATATCACTACAGACCACATCATGCCTGCCGGTGCAAAGATACTCCCGCTCCGTTCAAACGTACCGAAGATTTCACAGTACTGCTTTGCAGTATGCGATGAGAGTTTCCCAAAACGTGCTGAACGTCTCGGCAAGAGTATTATTGTCGGCGGTTCAAACTACGGACAGGGTTCTTCCCGTGAACACGCTGCACTCGCTCCGCTTTATCTCGGAGTAAAGGCAGTTCTCGTTAAATCTTTTGCAAGAATTCACCGTGCAAACCTTATAAATGCAGGTATTCTTCCGCTTACTTTCGTCAACGAGGCTGACTACGACAAAATCAATGAGGGCGACGAACTCCTTCTTGCTGACGTAAGACAAGCCGTTGCTGATGGTAAAACTGAACTCACTGTAATCGACAAGACAAATGGTGCTGAAATCCCCGTACTCTGCGAACTTTCGGGACGTACAAAGGATATTATCCTCGCTGGCGGTCTTCTTGACTACACAAGAGAAAGCATGAAATAATGAGCAGTTTTTTGATACCACTTATCATTGTTTCGGCAATAGTCTATATTATCCTTAAAATTCTGCAAAAACTTGGTATTATCAAAGGCAGTCAAAGAGAAACTTTATATATAAGGGCTTCGGTATATATAGGCGGAATGATTATTCTTCTTTTTACCATGATAATGTTTCTTGTTAAAGGATAATTTCAAGTATTATGATTGGGTTAGTTAAAATACTGATATTCTTTACAGTTTTATTACTGTTTTTCTGGGGACTGAATATTTACAGGCATATATGCTCCGGCTGGACTAAGTTTCAGAAAGTGACCGATACAGCCGGAGTGATAATGCTTGCTGGATTTCTTATTTCACTGATTATTCCGCTTATGAAATAGGTGATATTATGGGATTATGGAATGACATCAAGGAAACTGCTCACGACATCATGACTGATATTGACACCGAACAGGAACGCATAAATCAGTCGGCAAAGGATATGGGCGCAAGGCGACCCGAACAAGGCGGCGGTCTTATTAAAGTCGCCCTGCCGAACATTATCGGCTTTTTCGTCGGACTTGCCTTTGCGAGACTTCTCGGACTTTCGGGTATAGTACCATATCTTATATCGGGTACTCTGTTCGCTGTCGCAGTCGGAACGCTTGAACATACAGTATTCAGCGGAATGAAACTGAAATCAGCCATTATCAGAAATATTGTTATGGTTTCGTTCTACTGCATTATATTTGTGATTGCCTGTTTAATACAGGACAAACCAATATAAATTCAACAGAAACGGGGTGATAGTATACAGACAAAAAAATTCGGTATATCGGGTTCTGACCTGAAATATATCGCCATTCTCGCAATGCTTATAGACCATACCGCATATATGTTCGTGCCTTACGGAACGTTTCTTTATTCATGTATGAGGTTTATCGGCAGAACTACCGCTCCCGTAATGTGTTTCTTCATTTCTGAGGGCTATCACCACACACGAAATCTGAAAAAGTATTTTCAGCGAATGGCAGTTTTTGCAGTCATTTCGCACTTTGCATACGCATTCTGCTTCAGGGGGGATTTTTTCTCCGCCGGCAAATCAAGCATGATTACGACGCTTTTACTCAGTCTTTTTGCTGTTCACGTCCTGAACAGTGAAAAATTTGACAAAGCCTACAAACTGCCGGTTCTGCTTTTTACTGCATGGCTTGCCGTCAGCTGCGACTGGGGATATGAGGCTGTAATATATACCCTCGTCTTTGAAATCGCAAGGGGAAACCGGAAAAAGCAGTTAACCGCATATACGGGAGCAATTTTAATCTTTAAAATAATACCTTTTATTTCAACAGTTTTAAGCGATATATCCTACCTGTCAGTAAACTGGCTTCAGCTCGGCGTAATTCTTCCGATACCGCTTATTATGCTGTATAACGGCGAAAAAGGCGGAGGGAAGTACACAAAATGGGTATTCTACATATTCTATCCCGCTCACCTTATTTTACTGGGCTATCTGAATATCAGGTATGTTTTATAACATTTTAAACTATGGGGAAAAGAAGATAGTTTAAATATTTTACGGAGGTAAAACCAATGGCAAAAATTACTATGAAAACACCGCTCGTCGAAATGGACGGCGATGAGATGACACGTATTCTGTGGCAGTGGATTAAGGAAATTCTCCTTGAACCTTATGTTGAACTGAACACGGAATACTATGACCTCGGACTTCAGCACCGTGAGGAAACAAAAGACAAGGTTACTATGGATTCCGCTGAGGCTACAAAGAAGTACGGCGTTGCAGTAAAGTGCGCAACAATCACTCCGAACGCTGCACGTATGCCCGAATATAACCTCACACAGATGTGGAAGTCTCCTAACGGAACTATCAGAGCCGCTCTTGACGGTACAGTTTTCAGAACTCCCATTATCGTGAAAGGCATTGAGCCGTATATTCCCACATGGACAAAGCCCATCACCATTGCACGTCACGCTTACGGCGATGTTTACAAAAATACAGAAATGCGTGTTGAAAAAGGCTGTAAGGCTGAACTCGTCGTCACTGACGAAAACGGCAACGAAACCCGTGAACTTATCCACGATTTCGCAAATTCCGACGGTATTATTCAGGGACTTCACAACCTCGACAACTCAATCGCCGGATTTGCAAGAGCCTGCTTCAACTACGGTCTTGACCTGAAACAGGACGTATGGTTTGCAACAAAAGATACTATCTCAAAGAAGTACGACCACAGATTTAAGGATATTTTTGCTGAAATCTATGAGAATGAATACAAAGAAAAGTATGAAGAGGCAGGAATTGAATATTTCTACACTCTTATCGATGACGCTGTTGCCCGTGTAATCCGTTCAAACGGCGGATATATCTGGGCTTGCAAAAACTACGACGGCGACGTTATGTCCGATATGGTATCTACCGCATACGGTTCACTTGCAATGATGACCTCTGTTCTTGTATCTCCCAATGGAATTTATGAGTATGAAGCTGCTCACGGCACAGTACAGCGTCACTATTACAAGTATCTCAAAGGTGAGGAAACATCAACAAATTCTGTTGCAACAATTTTTGCATGGACTGGTGCGCTCCGCAAGAGAGGCGAACTTGACAATACACCTGAACTCTGCGAATTTGCCGGCAAACTCGAAAAGGCAACAATCCAGACAATTGAAAACGGCGTAATGACAGGCGACCTCTATCTTATCTCAAAACTTGAAAACAAGAGAAAGGTTGATTCCAGAACGTTCCTTGAGGAAATCAAAATCAATCTTGATAAGTTTATGTAATTGACAGAAAGGCAGAAAAATGTCAAAAAACGCAATCTCAAACTCCGTTATAAGACGACTTCCGAGATATTACCGTTTTTTAGGCGAACTCGAAACAAGCGGATATGTCCGCATATCATCAAGGGAACTCGCCGAAAAAATGGGACTTACTGCTTCACAGATACGGCAGGACTTCAACTGCTTCGGCGAATTCGGTCAGCAGGGCTATGGATATAATGTCAAAGGACTGAGGGACGAAATAGGCAAAATTCTCGGACTTGACGAACAAACACCCATTATTCTCTTAGGTGCAGGAAATCTCGGCAGAGCAATTGCATCACATATCGATTTTCAGAACAAGGGCTTTGAGCTTGTGGGAATTTTTGATGCAAGTCCTGAAATTATCGGGAAAAAAATAGGAAATATGGTTGTTTCGGATATTGCAGAACTTGAAAAATTCTGCAATGAAAAGCACCCTGTTGCAGCGATACTCTGCATTCCGAAAGAGGCAGCCGGAAACGAAACGGACAGACTGATAAATCTTGGTGTACGTGCATTCTGGAATTTCACCCATTACGACCTGCGTTTAGACCACAAAGGAATTGCCGTTGAAAATGTTCATCTCGGCGACAGCCTGTCCACGCTTTCATATGGACTTAAGTCAAACGGCAACGGCTGATATATTTTCAGCAGGGAAAAAATCCCTGCTGAAAATATAGTTATGCAGTTTTTTATATAACAATATTCCGTAAAAATATGAGACAAAAAGAAGTCAGACTCTTCTTAACAAAGCAGTGTAATATTTTTATATGCGGATTTTTTACCTGAAGTATGCGATTTTCGTCAGTTAAGCAATATCTGCACAATTTCAGCTTATTTAATGTCACAACTTTTGTATATCTGTTAATATGCAAAAATATATATTTTACAGTTCCGAAATATCTGGTTAAACGTTTTTTAATTGAAAACATTGTTAATAATATATCAATATCAGAATATCTTCATACTAAATCTGTATTTGAAATTTGCGTCGATTACTGGTATACTTAATAAGGTAAGAAAAATTTAATTGGCGGTGTATTTATGAACAAAATTTCTATTATCGGTACAGGAAGCGTCGGTTCAACTATTGCATACACTCTCACTGCAATGGGACTTGCTTCCGATATTGTCATGATTGACATCAACAAGGAAAAGGCAATGGGTGAAGCCCTTGACATTCGTCAGGGCGTTCCGCTTTTCAGTCCCTGCTCAATCTATGCAGGCGACTACCGTGACGCAAAAGACTCCGACATTGTAATCATCACTTCCGGTATCGCAAGAAAACCGGGACAGACAAGACTTGAACTTGCACAGACTAATGTTGACATCACAAAGGCTATTATTCCTGAAATCACAAAATATGCTCCGGACGCAAAGTATATCATTGTAAGCAATCCTGTTGACATTCTTACATATACTTTCTGTAGGTGTTCTGATATCCCCGAAAACCATATCATCGGTTCAGGCACTATTCTTGATACCGCACGTCTCAGGGCAAGACTTTCGGAATACTTCAACATCAATCAGAGCAACGTACACGCTTATGTTATGGGCGAACACGGCGACTCTTCATTTATTCCATGGTCACTTGCAAATATTTCAAACGTTCCTGTAAAAGAGTGCAAACATCTTATTACAAACAATGATGTTATTACTCCCGAACTTGATTTTGATGAGGTAGAACAGTATGTACGCAAATCGGGCGCAAGAGTAATTGAACAGAAAGGTGCGACTTTCTATGCTGTTTCCGCCTCTGTATGCCATATCTGCAAATGCCTGCTCAAAGGTATTGACACAACAATGACTGTTTCAACAATGATGCACGGCGAATACGGTGTAAATGATGTATGCCTGAGCGTTCTGAATATAGTCGGTGCTGACGGTGCGGATTCAAAACTTCTCACTCCTCTCACAGACGAAGAAATTGCAAAACTTCACAGGAGTGCTGAAACTCTCAAAGAAGTAATCAAAAATCTTGATATATGAAAAGGTGGTAATTTATAATGGATTATCGTATTGAACATGACTCCATGGGCGAAGTTAAAGTCCCTGCTGACAAGTACTGGGCTGCCCAGACTGAAAGAAGTCATGAAAATTTCCTTATCGGCGTTGGAATTGAGACAATGCCCCGTGAGATTACTCACGCTTTCGGTATTCTCAAAAAGGCTGCCGCAATTGCAAATCATGCAGTAAAACCCGAAAAGATGACTGACGAAAAACTTTCCGCAATTTCACAGGCTTGTGACGAAGTCATCAGCGGTTCAC
This sequence comes from uncultured Alistipes sp., assembly GCA_964460175.1. Taxonomy (GTDB): domain Bacteria; phylum Bacillota; class Clostridia; order Oscillospirales; family Ruminococcaceae; genus Ruminococcus. Next base: position 11,322 of record CAYWPN010000006.1, on the reverse strand, counting down.
TCAATGACCATTTCCCGCTTGTTGTATGGCAGACCGGAAGCGGTACACAGTCCAATATGAACGCTAACGAAGTAATCGCAAACAGAGGAAATGAAATTGCAGGCGCAAAACTCCTCCACCCGAATGACGATATTAACATGAGCCAGTCCTCGAATGACACCTTCCCGACAGCTATGCACATCGCCGCTGTTATCGCTCTCGAAGATAAGGTTATTCCTGCTGTTGACGTTCTTATCGGCACATTCAAAAGACTTGAGGAAGAGAATGAGGGTATCGTAAAGAGCGGACGTACTCACTTGCAGGACGCTACACCGATTAAGTTCTCACAGGAAATCAGCGGCTGGAGAGCTTCACTTGAAAAAGACAGGAAGATGATAATTTCCGCCTGCGACGAACTCAAGGAACTTGCACTCGGCGGTACTGCTGTAGGTACAGGACTTAATGCTCCTAAAGGATTTGCTGAAAAGGCTGCTGAGGCTATCAGTGAACTCACAGGAAAGAAATTTGTCACAGCTCCCAACAAATTCCACTCACTCACATCAAAGGACGAAATCGTGTTCGCCCACGGCGCACTGAAAGCACTCGCTGCTGACATGATGAAGATTGCAAACGACGTAAGATGGCTTGCTTCCGGTCCTCGTGACGGTCTCGGAGAGATTTTCATTCCCGAAAACGAACCCGGTTCGTCAATCATGCCCGGCAAGGTAAACCCGACACAGTGCGAACAGGTTACAATGGTAGCCGTACAGGTTATGGGCAACGACGTTGCAGTCGGAATGGCTGCTTCACAGGGTAACTTTGAACTCAATGTCTTCATGCCCGTATGCGCATATAATTTCCTACAGTCCGCAAGACTTCTCGCAGAGTCGATTATCTCATTCAACAAGAACTGCGCTGTCGGAATTAAGGCAAACACAGAGAAAATGCATCATAATCTCTACAATTCCCTTATGCTTGTTACAGCACTCAATCCTTATATCGGCTATGAAAACGCCGCTAAAACTGCTAAAAAGGCATTCAAGGACAACATTTCACTCAAAGAAGCCTGCGTTGAACTTGGTTTCCTCACAGCAGAAAAATTCGACGAGGTATTCCACCCCGAACAGATGGTTTAAAATACTGAGAAAGGAAAATACCTATGCAAACTTTTACATACTATCCGGGCTGTACCCTGAGAACAAAGGCAAAGGATTTGGATACCTATGCACGTTCTTGCGCTGAGGCACTGGGTATTGCCCTTGTTGAGCCGGAAAACTGGCAGTGCTGCGGTGGTGCTTATACTACCGCAACAAACGAAGTTGCCACAAAACTCTCGGCAGTAAGAACACTCATGGCAGGCAGGGAAACGGAAGGACTTGTTACAGTCTGCTCCGCCTGTCATAACGTCATCAAGCAGACAAATTATGATATTTCCCGAAATGAAGCCATGCAGAATAAAGTCAGGCAGTATCTCGGACTTGACGAAGCGTACACAGGCGAAACAACTGTCTACCACTATCTTGAACTTCTCCGTGATGTAGTCGGATTTGACAATCTCAAAGCAAAGGTTGTAAATCCTTTCAAGGGCAAGAAAATCGCTGCATATTACGGCTGTCTCCTGCTCCGTCCCTCAAAGGCACTCGCAATGGATAATCCCGAAAACCCGACCATTATGGAGGACTTCATAAAGGCAATCGGCGGAACTCCTGTTATCTATGCACAGAGAAATGAATGCTGCGGCGGATATATCACAATGGAAAACAAGGCACAGGCACAGAAAAGAAGTGCTGCCGTCATGGATTCCGCACAGAGTATGGGTGCTGACATGATTATAACAGCTTGTCCGCTTTGTCTCTACAATTTAAAGAAAAATTCAGGTTCTGAAATGCCTGTATATTACTTTACTGAACTTCTTGCCGAAGCTCTCGGCTTAAAGGAGGCTGCAAATGAATAAAAATCAGAAAGACTGGATTGACATCACAAGCGGTGTGAACGTCCGCAAATGTATGAGATGCGGAAAATGTTCAGCGACTTGTCCGTCTTATGACGAAATGGAATATCACCCTCACCAGTTTGTATATATGGTGGAAAAGGGCGATATTGAGCCGTTACTCAATTCAAAGTCACTTTATAAATGCCTTACCTGCTTTGCCTGCGTGGAAAGATGTCCCCGTGGCGTTGAACCAGCAAAGGTAGTTGAGGCAGTACGTCTCACGGCTGTAAGAAAACAGGGAAATAATCATCTTATTCCCGACCAGATACCTGAAATGCTCGACGACGATTTACCGCAGCAGGCAATTGTTACAGCATTCAGAAAATATACTAAGTAAGGAGGAGCTGTCATGCAGAGAATAGGTGTTTTTGTCTGCCATTGCGGTACTAATATCGCCGCAACGGTTGACGTTAAAGCTGTTGCGGAAGCTCTCAGTCACGAACCGGGCGTTGTAATCTCTCAGGATTACCAGTATATGTGTTCGGAATCGGGACAGGATTTAGTTAAAAATGCTATCAAAGAACATAAACTGACAGGTGTTGTTGTCTGCTCATGTTCGCCACGTATGCACGAAAATACGTTCAGAAAAGCTGCTGCGTCCGTCGGACTTAATCCGTATCTTGTTGAAATCGCAAATATCCGTGAGCAGTGTTCATGGATACACAAGGATATTGCGTCGGCTACCGAAAAAGCTGTAATCCTCGGAAAAGCTGCTGTTGCAAAAGTCCACCTCAATACACCTCTTACAGCAGGTGAAAGTCCTGTAGTAAAGCGTGCATTGGTAATCGGCGGCGGTATTGCAGGTATACAGACTGCTCTTGATATTGCCGAAGCAGGATTTGACGTTGACATCGTTGAGAAAGAACCGACAATCGGCGGAAAAATGGCTCAGATTGACAAGACTTTCCCGACGCTCGACTGCGCTGCCTGCATTCTTACTCCGAAAATGGTTGAGGCTGCACAGAATGAGCATATCACAATCCATTCATTCAGTGAAGTGAGCGATGTCAAGGGATTTGTCGGCAACTTTACTGTTACTATCAAGAAAAAGGCTCGTTACGTTGACGAAACAAAATGCACGGGCTGCGGACTTTGTACAGAAAAATGTCCCATGAAGAAAGTTCCGAACGAGTTCAATATGGGACTTGACAACAGAACTGCCGTGTATATTCCGTTTGCACAGGCTGTACCGAAAGTTGCAACTATCGACCCGAATTATTGTATGATGCTTAAAAACGGCAAGTGCGGAGTATGCTCGAAAGTATGTTCAGCAGGCGCAATCGACTACAAGCAGACTGACAGATTTGTTGAACAGAAATACGGCGCAATAGTAGTCGCAACAGGTTTCAATCCGATTAAACTTGACAAGTACGACGAATTTGCGTACAGCTACTGCCCCGACGTTGTAACTTCCCTTGAACTTGAGAGACTTATGAACGCCGCAGGACCAAACGGCGGTACACTTCTCCGTCCGTCCGACAAAACTCACCCTCATACAATCGTATTTGTACAGTGTGTAGGTTCACGCTGCGACGACGAAAAAGGTAAACCTTATTGTTCAAAAATCTGCTGTATGTACACAGCTAAGCACGCAATGCTTATCCGTGAGAAATATCCCGATACGGAAGTATATGTATTCTACATAGACGTTCGTACCCCTGGCAAGAACTTCGATGAGTTCTACCGCCGTGCAGTTGAGCAGTACAATGTACACTACATAAAAGGTATGGTCGGCAAGGTTACTCCGAAAGCTGACGGTAAAATTGACGTTCAGGCAAGTGACCTGCTTTCAAATGAACAGCTTCACATAAATGCTGACATGGTAGTGCTTGCGGCAGCTATCGAACCCGATAAGTCGGCACGTCCGCTTGCTACAATGCTCACTACTCAGATGGATACAAACGACTTCTTTACAGAAGCTCACCCGAAACTTCGTCCTGTAGAGAGTGCAACAGCAGGTATTTTCCTGTCAGGAGCTTGTCAGGGACCGAAAGACATTCCTGAAACTGTAGCACAGGCAAGTGCCGCAGCTGCAAAGGCTATCGGACTTCTCTGCAAGAACAGTATCACCTGCAACCCGTGTGTTGCCCATTCAGACGAACTCATGTGCAACGGCTGTTCATCATGCGAAAAGGTATGCCCTTACGGTGCAATCACCTATCAGGACAAGGAATTCAGAATGCCCGACAGAACTACTGCAATCCGCAGAGTTGCAAGTGTTAATCCTGCTGTATGTCAGGGCTGTGGTGCTTGTACTGTAGCCTGCCCGTCGGGTGCAATGGATTTGAACGGATTTTCTAATAGTCAGATTATGGCGGAGGTTGATGCAATATGCAAGTAAACGAAAACTTTGAACCTGTAATAGTCGCATTCTGCTGTAACTGGTGTTCATACGCAGGCGCAGACTTGTCAGGTACTAACAGACTTAATTATCCTGCAAATGTAAAGATTATACGTGTTCCCTGTTCATGCAGAGTTAACCCGATGTTTATACTCCGTGCATTCCAGAAGGGTGCGGACGGTGTAATTATATGCGGCTGCCACCCCGGCGACTGCCACTATACATCAGGCAACTACTTCACAAGAAGAAGAATTACACTTCTTTACAGTATGCTCGATTTTCTCGGAATTGAACGAAACAGAACTCGTCTTGAATGGGTTTCGGCAGCTGAGGGTGCAAAGTTCGCAGCTACTATGAATAAATTCGTTGAAGATGTTAAGAAATTAGGTCCTAACAGAAGATTGGAGGATTTACGATGCAGGAAGCAATAATAAGAAGAGCAAAGGAACTGCTCGCAGACGGCACTGTAAACCGTGTTATCGGCTGGAAAAGAGGAGAATTTGTCTATGATATTACTCCTGCTGTATTCACAACAGCAGAGGAAATCGACAGCGAATTTGTCTTCGATGATTTCACACAAGCCAATGTATCAAAATATCTTGTCAAGGAAAGCAGAAAAGAGGGAAAAATCCTTGCATTCCTCAAGCCCTGCGATACTTACAGTTTCAATCAGCTTGTAAAGGAACACAGAATTATCCGTGAAAATGTCTACGTTGTGGGCATTCCGGGCGGACCTAAGCTCGATATTGAGAAAATCAAGGCTAAAGGAATTACCGGTATTCTCAGCGTTAAGAACGAGGATTACACTCTCAAAATCGAAACACTCTACGGTGAGGAGACTATGCCTTTCTATGAGGCAATAAGCGGAAAATGTGCGGACTGCAAGAGTAAAAAGCACGTCGTTTATGACGAACTTATCGGTGAAGACGGCGATGTACTGGAGTCAAACCGCTTTGACATGGTTGAAAAACTCGAAAATATGACCGCTCAGGAACGTTACGACTTCTGGCGTGGCGAACTTTCAAAGTGCATACGCTGTAATGCGTGCAGAAACGTATGCCCTGCCTGCACCTGCGAAAACTGCGTATTTGACAATGCTAATTCAGGTATTTCAAACAAAGCGGCGGCAGACAGTTTTGAGGAAAATATGTTCCATATTATCCGTGCATTCCACGTTGCAGGAAGATGTACAGACTGCGGTGAATGTTCAAGAGTATGTCCGCAGAATATTCCTCTCCACCTCCTCAACAGAAAGTTTATCAAGGATATAAATTCACTTTACGGCGAATATCAGGCAGGTGCGGACACAACGTCCAGAGCTCCGCTCAACGACTACAAAACTGATGACTGTGAACCGTCAATCGTACATGAAAGAGGTGTTGAATAATGCTTAAAATATCTGCTGATAAATTAAACAGCCTGTTCGATGCTATTTCAGCTAAACAGTCTTTGTATATTCCTGTTGACCGTGAAGCAGGTTCTGCTGAGTACAAGAAATACGAAAGCGGAATGGAAATGAGCAAGGGACTTAACACAGTCCGCAGTGCAAAAGACTTTTTCTTTCCGCAGACGGAAAATCTTGCTGATTTCAGAATGGAAGGCAAAAAGATTGAAGTCATTGATATCCGTGAAGAGTGCGAGGACTTCGTTATTTTCGGCGTGCGTGCTTGCGACGCAAGAAGTTTCACAATTCTTGACAAGGTTTTCCTTGCTGACCCCGTTGACAGCTACTACAAGAACCGCCGTGAACATGGTACAGTAGTAACAATGGCTTGCACAAAGCCTGCTGAAACCTGTTTCTGCGGTACTTTCGGCATTGATCCGACTGCTCCCGAAGGTGATGCTGCTGTATATTCCGACGGAGAAAGTTATTTCTTTAAAGCAAATAACGAAAAGGGCGAGAAATTTATTGCTTCAATCGCTGATATGCTTGAGGACGGCGATACTGCAAAACTTGCACAGGTGCAGTCCAACACAAGAAAAATTATGCAGAGACTTCCTCTTGCAAAGCTTTCTACTGATTCATTCGGCGGAGAAAAACTCATGGAGCATTTCAATTCTGAAAAATGGGCTGAACTTTCAGAGGCTTGCCTCGGCTGCGGTACCTGCACATTTGTCTGCCCGACCTGTCAGTGCTATGACATACGTGATTTCGATACAGGAAACGGTATAAAGCGTTTCAGATGCTGGGATTCCTGTATGTATTCCGACTTCACAAAAATGGCTCACGGCAACTCCAGAAATTCACAGCTTGAAAGGTTCAGGCAGAGATTTATGCACAAACTTGTGTATTTCCCTGCAAACAACAACGGTGAATTCGGCTGTGTGGGCTGCGGACGCTGTCTGTCAAAATGTCCTATTTCTATGAATATAGTAAAAGTAATGAAAGCATTGGAGGAAAAATAATGAATAATGATACATTAATTCCGCTTGTCGGCGTTGTTACCGATATAAGACAGGATACTCCCGATGTAAAGACATTCAGAGTAAATGCACTTGACGGCGGAAAAGTTTTTGAGCATATGCCGGGACAGTGTGCAATGCTTTCAATTCCGGGAGTTGGCGAAGGTATGTTCTCTATCACATCTTCTCCCACAAATAAAGAGTACATGGAGTTCAGCATTAAAAAGTGCGGCTGTCTCACAACATGGCTTCACGCTATGGACGTAGGACAGCAGATTACTATCAGAGGTCCTTACGGCAACCACTTCCCTGTTGAAACTGAACTCAAAGGGAAAGACCTGCTTTTTATCGCTGGCGGTATCGGTCTTGCTCCGCTCCGTTCAGTAATCAACTATGTGCGTGATAAGCGTGAAGATTACGGTGAAGTGCAGATTATATACGGTTCACGTTCAAAAGATGATTTGGTTGACTATCAGGAAATCATCGACGAATGGCAGGCAGACCCGAACATTCAGGTCAACCTTACTATCGACATAGAACAGGAAGGCTGGGACGGTCACGTCGGATTTGTTCCGAATTACGTCAAGGAACTCAATCCCTCCACAAATAAGACTGTTCTTGTCTGCGGTCCTCCGATTATGATTAAGTTCACCCTTGCCGGACTTAAAGAACTCGGATTTACTGAAACTCAGGTTTACACAACAATGGAACTTCGCATGAAATGTGCTGTAGGAAAGTGCGGACGCTGCAACATCGGCAACAAGTACGTCTGCAAGGACGGTCCTGTTTTCCGTTTCGACCAGCTCGACGAACTTCCGGACGAATATTAAAAAGGAGTTAGAACATGGAGAATATGATTAATGTTTATCTGTTCGGCAAAAAATATCAGGTGCCGGCAGGTCTTACAATTATGACAGCTATGGAATACGCAGGCTATGAACTTGTCCGTGGCTGCGGCTGTAGAAATGGTTTCTGCGGTGCTTGTGCAACTATCTACAGAATTAAGGATAAGCAGGAACTTCACGCTTGTCTCGCCTGCCAGACAGAAGTGCAGGAGGGTATGTATGTCGCTACTCTTCCTTTCTTCCCGCTTGTAAAGCAGGTTTACAATATCAACGAAATCAAACCGCATGACCAGATTATGATGCAGCTTTATCCTGAAATCTACGCTTGTATCGGCTGTAATGCGTGTACAAAAGCCTGCACACAGGAACTTAACGTTATGCAGTATATCGCATACGCACAGCGTGGCGAATACGACAAGTGTGCTGAGGAAAGTTTCGACTGCGTTATGTGCGGAGTATGTTCTTCACGCTGTCCCGCAGGAATTTCACACCCACAGGTTGCTATGCTCGCACGCCGTCTCAACGGAAAGTATATCGCTCCTGAGTGCGGACATCTCGCAGACCGTGTAAACGAAATCAATGAGGGTAAATTTGACGAAGAAATCGCTAAACTTATAGCTACGTCAATTGACAACATTGAAGAAATAAAGAACCTTTATAACAATCGTGAGATTGAGAAGTAAGGAGGATTTCTGTCATGTACAAAATTGATAAACTTAATGAACTTGCAAAAATCGTTGCGGAAAAGAGAGAGTATAATGCCAAGCTTGAGCCAAGACGAATGACAGCAGAGGAAAAGGACACTCTTCTTGCTACTTTCCACCCCGACTATAAGCAGGACGAATTTACAGTTCTTTCGGCAGGTGTAAACAAAGGCGAAAAAGTTCCGACACAGCTTGCTGAACTCCTTCAGGGCAAAAGCCGTATCAGCGCAGAAGACGTTGACCTTTCCGCTCCCGACTACGATACAGACGTACTCATCATCGGCGGAGGCGGTGCCGGCGCATCAGCTGCTATAGAGGCTGACGAGGCTGGAGTTAAAGCAATGATTGTTACAAAACTCCGTATCGGCGACGCTAATACAATGATGGCTGAGGGCGGCATTCAGGCTGCTGACAAACCGAACGATTCCCCTGCTATCCACTATATCGACGCTTTCGGCGGCGGTCACTTTGCTGCAAAGCCTGAACTTGTAAAGAACCTTGTAACAAAAGCTCCTGCCGCTATTCAGTGGCTCAATAAACTTGGCGTTGAGTTCGACAAAGAACCCGACGGTACAATGGTTACAACTCACGGCGGCGGTACTTCACGCAAGAGAATGCACGCTGCAAAAGACTATTCAGGTGCTGAAATCATGCGTACTCTCCGTGACGAAGTTCTCAACCGTGGTATTCCTGTAATCGACTTCACTGCTGCCATTGAAATTATTCTTGACGAAAACGGTAAGGCAGCCGGCGCAGTCCTCATGAACATGGAGACTAAAGAACTTCTCGTTGCCCGTGCAAAGACAGTCATCATCGCTACTGGCGGTGCTGGAAGACTTCACTATCAGGGCTTCCCGACTTCCAACCACTACGGCGCAACTGCCGACGGTCTTATTCTCGGCTACAGGGTCGGCGCAAGACTTCTCTATGCTGATACACTCCAGTATCACCCGACTGGAACAGGCTATCCCGAACAGATTTTCGGTGCGCTTGTTACTGAAAAAGTACGTTCACTCGGCGCAAAACTTGTAAATATCGACGGTGAAGTTTTCATGAACCCGCTTGAAACCCGTGATGTAACAGCTTCTTCAATTATCCGTGAATGTACAGAAAGAAACAAGGGTATTGAAACACATCTCGGCAAGGCTGTATGGCTCGATACTCCTATGATAGAACTCATTCACGGCGAGGGTACTATTGAAAAGAGAATACCTGCTATGATGCGTATGTTCGGAAAGTACGGCATTGATATCCGCAAAGAACCAATACTTGTTTATCCTACTCTCCACTATCAGAACGGCGGACTTAATATCAGTGTTGACTGCTCAACAGACGTTGAGAACCTCTATGCTGCCGGTGAAGTCGCAGGCGGTATCCACGGCAGAAACAGACTTATGGGAAATTCTCTCCTTGATGTTATTGTTTTCGGTCGTGACGCAGGCAAGAATGCTGCTGCCAAGGCTAAGGAAACAGCAGTTCCCGAAAAACTCACACTCGAACACATTGAAAAGTTCAACAATGAACTTGCACAGGCTGGTGTTGAAAGCACTGCTGTTTCACCAATGCTTCTTCCGCACTATGCAAGAAAGTCAAAGTAAGTTAAAGCAATAAACATGAAATCGGCGGACACTCTTGTCCGTCGATTTGTGCGAATGGGCATTTTGCCATATTGTACAAATTATTAAAAGAAGGTTAAGATAATTATGGATTTATTTAACGGAATTCTTTCAATTCACGGTGTATCTTTCCTTATGATATCGGTTATCGCAATTACTGCACTCGGATATATACTGGGAAGAATTACAATTAAAGGCATATCTTTAGGAACAGCAGGAGTTTTTATAGTTGCCCTTGTATACGGCTGTATCTTCTATAAAGAACTCTCCGACGAAATAAATGCCGACTTTGTAACAAATGCACTTAAAATTATTGATAATCTCGGTCTGATTTTATTTGTTACAGCGGTCGGATTTATTGCAGGTCCTAACTTTTTCGGCAACTTCAAGAAAAATTTCAAGTCTTATGTAATACTTGCTGTAATAATTATTTTCAGCGGCGGTCTTGCCTGTGCGGCTTGTATACTCATCGGAAGAAACTTTACAGACCTCACAAATGACGAATTTGCAGCTATGATGACCGGACTTCTTTCAGGCGCACTGACAAGTACTCCGGGATTTTCAGCCGCTAAAGATGCTGTAGGTACTGACCATCTTCAGGGTATTGTTTCCGTCGGATACGCAATCGCATATATTTTCGGAGTAATCGGCGTTGTACTTTTTGTACAGATTATGCCTAAAGTTTTAAAAGCAGATATGAATGAGGAACGCAAAAAACTTGTTATTTCTGATTCAAAATCCACTAAAAAAGCGTATAACGGCAAGCTTATAGAAATGGACGATTTCGGTATAATGCCATTTGCTCTTGCCGCTGCAATCGGTATTGTTGTCGGCTCATTCAAATTCAATAACTTTTCCCTTTCAACAACAGGCGGCTGTCTGCTTATGTCACTCATTTTCGGACATTTCGGACGTTTAGGAAAATTCTCATTAATGCCCAAAGACGCTACACTCAAAGTATTCCGTGAACTCGGACTTATGCTTTTCCTTATAGGTGCAGGCGTTTCGGGCGGTGCGAAATTCGTACAGTACTTCAATCCTGTTTACTTCCTGTATGGTATAATCATGACGCTTGTTCCGATGATTTTAGGATTTATTTTCGCAAAATATGTTCTCAAACTCAGTCTGCTCAACAATCTCGGTTCAATTACAGGCGGTATGACTTCCACACCTGCTCTCGGTACTCTCATAAGCACAGCCGGAACAGAAAATGTTGCTTCCGCTTACGCAGCAACTTATCCTGTCGCACTCATTTCAATTGTTATCGTTTCACAGGTATTGCTGCTGATATTCAAATAACACAGTATAAAAAAATCCCCCTTCTAAAAGCGATACTCATATAGAAATTTTCAGCCATAGTATTTTTGCTTATAAGACCAGAATACTATGCACGCAAATCAATTTTCAAAATGTTGACAAGTATGGTATAATAGAATTATGA
>CAYWPN010000005.1:0-152242 GCA_964460175.1 uncultured Alistipes sp. | reverse complement strand
TTTAATTGATTCTTACTCCATTTTGAAAGTGATTGGCGAAAATTGATTTGCGTGAATACTATGGCGTTTCTATTGACATAATAGTTTTTTTCATGTATAATATTAGTGAAATAAATCATAATTTGGAGATGAAGATGATGAACAACAGAATAAAAACAGTAGAAGTAATTATATTGATTATTGTAATGACATTTATGGAAATGTCCGCCTTACCAGCAGCTTTATTTTGCAATATAAAGATTAAGGATATAAATCCAATTTATATTACTTTGATGTTAAATTTCATAATAGCTTTCGTAATTTGTTGGTTGTGCAAAAAGTTTCTTATTAAAGACTGGTGGTTCGGCTTACAGATTAAAGGAATGTTAACTGGTTTGAGAAAATATGGGTTGCCTGCGGTGATTGCGACCGTCATAGTAACAATTGCTTTCTGTATCGGATTAACACCATTTGATAATAAACCAACGATATGGAAGGTCGTTGTCGAAGGTATCGTTTATTACATTTGTGTTGGTATTATGGAAGAACTGTATTTAAGAGGTCTATTACAGAATATTATTAAAAAGTGGTTTGGAGAAAGAAAAAGCGCATCACTGTATGCAATTTTAATTACTTCAGTGCTATTTGGATTAGGACATATTTTTGGAGCAATTGGACAACCCATTGCAACAGTTATATGTAAAACTGTATGGGCAACTGCACTTGGTATTTACTTTGGAGCAGTCTATGTCAAAACCAAAAATCTGTGGGTTCCAATCACATTACATTTAATTGTAAATTTGTGTGGTATTCCATTTTGTTTTTCAACAAGTAATCAATATCCTTTGATAGCATTAGTCGCTTGCCTTGTATCCTACATTTTACTTGGAATTTATGGTGTATATATTGTAAGAGAAAAGAGCAGTCTCAAGTTTTGAAAATTCTGATTTACATAAGTAAACGAATAACAAAAGCAAAGCCCGAAAGCAGTTGAAAAACTACTTTCGGGCATTACTTCTATATGAGTATCGCTCTTAAGAGGGGGATTTTTTATGTCTCAAACTGACTGTTATATAGTTCTGAATAGTAACCGCCCTGCGCCATGAGTTCCTTGTGACTGCCCTGTTCTATAATATTTCCGCTGTCCATAACAAGTATGACATCAGAATTTTTTATTGTGGACAGTCTGTGTGCTATTATAAAACTCGTCTTGCCTTGCATGAGCTTTACAAATGCCCTTTGTATACGGTGTTCTGTGCGCAAATCTATTGAACTTGTCGCCTCATCAAGAATAAGCATAGGCGGGTTCATAAGCATTATTCTTGCAATACAGATAAGCTGTTTCTGTCCCTGAGAAAGTCCGCTGTCCTCTGAAATAACAGTGTCGTATCCGTCGGGAAGACGTTTTATAAATCCGTGTGCGTGTACTGCCTTTGCCGATGCTATTATTTCCTCACGGCTTGCGTCTGGTTTGCCGTAACTGATATTTTCCGCAACTGTACCTGTGAATACCCATGTTTCCTGCAACACCATACCAAAACTGCTCCGCAGACTGTCCCTGCTTATATCCATAATATCGTGACCCGATATTTCTATTTTTCCGCTGTCAATATCGTAAAACCTCAGCAGAAGATTGATTACAGTCGATTTTCCGCAGCCCGTTTTTCCGACTATCGCAATTCTCTGTCCTGATTTAACATCAAGAGTAAAATTCTGAATAAGCTTTGTTTCGGGACTATAAGAAAAACATACGTTCTGAAATCTGAGGTTCCCGTTGCAGTCAGTGAGTTTCTGCTTGTCCTTATCGTCGCTGACTTCCTCTTCGTCAAGCACATTGAATACTCTCTGCGCCGACGCAACTGCATTCTGCAATTCCGCAAAAACTCCAGAAATTTCATTGAAAGGCTTTGTGTACTGATTTGAATACGCAAGAAAACTTGAAAGATTTCCGACAGTCATCTTGCCGATAAAAGAGAATGAACCAATCGCACCCATTGCGCCCATAAGTCCGACAGCGGCGTAAATAAGACCGTTTACAAACCGTGTTGACGGATTTGTCATTGAACTGAAAAACGTCGCCTTTGTACCGATTTCGCCGTACTGCCTGTTTATCTCGCTGAACTTCTTTTCTGCACGCTTATCGTAAACGAACGCACGTACTATTTTCTGATTGCCTGCCATTTCCTCCGCAAAGCTTACCATATCGCCACGCATTTTCGACTGTTTCATATACGAATTGTGAGTAGCTTTCGTGATTTTAGATGCGACAAAAAATGAAAGCGGTGTGAGAATTACAACAACAACTGCAATCTTTACATTAATGAACATCATAAAAACAAGTGTTCCGATTATTGTAATAATTCCGCTGAAAAACTGAGTGAAACCCTGAAGCAGACCGTCAGAAATTATCTCAATGTCATTTATTACACGGCTTGTAAGTTCGCCTTTTGTGGATTTGTCAATATATTTAAGCGGTACACGCTCCAGCTTTGAGAATACGTCTGCACGCAAATCACGGACTGTCAGAAATGCCAGCTTGTTCGTACATAAACTCATAAGCCACTGAAAAAATCCGCTTGCGACTACCATAATTCCCAGTACAACGGCGATTTCCGCAAGTCTGCTGAAATCGACCTGCCCTGCACCTATACAGACATCTACCGCTTTTCCTATGAACACGGGAACAGTAAGCGAAAGCGATACTCCGAGAACCGCAAAAATGACCGTGAGAATGAAATACAGAATGTACGGCTTTGCATAGGAAAAAATTCTTGCAAGAGTTTTTGTCATGTCATTCGCCCTCCTTTTCACTCATCTGTGACTGATATATTTCACGGTAAACATCACACGTTTCAAGCAGTTCACTGTGAGTGCCTATGCCGACCGGACAGCCGTCGTCCATTACGATTATCTTGTCGGCTTCCCTGAGCGATGTGGTACGCTGTGAAATCATGATAACTGTTGTATCAGCCATATCAGTCTGCAATGCCTTGCGGAGTTTCAGGTCTGTGGCATAGTCCAGCGCACTCGTGGAGTCGTCAAGAATGATTATTTCGGGCTTGCCGACCAATGCCCTTGCAATAGAAATACGCTGTTTCTGTCCGCCTGAAAGATTTCGTCCGCCCTGTGCAATGTAAGTGTCAAGACCGTTCGGCATTTTTTCGACAAATTCCCAAGCCTGAGCCGTTTTCAGTGCCGAGATGATTTCATCGTCCGTCGCATTTTCATTCCGCCACTTCATATTTTCACGGACTGTTCCTGTGAAAAGTACGGCTTTCTGCGGAACTATTCCGATAGTTTTCCGCAGTGCGTCCATATCGCAATCACTGACGTTTTTTCCGCCGACAATGACTTCTCCGCCTGTTGCACGGTAAAAGCACGGAATAAGTGAAGCGGCTGTGGATTTTCCGCTGCCCGTACCGCCGATAATTCCGAGCATTTCGCCACGTTTCAGCGTGAAGGAAAGTCCGTCAACAGAATTTTCGCCTGCTCCGTCATACCGGAATGAAACGTCCCTGAATTCAATAATATTCCTGCTGTTCTTTTCAGGAACTTCTGTTCCGTTTTCCTCCGGCGGCAGTTCAAATACTTCACTCACCCTGTTAGCAGATGCAAATGCCTTTGTGAATGTAACAATAAGATTTGCAAGTACAATAAGTGCGAGCAGAATTTGCGTCATGTAGTTTGTAAATGCCGTAAGTTCACCCTGCGTGAGACTGCCTGCATCAATACGCACTCCGCCGAACCATATAATAGCAACGATACCCAGATTCATAATAACGAAAGCAACGGGATTGAGTACAGCGGAAATTTTTCCGACTGCTATTGAACTTTCAGCTATATCGTCTACAGCCTTGTTAAATTCGTCGATTTCCTCCTGCTGACGTGAAAATGCACGTATAACACGAGTTCCCTCTATATTTTCACGGGTAAGAAGTGCAGCCCTGTCAAGTTTCTGCTGAGTTTTCCTGTACATCGGAATTGTCCTGCGCATTATGAAAAAGATTATAGCTGAAATCAGCGGAGCAGCTATGAAAAATATCAGCGACAATTTTAAATCGATTGTCACAGCCATCACAGCTGCACCGATTACAAGAAAAGGCGCACGGACGGCAAGTCTTATGAACATATTAACACCGTTCTGTACAGTATTCGTATCGTTTGTAAGACGGTTGACAAGCGATGCCGTACCGATTTTATCAACACTGCTGTGTGAAAGTGAATTTATGTGCTTATAGAGAGCCTCTCTTAGTTCTGTACCGAAACCATAAGCGCATTTTGCCGCAAGATACTGACAGGTAAGGGCAAAAGCAAGTCCGCAGATACCAAGAATAACAAGTACTCCGCTCATTCTGAGTATGTATCCGCTGTCGCTGTTTCCGATACCCTTGTCGATTATGTTCGCCATGACAACAGGTACTATGAGTTCAAATATCGCCTCAAGAAGTTTAAAAAAAGGACCGAAAATGAGTTCTTTTTTATAATTCTTTAAAAATTTTAAAAGTTTCTTCATTTTATCACCCATAAATTCAGCGGACTTTTGCAGTCCGCCGTAGTATAATGAAATATTCAGATTTCAACGCCGTTTTCCGTAAGGAGTTCCCTTGCGGTGAAAACAGAGTCAACACCCTCCGCATTTTTAACGGGAGCAAATTCCTTTCTGCGTACAACCTCATAAGGCAGACAACTGTCATACATACGTATCATATCAAGAATAAGCGTTTCAAACTTATAGCCGTTCGGCTCGGACGGATTTACTTCACAGCCGTTTCCGTCGATATACGGAATTTTCTTTTTCACAATATGAACAGAAAGCTTGACTTTGTTTATATCTTCAAGCTTGTCAATTCTGAAAAGATAGTTGAGGGTTACGCCAAATCTGTAAGCAAGTTCGCCGTCTTCCATACGCTGATTTGCCATTTCGTCTGTAAGTTCATAGTATTCAATGATGGACGGTCTGCCGTTTTCAAGGCACATAGCACCCACACGCTCTTCAGGATTTGCCTTTGCAACAACTTTACTTCCCGACTGACTTCCAGAATTGATTACTGCTCCGACAAAAACAGGGTCGGCAATACGCTGGAGAACGTTGTCAACTGAGAAAACATTCAGCCATTCAACACCGTTTTTCTTGAGTTTATCAAGAAGTCCCGCCCTTACGATTGACGAAAACCAGCCGCCGTTGCCGTTCGGGGAAAGAGAAATTCTCGACTTGCTTTCAAGATAGATTTTTCCGTTGAAATCAACAGAAGGTGCCATATCCTGCACAAAAAAATCCACGTAGTCACTGTTGTAACCGAAATAATTCTTTTCCCTGAAAAAATTCACGGTATCTTCATTATTTTTCTCGCTTGTCATGATAAGGAGCGGTATCCATGCACCGACTTCGTTCACAACGTCCATGAGATTATTTATAAGGCACTCAAAAATATAAAGTTCCTTGTTTACGCCGATATTGAACATTCCCTTCGGCTTGTCAAATCCCAGACGTGTACCCTGTCCGCCGGCAAGAAGTACAGCGGCAACTTTGCCGTTTCTGATTGCCTCAATACCGGTATTTCTGTATTCTGCGGAATTCTGCTTAATATCCTTGATTGTGGCTGCCTTTGTAAGCGGTTCGATATTACCCTTTTCAGCAGAAGTCATGTTTTCGGGTTTCAGACTGTTGAGCAGAGAAAAATCAAGTTTTTCAATCTGACTGAGCAGGTCTGCCTGTTCATTTTCATTCAGTTCGCCATAGAAATCAAGAAGATGTTCCTGATTGTGTTCAGCGAGAAGAGTTTTAGCATTTTCAAACGTCATAAGCTCTATTCTCCTAATTCATTATTTTATATATGTATAATATTATATCATATTATTTATTTGCCGTCAATGTAAAATATATAAGTTTTTTATTTTACTTAAACACGGAAAAGAACATTATTACTGCACCGAGAACAACAAGTACAATTCCAACTGCACGGTTGAGAGTTTTCGGTTCTGCCTTATTTGCGAATACAGCAGCTATTCTCGCCCATATAAAAGTGAAAAAAATGCACAGTACAAATACAAGCGGTTCAGGAAATCCGCCTATAGCGAAATGTGAAATCGCTCCTGTCAATGCTGTGAATGTCATAATAAAAACACTTGTTCCGACTGCCGTTTTCAGTTCATAGCCGAGAACGGACGTGAGAATAAGCAGCATCATCATTCCACCACCTGCGCCGACAAATCCGCATATAAAACCGATTAAAGTTCCGCAGATTACCGACTGAATTACTCTTTTTTTCGCTGATACTGCCTGCATACTCTCTTTTGTAGTCATTATCGGCTTGACAATAAACTTTATACCGAGCAGAAAAGTCATAAATACGGAGAAATTTCCCATAGCTGACGCTGATACAAGACTTGAAACATAACTTCCGGCAACAGTAAAGACAAGCACACTCGCCATCATAATCAAGCCGTTCTTAATATCAAGATTCTTGTTTTTGCCGTAAGTATAGGCGGAAACGGCACTCGCAAGCACGTCCGATGAAAGTGCAATCCCTACGGCTGTGTATGGTTCAACACCGAGAAAAGTAATAAGCATAGGACTTATTACAGCGGCGGCACTCATTCCTGCGAAACCTGTTCCAAGTCCTGCTCCCATTCCCGCAAAAAAGGTGACAAGGACTATAACCAGAATTTCCATAATTATTCACTCCTTAAAAAATATTTTATATAATTATACCATATACCAGCAGACTTTGCAAGAGACTATGTGGTTATGCACAAAAAAATCCTGTGCATTTGTGCATTATTATTCATTGACAAGATGTTAATAATATGTTAAAATAAAAGTATTAAATTATTTCAGAGAGGGAAACATGATGAGTAAGAAAAAGATAAACTCAAAACCAAAAAAAGAAGAGAACATGAAAACAGAAGAAATCACGGCAGACAAATAAAAGTTCGGACTTGAACTCATATCAAAGTACAGAGGAGCAATTATGGGTATTTCGGCTTTGTGGATACTGTTCTTTCACCTGTGGCAAAAGCAGTTCGTCGAGCCGGGAAAACTCAATGAAATTGAAACGTATGTTCAGCGCATCGGCTTCTGCGGAGTAGATATTTTCCTGTTCCTTTCGGGAATAGGTCTTGTATTCGCTATCGGGAAATCAAATATCCTGAACTTCTATTACCGCCGTCTGAAACGTGTTTTCCTGCCATTCTTTATTGTGGGACTGATACGTTTTATTACGGAAAAATGGCAGCCTGAAATCTTCTGGAAAAACGTTCTGTGCATTAATTTCTATCAGTCGAATATGTATTCGTTCCTGTGGTTTGTGCCTGCGATAATAACGCTGTACCTGCTGTTTCCTCTGTATTACAAGCTTTTCTCAAAGTCATCGGACAAGCTTGTGTTTACGGCAGCAATGTTTGTACTGTGGGCAGGAGCTTCAGTTTATTTCAGGGCTAATCTCCGTGAAGACCTTTACGGTTTCACTAACCGCATACCTGTATTTATATTCGGTGTTTACGCAGGCTGGCTTACGAAAAACAAAAAAATCGAGTTCACAAAAACAACGTGGTTCATGATGATAGTCGTGCTGATAACGGGTCTTTATTACGCCTACATGGCTAATATTATCGGCTGGACATTTATTGTACCTGTTTCAAACTGTTCTTTCCCGAATATGCTTATTGCCATAAGTTTTCCGTTCGTTGTTGCCAAACTTTTTGATTTGCTTTGCAATATCCCGAAAATCGGCATTATCGGAAAAGTTATCAATAAATTTTTCGGTTTCTTCGGAATGTTCAGTCTTGAAATATACTGCGTTCAGGAATGGCTCGGCGGTCACGTCCTGAACAGAATGGCGGACAAAACACCTATGCAGAAAAATCTGATGATATTTGTCGTCTCAACCGTCGCAGGACTTATTCTGTACCTGATTGTCAAGTATTTCTGGGTGCTTGTTGAATTTATTGCCGGAAAAATAAAAAGTGCAGTAAAAAAAGAAAACGTTGCAAAATAGCGGAAAACGGCTGATACAGAAATCAGCCGTTTTTTAATCATGTATTCTTGTCAACTGTATGGAACTTCTTGAGATTACCGATTTTCTCGTTTCTCTCATTAAGAACTTTTTCAACATCAGACCATTCAAGTCCCTGATTTACGCAAAGTACCATGATGTGATAAAGCAGGTCGTTGATTTCGTTCATAAGTTCGTTATTGTCGCCGTTCTTTGCGGCAATTACAGTTTCTGTAGCCTCTTCGCCGACTTTCTTGCATATTTTGTCAACACCTTTATCAAAAAGATAGCAGGTGTACGAATTTTCAGCAGCAGTACCGTTTTCGTACTGCTTTTTTCTTTCCTTGATTACCTCAAAGATTTCCTCGTAAAGCGTCATAAATTATTCCTCCGTATTATAAATTTCATTAAAGAAACAGCTGTAACTGCCTGTATGGCAGGCAACACCCGTCTGTTCAACATTGACTAAAAGCGTATCATTATCGCAGTCGCCGTAGATTGATACTACTTTCTGAAGATGTCCCGACGTTGCACCCTTATTCCAGTATTCCTGACGTGACCTGCTCCAGAACCACGTATAGCCTGTTTCGAGAGTTCTTTTCAGGCTTTCCTTGTTCATGTAAGCAAGCATAAGAACTGTCTTTGTATTGACCTCGTAGCATATCGCCGGTATCAGTTCGCCCTTGACGAAAAACTTATCAAGGTCATTCAAGTCTATTTTAATCATTCCATTCTCCTTTCTAAGTCCAAAGAGATGTAATAAACATCGGACTTGAATCATCTGATTTCTTAAATCCGCAGTTTTCATAGAACGCAAGTTCCGCATTATATGCAACCACAACAATTCTCAGATAATCAGAATATTTATCTTTTACCATTCCGACAAATTCACGTCCGATATGCTGTCCCTGATATTCGGGATTTACAAGCAGGTAATGAACGTAAGCAGTCATAATTCCGTCGTCCATTGCACATATCATGCCGACAAGTTTGTCGTTGTCCCATGCGGAAAATACTGTCTCGAAATTCTTCATTGCGGTTACAAGTTTATCAGGATAATGCCCCGATGACCATTCAACTGACAGAAACAAATCCTCAAGCTGTTCACTGCTGAAATCGTGAGTATCTTTATAAATTATTGTCATTATTTATTTTCCCCCTGTGGTACAAATTCAACATCATTGTATACTTCAAACCATAAAATCCGCACTCTTGTCCCAATGTCATAACCAAATTCTCTGGTCTGAGACGTGCAATCAGAAATCAACGAATTCTGTTTTGTTACGCCGTAAAGAACAGCATTGTATTCCACTGTTCCGCCGTCCAGATATTGCGACTTTATCGGAAAAAGCAGTATAACAGCGACTACAGCAGTTATTATTATAACAATTGTTTTCTTCATGATACTACCTTACTATAACGTTTCTGTCACGGCAATAGGCTTTGACTTCCTGCACTGTGAGTTCTTTGAAGTGGAAAAGAGAAGCCGCAAGTGCAGCGGTAGCACCTGTTTTCTCGAATACTTCCGCAAAGTCGTTTATCTTTCCTGCACCGCCGCTTGCAATTACAGGTATACTGCAATTATCGCATACGGCTTTCAGCATATCAATATCAAAACCATTCTTTGTACCGTCCGCATCAATTGAATTGAGACAGATTTCACCTGCTCCGAGCTGTTCAATCTGATGTACCCAGTCAATCAAATCGATACCCATATCAACACGACCGCCGTTTATATAGACAGTCCACTTGTTTTCGCCGACTTTCTTTGCGTCGATACCCACACATATACACTGACTGCCGAAAATATCAGCACCGTCCTTGATAAGCTGCGGATTTTTCACTGCCTGAGAGTTCACGGAAACCTTGTCCGCACCTGCCCTGAGCGTTTCACGTATATCATCGACCGTCTTTATTCCTCCGCCGACTGTAAGCGGTACGAATACTTTTTTCGCCGTCTCACGTACAACGTCCAGAAATACGCCACGTCCCTCGAAAGATGCGGTAATGTCATAGAACACGATTTCGTCCGCACCCTGTCTGTTGTACTCCTCTGCGCACTCCACAGGGTCGCCTACGTCACGCACACCCTCAAAATTCACTCCCTTTACTACCTTTCCGTTGCGCACGTCAAGGCACGGGATTATCCTTTTTGCAAGCATTTTTTCAGTCCTCCTTTTTTATAAATCAAAATATACGCAATTAACTTACGTTTTATTTCTGATTATTTTTTTTATGATTGCAACTGACTACTTTCGCTATAATAGCACTATAAATTGATGATACACAAATAGCGTATCCAATATTATGTCCTTCATATTCATTGTTCTTGATAAAAACCTGAATGACATAATCAATGGCAGGTGTCAGCACTACAAGCATAATTGACATTCCAATGAAAATAGGAATAAAAAGTTTAATCCAACTTGTCTCGGTTTTTAGCTTTTCAAAATATTTTCGCATTTTTTCCTTACTCTTCATTATAATCTAAATTCCAATTTATCTTATCTGACAGAATATTCAATAGCCTCTCTTAAATTCAGCGTACCCTTATAAATTGATTTACCGCAGATAGTGCCATAGAGACCCATTTCCTTGCAGGCGATAATATCAGCCATTGTGTGTACTCCGCCGCTTGCGACTATATCTGCACGCCCTTTTGTAGCGTCAGCAAGTGCCTTAAGCTGTTCAGTATTTACGCCCGAAAGCGTACCGTCTTTGGAAATATCAGTAAAGATAAAATATTTAACTCCGACGGAAATCATCTTGTCGGCGAGTTCAATGTAATTCACATCGGAAGTCTCCAGCCAGCCCTCAGTTGCAACCATACCGTTTACTGCGTCAATTCCGACGACGATTTTTTCACTGCCGAATTTTTCTATTGCACTGCTTACAAGTTTTGGATTTTTGAGTGCGACAGAGCCGAGAATTACTCTTGTAATACCCATATTCAGATACTCCTGAATAGTTTCAAGACTGCGTATTCCTCCGCCGAGTTCGACTTTCAGATTAGTTTTTCCGGCAACATCTGTGTAAATCTTTGTATTGACAGGTCTGCCCTCTTTTGCGCCGTCAAGGTCAACCATGTGTATCCATGATGCGCCTGCGGATTCAAAACTTTTTGCAGTTTCAAGGTAATCGCCTGCGACTTTCTCAACTGTGGAGAAATCGCCCTTGAAAAGACGTACACAATTGCCGTCTTTGATGTCGATAGCAGGTAAAATAATCATATAAGACCTCCGAAATTTCTGAGTATTTTAAGTCCTGTTTCACCGCTTTTTTCAGGGTGGAACTGTGCGCCGTAGACGAATTTGCCGTCATGGACAAGTGCGGGAACACGTCCGCCGTATTCGCAGTAAGCGGAAATATTTCTGTCGTCGCAGTGAGCCTTATACGAGTGAACGAAGTACACATATTCGTTGTCGCCGATATTTTCAAGTAATGGGCAGTCGTTGAGTTTTTCGAGCTTATTCCAGCCCATATGCGGAATAATTAAATCTTTTTCCTCCATTTTGCGTACCGAGCCTGATATAAGTCCGAGACCGTCGCACTCTTCAAATTCGTAACCCTTTTCAAAAATCAACTGCATACCGAGACAGATTCCAAGAAACGGCTTTTTTATGGCTTCTTCCTTGATAGTATCAACAAGACCGCTTTTTTCAAGCATACTCATAGCGGCAGGAAACGCACCAACTCCGGGGAGTATCACAGCGTCAGCCGACTTTATTCTGTCCTTATCGGAAACAAGTTCGCCGTCAAGACCAAGATAATCAAGTGCATTTTTCACACTGAAAATATTTCCTGCGCCGTAATCAACAATAGCAATCATTTAAAGCACTCCTTTCGTTGACAGCGTTGAGCCGTCGGAATTATATGCTACAGCAGTTTTCAGTGCATGAGCGACTGATTTATAAACTGCCTCTGCTTTGTGGTGGTCGTTGGAGCCGTAAAGCAGATTGATGTGCATTGTTATTCCTGCATTGAATGCGAATGCACGGAAAAATTCTTCAGTCATGCACAAATCGTAACCGCCGCATGACTGATTAGTGAAATCGCAGTTGAACACGAGAAACGGTCTGTTGCTTATATCAAGACTGCACATAGCAAGTGCCTCGTCCATCGGAATGTATGAAGTACCATAACGGACAATTCCGGATTTTGTGCCGAGTGCCTGACTGAGAGCCTGTCCGAGTGCTATACCCGTATCTTCAATGGTATGGTGACAGTCAACGTGCAAATCTCCACGCACTTTCACAGTCATACTGATACCACTGTGCTTTGAAAGTGCCGTCAGCATATGGTCAAAAAAGCCTATACCTGTATCAATTTCGGATATGCCTTTTCCGTCAATTGCAGTAAAAATATAAATATCTGTTTCGAGCGTCTTCCGTGTGACTTCACCTGTTCTGATGTTATCCATTAAGTATCTCCTCCAGTGCTGTAAAAAGCCTGTCCATTTCGTCGTCCGTGCCGATTGATATACGCAGATAGTCGCATATTACCGGCTTATTCCAGTAGCGGACGAAAATCTTACGCTTTTTGAGTTCCTCAAATACATACTTTGCGGATTTCTTTGCCGGACTTGCGAAAATAAAGTTACTCTGTGAATCTGTGAATTTAAAACCGAGTTCGGCAAGGCGGACTTTCGAGCGTTCACGGGTTGCAATGATTTTATTGACTGTTTCAGCAAAATATTTTTCGTCCTTCATTGAAGCTGCACCGCAAAGCTGAGTGACAGTATTCATAGTGTATGAATTTATTGAGAATTTCACGTCATTCATATATTTAATCAGCTTTTCACTTCCCATGGCAAAACCGATACGCATACCCGCCATTGAACGTGACTTTGAATAAGTCTGTATTACAAGCAGATTGTCATATTTATTAATCAAAGGCAGACAGCTTTTTCCGCCGAAATCTATATAGGCTTCGTCGATAATAACAACGCTGTCCGGATTTGCCCTGACTATATCTTCAATCATCTCCACACTTTCAAGAACTCCGGTCGGGGCATTCGGGTTCGGGAAAATAATTCCGCCGTTCTCCTGCATATAGTCGTCGGGATTTATTGTGAAGTCCTTGTTAAGCGGACAGGTTTTATACGGTATACGGTAAACGTCCGCCCATACGTCGTAGAAAGAATACGTAATATCGGGGAAAAGTATCGGCTTGTCCGAACCGAAGAACGTCAGGAATGCCATGGAAATTACGTCGTCCGAACCAACTCCGACAAAAATCTGTAACGGCTTCAAATTATATCTTTCTGCTATTGCATTGACAAGAACGTCCGCATCGGGAGCAGGATAGAGGCGCATATTGGAAATATCAAACCTGTCCAGAACTTCACGCACTGACGGTGCTGGCGGATACGGGTTTTCATTTGTATTCAGCTTTACAACATCACTGTCTTTCGGCTGTTCACCGGGTGTATAGGGTACAACCTTGCGGACGTACCCTTCCCATTTATTTTCAGTCATTGGAAATTCAACTCCTTATTCAAATCTCACCTTGATTGCGTTTGCGTGAGCAGTAAGACCCTCTTTTTCAGCAATAAGCACAATATCGTCCTTTGCGAGTGCAAGAGCGTCTTTGGTGTAGTAGGTATAGCTTGTGCGCTTTGTGAAACTTGCAACGCCGAGCGGTGAGAAAAATCTTGCTGTACCGCTTGTCGGGAGTACGTGGTTAGGACCTGCAAAGTAGTCACCCAGCGGTTCGGAAGCGTAGTTTCCGAGGAAAATTGAACCTGCATTGTCGAGACTTCCTAAAAGTTCCATTGGATTTTCCATGAGTACTTCGAGATGTTCAGGTGCGATTTCGTTTGCGAGTTCAACACATCTTTCACGGCTGTCAGCGATAATGATTGCGCCATAATCGTTAAGTGACTTTTCAATAATATCCTTTCTTGAAAGGTACTCTTTCTGACGGTTGATTTCCGCAATAGTTTCGTCTGCAAGTTTTTCACTTGTCGTTACCATGATAGCAGATGCAAGCACATCGTGTTCAGCCTGTGACATCAAATCAGCGGCTGCAAACTTCGGGTCGGCAGTTTCGTCGGCGATTACAAGTATTTCGCTCGGTCCTGCAATCATGTCAATATCAACAACACCATAAAGCAGTTTTTTTGCAGTAGCAACGAAAATATTTCCCGGACCTACTATTTTATCGCACTTCGGGATTTCGTCCGTACCATAAGCAAGAGCGGCAATAGCCTGCGCTCCGCCAGCCATGAACACTCTGTCAACTCCGCATATAGCTGCGGCAACGAGTATATCCTTGTTAGGCGTACCGTCCTTGAGCGGCGGAGTTACCATTATAATCTCTTTTACACCTGCAATTTTTGCGGGAATTGCATTCATGAGTACGCTTGACGGATAAGCCGCCGTACCACCTGGGACGTACAGTCCTACACGGGCAAGTCCACGCACACGCTGTCCCAGTATAACGCCGTTCGGCTTCGGATTGATAAATCCCTGCTCCACCTGTCTGTTGTGGAAGTCTGCGATATTTTCCTGAGCATTCAGAAGTGCGTCAACAAAACTCTGGTCAGCCTTCGTGAGTGCGTCGTTGATTACTTCTCTCGGTACTTCATAGTACTGCGGAAGATTGCCGTCGAATTTGAGGGTGTAATTTTTTACGGCACTGTCGCCGTTTTCACGGACATCTTCGATAATAGTGGAAACTGTCTCCGTGACTTTCCTGTTAGTCTCTCCTGCCCTTTTATTGAGTTCAGCAAGAAAAGCAATTTCATCTGTACCATTTGCAAAAATCTTTCTCATTACAAATTCTCCTCTATACGTTTAATAAGTTTCTCAATTTCAGCCTGACGCATTTTCAGACTTACTGTGTTCACGATAAGTCTTGCGGAAATCGGAGCAACGTCCTCAATGACTTCAAGTCCGTTCTCTCTTAACGTTGTACCTGTCTCGACTATATCGACAATACCGTCCGCAAGACCAAGAAGCGGAGCAAGTTCAACAGAACCCTCAATCTTGATGATTTCAGTGTCCATTCCCTTTTTCTCAAAGAAACTTCTTGCAACATTCGGGTACTTCGTAGCAATAGTCTTGATACCGTAACCGCTGTAGAAATCGTAACCTTTTTTTGTTGCAAGTGCGAACTTGCACTTTCCGAAACCAAGGTCAACAAGTTCAAAGAATTTGCCTTGCATTTCCATGATAGTATCTTTTCCGACAACACCCATATCGCAAACGCCGTGTTCAACGTAAGTAATAACGTCGTTTGCCTTTGCAAGAACGACTTCCGCATTTGCATCGGGTATCGGGAGAATAAGTTTTCTACCCTTTTCGTGTACGGCAGTGCAGTCAAAGCCCAGTTTCTCAAAAAGTCCGACTGTATCCTTTTCAAGTCTGCCCTTTGTGAGAGCAATTCTTATCGGCTTATTCATTGTCCCAGTCCTCCTCTTCACTTTCAACAATAACAACTCTTGCGATTTTCTTTTCTTTTGCGTATTCACGGACGGACTCTATATCGCTGAAAAGTGCATTTTCGACAACAAGTCCCTGTTCACGGAGTTCCTTTGCAGTCTTAATTGCCTTTACCTCACAGCCCTCTTCCGCAAAAACAATAGCGTCTGCACCCTTTAATGTAGGAAGTATGCCGTTTTTCTCGATAACTTTTGAAATGGCGTTCACGTTAACTGCAAATCCGACAGCAGGAACATCGTAGCCGTATTCTGCAATAAGTTTGTCGTATCTTCCGCCCGAAATTACTTCCTCTCCGTGACCTTTGAGATAACCTTTTATAATAAGTCCCGTGTAGTAGTCAGTTTTGTTGACAAGACCCAAATCAACAGTAATATTGCCGTCGTCTCCGCAGAGTTCAGCAACGGAAACGTATATGTCACGGAGTTCGTCGAGTATACGCTTGACGTTTTCGTCGGGAATAAGTTCCTCAGCCTTTTCAAAGACTTCCTCTCCGCCGAAAAGTGCCGGAAGTTTCTTGAGTGCAGAAGTTATGTGATTGTTGCCGAACGTGTCAAGAAAATCATTCAGGGCAGGGAAATTCTTATTTTCAATCAGCTTGCGGATATAGTCCTTATCCTTTTCGTCCGCCTCGAGTTTGTCAACAAGAGTTCTGAAAACACCGATATGACCGATTTCGAGTGAAAACTCCATACCGAAAGCATTCAGGGCATCAACAGCAGTTGAAATAACCTCAAGGTCAGCCATTTTCATCTGTGAGCCAATGAGTTCAATTCCAGCCTGAACAGTTTCATCGCTTCTGCCTTTGAGTGCTGATTCATTGCGGTAAACGGTCTGATTGTAGCACAGTTTCAGCGGAAGTACAGCGTCACGGAGACGTGTTGCAATAACCCTTGCGATTGGCATTGTCGAATCAGGACGCATAACAAGAAGTCTGCCCTTGCTGTCAGTCATTTTGTACAGTGTCTCCTGCGGAAAATAACGTGATTTCTGATTGAACACATCAAAAAATTCCAGTCCGGGAGTAATCATTTCACTGTATCCCCTGCTCCTGAACAGCTCAAGCAGAGTGCTCTCTATATTTCGTCTTACAATACATTCGCCGAAAAGCAAGTCCTTTGTACCTTCGGGAGTGATTAAATCATAGTTTTTCATAAAAGCCTCCTTAATAAAATTTCACTTTAGCGTGTTAACATGGTAATATGATAACATAATAACACGATAAAGTCAAGTTAAAAAAATGACATCTGTGCAGATTCGGGCAGTTCGCCGAAAGCACCTATAGTTTTCAACATATCAATTGTAGTTTTTGATACACCGCTTTGTGTCTGAAATTCCTCAATGGAAATAAATCCGCCCTCCTGCACAGCGTCATAAATTCCTCTTGCTACGGTTTCACCTACTCCTGAAACTGCCGAAAACGGTATTCTCAGCTTGCCGTCCTCAATAAGATAGTCTGTGGCATGGGATTTGAAAAGGTCAATCGGCAGAAATTCAAATCCCCTTGAAAGCATTTCGTTCACAATAAGCAGAATATCATAAAAATCACTTTCTTTTTTAGTACGTGCGTTGCCGAGTTCCTTAAGTTCGCATATTTTAGCACGGACAGCTTCTTTGCCCTTTACAGCAAGGTCTGCGTCGAAATCCTCACCACGTACTGAAAAATAAGTTGAATAGTAAGCAAGCGGTTCATAAAGTTTAAACCAGCCGAGTTTTATAGCCGCAATTACGTAAGCAGCCGCATGAGCTTTCGGGAACATATATTTTATTTTCAGACAGCTGTCAATGTACCAGTCAGGTACATTGTGACTTTTCAGCATTTCAATAATTTCAGGCGTGAACTGCTTCGGTGCTTTGCCTTTTCTTGTCCACTCCATAATCTGAAACGCCATATGAGGCTCAACGCCCTTGTATAAAAGGTAAGTCATGATACTGTCACGAGTTCCGATAACGTCCGAAATCGTACATATATTCTGTTCAATGAGGTCTTTTGCGTTGCCCAGCCATACATCCGTACCGTGAGAAAGTCCCGAAATCTGAAGGAAGTCGCTGAATTTGGTAGGTTTTGCATCAAGAAGCATTCCGATTGTGAAATTAGTACCCATTTCCGGTATACCGAGACTTCCCGTCTTGCAGTAGATTTCCTCCGCCGTAACTTTGAGTACAGAACAGTCCGTACACATCTTTATTACCTGCGGGTCTGCTGACGGAATATCCTTTATTCTGCGCCCTGTAAGGTCTTCGAGGTGCTTGTAAAGTGTCGGGACAACGTGACCGAGTTCGTCGAGTTTGAGAATTGTGTCGTGCAGAGAATTGAAGTCAAAGTGGGTTGTGATTACTTCGGAATCGGTTGAGTCAGCAGGGTGCTGAACAGGTGTGAAGTCGTATACATCGTAATCGGACGGCACAACAACCATTCCGCCGGGGTGCTGACCCGTCGTGCGCTTTATACCCGTACAGCCTATTGCAAGACGTGTCATCTCGCAGTTATTCAGTGTTATATTATTTTCCTCGCAGTATTTTTTAACATAACCGTATGCGGTTTTTTCTGCAACAGCAGAGATAGTTCCAGCCTTGAATACATTCGACTTCCCGAACAGTTGTTCTGTGTATCTGTGCGCCCTCGACTGATATTCACCTGAGAAGTTCAAATCTATATCGGGAGCTTTGTCGCCGTCGAAACCGAGAAAAGTCTCAAACGGAATATCGTGACCCTCCCTGAGCATATCCGTATCGCATTCAGGACATTTCTTTGCAGGCATATCAAATCCCGAACCATAAGAACCGTCTGTAATAAATTCGCTGTGCTTGCAGTGAGGACAGATATAATGCGGAGGAAGCGGATTTACTTCTGAAATTCCTGCCATTGAGGCGACGAATGAAGAACCGACTGAACCTCGTGAACCGACAAGATAACCGTTTTCTTCGGAATTCCAGACAAGTTTCTGTGCAATGATGTAAAGTACGGAGAAACCGTGCTTGATGATTGATGAGAGTTCACGGTCGAGACGCTTTTCAACGAGTTCAGGGAGTGGATTTCCATAGATTTCGTAAGCCCTGTCATGCGTAATTCTGACGAGTTCCTCTTCCGCACCGTCAATTGTCGGAGTAAAAGTTCCTTTCGGTATCGGGCGGACAACTTCAACCATATCGGCAATCATATTTGTATTCGTTATAACGACTTCCTTTGCCTTTTCCTCACCTAAGTAAGCAAATTCGGCAAGCATTTCCTCTGTTGTCCTGAGATACAAAGGAGCTTGATTTTCCGCATCTTTAAAGCCCATTCCCGCAAGTATTATCTTACGGTAAACAGCATCTTTCGGGTCAATGAAATGAACGTCGCAGGTCGCACAGA
Source organism: uncultured Alistipes sp. (assembly GCA_964460175.1). Lineage (GTDB taxonomy): Bacteria > Bacillota > Clostridia > Oscillospirales > Ruminococcaceae > Ruminococcus. The sequence goes on along the minus strand of CAYWPN010000005.1, from coordinate 133,472 downwards.
CAGGGATATTGAGTTTTTCACCCAGTTCAATGATACGGCGGTTGTAATCCTGCAATTCCTCAATGCTCCCTGCTGTACCCTCACGCACCATAAATTCATTATTGCACACGGGCTGGATTTCGAGGTAATCATAGAATTTTGCAAGTTCCTCGATTTTCTCTTCGGGCTGTTTTGCAAGAATAGCCTGAAAAAGTTCACCTGCTTCACAGGCACTTCCGAAGATAAGCCCTTCACGGTACTTTTCAAGCACGGATTTCGGAATTAACGGTTTTTTGTAGAAGTAATCAAGGTTGCTGATTGAAACAAGTCTGTAGAGATTTTTAAGTCCTGCCTGATTGCGCACAAGAATAATCTGATGATAAGACTTGAGTTTTTTCACTTCAATATCGCCGATAAGTTCATTAATCTGCTCAAGATGAGTGTAACTTCTTTTTGATTTCAGTCTGCTTATGAGTTCAATATATATCTTTGCAAGAATATGTGCATCTTCGTCCGCCCTGTGATGTTCAAAAGTACCTACTTTCAGTATTTTTGCAACATAATTCAGCCTGTGCCTTGCAACTTCGGGAAGCATAGCCTGACAAAGAATAAGGGTATCGATATAATTATAGTTGAAATCTATATCATTTCTTTTGCAGACTTCATTAATCATTGTTGTATCAAAATCGGCATTATGCGCAACAAGTACCGGATTTTCTCCGCAGAATTCCATGAACTGACGGAGTGCCTCAGCCTCTTTCGGAGCGTCCGACACCTTTTCGTCTGTTATACCTGTAAGTTCTGTGATTTTTTCGGGAATGTGCTTTTCGGGATTGACATAGATAAAAAATTTATCAACAATCTGCAAATTGCGGACTTTCACTGCTCCTATACTTGTAAGTCTGTCGTTGGAATAGCTCAGTCCTGTGGTTTCAACATCGAAGACAATAAGTTCGCCGTTCAAATCACGTTTATCAGGCTTTTTCAGGATTTTCTTCCTGTCAGTATCATTTACAACATAAGCCTCACAGCCATAGATTACCTTAAAATTATCAGGCATATTGTACATACAATCGGGAAAAGCCTGTACACAGCCATGGTCTGTTATCGCCATAGCCTGATGACCCCATGATGCCGCACGCTTTATCAGCGTTACGGGGTCTGTCACAGCGTCCATAGCGGACATATTCGTGTGGCAGTGAAGTTCAACACGCTTTTCCGGATAGCTGTCCATGCGTGGTATGCGTTCTACTTTGATTATATCCGCAAAACTTATACAGAAATCGTGTGCGTAACTGTCATAGTCGATTTTGCCTGACACGAGAACTGTTGTTCCTTTTTTCAGTGAAAGTTTCTTTATTTCGTCCTCATCGGAGGTTTTTATAAAAGTTTTGACAATCACTGAACCGCTGTAATCCGTGATACTGTACGTTATAACGGTCTTGTCGTTCTTGAGTTCTTTTACTTCAACCGCAAAAATATCGCCGACAACAGTTGCATTCTTACCGAGATTCTCAAGTGCTTCGGAAATTGCAACCGGCTTTTCGTGAATTGCTTTTCCACGCACAATTTCAGCAGTTTCCGCATTGAAATTCTTGTCGAGACTGGCAATATCAAGTGCCTTTGTCGGAATTGCAGCCTCAACAGCCTCATGAGTAAGTTCCTCATGTGATTTCGGCGGTACAAGCTGACTGCTGTAATCGGGCATTTCCGAATCAAGTCTGCTGACCAATTCTTCATAATCCTCATCACTGACAGTCTCTCCGCCAATAAGATTAATTTTTAACCTGATGCCGAACTGATTATATATAAGCTGTGAGAATTTCGACGAAAACTGACACTGGTTCAGCATATCACGACCGCCGTGCATAAGCTGAATATTAAGATTTCCGCCGTCTGCACATATATCGGCATCGTTGAGAAAACCGTTAACTACAGGAACGTCCCGTTTGAGAAATTCCACGATTTCCTGAAAACATTCAGGAGTGAAAAGTTTTTTGTCATATCTCGGATTTAGTCTGATATTTTCAGCTCCCAATGCGTTCTTAAGAGTATTTTCAAACAGAAAAATATCCCTGACAGGCACTATATTGTCAAAAAGCACAGAAAATTTAATATTCTTCATATTTTCGGAATATGTAATTTTAAATATACTGCCTTTTTTAATCGTTTCTGGAATATCAGTACAATATTCACTGAGAAAACCGGATATTGTTACATCGGTCATAATTTTTCAACCTCCGCAAGAAGTTCCGAAACAATATCCTCTTCCCTGATTTTGCGCTGTGAACCGTCTTTCCTGAAGATTACAGCACAGCCGTCTCCTCCTGCAATTCCGACATCAGCCTCTCTTGCCTCTCCAGGACCGTTCACAACACAGCCCATGACTGCTACTGTAATATCCTTGTCGGAATTTTCAAGAGCCTGCTCCACTTTTTTTGCCGTACCGATTAAATCAATTCTTGTACGTCCGCAGGTTGGACAGGCTACAATCTGCACTCCCTTACGTCTGCCGATACATTTAAGTATATCCTTAGCCGCAGCGATTTCCCTGACAGGTTCGTCCGTAAGCGATACACGGATAGTTTCACCTATACCGTCGCAGAGAAGTGAGCCTATTCCTATTGCGGACTTGATAAGTCCCATACGCTCAGTACCTGCTTCCGTAACTCCCAGATGCAGAGGATAACTGCATTTTTCAGCAGCAAGTCTGTATGATGCTATCATCTTATTAACGTCGGAAGACTTTATTGAAATGACAATATCATCAAAGTCGAAATGCTCAAGGAGCGCAGCATGATTCATGGCACTCTCAACAAGTGCTTCTGGAGTTGGCGAGCCGTACTTTGCAAGAAGTTCCTTTTCAAGTGAGCCTGAATTTACACCTATTCTTATCGGCAGATTTCTTTCACGGCACGCCTCAACTACAGCCTTTACCCTGTCCATTCCGCCGATATTTCCAGGGTTTATACGTATTTTGTCAACTCCTGCCGCCGCTGATTCAATCGCAAGACGGTAGTCAAAGTGAATATCGGCAACAAGCGGAATTTTTACCGCCTCTTTGATTGCAGGAATAAGCCTGACTGCGTTCATGTCAGGAATTGCCGCACGGATAATCTCACAGCCTGCCTTTTCGAGTTCAACAGCCTGTCTGACGCTTCCCTCTATATCGTCTGAACGGGCGTTAAGCATGGACTGTATGTATATGTGCTTGCCGTCGAGGACAAAATCCCCGACTTTTACAGGTTTTACATTTCTCATAATATCATTCCTTTTTATTTTGATGTGAACTGCTCTATAAGTTTCATTATATCATTGTACGTCGCAAAAATCATTATGCCAAACAGAAGTACCATTCCTGCGAGATGCACATACCCTTCATGTTCCGGCTTGACCGGTTTACGGCGGATAAGTTCAATAAAGCAGAAAATAAGCCGTCCGCCGTCAAGTCCGGGAATTGGCAGAAGATTGAAAATTCCGAGATTTATTGTGATGAGTGCAGTCATATACACAATATTGAAAACAGCGTCCTCAGTACTCTCCGCCTGCTGTGTACTCTCATTTATTGCACTTACTACACCAATCGGACCTGAAACGTCTTCCTTTTTTGCCTGACCCATTACAAGCTGTTTGAGCGACATTCCGACAATATGACCCATTGACCTGAAAATATCACCCGAACAGTCAATTACAGTAAAGAAGTTCTTGTCTTTTGTGACGAGACCGAAATCAAGGGTATTGCCTGTTGCGTCGTCGTGGAATACAACGTTATTCAGTATTACTTTTTCACCGCCACGCTTCACAACAAGTTCATGGGTATCCTGCTTGGTTGATGCAAACATATAGTTCAGGTCGAGTATACTGTAAATTGCCGTGCCGTCCATTTTCACTATAACATCATCGTGGCGGAGACCTGTTTTATAACTCTGCGCATAATAGGTCTTTGAATCGTCGTCATTCACAACACCGCTGAAACCCTTTATCTGTGTTGTCGGGATAGCCTCAAACATACAAGTCATAACCGTAACCATAACAAAGCCGAGAATGAAATTCATTACTGCACCTGCCGCAAGAACAATTATTCTCTTCCAGAGTTTTGCGTTGCGGAAACTGCGTGGGTTGTCTCCCGATTCGTCCTCGCCTTCCATTGAACAGTAACCGCCGACGGGCAGAAGACGGAGTGAATACATAGTCTCGCCAATTGCCTTCTGGACAATTTTCGGACCCATTCCGACGGAAAATTCAAGAACTTTTATTCCGCTGAGTTTTGCGCAGATAAAATGCCCGAACTCATGGACTGTTACAATAAGACCAAATATAAGCAGTGCTATAATAATACCCATAGTAAATCCTTTCTCAAACTATTATATTTCTGACGTACTCTCTTGCCTGACTGTCCGCTTTCATTACGTCGTCATAGCCAGATATAGTAGAAAATCTGAACTTATCAAGTACAGACGAAACAATTTCTCCTATCTGTATAAATTCGATTTCGTCATTCAGGAATGCTTTTACAGCCTCTTCGTTTGCGGAATTTACAAGGCACGGATAAGCTCCGCCGAGAGAAATGGCTTTGATTGCTGAATTAAGACACTTGAAAGTCTCATAGTCGGGCTTTGCGAACGTAAGCGTACCGTAATCAGTAAGCGAAAGTGGTTTTGTAGGGCATTCCAGTCTGTCGGGATAGAGAAGTGCATACTGTATCGGGATTTTCATGTCAGGCACACCTAACTGTGCTATTACGGCATAGTCCTTGTACTCAACAGCCGAATGTATTACACTCTGTCTGTGGACGACAATTTCAATCTGTTCGGGAGTTAAATCAAACAGCCATTTCGCCTCGATAAATTCAAGACCTTTATTCATGAGTGTTGCACTGTCAATAGTAATCTTGTTCCCCATACTCCAGTTAGGGTGTTGAAGTGCGTCAGCCTTTGTTACATTTTTTAACTGTTCGTATGAGTACCCATAAAAAGGACCGCCCGAAGCCGTAAGTATAATTTTATTCAACTGTTCACGCTTGTTTCCCTGCAAGCACTGGAATATAGCTGAATGTTCGCTGTCAACGGGATATATTCTGACATTTTTTTTCTTTGCAAGCGACATGACGAGTTCACCGCCTGCAACGAGAGTTTCCTTATTTGCGAGTGCGACATCTTTTCCGGCATTTATCGCCATGAGAGTGGGCAGAAGTCCGACCATGCCGACGACTGAATTAAGCACGATATCATTTTCCTCAAGCGACGTAATTTCGCAAAGTCCGTCCATACCGCAGAGGACTTTCGTATCAGTATCGGCAAGACGGCTTTTCAGTTCAGCGTATTTGCTTTCGTTATAAATTCCGACATACTTCGGTCTGAACTTCCTCACCTGCTTTTCAAGCATATCAATACTGCTGTGTGCGGCAAGTGCAGTAACTTCAAGTCCATGCTTTTCGCAGACTTCCAGTGACTGCGTACCGATTGAGCCTGTTGAGCCTAAAATTGAAACCTTTTTCATAATATTATATCTCCTTACCGGGATAATTATGTATTTAAAATACGAAAGGCAACGTTAATTGTCGCCTTTCATTTGTTTTATTTAATAACTAATATCTATAATGCCTATAATCTTCACAAACACATAGAAAGTCGGCAGTACAAAAAGTACGCTGTCAAATCTGTCCATAAGTCCGCCGTGACCTGGCATGATTTTGCCGTAGTCCTTGAAGCCAATCTGTCTTTTTACCATAGAGGCAGACAAATCGCCGACTGTGCCGATAACAGCACATACTGCACCCGCAACGGCAACAAGAATATACCGCAATGCACTGAGTTCAAGCGGATTTTCTGCGATAAACCTGTTGTACACGAAAAAAGCGATTACAAAGAATACAGCCGTGAAAATGATACCGCCGACAAAACCCTCGATAGTCTTTTTCGGACTGATTTCAGGGCAAAGCTTATGTTTACCGATTGCAACACCCGTGAAATACGCACCGCTGTCAGCAATCCATGCACCGCAAAGACCCATTACAATCAGGAATACACTGTGTTCGCCTGCCTGTTCCTCAATAAGTACTATTGCGGACATTGCCTGCGGTACAAGCACCATGCACGCAAGAACGAAAAATATCTGACTGTACTGTATTTCCTTATGTTTGTTCAGCCATGTAATGAATATCACAAACGCACATAAAAGTATTATACAGAAAGTAATAATATTGTGTGCGTCTATAAAGCCATTATACCAGTTTTTTTCGTTGTACAAAGTGCTGTACCATTGATGATAAATCAACGGCAGTGATATTCCGCATATTTCAGCCGATATAAGTATAGGAATGCACTTTTCGAGCTTTACCGCCCTGATGAGTTCAAACAGCATTATGCCTATTACCACCGCAATGGCTATGGGCAGAACTATTGTTTCATGCAGAAAAAGCACTGTTATTGCAACAGCAATTCCGACAGCCGCCGAGATAATACGTGTAAGCATTCATACACCTCCGAAACGGCGGTTACGCTTGTCAAACTCAATAAGTGCCTTGTTCAGGTCGTTGGGCGAGAAATCAGGCCAGAGAACGTCTGTGAAGTAGTACTCCGCATAGGCGCACTGCCAGATTAAATAATTTGACAGTCTGTATTCGCCTGACGGACGGATTACCAAGTCAACATCGGGAATACCCTTTGTATAGAGTTCATCAGCAACGGACTGCTCCGTAATATCTTCGGGACGGATTTCGCCGTTTACAGCCTTCTTTGCGAGTATACGTGCGGCGTGGGCAAGTTCGTCACGACCGCCGTAGTTTACCGCCATCATCAAAGTCATTTCCTTGTAATGTGCAGTATCTTCTTCCAACTTAATCATTTTCTCCTGCAAATCAGCGTCAAAAGCCGATTTATCGCCAAGAAAAATCATTCTTGTATTTTCGCTGAGAAAGTTCCGGACATCGACGATATACTCACGGAACAAGTCCATGATAGTATGTATTTCGTCGTCAGGTCTCTGCCAGTTTTCAGTTGAAAAGGCATAGAAAGAGATATTCTGCAAGCCTATATCCTTGCAGTAGCGGACTATTTTCTTGAAATTCTTTGCGCCCTCCCTGTGACCGAAAGGACGTGGCAGACCTCTTTTTTTCGCCCACCTTCCGTTGCCGTCCATGATAAAGCCGATGTGCTGTGGAAGTTTTTCTGGGAGTGCGATAGTTTCCTCTTTTTTACCGAATATAGCCATATTACACCGTCATTATTTCTTTTTCTTTAGCAGCAACAGCCTTGTCAGCCTCCGCACAGTTCTTGTCCGTCAAATCCTGAACTTTCTTTTCACAGTCCTTGAGGTCGTCCTCAGTGATTTCAGAATTTTTCTTCATTGCCTTGAGTTTATCCATAGTATCACGGCGGATTGAGCGGATTGCGACTTTAGCGTCCTCGCCGATTTTCTTGACGTTCTTGCAGAGTTCTTTACGTCTTTCCTCGGTAAGCTGAGGGAATGCAAGACGGATTACGTTGCCGTCATTTGTCGGATTGATACCGATGTCAGAAGCCTGAATAGCCTTCTCAATCAGTTTCAGACTGGACTTGTCCCAAGGCTGAATAACAAGTATTCTTGCCTCTGAAACGGATATAGCTGCCATCTGATTTACAGGAGTAGGCGCACCGTAGTAGTCAACCTGCACTTTATCAAGTACGGCAGGATTTGCACGTCCTGCACGGATTGCGGCAAACTCCTTGTCGAGAGCTTTAAGGCTCTTGTTCATTTTTTCCTTTGCATTGTCAATAGTAGCTTTCATTGTAAAAACTTCCTTTCAAAATTATTCAGGCAGTACAACAGTACCGATGTTTTCGCCCATAACAGCATCATAGATATTGTCGGGACGGCTGAGGTCAAATACCAGCATGGGCATTTTGTTTTCACGGCACATAGCCGCTCCTGTGCTGTCCATAACACCGAGGTTGTCATTGATTATTTTTGCAAGAGTAAGGGTATCAAATTTTACTGCGTCAGCATATTTATGGGGGTCTTTGTCATAAACGCCGTCAACAAGAGTTGCTTTGAAGTAGATGTCAGCCTCAATCTCAACCGCACGGAGAGAAGCTGCTGTATCCGTCGAGAAGAACGGGTTGCCCGTACCACAGCCGAAAATCACAACTCTGCCTTTTTCGAGATGACGGACAGCTCTGTTGCGGATATAAGGTTCAGCAACTTTCTGCATGGTGATAGCAGTCTGCACACGTACATCACAGCCAAGCGATTCGAGAACGTCGGCAACAGCAAGGGCATTCATAGCAGTGGCAAGCATACCGATATGGTCGGCACGTGTTCTGTCCATAGTACCGCTTGAGCGACCTCTCCAGAAGTTACCGCCGCCGACAACGATAGCAACCTGAACTCCGGCATCGACAACTTTCTTGATACTTGTGCAGATTTCAGTCATGACATCATAGTTCAGACCATGCTTCATATCTCCGGCGAGAGCCTCACCGCTGAGTTTCAATAAAATTCTTTTGTATTTTGGTTCCATAAATACACAACCTCTCAAAAAATATTACTATGTATATTTTACACTAAATTTGCAAATATGTAAAGTGAATTTTTGAAATTTAATCGTTTTTCGGAATTTTAGTGACTATAGACAAAAATTTCCATAAATTGTTAATAAGTATCTGCACATAAAGTACTTGACATTTCCAGAAATCCGTGATATAATATATATCGTTGAGTGACGCAGATGTGGCATGAGACAGAGTAAATATCAAATACGGAGAGGTATCGAAGCGGTCATAACGAGGCGGTCTTGAAAACCGTTTGACTTAACGGTCACGAGGGTTCGAATCCCTCCCTCTCCGCCAATTTTTATCTGTGCGGATTTACCCAAGTGGTGAAGGGGCTCCCCTGCTAAGGGAGTAGGTCGGGAAACCGGTGCGAGAGTTCAAATCTCTCAATCCGCGCTTATCAAAAACCGTTGTGTATTGCATTTTCGGCAGTATACAGCGGTTTTTTTATGTTCAGATAAAACGTAAAGTAAATAAGCAATCATGTCCTGAAACTGAAAATGATTTTCAATTCTTGTCATTTGTCAATAAAAATGTCTTTTTGCATAACCTTTTCTAAAAACAATTTTTTTGATATTAAATATAAAAAACGGTAAAGTATTGACAAATGACAAGGTTAATAACTATTAGTTACTATTTATAGAAATACCTATATATTCCCACTTTCCCTTAGTGTTACGCTTTTTGGAATATCTTTTCCCGATTTCAAGGGCAAATTTCCTGCCTGACATCTTGGTTTTAAAGCCTGACATATGGTGACTGACAGTGAACATCTGATTGATATTTCTGCAAAAGTTCATAAATAAAAAACCTCTGCCAAAACAGAGGTCTTTTCAGACTGACTGATAGTCAGCTGTTTATAGGAAGGTCGGTTATCTGAAAAATACCTGCCTCAATCTTCTGGATAATAATGGCATCTGCGCCTGTAATACGTCCATCATTATTTGTATCAGCATTAGCAAGTTCCTGTTCTGTAAGTCCATATTTATCTTCGTTTCCAATATGCTGAATGATAGCAACAGCATCTGCAAGGTCTACTATATTATCGCAGTTAGCGTCACCGTAAACGATTGAAGCCTGTACAGAAGAGGAAATTACATTAAGAGAGAGGGTATAGCCATTTGTAAAACTGGCTGTAAATTCATGTTTTCCTGCCTGAAGTGTGGAGAGGTAGGATTTGTTTATTCTGTACTGGCTTCCGTTTACTGCATAATCTGTTCCCTTGACAAGTTCGTTTCCGTCTGCGTCAGCAAGTGAAAGGAATGTGTTTCCGTTGCCGTTGATAGTGAAGAGAACGTCGTCGAGATTGTTTATATCAAACTCCACTGTGTCATCTGAAACAACGGGAGTTAAATCAGCAGGAACGTCATCGCTGTAGAGTTCAATGTCATCAAAGTACCATACACCCTGCCTGCATTGCCGTTCTGTCCTGCATAGATTGAAAATTCTGTTATGCCGTTCTTTGTAATTTCTTCTGCGGGAGTTCCCCAGCTTTGTACGTTGAAATCAGAAAACGGTATTTTAACTTCTGTCCAGCCCTTTTCTGCTGTTACTTTCTGAATGCTTTCCCAATAAGCTCCTGCACCGTCAACAAACTGGATTGTAGTTTCACGGTCAGAACCGTCTGAATAAATCATGAATGAAATACCGTCGAAACTGCTCCAGTCAGCACCTGAAAGTTTTCTGCTGATACCGCAGTAAGTATCCGTCTCAACATCATATTCATATTTCATTGATTTTCCGCCGTTATTAACAATATCAGCACTGACAGAGAGTGCGACAGGTGCGCCCGACGGATTTACAGAATATGCTGAATTAATCTCCTTATCGTCTTCATACTGTTCAAAGTTATCAATGGTCTTCTGTGCAATAAGAAGTATGTCTGAGTTAAAAATGTCAAGCACTGCCGACGGTTCATTGCCCTCTGTTGTGTTCACAATGATTTTATGTACACCTGTTTCAAGTGCTGAAAGGAAGTCAGCCGGAACAGTAACCTTATTGCCTGAAACACTGTAATTTTCTCCTGAAACTGTTTCACCGTCAAGTGTAAGTCCCGAAAATTCGCCTTTTACAAGATTAAATTCAATTGTTATATCTTCGGGATTGACAACATCGAAGGAAATTTTCTTTGCAGATGTGCTGTTGAGACTGTTTTTTGCGTTCATTCTCTCAGCATGGGCAATAATAGCGTCGCAGGTTTCCTGTGTAGGATTTTCCTCACCGCTTGCCGAACCACGATAGTAGACTGTATATCCGTCATAATCGGGATAGAGTTTGTGGTCGTCCATTTCAGAAGCAAGCATCCAGTAGTTAGTACCTGCAACCTCAATGCCGTCATACTTTATTCCCTCGAAAATATCAAACCAGTCATTGTATTTGTCTGTACGTGTATCTCTTTCAGCCCAGCCGAATTCCTCGATGATAACGGGCTTATCTGCATTGACAGCACCTTCAGCGTGTTCTTTGAACCAGATGTCCGCATCTTCGTCGTCTTTAAGTCCCCACTGGTCGCAGTAGATGTGCATTGTACCGAAATCAATATCAGGAATTGCAACAACGTCATTCCAGTCCATACCCTCTGTGCCGAAATAAATCCACTGACTTTGCGGAAGGTCTGCACGTTCAGTTCTGTCATAACTGTAGAAACCTTCGTCGCCTGCGGCAAGCATATGATTTTTGTCAATTGACTTGACAAACTCACTCATTTCAGTTGCCCACTCAACAAAAATCTGCTTTTCACTGTTTGCGTCAGAGGGACAGCGTGGTTCATTCATAAGTTCCCATGAAAATATAGTCGGGTCGTCCTTATATTTAATTCCCGTGTATACATTTTCGTGGTTAAGAAGAGTTTCAACGTAATCCTTATACCAGCCTTTGATTGTCTCGTCAGTATAGAAAGCGTCGTCGGGAGTTGTGAGGCCAGCTGTATCAATATTCACACCTGCATTTTCTGCCCACCTGACATACTGTTTCTTACCGCCGAAAGCCTCCCAGTTATTTGTGAAAGTAATGAGAAGTTTTATATCCTCCTGCGATGCCTTATAGACAGCGTAGTCAAGCACCTGCAAACCGTTTTCACCCTCATTGACAACAGGACGGTTGAGTTCCTCATCGAAATACTGATAGTAAACGCCGTCCTTGTGACCCGAACCGTCAACGCTGTCAGTGAATACAGGATTGCCCTCCGCATCGGTTTTATCTGTAAGAGTGCCAGCGTCAAGGTTTCCCCATGTACGTATTACTTTAAGTCCCATTGCGGCAGCGTCTTCAATAACGTTGTCAGCAGCAAATTTTGACTTAAAATTAAGGTAATAATTGTTTGTGCCTGCATAGTAGAAAGTTGAACCGTCAAGCATAAACTGCGTTCCGTTTGTTGTGACAAATCCTGTGCGTGTATCGGTATCCGCAGCGAAAAGTGCAGACGGCTGTAGTGCGTTTACTGCGATAACAGTACCGATAAAGGCTGATAAAATTTTTTTCATTGTAAGTCCCTCCATGATTTTTAATTAATTTTAAGCAACTTTTTTTGTTTGTTTCGTTTTCTTTAAGTAAATTATATCACGGAAGAATTAAAAAGTCAAGAGTTTTTTAATTTATTTTTACCTAAAATTTACTTTTCTGCTTATTTCACAAATCCGGACAATATTTTTTGTGCAATACATCTGAAAATTATTGATAATTTAAGCAGAATTAACTTTTGCTTGACTATTAACTAAAAAAATGGTATAATAACTATATAAAAAATGCTTTCTGAGAGAGGGAGATTTATGGCAAAAGCAGTAAAAATGGCAGATATTGCCGAAAAACTCGGAATAAGTATCGTCACAGTATCAAAAGCACTTTCGGGTAAAGACGGCGTAAGTAATGAACTCAGGGAAAATATTATAAAATTAGCAGAGGAAATGGGCTACAGCGGTAAAAATACACAGGACAATACGAAAAAAAGCCATGTTATCGGCATTCTTAATCTGCATATTTACCTTGAAAAAGGTTCTTCGTTTTACTGGAATTTATATGAAAAACTTCTGAAACATCTTTCGGCACAGGGAGATTTCGGCATACTTGAAGTTGTAAGTGCAGATGATTTACTTAACTTAAACTGCCCACGGCTTGTAAAGGAAAAACGTGCTGACGGAATAATCGCAATGGGTCCTTTTCCCGATGATTACTACAGAATGTTAGGCAAACTGAATATTCCTGTGGTTTTTCTTGATGCTTACAACGCAAGACTGAATTATGATTCCGTAATTTCAGACGGTTACTATGGAATGTATGCAATAACCGATTATTTAATCTCTATGGGTCATAAAAAAATCGCCTACGTCGGTACAGTAGGCGAAACAAGCAGTATTACAGACAGATATTACGGTTACTGCCGTGCCATGCTTGAAGCAGGTACAGCTGTAACAAGCGATATGGTAATTCCTGACAGAAATGATATAGGTAAAATTTTAGTTAATATTCCCCATGATATCTGCGGAAAATTTACTGCGCTCGCCTGCAACTGCGACTATACGGCTTACGAAGTTCTTAATAAACTCACTTCTATGGGAATAAAAGTTCCTGATGATATTTCAATCGTCGGATTTGACAACTATATTCTTTCTGAGGTCGGCTCTGTCAAGATTACAACTTATGACGTTGATACGGACGGCATGGCGGAAGCAAGTGTTCAGCAGATTAAAAAGCGCATTGAAAATCCGAAATCTGTCTGCAAAGTAAGCATTATAGGCGGAAAAATTATTTACCGTGACAGCGTCCGAAGGATATAATTTATAATGAAATCAGAAAAAATTCCGCTCCCTGCCCTGATAATTTTATCGTGACTGAGCAGAGAAATATCAAAGTTTTCCGGAATAATCGCACTGTACGCAATATTCAGCATACTTGCGTCCATAGAGCTGTCTCCTGCGGACAGAATTTCACTGCACAGAATTTTCTGCAATTTTCTTACTGCGTTGCCCTTACTTAGATTTTCAGGGAAAAAGTAAATTTTTCTGCCCGATAACTCAACATTCAGGGCGGAAGATTTCGCAAGCTCCTCTGTGACCTCTTCCGCATTCGTTTCGGGAGCGCAGTAAACAAAAACATAGGAATTGTCAACAATCCTGCAATTGATAAATCTTTTATCTTTGCAATAGCGGTCAAAGACTTCTTTCAGCTGAAGTCTGAGACTGCTTTTTTCAATTAAATTCCAGTTTTCGTCGGTTTTGCCGTTGCGGAGAAGTGTTGCACCGTTTGAAACAAGTGCGTATTCAGGCGTAAAGCCGTCAGGAAACACAATACGGCGGTACTGCTCAACTGAGCGTGTCGTCACGGGTACGAACATGACCCTTTCAGTCATCTCCGCAAAATTCCTGAATGTGTAAGAAGTCATGAAACCCTGCTCCCTGCCCTTGTTCATTTCAACGCAGATAAAGCCGTCCTGTTTTTTCTTGTACGAGTAAATCAGCGTATTATCGAGGTCGCAGGCAAATAAAATACTCATGTCAATCCTCCTTATATGTCGGACAAATCCCTGATAAGTCCGCAGGTTTTATAATGTTCAAGAGGATATTCCGCAACTTCAACACCTTTTTCCTTTGCAAGCTGATAAATATGACCCAGATTTTTTTCGTCGTCAAGACTATGCACAAGGATTTTCCATGGTACTCTTCTGAGAAGTACCCTCGTTGTCTCGCCAATACCAGGCTTGACAAAGTTAATACTTTTAATTCCAAATTCACTGCGGATTTTTTCAGCTTCGGCAAGTCCTCTGAACGTAAGTTCACTGCCGGAAGTAGTATAATTTTTATCAAAGTCAAACTCACATTCTATTCGGTCTATGAACTGATATGTAACATCTTTGTCAGCAAGTTCACTGTAAAAAGCTGCACCGTGAAAATCGTCCGCCCCGATTATGTCACTCCGCAGAAAAGTCCTGCTAAGAAGTCCCGAAACTGTGGAATTAAGGCACGAACTCGCTATCAGAAAATCCTCATGAGTACCGCATTTTTCAGCCGCAAAAGCTGCGTCTGAGAGTACAGCCAAATCCTGACTTATCTGCGGATAGTCTTTCAGTGCTTCGGTGAGAACGCTTCTTATTGCACCTTTTCCCGTCCAGCCGTCTATGAACTGTATTCCCTTCGGATTATGCCTTGCGAGAATGTAGTCCATGGCGTTCCTGTCAATGCCTCTGCCACGGATTATCGAAATAGTATAGTGCGGAATTTTGCAGGAATACTTTTTCTCCATATAGTGTTTTACCAGTATTCCTATAGGTGTACCGGCTCTTGCAAGTGATACAAGTACCGTATCTCTGCCCTTGTCTCTCCATATCTGCTCCGAAACCGCTCCGACTGCGTCAGCTGTCACTTCCGAAAATCTGTCGAGGGCAAGCCGGTAAATCGCCATATATTCAGCCGTCGGCTCATATTCAAGCGGTAACATCTCGCTGTAATGCACTCCCGACTGAATTTTCTCCTCACGTTCTTTCGTTGCAAGAGGCTGGACAAGTCCCGTAATATCTTTTAACAGAATTGTCACATCGTCTGATTTATAAGTACCGAACATATTTTCACTCTCCCATAAAGTAAAATCTTTTTTCTATGCCCTGACCTGCAAGTAAAGCGTCGAGCATCGCAAGGGCTTTCGGGTCGGGATTTTTTGCGTCTGAAATCATTACCGCCATGTCGTACCTGCGGAGATTGTAAATATAATTAACCCTCTCAACGTCGTAAAGACTGCGGATTTTGTAGCCGTTCTGCATGGGATAGCCCTCCTCAGTGCTGGTGCAGACCGGACTTCTTGTCGTCGAATGACAGTACGCATTGAACCCGAAATGCTGTTCAAGCAGATTTGCAGTCAGGATTGACGGGTACATACATTCCTCAGTACCCAGAAAAAGAACGTCCTTACAGCCCGAAAAATCGACGTTTTCCGCTATCTCATCTGAAATTTCAGTACATTTCAGAATATAGTCAAATATGTCAACAAAATATCTTGCGTCGGGAAATGCCACCCTCATGAAGTCGGGCGATTTGTCGGGAATGTCGCTGATTTCAGTCGGTGCGGACAGATTTCTGAAATCTCTTTCAAGCATTTCGTCCGCCCACTGCACATCATACAGACTTACAAAATATATGCGGTGCTGTTCAAAAAATTCTCTGCGTTCAGGCGTAAGGCGGTTTATTACCGAGCCGACTACAAAGTCACGCTCCGCAAGTTCAGGGATTTTGTTCCGCAGTTCCTGTATAATATTAAAAAGCGTTTTACCTGTGGAAATTTCGTCGTCAATCAGGATAATTTCTTTTGTATATTTCAGATATTCAGTAAAATTTTTAATATAAAGCTTCTGGTTTACGGCGTGGCTGTGTTCCTCCTTGAAACAGATACACTCGCTTTCGGAAACATAGTCCTCACGGGTTGTATTGATGTAAATTCCTTTTCTGTTGTAAACGTCCTCAGCCGGAGTACTCACCTCCCACGCAACGTCTGTAGCGATTGCCGTAGCAGTTTCCGCAAAGCCGATTACGAAATGTGCGTTCGGGTACTCCTCACGGATTTTCTTTCCGAGATTAACACCCAGTGCAATATCCTGCGGACGTGTGGGAATATGTTTCGCCTGCAAAGTATTCACAAGCAGATATGAACGCTTTTTGTTATTGTACCTGCTCCCGATTTTGATTATTTCATTTAACTCTTTCATGTTGTCTCCTTATTCTATGATAACAGGTGTTTCAATGTGTGCGACTTTGCGTGACTGAAATTCAGGATATTTCCAGTTGCAAGGTTTATCAAGTAACTTCTGCAACGCAAGTGCCGGAAGATTTATCCCCGAAGCCTTGCACGAAAGCTGAATACCGCCTGACATTCTGGGATTGATTTCCAGCAGATACGGTTTGCCGTCGTAAAATCTGTACTGCACATTGTACGGCATTTCAAGTGCAAATTTTTCCGAAATACTTCCTGTTATATTCATAATCTGCCCGTCAAATCTAACTTCGCTCACACGTCCGCCCATTTTGTACCGTGGTATCATAAGCAGTCCGCCGGCAGTTTTAAGGCAGTCCACACTGATTTCAGGCTGACTGAGATAAGGCATAACAAGCAGAGGTACAGAAAATTTATAAGTTTTAACAATCTGCAACGCCTTTTCATAGGAAACGTGACTTGACGAACTGCAACGGATTGAAATTTCGGGGTTTTCCTCAATAACGTGATAAGAAATTCCGCCCTCGTCCACTGACATCTTGAAACATACTTTATAATTATTATTCTGCAAATCCATGACAGCTTTTTCAAATTCCTCAATATTTCCGCATGAATAATATTCAGGAATTACTTCCGAAAGTCCGCACGATTTCAGATAGTCATATGTTTTTACTTTATCGTATATCAGTTCAATATCTGTTTTATCCGTATTCGCAAGGAGAAGAGTACCGATTTCCGCAAAACGTGTACTGTTTTCGGCTATTTCCCTCATTCTGTGACGTGGCACAAAAACATCTACCTTGTGTTCCTTACAGAATTCAAGGCAATTCTCGACGTACAAATCGTCGGACGGCTCATCGTACCATTCATCGCAGACAAGTCTGTAAACGCTGTCAGGATTTGGATTAGTACCTGTAATGCGGATATTTTCGTCCGCCTCACGCATAAGGCTGATTATGTGGTACACCGTGCTGAACCAGTGATTGAACCATATATTCACTGCAAGTCCTCCTTTGTGCCGTAGATTTTACCAAGAATGTAAGTAGTTCTTGCCCAGTTTCTGTGCGTTTTCACTTCATTCATACGTCTGCCGTCATAACTTCCGCTTACGCCACCCTTATCAGACCAGCGCAGTATTTTTTCAGCGTCCTGAAAGTCTGATTTTGTCGGTCGCAGACTGTCCCATATAAGCGGAAGCTGTGACGGGTGAATAGAAGTCTTACCGATAAAACCATTCAGGCGGTCGAGTTCGAGTTCCTTTTCAAGACCAGTCCGCCATTTATCATCAATACCGTTGTCGTAGTATTCCCAGACAGCTCCCGAAACAACGTAATCGCCCGAAAAAACACTCGCTATATCCACAAGAATATTGCGCACTATACCTATCTGATATATATTCTGCCTCACATTGCGCCGTAAGCCGTAAATATTCAGAAAATCGTTTCCGCCCACACGCACATTAAGTATATACTTTTTCATGACTTCCATTCTGATTTTAAGTTTTTCGAGTTCCGCAAGACGATTACAGCTTTTTGCAATCATTCTGCTTTCAATAATCGGCATGATATACTTTGGCTTGTCAAGTCCCCTGTTTATGTAGTCCATAACTTCAAAGTACTCCTCAATATTACTCATATCAAACTTCGGAAGTACAAAACCCGTGACAATATCAAGTCTGTCATTGAGGTACTCATAAAGCTGTGCAAGATGACTGGGAGTTCTCACTCTTATGAACATCAGCGGAAGATTTTCAGTATCTTTCAGTGCAGTGAGTATCTCCCTGAGATTTGCTTCGGCTTCAGGAAGTTCCGCATCACCGATTGAATCTTCAAGACAGAACACTATTGATGTAAGACAGTCTATTGTATGATTTTTTAATTTTTCTGCAATTGTCATGTTAGTTGCAGGTGTATATAAAAGTCCGCCAACTCTGTACGGAATAAGCTCATTTTCCTCTATTAACATAAATATCTCCCCAAAAAATATGCCTGAGAACTGTGTTTTCTACACGTCCACAGGCATATTGTATTTTTTTATTTAATTTACTGCTTTTTGTTCATTATTGCCTTGCGTATCATGTCAATCGGAATAACGAGTATTGCAAGAATAATACAGATAAGCCAGCCCTGAAGTGAAAGTGCCTCAACGCTGAGGAATTCACCGCCGAATGTTACGAAAACAAACTGGAGAATGAAAATCGAAAGCATAACAATAAGAAAACTCTTGTTCTTGCCGATTTCCTTGAAAATATTTATGTGCGACGTTCTTGCATTGAAACCGTTGAAAGTAATAGCCATCATGAATGTTGCAAACAATGCAGATTTGAGGTAAGTTCTGTCAACATCGCCGAAGAGGTCACGGATAAACGGTATGAAGAGAATGCCGAGGCAGACAAAAGTTATATAAAGTGCTGAAATTATGATTTCAACAAGCATTTCCTTGCTGATGATACTTGCAGAACGTGGAATTGGCTTTTCTTTCATATATTCTTTAAGTGCAGGTTCACTTCCGAATGCGATAGCTGCAAGAGTGTCCATAGCAAGATTTATAAGGAGAAGCTGTACTACAGTAAGCACGACGTTTTCACCGGCGAGTGGTCCTATAAAGCAGGTAAGAACGGCTGCGACGTTTACAGTAAGCTGGAATATCAGGAATTTGCGTATACTCTTGAACATTGTACGTCCATAGAGGATAGCTTTTTCAATTGAGGAGAAGTTGTCGTCCATGATTGTAATATCGCCTGCGTCCTTTGCAACTTCCGTACCGCTTCCCATTGCAAAACCAACGTCCGCTTTTTTGAGTGCCGGAGAGTCGTTTACACCGTCGCCGGTCATGCCGACAACATAATTAAGTTCCTGCGCAAGTCTTACGAGACGGCTCTTGTCCATAGGCAATGCACGGGCAACTACACGCAGATTAGGAAGTATCTTTTTAACTTCGTCGTCTGACATTGCGGCAAGTTCAGGCGATGTCATAACAACGTGTTCAGGTTTTGTGAGAAGTCCGGCTTCCTTTGCGATAGCTGCGGCAGTCTCTTTTCTGTCACCTGTTACCATGACAACCTGTATTCCTGCATTCTGTACTTCCTTGATTGCGTCAGCAGCTTCTTTTCTTACGTTGTCACGGATACTGAGTACACAGACAAGAGTAAGATTATTTCCGCTGTCATCTGCACCGTCAACCTTTGCAACTGCAAGAAGACGCATTGAACGTCCAGCCTGTGCGTCACTGTATTCAGTAAGCCTGTCCTTTGTGTCGAAGTTCCTTACATTACCGTTTTCGTCAACATAATGGGTACAGCGTTCAATAATTCTTTCAGCAGCACCTTTGATATATGTCACGTCTTTTCCGTCAATACTTACTGTTACACTTGATGACTTCTTATTGGAGTCAAACGGACTGAAATTCTTTACATTGTCCTTATTAATTCTGCCCTCAACACCTGAAGTAACAAGAAATCCCATCATAGCCCTGTCGGTGCTGTTACCGCCGATAACATTTCCGTCGCTTGCTGTTGAACTGTTGTTTACACCGATACCTACGATAACATCTTCAATCATTGATTCCGGTGCTTTTGCGAGCTTGTCAAGTACGGTCACATTGCCGAGTGCAAGTTCAACAACTGAAAGTTTACCCTCTGTGATTGTACCGGTTTTGTCGCTGAAAAGAAGACTGAGACTTCCTGCTGTTTCAAGTCCGTTGATTTTTCTTACAAGAACGTTGTCCTTTGTCATTCTGATACTCTGGAATGAAAGCAGAATTGATGTAAGCATAGGAAGTCCCTCAGGAACGGCGCAGACAATTACAGTAACTGCAACTGTTACAGCGTCCATGATAAGTCTTACCCAGCCGATTGCACTGTCAGGGAGTTCACCCGTGAGTACGGATTTGAGAAGTATTCCGACAACAATACAGATTGCACCGATATAGCCGAATATTGAAATCTGTTTTGCGAGTTTGCCAAGCTTTACCTGCAACGGAGTTTCTCTTGTATCTTCCTGTACTTCAAGCGCAAGTCTGCCGAAGAGTGTGTTGTCGCCGACAACTTTTACTTCAATATATGCCTCACCGCTGCAAACGACTGTTCCACGATAGACGTAACGCTTGTTGAGGAGGTCGTTTATATCGTAGTTGTCGTCACCGGTTGTCTTTTCTGCTTCCTCTGTCTCACCATTAAGAGCAGCCTGGTCAACATTGACTGCACCTTCGCAGACAGCACCGTCAGCAGCGATTTTGTCGCCAGCCTGAAGGAATATAATATCGCCCACAACGACTTCCGAAACGTGAATTTCAGTGAGTTTTCCGTCACGGACTACCTTTGCAGTTTCCTTTGCGAGTTCCTCCGCTTTAAGTGCGGAAGCCTTTCCCTCCTGCTTGCTTTCGCTGATTGACGAAACGCCGTTAGCAATGAGAATTGCAATGAGTACGCCGACCGGCTCGAACCATTCAGCCTCACCGATAAAGCAGAGTACAAGCTGTACCACGAATGCAACCATGAGTATCATAATCATAGGGTCTTTGAAGCCCTCAAGGATTTTTTTCCACAGCGGGTCTGCCGGTATCTCCGTGAGATTGTTTGAGCCATACTTCTGACGGCTCTCTTCGACTTGCTTTTGAGTTAATCCCTTTAAATTCATATATTTTACTCCTTAATCTATAACTTCCAGTCCGTAATCCTCGCACATACGTTTCAGACCTGCATTGTAGCCTGCTCCGATACAATTGATTTTCCAGTTTTCATGATGTCTGTAAATCTCAATTCCTGCAATCGTTTTCTCATGCGTGAGATTATCAAGACTAAAGTTATATTTTTCAACATTATTTAAAAATATCCTTATATAAGGATTATGGACAAACCGGAACGTTTTATCCGCTTCGTTCCCATAAACAGAATAACAGACGGCAATTTTACTGACGTATTCCGGCAGATTTGCAGGATATATGGAAAAATCAAGCGAATTTTCCAGCCTGACTGAATTATCAGGAGAACTTCTGTTCCCCCAGAAAATCATATCTTCGTCCCTGCTCACTTTTCCGTTCGTCTGCACCATAAAGGCATAACCGTCAATTTCAAACGGAATATAATCCGAGGCAAACATAATTTTCAGGTTTTCGGTCTTCCCGTTCAGCAGAACACGCTGTCCACGCTGTAACTGCATAATACTTCCACCGCATATCTGTACGGGAAATAATCTGCGTACATCGGCATTTTTATCCGCTTTTCCGCTGACATAAATCTCATGAACGGCAGAAGATTTAACATAAATCTTACCAAAAACAGTAATTCTGTCTCCTATTTCCTCCGTCGTTACAGTAATTGTATTAAATCCCGTTTTTGCCGTTCGTGTGACTGAAATTCCGCTTATATCGGTATACAGTTCAGCATTTTCATTTAATTCGAGCGGAAAACAGAATGTATTTTCTGCATTTGCCTTAAATACACCCAGACTTATCCTTGCTGGAATATTCTGTTCCATTTAATCAGTCTTTTCTGCCTGGCTTCCAGCGAAGTCCCCAGTTGAATGCTCTGTCCGCATAGCTCTGGTCTGCATAGAAATTCACAATCTTCTGCACGCTGAGCGTATCGCTGACATTTTCGAGCAGTGCAATAGCACAAAGACCGAGGTCACTGCCGTATTCGTCCATGCGCACGATTATTTCAGGACTTCCGGGGCATTTTACCGTAACTATACCGTCTGCACCTTTCCAGTTCGCAACGCCGTCATATATAAAAGTATAGACGAGTATACGCTTTATCTTCGAAACCATTTTACCGTTTATACGCAGATTTTCACCGCCTGCCGATGCTCCCGACCTGTCGTCGCCGTCGAGTGCGATATAGGGTGGCTGAACGAGTGAGCCAAACCTGTTGCCGAGTGCCTGAACAGTACCTTTTTCGCCGTTTTTCAGTTCGTACAGACAGCCCAAATCCAAATCAATCGGTCTTGCAAAAAATCCCTTTGGCTGACTCCAGTTCAGATTAATCAGAATTTCGCCGAGACCGTCATTTCCCTTGACAAGACTTACTTTCTGTCCTTTCTGCAAATTAATTTTTTCAGGCATAGGAGGAACAGCTGGCTGAGGTGCGGGCTGAATAATCGGCTTCTGCGGAGGTGGCGGAGGAGGTGAAGACATATCTATCTCCTCTCCGCCGTATGAACGGAGCAAATCACCCAGACCGCCGTTAAATCCTCTTGCCACAGCATTAATTCTCCATACGTCCTTGCGGTAGATTTCAATGCTTATTATAGCCTTTTCCTGATTGAAGTCGCTGCCGCTCAGCTGAAGTCTCAGGGCGTTCATGCCGTTCTGACTGACGCTTACTGTATGCGAACTTATACTTCTCATTGTACTGCTGCCGTCGATACTCACGGTAAATACAAGCTTGTTAATACTCATCGGCAGACCTGCAAGATTTACCCTGAAATCTGCGGAAGTACCTGCTCCGCTATAACTTATTTCCCTGTTCGGCGATACCGTCTGATTGTAGAAAATCATGTATCTGTCATCGGATAATCTGTCATTCGCATCAACTCCGAAACAGCAGAAATCATACGCATCAGAACCGCTTATGCTCATTTCAATATCAATTGCGCTGTTTATATTAATATATTTATCAAGTTTGTCACGCTGTCCACGCTGTAAATCCATAATAATTCCCTTCTTTCTAAATCATATTTTTCTGCCTGATTTCTTTCAGCCACTGCGGAAACTCATTCAGAAGACGGCTGTACAGTTCGCTGTCCGGAACAGTTCTGAAATCATCAAGGGCAAAAAAATTCGCATTGTCGACGTATCTGCCCTCCATAGTGTCAAGGTTTTCCAGTATTCCGTAATTACTTCCGCCGACACCGACAAACTGCCAGAAAACCGGCATTTCTGAAGCTTTCTGTAAAGTCTTCCTGATTTTGTTTGCATTGGCAACTCCGCCGTCAGTTACAAATATAACATAGGCTGGAATGTCTGTATTTTCGTACTCCCTGCACACTTCGCCCATAACAGCAACTTCATTATTTGAACCGCCTAACTCTCTTCTGAGATTTCGCCAGTTTTCAGGAACAGCAGAAGTATAATTCTGCAAATTCACAGAAGGCATTCTTCTGGGAGAAGTACCATAGTACCAGAAATCAAGTTCTCCGTCGTCATCGAACTGCACGGCAAGCGGAAGTATCTTGTTGACGATTTCCTGCACAGTACCGTTGCTGTATCTTCCGCTCATCGAACCCGAAATATCCATGACAAGCGCAACTCTTGCGGTTATATCAAGAAGATTTCGCTTTTTCAGTTCAACCGTGAGTGGTTTTGCAAGTGAAACAAGCTGAGGTGCTTGTTCGAGTTTCTTTTCAAGCGATACTTTCGGCGATGCAGTTTCAGTCTCTTCCTCTCCGCCGTATGAACGGAGCAAATCACCCAGTCCGCCGTCAAATCCCCTTGCGACTGCATTAATCCGCCATGTTTCCTTACGGTAGATTTCAACAGTTATTATTGCTTTTTCCTTACTGAAATCAGCACCGCTTAAATTAAGTCTCAATGCTGTTTTGCCGTTCTGACTTAGACTGAATGTATGGGAATTTATATTTCCCATTGTTGTATTGCCGTCAATACTTGCCGTAAAGACAAGTTTGCTGATACTTACAGGCATATCCGCAAGATTTACTCTGAATTTTGCAGAAGTTCCCGAACTGCTGTAGGCGATTTCCCCTTTCGGCGATACCGTCTGATTATAGAAAATCATGTATCTGTCGTCCGAAAGCCTGTCATTCGCATCAACGCCAAAACAGCAGAAATCATAGGTATCTGAACCACTTATCCCCATTTCAATATCGATTATGCTGTTAAGACTGACATATTTTTCAAGTTTGTCACGCATTCCACGCTTTAAGTCCATTCCCAATAATCTCCTTTCTGTACAATAATATTATATAGATGTGATAATCGTGTGACATTATTGTGAAATTCTATATAATTAATCAACTATATGCACACCATGCTGACGTTCCATAGGCTGAACGAGTACAGAAGTAGGACTGCTTCCAATCCATTCAAACATATAGCTTTCACCCGAATGCTGTCCGATTAAGTTGCGCCAAGACAAATCGAGCTTTATTTCAGGGTCGGAATTTGTCCAGCACACAACAGCGTCGGGGTCAACGGTGATAGTCTGCTTTGACTGTATATTGCTCAGCACAATCGGGTTGCCGTCAGAAAGAACCGCAACAAGTGCATTGTTTCCCATTCCTGTCAGCTGTGAAGTGAACATACCTTTCTGGGAAATAAGTCCCTGCCCGAGAAAACGCACATTGTAATTACACTGTTCTGTAAATGCAAGAAGATTTTCACTCTCTACATATAGTTTCTCTCCCTGCTGAAGATGATACACAACAATATGCTGCTGATTATTTGCATAATAAGTAATGCTGTCGCCCGAAAAATCGACTTTCATAAGCGGAAGATTTTCTCCTGTCACTCTTCTGATAATCTGTCCGAGTATCGCCTGACCTGCATTCTGCTGAGGTCCAAGCAGTACTTTTGTAAACTTGAAATTCTTCGCTCCTTCACATTCGCCTGCAATAAATGCACCTGCTTTTGTGTAAATAACGTCATTTCCCGTGCATTTTACCATCAGGCACAATTCATTCAGAACCTGAAAATCTACCAAAATAACCACCCTTTCATGTTACTCTGTTTCTACTCCGTATATACTGCAAAATTCCGTCAAATCCTTGCGGAAACCTTCCCCGACTGCGCAGAACTTCCATGTATTGCTGTATCTGTAGAGTTCGCCCACGACAAGCGACGTTATATCGGCAGGCATTTTTTCCGCCTGATACTTCGCAAGTTCAACGCCGTTTATGTCCATAATGCGCACATAAATATTACTTACTGACGAAAAATTCAGTCTTTTCTGCAATGCTTCATAAATCGTTACGCATATTGTTATTTTATTTATATTACCAGCCACAGAATCAAGCAGAACAGTCATTTCCGCATCGTCAGGGGAATAGCTGTTATCGACGTTTGATTTGTACGTCACACTTTTATCGGGACTTCTGTCCTGTCCGTAAAATACAAACCAGCTTTCATTCGGCACTTTCCCGTTCTGTGCAAGCATGAACGCCGATACATCAAGTTCACAGGCGGAATTTGTGCAGTCCCAGCCTATACCGATTTTCAGCTTGTCCGTCGGTATACTCCATTTCTGCCCCCTGATAAGTTTCACGCCGTTGCCCTGAACTCTTTTCCGCACAATAACAGGTTTCTGCTCCGTCGGAGGTGCAGGCGGATTATTGACAGGACTTTTCCTGTTCATGTCCGCCGTACTAATTGCATTTTTAATTATACTGCTGTTCCCTCTGCCATAGACTTCCGCTATATTGCCTGTGGTCACAGCCTGTTTTATTCTTGCAGGAACATTAAATCCCAGAAAAATCACTCCTTTACATAATAGATACTTCTATGAGATTACCGTTTTTCTCCTCTGATATTCGGAAAAAGTCGCCGTTTTTCAGTATAGCTGATTTACCCGTCGGAATAAGCTTTCCGTCCGCCGAACGCATTTTCTCTATTCCGTCATTTACAATGAGCCACTGCCCGTTACTCTTCACAACGTGCGCAAGTACCTCACGGTCAGCTTTTTCGTCGTCGAAAACATCGGAATATACGTGCCACACATACAGTTTCTTATTATTGTATACTACCGTTTCGCCGTACTGCACCCACAGTCCCTTTCTGCCGTTGATTTCTTTTTTCAGGTAAAATTTTACTATCTGATTTTCTTTTATCCTGCTCCTGCAATAAGGACAGACAGGATTTTTTTCGTCATAAAGCACAAACCATTCCGCACCGCATTCACGATTTTCACACGGATAAAGCAGTTCCCACGATTTCAGCAGTCCACGTTCCCAGTCCATAGCCGTCGGACGTTTTTTCGGTTCATGAAGTCCCTCAACAAATGCCTGCATGAATAATTTTTCGATATATCCGCCGAAAGCCTGCACGGGTATAAGAATATCATCAGGTCTGTTGCGCCTGTCGTCCGGATTTTCAATAAAAAGCGCACGCCTGCCCATAAGCAGAAAGTCTTCTTCTTCAGGGTCAAGCTGAGGAAAACGCATTTTCCCCATAAGCGGGTGCCGTCTGAACAGATATTCGTATATCAGCACCGCCATTGAATGCAAATCAGTCTCAATACAAGGCATACAACGTCTGCTGTCGCCGTGAGGATACTGCGCAGACGCAATAATTTCAGGCGCAATATAGCCTTTTGTACCGACAACTTCGGGCGGATATATTTCAGGGACAACAAGACTGTCTATATCAATCACAACGCAGCCGCCTGTTTTCGGGTCGATAAGCACGTTATTTCCCGATAAATCAGAATGTGCAAGACCTGCGGAGTGCATTCGCCTCACTGCTCTCGCAAGAGAAATTGATATTTTCAGCATGGATTTGAAGTTTCCGAACTCCGCATTGTTCAGGTACTTGCGCACTGACGAAGTAAACCATCTGCTTTTTTTGTCAGTCCCTGCAAGCGACAGTCTGCTTGTATTCGTCGCATTTTCACCGAAAAAATAGTTTGACGGATATGCAGGACATACAATGCCAAATTCGGGCGAAACAACGATTGCAACAGGCCAGCAGAATAATTTTGAAAAATATTCCGCAAGCTTTTCAGTATTTCCCTTTGCACCGCCTTTTTCTTCGGGTACAGTCGGGTTATATTTGCCCGTAATCGCCGAAATTCTGTTCCGCAGACTTATATCCCGTCCTGCTTCGGTATCGTTGAAAAACTGCACCACATAACTCCTGTCAGGTGAAAAATAGGTATGCTTCATACTTCCGCTCGGCGGATTTTCCGTCACAACATAAGGCAGTCTCGTACCGTCCTGCAATACAGCCTCCGCAATTCTCCGCATTTCCGTCACCTCATCTTCACGATAACAAGCGTTCTGTCGTCGAATGAGCCACGCTCGACGTAGTTGTCAAGCCATATTTTAAGCCGTTCCGCCTGATTATCGGGTAATCCTTTTAACTTTTTTTCAGCAGACTTTATAATCTGCCTGTTATACCAGAGACATTTCAGTGGAAATCCCATTTTTTCGCCGATATTTTTCGTATAGTTCAGCCCGACTTCCGTTGTTTTGTCGTTCACCCACGGGTAAAAATCGGGCTGAGGAATTTCCTCAATTTTTTCGTATTCACCGCATTCAGACGGAAGTATACCGTTTGCCGACAAATCAAGAAAAAGACGCTGTATCTGCGTTTCAGGCGGAAAATAGTCATCAGCAACGCCGTCCGTCATGAGCATGAGAATATCGGAGCTGTCAATTGAAATTCTTGTCCGCACCGCCAGTCCGTCGTTAATAAGATTTCCGGAAGTCAGGAAATCAGTTTCTCCTGAAAATTCACCGCTGTCCGATTTACCCATAAGTTTCACAGAATTTTCAAAAGTTTCATCTGTATTGACAAGAACTATTGTTCCGTCGCCTATCTGGCAGGAAATAACAAGTCTTTTATTTCCGGCTTCAAGCGGAATTACAACCGCCACAAGAAGAGTGGACGAAAAATCGCTTATTTCGGGAGTTCTGCCCAGACGTTCAGAATAATTACTGTCCGCTACTCTCGCATAAAACGCACTTTCAACCGCCGTATATGCTTTTTTTACTGAGTTCTGCACAATATCCGCAAGCACTTTACAGGCGGAGACGCATTTTTCGCCTGTCAGGTCAGGCGATAAACCGGAAATAATCTGTCCGTTTACGTCTTTTTCAAAAGTATATTTCAGATAACCGCACACAGTACGGCAGGCTTCCCTTGCGCCAATTCCCGAATAAGCCTTTGAGCCTGCACCGTCCGCAACAGCAAGGTAAACAATATTTCCGTCCGTTGCAGTTTCAAACCAGTCATCACAGTTTGAGCCGTCATGCTTATGCTTTTTGCCTCGCACTCTCGATGCAATAACAGTACCTTTTCCGCATAGTTCCGACTTAACAAAATATTCGGGCAGAATTTCGGGTTCACTTTCTGAAACAGGGCGGTACTGCCATAAATTTGCGGTGTAATCAGTAATATCTGGCATATCACACAGCCTCACGGTACAAACTGAAATGACTTCGGACCAGGAGGAAGCATGGGCAGATTATCAGGTGATACTCCAGCCTTGTTCGAGGTCATTTTGATTGAACTTGATACCCATGCAAAGAATTTAGCCATATCTCCTGCGGAAAGCGAGTTCATCATAAAAACATTGTCCGTAATCATTTTGAGGTACTCTGTTTTAGCGTCTGCACCTGCCGCACAGGCGACAATATTTGCTATCGGCATTTTCCTGAGAATTTCCGCACAACGCTTGAAATCAAGAACATCGGACGGCGCACCATCTGTAAGAATAAACACAAGCGGTTTCCAGTCGCCTTTCTGAGTTTCAGTCGATTTGCGGACTTCCGTATTGATACATTCAATAAGGAGTTCCAACGCCCTGCCGAACATGGTTGCGCCCTCTGTCACAAATTCAGGTTCCTGAAAAAGCATGAGTTCAGTGAGTTTTTCCACCTGTTTTGCGGTACTTGAAAAAGTTATCACAGAAAGATATGCAGTTTCAAGAGCCTGAGGGTCGCTTTTGAGTTCAGCGACAAGCGACCTGATACCCTGTTTGACTGCCTCAATTCTTTCGCCACGCATTGAGCCTGAGCAGTCAATAAGAAGATAGACGGGAAGTCTTCTTGAAAAATCAGCCATAATAATCACCCTTTCGCAAAAAAGCACCACCTTGTGCATAAATATAAAATACACAAGGCAGTGCCTGAATAAAATGCCGTTTTGTACAATTTTACAGGATAATATCAGCCAAATCTTTTAGCAAGGTCTCTGACAGTATCGTCCTGTGTAGCCTGTCCGATAGCATTGAACTTCCAGTTGCCGTTGTAGCGGTACATTTCGCCGAAAACCATGGCGGTCATACCGTCATAATTTTCAGAAAGATTATACCTGCAAAGCTCCTGATTTGTTTCAGCGTCGAAAATGCGGATAAAGGCATTTTCAATCATGCCGAAATGCTGTTTACGTGCAGCCGCACTGTAGATATTCACAACAAAAATGATTTTGTCGTAATTTGCAGGAAGATTTACCAAATCAACAGTAATCTGCTCATCGTCTCCGTCTCCTGCACCTGTGAGATTATCTCCCATGTGAATTACCGCACCGCTTTTATGTTTCAGATTGCCGAAGTAGATAATATCCTTGTTATCAGCAATTCTGCCGTTTGTGCATACAAAAGCAGAAGCGTCACAGTCAATATTAACGGTTTTTCTGGAAAAAAGTCCTTTTTTCTTTGCCTCGTCCCAGCCAAGACCGACAACGACTTTACGGAGAGTACCGCCGTCGTTTTTTCTGAGGTCAACTTTTTGTCCTTTCTGTAAACTAACAGACATAAATTTTCCTCCGTTTATCAGACGTTAACGCCGAAATTCTTGCAGAGTGCATAGAGACCGCCTGCAAATCCGCTTCCGATAGCATTGAATTTCCATTCACCGTTGTGTCTGTAGAGTTCGCCGACAACAACAGCAGTTTCAACAGAGAAATCTTCGCCGAGGTCGTAGCGGATAATTTCATTGCCTGTAGTTTCGTCAACAATATGGATATAGGCATTTGAAACCTGTCCGAAATTCTGCGCACGGACATCAGCGTCATAGATAGTTACAGTAAAAGCAATTTTGCTGATATTTGCGGGAACAGACTTGAGGTCAACCTTGATAACTTCGTCGTCGCCCTCACCTTCACCTGTAAGGTTGTCGCCTGTGTGGATAACAGAACCTGACGAATGCTGGAGGTTGCTGTAGAAAATGAAGTCAGAATCGCTCAGCACTTTGCCGTTTTCGCCTACAAGGAATGCAGAAGCGTCGAGGTCGAAATCCGCTGAACCATCGTATTTATTTACGTCCCAGCCGAGACCGACAAGAATTTTTGAAAGACTTGGATTTCCTTTTGTAAGGTCAACTTTCTGACCTTTCTGTAAACTTATTGCCATTTTTAATTACCCCTTTTTTAAAATCAAACGTTCACGCCAAAATTACCGCAGAGAGCAGCAAGACCGCCTGAGAAACCGCTTCCGATAGCATTGAACTTCCATTCGCCGTTGTTGCGGTAAAGTTCGCCGACAATGATAGCTGTCTCAATAGAGAAGTCTTCGCCGAGGTCATAGCGGATAAGTTCCTCACCTGTAGCCTCATTCATAACACGAATGTAAGCATTTGAAACCTGTCCGAAATTCTGATGACGTGTATCAGCATCGTAGATTGTTACAGTAAAGTCAATCTTTGTAACTTCAGCCGGAACTGCTGCAAGGTCAACCTTAATCTGTTCGTCGTCGCCGTCGCCCTCACCTGTGAGGTTGTCGCCTGTGTGGATAACAGAACCCGACTTGTGTTCCTTATTGCCGTAGAAGATAAAATCATCATCGCACGCAACCTTACCGTTGTCTCCGGCAAGAAAAGCTGCTGCGTCAAGGTCAAAATCCGAACCGCCGTCGTATTTGTTAACGTCCCAGCCCAGACCTACGATGATTTTAGTAAGTCCCGGATTTGTTTTTGTAAGGTCAACTTTCTGTCCCTTCATCAAATTAACTGCCATTGCTGATTACCTCGCTTTATACAAATTACGCATTATTCCCTGATACCATGATTTTCCATTCAGTATCAATAATACTGTTATATATTATAACATTTTTCCGGACATAATTCAAGTGCGTGAATGTAGAATTTATATGCACATTTTTGTGCATTTTAACAAAAAATATTTATTCTCACACTTGACAAACCATGAAAAAGCGTGTAAAATATAACATATAAATATGAAAGGACTGATTTTTAATGATTAAACCTTATGAACGCCGTGTGTTCTACTATGAAACAGATAAAATGGGAATTATGCACCACTCAAATTATATCAGGATTTTCGAGGAAAGCCGTGTCGATTTTCTTCAGCAGTCGGGTATGCCGTTTGAGGAAATTGAGGCAAGAGGAATTTTAATGCCTGTCCTTTCGGCAGAATGCCGATACAGACACCCTCTCCGCTTTGACGAGCCTTTCGCCGTCTACATGACTATCACTAAATTCAACGGCGTTTCACTTTACGTTTCCTATGAGATTTTCAGCCGGAAAACAGGCGGATTATGTGCGGAGGGAACGTCTTCCCACTGCTTTACAGACATAAATCTCAGACCGGTGAGAATAAAAAAATCACACCCCGATATTTTCAGGGTTTTTGACGATTATATGAAAAATCCGATAATTAAATAAAAATTTCTCTTGTATTTCTCAGATTTTTATGTTATAATATACTTACAAAACAATCTGCGGAAAATTTTTTATAACTGGAGGACAAAAATGGCTATTACAGAAGCAGTTGAAAACTACCTCGAAACGATACTGATTTTATCAAAGGCACAGCCCGATGTCCATGCTATTGACATCTGTTCATATCTCGGCTACTCCCGCCCGACTGTATCGATTATCCTTAAAAAAATGAAAGACGAAAATCTTGTGGAGGTAAGCAGTGAAAACCATATCACTCTCACGGACAGAGGCAGGGAAGTTGCCGAAAGAATTTACGACCGCCACAACACGCTGTCCGCTTTGTTCATGTTTTTGGGAGTTAAGAAAGACCAGGCACTTGAAGACGCCTGCAAAATCGAACACGATTTGTCGGACGAAACTTATCTGCTGCTGAAAAAACATTACTACGAACTTACTGAGAAGTCCTGATTGGAGGTTCTATGGATAAATTTGAACGTTTCAGAAATGATTATCCTGTTTTCGTTTTCAGGAGTTACAATATATCGGAAAATGCCGGCAATATTGAAGTTGACTATCTGTTTGAAATAAAAGGGCTTGCGGTATTCCGCCCGTCATGGAGTTTCGCAAAACCCAAGAATTTCAGCGTTGCGGACGACCTTGCCTTTGAACGTCTCGTCTTTTCACTTGGTATGGCGGAGGCTGTCAGCTACTGGAAAGCTACCTGTTCGCCTGTTATGCATATTGAATGCGGTGAACTTTCGGCAGAACAGATTCAGTGGTGGAAAAAACTGTATTTTTCAGGTCTGGGCGAATTTTTCTACGTCAACGGCATTACAACTGACATTGACAGCTTTGTTGATATCCGGTCTGCCGGAAAATTCAGCAATACAGCTGAAACTGCCCGTACTGCTCCCGACGGCTGTCTTGTGCCTGTCGGCGGAGGAAAAGACTCTGCACTCACCCTCGAAACTCTCACACAGGCTGGCTTGAACTGCAAGTGCTATGCGATAAACAAACGCAATTCAATCACTGCAACAGTCACAACAGCCGGACTTCCCGAAAATGCGCTGATTACCTCAAAACGTAATTTCGACCGTTCCCTTGTCGGACTGAACAGTCAGGGCTTTCTGAACGGTCACACACCCTTTTCGTCGGTAGTCGCATTTTCTGCGGAAATCACTGCATACATCAACCGCCTGAAATATATTGTACTCTCAAATGAGGACAGCGCAAACGAAAGTACAGTTGCAGGACAGCAGGTAAACCACCAGTACTCGAAAAGTTTTGAGTTTGAACAGGATTTCCACAGCTACGAGGAAAAATATCTCAGAACAGGTATATATTACTTCAGTTTTCTGCGTCCGCTTACGGAATTTCAGATTGCTAAAATGTTCGTAAGTCACAAAAAATATCTGTCTGTTTTCAGAAGCTGTAATCTTGGAAGTAAGGTTTCACCTGATATATGGTGCGGTGAATGCCCGAAGTGCCTGTTTATCTGCCTGATACTCTCGCCGTTCCTCTCTCACAGTGAACTTACTGAAATTTTCGGCAAGGATTTACTTAATGATACGGCTATGGAGGAATATTTCACTGAACTCATCGGCAAATCCGAACACAAGCCTTTTGAGTGCGTGGGAAGTATCAGCGAAGTCAATCTTGCTGTATCACTTGCAATAAGAAAATACATTGACGAAAAGCAGGAACTCCCTTTCCTTTTCAGAAAATACGTCGATACGGGACTTTATCTGCCTGATACTATCGACCTGCGGAATGAAAAAATTTGCAGAAGTTTCAGCGGAAACAACCTGCTCCCCGATACTTTTAAAAATATCTTAACTAAAGAAATGGAGAGACTTCTTTGAATAAGTTTATTGAATATATTAAAAATTACACGGAAAACAAGTCCGTCTGCATTTTAGGTTTCGGACGTGAGGGAAAATCAACGTATAATATTTTAACGAAATACTGTTCTCCGTCTGCAATTGCCGTTGCGGATATAAATAAAATAGACGGTCTGCCTGAAAACGTTGAAGTTATCTGCGGTGAGGACTATCAGAAATCACTCGATAATTTCGATTTGGTATTCAAATCACCTGGAATTGTACTCGAAAAACAGCCGTCCGAACTGAAATGCCTGATAACTTCCGAAACTCAGGTATTTTTTGAGGTTTACCGTGAGCAGATTATCGGTATCACAGGCACAAAGGGCAAAAGTACCGTCACTTCCCTGATTTACCATATTCTGAAAGAAAACGGTAAGGATTGCAGAATTGCCGGAAATATCGGCATTCCTGTATTTGACATTGCGGAGGATATGACCGAAAAGACTATTGTTGTGTGCGAACTCTCATGCCACCAGCTCGAATACATGACCGTTTCACCGTCAACTGCTGTATTTCTCAATCTCTTTGAGGAACACCTCGACCACTACGGCACTATGGAACGCTATTACAACGCAAAGAAAAATATCTACCTGCATCAGCATGAGGGCGACTATCTGCTTATTAATGCTGACATTGAACCCGATAAAAGCGAATGTAAATCAAATATCTGCACAATTTCTGCTGAAAATCCCAATGCATATATTTATGTTCATGATGGCATTATTTACGAGGAAGGCTATGCCGATTATAAAATCCCTGTTGACAAAATCAAACTTTTAGGCGTTCACAATCACTATAATATCGCTGTTGCTTATGCCGTAACTCCTGGATATATCAGCGGAGACGAATTTGAAAAGGCTCTCTGCACTTTCAATCCGCTTGCACACCGTCTGGAATACGTTGATACTGTGAACGGTGTACGCTACTATGATGACTCCATTTCGACAGCTTGTGCAACTGCTATCGAGGCGGTGAAAAGCGTACCCAACGCAAAGACTATATTAGTCGGCGGTATGGACAGGGGTATCGATTACACGACACTCGTCGATTTTCTCAAGTTGGCTGATATTAACGTAATCTGCATGGAGGCTTCCGGCAGACGTATCTGCGATATGGCGGAAAATGCAGAAAATTTCCGCTATGTTCCGCACCTCGAAGACGCTGTAAAACTTGCTTCTGAAATCACTCCGTCCGGCGCAAGCTGTGTTATGTCGCCTGCTTCCGCAAGCTACGGCATATTCAGGAATTTTGAAGAACGTGGCGACGTTTTCAAGTCGCTTGTTGCAGGGTTAAAATAAATAACAAATTACAATTTTATTTACAATGCAAACAGTTGCAATATGTCTGAAAATATGCTATAATCAGCCTATAATAAATTAAAAGAGGTAGAGATATGAAAAGAAGTACAGCAATTTTTATAACCGCACTTTTATTGGTCACGGCGACAGGGTGCAGTGACGACAGCAAAAATTCGTCAACACCTCAGAGCAGTTCTGTTCCTGAAAGTTCCGTAACTGAAACAACGACAGAAGAAGTAGCGGAAACTCCGACGGAGGCAGAGACTGAACCGCCGACGGAAGAACCGACTGAACCTCCGCACGTCAGCCCGATTGAGACAGTCTCGACAAGTATCGGCATTCAGCAGAGTGTGAATGAAACTCTTGCTTTCTGGGATAAAGCAGACAATAATATAAAATTGCCGCTTGCCGATTTCATTCAGGAGGGCGACAAAGTTAAATCGTTTACTTTTGTAATCAAGTCGGACAACGGTACAGATATAGGCGAATTTAAGGGCGGCTGCGGTATATCCGTAACTTCGGACTGCACTGCCGCAACTGACGAGGGCTGGTATCAGGCGGACGACTTCACTGCTCCTACAGAGGGCGCATACGGTGAAATTACGTGGAATGTGCCGGCGGATATAGCTGATTACATTGCTCCGTCGGGCGAAGTTCTTTTCGGCTACTGGTGGGGAAATGCAAAGGATATTACCGTGACGGAAGTCATCTGCAATATCGACCGCACCGCTGAAATCCCATGTGACGGCACTGAAACAAAGGAAGTCGGCGAAAGCGTAAGCTATAGTTCCGCAAACAATACAATCCGTGTTGCAACTGATTTTCTCCCCGACGACGCTGTTCCGCAGGCTGTGACTTATAATATCAGTTCGGGCGGAGCGTTAGGAAAATTTACCGGCGGTTTCGGCTATGACTGCTCCGACGGCTATTTTCAGTCGGAAGACGTTGCAGTATTCACGGACAATTCAAGCGTTTCGCTTACGTGGATTCTGCCCGATGATGCAAAATATTCAGCAAAGGACGGTGAACTTGTGTTGGGTTACTGGTGGAGTGAACAGCCTGAAATCAAACTTGACTCAATAAGCGTAAAATACAGTATCGGCGGAAGCACAGCACCTTCAAAACCGTCTGCTCCTTTACACAGTGATACAGATTTCAGAAGTTCCGCCGAAATTGTCGATGATATAAAAGTCGGCTGGAATTTGGGCAATACCCTTGAAAGCTATGATGTCAAGGGAAAAACAGGTCTTGCAACTGAAACAGCATGGGGAAATCCAAAGGCAACAGAAGAACTTATACTCAACGTAAAAAATGCAGGATTTAATGCAGTGCGTATTCCTGTGACGTGGGGAGAGCATATGGACGGCGATGTTATTCAGGAAGAATGGCTCGACCGTGTACAAGAGGTTGTCAACTACGCTTACAACAACGATTTGTACGTTATCGTAAATCTGCACCATGATGACGGTATATGGTTCAATCCGACGGAAGAAGAGTATGAAGGCGACAGTGCCAAACTCAAAAAAATATGGGAACAGATTGCAGAACGTTTCAGCGAATACGGCGACCGCCTTATTTTCGAGGGTATAAATGAAGAAAGAACTATCGGCAGTGAAAATGAATGGTCCGGCGGTACGGCTGAGGAAAGAGACGTTGTCAACAAATATCTTCAGGATTTTGTCGATGCAGTCCGTGAAACAGGCGGAAACAACTCCGAAAGAACTTTGATTGTAACTTCTTATGCGGCTTCTGCCGAGGAAGTGGCAATGAATAATCTGAAAGTCCCGAACGACAGACATATTATTGTATCACTTCACTACTATGCTCCGTGGAAATTTTCAGAGGGACAGACTACAGAATTCGGCGACGCTGAAAAGGCTGAACTTGATGCAAAATTCGCCGCTATGAAGAAAAAGTTCATTGATAACGGCATTCCGCTTATTATCGATGAGTTCGGCTGTGTTGCAAAGGCTGACGACGATACAAGGGCAGAGTACTATCAGTACTATATTTCCACTGCAAAGTCCTATGGAATTAAGTGCTTTGTGTGGGATAACGGTGCTTTAAAGGGTGACAGCGCATACGGTCTCATTAACCGCCGTACTTTTGAATGGAATGAAACAATCCTAAGCGGAATTATCAAAGGCGCAGAATAAAAAAACTCCCGAAATTTCGGGAGTTTTTGTTTTAGTCGATAAGCGGATTTCCGTAAGCATCTGTGTTGATATTTCCGCAGAGGATAAGTATACCTTCGATAAATCCCCAGATACCGCCAATTCCGCATGAACAGAGTGTAAGAACAATCTGAATGATACCTTTTGTCGTGTAGCCGAGATAGAAATTATGTACGCCCCAGCCGCCGAGAAAAATACCGAGCAGACCGGCAGCCATCTTTGATTTTCTTGTTGCAGCATTCGGATTTCCGCCGAAGACGTTCGCATTTGTCATACTGTTGAGCGGCTGACCGCAGGCGATACATACATTTCCGCCGGGTGTTGCCTGAGTTCCGCAGTTCTGACAGTAACCTGCACCCTGTCCGGCAGGCGTTCCGCAGTTTGTACAGATGTTGTCCCCTGCATTAAGTGCGTTTCCGCAGTTTTTACAATACATAAAAATCCTCCTTAATAAATCACGAAGCGGATTACCATAAGCATTCTGTATTTATATTTCCGCAGTTTCTACAATAATCCCCTGTTGTTATCTGAAGTCAATAATTCTTATTATAAACATTATAGCACATAGTTCACGGAATGTCAATAAAAAGAAAAAATTTTTGAATTTTTACCATTTACTGTTGACATATAAATGATGATATGATATAATATACACATAAAATCTTCAGGGCAGGGTGAAAGTCCCTACCGACAGTAAAGCCTGTGAGCCATTATGGTTGATACCGGTGAAATTCCGGAGCCGACGGTTATAGTCCGGACGAGAGAAGATATTCAGCATTACAGCCGAGTTATGCCCCGATTTTTTCGGGGATTTTTTATGGCAGAATACGGGGAGGATAATAATGAACATCAG
Organism: uncultured Alistipes sp.; assembly: GCA_964460175.1. Lineage (GTDB taxonomy): Bacteria > Bacillota > Clostridia > Oscillospirales > Ruminococcaceae > Ruminococcus. The sequence continues at coordinate 95,769 of CAYWPN010000005.1, read as the reverse complement.
AATTATGACAGCAGATGATTATGAAGAAGTTTATGCCCTGTGGCTTTCATGCAAGGGAATGGGCTTGAATAATCTCGACGACACAAAAGACGGCATTGATAAATTTCTGAAAAGAAATCCCGAAACCTGTTTTGTTGCCGAAGCAGATAATAAGATAGTCGGCGTAATTATTGTCGGAAACGATGGTCGCAGAGGCTACATTTATCATACAGCCGTCCACCCTGATTACAGGCATAACGGAATTGCAACACAACTTGTTAATAAAGCTATGTCTGCACTCAGAACAATTGGTATCAATAAGGCTGCTCTTGTTGTCTTTGAAAAAAATACAACAGGCAATGCGTTCTGGGAAAAAATCGGCTTTACAGTCCGTAATGATTTGGTATATCGCAATCTTTCACTGACAGATATGACAAGAATTGATACATAAAGCTGATATGGAGGTGCTTATGTTTCAGGAAAAATATATGAGGGAAGCCCTTGAATTAGCCAGAAAGGGCATGGGATTTGTCAGCCCGAACCCGATGGTTGGTGCTGTAATTGTAAAGGACGGTGAAATTATCGGTCGTGGCTGGCACAAAAAATACGGCGGACTTCATGCCGAACGTGAGGCTTTTGCGGACTGCGACAGCAGAGGTATTGACTGCACGGGAGCTGATATGTACGTTACGCTTGAGCCTTGCTGTCATTACGGCAAAACTCCGCCATGCACTGAAGCCGTAATACAACACAAAATCGGTCACGTCTTTGTCGGTTCGTCCGACCCCAATCCGCTTGTTGCAGGCAAGGGAATAAAAATTCTCCGTGAACACGGTATAGAAGTAACTGAGGGTATTCTGAAAAATGAATGCGACGAACTCAATGAGATTTTTTTCCACTACATCACTACACGAAAGCCGTTTGTTACTATGAAGTACGCCATGACTATGGACGGCAAAATCGCCTGTTATACCGGCAAATCACAGTGGATTACCGGAGAAGAAGCAAGAATGAATGTACAGAAAGAACGTCTCAGACATTCAGCTATTATGGTAGGTATCGGCACGGTTACTGCGGATAATCCCATGCTTACGTGCAGACTTGAAAACAGCCGTAACCCCATAAGAATTATATGCGACACTCATCTGCGTATTCCCCTTGACTGTAATATCGTCCGCACAGCAAAGGAAGTTACAACAATTATTGCTACTTCCTCACAAAATAAAGAAAAAAGACTTGCACTTTCTGAATTGCACTGTAATACACTGGTAATCAGTGAAAAAAACGGTCATATTGATTTAAATGAACTTATGCAGGAATTAGGTACTTCTGAGATTGACAGCATTTTACTTGAGGGCGGCGGCGAACTCAACTGGTCTATGCTCAGTGCAGGACTTGTGAATAAAGTTCAGGCATATATCGCTCCGAAAATTTTCGGCGGAACAGGTGCAAAATCGGCTGTTTCAGGTGCGGGAGTACCTGTGCCGTCAGACGCATTCATGCTTTATGATACAAAAATCCAGCATATCGGCGATGATATTATGATAGAAAGCAGGGTGAAAAATGTTCACGGGAATTATTGAGGAAGTCGGAACTGTAAAGGAAGTCTGCAAAAACGGTAATAACTCTTTTATACGCATTCAGGCGGAAAAAGTACTCTCCGACGTTCACGAGGGCGACAGTATTGCAGTCAACGGTGTATGCCTTACTGTTACTAAATTTGACGGAAAAATATTTCAGGCGGACGTTATGAATGAAACCCTGAAACGTTCGTCACTCGGAAGTCTCAGGACAGGAAGTCCTGTAAATCTTGAGCGAGCAATGTCAGCAAACGGACGTTTCGGCGGTCACATTGTTTCAGGTCACATCGACGGCACAGGCAGAATAATCAATATAAAAAATGACGGCATAGCTGTATGGTACACCATAAAGGCAGATGTCAATATTATGCGCTATATCGTCGAAAAAGGTTCGGTTGCAGTCGACGGAATAAGTCTCACTGTCGCAGAAGTCGGAGCGGATAATTTCAGCGTTTCATTAATTCCGCATACTTCCGGTAAAACTATTCTTTCAGCAAAAAAAACAGGCGATATTGTCAATCTTGAAAACGACATAATCGGCAAGTACGTCGAAAAACTCATTAATCCTGCGAAAAAAAGCAGTATTGATATGGCATTTCTTGCGGAAAGAGGTTTCTTATGAAAAAATTTTTAACTTTATGTTCCATTGCCGGAATACTTTCACTCGTTTCATGCAATATAAATATCAGTGGACTGAATAATGACATGAGTCTTGATTTTATCAAGAAAAACAGCGAAACTCAGACTGTTGATGTAAAAAATATCAGAAAAATTGAAATTGATGTTGCCGTAGGAAAATGTAATATTATTGTAGGTGATTCAGATAAAGCTGTAATAAATGCTGACTGTGAGTATAAGGCAATCAGTGAAAAAAAGGCTCAGAAAGCTATGGACAATACAAAACTCCGCTGTGAAATAAAGGACAACGCCCTTCACATTGATTTTATCGATTCTGAAACAGGCAAAAAAATCGGAAATATGAAAGACAGTCATTTAGTAAATATTGTAACTGATATTGAAGTCACCCTGCCCGATAATTTCAAGGATTTTGATATTTCCACAGACGTTGGCGATATAAAAATAGACGGTTTTTCAGGAAGTTTCGATATTTCAAGCGATGTCGGAGACGTAAACGCAAAAAATCTGACAATAACAGATAAATCATATTTCAGTTCAGATGTAGGCAATATTGAATGTACAGTTGAAAGTCTCTCCGCAAAAGAACTTGAACTCAATGCCGATGTAGGTGATGTTGACTTATCACTCGGCACAATCGGAAAATCCGAAATTGATATAGAATCAGATGTAGGTAATATCAGACTTGATACTCAGGGCAAGGAATATGAGGAAATTTCCTCAAAGAAAGATAATGTCGAACAGGAAAAGAAAATCATTATAGACAACAAATGTACTGTCGAAATGAAAGCTGATGTCGGCGATGTGAAAATCAGCAAATAGGAGGTTTCTTATGGATATTCAGGAAATAATGCGGTATATTGAAGTCGGTTCGGGATATGTGGAGGTTGACAGAAGTTATCCCGAAAAGTATCAGGGGTTGTGCAGAAGAATATATATCCGTGAAAATAAAATCCAGATTGACTATATATCGGAGGGCTGGCTTGAAATAGAAGAGGGCGAGGAAACTTTCTACTTTGTATATGACAGTACCGAGCAGGCGGTCAAAGCTGCTGAACAGTATATCGGCAAGCCCGTCAGCGAATGGGTGAACTACAATAAAACCTACAATTTATGGGATTTTCCACCGTATGACGAAAATTCATGGGACCATTTTTATTCCGATTTACAGAAACATACTCTTGATTTTCCGAAGAACTTCAATAAATTCCGAATGTGTACCTTCACGGCAAGAGGTGTTTTTCTCGGAATTATAAATCCCGAAGCCGATTTTGAATGGACTGTTGACTTGATTGACAGAATTGACAAATCCCGTTCTGAATTCTATGAATATTAAGGAGTGAATAAAATGTTTGAATACAATACAGTTGAGGAGGCTCTCGAAGCACTCCGCAACGGTGAGATTATTCTCGTGACAGACGATGAGGACAGAGAAAATGAGGGCGACATGATTTGCGCCGCCGAGTTTGCCACCACAGAAAACGTCAACTTCATGGCAGTCCACGCAAAAGGTCTTATATGTATGCCTATGGGTGCGGAACTATGCAATAAACTGCACCTTCCACAGATGGTTGACTACAACACGGACAATCACTGCACGGCTTTCACGGTATCGATTGACCATGTTGATACTACTACAGGTATTTCCGCTGAGGAACGTGGCTTCACGGCGAGAATGGCGGTTGACGACAATGCAAAGCCCGAAGATTTCCGCCGTCCCGGTCATATGTTTCCGCTGACAGCAAAGAAAAACGGTGTGCTGGAGCGTGAGGGTCACACAGAGGCAACAGTCGATTTAATGCGCCTCGCCGGACTGAAAGAATGCGGTCTTTGCTGTGAAGTCATGCGTGACGACGGCACTATGATGCGTTCCGCCGAACTTCAGGAGAAGTCAAAGGAATGGGGACTGAAATTCATTACTATTCAGGCTCTCAAGGAGTACAGAAAAGTACATGAAACTTTCGTTGAATGCGTTGCCAATACCAAACTTCCGACAAAATACGGCGAATTCAGGGCGATGTGCTTTATAAATAAGCTGAACGGCGAACATCATGTTGCACTTGTCAAAGGTGACATCGGCGACGGTGAAAATATTCTGTGCCGTGTTCATTCGGAATGCCTTACAGGTGACGCTTTCGGTTCACTCAAATGCGACTGCGGACAGCAGTTCGCCTCTGCCATGACTCAGATTGAAAAAGAAGGTCGGGGTATACTTCTTTACATGAGACAGGAGGGTCGTGGCATAGGACTTGTAAACAAGCTCCGTGCTTACGAATTGCAGGACAACGGCATGGATACGCTCGACGCTAATCTTGCACTCGGTTTTCCTGCTGATATGCGTGAATACTACATCGGCGCACAGATTCTGCGTGAACTCGGCTGTAAAACGTTAAGGCTTTTAACAAATAATCCTGATAAAGTCTATGGCTTAAGTGGTTTCGGACTTGAAATCAAGGAGCGTGTGCCGATACAGATGGACGCTACTGCCTTTGATTTATTCTACCTAAAGACAAAGCGTGACAGAATGGGTCACATTCTCAACTACTGATAAGGTGATTTTATATGATATGGAATATTTTTAATATAGTTCTTATATCAATTGTTACTGTGTGTATGGCTGTAATAATTATCGGTACAGTCAAAGGAACAAAAAATCTGAAAAACTATGCAGATAAGGTAAAAGTTATAAGCAGTCCTGCATTGAGTATTATATGGATTGTCATATCTCTTGTTAATATTTTAGCAGGTGCAATGAATTTAAGTGAAAAAAGAGAGCTGATTTATCTTACTATGACAATCAGCTGGACTTTTATTCTTACAATGCACACAATGGCTTTTTTTACAAGGGACTGCTATATAACATCAGAGGGTGTTTTACAAAGAAGTTCCACAAAGATTACTCCAAAAGAGAATTACAAATACAGGATTAACGGCGATACGCTTGAACTCTACTACAAGCAGAATGATACTCCTGTAAAATACAGGATAACAGAAGACAAGGAAGAACTCGTTAAAATGCTTGACGAAAACTATGTACAAAAGGTGAAATGATATGGGATTTCTTGATTATCTTTACATCACTATTTTCGTTATTCTTATTCTGTTTATCGTCTATGACTTGATTCTTATAGCGGTAAATTCGCAGAGAATTAAGAAAATCAGCAGAAAAGCTGCTGTGAAAATGAGTATCAAATCTAATATTATATGGATTATCCTTTCTGCTTTGAATGCATATCTGAACTTTGACCAGTACAGAACAGCACTCGAAAAAAATGAAGATACAGATGCAAAACTGCGTCTGCTTGCATTGATTGCGTGGATTTTATGCGGTATTACTTACATTGCTATGATATTCCTTAACAGATATATCTATATAACTCCCGACGGCTTGTTCTATAAGAATATGATAAAAATTCAGCCGAAAGAGAAGTACAGATACAGAGTTGACAGCGATACGCTTGAACTTTTTTACAAGCAGAATGATACTCCTGTAAAGTACAGGATTACAGGCGACAAAGAGGAACTCCTCAGAATGCTTGACGAAAACTATGTTAAATATACAGAGGATTAAATTCAAAATAATAACAAAGGGTGACTTATTATGACTGTTTTTGAAAAAATAACACTTTTTATGTTTATACTTATGTTGATAATGTGCATTGTACAGGTTGTCGAAATTATTCTCTGGCATAAGCAGACAAAGAAAATCGACAACAAAATAAAAATCAGGCACAATAAAACAGGCAGTTATATCTGGATTTTTATTGCGCTCGCAAACATTGCTGTGGAAGCCTGTGTATTTGTCAATTCAGTCCCGACATATAACTACAACACGAAGACAACGGGTTATATTTACATAATCCTTATGTGGACTGCATTTCTTGTATATACGTTTCTGCCGATTTTGTTCGTCCGTAATCACTATGTAACTCCCGACGGTCTTCTTGTTCAGGGTGCAAGAGGCAATATGTACAGCAAAGATGAGGTAAAATATGAAACAGACGGTGATACTCTCAAACTTTATTACAGGAAACTCAGCAGTGCAGTCAGGTATAAAATCGTCGGAAACAAAGATGAGCTGACTGAAATGCTCAGTAAAAATTATAAACCTTATGAAAAATCAAACAAAAAGGAGAAAAAATCATGAAAACTTATGAAGGAAATTTTATTCCGAGAGATGTGAGAATAGGCATTGTCGTTGCAAGGTTCAACGAATTTATCACAAGCAAACTGCTTGGCGGTGCGGTCGATACACTCAGACGGCATGACGTTTCGGAAGACAGTATCGACGTTGCATGGGTTCCCGGAGCATTTGAAATTCCGCTTATTGCGCAGAAAATGGCGAAATCAGGCAAATACGACGCTGTTATCTGTCTCGGTGCGGTAATCAGAGGAAGTACTTCCCATTATGAACTCGTCTGCAATGAATGCGCAAAGGGTATTGCTCAGGTATCGCTGAATACTGATACTCCTGTTATGTTCGGCGTAATCACTACTGAAAATATCGAACAGGCTATCGAACGTGCAGGCTCAAAGGCAGGCAACAAGGGTAGTGAATGCGCTGAGGGTGCAATCGAAATGATTAATCTTATCAGAGAGATTGAGGACTAAATGGCTAACCTTATTTTTGATTACGACGGCACTATTCACCAGTCAATGAAAACTTATGCTCCTGCTTTCAGGAATACTTGTAAATGGCTTGCCGATAACGGGTATATCGCAGAAAAGGAGTACACAGACAAGGAAATCAGCTACTGGCTCGGTTTTAATTCAACTGATATGTGGAGTACCTTCCAGCCAAATCTGAAACCTGAAATCCGTGAAAAAGCAAGGGTAATGCTCGGCAGGGATATGGCGGAACGTGTTGAAAACGGTGAGGGAGCATTGTTCCCGAATGCAGAGGAAGTCCTTACAGGACTGAAACAGCAGGGTCATACTCTGATTTTTCTGAGCAACTGCCGTGTGCATTATATGGAACGTCATGCAAGGGTTTTCGGACTTGACAGATTTTTTGATTACTTCTACTGCTGTGAGGAGTACGGCTTTATCCCGAAATATCAGATATTCCGGCTTTTCAGTCTACAGCATAAGGGACAGTATATCATAATCGGCGACAGATTTCACGATATTGAAACGGCTGTACAGAATGGACTTAAATCAGTCGGATGCGCCTATGGCTACTCAACAGACGACGAACTTGATAAGGCGGATATTATAGTAAATGATATAACTGAAATCCCTTCCGCCGTTGAAAAACTTATAACATAAAAAATACGGCTGTACCATTCAGGTACAGCCATATTTGCTTTATTTAGTTTTTTCAATCAAATCGCTTTCGCTGAGAATTGCTATACCCAGTTCCTGCGCCTTGGTGAGTTTGCTACCTGCGTCTTCACCTGCAACGACAAAATCCGTCTTTTTAGATACAGACCCCGATACTTTTCCACCGAAATTCTCAATCAGCTTTTTTGCCTCGTCACGTTTCATAGTGGGAAGTGTTCCTGTGATTACGAAAGTCAGCCCCGCAAATCTGCCGTCGCCCGATTTCTTTTTCCCATACTCCATGTTAACTCCTGCTTTGCGGAGTTTTTCAATAAGTTCACGGAGATGAGGCTCGGCAAGGGCTTTGACGACGTTTTCCGCCATAATCTCACCAAAACCGTCAATTGAAGATATATCTTCTTTTGTAGCGGACAACAAGCCGTCCATGCTCATGAATTTTTCGCAAAGGAGAGTTGATGCTCTCTGTCCGATATTGCGTATTCCAAGTGCAAACACAAGGCGGTCAAGTTCCGCAGATTTCGATTTCTCTATCGCTTCAAGAAGATTTTCCGCCGATTTGTCGCCCATTCTGTCAAGGACGGTAAGCTGTTCTTTTTTCAGGGAATACAAATCCGCAGGAGACTGCACAAGTCCTCTGTCAACAAGCATTGACATATTTGCTTCACCAAGTCCGTCGATATTCATTGCGCCTTTTTCGGCATAGTGGATAAGATTTTTCAGCAGCTGTGCAGGACATTCAGGATTTGGACATCTCAAAGCACTTTCGCCGTCCTCACGCACTGATTTGGTATTGCAGACGGGACATCTGTCGGGAAGCCTGAACGGTACGGAATTTTCCCCATGACGCACTGAGCGCAGAACTTCGGGAATTATTTCGCCTGCCTTGCGCACCACGATTGTATCGCCTACTCTTATATCCTTTTCGTCAATGAAGTCCTGATTGTGCAGAACTGCCCTTGAAACGCTTGTTCCTGCGAGCGTAATCGGGTCGAACACCGCAACAGGAGTTATCGCACCTGTCCTGCCGACGTTCACTTCAATATCAAGGAGAGTAGTTTCTTTCTCTTCGGGCGGATATTTGTAAGCTACTGCCCATTTCGGAGTTTTTGAAGTACTTCCCATGATTTCACGCTGTTCAAGATTATTCACTTTCATGACAACGCCGTCTATATCAAAGGAAAAGTTCGCACGTTCATTGCCTATACGCTCGATTTCTGCCGTGATTTCGCTGATTTCAGTGCATTTCCTATAAGACGGCACTGTCCGGAAACCGATTGATTTCAGGTAATCAAGAGTTTCTGTATGTGTAGTAAAATCTCTGCCGATACACTGCTGAATATTGAAAATGAAAATATCAAGTTTTCGTTCAGCCGTATTTTTAGCGTACTTCTGGCGGAGTGAACCCGATGCCGCATTACGTGGATTTTTAAAAGGCTGTTCACCGTTGTTTTCCTGATGTGCAACAAGTTCAAGAAAACTGTCCCTCGGCATATACACCTCGCCACGCACTTCAAGAAATTCGGGAGCGTTCTCTATTTTCAGCGGTATTGAACGGATTGTCCGCAGATTTGCGGTAACGTCCTCGCCGACAAAGCCGTCTCCACGGGTTGAACCTCTTGTGAAAACTCCGTCCGTGTATTCAAGTGATACGGAAAGACCGTCAATTTTCGGCTCGACTGAAAATTCAGGCGAACTGAGTTCCTCTCTGCATTTATTGACAAAGTTCTCAACCTGCTCCACCGAGAAAACGTCCTGCAAACTCGCCATCTGCACAGTATGCGGAACTTTTTCAAAAGTGCTTTCGGCAATTCCGCCGACCCTTTGGGTAGGCGATGCCGGAGAAATGAGTTCAGGAAACTGCTCCTCAATCGATTTGAGTTCCTGCATGAGCATATCAAAATCATAGTCGCTGATGTCAGAACTGTTCAGAACGTAATACTGATATGTGTACTTATTGAGAAGTTCCGTCAGTTCTGCGATGCGCTTTTCTGCTGTAGTCTTGTCCATAGGTATTCCTTTCCGCTGAACGCTTTATAATTATTTCCTGTACAGTTTTATTTTATAAATCAGAATTCAATAACATAGTAATTAGCTACAAATTACCCTCAACAACAATGATAGAGGTATAGTTAAGAGCTTTCTTTAGCCACTTCAAAAAATCCATAAAGAAAGATTGTTTATCAGCAGAAATGCTATCTAATTCCTGTTCTATTTCAGAAATGACTTTAAACCAATCTTCCTTACCAATCCAATTATAAAAACAGACATCAAAAACAGGTTCAGTTGTTCCATCAAATGCGTCCTGGATAGGATATATTCTATTGAAATAATCCATTAAGAGTTCATAATCTTGCTTATATATCCGTAAAGGTGTAGGATAGCAGTGCCACTCTTCCCATGCTGGATTCCAGTCAGGCTCTTCAGAAATTTTAAGAGGATTAAAATTCAATAGAATTTTCTCACTTTCAGGCGCATATAATCTCAATTCTATATACTTTTGCTTTTTATAATCACTTGGTTTCAGCCACATCATAATTTCACCTCTGCACGTTACAACTAATTCGAAATTTAATAGAAATTATTATTTCCTTGTATTCTTCTTATCTCACTGAAAAAATTATTCAAAGATATTAATATTTCAACAATATCAGTCAGGAAAATTTCAAAATTAAAACTGATACCGCTATTATATTTGTTATTCTTATTTTTGAAACAGCCACTGACAAAATAACGTCCATTATCAAATTTAAGTTTTAAAAAAGACCTCTTTGAACTTCCGTAATTTTCAAGAGTAACTATGTTGTTCCTGCAATTCTGTATATCATAAGCATTGTCAAGCGCAATAAAAAAGTAATAAAGATTTCCGATAGTCATATCACATTCAAATTTACTTTCTATACCATTGCATTTATAAGCTATTTCAAAGTCACCGGTAACGCCACTATGTTTGACAGAGTATTCACTTTGACCTTCATCAAATTTTATGAAAGCTAAAGAAAAATGTTCATCACCCATATCAATATCTATTAATTTATATGGTAATTCAAATACACTATCATTTTTTTCAATCAAAATCATTCCTCCTGTTACTGCAAATCCCAACGTTCCTTTCTGCTGAACGCTTTATAATTGTTTCCGATACAGTTTTATCTTATAAATCAGAATTTATACAGGCACATCATTTCCATTCCATTTTGTTTCTTTTACTCTTTCACTTTGAGTTGCCCAAAATATTATATTTGAAACAAACTTTGGAGTGATTATTTCAGGAACATTAAAAGGTAATAAATATCTGTTCCAAATTCCATTTGTCTTTTTATTTTGAAACATATTTCCTTTGCTGACAATATATGGAGTTTTAGTTTTCAGAGGGCAGGAAATAATCAACGTTTTATCAAATGAAACAATATTCAATACATAATATGGTGTATCATAATCTAACTCAACATACCATATATAATTTTTATCATATACGGTTATTTTTCGTCTGCCTTTTTTAGCTACTCCCATGTTTCTCAGCTCCTCTAAATTCCGATTTATATCATCAGGCAAATTTATAAACTTTACTGAAAATATTATACCATAAAATTCATTTGTAGTCAAGCTTTTCGGGAATTTTCTGAAATGCAGTAAAATTCCGTGAACGTTCTGACGAGCAGTATACGGCAAATCGGATTTCGGTAAAATATCCCATAAAATCGGGCAGAATATCAATGTAAGCCTTTGAAACTGTTTCGGGATTATTTCTGAACGCTCCGCACCCGAAAGCACCGAGTACAAGTACATCAATACCGTTTGCGGCGGCTATACTGAGAATGTGCGAGCCACGCCTTTTATGTATCTCATACAGCTTATTCTGCGGAAGCCATGCAGTTGAGAGATTTGGTGCGGCACAGGTTAGAACATCAATACTGAACCATTCACTTTCCGGAATGTTTTCGGGATATATATCATCGGATTTCATTACAACAATATCAGGAGTATATATGCAGTCGTCAGTATAGCAGAAATTCAGTCCCATTCTGTGCGGATTGTAATAGCCTTTCTGTAATTCTTTTGTCGCAAGGCAGGGATAAAGTGTTGTACATCGACAGATACTCTCCTCCTGAGCCGAAGCCCCGAGAACTACTCCACCGCCTGCATTTACAGCCGAAGCAAAATTGAGTATGCCGATTTTTTTATCGGGGTAAATACTGTGCAGATTTTTTGCAGCTTCAACAGTGCGTTCCTTTGTGACTTCAATTCTGCACGGACTGTCCGGTTTCCGCTTTATTTCGGGGTAATCGTCCGCTTTATAAAGAACAGTATTATTTATGGATTTCTGTACCGCCTCCGCAAGTTTACCGTTTTCATGGCACTGTCTCAATGTATCATTAAATATTTTAATATTCTTAATTATATAAATCACCTCTATCAGATTATACCACAAATACACGAAAAAATCAATAATATTGGTCATGCCGTGCGGAATATAATAAAACGGAGGTGATATATATGTTATGGGAAATGTTTAAAAATCTGCTGTTTTTCGTACTCCACGTTGATAACGGCAATATATTTCCGAAACCGCTGTCCAAAGACGAGGAAGAGGAATGTTTCAGGAAAATGGCGCAGGGTGACAAATCGGCAAGAAACAAGCTGATTGAACACAATCTCAGACTTGTTGCACACATCGTGAAAAAATATTCCCAGTCGGCGGCGGAACAGGACGAACTTATTTCAATCGGTACAATAGGACTTATCAAAGCCGTATCAACTTTTGATTATCAGAAAGGTGCAAAGTTCGCCACATACGCAAGCAGGTGCATAGAAAATGAAGTCCTTATGAATTTCAGGGCATTGAAAAAATCAGCAGGAGATATTTACATCAACGAACCTGTTGAAACTGACAAGGACGGCAATACGATGACGCTGATTGACATGATTGACGACGGCGTTGATATTCATGAACAGGTTGAACTGAATATCCGTTCAAAGCAGCTGTATAAATTTCTTGAAAAATGCCTTGAACCCCGTGAATTTGAAATAATCGTCTACAGATACGGACTTTATTCGGGACTTCCGCATACACAGAGTGAAACCGCAAAGAAACTCAATATTTCACGCTCCTATGTTTCAAGGATTGAGAAAAAGGCAATAAGCAAGCTGAAAGATATGTATGACACTGACTGCATATAAAAAGGAGTGCCTTTTCCGCACTCCTTATATAATAAGTTAATTATGTGTGTTATTATAGCTTGAAATATTTACAGAAAAATAAAAATTTTTTTCAGAAAACTATTGACAAATCCGGAAAAATATGATATACTATATGCAAGCTCAGAAGAGCATAAAAGGAATTGTTATTTGAGACTATACTTTTGAATTATTTTGTTTTACAGGATAACCATGTGTAGTTTCAGATAACAATTCCTTTTTTGTACCTTGACAACCAAATAATTCCCGAAAATACACAGACAATGTCACGGATAGTGTGCATTCCGCCCGCCCATGACTGAAACTGTACATAGTACAGAGGAAATCTGCTGTATACATACAAAAAACAAAAAGATTTTTACAGGAGGAAATAATTATGATTGACAATGTTACTTATGCTTACATGATGCTCAACAACCGCAAATTCAGAGAAAATCTTATTGATGAGTGCAGTTTCAACAAGGAAGTACTCAGCAACCGTGATTTCAGAGAAAAAGTTTTCATTGACTGTGATTTCAGCAATGCAGTCCTCAACAACTGCGATTTCAGTAATGCGAGAATTATCAACTGCAACTTCTCGGGTGCAGAACTCAATAACTGCAATTTCGACGGCGCAAAAATCAGAGAAAGTGAATTTGCATTCTCAGTCCGCAGAACAACAAGACACAGAATGGCTTACTGCACAATCAATAAATGCACTTTCCGCAATGCCGTTGTCCTCTGCACTGACTTCTGGTGCAGGGCATATAATACCGATTTCAGCGGTGCAAAAATCGGTAAATGCAATTTCATTGCATCAGATTTGACAAACGTTGACTTCACGTCATGCAGAATTAAATACTTCTACGCAGAGGACACAAGCTTCAGCAATTCGGATTTCAGCAGCTGCAAAACTGAAAATTACAGTTTTGAAAACTGCCGTTTCATTTCCGACAAAAACCCTGAAATCTCCTGCCGGAAACTCCAGTCAAAAGCCTCTTAACTATATGCGGATACCCCTCTGTTTCCGGAGGGGTATTTTTTATCTGATTAGCAATTGACAAATTTATAAGATTGTAGTATAATTGGAATATATGTAAATTAAAAGGAGTAGATAAAATGGCAAAAGAACTTGCAAAGGCATATAATCCGAAAGACTTTGAGGACAGAATTTATTCCGCATGGAATGATAAAGGCTGTTTCCGTGCAGAAGTCGACCCGAAAAAAACACCATATACTATAGTTATTCCTCCTCCGAACATCACAGGACAGCTCCATATGGGTCATGCCCTTGACGAAACATTGCAGGATATTCTTATCCGCTGGAAGAGAATGAGCGGTTACTCTGCACTGTGGCTCCCCGGTACAGACCACGCCGCAATCGCAACGGAGGCTAAAATCGTTGAGGCTATGCGCAAGGAAGGCATTACCAAAGAAGATTTAGGTCGTGAAGGCTTTATGAAGCGTGCATGGGAATGGAAAAAGCAGTACGGCGGACGTATCGTCGAACAGCTGAAAAAACTCGGCTCTTCATGCGACTGGTCAAGGGAACGTTTCACGATGGACGAGGGCTGTTCAAAAGCTGTCAAGGAAGTTTTTGTTAAATATTATGAAAAAGGCTTGATTTACCGTGGCGAACGTATAATAAACTGGTGTCCGAAATGTAAGACATCGCTTTCAGATGCAGAAGTAACTTTCGAGGAGCAGGCAGGTCATTTCTGGCACTTGCGCTATAAAATCAAGGGTACAGAAGATTATCTTGAACTCGCCACAACACGTCCCGAAACACTCCTCGGCGATACTGCCGTTGCTGTCAATCCGAATGACGAGCGTTACAGAGATTTAGTCGGCAAGACTGTCATTCTGCCTCTCGTTCACCGTGAAATTCCTGTTGTTGCAGACGATTACGTTGAAATGGATTTCGGTACAGGCGTAGTAAAAATCACTCCTGCACACGACCCGAACGACTTTGAAGTAGGTCTGCACCACAATCTGCCTGTTATAAACGTAATGAACGACGACGCAACTATTGTTGATGATTATCCGAAATACGCAGGTATGGACAGATACGAGGCACGTAAAGCTATTGTCGAAGATCTGGAAGCTGAGGGCGCACTCGTGAAAATTGAGGAATACAGCCATAATGTAGGTACTTGCTACCGCTGTGGCACTACCGTTGAACCAAAAGTATCAACACAGTGGTTCGTCAAGATGAAACCGCTCGCAAAGCCTGCTATCGACGCTGTAAAGAACGGTGAAACAAAGTTCGTACCCGAAAGATTTGACAAAATCTACTTCCACTGGCTTGACAATATCCGTGACTGGTGCATTTCCCGACAAATCTGGTGGGGACATCAGATACCTGCTTTCTACTGCGATGAATGCGGTGAAATGGTTGTAACAAAAGAAGATAAAGCAGTATGCCCGAAATGTGGTAAGCCGATGAGACAAGACCCCGATACTCTCGATACATGGTTCAGTTCTGCCCTCTGGCCTTTCTCAACTCTCGGATTTCCGGAAAAAACAGCTGATTTAGACTACTTCTACCCGACAAATACACTCGTAACAGGCTATGACATCATCTTTTTCTGGGTAATCCGTATGATGTTCAGCGGACTTGAAAACATGGGTAAAGTGCCGTTTGATACTGTCCTCATTCACGGACTTGTGCGTGACGCTCAGGGACGCAAGATGTCAAAATCTCTCGGCAACGGCATTGACCCTCTCGAAGTAATCAACGAATACGGCGCAGACGCTCTCAGATTTATGCTCGCTACAGGCAATTCCCCTGGAAACGATATGCGTTACATCGATGATAAAGTGAAAGCTGCCCGTAACTTTGCAAACAAGCTGTGGAATGCCTCACGTTTTATCATGATGAACCTCCCTGAAGACTTTGAATTTAATGGCTTGCCGTCGGAACTTGAACTCGAAGACAAGTGGCTTGTCAATAAATTCAACAAACTTGCAAAGGAAGTCAACGAAAATCTCGAAAAATACGAACTCGGTATTGCCTCACAGAAAATCTATGACTTTATATGGGACGTTTACTGCGACTGGTACATCGAACTCACAAAACCACGTATTCAGGCAGGCGGAGAGACTAAGGCAAAGGCACAGGCTGTACTTGTATGGGCAATGCAGGGTATGCTGAAACTTCTGCACCCGTTCATGCCGTTCATAACAGAGGAAATATGGCAGGTACTCACTAACGAAAAGTCAATGATTATCCTTGAAACATACCCGACTTATGATGAGAGTATTGACTACTCAGCAGAAGAGAAGTCATTTGAGAAGATTATTTCTGCAATCAAGGCAGTAAGAAACACACGTACAGAAATGAACGTACCGCCGTCAGTCAAGGCAAAACTCCTTATTGAAACGGACGAGCCTGAACTCTTTACAGGCTGTGCGGTATTCTTTGAAAAACTTGCGTCTGCATCAGCAGTAGAGGCAGGAAAGTCAGTTGAGCATGAGAACTGCGCAAATGCCGTAACAGACAGCGCAAGAATTTTCATTCCTATGGACGAACTTGTTGACAAGGAAAAGGAAATTGCACGTCTCGAAAAGGAGAAAGCAAAGGTACAGAAAGATATTGACTTCCTGAGCAATAAGCTGAATAATCAGGGATTTATTGCAAAAGCTCCCGAAAAACTTATTGAGGCTGAAAAGGCTAAACTTGCTAAGGCAGAGGAAAAAATGACTAAAATCAATCAGTCCCTTGAAGCATTCAAATCATGAGAAGAGAAGATATTTTCAGATATGCCGGAGAAAAATACGGCACTGAACCCGAATACCTATGGCTGAAAACTCCCGATGCTGCTGTACTGAGAAATACCCTTAACAAAAAGTGGTATGGACTGATTATGAACGTCCGCAGGAGTGCTGTGGGACTTGACGGAGAGGGCTGCGTTGATATACTTAATGTCAAATGCAGTCCCCTTGTCAGAGAAATCCTCATAGGCGAAGACAAAGCTGTTCCTGCTTATCATATGAACAAACGTCTCTGGATTTCTGTTATTCTTGATAAAATTTCAGAACAGGAACTTTTCAGTGTGCTGGACGAAAGCTACGATTTAGTTAAATAAGGTGATTTTATGGTATTTGATATTCCGGTAATCGAAACAGAAAGAATTATTCTCCGTCCGCTTACAGTTGGCGATGCGGAGGACGTATTTGAATGGGCAGGCGACGAAAGAGTAGCAGAATATATGATTTATCCGTGCCATAAGAATATTGAAGTTACAGAAGAGTGGCTGAAATCGCTGGAATTTCTTGAAAATGAGTATACATGGGGATTTGTACGCAAGTCCGACGGAAAACTTATCGGTTCAGGCGGAATAAGGTTCAGAACTGCTGAAAATGCGTGGAGTTTCGGCTATAATTTCAGGTACGACTGCTGGGGACATGGTTACGCAACAGAAACGGCAAAGCGTATGATTAAATATGTTGTCGAAAACCATAATGCAAAAAAGTTTGTTGCTGAACACGCTGTTGATAATACGGCTTCCGGACGTGTTATAGAGAAATGCGGTCTTGTCTTTGACGGTTATTCTGAGTACACTAAATTTGACGGAAGTAAGTCTTTCAGAAGTAAAGTCTACCAAATGAAACTGGACTGAGGACTATAAAATGAACAGAAAAATTATATACGTCCCGAAAACTGCTGAGGATATGAAGGCAGACTGGTACGGCAACGAAACGGCGGACGTTTATGAATGGCGTTTGTCAGACAACGAATTTCAGGCATTATGGGACTGCAATGTTTTTGAGTATCTTAATGCAAAGTTTGATGTGATGATAGATGATTTTGAGGAAGAATGGATTTTATATCAGCATCTTTATTTTGAATATGATAAACTCATTGAAGAACTGAATTTATTCAGTTGCAGAAATGAAATCATAACGTTGATTAAAATGATTGACAAGACGATTGAAAGCAGAACTTATATAGGATTTTTCTTTTAGGAGGTTTTTTAAATGATTAAACATATAGTAATGTTCAAGCTTGCTGATGTAAGCAGGGCGGAAGAGGCTAAGGAACGTTTCAACAAGGTGATTGAAAATGTCAAGGAACTCAAAAAAGGTGAAGTCGTAATCAATTCCGCCGAAGCACCCGACAGCAACTACACTATTGCGCTTATCTGCGATTTCGAGAATATCGACGACCTTAACGCTTATCAGGTTCACCCTGTACACAAGGAATTTGGTGCATTTATCGCCGAAATCAAAACTGACAGGGCTTGTATCGACTACGAATATTAAGGAGAAAATATGGTAGATGTAAGAGGAAAATGGGCGTTGATTACAGGTGCAAGCAGAGGTCTCGGCAGACTTATCGCAAAAGCTATGGCGGAACAGGGCTGTAATCTTGTACTCCACAGCAGAAACACCGAACACTGCAAGGCTGTCCTTGAGGAAGTTCAGGCGTGCGGAGTTGAGGCGTACACAGTTCAGGCGGAATTGTCCGATATGGAACAGCTGAACGCTATGCTTGCCGAAATTGACAATAAAAATACACAGATTGACATAATTTTCAACAATGCAGGATTGCAGACAACTTACAGAACAGATTTTCTTGAAACTCCTGTTGAGGAGTACGAAATAAGTTTCAGGATTAACACAATTGCTCCCATGATGATTTGCTATCACTTTGTTGACGGTATGAAAAAGCGTGGCTTCGGCAGAATAATCAATACATCGAGCGACATCAATCTTGAGCCACAGCAAGCACCGTATTCCGCAAGCAAAGCCGCACTCGACAAGGTTACAAGGGATTTGTCCCACGCCTACAGGGACAGCAATGTTATAATCAGCCTTGCCAACCCTGCATGGTGCAAGACCGATATGGGCGGAGAAAATGCCTATTTTGAGCCTGAAACTGCAATCCCCGGACTTCTTGTCGGTGCATTCGTGGACGATAAAAAATCGGGCAGATATTTCAATGCGCAGGACTTCAAAGGAATGACTTTGGCGGAAGCAGTCGCAGAAGCCGAAAAACAGGAGTGTCCGTACTGATGATGAATTTTGAGGAATGTATGGAGTTTGTCAGTTCCTACAGCAAATCGGGCAAGCCTGTCACGGATTTATCCCGTGCAGAAAACTTAATGCGCCTTGTCGGAAATCCCGAAAAAAAGCTGAAATTCGTTCATGTAGCAGGTACTAACGGAAAAGGTTCAGTTGTCGAATATATCTCAAATGCACTGATTTATTCAGGCTATAAAGTCGGACAGTTCACGTCTCCTTTTGTACTCCACTACACCGACAGAATACGCATAAACGGCAGGGAAATCGACGAAAAGTCATTCTGTGAAATATGTGAATTTATCAGACAAAGGATTGATAATCAGCCGTATTCGCAGTTTGAAATCACAATGGCTGTAGCTTTTTTGTGGTATGTACAGGAAAAATGCGATATAGTTGTGCTGGAATGCGGTATCGGCGGACTTCTTGACTGTACAAACGTGATTGAACCGCCTCTGCTGTCCGTGATTACTTCAATATCCCTTGACCATACAGATATTTTAGGCGATACTGTCGAAAAAATCGCACAGCAGAAAGCAGGTATTATAAAAGAGGGTTCGGCGGTTGTGCTGTCGATAGACAATAACAGAGACGTTAAAAAAATTGTCAGGGACAAGGCAAGGCGGGTAAAAGCGGAATTTATTATGCCTGAATTTTGTAATTTCAAGTATCTTGCTATGGAATCAGACAGTAATCCGTTTATTTACGAGAAAGAGCGGTATAAAACGGCTATGTTCGGATTCTGTCAGCGTACCAATGCTGTGACCGCAATTGAAGCGTGCCGTTATCTCAGAAAAAAGGGCTTTGAAATTTCCGACGAGAATATAAAAAAATCCGTTGAGACTACACAGATAAAGGCGAGATGCCAGTATATCGACGGAAATCCGCCCGTTATCGTGGACGGCGGTCACAACCCCGCAGGAATTGAAAATCTTGAAGCACTTCTGCGACATTACGCAATTGATGGGCGCAAAATATATACTGTCATGGGAATGGTCGATACAAAGGATTACGAGTACGGCGTTTACTCAATTGCACGGTATTCCAAAAAGATGTTCACGGTAGACGACTTCGCACCAAATGCCGTACCTGCTGAAAAACTGGCTGAAATCGCAGACGTAGTTGCGTTTAATGAGGCGTGCCGTTCACTTTCAGAAGCAGTCGAAAAGGCAACAGCACTTGCATTTGAGAACAACGGCATAGTTGTTATATGCGGTTCACTCTACCTTGCGAGTAAATATCTTAATGATTACCAAAAATAATTGTTGATATTTGTTTAATACTACAAAATATCATATAAACTATTGCAAAATATATTTTATAGTGATATAATTTTTTCATGGACTGCATTAGCAGAATTTAACAAAGGAGGTTTTTTAACAATGGCGTTAAAAAATCAGTATCTTATCGATTTATTGGAAACAGTTAAAAAGAGAAATCAGGGCGAGCCGGAGTTCATTCAGGCTGTTACAGAAGTTCTCGAAACACTCGAGCCTGTTGCAGAAAAAAGACAGGACCTCATCGACGCTGGCGTTTTTGAGAGAATTGTTGAGCCTGAGAGACAGATTATGTTCCGTGTACCTTGGGTTGACGACAACGGCAAAGTACAGGTAAACAGAGGTTTCAGAGTACAGTTCAACTCCGCAATCGGTCCTTACAAGGGCGGTATCAGACTTCACCCGTCCGTATATCTCGGAATTATCAAATTCCTCGGCTTTGAACAGGTATTCAAGAACAGCCTTACAACTCTCCCTATGGGCGGCGGTAAAGGCGGTTCAGACTTCGACCCCAAGGGCAAGAGCGACGGAGAAGTTATGCGTTTCTGCCAGAGCTTCATGACAGAACTCTGCAAGCACATCGGTGCTGATACAGACGTTCCTGCTGGCGACATCGGTACAGGCGGACGTGAAATCGGCTATATGTTCGGTCAGTACAAGAGACTCCGCAACGAGTTCACAGGCGTTCTCACCGGCAAGGGTCTCACTTACGGCGGTTCACTCGCAAGAACAGAAGCTACAGGCTACGGTCTCTGCTACTTCACAAACGAAATGCTTCAGGCTAACGGCAAGAGTTTTGAGGGTCAGACAGTAGTTATTTCAGGTTCAGGAAACGTTGCAATCTACGCTACAGAAAAGGCTACACAGTACGGCGCAAAGGTTGTCGCACTCTCCGACTCAAACGGCTATATCCACGACCCCGACGGTATTGAGCTTGACATTGTTAAGCAGATTAAAGAGGTTGAGCGTGGACGTATCAGGGAATACGTTGAAAGAACTTCACACAACAATGTTACTTACACAGAAGGCTGCAAGGGTATCTGGACAATCAAGTGTGATATTGCACTCCCCTGCGCTACACAGAACGAAATCGACGGCGAAAGTGCTGCAATCCTCGTAAAGAATGGTACATACTGCGTTTCTGAAGGTGCAAATATGCCTTCAACTCCTGAGGCTATCGAGACATATCTTTCAAATGGCATTCTTTATGGTCCTGCAAAGGCTGCAAATGCAGGCGGTGTTGCTACATCAGGTCTTGAAATGAGCCAGAACAGTGAGAGACTTTCATGGACATTTGAAGAAGTTGATACAAAGCTCCACAACATCATGAAGAACATCTTCAAGTCATGTGACGAAGCTGCTAAGGAATATGGTATGGAAGGCAACTACATGGCTGGTGCTAACATTGCCGGCTTCCTTAAGGTTGCTGAGGCTATGAAGGCTCAGGGTTGTGTCTGATTAATTTAATTAAATAAATATACGGGCGGATTTCTGAAATCTGCCCGTTTTTATTAATATGGCTGACTTTTTATGGTCAGCCGTTTTTTATGATTTCTCACTGAGATAAATTCCAATCCTGTTATTGAGTATATCCGCACATTCTTCGGGAGTTCTTTCGCCTGCGTACACTGCTCCGCACTCCTCATTGATTATACTTTCAATCTGCAAATCCGTATACGGCTCAAGAGTGACAGTACCTATGTATTCCGCAAGCTGATTTACCGCATCATCTGTGATTTCCAGCTGTTCGTCACTGTCGGGATAGCTGTACGGCGCACGGATTGAATTACTCATATATGAACCCATACTGCACAGATTTTCAACTGCCTTTTTCGTTGTGGGAATACCTCTGTATTCAAGACTTTTCTGCGTAAGATAACCAGTATCAAAAAAACTGCTGACAAATTCCCACGCACCCTCTCTATTTCCGCTTGTTTCGGTAATTCCGTACATATAGGTTACTGTTGTGTACGCTCCCGAACCGTTCATGCTCGGCATACCGACAAAAGTAAACTCTTCCTCGTGGAAAGGCATATAGGCACTATGTGTATACGACGAATTTATGCCGTTGATTTCAAAGAAATTCACAACTGCCCTGTCGTCATAAAGCATATTGTCGAAATTGTCAGGTAGCTGCAAAGTCTTGTATCTTGCCCCGACCGACTTCGCACTGCTGATAAAATCCATAACATACGGGACGACTTCACTGAAATCACAGGTATTATTGTAAACACAGCCCGAAAACATTTTGAGTGTGACATACCGACGGAAAGTGCCGTCATCAAGAAGACTATACAGAAAATCATGGTTATCGTCCTGCGGAAGTTCAGCAAATTCCGCTGACATCTCCTCAAAACTCCAGTCCGTGACATTCCCGACAATACTCGTCTTTGCGGCGGCAGTTTCAAGCATAAAACTGCTGTAAATCAACGGGATTTCGCCGTCTTCACTGACGCTTTCAAGAACATTGTCAAGCAAATCCGACTGCTCTATGCCGTCATAACTTTCCATAAGCGGTGCAATATCAGTGAAACAGCCGTTGTTCTTCAATATACGGGCTTTTTCGGGCGGTGCAATAATCACATCTGGAACATTTCCCGACAACATATCACGGCTGAACCTGCTGAATGCACTGTCCGCATAGTAGTCCTCGTCGTCCATGTACACACTTATATCAATATTATACTTTTCACTCGATTTCCCGAATTTCTCCGCCTGCTCCTCGACTGAAAAATCGCTGTACATCTGATTTACCACAAGCGCAACACTTATATCCGTTTTTTCCTGAATTGTTGTACTTTCTGCTGTAGGCTGAATTTCGGAAGTATCTGTCTGGACTTCATTACAGCCCGACAGTGCAAGAACAGCACAAAGAATAATCAGTTTTTTCAACCTCATATCAAACATCTCCTATCTGTATATGATACGTCGTGGAGATGCAGAAAGTCAATTTTTATTTGTAAGTTATTACGGAAGTTTCTGTATCTGAAAATTTTCTGTAATCAGTAGTAGTGGACAGAACAAAAGTTTCCGGAATTTCAGTCGGGACGGTTTCAGTAGTCTCCGGTATCAGAGATGTTACGTATGTCTGAACAGCCGTCGTTGTAGTGGAAGTCTGTGCCGTTTCCTCATCGGTCATGGCAGTTGTCAGAAACATTGTTTCTTCCGTAAACATACCCGTCGTCCATACAGCAGAAGCAGTAATTGCAGTTTCTGTGTACATTGATGGTGTAGCAGACGTAATATGGAAAACTGCCGTCGTAGGAATACCGATTGCAGTATTCACCTCATAAGTTTCCGCAGTACTTGTAATGTGCGTCTGTACAGCGGTAGTAGGAACAGATATAGTTGTCTGCCTGATTGCTGAGGTGTATTCAAAATGAACTGTTGTAACAGGCGGAATGACAGTCTCCACAGGCTTTGTTGTAGTTTCTGTTGTTGACGTATTGCAAGCGGACGTATTGCAAGTATATGTAGTCGATGATGATATAGCTGTTGATGTAGTCTGCGTCTGCTCAACATAAGCTGTACTTGTTGTAACTGCTTCCTTTTCTGAGCTGGTTTCTGAAGTCGGTTTAGTATAATCATTAGCATTATAGGAACTGTTGTTCTGATTAGGTTTTATTTTCTGAATAGTTGAGCTATTGTAAACTGTAATACTCAGACAGCAGGCCGCTGCAATACCCACAACAGATGATACTATCTTTAAAGCAGTTAATTTCCTGCGCTTCTGCATTTCAAGGTATCTGTCACGTCTTTCAAGGACGTTTTCAGCGATTTCCCTATAGCTTTTCATATACAAATCCTCCTTTCTCAAGTTCATTTCTGAGTGCCTGCTTTGCTCTGTAAAGGAGATTACTAATCTGCTTTTTACTTTTTCTCATAATAACAGCAGCCTCACTGACAGAAAAGTCCTCAAAATAAGTAAGATACAGAATTTGTCTGTAATCAGGAACAAGATTATTCAGTGCCTTATGCAGTATGATTTTCTGTTCCTCTTTAAGATATTCAGTTTCAATATTTTCTTCGTCTGCAATATGCTTGTAATCGTCAATCGAAAAAGGAGAAAATCTGCTGTTTTTCCGCATTTCGTCAATAGCAGAATTGCGTGCTATTGAATAAAGCCACGTCTTGAAACTGCTTTTTCCCTTGAATACAGGCTTTTTCACTGCAATCTTAAAAAAAGTCTCTTCCATAATTTCTTCCGCAAGACTGATATTCCCTGTTATTCCATTAAGATACAAAATAAGTCCATCTTTATAGTCACGGATTATCTCAACAAGACCCTCATCATCTCCGCTGATATACCGGCGATAGCTTGTCTCTCCGCTGTCCATGAAATCCCACCTTTCACAAAAATATCTGCCCTTGAATTAGACGGAACAGAGACCTTCTTTTCTCACTTTTTCATTATATCATTTTCTGACAAAAAAATCAATGATTTTACTTGACGTTTCAGATGATATGTGATAAAATTAAATATATACATCTGTACATAATAAATTAAAGAAAGGAATGAAATTATGTTCAAAAAATTAATTTCTGGAGCATTATCGGCTGTCATGATTGTGTCAATGGGAATAAGTTCTGTTCCTGCTTTGGTAACTGCTGAAGATACTCCGGACTATGCAGAGGCACTCCAGAAATCGCTTTATTTCTATGAGGCACAGCAGGCCGGTCCGCTCCCTGAATGGAACAGAGTTGAATGGCGTGCGGATTCAACCATGATTGACGAAGTGCAGGGCGGCTGGTATGACGCAGGAGACCACGTCAAATTCAATCTTCCTATGGCTTATTCCGCCTCAATGCTAGCATGGGGACTTTATCAATACCCAGACGGCGTGGAAAATGCAGGAGAAATGACCAACTATGTCAACAATCTTGAATTTGTCCTCGACTACCTTGCGGAATGCGACAGAGGTGACGAAGCCGTCTATCAGGTCGGCAACGGACAGATTGACCATACATGGTGGGGTCCTGTTGAACTCTATCAGTACGGCATGGAGGACAACGGTACTTCATACGAGGCTGCCCGTGAAATCCTTGTCGGTTCGGACGGCTGTTCAGCAGTTTTCGGCGGAATGTCCGCCGCTCTTGCTTCGGGTTACTGCGCTCTGAACGGCAGAATTGACAGTACAAAACTCGACAATTATCTTGCACACGCTGAAAATCTTTTCAAACTCGCCGACAGTTCAAAGAGTGATGCGGTGTACAATGACAGCGACGCTCAGGGATTTTACCGCTCAAGTCACTTCTATGACGAACTTTTCTACGCTGCAAACTGGCTCTACATCGCAACAGGCGACAAGGCATATCTTGATAAGGCAGCAGGCTATATTCCCAATCTTGATAAAGAACTGGGAAACCCCTCACAGCTGAAATATACATGGGCGCACTGCTGGGACGATACTATGCAGGGTGCAATGCTCCTCTATGCTATCAACACGGGCGAACAGCAATACATCAACCACGTAAAAATGCACGTTGACTACCTCACAAACGACGTTGAAAAAGTTGACGGAAAACTTGCCTACCTCAGCAACTGGGGCTGTGCAAGATACGCAGAAACTTCCGCATTCATTACTGCCATTGCGTGCGATACGGTGCTGAAAGATACAGATACGTCCGCTTATGTTGATTTCTACGAAGACCAGATAAACTATGTTCTCGGCGACAATCCGACAGGACAGAGTTATGTTGTCGGCTACGGTGATAAGCCTGCACATAACGCACATCACAGAACGGCTCACGCATCATGGAAAAATGATATATATACCCCTGTCCAGAACAGGCACATTCTTTACGGTGCACTCGTCGGAGGTCCTAATCAGGACGGCTCGTATGAGGACGACCGCAACAACTACATCAACAACGAAGTTGCAACCGACTACAACGCCGGATTTACCGCTATTCTCTGCAAGATGATTGATAAGTATGGCGGAAAGTCCGACCCGTCATTTCCACCGGAAGAGGAACATGATATGCCTGAATTTTATGTGGAAGCACTTGACAAGGGCTGTTCAGCACAGGGCGCAACTATCAGCTTTAAAGTAACAAACCATTCCGCATGGCCTGCAAGGGTACAGGATAATATCTCTTTCCGCTATTATATGGATTTGAGCGAAGTAATCGAGGCAGGAAAATCACCCGAAGATGTAGTTATCCGCTGTGACAGAGACCAGTCGGCGATGTATTCGGGAAAAGGCGTTAAGAATGCCGAAATTTCGGGAATACAGCACTACAAGGATAACATCTACTATGTGGAAGTCAATCTCCCCGACGGTCGTGCAGTTCTGCCTGTTTCGGAGGGTATGCAGCAGTGCGAGATACTTCTTGCGTTCGTATTTCCCGACTATGGCAGTGGCTGGAATGCAGAAAATGACTTCTCAAATCAGGAAATTCTCGGTCAGGCAGGTACGGCTGAAGAAGAGGGTAAAATAAAGGGTATTGTCACAAAATATATCCCCGTTTATATTAATGGTGAACTCTACTACGGTGAAGAACCTGACGGAACGTACGCTCTCGGTAATACTTCACCCTCCACAGAACCTACACCCACTAATCCGCCGGCAGAAACTACCACAAAAGACGATGTACTTATAGGCGATGCTAACGAGGACGGTACTGTTGACCTTGCTGACGCTACCGCAATTATTCAGCATATCGGAAATGAAGACAAGTACGGACTTTCGGCGCAGGGTCTTGTCAATGCGGACTGCACTGCTGACGGAAAAGTAACAGGTGCGGACGCTATGGCAATACAGAAACTTGAAGCAAAACAGATTACCAAACTTCCTTACACAGAATAAGTTATTACAAAAGCAGTCTCATAAAGGGACTGCTTTTTTATTGAATATATACAAAATTATTATATGAAATTTGTGCAGAAATCAGTGAGAAAAATATACTCATTTTCTGTCTAAGCTTATGAAGGGGATAAAATGAAAGGCGGTGATAAATAATATGTACACACAGGCAGAAACCTGAATATAAAAGGAGGATTTTAATATGAAAAGGCTTATATCATTAATCACAGGCGGAATGCTTACTGCGATGTCGATAATGCCGTCAACAGTTACTGCTGAAGCAAATGTATCCGCAAATAAATCAGAAATCACAGATATTTCAATCGTAAGCAATAAATCTGATTCAGAAAAACTTCCGTCAGCAACAACTCAGCCAGCCATTAAAACAAATGAATTGAGAGCGTTTTTCGGTCGTAATAAATCAAGCTACGATGTTTATGTCGGTGAACAGATTGACCTGAATGACATAATTTTCAATCTCTATGTATACGGCTATGCTCCGGACGGCAGTTTTATTCCCGAACCGGTTTTACTCGACTACAGTTTTTCTGTCGGCTCAGGCAAGCATTCCGACTGCTACATCTATTACCTTAATAATGTAAATGACCTGAGCGATGTGGATACATCAAAATCCGGCAGGTATATTGTAAAATGTCAATTAAAAGGCGGTATCAAAGAGACGTTCGATATTGAAAATTCAGGCTGTCCTGATATACCTGACGGAAAATATGAAATTACAATGGACAACAGTAATTTTTCCATTCCGATTAATGTCATTGACCCAAGTGTTACAGAACCGGCATACGCAGCCGCAACAACTACTGCAACAACCAGTCATCAGACAGCAACAGAAACAAATATCATTGACCCTGTTATCACAGAACCGTCATCTCCGGACATAGCTGCAACAACCAGCCGTCAGACATCAAAAGCAACAGAAACTGCTCCGGTTATCACAGAACCGTTATCTCCGGTTGTAGCCGTGACAACAGCAGCAACAAATTTTATCGACCCGATTGTCACAGAACTGACATCTCCGGTTGTAGCTGCAACAACAGCAGTGCTGCCCCCTATTAAAAATGAAATCAGGGCAATTTATACCTGTCAGGAAACTTATACTGTCAATGTCGGCGAAAAATTCAATCCTGATGACATTGAACTGTCTGTATACGCACGAAGTGCAGTTCCGAATCAGTATCAGATTGATTATAAATTCACTATCGGTTCGGGCAAACATTCTGACTGCTTTACATACGATGCAAGCGATGTTGACACATCAAAGGCAGGTACTTATTATGTAAAGGTTACAATTCTCCCGAATGTAAAAGATACATATTCAATCGACAGTTCAAATTCCTGCAATGTACCTGAAGGCGAGTATGAAATGATAACAGAGGGTATAACAATGTTTTCTATGATTCCCGTTTATGTTAAAGAACCTGCTCCTTCGGTTTCAGTTTCCGGCGACGCAAACGATGATGGGTCTGTGGATATTGCCGACGCAACCGCAATTATCCAGTTTATCGGCAACAGGGACAAGTACAGTCTTTCAGAACAGGGTTTTGTCAATGCAGACTGCACCGCCGACGGAAAAGTCACAGGTGCGGACGCTCTCGCAATACAGAAACTCGAGGCAGAACAGATTACTGAACTTCCATACAAGGAATAAATAAAAATGTGAACCTGAAATATGGTTCACATTTTTTATATTTAATTCAGTTTTTATTTAATCTGTAGTACTTCCGATACGCTCAACTTTCATAAGGTTTGTCGTTCCTGAAACGCCGAGCGGAACGCCTGCTGTAATAGCAACAAGGTCTCCGTCTTCAACAAGCCTGTGTGATTCTGCCTCATTGACAGCAGCGGAGAAAAGTTCGTCAGTGCTGTTCTTTTCGTCAATAATATAGGGAATAACTCCCCAGCTCATGTTCATCTGTCTGCATACAACTTCACTCATGGTACAGCTGATAATCGGACAGCATGGACGGTATTTTGAAATAAGTCTTGCAGTCTGTCCGCCGAGTGAAACAGTGATAATTGCACTTGCGTCAAGGTCGTGTGCTGTTGTAACAGTAGCGTGAGCGATAGCCTCAGCAATACTGCCGTTAGGATTTGAACTTCTCTTCGCAAATCTTGACTTATAGTCAATATTTTTCTCAGTAGTTTCAGCAATAAGTGCCATAGTCTTTACCGCTTCAACAGGATAAGCACCTGCTGCCGTTTCACCCGAAAGCATGATTGCACTTGTGCCGTCATAGATAGCGTTTGCAACGTCCGTGATTTCGGCTCTTGTCGGGCGTGGATTGGTAATCATGGATTCGAGCATCTGTGTGGCGGTTACAACCTGCTTGCCTGCATTATATCCCTTGTGGATAATTTCCTTCTGTATTGCCGGTATCTGCTCAAACGGAATTTCAACACCCATATCGCCACGGGCAATCATAATTCCGTCGGCAGCCTCAAGAATTTCGTCGATGTTCTCCACACCGTCGCTGTTCTCGATTTTTGCAATGATACGCACATCAAACCAGCCGAGACTTTGTGTGAACTTTCGGAGATAGTTTATATCAGCCGCTGAACGTACAAAACTTGCGGCGATAAAATCAAAGCCCATTCTTGAACCAAATTCGAGGTCGTCCATATCCCTTTCACTGAGATAAGGCATGGACAGTTTAACTCCGGGAACATTTATTCCCTTGTTATTTGAGAGTATACCGCCGTGAATAACCCTGCACACGATGTCAGTCTTTGTCACTTTCTCTGCGAGGAGTTCAATAACACCGTCATTAATCAGTATTCTTGTACCCATGCTGACATCTCTCGGCAGTTTCTTGAAACTGATACTGCCGGTTTCGTTTGTGCAGAGAACATCTTCTGTAGTAAGCGTGTAAATGTCGCCGTCGTGGATTTCCACAGGCTTATTGTCAACAAACTTTCCCAGACGGATTTCAGGTCCTTTTGTATCAAGAAGTGTTGCAACAGGCAAATCGAGTTCCCTGCGGAGTTTCTCAACCTCACGGAAACGCTTTTCGTGGGTTTCGTATTCACCATGCGAAAAGTTAAATCTTGCGACGTTCATGCCGGCAAGCATAAGTTCACGCATAATATTTTCATCATCTGTTGCAGGACCTATTGTGCATACAATTTTTGTTTTTCTCATAAAAAAACTCCTTTAAATCTTTTTAGGCTTTGTGAAATTAGCCATAATTTTTTTAGTTCCGACTTTATCAAACGAAATTTCAAGCATTGAGTCATTGGACATAGGCGTTACAGACAGAACAGTGCCTTCACCGAAAATCTTGTGCAGAACTCTGTCCCCTACGGCATAATCAGAAGAAGAAGTGCCTGTGGCTGTAGCTGTCTGCCGTTTATTTCTGGCAAGCTGCTGCTGAAGCGATGAGGAATGGACTTCTGTAACATCGTTGTCTTTTTCGGGAATATTTGCCCTTACAGCAGTGTTGTCTTTCTTTGTGATGTTCTCCATGCCGATTTCGGTAATAAACCTTGACTTGACATTGCGCTGTGTCTGACCGAAAATCATACGTCTGCCTGCGCTTGTGATATAAAGCTGCTGTTTTGCACGGGTAATCGCAACATAGGCGAGACGGCGTTCCTCTTCCATATCGTCGTCATTGTAGAATGAGCGTGAACCTGGGAAAATGCCGTCCTCAAGACCGATAAGGAAAACGTTGTCGAATTCCAGTCCTTTTGCGGAATGAATAGTCATGAGCATGATTTTGTCATCATTTCCGTTGTCGCTGTCGGCTTCTGTATAGAGTGCAATTTCCTCTAAAAATCCGTTTAAAGTTGGATTTGCTGTACTTCTTATATACTTAACAACGGAGGTTTTCAGTTCCTTTACATTCTCAATCTTAGTCTCCGCATTTTCCTGAATTTTCAGATAATCAAGATAGCCTGTTCTGCTGAGAACAAAATCAAGCAGTTCATCAAGCGGAAGTTCCTTTGATTTTTCAATAAGTTCACCGAACATCGCAGACGCACTTTTCAGAGGAGCTATTTTTTTCGCAAGCGGGTCATACTGTTCACAGTTAAGCATAACCTCATATGGAGAAATTCTCAGGTCACGGCTTATATCCTCAATAACTGCAACAGTGGAATCGCCTATATTTCTTTTCGGTTCATTTATAATACGTCTGAAACGGAGTATATCAAACGGATTATTGATAAATGAAAGATAAGAAGTAATATCCTTGATTTCCTTGTGGTCATAGAAACGCACACCGCCGTAAACCATATAAGGAATACCTGCACGCACCAATGCATTTTCCACAATATTTGACTGCGCATTCATGCGGTAAAGCACGGCATTGCGTCTGTATCTTCCGTATTTTGCGTAATCAGCCATAACTGTCCTGATGATAAAATCAGCCTCGTCAGTTTCGTCATTAGCCTTATACCAGAGAACTTTATTTCCCTTTTCTCCTGCCGTCCAGAGTTTCTTGGGCTTTCTGCCGATATTGTTGGAAATAACAGAGTTTGCAGAATTAAGGATAGTCTGTGTGGAACGATAGTTCTGCTCAAGCCTGATTACCTTTGCGCCTGCAAAATGATTTTCAAATCCGAGAATATTCTCAATGTCTGCACCACGGAATTTATATATACTCTGGTCGTCATCGCCCACAACGCAAAGATTGTTATGACCTCCTGAAAGAAGTGCAACAAGCCTGAACTGTACATGGTTTGTATCCTGATATTCGTCAACCATTATGTATCTGTAGCGGTTACGGTATTTTTCGAGAATATCAGGAAATTTCTCGAAAACCTCAACAGTTTTGCAAAGAATATCATCAAAATCAAGTGCATTTGCCGTCTGCATACGTTCCATATAGAGATGGTAAATTCTTGCGACAGTTTTTTTGCGGTAATCATTTCCTGCCCTGTTAATCATATCAGCAGGAGAAATCATTCTGTCTTTTGCCGAACTGATTTCAGAAAGCACACTTTTCGGGGCAAACTGCTTTTCTGAAACGTCAAGTTCAGCCATAACATTTTTGATAAGGCGACGGCTGTCATCGGTATCATAGATTGTGAAGTCATTTCCGAAACCTATGTTCTCAATCTCATTCCGCAGTATTCGCACGCAGGCGGAATGGAAAGTGGACGCATTGATTTTTCCTGCTTCTTCGCCGAGCATTGCCGAAAGACGTTCTTTCAGTTCATTTGCAGCCTTGTTTGTAAAAGTTATTGCAAGGATATTCCAAGGCTTTATCGGACGGCTTGCAGCAATATCACGGAGAGTTTCAAAATCATCTGTTTTTCCGTCAGCATAATCTCTGAGGAATGCGATATCCTCTTCGCTTCCTGCATAAGTATCATCATAATATGCATTTCCGAAATTAATCATATTTGCAATGCGGTTGACGATAACTGTAGTTTTTCCGCTGCCTGCTCCTGCAAGGACAAGCACAGGTCCTTCAACAGTGAAAACAGCTTCCTGCTGCATTTCATTCATTCGGCTAAAATATTTTCTCAGTGCAGCTTTCTTTGCCCCTAAATAAAATCTGTTATCCATAAATAATATTCTCCACCTCAAATTCATTTTTCCAAATTTAATAATTTCAAAAACATAAGTATATTATACCACATTTTTTTGCTTTTGAAAAGTCCCTGAATTATTTTTTTTATGAAATGAAAAATTTGTTAGTTTTTAATATTTTTCTCTTGACTTAATCTGATTTTTGGTGTATAATATAAATGTAAATCAACACTGCTGTATGTGCAGAATTTTCATTAAGGAGAAAAAAGCATGAAAAACATTTTATTCGCTGCTTCTGAAAGTGTTCCTTTTATCAAAACGGGCGGTCTCGCTGACGTTGTGGGCGCACTTCCTCAGTACATCAACAAGAATGAGTTTGACGTAAGGGTAATTATGCCTTACTATACCTGCATTCCTGCAAAATTCCGTGATAATTTCAGGTATGTCACTCATTTCTACATGGATTACGGTCTCCGCCAGAACGGTGTACACGTCGGTATCATGGAATATGAATACAACGGCATAAAGTTCTATTTCGTCGACAATGAATACTATTTCAAGTGCGACAGTCCTTATTCTTCCGATTTGAAATGGGACATCGAACGCTTTACATTCTTCTGTAAAGCTGTACTTGCAATTCTTCCCGTTGTCGGCTTCCGTCCTGACATCATTCACTGCCACGACTGGCAGGCTTCTCTTATCCCTGTTTTCCTGCACTCAACCTTTGCAACAAATCCTTTCTACAGCTCAACGAAGTCAATCATGACAATCCACAACCTCAAATTTCAGGGCGTATGGAATATCGACACATTCAAGTATAACACCGCACTTCCCGAATATATGTTCACTCCCGATAAACTTGAATTCAAAAAGGACGCTAATATGCTCAAAGGCGGTCTCGTCTATGCGGACTACATCACAACCGTTTCGGAAACTTATGCAGAGGAAATCAAATACCCGTTCTTCGGTGAACAGCTTGACGGTCTGCTCCGTGCAAGAAGTGCTTCCCTCCGTGGTATCGTTAACGGTATCGACTACAAAGTGTTCGACCCGTCCAATGACAAACAGATTTTCGAGGAATACAGCGTAAAGAACTTCAAAAAGAAAAAAGCTGCAAACAAGGAAAAACTTCAGGCTGAACTCGGTCTCCCCGTTGACAGGAACAAGTATATGATTGGCATTATATCACGTCTCACCGACCAGAAAGGTCTCGACCTCATAAACTGCGTTATGGAGCGTATCTGCGACCCGAACACACAGTTTGTCGTTGTCGGAACAGGCGAACAGAGATACGAAGATATGTTCAGACACTATCAGTGGAAATATCCTGAACGTGTTTCCGCAAATATTCTCTACTCCGACACACTCGCACACAAACTTTATGCTTCCGCCGATGCAATGCTCATGCCGTCCCTCTTCGAGCCATGCGGTCTTACTCAGCTTATCTCACTCCGCTATGGCACAGTGCCGATTGTGCGTGAGACAGGAGGTCTTAAAGATACTGTTCAGCCGTACAACGAGTTTGACGGAACAGGTACGGGCTTCTCATTCAGGAACTACAATGCAGAGGAAATGCTCGGCGTAATCAACTATTCAAAGAGCGTTTACTATGACCACCGTGCTGAATGGGACGAGATAGTAAAGCGTGGCATGGAGGCTGATTTCTCGTGGAACAGTTCCGCATTGCAGTATGAGGGTATGTACAGCTGGATGATTAACTGGTGAAATGACGGTGCAGAGCCTGCACCTGAAATAAAGGACAAGTCACTGATTGCGTGGCTTAGTAAAATACTCAAGTTAAAATTATGAACGGAAATACTATAAAGGGTGCAGTTTTTGACATGGACGGTCTTATGATTGATACCGAAAAGCTGTACCTGCAATACTGGAAACAAGCGTCCGCCGATTTCGGCTATAAAATGGAAGACAAGCACGTTTTTGCTATAAGAAGTCTCGCAAGGAAATACTCTGTTCCGAAATTAAAGGGATTTTTCGGCGAAGACTTTCCTACAGAAGAAGTGCGTGCAAGGCGGACGGAGCTTATCAATGCCCATATTGAAAAATACGGAATTGAAGTGAAAAAAGGACTTTTTGAACTCCTTGACTATCTGAAATCAAACGGAATAAAACTCGCTGTCGCCACTGCAACCCAGCGTGACAGAACTATGATGTATCTCAATAAAATCCATGCTGATGACTATTTTGACGCTGTAATCTGCGGTGACATGGTGACGAACGGCAAGCCTGAACCTGAAATCTATCTGACTGCCTCAGCACAACTCGGTCTCGCACCTCAGCAGTGCGCTGCTTATGAGGATTCCCCGAACGGTATAAAATCTGCGTATTCAGCAGGCTGTCACACTATTATGATTCCTGATATGACACCGCCTGACGACGAGATTATGCCCATGTTAAGTGCAGTTTATGAAAGTCTTGATAAATCAATTGAATTTTTTGAAAGGAGCGTTTAAATGCCAAGCGTATCGGAAATATTTGAAATCCCGAAATTCTATTATTTCGACAGCGGTAACGACTATTCGGGAAGTCTGGGCGATTTTTCCTATAAAATCATCACCAAAGACAAATTCAGGGCTATGACGTGGCACGGCAGACTTTGTTCAATGAAGGCGGAAATCGAAAACGAACAGGAATTTGAACGCACTCAGCAGGGCTTTGATGATATGATAAAGTGGATTGAAGAAAAATACAAATCTCCGGATTGATTTCCGGAGATTTTTTTATATTTACCATTCGCCGACTACATCGCCACCATTGCCAACAGGGTCATCAACCGGCGGCTGAGGGTCTACAACAACCGGCGGGGGTTCTGTTGCAGGAGGCGGTTCAACAACAGGCGGTTCTGTAACAACTACAGGAGGCTCTGTTGCTACAGCCGGAGGTGCTGTTGCAGGCGGACTTGTCACAACTACAGGCGGTTCTGTTGCCGGTGCGGCAGTTGTAACATAGCTTTGTGCATTTGTCGTGACAG
This sequence comes from uncultured Alistipes sp., assembly GCA_964460175.1. GTDB lineage: Bacteria > Bacillota > Clostridia > Oscillospirales > Ruminococcaceae > Ruminococcus. The sequence continues at coordinate 60,523 of CAYWPN010000005.1, read as the reverse complement.
CAGGCGTTGTGTCATAGTTCTGAGGAGCATATGTCTGCGGTGCCTGAACTTCTGCGTCTTCAGGAATATAGTAAACAATGAGCTTGCTTTCCTTGTTGCTGAAAGTCTGTCCTGCCCATACTTCCTTGCCGTCAACCTGAAGCTGAGTGATTGTGTTCGGATAACCGTATGAAGTTTTTGCCTCAACAAAAGAATAACTTGAAATTCCTGCTTTTTTCAGTTCATTTTCATACTGTGCAACGGTAAATCCGCTGTAGGACGGAATTTCGCCCTTTTCCTTGCCTGCACTTACTGTAACTTTCACTGTACAGCCCTGCACAACCATAGTTCCTGCGTCTATATCCTGTGCAGTAATCATATCGATTTCATGCACGTCATCGTATTCATAAGTTTCTTCAAACTGGAAATAATCCTTATACTTTTCCTTTGTGCGTTCATAGAATTTTCCGACAAGATTAGGCATTTCGGTATTTGCAGGAGCTTCTGTCGTATCTTCGCCGGAATTTTCGTCGGTTACAATATTTTCAGCAACAGAAGACGAACTTCTCGAAGACGAACTGTCGCCGTTGTCTTTCGGAACGAAAACTCTCATGATAAACACAGAAATAATGACAAGTATTGCAAGCAGAAGTATTGTTATTATAACAGGCACTTTCAGCCTGTCTACTGTGCTTACCTGTTCATAATGATAATCGTCATAGTCATTCCGCTGACGGTGGTTATCGTGGTTTTGCCTCTGCTGACTGTTCCGCTGTTTGTTATAGTCGGGGCGTTTCGGCGGATACTGCGAATACTGCTGGTGAATTTCTGCCGGCTGAACAGGGTTTACAGGCGGTTTCGGTTCAGCGGGAACGACAGGTTTTGTGATAACAGGCTGTTCAAAAAGCCGTGTGACAAGTTCAGTAATTGTCTGAATACGCTCATCGCTGTTGAGTTTCATGCCGTCCATGATAGTTTTTGAGACGTGCGGCGGAATATTTTTGTTAAGCATTGCAGGCTCGCAGAGGTCGTCATTTTTCAGGCGGTTTCGTGAATCAACAGGCATACAGCCGGTAAGCGCACGGTAAAGCAATGCACAGATACCATAAATATCAGTCCATGAACCTTGTCTGCTTGAACTGCTTGCAGAATACTGTTCCGGAGCGGAATATCCCTTGAAAAGTTCGTATTCAAGACCTGCGTCAGCCGTTCTTACTGCGGAAATGCAGAAACCGGACAGTTTCAGTTCGCCTTTATTGTTGATATATATTGTTTCGGGGCTGATTGCACGGTGGATAATTCCGGCATTATGCAGAATGCCGATAGTGGTGAAAAGCGGCGGAAAAATTTTTGAAACCTGTTCCCAGCTTAGTTCGCCTGCATTGTCCTTGAAGTAATCAAGCATTTTTTCTCCGTCGAGATATTCAAAAACAGTGTATGTAGTGTTGCTTTCTGCAAACATATCAAGAACAGGATTTATATTTGAATTGTTTCTGAGCTGTGCAAGGGACTTGTTAAGCTCAGTGTATTCAGCCATAAAAGCCTTATATTTTGCAAGATTATTGTAATTTACACTGATAGTTGCCTTTCCTTTAACTCTTGTACAGAAAATTGCAGGCATATACTCACGGAGCATGACCTTACAGCCTGTAGAAATATCATGTCCGACGTATGTCACGCCCTCTCCGTTATGGCTGAGCATAATTCCGACCATGTATCTGTCATGCAGAACAGTTCCCGGAGTTATATACATAGGATTATGCGGAGTGGTATCATCAAATCCGCAATGGGGACAGATATGCTGTTCCATGTCATATTTTGCCATACATCTGTAACAGAACTTACGTTCGCCCAAAGCAGTTCCCCCTTTGAAATAATATTTTTGAATTACATTCATATTTATTTTAACAGAAATTGCGGAAAAAGTCAACCGCAAAAGCAAATATGATACTAATTTGTAATAATTAATTCCTGTGCGGCAAGCATTATGCCCAGTTTACCGCTTGTGTAGGTGATACCGCCCTGTAACCAGACTGCAAAAGGTTCACGGATTGGAGCGTCCGCCGACAATTCTATAGAAGCACCGTTTGTGAATGCTCCTGCCGCCATGATTACCTTATCAGAATATCCCGGCATATCCCATGCCTCAGGAGTTACAAACGCATCGACGGGCGCACCTTTCTGCACTCCACGGCAGAATGCAGTAAGATTTTTTTCGTTTCCCAGTTCGATTGCCGTTATTATGTCTCCTCTTTCGTCGTCCTTTGAGGGCGTACATCTGTAACCCATAAGCGTGAACAGTTCACTTGCAAAAACTGCCGTTTTCTTTGCGGAGGCAACAACATCGGGAGCAAAGAAAAGTCCGAGCAGGATTTCCCTGTTCATTCCGAGAGTACAGCCGACTTCCTTTCCCATTCCCACGCAGGTGAGGCGGTATGAGCAGAGTTCAATCAAATCCGCACGACCTGCAATATATCCGCCTGTCCGTGCAATTCCACCGCCTGCATTCTTGATAAGCGAGCCGATTATAATATCCGCACCCACTTCCGACGGTTCACGGCATTCAACAAATTCGCCGTAGCAGTTGTCCACCATGATTATTGTATCAGGACTGCCTTTCTTAACCGCCTGTACCATTTTTTCTATGTCCGAAACAGTAAAGGCAGGGCGCAGGGAATATCCCCTTGAACGCTGTATGTAAGCCACTTTCGCTCCTGCAACTGCCTTCGTTATGCTTTCATAATCAGGCTTACCGCCTTCAAGGAGGTCAACCTGTGCATACTCAATGCCGTAATCCATGAGTGAGCCATTGCCCTTTTCACCCGATATTCCGATGACTTCTTCAAGAGTATCATAGGGCTTGCCTGTTATTGAAACAATCCTGTCGCCTGTGCGGAGAACTCCGAAGAGTGCAGTGGACAGTGCGTGAGTACCCGAAACAAAGTTGAAACGCACAAGAGCGTCCTCTGTACCGAGAACCTGTGCGAATACCTTGTCTATCACTTCCCTGCCAACATCGCCGTAGCCATAGCCCGTAGAGCCGTAGAAACACGGTTCGCTTACCTTGTTGTCTGAAAATGCCTTAAGCACTTTAGCACCGCAGTATTCAGCAGTACTGTCTGCTTTTCTGAATGCGTCACGGCAGTTTATTTCAGCCTGTTCCGCAAGAGAAAGTATTTTCTCATCAAAATTATATATGTTGCCGATATTCATATTATTCTCCTTACAGTTCGCCCTTGCTGACGCTTTCCTTATCAACGTCAGTTCTTTCAAGGACGATTTCTTTTTCTGTTTCCCTGAAACCGATTTCCCGATAAAAGCTTACACGTATATCAAGTGCAAACAGGAATGCTCTTTTGCCCAGATTATTGAGGAAATAAGCGAGCCATTTAAGAAATTCCCTTGCATAGCCGCTTCCTCTTGCCGATACTTTCGTTGCAACCTGACCTATAAGCACTTCGTCGCCTATATCGAATACAACAGAGGCAGTCGTGCAGTTTCTGTAAGTGAACACACGGCTAATTCCGTGCCTGCACCTGTGGGAAGTGTCGGTATACCACAGCGAAAAATCGGAAATGTTAGGAAATCCCTCGCTCAGTATGTTGTAAACGTCGGGCAGATTTGGGTTGAAATCAACATATTCCTCTGCGAAATCGGGACTTTTTTCGTCGGGGACAAGTTCAAAGACTGTCCTGTTGAGTATCTGATAGTGGTCGTCAGGTCTGATTTGCTTTAAAATCCTGCTGTCGCCCTCAACCCTGAACGGCAAATTCATGCTCACAAAAAATTGCAGTTCCTCAGTGACTTCAAACGTATCATCGGCGCATATAATCAGCGTGGAATTGATAATAAACATAAATCCCTCGCCTGTTTCGTCCGTGATTTTGTAGAAACGGCAGAAATCATAGCCTGCTCCGTAAGCTTTCATGTAAGCAATCATCTTGCGCCCTGAAAGCGATTTCATGAGTAAATCCGTATCGAGTTCATTTTCATTCTGAATAAGCTTTATCATAATTCATGCACCTTTTCAGAAAGTACCCTGACGAGAGCAAGAGTATTGCTGAGGTCTGCCGAATTTATAACACACGACGGGCTGTGGAGGTATCTGCACGGCACTGAAACGGCTATAGTACGTATTCCCCTGCCTGTGAGATGTATCGCACCGCTGTCGTTTCCACCTGCAATCATAGTCTTTGTCTGGCAGGGAAGACCACATTTTTCAGCAGTATCAAAAGCAAGCCTGTAGAGTTCCTTATCATAGACTGTACTTCTGTCCATGAAGCCGACAACTCCGCCCTTACCGAGTTCGCAGACTTTTTTTGCTCCCGAAACACCGTCAATGTCGCCTGCTGTAGTCGCCTCAAGGACTATCGCAAAATCGGGCTGAACGGCAAATGCACTCGTTCTTGAGCCACGCAGTCCGATTTCCTCCTGTGTGTTAAATACAAAGTAAGTATCATATTCGGGCTGTTCCTGAATGAGTTTTATCATCATTGCGCACCCTGCACGGTCGTCAACAGCCTTTGACTTTATGCAGTCACCCATTTCAATAAATTCTGAATCAAAGCAGACTGATGCTCCCAGATGTACGTATTTTTCAGCCTCTTCCCTTGAATTTGCGCCGATGTCAATATAAAGACTTTCTGTTTCGGGCGGATTTTCCCTGTCTTCCTTACTGAGATTATGCACGGCAGTTGAGCCTATAACTCCCGATATATCGCCGATTTTCACCTGTCTGCCGATAATGACGGAAGTATCAATTCCGCCGACTTCGCCGAAAGAAAGCGTACCGTCATCGTTAATATATGTAACAATAAATCCTACTTCGTCCATGTGGGCGCAAATCATAAGTTTTTTATCAGATTTTTTCTTGCCCTTGCGGAAGCAGATTAAATTGCCGAGATTATCAACTGTGTAATCGCAGTAATTCCTGATTTGCGATATTATATACTCACGGACAGCCTTTTCGTCACCCGAAATTCCGTTGATTAAACATAAATCCTTTAACAGTTCCTTCATGATTTCACTCTCCTATGTAATTTGCAAGAAGTTCAGCAGTATAGCGCACGTCCGCAAGGTCAATGACTTCAACAGGCGTGTGCATATTTCTCAGCGGAATTGATACCGTGCAGACTTTTGCGCCGTCCCTGCTGACTGAATACTGGTCGGCGTTGGTGGACGTGAGACCGTTCATGACTTCCGTCTGATAAGGTATCCCCGACGATTTCGCCGTATCAATAAGACCCTGCGAGATTTCATGCGACAGGCACGGAGATACGCCAATCATAGCACCTTTTCCGAGATAACCGCATTTTTTCGGGTTTTCACCCTGAGCGTAAGCAAAAGAAACGTCAACAGCTATTGCAATATCGGGATTTAATTCGTATGCACCGATTTTTGCGCCACGTTCACCGAGTTCCTCCTGTGCGGAAAAAATAACAATGACATTATATTTTGTACTCCTGTTTTTCAGCAGTTCGAGAGTGTAAAGAATTGCCGCAATACCGCACCTGTCGTCAAGCGCACCGCCTGTAATGCGGTCATTCAGCAGACTTCTGCACTCCACATCGAAAGTAATTGTATCTCCTAAAGATACGATTTTTTCAAGTTCATGTTTTGTCATTCCCGTATCAACAGCGACTTCGTCAATCTCCAATACCTTTCCTTTACCTTTTTTAAGATGAGGCGGAACTGAACATATTACGCCTTTAATATTCTGTCTGCCGTGGATAACGACCTGCTGTGCAGGGAGAAGCCGTCTGTCGATACCGCCAAGATTTCCGACTTTTATAAATCCCTGTTCTGTTATATCAGTAACAATAAAGCCAATCTGGTCAATATGTGCATCGAGAACAATTGTTTTTTTATTTTTGCTGTGACTGCCGAATTTTCCGATAACATTTCCGTTTACGATTTCAGCAGGACAGTAATTTTTCAGCATAGCGAGTGCAGTTTCAGCCGCAGGGAGTTCGTCGCCCGAAGCACCGTAAGCCGTGCATAGTTCAGTGATTGTTTTTTTCAAATCCATAAATAAAAATTCCTTTCTTTATTATAGAATTATATTATATCACATTCCGAACATATTTGCAAGTGTTAAATTAGTCATTGACTTATTTGAATTAGTCATAAAAAAGTCATGGCGGACAAATGGCTGTATATAGGGATAAAGTGGAATTAGTCAAAAAAGTCACGCCATTTCAGCGTTTTATTAACAGAAATAAGACGGAGCGCATATAATACTCCAAAACTATTATGAGGTGAATACAATGCTTATATATGCAGAAGTCCTTGAAACAGGACGAAATCAGATACTTGTGAGGGACTGCAACACCAGTCAGGAAGTTGCGGTAAATCTCCAGAACGGCTGTAATTTCAGTGTCGGCGATACGGTACAGATTATCTACAACGGCATGATGACTATGAGTATTCCTCCGCAGATAAGCGCAGGACGGATTACGGTTATCAACGCAGGTGATACTATGCCTTATCTTGCGGAGTACAGCAGGATACTTAATACTATGATTAATGATATGAACAGTGCTGACCTCACGGACAGTATTTCGCATAATTTCATAGTGCAGATGATACCGCACCACAAGGCTGCTATTGAGATGTCAGGAAACATTCTGAAATACACAGACAATACGGAACTCATAGAAATCGCAAACAACATAATTACAGAACAGACAGAGAGTATAAATAATATGCAGAATATTCTTGAAAGCTGTTCGTGCCGGAAGAATACTACCTGTGAAGTGCGGACGTATCAGCGGAATGTCTCCCATATAACAAAACTTATGTTCTCCGCTATGAGCAATGCCTTTTCCGACAGCTGTGTGAACTGCAATTTTATCCGTGAAATGATACCGCACCATGAAGGTGCAGTGCGTATGTCGGGGAATGCGCTCCGTTCTGCAATATGCCCTGAACTCCGTCCCATTCTTGAGAATATTATCACTTCACAGCGGCAGGGTATACGCAGAATGAGATGCCTTGCAGACAGACTGAAATGCAGATGAGAAAAAGTTGTTTTTAATTCCATGAAAAAACATGACTTTTCTGACTAATTCAAATTAGTCAATGACTTTTTAAAGTACAGCACCATAATCTGTCATCTTCGTCGTGGTGGATAATTTCCATGAAATCCTCTGAAACGATATATGTATCAAAATCCACAGCAAACACATCATCAGGATATTGAAACAAGTATTTTCCTGAACAATTCAATATCGGCAAACCCGCATTATCCCATATAACGTAATATTTCCTGTTATCATCTGAAGGAACATCATTCAGGGAGATTTCGTAAGAACTTTTAACATGATGATATTCTATCTGAAATCGGCTTTCCATTAAGTCAAGTATGTTTTCTGTCTCTGCACTTCCATAAATTATTTCAGCGTCCGGAATTTTTTCAAGACAGTCCCGAAGCAGTTCATTATCAAGCAAACTCTGTTTTCTCAGCCTTATTATATTTTTATCTATAAGTTCCTTCATTCGTTCTTTTTTCTGATTATCCAAAATAAAACTCCTTTAAAAAGAGCAGGACAATCCGCCCTGCTCTGTTTTGTTTGTCTGAATTACTTGAAGTAAGCCACACCGCTTTCAAAGATTTTCTGGTCTTTGTTGCCGTCAACGTTCTTGCAGATGTAACTGCCCTTACGTTCAGAGTGACCCATTTTGCCGAGAATACGTCCGTCAGGGGAAGTGATGCCCTCGATAGCCTCAACGGAAGTATTCGGATTATAGCGGATATTCATTGTAGGAATACCGTCAAGGTCAACGTACTGCGTAGCAATCTGACCGTTGTTAGCCATTTGCTGAATGAGACTTGCAGGAGCAACGAAACGTCCCTCACCGTGAGAAATCGGCACGCTGTGAATATCTCCGACCTCTGTACCGTAAAGCCATGGACTCTTGTTTGAAGCAATTCTTGTTCTCACCATCATTGACTGATGTCTGTTGATAGTATTGAAAGTAAGCGTCGGGGAATTGTCGTTCATGTCAACGATTTCGCCGAACGGTACAAGACCGAGTTTGACGAGTGCCTGAAAACCGTTGCAGATACCAAGCATAAGACCGTCACGGTTTTTGAGAAGGTCGTGTACAGCGTCCTTTATTTTCGGATTGCGGAAGAATGCAGTGATAAACTTACCGCTTCCCTCCGGCTCGTCACCGCCGCTGAAACCACCTGGTATCATAATAATCTGCGACTGTCTGACTGCCTGTTCAAAGTAGTCAACGGACTGCTCGATGTCTCCAGCGGAAATATTGCGGATAACGACAGTTTCAGCAGCTGCACCTGCTTTCTCGAATGCCCTTGCTGTATCGTACTCGCAGTTAGTTCCAGGGAATACAGGAATAAGAACTCTCGGTTTTGCGAATTTTTCAGGTGAAGTGAGTTTTGTTTCATTCCTGTAGCTGTAGACTGCCGGAGTAACGTCGGTCGTCTTTATTCTGCACGGGAATACAGGTTCAAGCTTACCCTCCCATACTCTCTGGAGATTATCAAGGTTGACATTATAGTCAAGGGTGCAGATTTTGTAGCTGTCGATAGTTTTACCGATAACCTGCTCGTCGTCGGACGGCTCGCCTGTAAGTTCGATGATAAATCCGCCGTAGCATGACCTGAAAAGCTGTTCGGGAGTAAGTCTCGATGTAAATTCAAAACCGATTTTGTTTCCGAAGCACATCTTTGCGATACCCTCAGCAACACCGCCGTAACCTATAGTCCATATTGCAGAGGCTCTTCCTGCGGAAACAATTTCCTCAACCTTGTCAAACACAGCCTTCACGCTGTCGAATACAGGGAGATTATTTATATCATAGTCAGGCGCAATGTAAATAACCTTGCTTCCCGATTTCTTGAATTCAGTTGATACGACTTTATCAGCCTTTGCAGTCGATACAGCGAATGAAACAAGTGTCGGCGGAACGTCAATATCCTCAAAAGTACCCGACATGGAGTCCTTACCGCCGATTGAACCGCAGCCGAGTTCAAGCTGTGCCTTGAATGCGCCGAGAAGTGCAGCCATAGGTTTGCCCCATCGTTTCGGATTATTGTTTGTGCGCTCAAAATACTCCTGAAATGTCAGCCAGCACTTCTTATAAGTACCGCCAGCCGCAACCACCTTTGCAATGGACTCCACAACAGCAAACACTGCGCTATGATACGGACTTTTTACTGCTATATCGGGATTATATCCCCAGCCCATAAGGGAACAGGTGTTCGTTTCACCTTTGAGTACAGGAATTTTAGCAGCCATAGCCTGAGACGGCGACATCTGATAAACTCCGCCGAAAGGCATAAGAACAGTACCTGCGCCGATAGTGGAGTCGAACTTCTCAACAAGTCCTTTCTGCGAACATACGTTCAGACTGCCCATGAGTTTTGTCCATTCCTCTGCGCTGTCGGAAATTTTTTCATTATTGATTTCGTCGGGAACATCAACAGAAATATTTGTGTACTTCTCCGCACCGTTTGAATTAAGGAACTCACGGGAGAGGTCAACGATAGTCCTGCCGTTCCAGTTCATTTTAAGGCGAGGCTCATCGACAACATCAGCCACAAGAGTAGCTTCGAGATTTTCTTTCTTTGCCTCTTCCATAAACTTCTCAACATCTTCCGGAGCAATGACAACTGCCATACGTTCCTGCGACTCTGAAATAGCAATCTCAGTGCCGTCGAGACCGTCATACTTTTTCGGTACAGCATTGAGGTTTATAACAAGACCGTCAGTAAGTTCGCCGATTGCAACAGATACACCGCCCGCACCGAAATCGTTACATCTTTTAATCATCTTCGTGACTTCGGGATTTCTGAAAAGTCTCTGGAGTTTTCTTTCCTCCGGCGGATTACCTTTCTGCACTTCTGCACCGCAGTTTTCAAGTGAAGAGAGTGTATGCGACTTCGACGAGCCTGTAGCACCGCCGCAGCCGTCACGACCTGTCTTTCCGCCGAGCAGAATTACAACATCGCCTGCAACGGGTCTTTCACGGCGGATATTCTCAGCAGGAGCTGCACCAAGTACCGCACCGATTTCCATACGTTTTGCAACATATCCCGAGTGATATACTTCAGCAACATGACCTGTAGCAAGTCCAATCTGGTTGCCGTATGAACTGTAGCCGTTTGCCGCACCGAGAGTTATTTTTCTCTGCGGAAGTTTTCCTGTGATAGTATCTTCAACAGGCACAAGCGGATTTGCCGCACCGGTAACACGCATAGCCTGATATACATAGGAACGTCCGGAAAGCGGGTCACGGATAGCACCGCCGAGGCAGGTAGCCGCACCGCCGAAAGGTTCGATTTCCGTCGGGTGATTGTGCGTTTCGTTCTTGAACATAAGTATCCAGTCTTCGAGTTTGCCGTCTATGTCAACCTTGATTTTAACTGAGCAGGCATTTATTTCCTCACTCTCGTCCAAATCGGGCAGAAGACCGTCCGCCTTAAGTTTTTTTGCGGCAATAGTACCCAAATCCATAAGAGTTATGGGCTTGTCCGTTCTGCCGAGTTCCTTGCGGACATTTATATACATATTGTAGGTATCTCTGATATAAGGCGTAACAATGCTGACATTCTTAATATTGGTAAGGAATGTTGTGTGACGGCAGTGGTCAGACCAGTATGTGTCAATCATGCGGATTTCAGTGATAGTAGGGTCACGGTGTTCCCTGCGGAAATAATCCTGACAAAATCTGATGTCATCGTAATCCATAGCAAGACCGAGCCTGTCCACGAATGAGTGAAGTCCCTGTTCGTCGAGACTGATAAAACCGTCAACCGTTTCAACAGTCGTCGGGATTTCGTAATTTGTATCGAGTGTTTCAACAGTATCAAGCGACGCTTCACGGCTTTCAACAGGATTGATTATATAAGCCTTGAGACGTTCAAATTCTTCGTCAGTAAGTCTGCCGTCCACAATGTAAACTCTTGCATTTCTCACACGGCATCTCTCGCCCTGACGGAGTATCTGAATACACTGTTCACAGCTGTCTGCACGCTGGTCGAACTGTCCGGGCAGATATTCCACAGCGAAAATACGTTCGCCCTCTGCAAGCTTCGGGAGTTCCGTGTAAACCACGTCAACGGCAGGTTCTGAGAATACAGTATTTACAGCGGCATTGAAATCCTCCTCGCTGAGTTTATCTGCGTCGTATCTGTTGAGTATTCTGATACCCTTTACATCAAGTCTGAGGGCGGTCTGAATATCGCTGAGTACCGACTGTGCTTCAACAGCGAACTCAGGCTTTTTTTCTGAATAAATTCTGAATACGGACATACTATTATCTCCATTCTTAACCGAGAATTTTGCCAAGACAGTAATCATCATGGCTTTCTTCTATTATAACATAAAAAATCTGATTACGCAAACTTTTTTCAGGATTTTTTCGTAAAATTTTTATTAATGTGTAATCGGGGGCGTGTCCCTGATGATATTCTGTAGAATTTTCACGCTCAAACAGCACGGGGACTGTCTTTCCGACAAGACTTTGCATATATTTTTTTTGCAGTTCATTTCCGAGTGCTTTCATACGGTCGGCACGTTCCGCCTTGATATTCTTAGGTATCTGTCCATTCAGCCTTGCCGCAAGCGTTCCGTTTCGTGGCGAATACTGGAATACATGGATTTTTGCAAATCCGACTTCTTCAACAAATGCCATTGACTCAGCAAATTCTTCTTCTGTTTCCTGTGGGAAACCAACCATAACATCAGTAGTGAAAGAAGCTTCGGGAAAAATACGGCGTATTTTTTTGACTAATGTCATATATTCTTCAGGAGTATATTTTCTGTGCATTCTCTGCAAAGTCCAGCGGCTTCCGCTTTGCAGGGACAAATGAAACTGCGGACAGAATTTCGGCTGACGTGAAAGTCTCACCAAATCTTCATTTGAAATCATTTCAGGTTCAAGCGAACCGAGCCTTACACGTTCAATGCCATTGATTTTACAGCATTCCTCAACTGCGTCTACAAGCCGCAAACCGTATTCCATGCCATAGAAAGCAAGATTTATTCCGACGAGAACGATTTCCCTGTGACCCGCTCCGGCAAGTTTCTCTGCGTCTTGGATAATTGATTTAATGGGCTTGCTCCTGCAACGTCCACGGGCATACGGAATAATGCAGTATGAGCAGAAACAGTTACAGCCGTCCTGAATTTTAAGGAAAGCCCTCGTTTTATTCATTGAACTGCATGAAATATCCTCATAGACATCATCGGACGAATATTCGGGAATATCGACAATTCTGCCCCTGCTGTCAATTATCTGCATGACAAGTTCCGGAAGCTTTTCACGTTCCTTTGTACCTGTCACAATATCCGCCTCCGCACATTTCACGGCAGTTTCGGGATTTGCCTGCGGTAAACAGCCCGTAAGGACAATAACGGAATTCGGATAGTCCCTGCGGAGTTTACGTATTTTATAAAGTGACTTGCCGTCTCCGCTTCCCGTGACGGTGCATGAATTAATCACAAAAACATCAGCATTTTCCTCCGCCGAAATTTCAAATCCTGCCGACCTGAAGCGGTCCGCCATGCAGTCCGTTTCATACTGGTTTACTTTACAGCCGAAAGTTATAAAACAAACATTATACAAAAATATCACCTCTCTGTCACATAATTTTCATGTTGAATATGCACAAAAATCCACAACCGCTTTTGTGCAGTATAAATAGTTGACTTTATCTCTAAAAACTTCTGTCAGGAGAATAATATAAATATGCTAAAGTAACGAATTTATCTGAAACCCCTTGACATCGGCGCAGATACGTGTTATTATATACTTGCGGAACGGAAAAAGCCGCTTGGAAGAAAACATAAACAAGAAAAACCTACACACAACCATTACAGGAGGTAATGACTTATGACAAAGACTACAGTTTCACTTCAGGCAATCAATGATGTCAAGGACTTTGTTAACATCGTTATGAAGTATGAATTTGACATCGACCTCGTATCCGGCAGATATGCAGTAGATGCAAAGTCTATCATGGGTATTTTCAGCCTTGACCTTTCTAAGCCCATTGAACTTAATGCACATACTGATGACGCAGAGGATTTCATTGCAGAAATCGACAAATACATTGTAAAATAATCATGCAGTACACAAAACGCTCCGCACGGGGCGTTTTTTTTGTAAAAATTTTTCTGAATAAAGTCTGCCGTTCCATGCAATAATAATTTCAGGCGTTACTGACGTCGTGAAAAGAGGTGTTCACTTATGTGGGACAAAATTGCACTTATCCTTCTGATAATCGGAGGAATTAACTGGGGACTTGTCGGCATTTTCGAGCTTGACCTCGTTGCGTGGCTGCTGGGCGGTGCAGGAAGTCTTCTTGCAAGAGCCGTCTACATTCTTGTAGCGATTTCTGCAATCTGGTGCATATCGCTCCTCTTCCGCAAAAATGAGGAACTTGCATTCGATACGGCAAACAGGCAATAACCCATAAGCGTTCCCGAAAAGATGCCGTACGGGAATGCTTATACATAGATAAACAAAAGGGAGACCGAAGTCTCCCATGTTTTTTATAATCAGTCGCTGACATAAGGAAGAAGAGCAATCTGTCTTGCCTTCTTTACAGCAGATGTAAGCTCACGCTGGTGAAATGCGCAAGTACCTGTTACACGTCTGGGAAGAATTTTAGCACGTTCAGTCATACACTTTCTGAGTTTAGCCAAATCCTTATAATCAATTCTCTCAATTCTGTCAGCGCAGAACATACAAACTTTCTTGCGTGGCTTCTTTGAGGGACGGGAATTTCTTTCCTTTTCCATGACAATTTCTCCTTTCGTAATAATGAAATCAGCGTTTAAAACGGAACGTCGCCGTCGCTGAGGATTTCTTCAAAATCGCTCAGATTTCCATAGGACATATCATTATTGCTGTTTGCAGGCTGCTGTGCCGTCTGCGGAGGAGCTGTCTGACTGTTATTATAACCGCCGTTGTTCTGAGGAGCGGAATAACTGCTGTTTCCTGTTTCGGACTTTGAACCCGTGAACTCAACATTATCGACAAGCACTTCCATTGTATAATGAGTTACATCGGGGTGCTTCTTATCCTGATAATTATTGTTTCTGAGAGTTCCCTCAACACAAATCATACTGCCCTTTCTGAAATAGCGGTTGATAAACTCAGCAGTCTGTCTCCATGCAACGCAGTTGATAAAATCGGCTTCTCTTTCGCCTGTCTGCTTATTCACAAACTGTCTGTTGACAGCAATGCTGAACCTGCATGACGAAACACCGCTTTGTGTCTGATTGAGGTTAGGGTCGGCAGTAAGTCTGCCCATTAAAATAACTTTGTTCATCTGACATTCTCCTTATAATAATGACTGCACGGATTATTCAACAACTGTAACCAGTGAACGAAGAATACCGTCTGCGATATTAAGTCTTCTGGAAAGTTCAGCAGGATAATCGGGAGCGGACTGGAATGTATAGATTACATAGTAACCCTCTGTCTCGTCTTCGATAGGATAAGCGAGCTTACGCTTTCCCCAATCCTCGTTGACTTCAACAGCTTCGGCGTGACGCTCAATTCTCTCCTTGAACTTCTGGATAAGAGCCTTCATAGGTTCTTCACCGTTCCTGAGGCTGAAAACAACCATTACTTCATACTTAGCGGATACCTTTGCCATTATGCACACCTCCTTCTGGATTTCGCCCGTCAACTGACTGCGGGCAAGGATAATTCTGCCATGCCGTACATGGTACTTAAATAGTATAGCACAAAAATCACAGCTTGTCAAGTCTTTTTTAAAAATTAATTTATATAACCATTCCGCCGTTGACCGCAAGCACCTGTCCCGTGATGTATTCCGCCTGATTTGACGCAAGAAAAGCAACAGCGTCGGCGACGTGACGGGGTTCGCCGAAAATTCCGAGCGGAATTTCCTCACGGATTAAAGCCAAATCTTCCGCAGAAAAACGGCTGTTCATTTTCGTCATGATAAATCCTGGAGAAACGCAGTTCACACGTATTCCCGACGGTGCAACCTCCTTTGCGAGAGCCTTTGTGAAGCCGATAAGTCCTGCTTTCGAGGCTGAATAGTCGACCTCGCACGATGCGCCGACCTGTCCCCACATTGACGAAATATTCACGATACAGCCCGATTTTCTGGTAATCATGCCCGAAATGAACGTCCTTGCGCAGTTCATAGCACCGACAAGATTTGTCTCCATGATTTCACGGCTTTTTTCGGCGGAAATGCAATGGAAAAGTCCTATTTCCGATACTCCTGCATTATTCACAAGCAAATCAATTCCGCCCGTTTTTTCGACTGCTGTCGATATATCACTGTTTTTTGCAACATTGAGTTTTATTGCAGTACCGCCGATTTCCTCCGCAAGAATTTCCGCCTTTTCCCTTGAATTTGCGTAACCGATATAGACGGAATATCCGTTCTCCGCAAGTTTACGGCAAATTGCCTGTCCTATTTCTCCCGAACCGCCTGTAATCAAAGCTTTCATAAAAAATCACTCCCTTATGCAGATTATACCACTTTTTTGATTTAAAGTCCATATTGTCGTAATGAACAAATTTTAACCCAAAAATCAGTGCATTGTTACTAAATCGCCGAAAATAATTACAAAATCTTAATATTTTCTTTATTTACTTGAAACTTTCCGCCGGTTGTGTTATATTATAAGTATAAATCTATATTATGGGGGAAATAAAATGACAGAAAACAAAAACACAAACAGAAAATTTCACTTCGATTGGATTAAAAATTACAACAAAAAGCGTGAGGAAAACAGTGAGAAGTATAAAAAGCTCAATATTGCACTCATGATACTCTTCCCTGTTTTCATTACCTGCATGGCGGAAATCAATCAGTCCAAGCACATCAGTACATTCCTGAGTTTCGCTGTTGAAAGACCGTCCGTTCTGCTTTTCAACTTCATTATTGCAGGACTTGTCTTTGTACTTCTTCTGGCGATAT
Organism: uncultured Alistipes sp.; assembly: GCA_964460175.1. Classification (GTDB taxonomy): domain Bacteria; phylum Bacillota; class Clostridia; order Oscillospirales; family Ruminococcaceae; genus Ruminococcus. Next base: position 44,601 of record CAYWPN010000005.1, on the reverse strand, counting down.
TCCGCAAAGGCTGGCTTGCCTCAACCGCACAGGGCGTACTCTACATGGCACTAAGCATAACGGAACTTTTCAAGTACGGCGCAAACGGAAATCACCTGCTCCTGTCGGATATGAAACTTTTCAAGAGCCTGAAAAGTATGAAGTCATTCGACTATGTGCGGATTACTCCGCAGCTTATCATATACTGCGTTATCGTAGCTGCTGTCCTTGCACTGATTTTCCACTTCAACCCGAAACTTCCGAAGCATAAGCCTGTAAAACGTACAATTACGGCGGCGGCGTGTACTGTTTTCGGAACGTGCATGGTTGTATTCCCGTCGTTCTACAATCCGATTTACAGCTTTTTCAAACTCGATACGACAGAGGCAAACAACGCATTTCTGCTGAATGAAAAATTCGACAACAACAGTTTTCTTGCTTTCATTGTGCAGACTGCTTCTGAAAGTTACGCAAACAGACTTGTTGAACCTGTCAACTACAATGAAGAGTATGTTGAGGAAATCACTGACATCGTTCCTGAAAAGAACGGCAATTTCCATGACGGCAACAAGCCGAATGTAATTGTAATCATGAGCGAGTCCTATGCCGATTTCCGTGCGTTTGACGAACTCAGCATTGATGATACATATTACGAGGGATTTGACAAAGCCTGCTCCGAGGGTATAAGCGGTACTGCAATCACTCCGACTTATGCAAGCTGGACTGTCCGTTCAGAATTTGAACTCATTTTCGGTCTGCCCGTCCGTGGTCTCAACACCCCGAATATGCCTCAGCGTGAACTTGCTGACCGTGAACAGCCGGCAATCGCACAGTATTACAAAAGCTGGGGATATAAAACCGCCTACGTTCACCCTTTCCAGAGTTCATTCTACAGCCGTTCACGCATATACAGCGAATTCGGCTTTGATACCATGATTTTCCACGACGATATAGACAACACGTCCGATTTCACCGTGCCTGTTGAACATTTCGGTACTTATGTTGATGACAGCACTGTTTTCAATCAGCTTATTGACTTAATCAAGACAAACGAAGAGCCGACCTACATTCACACTACAACTATGCAGAATCATCAGCCGTACAATATGGGTGAAGACCCTGACGACGAAATCGGCAACTACCTTACATGGATACAGCATACAAACGAGGGTCTTACGGCATTCCTTGAGGAACTGAAAACTATCGACGAACCTACTCTTGTATTCTTTGTGGGCGACCATTTCCCGTCAATGCGAGGTGAGACAAGCGTATATAATCAGCTGAATATCACAGGCGAAAACTGTAGTACACTCTATGAGCAGAAGTACTTTTTCTGGAGCAACTACGATGCGGATTTCTCAGCAGTACCGCAGGACAGTTTCTCATTCTTCTATGTTCCGTACATAATTATTGACATCATCGACGCTCCGCATGATTCGTTTATCGAAAGTATGGATAAATTTATGGAGGAAATTCCTGTATATACTCAGGATTACAATGACGGCACGCCTGACAATGAAGAACTTGACGTACTCACATACGACAGAGTTGTCGGAGATGTCATGTCGCCATGCCCGATACCCGAAGATGTCCTCGAAGCAAGCAAAGGAGAATAATAATATGAAACCAGTTGAAATCAATACAAAAGGCACTGCCGGAACAACCGTGACTGCTGATAAACTTGCGGTAAACGTCGGAAGCGGAAGTCTTGCGGTATTTGCAACGCCGTCCATGACCGCACTCATGGAGCAGTCCGCCTGCAACTGCCTTGCTGATTACCTCAGCGACGGAGAAACCACAGTCGGCACGGAACTCAGTATCAGTCATATTTCGGCAACTCCCGAAGGAATGAAAGTGACCGCAGAAGCCGTTCTTACCGAAGTAAACGGACGTGAGTTCACATTTGAAGTGACAGCGAGCGACGAAACAGGAGTAATCGGCAAAGGCACTCACAAACGGTTTCTTGTCTACAGTGAAAAATTCACAGCGAAAACGTATGAAAAATTAAATAAATAAACATAACTGCCGTATTTTTCACAGAAATACGGCATTTTTATTCTTAATTTTCCATAGCTTATCATATATTTATCACATTCAGGGGTATAATTATAATTAATGAATAATTTAAATGCTGATGCAAAACATATAGTTATAAATTGATTGTGAGGTCTTTTATTATGTCTGATTTTTATAATGACGAAAATCACTGCAACGGTGAAAGCAATTACAACAGCTTCAATAATCTGAATGAATACAAACCAGAGGGAAATCCGCCGAAGAAACCAAAAAATCATACGTTTCTTAAAGTAGTTGCTCTCCTGCTCTGTATGGGAATTGCAGGGGCAGGCTCCGTACAGATATATAAATTCATGGACAACAGCAAATTCAATACACCGGACGACAGTTCCGCCTCTGAAAGTACTTCTGCAAATGCAGATAATGACGAACAGCCGGATACGGACAACAACAAAAAAACTGTTCCCGAACCGCAGAATATGCCCGGACTTTTTGATATTGCATCACGCACCGACGCAAAGTATCTTCCCGATATTGTGGACGAAATCATGCCGTCAGTGGTCGGCGTTTCATCTACTTTTGAGATTACAAAACAGTATTCATCATGGGGCTGGGGATTTCAGCAGCCTGAATCAGTAACACAGGAGGCTGTCGGAACAGGTACAGGAATTGTAATGACAGAGGACGGCTATATAGTTACAAATGCTCATGTAGTATATGACAGTTCCGAAGAATATCATGCAGGCGAGGCAAAGGCAGTTTCCGTGCTTTTCAGCGATAAAAACGAATACGATGCGAAAATTATCGCTTATGATGTTGAAACTGACATCGCTGTACTCAAAATCGACGAAACAGGCTTCACTCCTGCAACATTCGGCGACAGCGACGACCTGCGTGTAGGCGAACTCGTTATAGCAGTCGGCAATCCGCTCGGCTTTGAACTTTTCGGCTCTGTTACAAGCGGTATCGTCTCCGCACTCAACCGTGAAATTTCAATCAATGAAAAAAATATGACCCTTATCCAGACGGACGCTTCTATAAATCAGGGAAATTCAGGCGGTCCGCTCCTGAACAGCTGCGGACAGGTTATCGGAATAAATTCTGCAAAAATCTCCGCAAATTACGGCGATGTAACTGTTGAAGGTCTCGGATTTGCTATCCCGATTAACGACGCAAGAGTTATTATAGATGATTTAATCAACAACGGATATGTCACAGGCAGACCGCAGATTGGTATTACTGCCGTTGACATTGACGAAATGTACTCCAGTTATCTCGGACTTCCTATGGGAATATATGTTCGTGGTGTTGCGGACGGAAGTGCTGCTGAAATGGCAGGTCTGAGGGTCGGCGATGTCATTATCGGTATTAACGACGAGGCTGTTACTTCCATGGACGAACTCAACAATATCAAAAACCAGTTCAAAGCCGGCGACACGGTCACACTTAAAATATACCGTGACGGCGAAGATATTGACGTACCGCTCGTACTTCACGATGCAAATGCAGAAATGAATGTACAGCAGGAAAACTAAGCATTCTCCACCTCTCCTTTCTAATAATAAACGAAAAGGGCTGTCCGAAAAAGGACAGCTTTTTTCGTTAAAGAATTATTGTCTTTTGCAGTTCAATTGAATAGATAACAAGCTCCTTGACTTTTTTTCCTGTGATGATTTCAACAGCGGATTTGTAAATCTGAAGCTGTTTTTCGTAACGTTCACGAAGTCCGTCCGCCGAAATTCCCCTGTCGGATTTATAGTCAACAACAACAATCCCGTCCTTTTCCTCAAACATGATGTCAACGATACCTTTTATCATGTTGTCAGTATTCTTAAGCTGTACAAGCTGCGGACTGTGCTGTTTTATATCTTCCGATGTCACTGTGAATTTTCTCTCACGCTCGTAATTTTCCGCCGAACTGATACGCCTGTAGAGTTCGCTTTCAAAGAAAGCTGTAACTTTTGCAGGCTCAACGCATTCCGCCTGTGCCTTTGTAAGCTGACCCATGCTGACAAGCCGCTGAACTTCCGCCGGAACGTCCTCAGAAGCCTTGCCGAAGTCGCAGTACTGGAAGAATGTGTGTATCGCTGTACCACGTTCCGAACCTGTCATCTTTCTCTTTTCGGAAATAAATTTCGGTCTCTGCAAATGGAAATCAAATTCCTCCGTATCGCTGAATTTCTTTGAAATCTGAGTAACACTGAGTTTTGCGGTTGTCTGCGCAAGCGTCATGTCATATTCTGTATTCATGATGTCAAGAATTTTCTCAACAAGTTCGTCGCTGGCAGTTTCCGCCGTGATTTTGCTTTCCACTGTTTCGTTTCTTATGTCCGTATTCGCAATGTATTCAAAATCAAACAGACGTTCGTCTTTATCATAAGCAGGTATACCTGTTTCAGTCAGGTCAATTCCGGCAATATCGGCAATTGCAGGAAAATCGCTGTGCATCATGAGACAAAGCCAAAGCCAGTCGGAGAACCTGTCCGCATTCGCAACAGGAATTTTAATTTCACTGCCGTTGAGAATGCAGTCCTCAGCAAGTTTCTGCACTCTTTCTTTCTGCTTGTTTCCGCACCTGAGACTTATGAAAAGCTGTTGTTTCGCTCTCGTCATGCCGACGTAAAGCAGGCGCATTTCCTCACTTCTTGTATGGGCATATTCTTCATTCTGCAACATTTTGTACTGAAATGTCTTGTATCTCTGCATAAGTTCCTTATTGAAGATATTAAATCCAATTCTGCCGTCATCGCTGAACATTATTCCTGAACGCTGAATTTTACTAATTCCGAACGGACTTTCCGTCTCGCATATAAATACAAACGGATATTCCAGTCCTTTAGACTTATGGAGCGTCATAATTCTTACATAATCGCCGGAAGATGCGGAGGATTTACCTTGTGAGTAATCGTTTCCTTCTCTGGAAATTCTGTCGATATGGCGGAGAAATCCCGTAAGTCCTCCACGACCGTCAGCAGAGGCAAAAGCCTCATAATCCTGTGCGTACTGTATCAGCATACGGAGATTTGCACGTTTCCTGTCGCCGTCCTTATGGATTTGCATAACGGAAATAAAGTCGGTTGTATCGTAAATCGAGTTAATCAGTCCGCCTGTTGTCATGGTTACTGCGTCAAGGCGGAATTTCTCTATTGATTTCAGGAAATCCCTGCATTTTTCGGCAAGAGCAGTATCAAAGTTTTCCAAATCGCCGTTTACCGCTTCAATGATAAGCTGATAAAGCAGTTTGCTTTTGTCAAATGATTTGATATATGCAATATTTTCAATACTGAATGTGTACATGGGTGACATCATCACCGCAGTCATAGGAACGTCCTGCAACGGATTTGCAATGATTTTCAGCAAATCAATAAGAACAACGATTTCCTGCGATTTCAGATAGCCTTTTTCGTCACTTCCCTTTGCATTGATATTTCTGTCCGCAAGCGCATTCACATAGTCTTTCATGCAGAAGTTGTTGCGGACGAGAATACAGAAATCCGACGGCACACAGTCACGCAGACTGCCTTTTTTGTCAAGAACTTTTGTTTTTTCCGCAAGCATTCCGGCAATTTTATCCGCAATTGCTTCCGCTTCAGGATTTTTTATAATTTCCGCATCGGGAACGGGGTCTGTATCAATCAGCATAAAATGAGTAAATCTGTTTCCCGTATCGGTTTTCACATAATCCTCTGCGCCGAAATACAGTTTTTCGTTGTCGCTGTAGTCGATTTCACCGCAGTCCTTTGACATAATCTCACTGAAAACAAAGTTGACAAAATCAATGACTTCAGGAGAACTTCTGAAATTTTTATTTAAAAGAATTGACTGGCTTTTTTCGTCGTTTTCCGGTGAGTATGGTACAGAACTCTTCATGGTATCAATGAAGTTTTTCGGATTTGCAAGACGAAATCTGTATATTGACTGTTTCACATCGCCTACAAGGAAAACATTGTCGCCATACATGGAATTGCCGTTTTCGTCAAGCCTGTAATTTTTTGAAATCAGCTTGAAAATAAGGTCCTGTCTGTTGCTGGAGTCCTGATATTCGTCAATCATGATTATATCGTGGTTTTCAGCTATATTCCGTGCAATTTCAGAGGGAATTATATTGCCGTCCTCATCGTAGGCAACAAGAAGTTTCAGTGCAAGACGTTCACCGTCTGAAAAACTCAGTGCATTCCTGCTGAATTTCTTTTCGAGTACGATTTCACGGTATCTGCGCACAACCTTCACAAGAAGTCTTACAATTGCGCCTGTTTCCATGAAATTATCCTCTACCACATCAAATCCTTCAAGCAGTTCTTTAAATTTGTTTTTCAGTGAATTGCGTTTATCGCTGTAAGTTTTACGCAGTTCCTTATTATAAACAACGCCTTTGGCAACAGGTGCAATCGACGCTGTAATCATTATTTCATTTTTCTCTTCTTCGGAAGGCATACGTTCTTTTTCCGCAAGATGTATCAGCTTTCTTATATGCTCCTTATCTTCCTCAGCCTGTGCAAGATGATTTTGTGCAGAAGCCTCCGTTTCAAAAATTCTGTTGATTTTCTTTGTGTTGCTTTCAAATTTCTGAATTAAGTCAAAGGCTTCTTTTATAACATTCTTAAAAAACGGACTGCTGTAGACAGAATTTTCAAAATCCTTGTCGTATTCTGCAACAGCCTTTTCGAGCCATAGTTCGTCTATTGCAACGGACTCAAGAAATTTATCTGTCTTTCTGATTGCCTCGACGAGGTTTTCCTTATCGCTGAAACAGAAACTGTCGTAGAGGGCGGACAGCGTTTCATAGTCCTCATGACTGTAGAAGTCGAAAAGTTCTTCCATAGCCTGAGATTTTATAACATCTTCATCACTTTCCTTGAGTACAGAAAATCCCGATGTTATGTCATATTCATTGATATTGTCACGGAGAAGGTCGAAACAGAATGAATTGATAGTCGAGATTTTCGCATTCTGCAAAAGCACCTGCTGTTCAAGAAGATACTTGTTGTCGGGATATTCGCTGATTAGTTCTGCAAGCTTGCTGTCAAGACGTGTTTTCATTTCTGCCGCCGCATCATTTGTAAAAGTTACAACAATAATTCTGTCTGCTTTCACGTTCGCCTGCGGGTCAGCGAGAAGACGTGCAAGTCTTTCAGTGAGTACGGCAGTTTTTCCACTTCCTGCCGCCGCCGAAACAATAACAGAAGAATTGCGCACGTCTATAGCGTCCTGCTGCTGCTTTGTATATTTCACGCTCATTTCTTTTTATTCTTACTCCTTTCCTTTTTCGGAATAATTTTCTCAGCCTTTGCCTGTTTTTCGGGATTTGTGCCATGACATACAGAAGCGTCGCCGTTTCCGCAGATGTCACAGAAATCACAGTAAGTACACGGCGTTTTTCTGTCGTTATTCTCGTCAACAAGCGGATTTGCATCGATATTTCCGTTATACATCAGCTCCGCCATTTCGACAACGCTGTCATATACAAATTCCTTGAGTTCTGTCATTTTTTCTTCTGATATGACGGACGAACTCTGGCTCAGTGACCTTGTGCTTACAGGAAGATATTTTCCTTTTATGCCGTCTTCCATAGCATTGAGGACTTTCCTGTCATCAATAAGCAGTCCCGTTGGTCTGAGCAGCTTATTAAGTTCTGGTCTTTCGTCTGGGTCTGAACTGACTTCCGGTTTTGATTTTGTACTGTTTGCCTCAATTTCTGAAATTCTTACAGGAGAATACAGCACGCCGGCAGGAGTATATCCGCTGTAAGCAGCACCGTTTTCTGTCGCCATGAACATATACAACAGCATTTGCAGATTAAGTCCGTTTGCAAGATGATAAGCGTCTATAGTTTTTTTACTGCTCTTGTAGTCAATAATTCTGAGATACTTTTCTCCGTCGCTCTGCCATATATCAGTACGGTCAATCTTTCCTGTCAGCCTGAGAGTATTACCGTCGCCGAAAGTGAAAACCTTATCAGTTTTTTTCAAATCACTCTCAAAGCTGTGCGGAATGAACTGAGTTGCCCTGAGTTCATATTTTGTGTGAATGAAAACATTGACAAGCTGTTCCTTGACTTTATTGAAAAAGAACTCGAAACGTGGTGTTTTTGCGAAAAATCCGCCAAGATTGTTATTGAGGTATTCAAGCGCAAATTTATCTACATCGCTTATAATTTCACTTCTGCTTATATCAATAAGTTCCTGCTTGCTTCTTGCCTCGAAAATTCTTTGAAGACATTCATGTGCGAGACTTCCTGTTATTCTCCTGTCAATGTCAATCTGTTCATTCACCTGCAAATTAAGACAGTTCTGACAGAAAAACATGAAACCGCACTTGCTGTAAGTTTCGATTGCAGACGGCGAAAGTATCAGCGGACTGAAATTCTTTACCTGTTTCATTGTCGCCGTATCTACTTTATATTTAGGCTCGTTCTTTGTGGGATTGATTTTTCTGCTGTATTCGTTGACAGCTTTAATTCTGTTTCTGTATTCCTCATCGGCATTGAGTACCTTCTCGATAGAGGCTATAGAAGTATCTTTTTTAGCTCTGTCCTGCATATAGTGATAGTAGGCGGATTTTTTCGTCACGGCATAGAAAGCGGATTTTACCTTGTCTTCCGTGAGAACCATTTCTTCCTGTTTATTTTCGTCCGCATGGAACATCTTTTTAATCTGCTGGATTACAGGTGCAGGATATTTTGCTTCACCCGACAAATCGGACAGCGGATAAGAGATGTAAAGTCTGTGCGAGGCGGTTGAAAGTGCCTTGTATACAATAAGTCTTTCGGAAGCAATGAGGTCAGTAATCGGACGTGAGATTTCAATTCCATGCTGAAGAAGTCTGTTTTTGTCGCCATCGGAAAAAAGTCCGTGCAGTTTTACCTGATTAGGAAAATCGCCCTCAGCTGCACCGATAACGAATATTACTTTCGGGGAATTAAGTCTTGCAGTCCGTGCAGATACAGCGGTTACTTCGTCGAGCGTCTGCGGAATAAGAGAATATGTTATCCTGCCAATCATGGAGCGCATAATGTTGGAAAGTTCATTGAAAGTCATTTCCTTTTCACCGATAGTATCGACAATACTGTCGAGTATCTTTATAAGACAGCTCCAGAGGCGTTTAAGTTCCGCTGCCTCATGGTCACGGTTACTTTTAATCAGCCTGTTCATAAGTCCGCCGAGAGAGTGTTCGGCATTGCACTCAACAAGGTAATCATAAATAAGCTGGCAGGCTTTTTCTGCTGTAATAGTGCCTTTCAGATTTTTTTTAAGTTCAATAAGCGGAGTCACAGTCCGTTCCCTGAGACCGTCGATGACATCAAGATTAGTGTCGTCCGCCGTGAAAGGACTGCACCACACATTTCCGTCAACTTCCCACTTATAGCAGTAATTTTCAAGGAGAGATATTTCTGTGAAGTCCTCTTCAAGTATACCGCATTTCAGCAGACGGAAAATCTGTTCGCTGTGAATTTTTCTTGCTGTAAGCACGTCAAGAAGAGTGAGGAAAAACATAATTATCGGCGTATGACTTATTTTGCGTTCAATGCTGAGAAAGTACGGAATGTTGTATCTCTCAAAAGACGCTTTCAGCACGTCCGCATACTGTTCTATATTGTTGGAAATCACGGCTATATCACGGTATTTCAGGTCTTTGTTGAGGTGAACGAGTTTTTTTATTCTCGCACATATGTATTCAACTTCGCTGTACATATCTCTTGCCTCAAAAATGCCGATATTACGCACTTCCGGAGCGTTCTGCGGTTCATAAGGCTTGTTGCGCATTACGTTTTCGCTGAGATATTCAAGGTCTCTGCACTTAAATCTGTAACTTTTATCACAGGTATGAACGGACGTTCTGTAATTCATGTCACGGCAAATCTGCATAAGCTGGTTGTAGGTTGAATTGACCGTCTCAAACAGCGTGTATCTGCCTGATTTCAGGTTATCCGTCCTGAGAGTTATTACAACATTTTCAGCCGACGAAAAAATCACTTTAATCATATCAATCTGGTCCGCATTGAAACTCTCAAACTCATCAAGGCATACGCATTTCCCCTTGAAATACTCGTTAAGGTTGGCGGTTTCCGATGCAGTTCTGATATTTTCAAGGTTATCCCTGAAGCCGTACTCTTTCATGATACGCTCGTATTCATTGTAAATCGAGGCAATATCAGCAGTCTTGTTGCGGAGTTTGTCGTTGAATATTCCTGCCTTTCCGGAGAGTTCGGACGGAGTTATTCCCGAATGTTTCATGTCAGTGATAATCTTCATTACTTCCTCTGCAAATCCTTGCTGTGAACTTTTTTTAGCAAAGAATGACAGTGTATCAGGATTAGCTTTTGCCTCTGCGATTGCCTGATAAATGATTATCATTCTTGCGTTTTCGTCCGCATATTCGCCGTTTCGGTTAGGGTCGCCGTAGACCTGAAAAATAAGTCTCGCAAGACTGCTGAAACTAAGCGACAGCAGATTATTGAAGTTTTCCGCACCGATATATTTGTAAAGTCTTTTATCAAAGTCATTTGAAAACTGCTCAGGCACAAGCGCACAGACTTCTTTTCCGTCCGCCTGAAATTTTTTAATTCTTTCGAACATGGTCGTTGTCTTGCCTGTTCCCGAAGCACCGATAATAAATTCAATCATAATAAATCACCAATTAAATTACAATGCCACACAGAAACTGCATGGCATTGCTATATTTTTATTAATATCCGTTAAGGTGGTATTCAGCCATTATAGCAGGGTAATTTCTGAGGCATTCATTCTCATACTGAGAAATACCGTCGGAAATAAGTCTGCTGATAATGCCGTACTTGTAAGTAAGTCTGACTGTATCGTCATCTGTTATGAGCCAGACATCATAATCTTTATAAATATCCTCGTTTACCCTGTCCGTAAGGAAGTCGTCATAACCTCTTATGCCGATATAGTGTTTTTTATCCGCATCGAACACAGAACAGAAAGCCCTTATAAGCTCCGAAATTTCGTCGTTTGTAAGTCCGGAGTTAACTATTGCGGAGTTTGTCAGGTCAAGATAAACCGGATATTCAAACTTATAATTTTCAATAAAGCTGTGAAGTTTTTCTGCATCTTCAGTCATTTCCTCAGCCGTTATCTTGTCAGCATACCACACGAGACCTGCTTTTTTCTCTTCGCCCTTTGAAGCAAAATTTTCAGCAAGCACATCGAAATCGGGTTCTTTGCCTGAATTATTCACTGCAAGCATTACAATATCACTGCTTACCGTTGTCCAGTCAACCGCACTGCTGTCAGCTTCGACAATATCGCAAAGTGCCTTTGTAGTGGTAGTAGTTGTTGTTTCCGCAGTAGTAGTTGCTGTTGTTTCGGGTGGAACGAAATTCGGGTCAGGATTTGCCGTTATAACCTCAGAATAGTCCCTGTAGCAGTAGTTGACATCAACATTTCCGCCTATACCGTTCACCTGTCCTGTGCTTGCATACTGCCACATACTGTAATGACCATTGTAGGCAGTAAGATTTTCGGCGTACTGAGCGACCCAGACATCATATTTTTCGAGTATGCTTCTGTATATGTGGGATTGCAGGAAGTTTGCATAGCTGTAAACTCCGACAAAATAACCTCTGTTCTCCATTTCAGTGCAGAAAGTATCAACAATGGCGGAAGTCTGTGCAATAGTCATATTTGCGTGCTTGCCCTCTTCTATATCGAAATATACAGGATAATCAAGACTGTAGTTCCTGATAGTTTCATAGCAGACTTCTGCTTCACGGCGGGCTGTAGCTGTATCGTCGGCGTAGCTGTACCAATATATACCAACGTCAATACCGGCAGCCTGTGCGCCCTCGATATTGCTGTAGAAATAAGGGTCAACCTGATTGAATTCCTTACCGTAGCCAGCCCTTATGATTGCAAAGTCAACACCGCTGTCCTTTACTGCCTGCCAGTCGATTACTCCCTGAAACTGTGAAACGTCAATACCGTTATAGAACGGAACAGGAGCAGTTGTTGTGACTTCAGCAGTTGTAGTTGTAAAAGTGGTCGGCACTGCTGTTGAAGTTGTGCTGGTGGTCGTTGCCGTTGTAGTGGAAGTAGTTTTCTGAGTAGTTGACGTTGTAGCTGAGGTAGTTTTTTTAGTAGTGGTCAGCTTTGTTGTGGCTGTAGTTTTTGTAGTGGTCGGCTTTGCTGTTGTAGTAGTTGAAACTGCCGTTGTGGTAATGCCGAAAAACGCATTGTATATCTCAAAAACTTTGAACGGCTCTTCCTTTTGAATTTCCTCTTTACTTTCTTCTCTTTTTGTGCTATCATATTTTACAGGGAAGTTTCTGCCTGCGTCAACAGCAGAAACAGGCGGAGCAACCGCCGATATACCTGCAATCGTACATGACAGCATAAGAGAAAGCGTTCGTTTGTGAAAGTTCTTCATGACACTTCACTCCTTTGCATTTTGTATCAGATGACATATCTGCAATTTGCAGACTGCCTTTTGTTCCCGTTCCCTTTTCATAAATATATGAAAAAAATATGAACTGTTTATAACAAAACAGTAACACAATTATCAATGTTCATTATAACATTACTTGCAGAATTATGCAAGTACTGACAGAATTTTTCGTATATCTGCACAAAGAAACGTTAAAATTTTCTGTCAATATTCACAATAATATAGAGGAGATACACAAATGAAAGAGTTTATTATTAAACAAAATGACAGCGGACAAAGAATTGACAAATTTATTACAAAATCCATGCCCGAACTCCCGAAAAGCATGATGTACAGACTTATCCGCAGGAAAGATGTCAAAATAAACGGAAAACGGTGTGCAGTCGATACTGTTCTGAATGAGGGCGATATTGTGCGGATTTACGTAAAAGACGACGTTTCCGCACCGAAACAGCATGACATGAGTTTCATGAATGCGCCGGCTGAACCCGAAATAGTCTTTGAGGACGAAAATATTCTTGTTGCGTTCAAACCAGTCGGACTTGACGCACACAGCAACAGTACAAGCACTTCCGATACACTCGTAAACCGCATAAAGCACTACCTTTATAATAAGGGCGAATATGTCCCCGAAAACGAAAATACGTTCTCACCTGCCCTGTGCAGTCGTCTCGACCGCAATACTTCAGGACTTGTCATTTCCGCAAAAAACGCTCCTGTTCTCCGTGAGATAAATTCCGCCATACAGTCGGGACTTGTCCGCAAGATTTACCGCTGTATTACTGTTGCAAAACCGCCCAGAACAGAGGATATTCTCACCGCATGGCATTTCAAGGACGACGGCAGAAATATTGTCCGCATATCCGACGAAAAAAAGGACGGCTGGCGTGAAATCCGCACGGGATATAAAGTAATCGGCGAAAAAAACGGTCTGTACCTCCTTGAAATCGTACTTTTCACAGGGAGAACTCATCAGATACGTGCGCATCTCGCACACATCGGCTGTCCCATACTGGGCGACGGGAAATACGGTGATATTGCGAAAAACAAGCGTTACGGCGTATTCCGTCAGAGACTTTGTGCCTGTGCGCTTGAATTTGATTTCCCTGAAAGTTCACCGCTGAAATATCTCAATGAAATCCGTGTGACAGTTCCGGAAAAACTATTGACTTTCTCGCTTTAATGTGGTATACTGTTAAAAGAAAACAACCTGAAAGGATTTGATTTAATGAAAATACTTGTTGTCGGTCTGGGACTTATCGGCGGTTCAATCTGCAAGGCACTTAAAAAATACACAGCACATTTTGTTGCAGGCTGTGACATAAATCACGATATTGAATACTCCGCCCTCCGTGATGTCGCCATAGACGAGGCTTTCAACGGTTCATTCAGCGGATTTGACCTCATTATAATGTCGCTTTTCCCCGACGCTACAGAAAAATATCTCCGTGAGAACATCGCCAAATTCGACGAAAACACTCTCATCACGGACGTCTGCGGAATTAAGGGCGATTTTTCGGAGCGTGTGAAACTTCTTGCGGAAGAGAATAATCTGCGCTATGTCGGTATTCACCCGATGGCTGGAAAGGAGTTCGGCGGTTATCACAACAGCAGTGCCGAACTGTTTCAGAAAGCGAATTTCATTGTTGCACCGTTTGAGGACAGCAGTGAGGACGATATTGAACTTCTGAAAAATCTCGCAAAGGAAATCGGCGCAGGCAAAATAGTCGTGACTTCTCCCGAAAACCACGACAAAATGATTGCATATACTTCACAGCTTGCGCATATTGTATCAAGCGCATACGTGAAAAGTCCTGAACTCAGCCTTGAATGCGGTTTCAGCGGAGGAAGTTTTCAGGATATGACGAGAATTGCGACAATGAACGAGCGTATGTGGACTGACTTGTTTATGCAGAACAGGGAAAATCTCATGTATGAACTTGATACGCTTATTGAAAACCTTATGAAATACAATTCCGCACTTAAAAATGCCGATACGGACGAAATGCTCCGCCTTATTGCAGAAGGACGACAGCTCAAGGAAGAAAACCTCCGCCACAGACAAGGTCAGCCGAATTAAATAAATATTTTACTCAGCTTATTTTCGTTTGCATACTTTTCTGCTTTGCGCCGGCTTACCTGTTTAAGTATGCGCAGAGTAAGGCGGTGCGCCTTGCGGACGTACCCTGAATTGAAATTACTGCCCTCAAGTTCTGCAATGCCGACTTTTTCTATTCTGTCACAGCTGGTGAACGCTTCGTCACGGATTTCTTTAAGATTTACGCTGATTTTCAGGTCGGACAGCTTTTCGCACCCGAAAAATGCAAAACTCCCTATTGTTTTCACTGACGGCGGAATTGTGATTGTTTCAAGAGTACTGCACCATGAAAAAGCGTTGTCACCTATCATTTCCACTGAAGACAGAGATATTTTCATAAGACGATAGCACTTTGAAAATGCGGAAATTCCGATACTTTCAATAGATTTCGATAAATTCACCCTGTTAAGCGAAACACATTCACAGAATGAAAAATCGCTGATTTTTTTAATCTGCGAAGGAAAATTCAGTGTTGTGACAGAACTGCATCTGCCGAAAGCTCCCTTTCCGATTATTTTAAGGGAATTAGGGAAATTCAGTTCACGCAGGGCAGGACAGTTATAGAAAGCATTTTCGCCGATTGTCTCAAGATTTCCCGAAAATACAACTGTTTCAAGCTTTTCACAGAAAGAAAAAGCAAATTTGTCAATACTTTTTACATGGTCTGACATAATTATTTTTTTAACATACTTATTTCTGCTGAAAGAATATTTCCCGATTGCTGTAATCGTATCGGGAATATAGATAACCTCATTTTTTCCGATGTATTTTATCAGAAGTCTGCCGCTTCTGTCAGTCGCCATATTGTTGTAGCTGTCAATAACAGCCTCGCTTTCGCATGGGAAAATTTCCTCAAGGGAAACAGCCGGTTCAGCTGATTTAGCCAGAGGCTTTTCGGGAACGAGTTCTTTCTGTTCAGGCTTAAGTTCCTCGATTTTCGTCGGCTCATCTTTAGGTTTTTTAATGGGCATCTGTCTGATTTCCCTTTTGATTTCAGGCATTACAGGCGCATGAAAACGCACCTTGCTGAAATCAAGTTCGCACTCCTCTTCGTCAGTTTCCTGCACGGTTTCATTAACCTGTTCAGGTTCAGCCTTTTTTTCAGCGGGTTTCTCTTCAGCAGTCTGTTTTTTTTCAATATTCTCATCTGGTTCAGTATTCTGCTGAACCTTTTTTACTGCCCTCACCCTGATAATTTTCGTATTTTTTCCTGACTTTCTGCATATCGGACAGCTTTCATATTTATCAGCGTCATAGCCGTGACCCTCTTTGCACTTCACTACTCTCATATATCTCACCCCAGAATATTTTTTTGAATATTATTATAACATATTTATTGAGAAAATGCAAGAAATATATTATGAATAAAGATATTTTTGTGAAGTATGCATAAACTTTGAATGAAAAATTATGAAATCTGTCACTACGCCTGTTCACTTATCCATATAGAACATCTGTTCTGAATTATATCAATACACTCATCTATGGACTTTTCTCCCGAAAGATACGCCATAACCTCTTCATTGACGATATTCCAGAGACTGCGGTCGATGTCCTTTTCAAGCCGGTCAACACTGTCAAGGTACTCCACAAGCCTGTCGCATTCCGACTGCGTGGGTACTTTCGGCGGAAGCTTATTGCCGTCGTAGTCGTAATAATCAGGCTGATACATACCATTCAGAACGTCCTGCATTTTCTGCTCAAATACCGCATTATTTACGGGATAGAAAAATTCCTGACCGTACTTGATATAGTTGTCCGACTGGTATTCCTCACCGGCAAAAAGTTTTATGAACTCCCATGCGCCCTGCTGTTTTTCGGGAGTTTTCGCACTTACCGCAAAGTCATTTGTGGAAAAATAAGCACCTCTGCCGTCCGCACTCGGAAATCCTGTCATAGTATATGTATTTTCGTCGTCGAAGTAATCAGCAGCAATGACAAATCCGCCGATGGTGCATGGTGAAACGAAATTCGGGGTATTCCATTCGGGGTCTGTTTTCACCGTTTCATACTCAAAGCGGTTGCAGAACTCCAGCATTTCCCTGAACTCGTCGCAGTCGAAATTAACACTTGCATTTTCGTAATCGACAAAAAACTCAATATAATTTCTGAGGGTATAGCCGTAAACCGTCATACTTGCCCTTGAATAATTTATCGTGGAATTTTCGGGCATTTTCTCCCATGCGGAAACAAATTCATCAAAAGTCCAGTTCTGCTTGTCGCCGACGTACTTCGTTTCACTCATGAGCGTTTCAACACAGTAATTCACGGGGAGATGATAAAGTCCGCCGTTTTTCTCCGAAAGACTGAGAATATGTGCATTGAGCGTCTCCCTGTTGACTTCCTTGTCGTTCTCCATGAACTGATACAGTTCAGCAAATGCGCCCTTGTTTTCGAGTATTTCCATTTTTGCAGGATTATTAAAACTTCCGTCGCAGACTATATCAATTCTGTCACTATTTATTATATCCTGAATAAGCCTGAAATCAGCCATATTTCTTTCGTCCTCGTCCAGACTGTCAGGAGCATAATATTTCACCTCGACTTTATAGCCGTTGTCCGCAGAATTGAACTGCTCAATGACTTTTTTCTGTTCCTCCTCAATTCCCGTATGTACCGCCCATGTAAGAACAATATCTTCTTTTTTCGTGGTACTTTCTGCCGTCGGCGCAGACTGTCCGGAATGCTGTACAGACGGTGTACTGCACGAAACAAGCAGTACAGAACTCATCAGGCAGATTTTCTGTAAAAACCTCATAAAAACAACTCCTTTATGTATAAATGTTTTCAGGAGTACGGAAAAGTGCATTGCAGACATATTTTTTTGTTTTAACTTATTCTGCAAAATATAGGTATGAAAAGTGCAAATTTTCTGCAAAAATTATTGATTTTACGCAAAACCGGTGCTATAATAGCGTTTGTACAGAAGATATGACTATAAGTTAAAATAAAAAAATTTATCAGAACTTCGTCTTTTTGGTTCTTTAAAATCACTTGTATATGTAAAGAAATCTGCTGAAAGGAAAATCAATATGAAAAAATTATTATTACTTTTAACCGTGTGCGTTACGCTCACTTCATGCGCCTCCGCAGGAACAAAACCTGATACAAGCGTATCATCTGTGAGCGGGAGTTCTGTTACTGAAACGAGCGTTCCCGAAGCGAAGCAGTTGCAGTTCACGGACTTCTATAAGTCGGAAACTGTTGAAGTACCGCAAAATCTTTTCCGTATAAACAGTATTATCAGGCTGAATCAGGGAATTATCATTGTCGGAAATGAAAGTAATTTCGACAATATACTTTACTACAGAACAGATAGTACCTTCACTGATTTCCAGCGATTTGAGTACGAATATCCGGCGGAAACGGCAGATTACGACGCAGTATACAGTACACCCTTTTTCAATCCCGACGGCAGTTTCAATGTCATTTTCACCCTTGAAAATCATGACGGAATGAAACTCCCTGACGAGAGGGACGAAAATTTCGACTACGATACATATTACGCCAACTGCGAAACTTCGTACATGATTGCCACTTACGGCGCAGACTGCGGACTTATTTCAGGTGCAATGTTCGATTACCCCGAAAGTTTCTACACTGATGACGGCTATCTGAAAATGTCTGACTTCATTTCGGACGGCAATTCAGTTATTCTTGCAAGCGACGATAATTCGTTTTATAGAATTAGTGCGGACGGCTCATTCACTCAGCTTTTCACCAACGAAAGCAGTGCGGAATACAATTCGTACAGCTTTTCCCGTGACCGTGACGGGAAAATTATCTGCACCGTTTCAGGTACTACTCTCAATGGCGACAGCTACAGTGAAGTAAAAACCCTGCATGAATTTACAGACAAAGGACTTTCGGAAGCGTTCTACACTTTCGACGAACTTGACGATATATACAGCATAATTTCAGGATACGGCGATTACAGACTGCTTTTCCCGATGAGCGACGCACTCTACGGACTTGACGACAGCGGTCAACTCACGTCCCTTGTCAACTGGAACAACAGTAATATACAGCCCATGAACGCTTTTGCAGTCGGGGAAAACGAGTATATCGGGATTGAGGAATACAACGACGGTTCAACAAATCTGCTCCGCCTTACTCCCCGTGACATGAGTGAATACGCCGACACGAAATTTATTACAATCGCATTTACACAGGTTGACGACTTCAAACATCAGGAAATGAATAAAATAATCAACAGATTTAACAATTCTCAGAACGATTACCGTATAAATACAGTCAAAATAGATGCCGAAGCCGACGAAAACGGCTTTTATTCCACTGACAACGCACTCAATCTCATGATTTTGCAGGGCGAAACTCCTGATATTATTTTCGGGCTGGACTACGATAAATTTGTGAACTACCGCAAAAAAGACGTATTCACCGATTTGTACAGTTTTATTGACAATGACAGCGAAATCAGCAGAGATGATTTTCTCCCGAACGTTCTTTCAGCCATAGAAGCTCCCGACGGCGGACTTTATGCAGTCCCCGAAAGCTTTGGGGTCAGGACGCTTTTCACGAAATCTTCTGTGTGGGACAAGGAAAACTGGACAACTGACGAATTTTTCTCCGCATACGACAATGCCGATACGTTCAGCCACCTTTACGACGGTACTACAAATATAGAAATGCTGAATGATATGACTTATGCAATGACTGATTTTGTTGACTATGAAAATGCGGAGTGCAGTTTTGACAGTCCCGAATTTATAAAAATACTTGAGTTCTGCAACAGATTTGTGGACGAAGTTCAGACACCCGACAAAGCAACTGAACCCGAAGCAAATTCACAATACTATGCGGACAAGGCAAAGTTGCTTGCCAATGAGGAAATACTGTTTCTGTCGGGGTCGGCAAATTCCTACAACAGTATAAAAACACTCAATGCAGGAGACAGTGACCTTACTTTTGCAGGCTATCCCTCACCAGACGGCAGAGGCGGTCTTATCATTACTAACGATATTGTCTGTATCAGTACGGAGTGCGAGGAAAAAGAGGGTGCATGGGAATTTGTGAAGTTCTATCTTCTGAATGCGAAAGGCTACGGCTGTCCCATACTCTGTGACAAGTTTGAAAAGTACATGGACGAGGAAATGACAAGAAAATCAACGGCAAGCGGTATTGAAATACCGCCCTTTGACCAGCAGACAAGGGACAGAGTTGAGGAATACATTAAGTCGGCGACTAAATTCTGTGCTTCTTACGAAAGTTTCTACTATCCTGCATTCAACAGGGATATTATGGCTATTATGGAAGAGGAAGCAGGTCTTTATTTCAACGGTGAACAGACTGCTGAGACTTCTGCTGAACATATTCAGAACAGAGTTTCAGTTCTCATAAGTGAAAGGAGTTAATCAAATGAAAAAATTATTATTACTTTTAACCGTGTGCGTTACGCTCACTTCATGCGCATCAGCAGGAACAAAACCCGATACAAGCACATCATCAGAGAACAACAGTTCTGTTGTAAGCGACAGCGTATCGGAGACAGACAGTCCCGACGAACTGAAATCGGAACTCCTGCAACTTACGAACTGCTATAAGAAAGAGGATTTTGCACTTCCCGATAATATAGCTGGTATCTCAACGGCATTCAGGTTAAATGACGGAAGTATCATGGTTTATCTGGATAAAAAGGATTTCAATTGGAGTGAACTTTACAGGACTGATGAGAATTTCAGTAAATTCGAGCTGTTTGAGTACGAAAAGCCCGAAGAAATGCAGAATTACGACACAGCACACGACCAGATTCTCTTCAATTCCGACGGTACAGCGTGTTCGCTTGTAACTCTTGAAGACCATGGCGGTGTAGTTGCACCTGAAGAATGGGACGAAAATTTCGACTACGAAAGCTACAATGAAAACTGCATCACAACTTACATGATTTGCACTTACGACAAGGACGGAAAACTTCTGACAAAGTCGGCATTTGAATATCCCGAAGAAGTCTATGATGATTACGGCTATGTTATTTCGGGACTACCTGTTGCAGACGGCAACTCAATATTAACATCGTTTGAGGACGGTTCAATCCGCAGACTTTCTTCCGACGGTACTTTCACTACAGTCTATGAACTTGAAAATCCCGAAGATTACGCCTACACCTCCTCAGCACACCTCAACCGTGACCGTGACGGAAAAATAATTGTTACCCGATATGAGACAACAGAAAATTACGACTCAAACGGCAATCCGGGTATTGAAACAGTTGTCAATTTTATGGAGTTCGACGGAGAGAAAATGGGCGATGTAATCTACTCATGCAAGGAATACGAAGTCAACGGCTCAATGGTTCACGGGCGTGGCGACTACAGATTTTTTATCCCGACAATTGACGGCGTTGTCGGCGTAAAAGATGACGGTACTTCTGAAACTGTAGTGGACTGGCTTGCCTCAAGTCTGAACGCAATGTCTGTATTCCCATGCGGTGAAAATGACTTCATAGGTATGGGCTGGAACGATGGTGAGACTGCAATAAAACTTGTCCCCCGTGATATGAGTGAACTTGCAGACGTTGAAATTATAACCGTCTCAAACTGCGATACGAGAATTATCAACGAATTTAACAACTCAGACAACAAATACCGTGTTCAGCTTGTGGAATATTCCTATGAGGACAACAACCAGCAACTGAACATGGACATCATTTCGGGCAATGCTCCCGACGTTATATGCGGACTTGAATACAGCACGTATCTGAATTACTGCAATAAGGGCGTGTTTGCGGATTTGTATGAACTCATGGACGACGAACTCAGCAAAGAAATGGTTATGCCGAACGTAATTACTGCAATGGAGCGTGACGGTAAACTGTATTCACTCTGCACGAAATTCGGCATAAATACACTTGTGACAAAGACAAGAATATGTGACAAGGAAAACTGGACTTTCGATGATATGCTTAATCTCTATGACAACGCTCCCGCATCGGCAACTCACCTCTATGACGGCGAAACAAAACTTGATATGTTCCGCAGAATGTTCTATACCATGAATGACCTAATCGACTACGACAATGCAAAGTGCGACTTCAACAATCCTGAATTTATTCAGCTTCTGGAGTTCTGCAACAGATTTGTTGATACAGTTGACGAACCTTCAAAAGCAGACGACTACGAGGAATTTTCGCAGTACATGACGGAAAAATATCACTGGTTCGGCAATGATTACACACTTGTTGAACCGCTACAGTTCTTTGACCCGTCAACTTACAATTTAGTGAAGTACACTCAGGGCAACGGCGAGGATTTAACACTTGTAGGTTATCCGTCAGATAACGGCAAGGGCGGACGCATTACGCCTGAATACATGATGTCAATAACGGAAAACTGCGAAAACAAGCAGGGTGCATGGGAGTTCCTGAAATTCTATATTCTTGAATCAAATAAAGTTCCTGAACTGGAAAACGATTATTTCTACATGGAGAGTATACCGTCGCTTACTGATTCGTTTGAAAAAACTATGAAAACTGAAATGAGTGCAAAGCATTCGGCAAGCGGTGTGGAATATCCGTCATATACGCAGGAGGACGTTGATATGCTCACGGAATACATAAAGTCGTGCGATACCATAGGAACGGTGCTTGACTATGATATTGTCGCCGTATGCGAAGAGGAAGCAGGTCTTTACTTTGCAGGTGAGCAGACGGCTGAGACTTCCGCAGAACACATTCAGAACAGAGTTTCAATTCTCATAAGTGAAAGAAGCTGAATATAAAATCAGGAGCAGGACAACCCTGCTCCTTTTGTTTTAAGATTTGAGGTAATTTGAAAGTTTTTTCTTGCGCTTTGTCTTATACATAACCTTATCGGCTTCGGTTACAAAACGGAACAAATCCTTGTTCTTTTCCGGAATTGTGATGATATAGCCCGTACTTGCGCTGAGCATGAACTCATGATTTGCAGTGCTGTTGATTTCCGCAATATTGTCCTCAATCCGCTGAGTGAGTGCGAGGGCGTTCTCTTCGGTATAGTCGGGAGCGAACACGATAAACTCGTCTCCGCCGAAACGGCAGAAAATTTCGTTTCCGGTGCATGATTTGCACAGAACATCGGCAATTGAGCGGATTGCAACGTCGCCCGTATCGTGACCGTAAGTATCGTTTATGACTTTCAGACCGTCGAGGTCGATAAACATAAGCATAATATGGCGGTGCTGTTCAGTGCATTCCCTGAAAATGTCACCTGTTGCCTTGACAAATCCGTTGCGGTTGTAAATACCGGAGAAAGTGTCCTGAGTATAGAGACTTTCAAGCCTGTTTACCGCATAATTCAGCCCGATAAGCTTGCGGATATTCTCAAGCGAATTATTGAGGGTAATGCAGAGCGACTGAAATACTGCACTGTGAAGAGATACTTTGCAGTTGCGGATTGCCATATACCCGAGACAGCGTTCACCGAAATGGACGGGCAGGAAATACCAGAATTTTCCCGAAAACTTATCCTGTGCAATATCTGGGATAAGCTTTTTCTTTTTAATCATTCCGGTTTCATGAAATCTGCCGTGACAGTACGCAACCGGAACAAGCATTCTGGAAGTGTAGTCAGTATATACAATATCATTTTCTTTCATTATGCCGTTGTCGTCAATAAGTTCCGCCTGCCAGTTGTCGCACAGACAGAAATACAGTTCTTCGGGGTTAATCTGCACGACGAAATTTTTCAGGCATTCGACGTACTGTTCAAAGGTATTGCAGGCATGGAGACGGCAGGAAAGCTGATTGAATAAAGTCATGTACATATTATAGTTCTCAACACGGCTGTAGTTGGCTATATTGAGTTCCTTGTAGCCGTTATAGTCCTGTATCACGCTGTCATGACAGCCGCAGCTTTCGGTAAATCTTGTTGACATATTGAGTATGATACTTCTTTCCTGCGGTATGCCTCTGAAATGATTGTACAGCATTTTAGCGGCAAGCTGTCCTGAAAGTGCAAGGGGACGCTCGACGGACGTAAGTTCGATACGCAGATTATGGTTATTGAATGTATTGTCAAAGCCCGAAACGGCAATTTCAGACGGTACTTTAAAGCCGTTTTCATGGAGACAGTTAATCGCAGAAGCCGCCATAACGTCGTTTGCGCATATAATCGCCTGCGGCATATACGGAGTATTCTTTCTGAAATACTCAATTGCGGCTTTTCCCGACGGCGCACGGAAATCGCCATAGTATATACGTTCTTTCTCAATCGTGATATTATTCTCCTCAAGAACTTCAAGAAACGCTTCAAGGCGGTCAGCACTCTCCGAGTTATTCTTTGGACCTGAAATATAGTTGAATTTGGTAAATCCATGAACTTTTATGAAATGCTCTGTTATTTTACGCATGGCAGATTTATTGTCAATTCCGATATGATACATTCCCTCAATATCATTATCCATACAGACAGCAGGAATGCCGGCGGACTTTATTCTTTCAATAATATCATGCACAACATACTGATAGCCTATTGTGTTTGTAAGCAGTATTGCGCCGTCGAAGTCATTGAAATCAGGCAGACTGAAGATATTCAGTTCTCCGGTATCGTGACTTGCATTGTCCATAACACCGCTGAATGAGGCAAATACGAAGAAATCGAGCGGGCATTCGGAAGCGGTTGACTGTATTCCTTTTAGTATACTGCTCTGATAAGTCTGGTCTATTCCCGCAACAATGATTGCAATTTTATATCGTTTCAAATTCTCACTCCCTATGAAAAATATTAAAAAAAAATCCCGTTTAGTCATTCTATATATATTTTACTACAAAAACAATAAAAAATCAATACTTTTTTGTAAAATTATAATTATTAACAGAAAATTAATCTTATCCGGAAATAATTCTACTGTCTGTATTTTTATATCATATTATTACAGCTTATTGCTAAAAATCCAAAAAATTTCAATCTGTCGGCAAAAAAACTGTTATTCTGCCGAAAATTTTACATTGTCTTAACCTCTTATTGACAAATGCTGAAAAAATGGTATACTTAATATTAGATGATAATTGCTTTTCATGGAGGAATTTAATATGAAAAATATATGGCATGACATCAGCCCGAAACGCATAACCCCCGACCATTTCTACGCTGTTATCGAAATCGGCAAGGGAAGTAAAATAAAGTATGAGCTTGACAAGGAAACAGGTTTAATAAAAATGGACAGAATTTTACACACGTCCACACACTATCCTGCAAACTACGGCTTTATCCCCCGCACCTACTCCGACGACCTCGACCCTCTGGACGTTCTCGTCCTCTGCTCCGAAAAACTTATGCCCCTCACTCTCGTGCGGTGCTATCCTATAGGCGTTATCAAAATGCTCGACAATGAACATCAGGATAACAAGATTATCGCCGTTCCTTTTGATGACCCGAATTACAATATGTATATGGATATCGAACAGCTCCCTAAACATATTTTCGACGAAATGACCCACTTTTTCAAAGTCTATAAAGAACTCGAAAACAAGGATACCGTCGTCAATGAAGTTGACCATGCAGACGTTGCAAAGAAAATCATTGCAAACGACATCGAAAATTATATCAACAACTTCTGCAAGTAAGCGGAAGATTATGTTAAAAATCTTTTAAAACGAAAGGAATTTTTTATGATTGCTTCAAGTGGAAATTTATTCAGCAGTGAGATAAGTGCTGCGCCTATCGGAATTATTGCAATGAACAGCGTTACTGAACTCGGCAATAAAATTAACGATTACCTCGTTGACTGGGCTAAACGTGCAGGATATGACATCGATACTTTTCTTATCGAAAGCGAATGCCCACGTTTCTCGTCCGGCGACGGTAAAGGTCTCATTAAATCGACTGTCCGTGGCAAGGATTTGTTTATCATCATCGATGTCGGCAACTACAATGTGAAGTATAATTATTTCGGCTTTGAGAATGCCATGTCCCCTGACGACCATTTTCAGGATTTAAAACGTATAATTCAGGCCGCAAGCGGTAAGGCTCACCGTATCAATATCGTCATGCCTATCCTCTACGGCGGAAGACAGCACAGAAGAAGTTACCGTGAGTCGCTCGACTGCGCCTGCGCTCTTCAGGAACTCGAAGCTATGGGCGTTGCAAATATCGTGACTTTCGACGCTCACGACCCCCGTGTACAGAACGCAATACCGCTTATGGGTTTCGACAACGTTATGCCCACTTATCAGGTTCTCAAGTGTATGCTCAAGGAAATCAAGGATTTACAGCTTACAAAAGACAAGTTCATGATTGTTTCACCCGACGAGGGCGCACTCAACAGAAATATGTACTACGCTTCTGTCCTCGGTGTTGATATGGGTATGTTCTACAAACGCCGTGACTATTCACAGATTGTCAACGGCAGAAATCCGATTGTCGCTCACGAATATATCGGAAACGACGTTAAGGGCAAGGATATTTTCGTCGCAGACGATATTATCTCTTCAGGCGAATCAATGCTCGACCTCGCATACAACCTCAAAAAGAAAAACGCAGGCAGAATTTTCACTTACGCTACATACGCTATCTTCACAAACGGTCTCGAAAAGTTCGACAAGGCTTACGAAGAGGGCGTTATCAGCGGAGTTCTCGGCACTAACCTCACCTACCGTACTCCTGAACTCCTCAGCCGTGAATGGTTCCACGAGGTTGACGTTTCAAAGTATATCGCTTACTTCATTGAGGCTATCAATCATGACGTTTCTATCAGTCAGATACTCGACCCGCACGCTAAAATTGAAGCTCTTCTCAAATCCTATGGTATAAAATAAAAATCAGCCGGTTGCCCTTTCAGACAGCCGGCTTTCTCTTTATTCTTTTAAAAACTGCGGATTATCTGTTCTCTCCAGCAGATAATCTATTGATACCTGAAAATAATCGGCAATAGCTATCAGACTTCTGTAATCCGCCTCTCTTACCTCATTTTCATACCTGCTTATTGTATTCTGCTCCATGTTCAGTTCAATAGCAAGTCTCTGCTGTGTAATCCGTTTCTTTTTTCTTAACTCTTTTAATCTCATAATCAACCACTTATTTCATTTATTAAATCTGCTGAAAACGCTGTTTATTTATAGTGCATTTTCAACAAATCTGAAATTTATGCTTGACATTATTATACCATTGTGGTATAATAAAATTATCCCGAAACGGTATATCGAGTAAGAGGAGTTTTTATCATGAAGAAAACAGCAGGAATTTTTCCGGCAATATTCATGGTCTGCATTTCCGTCTTCAGTCTCTGCTCGTGCGGTTCAGACAGCAAATCAATCGTAGGTACATGGTCAAAACAAGTTGAATATGCCACCGTTTATTTTATATTTGCCGATGACAACACGGGGAAAACGACTACTTCTTATAACGGCAGGGAATATTCTGATGAGGATTTCAGCTGGGAAATATATTCAAAGTATACATACATGGACGCAGACGGCGAAAAAACTACATACAAGCCTACAGACAGATATGACGGCGTGCTGGTTATTACTGACGTAAACGGCAATGTTGAGGGTATAGCTTATTACAGGTCTGATAAAGAAAAACTGTATCTTCTTGATATATGCAGTAATAAAGAAATTGAAATGGTATACAATCACAGATAAGAACAGCCGGCTTTTTCTTTAAATTTAAGAATGCAGAGAAAAAACAAAGAGCTTTTTATATTGATTTTCCTGAAAATATATGCTAATATAAAAACATAAAATATTTCAGGAGGTTGTTTATATGAAAAAAACAGCAGGAATTGTTCTGGCGATACTCATGGTCTGCATTTCCGTCTTTGGACTATGCTCATGCGGTTCGGACAAGAAATCAATCATCGGTACGTGGTCTGAAACAAATCGACTTATTGACTGCGGAATAATATTCGACGCAGATAATAAAGGAAAACAGTATGAAGAGGGAGACACTTACGACCATTTTTCATGGGAAACTTATTCCAAATACACATACGAAGAAGATGGTGAAAAAGTTAAGTACAAGCCAACAAGTGAATATAACGGAGTATTGGTTATTTCTGATGCTGATGATGATGATGATGTTTGGAAGATTTATTATTACAGATTCGATGATGAAAAAGAAAAACTGTATCTTCTTGATGTTGGCGATGATGAAGAAGTTGAAATGGTATACAATCGCAGATAAATAAAACAAGCGACTGTCGTTTAATCCGGCAGTCGTTTCTGTTGCTATTCAAGAAATTCAGGCGGTACGCTGTCAGTCAGCCACACGCCGTTTTCGGAGCAGTAGAATTTATAGCCCTGTCTGTGCATTTCCCCTGAAAGCACCCTGAATATATGCGGTTTTCCGTGCCTTACGCCCACTTTTAAAGCTGTTTCCTCGTCTCCGGAGAGATGTACGTACTGACGGCTCATTTTTTTCAGTCCCTCGTCAAGAATTGACGGTACAAAGCGTTCAGCCGTACCGTGATAAAGGATTTCAGGCGGTACTTTTTCTTTAAAGTCCATGTCAACGTCGATTGAGTGACCCTGATTTGCACGGATTTTCGATTTGTCCTCACTGAAAGAGTAACGTTGTTTGTTGTCGTTGGCAACGATTTTCTCAAGTGTTTCCATGTCAATACTGTACCTGCCTGTACGGTTTATGCCGTCGATAAGGGACTTTGTATCAGCCCATGCGCCGTCACGTTCTATTTCAATGCCTGCTTCAGACGGCTTGTGGCGGAGTATCAGGGAAATAAATATACTTAATTTTTTCATATCCTTTTCCATATTTTTCACCTCGTTGTCAATTATAACAAAATATCCTTATAAAGTCAAGCGTATTTTTGTTAAACGTTTAATAATATGAAATTTCTGTGAAATATTTACAAATCAATTGACATTTTTTCGTCATAGTGCTATAATTAGTCTGTACTAATTTTTTTAATGAAAGGACTAAATCTATGCTTCAATTGAAAGATGTCGTAAAGAAATACGGCAGTGGAGATAATGTTGTCACTGCGCTCAACGGCGTTAGCATTACTTTCCGTGAAAATGAGTTTGTGGCTATACTCGGTCATTCGGGCTGTGGCAAGACTACCATGCTCAACATCATCGGCGGTCTCGACCACTACACTTCCGGCGACCTCATCATCAACGGCGTATCGACCAAACAGTACAAGGACAGGGACTGGGACGCTTACCGTAATCATTCTATCGGCTTTGTCTTCCAGAGTTACAACCTTATTCCTCATCAGACTGTGCTTGCAAACGTCGAACTTGCACTCACGATTTCAGGCGTATCAAAGTCCGAACGCAGAAGACGTGCAAAAGAAGCACTCGAAAAAGTCGGTCTCGGTAATCAGCTTAACAAAAAGCCTAATCAGATGTCAGGCGGACAGATGCAGAGAGTTGCAATTGCCCGTGCGCTTATAAATAATCCCGATATTCTGCTCGCCGACGAACCTACCGGCGCACTTGACAGTGAAACTTCCGTACAGGTTATGGAACTCCTGAAAGAAATTGCTCAGGATAAACTTGTCATCATGGTTACTCACAACCCTGAACTCGCTGAAGACTACGCTAACCGTATTGTAAGGGTAAAGGACGGCAATATCATCGGCGACAGCAACCCCTTTGAGGCAGAAAAGGAAGATACTCCGGAAAAAGGAAAGAAAAAGCGTGTTTCAATGTCATTCGGGACTGCCGTTTCTCTCTCACTCAACAACCTCATGACGAAAAAAGGCCGTACACTCCTCACTGCCTTTGCCGGTTCAATCGGTATTATCGGTATTGCGACCATTCTCTCCCTCTCGACCGGCATCAATAATTACATAAACGATATTCAGGAGGAAACTCTCTCCTCCTATCCGCTTGAAATTATCCGTGAAAATACTGATACTTCCAGTATGATTGCAAGCATGATGGACTACCAGAAAGAGTACGAGGAACGCACTTTCGAGGACGACAAGCTGTATTCCAATACTTCCGTATACGATATGTTCAATTCAATGAACTCCTCCGCAAAACAGATTAACAATATGAAGGACTTCAAGACTTTTGTTGATACAAGTGAGGAAATTGCGGAGTATTCAACAGCCGTTTCTTATTCATACGACGTTAATATGCCCGTCTTCACTGAAACACCGTCAGGGGAGATTATAAAGGTCGACTTCATGGATTTGTACGTCAACGCATTTGATATGGGTGAAAGTTCAATGGTAAGCGGAATGATGAACAGTTCCATGGCAGGAGCAGAAATGTCAATGATGGGCTTTAACGTAATGGAGGAAATGCTCCCGAATGAGGACGGAAAAGGCGTTAACGACCTGATAAAAAGTCAGTACGATGTTGTCGAGGGACGTTTCCCCGAAAATTACGACGAGGCTGTTGTCGTACTCACCAAAAACAACGAAATCCCCGACTTTATTCTCTACGCTATGGGTCTCAAAGAACCCGAAGAGTTCACACAGCATATAAAGGACGTTATGGCGGAAAAAAGTATTGACGATTACGGTCAGCTTGAATGGGACTTAAGTGAACTGCTTGACAAGAAATTCAAGATGATTTTGCCCTGCGAATACTACCAGCAGTCCGAAAAAGGCTGTACCGACCTCACAGCGACTGAAACGGGTCTGGAGTACCTCTTCAATGCGGACGATGTCGGTACTGAAATAAAGATTGTAGGCTTTATCCGTCCGAACGAAGATACAAAAAACGCTATGATAAGCAGTTACCTTGCATATACCGCTGAACTTACTCAGTACGCCATAAACAAGACAAATGACAGTGAACTTGTGCAGGCTCAGGCGGACGACAAGGAGAACGACCTGCTTACCGGTACAAAATTCATGACAGACGACTACGTTGAACCGTCCGTTGAGGAAAAGGCTGACGGTGCTAAGGAATATATAAAGTCCGCAGATACCGACAAAAAGGCTGAAATCTACAGATTTATCATGTCCCAGCCCGACGAAGCACAGGTTCAGGCACAGATTGACGCTATGCTGAAAGATTTCGACCGTGACGCTTTTCTTGAACAGGTCAAGACCGATTACGCCGAAGAACTGGGCGGTATCGACGCTGAACAGCTTGACAGCTACGTTGCACAGATGAGCGACGACGATATAAAGTCTTTTGCGGAAGAGGCTATGCGTGCGCAGATTGCTGAACAGTACGCAGAGGAAGTAACAAAACAGCTTGCAAGTAAAACAAATGACGAACTCGCCAAGGCACTTGACAAGACAAAAGTCAGCAATGAAGTGTACGCACTCGTGTTCGACGAATTTACTCCGCAGGAAATATCACAGTCAACCTACGAAGACAACCTTAAACTTCTCGGCAAGGCTGACCTGTCCGACCCGTCTACAGTCCGTATTTTCGCCAAAACTTTTGAAAACAAGGACTTCATTTCGGACGCTATCGCAGACTACAATGAGGGTAAACCCGAAAAGGACGTTATCCACTATACTGACGTTGTTGCACTCCTCATGAGTTCAATCACAAGTATTATAAGCGGTATATCGTATCTTCTTATTGCTTTCGTCGGAATTTCCCTTGTCGTATCGTCCATTATGATTGGAATTATCACATATATTTCAGTACTCGAAAGAACACGTGAAATCGGCATACTCCGTGCGATAGGTGCTTCAAAGCACGACGTTTCAACAGTATTCAATGCGGAAACTCTCATCGTCGGTCTCTGCGCAGGTCTCATCGGCATAGGCTGTACTGTTCTGCTGAATATCCCGATAAACCTCATAATCCACAGCGTCACAAGTCTCGATACGCTCTATTCGTCACTTCCTGTTGCCGGTGCGGTTATACTCGTCCTGATAAGTATGTTCCTTACGTTTATTGCAGGACTTATCCCGTCCCGTGTTGCTTCAAAGAAAGACCCCGTTGAAGCCCTCAGAACTGAATAATTTACTTGTCTCCCTCTGACTAATTCTCAGGGGGATTTTTTTACAGGGACGATTAGGTACGATGAGGTACGGTCAGGTACAGTATATTTTATCGTCCAACATCGTCCCTGACTTTGTCAACAGAAAATTCACAGACTGCATTATCAGTATTTAATCATTATTATAAGAATATATGTTCTGTTATTAGAGTGTATATATCCAGCTGTTAAGTGTATTCATTAATATAATAAGTATAACAGGTATTCCGTTAATGGTGAACAGTTCGTTCAGCGTTTTATTTTATAGATAAACATGGTATTTTACTGCCTTTTATATTCATCACTATATTTATGAACAGATTATTAATAAGTTTTATCGTGAGGGACGGTGACGGACGATAAAATATACTGTACCTGACCGTACCTCATCGTACCTGATCGTCCCTGATGATGTCAATAATATACAGATACAGCACTGTGTATTTGTTGAATATGACGAAATTATACTTCCCATGCACTTTTTAAGACTTTCATTCGTTGTAACTTATGAAAGGAGCTGAAAACCGTGAACATTGAAAAAGAGTACGACAATATATTCAGATACGCACTATGCCGTACCGGCAACAGGCACGACGCAGAAGACATCACTCAGGAAGCTTATCTGCGCTACCTGCAACATGAGGAATACCACAACGGCAGGGAACGTCAGATTTTATATACAATCGTCCGCAACCTCTGCATTGACCTGCACCGCAAGCCGAAATCAGTTCCCGAAGAGGATATACCGTCGGAAGAGGATATACCGCAGAAAGTCGCACTCCGTCTCGCCATGGACAGACTAAGCGACGACGACAGGGAAATTGTTGTACTCCGCTTTGTCAATGAAGAGAAAATCAGCGATATTGCACGGCTTTTCAACACTTCCCGTTTCACTATGTCCAGACGTATCAAAGATATAGTAAACCGTCTCAAAAACGAACTGAAAGGAGTAATCTGAGTGAACCGCAAGTTAAAAAAACTTATCAGAGAGACTTACAATGATATTCCTGAACATAAGTTCTCTTTTATTGAACAGCTGAAAAGTAATCCTGCATGGAAAAAACTGCACCCCTTTGCGAATTTCTCCGTTATTTCCCCGTCCGTTCTGATTTTCTCCACAGCTGTCGTTGCCGGAGTGAGTACGGCACTCATCGCACACAATTCAGAACGCACTGAACCTGAACCGCCTGTTATTCCCGACATTCCGCCGATAACAGTGACTTCCACAGCTTTCAGGTCTGAACCTGCTTCAACTGCAACAACCGTTTCAGAAGTCAGGAGTTTAACGCCTGCAACATCTGCCACGTCGTCCGCAGTATCTGTCACGTCGTCCGCAATCCTGTCTACAGTCACAGCTTACTTTCCGCCGGAAACTCTGCCGGTCACTGAACCGCCTACAGTTCCCGAAACAACAACCTCATGTTACAAAACTCACCTGCTCCGCCACGACTACACCATTACGGAATTAGCCGACAGCGACGGTACTCTCCTCTACGGCTACCCAAGTACTGACATCGCCAGACAGCTTTTTTCAGGTTTTGGCGACGACTACATCAGTTCCTCAATCGGCTTCAGTCAACCGCCAGTCATAGAGGGCGAAATAACGTCGGTTGAGTACACCAGCAGGAACGGTCTGCCCGTTACGGTGTGGAATGTGCTTGTTTCAGAAGTTTTTGACTTCCGTGAAGTGATAAACATCGGCGATACAGTGCAGATTGCAACTTACGGCGGATATATGGACGTGAGCGAATATATTTCACTCAATCCCGATACAACGCTTTTTGCGGACTGGACTGATGAGCAGATAAATTCCACCATAATCTATGAGGACGGCGGTAACGAAGTTCAGGCACAGGCAGGCGAAAGCTACCTGTTTGTGCTTAGTCCCGACAAGGAGGATTTCGGCGGAAATTCCATGTACACCATGCTTGCCTACAACGATATATTCAGGTTTTACAGAACCGGCGACGAATATTTCTGCTGTAATTCCGCACAGAACAGCTCCATAACTTACGAAAGTCTCAGGGAAATCACAGACGACAGATATTATTTCACCGACGGCGAAAGAACTCTCATGATTAAGGATAATTCAGAACTCCTGTCGGGAGTGCAGGACTACTACTCCGTCGACAAGGACGGCAGAATTACTCATCTCGGTACAACAGGTACGGACGACGGCTTTTTCCCTTTCCGCAGTGAAGAGGACTACTCTATAAACTGGACTGATACAGGCGTTGAAGTCACTTACCGCTTTGACAGTATCAGTGATATTTTCAGAACAGTTACTCTTGATTATCCGAAATGACAAATCCTGCATATAATATTGCAGGAGGTGAATTGATTTGCCTAAAATATTTCTAAGCCCGTCCACTCAGGAATGGAACAAGTACGCTACGGAAGGCAACGAGGAACTCTATATGAACCTGCTCGCCGACAGAATGGAACCTTATCTCCGTTCGTCAGGCATCGCCTTTGTCCGCAATGAACCCGACAGGAACGTTCAGGGTGCTATTCAGGACTCCAATGCAGGAAACTATGACGTTCACCTTGCACTTCATTCAAATGCCGGTCCTGAAAGTCTTGCAGGAAAACTCCGTGGAGTTGATATATATTTCGCCCCGAACAGTATCGACAGTGAAAAACTCGCCAATATCATTGCAAACAATATGAAAAGCATATATCCTCTGCCCGACAAGGTAAGGGCAGTCCCCACCTACAGCTTAGGAGAAGTGCTTCAGACAAAAGCAGTCGCAGTGCTGTGCGAACTCGGCTACCATGACAACTACGCTGATGAGGCATGGCTGAAAAATAATCTCGAACTTATTGCAAAAAACCTTGTGCGCTCCCTTTGCGATTACTTCGGTATACCATTCGTAACGCCCTCTGCAATACAGTACGGACAGGTAGCAACGGACGGCTCAAATCTCAATATACGTGACTACCCTTCCACCGACGGCGCAATTATCGGTAAAATCCCCAATAATGCCGCTGTGCTGATTAACGGTGAAACCGGAAACTGGTATGTTGTCAGCTACAACAATATCATCGGTTACGCAAGCAAGGACTTCATTATTCTATAATCACACAAGCCGATTGTTTTTTTGCAGTCGGCTTTTTTTTTGCAAAACCCCTTTTATTTTTCCGGAAGATGTGATATAATATAAATATATATCTTTGGGAAAGGTTTAATTTAATATGAAAACAAAATTTTTTGCATTTTTATCTGCCCTCGCACTTGTTTTTCCGTTTGTGAAACCGTCCGGAGCAGAAGCACTCAATTTCTCACTGAAAGACACTATCCACAGTGAGAGTGCAATTATCATCAATCTTGACAGCGATACTGTTATCCACGAAAAAAATGCCGACACAAAGCAGATGCCTGGTCCTCTTGTAAATATCATGACAGCCGTCGTCTGCATTGAGGAATGCCCCGACCTGAAAGCAGAAGTAACCATGGACGAAGCTGTCTGGGAAAGTCTCTACAATACCGAACATTACGACGACCTGCGTTTTGCCAATATCTATGACGGCGATGTCCTCACCTACACCGATTTGCTTTATGCCATGATGCTGACTTCCTCTGTAGAGGCTTCCCAGACTATCGCATATAATATAGGTGGGGAAAGTGTTTCCGCATTCGTCGAAAAAATGAACGCAAAGGCAGTTGAAATCGGTCTTACTTCCACCAACTTCACCAACCCTACCGGTATGTACGACCCCAACCAGTACACTACCGCAAGAGATATGGCTGTCCTCACTGAATACGCCATGACAATCCCTAATTTCGACACGATTTCCTCAACATATACCTACTCCCCGTCCGTCCCCAACCTCGAAAATCACCCCGACCGTGACGAATGGGTATGGTATCACTCAAACACCATGATGGATAAGGACAGCGACGATTATTACTATGCCGGCGCAAGAGGCGTGAAAACCGGAAACCTCGAAATCGGCGGACGCAGTCTCGTCACTCTCGCAAGCAAGGACGGTCACAATTATCTTGTTGTCGTCATGAAGTCACAGCTCAACGACGAAAACGGCGATGTTGTCTTCTATCATCTCGAAGATGCAATATATCTGCTCGACTGGGCTTTCAATCACTTCTCCTATCAGACTATCCTTGCCGATACAACTGAAATCCGTGAACTCCCTGTTGCCCTTGCTGACGGAAACGACGGCTATGTACTTGCCAGACCTAAAGAGGAAGTTACTATGCTGTGGTACGATGACATCGACGTTTCACTGATAAGCAGGGACAATATAACATGGTACAAGGAAGATTTGCAGGCACCAGTCAAAAAAGGCGAACTCCTCGGCGAAGTAACTCTGGAATACTCCGGAGAACCTCTTGCAACTGTACAGCTTGTTGCTGTCTCCGACGTTAAACGCTCATGGAGCAAATACAACCTCTATGCAGTAAAAATGTTCCCGAAGTCAAACTGGTTCAGGAAAGCAATTGTAATTTCCTGTGTTCTCTGCGCTATCTATATCCTTATCTGCATTTACTCATATATCGTTTTCAGGAATAATTCAAAGCCTGTCAAGCCGAAATATGCAGTACCGAAAGTAGAAAAGAAGAAATGAGTTGATTATATGAAAAAACTAAACGGCATAAAGCTCAACCACCGCAAACACACGGAAAACTGTGCTGTGACTGCGCTCCCACTGCCCGAAAAAATAATTCTGCCCATGTCAATGAATATGGGTGCGCCATGCAGTCCGCTTGTCAGGGCTGGCGATACTGTGAAAGTTGGACAGAAAATCGGCGACTGCGACGCTCCTTTCAGTATTCCGGTTCATTCGGGAGTATCGGGAAAAGTCACGGCGATAACCGACTATCAGACAGTTGCCGGTACGGTGTGCAAAGCGGTCGAAATCGAACCCGACGGCGAACAGGTGATGTCAGAAGAGATAACTCCGCCGAAAATTACCGACAAACAGAGTTTTATAAAAGCAGTCCGTGAAAGCGGTCTGTGCGGACTGGGCGGTGCTGGATTTCCCACGCACATCAAACTGAACCCGAAAACGGAAGTCGATACTCTTGTAATCAACTGTGCGGAGTGCGAACCCTACATCACTGCTGATTACCGTGAAATGATTGAACACAGTGAGGACGTTCTCAACGGTATCAGACTTATCAAGGATATACTTAATATAAAGTACGCCAGAATTGCTGTTGAGGCAAACAAGCCCAAAGCTATTGAGAAATTCACGGAAATGGCGGAAAATGACGATACTATCGACATCGTTACTCTGCCGTCAATCTATCCTCAGGGTGCGGAGAAAGTTATAATATACAACTCCACGGGGCGGATTGTCGAAGAGGGAAAACTTCCGTCCGACACGGGCGTAATCGTGCTGAACGTCTCGACCGTATCATTTATAAGCAGGTACATAAAAACAGGTATTCCGTTGATAACAAGAAGTGTTACGGTCGACGGAAACGCAGTAAAGAAGCCGAAAAACGTCCTTGCCGTTGTGGGAACTCCCATAGAAAATCTACTTCAGTTCTGCCACACTGATTTAAATTCACTCAAAAAGGTCATTTCAGGCGGAATGATGATGGGTATGTGCATTCCTGACATCTCCATGCCCGTCACCAAAACTACAAATGCGCTCCTTGCATTCAGCAGATACGACAAAAGGAAGTCCTCTGCCTGTATCAGGTGCGGTAGGTGCGTTCAGGCTTGTCCTATAGGACTTATGCCTGCGGAAATCGACAAGGCTTACAAAATAAGAAATATCGACGAACTGAAACAGCTGAAAGTAACGCTCTGCATGAACTGCGGAAGCTGTACCTACGTATGCCCTGCAAACAGAAAACTTGCAGAGACTAATCAGCTTGCAAAGTCGCTTATTCCACGAAAGTGAGGTAAAAAAATGAACAGACTTATTGTTTCGCCGTCACCGCATGACAACAACTACATGAAAACGTCTGAAATCATGTTCAATGTGTGTATGGCTCTTCTTCCTGCACTGGCAGTCGGGTGCTGTGCATTCGGCTTCCCTGCACTGATTATCACTCTTGTATGCGTTGCAAGCTGTGTACTCTTTGAGTTCCTGTGCAGAAAAATAATGAAACGTGAAAATACTGTCGGCGACCTCTCTGCCGTCGTAACCGGAATGCTCCTTGCTATGAACCTGCCGGTTACAATTCCGCTGTGGATTGCCGTAATCGGTTCTTTTGTCGCTATTGTGATAGTCAAACAGCTTTTCGGCGGTCTCGGACAGAACTTCGCAAATCCAGCAATAACCGCAAGAATAGTACTCATGGTAAGTTTTCCGTCAGCAATGACAAGCTGGGTCAGACCGTTCTACTGGCACGGCACTGACGCTGTTTCGTGTGCAACTCCCCTCGCACTCGGTGAGGGCGACCCACTCCCCTCCTACAGTGACCTTTTTCTCGGGAACGTCGGGGGCTGTATCGGTGAAACAAGCGCACTCGCCCTGCTTATCGGCGGAATTTACCTCATTGCACGCAGAATA
The DNA here is from genome assembly GCA_964460175.1 of uncultured Alistipes sp. Classification (GTDB taxonomy): domain Bacteria; phylum Bacillota; class Clostridia; order Oscillospirales; family Ruminococcaceae; genus Ruminococcus. Next base: position 6,756 of record CAYWPN010000005.1, on the reverse strand, counting down.
ATAAATCCGTCCGCACCCGTCGCCTTTATCGGTACTGTTGCGCTCCTGTCGTTCATTGCCGGAGACGACCCCCTTTATCAGATACTTTCAGGCGGACTTTTTCTCGGTGCATTCTTTATGGCTACTGACTACGCCACAACTCCGATAACTACAAAAGGCAAGATTATTTTCGGTATCGGCTGTGGAATTATTACCTTTGTTATCCGTCATTTCGGCTCATTCCCCGAAGGCGTATCGTTCTCAATCCTGCTTATGAACGTGCTTACGCCGTACATAGAACAGCTTACACGGACAAAAGTTTTCGGCGCAAAGGAGAGTGAGAAGTCATGAAAGAAAACATAATCCCGTCAATAGTTTTAACTATTATCTGCATTGTTGCCTCACTCCTGCTTGTGTTCGCCCATGAACTCACCAAGGAAAATATTGCAGAACAGAAAAAAATCCGCTTCAATTCAAGTGTTGAGGCACTTTTCGGGCAGACTGAAAGTACTCTGCTTGACGAAAATTTCGGTGAAAACTCCGTTCAGGCGATTGCTGTCACTCCCGACGGCAAAACTGCCGTTCAGGTTACGGCGGACGGCTACTCCAAAGGCGGAATAAACGTTCTCATCGGTATTGACGAAAACGGTACGCTGTCCGGCATTGAATTTGTCTCGCTCGGCGAAACCCCAGGGCTTGGCTCGAAAATCCGTGACAACGAGGACTTCCGCAGACAGTTCTACGGCGCAACCGAAACAGACGTTCCGGTCGATACAATCAGCGGTGCGACGTTCTCCTCAAATGGAATGAAAAAAGCCGTCGATACCGCAATGAAAGTCTATACCGAAAACAAGGAGGCGATTTTGAATGGCAGATAATCTCGGAAAAGAACTCACAAAAGGCATTATCAAGGAAAATCCTACACTTGTAATGCTCCTCGGAATGTGTCCCACGCTCGCCGTTACAACTCAGGCTATGAACGGTATCGGAATGGGTCTTGCAACTACTTTCGTACTTCTCGGCTCGAATATCGTTGTATCTGCGCTGAGAAAAGTAATTCCCGACAAGGTGCGTATACCTGCTTTTATCGTAATCATCGCAAGTTTTGTAACACTTATCGGCTTTCTGCTGGAAGGCTTCGTGCCGTCGCTTTACGAAAGTCTCGGAATTTACCTCACTCTCATCACGGTCAACTGTATTATCTTCGGTCGTGCGGAGATGTTCGCAAGCAAGCACGGTGTAATCGCCTCTGCCTGCGACGCAGTCGGAATGGGTATCGGTTTCACTCTCGCACTCTTCCTCATGGGTTCAGTCCGTGAAATCGTCGGTGCAGGACAGTGGTTCGGCATGGATATTCCCGTACTCCACAATAACCCAATGCTACTGTTTATCATGCCGGCAGGCGGATTTTTCACCCTCGGAGTTATAATTGCCGTGGTGAACAAAGTCACACGCAAAAAACCGCCTCAGGAAATCGAATGCGGGAACTGCGAAAACTGCGCTGTGTCGGGCAAATGCAACAAGGAGGACAAAAAATGAAAACTCTCGGAATAATTCTACTTTCGGCTATGCTCACTGATAACTTCGTACTCTCAAAATTCATGGGAATATGCCCCTTTTTAGGAGTATCAAAGAAACTCGACAGTGCAACAGGAATGGGTATCGCTGTTACTTTTGTCATGATTTGTGCAACAGTCGTTACATATCCCATACATCACGGAATACTCGTCCCGAACGGTCTGGAGTATTTTGATACGGTTGTATTTATCCTCGTAATCGCACTTTTCGTCCAGCTTGTCGAAACCGCACTGAAAAAACTTGTACCGCCGTTGTATAAGTCGCTCGGAGTATACCTCCCGCTCATCACAACAAACTGCGCCGTACTCGGTGTTACCGTACTCAACATTGACAATAACTACAGCTTTTTACAGTCCATTGTGAACGCCCTCGGCGGTGGTCTCGGATTTATGCTGTCACTCGTAATCTTCTCGGGAGTGCGCAGAAAACTCGAATACGCCGATATTCCCGAAACTTTCAAAGGAGTTCCGGCAACTCTCATCGCAGCAGCTATCGTCTCCGTAAGTTTCATGGGCTTTTCGGGACTTTTCAGTTAGGAGGACAGATACTATGACTTATATTATTCCCGTCCTTATCCTCGGCGTGTGCGGAATACTTGCCGGAGTACTTCTCACAGTGGCTTCAAAACTATTCCATGTGGAAGTTGACGAACGTGTTGAGAAAATCAGCAGTTCACTTCCACAGGCTAACTGCGGTGCGTGCGGATATGCCGGCTGTGCCGACTATGCTGACGCTATCGTCAACAATAATGCTCCTACTAATCTATGCCGTCCGGGGGGTACGGAAAGCGCAAATAAAATCGCTGAAATCCTTGGTGTTTCCGCAGAAGACGTAATCCCCATGACTGCTGTAGTCCACTGCAACGGCGACTGCAATGCAACTCAACAGCAGTTCGACTTTGACGGTGTGCAGTCATGTAAAGCCGTAAAGCGTTTCTACGGCGGTAACGGTATGTGCAAATACGGCTGTATCGGTCTCGGCGACTGTATGAACGTCTGTGAATACAACGCAATAAATATCAGGGACGGTCTTGCAAAAGTAAATCCGTCACTCTGTCAGGCTTGCGGTCAGTGCGTGAATGTCTGCCCGAATAATCTCATTTCAGTCAGACCGAAAACAAACACTGTGGACGTACTCTGCTCATCGTCGGCAAACGGCAAGACAACAAAACTTGCCTGCTCCAACGGCTGTATCGGCTGTAAAATCTGCGAAAAGAAGTGTCCGGACGGCGCAATAAAAGTTGAGAACTTCCACGCTTCCATTGACTACAGCAAATGCACTTCCTGCGGACTTTGCAAATCCGCCTGTCCTGTAAAGGCTATACACTGAATAAAAAAAGACTGCCGATTTCTCAGCAGTCTTTTTTCTCATCTGATTACTTGCAGCACTTGAAAAGTTCGCAAATCATCTGCCAGATATTGCACATATCTATGTACCTCCGTTTTTATATTTCCCTTTCGGGATTAATTATATTATAGCACGGAATATCCGCAAAATCAATGCAAAAATTATGGTAATTATGGATTATTCAGGATAGCTGTACCTGTTGCAAGGTACGCTGCAAATACGCTCCACAGCAGATACGGGATATTTATTATTCCTGCCGGTTTTTTTATTTTTGCAAACATATATGTCATCAGTCCAACAAGAAGTGCAAGGATTACAGCAACAACAGCCGCTAAAGTCAGCAGTCTGAAACGGAAAAAAATTATACTCCACGAAAAATTCACAGCAAGCTGAACCGCATAGACTGTCAGTGCATTTTTTCTCAGGGGACTTCTGCTGACAAAAATCATGTACGCCGATATTCCCATGAGTGCATAAAGAACTGCCCACACTACCGGAAATACCAGTGCAGGCGGAGACAAAGGCGGTCTTGCTATTTCAGAATAGAAATCCCTGAAACTCCCTGAAAGGAGTGCTGAAACAGCTCCGGCGAGTTCAGTTCCGACGACAAAAATAAGCAAATCTGTTAAACTGAGTTTTTTCATTATTTTACCTCATTTCTCTTTTTATGGTAAATTCTATGAAAAAATACAGGGAAATATTACTTCAGTGGTGTTACGTTATTGAACACGGCATAGAATTTTATCGGGATATGCTTGTCTATATGGCATTTGCCGAAAAACCACTTCCTGTAACGGCATGACTTTATAATCTCCTCAAAAAGTGCGTGGACTTCTATCCGCTGAAACACGTCCACTCCCAGACAGTCCTTGACCGAAGCAGGAGGCTCGTGAGTGATAATATAGTCAACCTCATTGTTGAAACGCTCAAGATTTTCAATTCCCTCCATAATTTCGTCGTGGGTAGGCTGTTCACGTTCCCACCAGTTCGCACCGATACGGAACTCCATATCCTGACTGTTTCCTCCGCCGAAAGTGAAAATCCGCTTGTTTTCGATAGTGTAAACCTGCCCACGCATGAGATGTATAAGGTTTGGTGCGATAATTCTTGCCATTCCGCCATTCCACCTGCTTTCGGGGTACGCTTCAAGCAGGTCGAAATTTTCGTGACAGCCGTCGATAAATGCAACAGTAAATCCCATTTCGCTGAGTTTTTTCAATGCGGACTTCTCACTTTCTGAACCGTCCCATATAAAGCCGAAATCACCACATATAATCAGCGTGTCTCCTCTGCGGAGTTTTCTGATATTCGGGTCTTTGAAACGTGCTATATCGCCGTGTGTGTCTCCTGTAACGTAAATCATGTTAACAACCTCCGTTCGATTTCTTTAATCAAATTATATCACAGAATGACAGAAAGGTAAATAGTTTTTGTGAAAAATCCTTGACAAAATTGTGGAATTATAGTAAAATAAAGTATATAAATATTATGAGGAGAATAATATGTTAAATCTTAATTCAAAAATGGCGGAGGAGGCAAAAAAGTCAACCGCCTCTGAAAATATTATTGTCAATGTAATTGTGTTTATTGTGGTGTTCATTGTCATCATGATTGCCGAGAGTATTATTCCGACGGTGATGTCAAATGCGGAGTTACAGCGGATTTTCGCCGAACAGGGACTTATTGAAAATATGGACTATCAGAAGATGACGCAGATTTCGTCGGAAGTAAGCCTGAAACCAAAATACTTCATTCCCACACTCTTCTGCACTGCTTTCGGTACGCTGATAAGTGTGATTTACTGCCGTTTCATTGAGGCACGCCACCTCAGTTCAATGGGTATACGGAAGGAAAAAGCCGGTCTGCACTATATACAGGGACTTATCGTCGGTCTTGCCCTCATGACTGCTATCGTACTTCTTTCTGTTCTGTCCGGAATAAACAGCATTGCACTATGTACAAATATAAACTTCGGTCTTATAGGACTTTATTTCGCTGGTTTTCTCATTCAGGGCATGAGCGAGGAATTTATTTTCCGTGGCTATTTCATGAATACTCTCGCTTCACGTCATAGCCCCGTAATCGCAATAGTCCTGAGTGCTTCTGCATTCAGTCTCGCACACGTATTCAATTCAGGATATAATCTGCTTGTATTTTTCAATCTCGCACTTTTCGGCGCATTCGCTTCCCTCTATATGATTTACTTCGACGATATATGGGGAATTTGTGCCGTCCACTCAATCTGGAACTTCACTCAGGGAAATTTCTACGGTATCAGCGTAAGCGGTACAGGAAACACAGAGGCAGTCTTCCGCACTACTGCCGTGAGTTCGTCTGCCATACTCACGGGCGGAGACTTCGGTGCGGAAGGCAGTATAATAACTACTGTTGTACTCACTTCAGCCTGCGTATTCATGCTTTACAGAATAAACAAAAAAACGGACGTTTAAATGCGTCCGTTTTATCTTATCTCAATAATGACTTTCTCAACCTTGTTTTCGTTGACTTCAAGTGCGGTGATTTTAAGTCCGCCGTATTCAACAGTTTCATTTGAGTATGGAATATGTTCCATTATGTCCGTCACCCAACCGCCGACTGTCGTGTAGTCCGTATCAATCAGGTTTTTGTCTATTTCAGGAATTTCAAGCAAATCGCCTATACTTGTATCACCGATTACTTCATACCTGTTTTCACCTGTTTTCACAATATTTGTAATGATTTCGTCGTCCTCGTCATAAATTTCGCCGACGAGTTCCTCAATAATATCTTCGAGAGTTACAATTCCTTTCGTACCGCCGTACTGGTCTGTAACAACAGCAAGGTGAACTTTGGCTTTCTGCATAAACTTCATAGCTTCGCTGATTAAGTTGGTATCGGCTATATGCGGAACTTCCTGAATAATCTCACGTATATCGCTTTTCCCCTCGACAAGCATTTTGAAAAAAGCCTTGTTCGTGATGATACCTACTATATTGTCGAGACTTTTCTCAAACACAGGAAGTCTTGAATACATTTCCTCGCTGAAAACTTCCTTTATTGTCTCAACTGTATCTGTTATTTCAACTCCGATGACCTTAACTCTCGGAATAAGTATTTCGTTTACAGTAGTTTCGTCGAAATCAAGTGCGGACTTCACAAGTTCGCTTTCCTGCTCCTCAATAATGCCCTCTTCCTCGATTTCGTCAATCATGTATTTCAGTTCGTCTTCCGTGACTGTGGGAGCTTCTCCGCCTTTGAACATCGACGACATTCTGTTCAGCACCCATACAAACGGCTTGAGTACAACAACAAGTGCGGAAAGAGGAGAAGAAAAGAGAAGTGCGAGTTTTTCGGCGTTTCGCTTTGCATACGATTTAGGGAGTACCTCGCCGAAAATAAGCACAAGAACTGTTGTAACTGCCGTTGAAATTCCTGCACCGCTGTTGCCGAACAAGTCAACAAAAATAAGCGTGCTGACTGATGACATCGCAATATTGACGATATTGTTTCCGATAAGCACAGCCGTGAGAACGTCATCAAACCTGTTTGCAAGTTTCAGTGCCTTTGAGGCTTTTTTATTGCCCTGCGCCTCGTAATTCTTCAGTCTCAGCTTGTTAACGCTCGAATACGCCGTTTCTGTACTCGAAAAAAGTGCGGAAAACACCATCATAACGACGACCAATACAATTTTACCTATATCCGATTTGTCCATAATAAACCTTTCTTTATAATTATTTTATCAGAAAAACCGTGCAGACGGCAATAAAAAACTGTCCACACGGTTCTTGAGAGAATGGTCGAGGTGACAGGATTTGAACCTGCGGCCCCTACGTCCCGAACGTAGTACTCTACCAAACTGAGCCACACCTCGAT
>CAYWPN010000004.1:84868-157943 GCA_964460175.1 uncultured Alistipes sp. | reverse complement strand
CCAAAATCATTGTCACAAGCGGCTACCGCTGTCCTGAACACGATGCCGATAAAAATGTAGGCGGTAACGGCTACGGTCAGCACACAAAAGGTACAGCGGCGGACGTTTGCTGTTACGGTCAGGACGGAAAGCCAATAAGCAGTAAAATTGTCTGCTGTAAGGCACAGGATTTGGGCTTTACAGGCATTGCGAACATCAACAGCGAATACATTTACACACACCTTGACGTGCGTGAAAACGGTACATATTTCGGCGATGAGATGACAGGCAGCAACTCAGTGACAACCGATTTTTACAGCTATTTCGGCATATCAGCTGACAAAATTATCGCAAAGGGCATAGACGTATCGGAACATCAGGGCGAAATTGACTGGGAAAAGGTGCAGGCTGACGGGGTGCAGTTTGCGATAATCCGTGCAGGCTACGGCAAGGAAAGAAGTCAGGTTGACAGGCAGTTTGAACGCAACTACAGCGAGTGCAAACGCCTGAATATTCCTGTTGGTGCTTACTGGTACAGCTACGCCACAACCGCCACAGAAGCCGTTCAGGAAGCGGCTGTCTGCCTGTCAGTGCTTGCCGGAAAGCAGTTTGAGTACCCGATAGCCTTTGATATTGAGGAACAGAACAGCCTTGCAAATGCGGACGAACTGTGTAGTGCTTTCTGCTCCGAAATCGAAAAATCGGGGTACTATGTGGCTGTTTACAGCTATAAATCGGCTCTCGAATGCAATATCAGCAGTACCATAAAAGAAAAGTACGACGTTTTTCTGTCCCATATCGGCGTTGAGCAGACAGACTACAGTGGCAACTATGGTCTCTGGCAGTACAGCTGGACAGGAAAAATCAACGGTATCTCAGGCGATGTCGATTTGGATTACGCTTACAAAGACTATCCAACTATCATAAAAAATGCAGGTCTGAACGGCTTTTCCGCTGATTCCTCGTCCTCTGAATTGCCGTCCGATAAAAATACTCTTGAAAAAATCCTTGAACACGTTTCGAGTATTGACAAGAAGATGGTGTAATAATTATATCTTTTCGGTACTTAGTCCTCCAAGCTGGTCTATAATAGCCTTAGCAAGTTTAGGGTTAGGATTTTTGATATTCACGGGGTATTGTAATTTAACAGCGTAACCATGAGGCACAAATCAGCGGAATTCAACATAAAGGCTGAGACATGAAATATTACCTGTTCTTTGCGGTTTTGAATAATGCACTTTTTTAATAACCGACTTCAGCAGAGCATTTTTATTTTCCGGAGCAAAACGGTTGAAATTATCAAGTATATACTTCAGACTTACAGCCGTTTTATCAGGAGAAAGTTTTTCGTCAGATTTTTTACTGTCATATTCAGCGAGCGAATTTTCAAGTGATTTTATTTTTTCATTCAGTATTTCAGAACGCTCAATAAAAGTACTTTTATCATATATTTCCTGTTCAAGAAAGTCATAAAGCTTTAATTTCTGTTTTTTTACTTTTTCAAGTTCGCATTCAATAATTTTTCGTTTATCGGTTATAATTTTCTGTGATTTCTCCATGTACTGCATTGATAATCCGTCGTTCAGCAGTGACATTCTGTAAGCAACTGCGGAAATAATAATATTGTTTATTTCCTGAAATGACGCACTCACAGTCACTCCGCTGCACTGACGGTATGTACAGTAAAGATGTTCATATCCGCTCTTTGTGATAACACGTCTTTTCATCTGGTGACCGCAGTTTTTACAGTAGATTATATTATGATAGTAATTCATAAGACTGTCATTTGTGTGGAGCTGTACAGCAGGATTATTTTTTCTTTTGGACTGCACGGCATCAAAAATCTCCTCTGAAATAATTGGTTCATGCAGACCTTTGTAAAGCGTATCGCCGTTCGACTTTGTTTTCCAGCCTACAAAACCGCAGTATATTGGATTACCCAGTATTTTCTTGATACTTGAGTTTTCCCAGAACTGCGATTTCTGAGGTTTTATTCCCATTCTGTTGAGTTCATTTGCAATAAATTTTGTACCGTGACCGTCAAGGTACATTTCAAAAACCATTCGTATTACTTCGGCTTCCTGCGGAATAATTTCAAGCGTATGTATTTTCGGCTCAGGATTGATTTTTCTGTACCCGTAAGGAGCAGTAGTCGAAATATAGTTTCCCTCCTTCACCGCCGAAAGTCTGCCCGTCTGCATACGCCGTCTGATAGTCTTGTATTCCCGACGGGACATGAAAAGAGAAAACTCAAAATATTCCTCATCAAATTCATTGTCTGGGTCATAAGTTTTTACAGGAGTTATAATCTTCGTTCCTGAATTTCTGAAAGTCTGCGCCACTATTCCTTGGTCGATAGTATCACCTCTTGCAAGACGTTCAACTTCCATTACAAGTACGCCTGCATACTTGTTTCCGGCTATATCGTTCAGCATAGCCTGCATCTGCGGTCTTGCCGAAATACTGTCTCCGCTTATAATTTCCTTGTATATTTTCACAACATTCAGTTTATATTTCTCTGCGAGTTCAGAAAGAATATTCTGGTGACGTGCAAGGGTTTCGCCCTCCCCTCTTGCCTCTGCTTCCGCATCTTTTCTGGACTTCCTGAGATATATGCAGTAATTTTCCATAAAAAATCCCTCCCGTGAAATATATTCAAAGGAGGGCATTTATTATTCTTTAATAGTGATATTCTGTTGTTTCAGCATATCAATAAGAGTATCAGTAACAGCGGAAACTTCCTCACGGGTGAGGGTTTTTGACTTGTCTGCGAAAAGAATACGGACAGTAACAGACTTACCGGTTTCGTCTACATATGTATCAACAACGCTTACTTTTGCAACTATAGGCGAATTTATTTCCCTGATGGCTGCACCTATTGGAGCAAAGTAATCTGTTCTGAAAGTAAGGTCAACCTCGATTTCGGGGTATTTCGACGGCTCATCGTAAACAATGCCCTCTGATTTTATTTCAGCCAGAAGCTCGACATTTATTTCTGCATAGACAACAGCAGCTTTCCTGTCGATTTTTGCAGTGACAGTCGGATAAGGGAGACCGATTTCACCGATTTTCTTTCCGTCACAGATAATACTGTTGAGATTTTTCGGGTGCTGCCATGAATGAGACTGTTCAGCCTTTTCAAAAGCAACAGACTTATGCTTTACATCGTCGAGAAGTACCGCAATCATGTCACGGAGATACAGATAAAGCTGTTCAGTCGACTTGTTTCTGCTGAAAAGAGTGATACAGAGCATTTTTTTCTCGTTGCAGAGATTAGTCTCAGCATTAACACCGTCCACAACCCGTCCTATTTCAAAAATACCGAACTCTGAGGAATAAGAAACATTTGTTTTAATCTGACAGAACTGCGTCGGGGCAATCGACTTTCTGACAGCGACATTTGAGTTGCTGAGTTTTACGTTATCTTCTGCCTCAATGCCAAGATTTTTGAGTTCGTCGTAGTAGTGCCAGATGTAAGAATGAACTTCATGGAGCGAATAACGTTTAACAAGCATATCCTTAATCTGCTCCTCGACGTTCTTCTCAACGGAAATCTGCACAGGGTAAAGCGGACTTTCAGCAGTATGCACATCGAAATTGTCATAGCCGTAAATTCTTGTGATTTCCTCAATAATATCAGCCTTTATCGTTACATCTTTTGTTGCCCTCCATGAAGGAACAGTAACAGAGAATGTTGAATTTTCCAGTGAAGCATTAAATCCGAGTGAATTCAGAGTACTGAGAATAGTCTCGTTGCTGATTTCGATACCCGTGTATCTGTTGACAAACTGTTTGTCAAAACTGAACGAAATTTCGGGATATTTATAGATATATTCGTCCGTGAGTGCGGAAATTACCCTGACATCTGCACAGTTCTCGCAGAGGAGATACAGAAATCTCCCTATAGCAGTATCAGTCATTTCAGGGTCGAGACTTTTTTCGTAACGCATGGAAGCATCTGTTCTGTGGGAAAGTCTGACAGTGGATTTTCTTATGCACACAGGGTCAAAGCAGGCGGATTCAAGAGTAAGCGAAGTAGTATCCTCCACGATTTCAGAATCAAGTCCGCCCATGATACCTGCAATTCCAACAGGTGTATCACCGTTGCAAATCATGAGAGTATTTTCGTCGATGTGACGCATCTCCTTGTCAAGCGTCTGGAACTCAAACGGCTCGGCAAAACGTTTAATACGTATCTTTTCAACTTTTCTTGAGTCGAAAGCGTGCATAGGCTGACCCATTTCAAGCATGATGTAGTTTGTAATATCAGCAAGGAAATTAATCGCCCTCATTCCGCAGTAATAGAGACGTATACGCATATTGACAGGGCTGACATTTCTTGTGATGTTCTCAACTTTGATACAGGTGTATCTGTAGCAGAGAGGGTCTTCAATCTTCATGTCAACTGTCGGGAGACTGTCATAAATGGAAGTATCAGCAACATCAATACTTTTCAGCGGTCGTCCGGAAAGTACGGCAAATTCTCTTGCGATACCGTAGTGACCCCACAGGTCAGGACGGTTTGTCAGGGACTTATTATCAACTTCAAAGATAATATCGTCGATTTCATAGACCGATTTCAAATCAGTACCGTTTGCGATGTCGTCCGTGATTTCCATAATACCGCTGTTGTCGTCGCTGATACCGATTTCAGCTTCCGAACAGCACATACCGTTTGAAACAAATCCGGCAAGCTTTCGTGGAGCGATAGTGATTTCGCCGATTTTCGCACCTACAGGAGCAAAGGCAGTTTTCATGCCGACTCTTACATTCGGCGCACCGCAGACAACATCAACAAGTTCACTGCCGTTGTCAACTTTGAGAAGATGCAGTTTATTTGATTCGGGGTGCGGTTCAACCGACTTTATTTCAGCTGCAATAATACCGCTAATCTGTTCGCCTTTCATGAATATATCATTTTCTACTTCAGCAGTGGAAAGTGAAAAACGGTGAATGAGTTCGATTTTGTCAAGACCGTCGAGGTTGACAAAATCACAAATCCAGTTCATTGATAAAAACATAACGCTTTTCCTCCTTTACTTATCCTGTGTGAACTGTGACAGACTTTTCAGATTTCCGCCGTTGAGGTCACGGATATCCTTAATGCCGTACTTCATCATGGCAAGACGTGTAAGACCGAGACCAAAAGCGAAACCTGTATACTCTTCGGGGTCAATACCGCCAGCTTTGAGAACTTCGGGGTGTATCATACCGCATGGGCAGAGTTCGAGCCAGCCGCTGTGCTTACATGACGGACAGCCGTCACCACCGCATATAAGACAGTTTATATCGAGTTCAAATCCGGGTTCAACAAACGGGAAAAATCCGGGGCGGAGACGGACTTTTATATCTTTCCTGAAAACTTCCGAAAGCATTGTTTTCATAAAGAAAATAAGGTTTGAGATGGAAATATTCTTGTCAACCATAACACCTTCCATCTGGAAAAAGGTATTTTCGTGACAAGCGTCAGTAGCTTCATTGCGGAAACATCTTCCGGGGAATACGGCTTTAATCGGCTTGCCCTCTTCAATGAGTGCCTTGCGGTACTTTTTATAAATAGCGTTCTGGGCTGCGGAGGTCTGCGATTTAAGAAGCTGTCCGTTTTCGAGGTAATACGTATCCTGCATATCTCTTGCGGGGTGGAATTTCGGAATATTCAGCGACTCAAAGCACTCATAGTCCGTAACGATTTCACTGTAATCCTCAATAGTAAAGCCCATTGTGCGAAAAACTTCCTCGCACTCACGCTGTACAAGTGTAATCGGGTGGAATGAGCCACGCTCCATATTTGCAGGAGCAGAAACGTCGAAATCGGGCATGGAATTAATCTCACGCTCAACTGCCTCCGCCTTAAGCTGTGCGAGTTTAACTGTGATAGCCTCTGTTATTTCGCCTTTAAGCTGATTAACCTGCTGACCGAATGACTTTTTCTCTTCGCCCGAAAGATTTTTCATATCTTTCAGAAGACCCGTTACACTGCCTTTTTTTCCGAGATATTCTATACGGATATTTTCGACAGTCTGAGTATCAGCTGCCGACTGAATAGCGGTGTCAAAACTGTTTTTCAGTTCATTTACTTTTTCCAACATAGTAAAAAAATCCTTTCATTAGTTTTCAGGACAAACAAAAAGCCCGTCCCACAAGACATGGGACGAGCATAAAACCCGTGGTACCACCCAAATTCAGACGTTAAGTCTGCACTCAAAAGCATTATTGCGTGAATGCGGCACTCTGCTTAATCGATGCTTTCGCAGAATACTCCCATGCTGAAATTCAGCTGTAACCCTGCAATTTCCGCTTTCAGCCCATGACGGAAACTCTCTGATACAAAAAAATACAGCCTACTTACACATTTTCATCGTATAGGTGATATTATAACACATAAAAACAGAAATGTCAAGCTGTACTTTTGCAACAAAATATCTGTTTGAATTTCAGCACATTTCACAATTGCCGGTTTGACAGATATGTGATATAATATAAGATATGATTTTTAATAAAAAGCATTAAAGGAGAAAAAATGATAAAAAAATTAATTTCAGCAATAGCAGGAATTGCAATGCTGTCCTGCACAGTTTCTGCGGACACAAGTTCAGCAGTTTCATTTGATATTACAGATACATTTGAGGAATACCAGCCTCACCAGTCGGGAGCAGACAAAATTCCTGCTCCGGAAGAAATCCCGATAAATGAGAATATAGCAAATCTCAGCGGACGGGTTATAAAAGTCATGATTGACCCCGGACACTATTCATATTATAATCAGTCGCCGGTATACGCTCCTTACTGGGAAAGCGTAATGACGTGGAAACTTTCAAATTATCTGCGTGAGGAATTGCAGGCTCTGGGCGTTCATGCTGACCTCACAAAGAGTTCACTCGACGAAGACCCGTCGCTGAATGACAGAGGGTTCAGCTCCAAAGGATACGACTTTTTCATATCAATGCACAGCAATGCAGGTGCGGTGTCATCTGCCGACCAGCCTCTTGCAATAGTCTATCAGGATTTGCCGTGGACTACTATCGACGATACAAGCAGGGAAATCGGAGAAATCCTTGCAGAGACAGTTACAGAAGTAATGCAGACAAATCAGAAAGGAATAACGTATCAGCGCAAAGGTACTGGCGACTGGGACAGAAACGGTATTATGGACGACGAATGGTACAGCGTTCTTTTCGGCTCACGCTATGTCGGTACTCCGGGAATACTGCTCGAACATTCGTTCCATACAAACTACAGAGCTACCTTGTGGCTGTATGACGAAAATAATCTCAGGAAAATGGCAAAAGAAGAAGCACAGGCTATATTTGAATATTTCAGTGAAAAAAAGGCACTTGAATATCCTGAACTGCCTGAAATCGGCGATATTAACGAAGACGGCGTTGTTAATTCTTCCGATGCTTCGCTCATTCTTGCGGAATACTCTGTTCTTTCAACAAACTCACCATCTTTTATCTGCGGAGAACTCAAATCAATAGCCGATGTAAATTCCGACGGTCTTATTGACGCTTCGGATGCTTCAGAAATACTCGATTTCTACTCTTTCACTTCGACAGGCGGTGCAGAGATAAATTTCGTTTCATGGAAACAAAGTCAGAAATAAAAGCAAAAAGCTGTACTGCACATGACAATACAGCTTTTTTATTTATCACTTCCGGAAAACCCACCTGATTAAAGTATTTTAGCAAATTCGCCTCGCATAAGACAGAAGTCAAACACATCAATTCTGTTGTCGCCGTTCAAATCCCCTGCTTTCCAGTTCGGCATACTGCTATTATTGTTAATCCAATTCTGCATAGCAACAAGGTCAGCAATATCAAACAGACCGTCGTCATTAACATCACAGGCAACACTCCCCTGCTCCTTTGCCGTCGGGACAATCCAGCCACCGTCATCGACGATAAGACAAAGCATTTTTATAGTATCACCATAGTAAACGTCATCGCCGTAGTCAAGAACAACTTCACGGATTTTGTCGTGCCACTGCTTATTTTCACCGCATTTTGCGGAGATAAGAAGCGGTGCAGTAAAGCAGAGGTCATTGTAATCCTCAACTGCCGTACCAGTCGGAGTATATCCCGCCATTACTTCCCATGGGTCGCAGTTTGTGCTGTTCATCATAAAATTGTCAATGGCATTCGCAAAAATAAGTGAACTTTCATTGCCGTTTATCAGATAATCCATGCTTATACGCCAAGGTACACGACAACTGTTGTAATAATAATTACCGTCGTTTTCGCTTTCAAGAAAGTTTGCAGGAGCAGGAATATATTTTCCGTCTGCATTACGGATTACGAAATCAGGAAGTATTCCTGTTTTGTATTCGTCAACAATGCTGTTGATTATGCTGTAAGTTGTATCATAAACTTTCAGCCAGTCGTCATTGCCCGAGACTTCCGCAAAAACAGGAAGATACTGCACAATAAAATCGGAACATCTTGTTGCAGAATAGTAGTTCTCTGTCCTGTCGCATTCCGAAACCCAGTCGCCGAGAGTTAGAGTCCAGTATTCGTGATTTACGTCATACTTCATAATATCATCGATAACAGCGACAGCTTCGGAATAGTAATCAATATCGCCGTCACTTCCCCATATCTTATCTGCCATGAGAAGAGAATAAGCAATATCCATATCTCCGTCCGTTGCACTGTCGCATAAACCGCCTGTCATAGCACCCTCTTCCGCACCGTCAATCAGTTCAGTACCGTTGTCGCACTGCTGCCATGACATAAGATTTGCACCTATATCACTTGGGTGCGCTTTGAAATAGCGGTACATACCGTCAAAATATTCCTTTGCGTTTTCGTCATATTCCGCCATACTTGCAGTAATCAGCATACCATAGCCGTGAGCCTCTGAAACAGTCACCGCAACGGAAGCATTCCCCTGAAACTTCTCCTCACTGTAGTAAACATAGTACTGCGTTTCGTCCGTGACATAATTATCCTGCACAAGATATTTGTCTTTCCACTGATTGTAGAAATTCACAGTATCCTGCGAAAGATGAATATCGTCTGCCGATACCGCAAAAGGCATAATACCCTGCAAAACCGCCGTTGAAAGAATAATTGCAGATATTTTTTCAGTCCATTTCATAAATCAATCACTCCCGAACAATATTTATATTATTATTGTAACATGACTTATCATAAAAATCTACCTGTTTATTCTGTAAAACCTGCGGTATATTATGATTTTTATTGAAAATTTCCTGCCTTTATGTTATAATATATGATAAGGAGATGATTTAACAATGGGAAAAATACCCAGACCGTCACTGATTGAGGAACACGATTTTCCTTTTGAAAGCAGTATCAGCTATGGTGTGGAGGACGGATTTCATGAACTTCACTGGCACAAGGAAATAGAAATCTGCTACATTATGCAAGGTACAGGAAAATATTTAATTAATGGCGTTGACTATAATTTCAGTGCAGGAGATATATTTGTCATAAGCAACGAAGATATACATCTTTGCTATGACGATAAAGATATGATAATGCAGGTTGTAATGTTCGACCCGTTTTTTATCAACAGCGGTTCCGCAAATCCGTTTGACTTTGAATATATGCGCATATTTATGGATAGTCTTTACAGTCACAGGAAAAAGATTGAGAATACACAGAAATATACAGCAACGCTTGCGGATATACTCAAAAAAATACAGTCGGAATACGAAGAAATGCAGAAAGGCTATGAAATGATGATAAAATCGCTCCTGCTATGCTTTTTTACGCTGATTTTCCGCAATATCACTGAAAATTCCGGTACAGGAAAAGGGGTCAGCAGAAATGCAGCCGATAAAATCCGCAGTATTCTTCTCTACATAGACACAAATTATTATGAAAATATCAGTCTGGAATTTCTTGAAAAGAAATTTGAAATAAGCCGTCCTTATCTTTGCAGTACATTCAAATCGCTCACAGGTATTTCGCCTATGGATTACATTATCCGCAAGAGAATTACGGCTGCAAAACAGAAACTCATCATTACGGAGAAAAATATTCTTGCTATTTCAGAGGAATGCGGTTTCAATTCGCTTTCAAACTTCAACAGTCTCTTCAAACGCATGACAGGAATTACGCCAAGCAGTTACCGTAAAAAATCGGTTGACTTTGCACCTGTAATATGATATACTGTATTTAAAGTTTCTTAACCTTTCAGGGAAAAGAAAATAAAAAACTGAAAGCTGAGGTAAAAATATGTTTGAACAGGATTACATCATGAGACAAATAAAACAGATAATTGAAGTTGCAATGAAAATGTTCTTCAATGTTGATACTGCCAGACCTGAAACAATGATAATACAGGACCGCAATAAACAGGATAAATCAAATGAACTTATTCTGAAAATCGACGACAACAATATCAGAGAAGCAATAGCGGATTTTAAATCCATAACAAATGGCAAAACAAAAGATGACCTGCTTATCGGGTTCAATCTTTTTACAAAACTCTGCGCATTAGATGAGGATATTCTTGAGGCAAATAATATCACTTATTCTGAAATACGAGACGAAATGAAAAAATTCTTTGCACAATACGGAATAACCGACAGACTTTTTGACCTGATTTTCATGGAATAAAACATTATAAAAACTCATGAATGATAACCTGTAAAAATAATTATTCTGAACGGAGAAATTATGGAATTATTTACAAAAATGCTCAGAAAGCAGATTGCTGCTATAAACAGAATTTCAGACGTATGCTCAAACGAAAAATCACACACAGTACAGCGTGCTATGCAGGACAAAATCGGCGGATTTATGGCACATGAATATATTGACGAAGTGGAGTACAAGCCTGTTGAGTGCGATAAAATTCAGGCGGAATACGTAATCCCGAAAAAACTGAATTACAAAGGCGTTATCCTATATCTTCACGGCGGAGGTTATGTTTCAGGAGATTTGCAGTACGCCAGAGGTTTCGGAACTATACTTTCCGCACAGAACGGCATTAAAGTATGTTGTCTTGCATACAGACTTGCACCCGAAAATCCGTTCCCATGCGCTCTGGACGACGCAGTGTGCGCCTATAATAAACTCATTGAGGACGGCTTTGCGCCCTCCGAAATAATTCTCTGCGGTGAATCGTCGGGCGGAGGACTTGCCTATGCACTCGCACTTAAATTAAAAGAATTAAACATTGAACTTCCGTGCGGAATTATTGCTGTTTCCCCGTGGACTGACTTAACCATGTCAGGTACTTCATACGAAGACAACAAGTACGTTGACCCCTCCATGACGAAAAAGCGTCTCGAATGCTATGCAAGATGTTATACGGATAATGTAAATTCTCCGTTTGTATCACCGATTATGGCAGACTTCACAGGATTTCCTCCGTCGATGATATTTGTCGGCGGTGACGAGGTAATGCTCAGCGATTCCGCTGATTTGCACAAGAAACTATGTAATGCCGGCTGTTCGTCGGAACTTCATATTGCTCCTGATATGTGGCATATCTATCTCCTTTACGGTACAAAACAGGCAAAGGAAGATATAAAAAAGATTTCTGAATTTATTGGAGAATTATTAAATGGCAAACAGTAATCCGCTATGGCTGAAATTAGACAACTCCGCAAAATTATATCCTGCTGTAAAAACTAAAAACTGGAGCAATGTTTTCCGCCTGTCAGTCACTCTGCACGAAAAAATAGACCCTGATGTCCTGCAATCCGCACTGAATGTCACAGTCAGGCGGTTTCCGTCAATCGCAATGAAACTATGCAAGGGACTTTTCTGGTACTACCTTGAAGCAACAGAAGCACCGGAAGTAATTCCCGAAAGACCGTACCCATGCAGTAAAATGACTCCCCGTGACCTGAGAAAATGCGCATTCCGTGTGCTTTATTACCAAAACCGCATAGCAGTCGAATTTTTTCACTCCCTTACAGACGGTAACGGCGGAATGATATTTCTGAAAAGTCTTGCCGCTGAATACCTTTTGCAGAAAAGCAATATTGAAATACCATACGAAAACGGAGTATTCGACCGCAGGGAAAAGCCGTCAAAAGCAGAAATGGAAGATAGTTTTCTCAGGTACGACGGCGTTACGGCAAGCCCAAGGGACGATGATATTGCTTATCAGATAAAAGGCACGAAGGAAACAAACGATTTCCGCAACGTGATTACAGGAATAGTAAACCTTGACGACGCACTGAAAACTGCGAAGTCATATAAAGTAAGTCTTACCGTTTTTCTTGTTTCCGTCATGATTTATTCAATACAGCAGATACAGGACAAGGAAATCCGCAGTAAGAGAAAACAGAAACCTGTGAAAGTTCTTGTACCGGTAAATCTGCGGAAATATTTTCAAAGCGATACCTTAAGAAATTTTGTTCTCTGCATATCTCCTGGAATAGAGGCAAATATGGGCGATTATTCCTTTGAGGAAATAGTTAAAATCGTGTATCATCAGATGCAGTTACAGCTCACTGAAAAGCAGATGAGGGCAAAAATAACAACAAACGTGCGGACCGAAAAAAACAGATTTCTTAAAATTCTGCCGTTATTCATAAAAAATATCGGTATGAAGATAGCATTTTCGAGGGTCGGCGAAAAAACGACAAGCATAACAATGTCAAATCTGGGAGCGGTAACTATACCTGACGAAATGGCTGATTACGTAAAAAGATTTGACTTCACTCTCGGAGTACAGTATACAGGTTCAAATAACTGCGGTATGATCTCATACAAGGACAAGCTGTATATCAATATTATCAGAAATATCAGGGAAACGGAACTTGAACGGATTTTTTTCTCAAATCTTGTGAATTTCGGAATAGCCGTTTCAGTAGAAAGCAACAAGAAAGGATAGTGAAAATAATGGCATATTGTGTAAAATGCGGTGTGAAACTTGAGGACAGCGAAAAGAAATGCCCATTGTGTCAGACTGTTGTCTATCACCCCGATATAAAAATTCCCGAAAACGCTGTTCAGCCTTACCCCGAAGAACATACAATCCTGCTGAGAGAAATGAACAACAAATATAAGATTATAATTGCGACAATCTGCATATTTATCCCGACTTTTATGACGCTTATATGCGACTATAAAATCAATTCAGGACAGATAATATGGGCGGATATTGTATTCAGCGCAGTATGCTTTCTGTACTGTCTGATATTTGTTCCGCTTATTTTTCCGAAAAAAGATGCACTGGTGTATATCGGCGTTGATTTCGTCGCACTGCTTGTCTTTCTTTGGTATATTTCATTCACTCTCGGCGGAAACTGGTTTTTTCCGTTTGCAATGCCGCTTATTCTTTCAGCTGCGCTGATTACATTTCCGTCAATCCTGCTGAAACGGTTTACAAAAACATCATACTTATTCGTTTTCGCCATAGATTTTATACTTGCAGGCGCAGACTGCATTCTCATAGAATATCTGATTACAAGCACATTTTTCAGTCACGTAAGATTTATATGGTCGTATTATCCGTGCATGACGTTTATAGCAGTGGGTGTTATCCTGCTCCTTATCAACAGAAACAAAACTCTCAAAGAACAGATTACAAAAAAGTTTTTTGTATAAAAAAACGGCACTCATGAAGTGCCGGTATTTTTTTACTTATCTGCAAGAAGTTCCTCAGCCTTTTTCATAAGGTAATCTTCACCGTCATCATAAAGCGACTTTACAGCCTCTTCGTCAAACGGGACTTGTATATCAAGAGTATTACCAGACTGCCCGTCCGCACCCGAATCTATAAATACATCGCCGTTCTCATCAAGCATAAGGGAAGCTGATATATTTAAAACACCTGAATTAACTTCAATCCGGCTTACTCCCTGCGCCGAACCGCAAGGCTCAGTAAAACCCATAACAGTTACATTATCCATAGCATTCATAACTTTAGTCATATGGTCTGATGCACTTGCACTGTTTGAATTTACAAGCAATATGATATGACCATCGCCGAGAAGATTTTCTCCCATGAAAGTATGTCTTTCGCCAATACTGAAACTTCCGTCAGCATTTCTTTCATAGCAGTGTTCATTTGAGTTCCATACGCCGTCGTTGCAGTAGTAGTGTTCACCTTCAGGGGCAAAGAGTTCCGCTATCGCCATAATAAGATTACCCGAACCACCGCCGTTATCCCTTATGTCAATAATGACATCTTCTGTTCCCTGCTGTTTAAGTTCAGATACTTTTTCTCTGATTTCGTTCTGCATACTGCTGTAATCATTATTTGTGTCACTCACAGCGTCAAATGCCATCATTTTAATTCTGAGACAGGCTGTTGTGTCATTTACTTCATTCCATGTCATGTTGCCGACGTTCATTCCATGATTGAGTATATCAAGAGTGTCATTCAGTCTGTCGTAATATTTGCCGATAACAGTAAGTTCAGCCGTTTTTTCATTGCCGTCGTCGTCAATAAAAGTAACTTCTGCCTGACCGTCTCCTGTACCTGCCGCCCATATAGTACGATAAAAATAAGCGTTATCATTGTCGGAATAAGTGTAGACTTCATAGCCCTCCGACAGTTTATTCGCCTCTTCGGGTGACATACCATTCCACGACGTAACAACAGTACCATTATGTATGCCGGTTTCATTCAGACTCTCGTCAACATTCACCGCAACAGTTCTGCCGTCCGTATAGCTGAGAAGTACAAGACCATAATCTTTTCCGCAGTGTTCTTTCATAACTTTATCAATGAGTTCCTCTTCTGTGGGAATAAAACTTGTATGACCGTCATGAAATTCCGCACAGAATTTTTCCCATGCAAGCAGATTAAGTTCCTCATCATGAAATAAATCTGCCTCTTCAAAACATGGTATGTATTTCTCATAGAGTGCGTCCCAGTCAATACCCTTGTGTTCCGCAAGAATATAGCGTTCTTTCATCTGTGCAAAACCGCTTTCAAAGTCATCGAGGTAGTTTACTGAACGATACATGGGGTATACCTCAGCAGTAATAAATCCTGACAGGGTTAGCAGTACAGAAACAGCACAGGCTATTCTCCGTGCAGATTTAGTCGGACGGAGCAGACCTGCAATAAGAAGTGCAGAACCAAGATACACGCCAATGAGTGATTTTTCAAAGCCCGTGTAGATTGTCATGAAAATGCAGACAAGCGACGGTACAACATAGCATAACCGCCATTTACTGCTTATGACTTTTTCGGCTATACCTGCAAGAAGAAACAGAAGTCCACAGCAGAAAAGCTGAAATACAATCAATATAATATCTTCCTTAATCATTTTATCTCTCCTTAATTCAGGTCGTCACGCTTGAAATACGAATATCCGACAAACAGAGAAGCAGCTGCAAATACAACTGACCATATAATTATAGACTGTATTTCATTTATCGGTATTGTTGCATCAACAACAGGACTATAAATATCACTCAGTCCAAAATTATACCACTCTTTAAAAGTACACAGGCGCAAAACCGAAGTTACTCCAAGAATTTCATCGGGTGCATTATCAAAAAACGGCATTTCTGTCATATTTGCAAGCATAAATCCGCCCATGCCGAGAGCCATGACAGCGTATGTATTTCTTATGATAAAGGCAAGACAGATATACTCACATATAATACGGACAAGCGGAACAGCTGAAACAGCTATTATCACCGCAATGTCCCCGACTGTAAACAGACTTCCCCAGCCACACAGTACAGTACACAGCACAAGCGGAGATATTATTAATATCAGACAGCTGATGAGGGTAAACACTATGGCAATAATTGTACGGCTGAAATATGAATTGAACCTTGTCTGTCCGCTCATTACTTCATAGTAAAAAGTTTTGTCGGAAAAATCCCCTGCACATATATCGGAAATAGTAATTGAAATAAAGATATGCATTATAGTATAGAAAGTAAAAAGATTTCCCTGAATAAAATAACAGGTCGACACCTCAAACTGAGAGTTTTCCCTGTCCAAATAGAAAATAGCAACATTAATCAGCATAATCAGCAGAACAAGAACAAAAACCATATATTTCAACTTGCCCCTGCCGAGCTGTTTTAACTGTGCAATAAGAACATTTTTCAAGATATACCATTCCTTTCACTTCATGTCACATTTACAGAATATCTTATAACTGCCGAACAGAGCAAGTGCAATGACGATGGCGGAAACTATAACCGAGCCTGCAATAAACTCACCGCTGAGAACGTCCTTGAAGATAATAATATCCTCACCGTCAACAAATCCATATGACTGATTTTCAAATGAAAGCACCTCCATAGCAGCTGTTGCAGACGTGAGATATGGTTTGAAATCCCAAAACATATAAAGCATATTTTCGCCGTCATACAGCAGAAAACTTGTTAAGAACGCCGCCCAGCTGTTTTTTGTCATGAACGTAAGAAGCACGCAGACAGAAGAAAACCTTATCAGCACAAGCAGACATATGAAACTGCGCAGAACAGCTTGTCCGACGGGTATGGCGTAACCCCAGCCGTTTGCTATGGTGAATATAAGCACGGGGAACATCGGAATGATAAATCCTATAACAGAACTGAACAAAACAGCGGAAATAATTCTTGCAAAACATACTTCTGAACGGCTGTGACCGTACATAACTTCATAGTTTATAGTCTTGTCATTGAAATCCCAGCCGCAGAGACGGGTTGCAAACATACATATAATCATGACCGATACCATACCTGCGGCTCCACCCATTGCCATAAATTCCATACTTCCTGTGTATGTTCCGCCGAACATTTCAAGACTGTCTACTGCACTGACGACAGTAATAATAGTAGCTATTGCAAGAGCGACGTATGTACACATATCACGGCTGAAGCCGAAAAACTGCGATTTGATAATATTACGCATTCTGCTCACCTACCATACTAAGATAAAACTGCTCAAGATTTGCTTCCTGTGGATACATCACAAGCGGAATAACATCGTTTTCGTAGAGAGTACGGGAAATAAGACGTATTTCGTCGGTGCGTTCATGCAGACAGATACTGCCGTCCTCCTGAATTTCAATTCCGGAGATGCCCATTTTCCCACGCAGTACTTTTTCCGCAAGTCCGTCATTGTCCGTGTGAATGATATAATTTTCACGGCTCAGTCTATGGAATTCCTGTGAAGAAACAAACTTCTTTATTTTACCATGATGTATGAAAAGATAATCCGTACACATCTGCGAGAGTTCTGCAAGAATATGCGACGAAATCAGAATAGTTATATTATTTTCCCTGTTCAGTTTCAGCAGAAGTTCACGTATTTCAACAATACCTTCGGGGTCAAGACCATTTATAGGCTCATCAAGCACCATAATTTCAGGATTTGTAAGCAATGCTCCGGCAATACCGAGACGCTGCCGCATACCAAGAGAAAAATTCCTTGCTTTCTTTTTGCCTGTATCAGCAAGACCAACAATTTCAAGCACTTCGTCAACACGCTTTTTGTCGTCCACGCCTTTCTGAAAGCACTGCTTTATAAGATTTTCCCTTGCATTCATATCAGCCTTAGCGTATGGAGTTTCTATAATAAAACTCATACGGCTTCTTGCCTTTGCGAGTTCTTTTTCTGAACTTCCGCCGAAAATCCTGATTTCACCGCTTGTGGGAAGTATCAGACCGCCAAGCATTTTCATTATTGTTGTCTTACCTGCGCCGTTCTGTCCGATAAGACCGCAAATCATACCCTGATTTATTCTGAATGACACGTCGTCAACGGCTTTCTGTTTCATGAATTGCTTTGTCAGGTTTTTCACTTCAATAACTGCATTTTCCATAAAAACACTCCTGTATTTTAATTTACCAAATAAAAAAGCCGGCAAAATCAAAATCCTGCCGGCTTCTTCATTTTCAATCCTTAAAGTCCTTCTCCGCAGTCCTCATAATCTTTCCAGCGCTCAAAGTAAGCCTTGTTACTCCAGCTTTTGTAGAGAATGTAAAGAATAGAAACACAAGCAATAAAAATTGCGCCTACAATCGGGATAAGCATACTAAGAACCTTTTTCGGATTTATTTCATTTTTTTTCTCATTCATAGAAATGTCCTCTGATTAGTTCAGTCAATTAATTTTCGCCGTTCATGCTTGCCATGAGTTTAGCAAGTTCCTCTTCAACTTTGGCATTTTTCTCGATTTCAGCAAAAGATGCATTGAGGTCATTTTCAGCACTTCCGCCCGTTGCTATTTCACTGTAAGCGTCAGCCTCAGCCTCCTTGCGCATAACCTTGTCTTCCATACGGCTGAATTTCTCCAATGCACTTGAACCGTCGAAACTTCCCTGAGATTTTGCAATACTCTTCTTTGTATCAGCCATCTGTGAACGTGCAATAAGCATAGCCTGCTTTGATTTAGCCTCTTCGAGTTTGGCTCTCAGTGCGCTTACCTGACTGTCAATTTCAGCTGTCTGTGCAGAGATTGAGTCATACATTGACTGATAACTTGCAACATTTTCGTCAGCCTTTACTTTTCTTGAGAGGGCTTCTCTTGCGAGTTCCTGATTGCCCTGTGAAAGTGCAGCCTTAGCCTTGTTTTCCCAGTCCTGCGAGATTTTCTTTGCATTGTCAAGCTGTCTCTTTGAAGTCATTTCGCTTGCCTTAGCCTTGCCGAGATTCTGAGTAGCAACATTGAGTTCCTTCTGCATATCAATGATAATCTGCTTTACCATTTTCTCGGGGTCTTCGGCTCTGTCGAGCAGGTCGTTGATGTTTGATTTGGCAATATCGCCTATTCTCTGAAATATTCCCATGATATAATCCTCCTTTTCATGTCTGCGGATAACCGCTAACAATATTATAAATTATAATCGTGTAAATGTCAAGGATTTTTTAAAAAAATCATAATTCCTTGCGTTTGAAGTAAAGACTTACAGACTCAACTGCTGAAAGTCCTGCAAAAACTGCAATAGTGCAGATTATAGAAACAGCGTACAGTGCAATAGCAAGCCCGAGACTTCCCTCATGCTGTACAATCATTATCGACCCTGGGAAAATCTGTATAATTCCCGATACAAGATATGCAAACGATGCAAGTGACTTGAAAAATCCGATACCCGAAACCATAGCAAGAGAAGTTGCGCCCATAGCGATTGTTATGTACAATGCGGAATCCTTGATAATTCCTGCAATTCCGTCAATACCGTCCTTGTAATCAAGTCCGAGTGCGCCTGTATACAGCAGATAGAATGCAGCTGCGCCGACAATTCCGATAACAGCAAGCATAATAACCCACCTGAAACCTTTTTTCGCCTCTTCACGTCTACGTTCCTCTTTAAGCTCAAGCATCATGCGGAGACTTTCTTTTGAGTCTTTCTGGTCAGATACAAGCTGAGACGATACAGCCTGTTTTGCGCCCTCACGCTTTGCCCTCTCCAAATCCTCGTCAACAAATTTCGGCTTATATTTCGGCGGTTCGGGAGCATCGTCGAGAACAGGTGCGGAAACCGGTGTGTCGGGAACAGGTTCTTTTTTCTCTTCTTTAGGCGGAGGCGTATAATTATCCTCATCAAGAACAGGCGCAGATACTTCGGCAGACGGTTCAGGCGGAGCAACCGCACCGAACTGTTTACGCATCAAATCAAGAACTTTCTGCTTGTTTGCGTCAGGCAGATTATTATAAGTTTCAAGCTGTTCAGGAGAAAAAGTCTCAATTATTTCCTCGTCCGTCATTATAAGCACATCAGGTTCGTCCGCCTGATACGGTTCACTGTTATCATCGAGAACAGGAGCAGAAACACCAGTCGGCGCACCTTTTTTCTGTGAAACCGGCGGAGTATAGTCGCCCATATCGTCGAGTACGGGAGCAGAAACACCTGTCGGCGCACCCTTTTTCTGCTGTGGCGGAGTATAGTAGTCCATATCATCAAGCACAGGTGCGGAAACGTCAGTCGGCGCACCTTTTTTTGCTGTCATCGGCTCATCATAACCGAAATCATCAAGAACAGGAGCAGAAACTTCTGTCGGTGCGCCCTTTTTCTGTGTTGGAGCAGTGTAGTCAAGCTCATCAAGCCCGAAATTATTCTCGTCCATTATTTCACCCTCTTTCAGTTAAAAAATTACATTTATTATTCCTGTAAAGCAATCCATTCTTCAAAAGTTTCTGTAACATCGGCTGTAGTAGACGTATAAGCGTAGTAAGAAAGCATTATTGAAGCGTCAGAAGCATCGATTTTGCCGTCCTTGTTGACATCAGCCGATACTTTCTGTCCGTCTGTCAGTCCGTCGTCCTGTTTTGTAGCAGCCGCACCGTAAGCCATGAGAACATAAGAAGCGTCTTTTGCTGTAATCATACCGTCGCCGTCCATATCGCCGAAACTGTATTCCGGAACTACAACAGTCACAGCAGTTGTGGTAACAGGTACGGTTGATGTGGTCTTTACTGTTGTAACAGGTTGAGCAGTCACAACAGGTGCGGACGGGTCGAACGCAGTTGGTGAAATGTCAAAACGTGCAAGGAAATCGCCGTCTGTGTAGTCAGCATAGTATGATGACGTATAGCCGTCCGTTTCAAATACATGGGGGTCGTCATCTTTGTCATAGGAATCGAAATCCTCTGAACCTTTAAGAAAGTACGCATATTTATCAATCATACCGTCGTCAAAAGTAGCGTCGATATAGTAGTATTTTCCGTAGAGTTCAACGAGATTCCACATATGACCGCCTCCGCCTGCCGTACCTGGAATGCACCTTACATTTATACCGAGTTCCGAAAGCAGACGGTACATGAGAAGAGAATAACCCTGACAGACAGCCTTGCCGTCAATTCCTGCACTGTAAGCGGTATGATAAATCATATCACCAGACAGGTAATAATCAACATTTCCGATTACATAATCATGAACAGCCTTGATTTTCTCATAATCGCTGGCAGAATATACATTAAGTTCATCAAGAATTTCAGCGACTTTCTTATCAAGTTCAGCTTCCTGCTCCGCCGTTGTGTGATACTCCATTGTTGTTATAAGAGAATACTGTCCCGAACTGTACTTAAAACTAAAATTGGAATAACTAAGCACCCATGCAAGGTAGTCTCCCTCAACAGCGGAACTTTCAGGGGTATCTTTCACGGCAAGGGAAATCATCTTAAAAACATTATCCGTATCCTGCATAAACTCCTTAGGAACAGATATACTGAAACTGGTTTCTCTGTTTACAAGGTGAGTTCTGTATTCGGCAGCATATGCCTCCATGTCAATATCCGTACTTTTTTCAGATACGCTGACAGTCTCTGATATATCGTAAGCACTCACAGCAGGAAGTGAAACACCTGCTGTAAGAGTGAGTGCGATAAAAGCAGACAAAATTCTTTTTGTTAATTTCATAAAACTCCTCCAAAAGTTAAAAGAATTATCTTTCAAGAATTTGTGAGCGGTCAGGACCAATGCCGACCATACTTACATGACAGCCGACGAGTTCTTCAAGTCTTGCAATATACTTACGGCAGTTTTCAGGAAGTTCATCAAAGCTTGTGCATTTTGAAATATCCTCAGTAAAGCCGTCAAATTCCTCGTATACAGGAGTACAGCCTTCAAGTTCCTCAAGCGTTGCAGGGAAATTTTCTGTGACAGTGCCGTCGGGCTTTTTGTATGCAACGCAGATTTTGAGAGTGCCGATATTTGCGAGAGTATCGAGTTTGTTTATAGCAAGACTGTCAAGTCCGTTTACTCTTACGGAATGGCGGACGATTACAGCGTCAAACCAGCCTGT
Source organism: uncultured Alistipes sp. (assembly GCA_964460175.1). Lineage (GTDB taxonomy): Bacteria > Bacillota > Clostridia > Oscillospirales > Ruminococcaceae > Ruminococcus. Next base: position 136,332 of record CAYWPN010000004.1, on the reverse strand, counting down.
ACGTCTCGGTCTGCCTGTGGTAGTACCGAATTCACCGCCGACCTTTCTGATTTTATCACCGATTTCGTCATTGAGTTCAGTCGGGAAAGGTCCTTTGCCTACTCTTGTTGTGTAAGCCTTTGCAACACCGATGATATTTGTAATCATCTTAGGACCAACGCCTGTACCTACACATACGCCTGCTGAAAGCGGGTGGGACGATGTAACATAGGGATATGTACCGAAGTCAATATCAAGGAGAGTAGCCTGTGCGCCCTCAAACATGATAGTTTTTCCTGCCTTGTCAGCCTCGAAAGTGAGTACGGAAACATCGTCAACATACGGAGCAAGTCTTTTTCCGTATTCTGTATATTCAGCAGTAACTTTATCAAGGTCGAAAGCTTCACCGCCGTAAACTTCTGTGATGATTTTGTTTTTCAGTTTTCCTGTAGACTGGATTTTCTCTGCAAGCACTTCTGGGTGAACCAAATCGTATACTCTGATACCGCATCTTTCGTACTTGTCCATATATGTAGGACCAATGCCACGTTTTGTAGTACCGATGTCCTTACCGCCTCTGAAAGTCTCCGAAAGACCGTCAAGAGCAATATGCCACGGCATAACAACGTGCGCACGGGGGTCAATTTTGAGATTTTTTGTTGATATTCCTCTTGCTTCGAGACTGTCAAGTTCTCCTATGAAATCTTTCGGGTCAAGAACAACTCCAGCACCGATAAGGCAGAGTGTATTCTTATAGAGAATACCCGACGGAATGAGGTGAAGTTTGTACACTTCTCCGTCGTTTACAACAGTATGACCGGCATTATTACCGCCCTGTGAACGAACAACAACATCAGCACGGGAAGAGATTATGTCAATAATTTTACCTTTTCCTTCGTCTCCCCACTGAGTTCCGACAACAATATTTGCAGGCATTATAAATTCCTCTTTTCATAGATTAAAATTTGTGCCAAAGCACACTTACATCTTATTATATCATAGTATTATTCATTTTTCAAGTCCTTTGAAAAAAATTCCTGAAAATATTGACATGATATTCTTATTATGATATAATTTGAAAAGAACATAAGTTTTTTAGGAGGTGAATAAAATGGACGGCTGGGAAAATACAGTATGGTTTGAAAAGGCACGTCACAAACCTCATCGCTGTTATGTAAGGGACGAGATTGAGGAAATAATAAAGGAAAAGAATATCGACAGAACACGCTTTCATGAGTTCTCGAAATTCAGATATCAGGATATAATCAGAAAATTTTACTATAATTTCGCCGACTATAAAAACTTCACTCCCTCCCGTATACATCTGGATTTTACATATATGCACCTGCGTGATAATCTTGAAATCCATTATATTGACTGCTTTTTCAGGACTGACAACTGGGTTGAGTACATGGAGACAGTAAGGGCGGAAATATCGCATATCACCGAAAAAATGTACCTGATAGTTGCAGAGGGCTGGGTATATGAGGGCTATGTCAATGAGATTTTCGATGTTCTTATTGAAACGGACTGCGGTATTACGGACTGCTATATAGTATCATCAAAATTCGACTGGTTTATTGCTGTAAGCGAAATTGAAGATAATGCGGTGATGTATAGAAAGAGGTGATTTTATTGGAATACATAAAGGAAGTATTTGCGAAATACGACAAGAAGTGCATAAGAGTTTATCAGGCTTACAACCGCACCATTGCAGAAGAGGCACTTGCTTTACAGACATTCGGGGAAAATTTCAATCTGAACCGTATGACATGGATAAAGCCGTCGTTTCTGTGGCTGATGTACCGTTCAAACTGGGGTACAAAGAAAAATCAGGAGTATATTCTTGCACTTGACATATATCAGGACAAGTTTAACAGTTTACTTGAAAAAGCTGTCCTCACTTCACCCGATTCCGTGCTTTTTGACGGTAATCAGTGGGAAAAGGCTTTCAGTGAAACTGCTGTCTACTGCCAATGGGACAATGACAGAAACGTGAACGGCAATGCAATGAACCGTGCGGCGATACAGATAGGACTAAAAGGCGATACACTGAGGGATTTCCTTGATAATGCTATATTCCGCATTGAAGATATGACACCATTAGTCCGCAAATGGAATGAACAGCGTAAGAAAGGAAAACTGAATACAAAAGAACTTCCGTCGGAAATTCTATATCCTGTTAAAAATAAGACAGTGAGAAAAAGACTTGCTATGACATAAAGGCGGTATATATGCAGACGATAATTATAAAACTTGACAGCCGTAAACTTGAAAATCCTGTTACTGACATACCTTATGAACTTTCTGAAAAACTTGAAACCTACAGCAGACAGAAAATAACTGATAATGGTTTTGATTATTTATCGGATTTTCATGAAATGGGTATATGGCTTAGTACAGAGAATGCAGAAAAATTCTATCCCATAGTTATTGATTACATAAAAAGTAATCATATATGCGGAAATGATTTGTCACTTTCGGCGGAAATATTCATATCAGAAAATGAATGTGAGGATTTGAAAAACTGCCGTAAAGTTTATTGAAATAACAAAAGGAGAATATTTATGGGAAAATTTTACAGTACAAAGGAATACAGAAGATTTATTTTCAGCAGAAACTGCAAAAGCGGTTACGCTGAAAAACTGCTTGAGGAATTTGCTGAACTTGCAGTTGACAATCCGAAACTTAAAGAAGTAAACAAAGTGGAGGATTTTACGGTTATTCCTGTTCCGGCAGATGTAAGCACAGGTGAATTTATGAATATCGTCCGCTGGCTTACACAGAACAGTATAACTTTTTATGGTATTGCAGTCCATAAAACAGACAGCTTTTTTGTTATCCCCGACACAATGAACAACTGGGGTGATACTGTGCTTATAGGATTTGACGACGGTACAGCAGGACGCTGGGAAATACCAATAGGATTTTCAGACGAAAATTCTGCTTTTTATCCTATGTACGAGAATATCTTTGAATACTTTGAAAATTCCGACTATATAAAGGAAAGGTATGAAAACTGCAATGACTTTTTAAGTCGTAAAGGTATGCAGGCAATGATTGATTATATTAACTAATAAAAAGTTCCCTGTAATTTTTTACAGGGAACTTTTTTATCTGTTTGAGAGGGATTTTTATAAAATTACCAAGGTCTGTTATTATTGCCGCCTGAGGAACTTCCTGCGCTGACTTCTGTACCGCCTGAGATAGTGCCGTCTGCGTATACTTTCATTGCATCATCGGAAGTAATGAGGTCTGTACCGCCTGAGATTGTACCGCCTGTGTAGCATTTGAGGCTTGAATTATTGAGTGACGGCGAACCCATAGCCTGCATAGTCGTGAATGATACAATTACATTGCCTGATTCGTCAGCAATCGTGAACTGTGTACCTGCCTGAACCGAACCTGTACCCTGTGAAGAAATTTCTGCAACAGTACCGCCCGAAGTATTCTTTGTACCGTCGCAGTCAACAGGTTCCTGACCGTTTGCGATTACTCTGCCGCCTGAAATGTTGATACTGCCGTTTGAATCGAAAGCATCATGGTCTCCGCTTGCGGACTGTACAATAGCGATACCGCCTGAAATTTCAAGGACGTTGTTTCCTCCGCCCATACCGCCGCCGAAACCGCCTTGACCCCAGCCCATATTGTTTCCTGAGCCTGAACCGTCAGCACCGCCGGCAGCATTGTAGCCGTCATCGCCCGACTTTACTACGACTGTACCGCTTTTCTGGTAGATATTTCCGCCCTCGATACCCTCATAGCACTTTGTAACATATACTTCAAAATCGCTGTAAGCTCCGCCGTCATTTCCGAGAATTAAATCGTGGTCGGAGTGCATAGCGTCGTCAGCAGTAGCAAGTCTGAATACACCGCCGTTGATATTCATCTGTCCTCCGCAGTGGAGTGAATCATCGGAAGAGTCAACAGTGACTGAACCGCCGTTTACAGTGATATTTCCTCCGCTCTGCCACGTTGTACCTGCTTCGTCATAAAGACCTACAGCCTTGATACCTTTTGCGGATATATCGGTTTTACCTGAGTTGCCTTCCTGCATTCCACCGCCGAAACCGCCTCCGAAACCGCCTGTTGAGCCTCCTGCTGTACCCGCAAAGCCTGAACCCTCATAAGTGTAGATATTAATATCACCGCCGTTGATTACAACGTCCTGTTCGCCCTGAATACCGTCAGCATAGGAAGTAATATCAACAGTACCGCCGTTTATCGTAACAATTCCGTACTGCTTTGTTGTATCTGTATCGGTTGCTGTGGACTTTATACCGTCGCCCTGCTGAGTTTTAACAGTAAGTTTAAGGTCAGCGTAATCTGTAGCAGTATCGTTGCCGATTGTAACGCTGTCCTTGCCCCTGATACCATCGTCAACAGCATTTACAGTGATATTGCCGTTATAGATTTTTATGTCGTTCTTGCAGACAACAGCGTCATCTGTATTGCCGTTTATTGTGAGAGTACCTGAACCCTTGAATTTTATATCGTCTCTTGCGAAAACCGCACCCTCAACAGTATTTGTATTGCCGTCGCTGTCTGTGTAAGTCTGAGTGTGTGAAGTGCCGTCAGAGATAGTGTTTACTGTTCCAGCCTTTGCGATAATCTGTACTTCGTCGCCGATATTCGCAACATAGACTGGTGCAGTTGTGCTGTTAGAGATATTCGCACCCTCAAGATTGAGTTCAACAACACTGTCCGGATAAGCTGTCTTGTCAACATCGACAACAATCTGAACGTCCTTAGCCTCGCCTGTTACTGAATAACTGCCCTCTTTCTTTATAGTGAGTACGCCGTTTTCGATTGTTGCAACGTCCGACGGTGCACTTGATTCGATAGATGTACCGTTGAGTGTGATTGTATATGTACCCGAAGTAACAGGAGTATCAGGAGTTGTTGTGCCGTCTCCTGCCGGATTTACGCTGTCGAATACTGTCACAGCACCTGTCATCTTGAAATCAGCAGAACCGCCTGTTGTAGCGTTTGAGGAAGTTGAAACGTTTGTAAGCTTGTATGTACCGTCAGCCTTGATTGAAGCGTCGCTGAGGAGTACATAAGCGTATTTCTTCTGCCACTTTGTTACATCAATACTGCCGGCTGTAAGTGCATTAGCCTTTTTCCAGCAGCCGTCAGTCTCGCCCGATGCAACACAGTTCAGGAGCATTGTACCCTGAGTTGTACCGCTCATGAGTGCTGTATCCGTCTGATTGTCTGTAGCTGTTGCGATAACAGTACCGCCTGTAATATTAGTACCTGTAACACTTGTGAGACCTCTGTCACCGCCTGCAATTACAGTACCGCCTGAAATATCGATAGTAGTTTCAGCCTGTACTGCATCATTGCCAGCCTTGATATTGAGTGTACCGCCCTCAACAGCAACACTGCCCTTGCTTGACTTGAGACCGTCGCCCTCTGCGTCAATAACAAGTGTGCCGTCCTTGACTGTAACGGAAGTTTTACCGTTTATTGCATTTGTCTTGTCAGTAGCGTTGAGCGTTGTGATTGTTGTTGTACCGCCTGTTACCTTAATATCATTATTGCAGACAACAGCGTCCTGAGTATTTGCGGTAATGTTGAGAGTACCTGTTCCGAGTTCACCACCCTTGATTGTAAGGTCGTCCTTAGCCTCAATTACTGCACAGCCGAGATAATCGCCAGTATAAGCAGTATCGCCGTCTGCAATGAAATTCTCTGTACCGTCAACGAGATTGATAGATGTATTCTCTGCATTCGTTATGAGAATTGCAGGAGCGGACTTGCCTGTGATGTTAACGCCGTTGAGGAATATTTTTACTGTTTCAGCGTCTGCAACCTCGTCTGCGATATTTACATTAATCTGTCCGTCCGTGAGTGTGCCGTCAACATAAAATGCGCCCGAGTGAGTGATTGTGATAACTCCGCCGTTTACTTCTGCATAGTCGCCCTCAACTGTAGCAGATGTGCCGTTGAGGTGAATTTTCGTTCCGGAAGTCTCAGGATTATCCTCACCGCCGTCCTTCCATGATTCCGGAAGACTGCTGATGAGTTTTGCTTCAAGTTTCTGGATTGCAATAGCGTCCATACCTGTTACACCATCGCCTCTGTTGTAGACATCAGCATTATTTCTTCCCTCTTCGGAAAGTCCGTACTTATCTTCGTTGCCGATATGCTGAATGATAGCAGTTGCGTCAGCAAGGTCGACTGAACCGTCGCAGTTAGCATCGCCATACAGTACATCGTCTGCATAAGCAGAAACAGCCGTGAGTGAAAGTGCTGTGAGTACAGCAGCCGAAAAACCTACGGCAAGCTTTTTGTTGAATTTTTTCATGATAATCAAATCTCCTTAAAAGTAATTTTATCTTAAAGTCTCGTGTTCTTTACTATGGTTATGATTATATACTGCTTTTCTTAAAATAATCTTAAATATCTGGTAAAATTCTGAAAATTTTCTGCTGAATATTATTGCACTATACGTTAATAATAAATATAAAGGAGTTGATTTTATGGAAAAAAATAAAAAAATTCCTGTACCCGAACCTGACGGTCAGGAACTTGAATACGTCTGCCCGTCTGCATCATGGGGTGATATGACCGGACTTATTCCGGCAAATCCAACAGACAAGGACACAAGAGACAATTACAGGGAAATTTATCCTTATCTTCCCACTGACAGAGCATAACAGAATTAAAATCTCCCTGATTTATTCAGGGAGATTTTTTATTTCATTACTGTCAAGTTATATCAAAAAAACTATTGCAAAAATAAACGCTGTATGTTATAATTTAATTAAGTGTTAATCTTTATTTAAGGAGGATATATGAAAAACGGAGTAAAAATGATTGACATTGCAGACAGGCTCGGAGTAAGCGTTGTTACCGTCTCCAATGCTCTCGCAGGACGTGACGGAGTAAGCGACAGAATGCGCACTCTTATATGCAGTACTGCAAAGGAAATGGGCTATGTACCTTCCCATAACAATGCACCGAAAAAGCCCGATACTCAGGGAAAAAGCGTCGGCATTCTGAGTTCTGAACGTTTTGTGGGTGCTAAAGGCACGTTCTATTGGGAACTCACGGCAGGAATATCAAACAGACTTTCGTCAGCAAATATCCTTACTGTGTATGAGTGCATCACAAGAGAGAATGAAAGGAAAGCAGTTCTGCCGAAAACAGTCACAGAACACAGACTTGATGGAATTATTGTCATAGGACAACTAAAGCGCAGTTATATTGCGGAACTTACAAAGACTGATATTCCTCTTCTTTTTGTCGATTTCTATGACAGCCGTTTCAATGCGGACAGTATAAATTCCGACAGTTTCAACGGCGGATATATTATCACGGATTATCTTGTCGAAAGGGGTCACACAGATATTGGTTTTATCGGAAATCTCAATGTCACAAGCAGTATAAACGACAGATTTCTCGGTTACATAAAATGCCTCATGGAAAATAATCTGACTTACCGCAATGAATGGCTGCTTGATGACAGGGACGATACAGGCACGCTTTTTGAACGTCCTGACTTTCCTGAAAAGATGCCGACTGCATTTGTCTGCAACAGTGACGAAACTGCCTTCCGTGTAATATCGGCACTCCGCACAAAAGAAGTGCGTGTTCCCGAAGATATTTCCGTTGTCGGATATGATAATTACACTGTTTCAAATATCTGTATTCCTGCAATAACAACTGTGGAAGTTGACATAAATAAAATGGCGGAAACTGCTGTGGAAGTCATTGAAAAAAAACTGACGGACAATAATTACAGTGCAGGAAGATGTATTATAAGCGGAAAACTTATCGAAAAAGAAAGTGTTCTTGATTTAAGGAGACAGCCATGATTAAGAATTTTTTCGGTCACCTGAAAACAATAACCGCCCACAGACATCTTGTCATGCTCCATTGTTTCAGGGCAGGAATTATAAAGCGTGGACTGTTTCATGACTTATCAAAATATTCTCCCTCTGAATTTATTCCGGGAGTTATCTACTTTCAGGGAAACAGAAGTCCGAATGAGCGTGAACGTGAGGTAAACGGCTATTCTATGGCGTGGATACACCACAAGGGCAGAAACAAGCATCATTTTGAGTACTGGACGGATTACAGCATAAAAACAGGTACTCTCGACCCTGTAAGAATGCCCGACGAATATATTTTTGAGATGTTCTGCGACCGTGTTGCCGCATCAAAAATATACAAGAAAAATGATTACAACGACCGCTGTCCGCTTGAATACTTCCTGAAAGCAAAGCAGAGGCGCAATATAGAGAAAGTCACGTCATACAGACTTGAATTTCTGCTCCGTATGCTTGCGGAAAAGGGCGAAGATTACACATTCGGATTTATAAGAAGACAGATTAAAAGAAATAAGAAATCGGGGAAAAGAAAATGAAAAAATTTATTGCGGCAGCACTCACAGTGATACTTCTGAGCGGCTGCGGAGTTGTTGAAAATATTGAAAATATATCCGTATCTGAACAACCTGCAACAGCAGAAACTTCCGGAACAGCAACTGAAATTCCGACTGAAACTCCGGCTCTGACGACTGAAATAACTACAGAAATCACCACAGAAAATTATGTTCCTGCTGAAACAACTACAGTCTGTAATACGACAGTCGTCGAAATACCAAATTACAATTACGCACAGGAAACTGAAACTGTAACAGTTCATATTCCCGATGTGCCTTTTGTTCAGCAGACACAGCCTGCAACAGTTCCCGCAAATCACGTCATGACGAAAGCAGAAAAACATCTCGGAGAAATGACTTTGCACGAAAAAATATGCCAGATGTTCATTGTCATTCCTGAGGCGATTAACGGCTATGATACTACAACTTATGTCGACTGTGCTTTTCACGGAGGCTATGCACAATATCCCGTCGGCGGATTTATTCTGTTTGCGAAAAACATAGAAAATTCCGAGCAGACTGCCGCACTTACAGCTGATATGCAGTACGATGCAATGTACGCAGGTACAGGCGCATTCATAGCCACCGACGAAGAGGGCGGTACTGTTACAAGAGTGCAGGCGCAGTTAGGTACACCAGCCGTTTACAATATGAATTATTATGGTGAACTCAATGACTGGGACGCAGCTTTTTCAGCCGGAGAAACTATCGGCAGTTATCTTGCGGAATACGGCTTCAATCTCGATTTCGCTCCCGTTGCCGACGTAAATATCAGCCCTTACAATGAACTCGGTTCACGCATATTCAGCACAGACCCACAGATTGTAGCAGATATGTCGGGGGCTGTAGTGGACGGCTTGCAGTCGCAGGGAATTTGCAGTACACTCAAACATTTTCCGGGACTTGGCGCAGGAAACAACAATACTCACTATGGTTCTGTATGGATTGAAAGAACGTATGAACAGTTGCAGTCAACGGAATTTCCTGCATTCAGAGGTGGTATAGAGGCAGGCACGGATTTCGTTATGGTCGGTCATCAGATTACATCTGCTTCGGGCGATAATCTCCCCGGCGACTTGTCCCATGTCGTTGTGACGGACTGGCTCAGAAATGAACTCGGTTTTAACGGTATTGCAGTAACGGATAGTCACGCTATGGGTGCTATTTCAAACGTCTACACAAGCGGAGAAGCGGCAGTCCTTGCAATTGAAGCAGGAATTGACATGGTTCTTATGCCGTACAGTCTCACGGAAGCCGTTGCAGGAGTTGAACAGGCTGTCGAAAACGGCAGAATTTCCGAAGAACGTATCAATGAAAGCGTTCTCAGAATACTTGAGAAAAAGGACGAAATGGGTCTCATATAAAAAAACTCCCTCGTTTAAGGAAACGAGGGTGATTTTTACATTAACTAAAATTCAATTACTTCTGGTTCGCTTGTGAAGGAACAGATAGTGGCAACAGCGTGGGTGAATTTAAATACTGTCATAAGGTTGTCGTCAATGTTGTACATACTGCTGAGAGTTTTTTCGTTTGCCTCAAACATTGCAGCACGTGCTTCACGACGGGTATCTTCTGCAAGTTCTCCGGCAATACGTATCCATGTTCCTTTGTGCATAGCACAGATTTCAGTTCTGGGATTTTTCAGAAGTTGTCTGTAAACTTCCTTTTTGTTGTTTGTAACCACATACAGCTTGCCCTCATACTCAGCAACCGCACCGAAAGGACGCACATGAGGCTGTTCGCCGTCAACAGTGGCAAGGTAAAAAGTTCCGCAGGATTTGAGATATTCCAGCACTCTTTTCATGATAAAAACTCCTTTTCCGAATTTTATACTTGACATTTTCTGTCTGTAATGTTATTATAATATAGCAGGAATAAAAAGTCAAGTACGATATTTTACGATACTGGTATCAGGGAGGAAACTATGGCAGAAAGAAAAGAATTATTCGGACGTTGTCCGTATGTCACATCACAGAGAGTTCTTACAGGGAAATGGTCGATGTACATTATGTATTTATTGTCTGACGGACCGGTCAGATTTAATGAACTGCAAAGAAAAATGCCGACCGAAATGACACATACAACGCTGTCCAGACAGCTTAAATCACTGGAAAATGATGGTCTTATTATACGGACGGAATATAATCAGATTCCGCCAAAGGTAGAATATTCACTGAGCGAAATAGGCGAAAAATTCAAAAAGGTTCTTGTTGTTTTAGAGCAATGGGGAAACGAATATATTGATTATATCAACAAAAATAAATAGAACATGATAAAAACCGCACGGGATTTTCCTGTGCGGTTTATCTAATTATTTTATCTTATGAAATTTGTCATACAGAAATCTTCTTTTTCGGGAAGTCCGTATTTTTCTTTTCCCAAAGCGATTGACTTCATCAGGAACGCCATATTTCTTGCAAGAGTACGCATCTGCTGTAAACCCTCAGCGTCCTGCTCCGCTTCACCCTGAGTACGTCCGTGAATGCCGTTCCAATACTGACCGCTTGCAACAGGCATACCGCATATAGCGAAATACTTGTTAAGTTCGTCGAATGTTGAAGTAAGTCCGCCACGTCTTGCGACTGCGACAGCAGCACCTACTTTCATAGTCTTGTTAAAAGATGTACTATAGAAAAGGCGGTCGAGGAATGAAACAAGTGTTCCGTTTGCAGAAGCATAGTAAACAGGACTTCCGATTACTAAACCGTCTGCCTGTTCAAACTTCGGAGCAACTGCGTTCACTTCGTCGTCAAACACGCATTTTCCGTTATTTCCGCACGTACCGCACGCAATACAGCCACGTATTGCCTTATTGCCTACGCAGACGATTTCCGTTTCAATACCCTCACTCTGAAAAATCTGCTCCATTTCGTGAAGTGCAGTGTAAGTATTGCCATTTGTATGCGGACTGCCGTTAATCATAAGTACTTTCATATAATCAGTCCTTTATAGCATTTTTTATTGCGCCGAGAAGTTCGTCATAAGTCTCGAAAGCGGGGTACTGCGGATAGTCAGCCTTAATCTGCTCGGTAGTCCTGAACAGGAAACCAGCCTTGCTTGCCTGTATCATACCCAAATCGTTGAAACTGTCACCGCTTGCGATAGTCTCATAGCCGATTGACTGGAGTGCCTTTACAGTAGTAAGCTTTGACTTCTCACATCTCATCCTGAAACCTGTGATTTCGCCGTTTTCAGCGACTTCAAGGGTATTGCAGAAGATAGTGGGCTGACCGAGTTTTGCCATAAGAGGAGCGGCAAACTGAGTGAAAGTATCACTGATGATGATAGTCTGGCAGATTGAACGGAGTTCGTCGAGAAATTCCTTCGCATCAGGCATAGGGTCAATCTTAGCGATAGTCTCCTGAATTTCTTTCAGTCCGAGACCGTGTTCTTTGAGAATATTGATACGGTACTTCATGAGTTTATCGTAATCAGGTTCATCACGGGTAGTCTTTCTGAGTTCGGGAATACCGCTTGCCTCCGCAAAAGCAATCCATATTTCCGGAACGAGTACGCCTTCAAGGTCGAGGCAGGTAATATACATTGACATAATAAATTCCTCCGGTTAAAATTTTGGTACAGCTATATTATACACCATAATAATACATTTGTCAATAAAAATCTGCTTAATCATACGGAAATCAATTTTGTTGATTAAATATTTTCTTCTATTTTCTTTAAACTCGTTTTTATTCATTTTTTCTTGATATAAAACAAATTATTTCATTTATCCATTCAACCATTGTTTTTTCTGTCAGCTTCATCATTGGAACAACATTCCCATTGGTATCAAGAAATACTAATTCTAATAGTTTGTCTTTATACCGTCCTGCGATAACAGCATGAGAATCCATTAAATTCACAATAGAAAATAACTTCATTCCTGAATAGATAAAAAAATTTCTGTCATTTAAGGATAAAAATGATATAATAAGCTTAGAAGAAAATCTATCTATAGTAGTTGCTCCCAATTTTATTTCTATATTACCATCTTTAAAAAATAATTGACACCAATCATTATGTAAAAGTAAAACTTTTATCATTTTGTTCTCTTGCTTTAAGTTTAACTCATCCATGAAGTCAATACCTCTTTAAAATTATACCGTCAATGTTTTGAAAATTGATTTCCGTGGCTTAATCAAAGTGCATTATATCTTGCAGAAATGATTTCTCCTATAATTCCACGCATGATAATCACATCAAACACATCAACTCTGTTGTCGCCGTTGAGGTCGCAGGAATACTCTGCCTCTTCAACTCCGAGAACGTGATATGAGCAGTAAACGAGGTCGGCAACAGATACCTTGCCGTCGTGGTTCAAATCGCCGTACTCAAATTCAGGCGGAGCTGTTGTGGTAGTTGTCGGAACAGTAGTTGCGACGGTTGATGTAGTCGCAGTGGTTGTCATTTTTCTGGTGGTAGTTGCTGATGAGGTCGTTGAAGCAGTTGTAGTAGTTGTTGTCACAGTTGTTGAGGTGGTTGTAGTGGTTGTTGCAGTAGTGAACGCAGGATTTTCGCCGTAATTCCATTCAGCGAGTTCAGGATATTTCAGATTGACAACAGAATAACTTTCGCAGGGGGTATGATTTTTACTGAAATCCGCTGAACCTTTCATGAAGTAAGTATCGGCAAATTCGATACCGTCTTTGCCGTCCTTGTCGTCCCATGTCACGTCAACTGCATACCAGCAGTTGTCCTCCATAAGAACGTAATTCCACATATGAGCAGTTCTGTTGTCTTCATTGTAGTTGCCGAAAACACAGACGCAGGGAATGTTTTCCCTGTCACAGATAAGCTTGAAACCTTTTGCATAGCTTTCACAGACTGAACCCGAAGTCACAAGCGAGCCGAGTACAGAACCTGAAAACTGTGCGGACAAATCGTAGTAAGTGAAACCGGCAATCTGGTCATGAATGCTTTTCAGTTTCTCAACTGTAGTATCACCCTCGACGACGAAATCGGCAACTGCATTGTCGAGGATTTCCTTATACTCAATAACCTCATCGAAATCTGCAAAACCGCTGTAATAAGCAGGAGTAATCGTGAGTGACTGAAGAGTGTAAGTGTAAGTATTGTTTCGTTTGCTGTAAGTATAAGGCATACTGTTCGGCGATACGGCTATCTGATTTTGGTTGAGCCAGAAAATTTCGGGCATATCAAAAGAAACCGCATTTATAGCACTTGAACACGCTCCGAAAACAGCATTATAAAGGACAGCATCGCTTGATGTAAGCGGAGAAGTTGTTGTAAATGTCACAGGTTCAGGCAGTTTTATTGTGATATTGTCCATAGACGGAGTAACTAATTCTGCAAGTCTGGCATATACTGCTGTATTGTTTGCGTCGAGGTAATCACCAAGAAACCAGCCGTCCGCACCGCTATAGGAAAGAATATCGGGAGCGTCCGGAAATTCAAGTGCAGAACAGTCAAACTCACCGAAAACCATCTGTTCTTCGGACATATCGGAGATACCTGTTTCGATTTCCTGTATATCGTCATAGGCGACGGCGGAAAAGGACGCACAGGCAAGAAGTGAAAGCGAAGTCACGACGGACAGCGCAGGACATAAAAATTTTTTCATTTTAAAAACCTCCGTTTCTTTGTTCACCAATTCCACATATATTTCTTTCTTTTCATAATTATTATATAACATATTTCACAATTTGTCAATATATATGAAAAATTTTTATATACAAGTCATAATATGTCCGCCGTTCATATACACTTTGCCGTGACTGAAATACAGTTTTTGAATGAAAATACTAAAAAAATCAGAAATCAAGCCATATTATTTGTTATATTGTCACTTGAAAAAATTTCTTGTGTGTGGTATACTTAAATTACCGGAATGTGCATTGATACAGCCGGTACGGAAAATTTTGAAAGGTGATGTTCTGTTAATGAAATTATCTGAAATGAACAGAGAACAGCTTCTTGAATTCAAGAAAGAAACTGAAAATCTCTATAATGACTTTAAATCTCAAGGGCTTTCGCTCAATATGTCAAGGGGAAATCCCTGCAAAGAACAGCTTGAACTCAGTCTTGATATGCTCAGCGTTTTCGACGACAACGATTTTGTCAGTGAAAACGGTATTGATGTAAGAAATTACGGTATGCTTGACGGTATTCCTGAAGCAAAGAAACTCTTCTCTGATATGATTGGCGTTGAGGAAGATGAAGTTATAATATTCGGCAATTCAAGTCTTAATGCTATGTACTGGGCAGTACAGATTGCATTCAATAAAGGCGTGAACGGCTGCACCCCATGGGGAAAACTTGACAAAGTGAAGTTCCTCTGTCCTGTTCCGGGATATGACAGACATTTTAAAGTAACTGAATTTTTCGGCATTGAAATGATAAATATTCCCATGACTTCCACAGGTCCTGACATGGATATGATTGAACAGCTTGTCGCAGAAGATGACGAAATCAAGGGTATATGGTGTGTACCGCAGTATTCAAATCCCGACGGCATTTCCTACAGCGACGAAACAGTCAGAAGATTTGCAAATCTTAAACCAAAGGCAAAGGACTTCCGCATTTTCTGGGATAACGCTTATTGTATTCACCATCTCACAGACAATCCAAAATATATACTGAATATACTTGATGAAGCTAAAAAAGTCGGCAATGAAGATATAGTCTATATATTCGGCTCAACTTCAAAGATTACATTCCCTGGCGCAGGTGTTGCAGTAATGGGTGCGAGCAGAAATAACGTCGAAAAACTAAAGAAACATCTCGGAATAAGTATAATCAGCTATGACAAAATGAACCAGCTCCGCCATGTAAAATTTTTCGGTACTTTCGAGAACATGAAAGAACACATGAAAAAGCACACGGCAATTATCGCTCCGAAATTCAGGCTTGTATGCGATATGCTCAAAGCTGAAATCGAACCCCTCGGCATCGGAGAATGGACTGAACCCGAAGGAGGATATTTTGTATCGTTCAATGCAATGGACGGCTGTGCAAAGCGTATCGTAAAGCTTTGCAGTGAAGCAGGCGTAACACTCACGGGAGCAGGTGCAACTTTCCCGTACGGCGTTGACAAAAACGACAGAAACATCAGAATTGCTCCTACATATCCTTCAATCGAGGATTTGAAGAAAGCTATGGAACTGTTTATCATCAGCGTAAAGCTTGCAAGTGCGGAAAAACTTCTCCGTGCAATGAAATAAAAAAATCCGGAAAGCCGTCATGACTTTCCGGTTTTTTTATTCTGAAAATACATTATCCCTGATTATATTATAATTTGCATCGAAATCCACAATAAGTGCATCACCGCTTGACGTGTATTCACCGTAATAAGTATTATCGGCTGGAATTTGTATCTGTTCTGTTTCATAACCAGCCATAAAAGGAACACGCAGTGAAAGCATATAGAGTTCCTGTGAAGTCATATTTGTTGTGACATTCGGCATAACACTTTCTGATATATTGCTTATTGCGGACGGTGCAAATGATTTCAGCTTGTCCATAGCAAGTTCCATTACACGTCTCTGCCGTTCTGTACGCTCAAAATCTGCATTGCCGACATATCGTATACGTGCGTAGGAAAGAGCCTGTTTGCCGTTGAGGTGGAGTTTTCCGCCCCCTGTAAGCAGGTCTGAAAAAGTATCATCACCCATAATGGAATTTACTTCCGCTTGCAGAATTGTATTAATCTCCTGTGCCTCAGCGTCGGATATATCGATTTCAATTCCGCCTACTGCGTCGATTATATTTGAGAACGATACAAAGTTAACGGAAACATAGTTGTCAATTTTCACACCGAAATTATGTTCTATTGTATCCATAAGCAGTTCCGCACCGCCGTATGAATACGCAGAATTAAGCTTGTCCCAGCCGTAGCCGTTCGGGATTTCAACATAACAGTCACGCATAAAGGACGTAAGCATGACTGTATCTGTTTTGCTGTTGATTGACATAAGCATCATGGTATCCGAGCGGCCTCTTTCAGTATCACTTCTGCCGTCCGTACCTATCAGGAGTACGCTTGTAACATAATTCCTCGACAAAGCGTTGTCAGTACGATTTCTTTCGCCTGTTTCGGAATAGTCCATTTTACCGATAAGCTTATAAACAGTGCAGGAATACACTCCGAAAAGCAGGAGCAGAATAATAAACAGAACTAAAATAAGTCTGCCTATGAATTTTGAAAGTCTTGACTTACGTTTTTTCTTCTTTTTCGGCGGTGGACTTGATTTTTTCTGCTGAGGTTTTCTTTTCGGTGGTCTCTGCGGATAAGGCTGGGACTGCTGATACTGTGGCGGTGACTGATACTGCGGTGGATTTTGGTATTGTGGCGGATTCTGATATTGTGGCGGATTCTGGTATTGCTGAGGGTGCTGATACGGATAGGGGTCTTGATACTGTGGCGGTGGCTGATACTGTTGCCGCTGCGGAGACTGTGGACGTGGCTGTTGTGTAGTCTGCGGTCTCGGCTGAGGTCTCTGAGTTCCGTAATTCTGCCTGTACTGTTCTCTTATTTCCGGAGGAATATACGTAGTTCTTGTATTCTGATTATCCATATTGTCTGATTTTCTTCTGTCTGACATATTATGCTCCTTTCAGAAAAGCCTGCTCCCTGTTTATTCAGCAGACAGCAGGCTTTTATTTATTTCAGTCTTCTGATATTCACTGCAATGCAGGTAATCACCGTGCATATCAGGTTATATATCACCATAGCTGTTGCTGACATATATATGTAGTCAAATTCAAATGCCTTTGAGATGATAAGCATTATAGAAAGTCCGAAACCAAGCAGGATTGATACAGTCTGCACTATAAGTCCGATTATTGCAGAGGAATGTATGACTTTTATTCCGAGAATAAGCTGAACAAATGAAGTAAAGCGACCTGTGCAGGCCATTGATGCACTCATGCGGACTGTCTTTTCCGTTTCGGCATCGAAATCCCTGTGCAGACGTTTCGGAATTATTCTTATTAAATCCTGCGGAATACCGAAAACCTCCGAAATTTTCTCTCTTGTGATAAACGGGTCAATACTTTTTACAATAAGACAGATTTTTTTCTTTACAAGTCTTTCAGCCCATTTCTTTATATATCTGTCTGTTGTGAGGTCAACAACGAACATTGCCGCAAGATTACCCGAAATGGAAAGGTAAACAGGGTCATTTCCCTCTGCATATTCAATTTCCTGCGCCTTTGTCGGTATACCTTCAATATTATGCGACTCCATGAGTTCACGAGTGCCGAGCAGAATACGTCTGTTATTAATCCAGCCGCAGAGACCCATATCTTCCTCATACGAAAAATTATCAATAGGATAGAGAAGTTTTTCACGTCCTATAATAATATCGTCGAAAAGTTTCTGCATAACACTTCCTGAATTATATGCAAGACTTGCTGCGTCAAGAAGTGCTTCGGGAAGTTTTGTATTTGAAAATACTTTTATTCCGCCTAATTTGACAGTACCCTCAGGGAAAAGAGTTTCAGCGTCAATGAGGATTGAATTTGTATCATATAAATCATCAACACTCTGATAACCGAGAATTATTCCTTTTCCGTGCAAAGTCTGCTGTGATATTTTTTCAAGCGGAATATTTGCTGTAAACGGCAGGGCGATACATGAAGTTGCACAAATAAGCATACTGAATACGGAAAAGCCGAATGCAAACGACTGTATTGAAATCAGAGTTCCCGTTCTCACAAAAGTCATGAGGACTGATATAATCAGTGAGAATATCAGACAAATGGGAACTGCTTTTTTACAGTAACTGTCTGTTATGTCTGACGAATAGCTGTACCGCAGAAAATCGGTAAGAAAATCTGTTTTTCTCATCGACGCAAGAATAGGAAAATCGCCCAGAGTACCACGGGTCAGGCGTTCCGCCCTTTCTTCGTCACGCACATACACAACAGCATGACGGTCAAAACTTCGTGAAATGAAGTTAAAGTTCCGTTTTGCCCGTTTCAAAATCATGAGTTTGCCAAGCGAATTGAACAGCATTGCGAGTATACCAACAGGCATATATACATGAATTACCTCCCCTCTCGCCATATCGGGCTGAAAAAACGCAACAATTACGGAAAGAACGCACGTTAAAGCAGTCAATGCAGTCATGCTGTCGCTGTCCGCCCTGAATTTAAAGAGATTTGAAATTCCTTTGGAGATAACAGGTGCTGAATAGAACAGCGAAAGAAGTCCGAGCAGAAGATGCGCCGTGAGATATGAGTAAATCTGATTTATACTGAGAAAATCGGCAATTGGAAGATTGAAACGACTGCAAACGGTAATATAGAGGCTGAGAAATGCTGTAAAAGCAAGAATAACGGCTCTTGTGGAAATAATTTCCTTGAGTTCGTAAATATCACGCCCCACGTCCTGAACGTCGCCGTAGTAATTAAAGTCAACAATGCGCTTTGTCCGCTCAGTCGTGTACTGCGATTTCTCGTAATCCTCTTTGGTCTGCGCAATATGCACATCGAGTTCACTCGCTTTTACATTCCGCTTACTGCTGAGATTTATACTCGTTCTTTTCGCCCGTGGAGCAGTTTCAGCAGGTCTGACTGCCTTTATTGCCTCAGGCGACGGAACAATATCTGTGGTGTACTTTTTTCCCTTGCCCTCTGCTTCGTCTATGATTTCTTTTCTTGTACGCTTTTTCTTTTTGAACTGCGGAGGAGAGTACATATATTCGCCGTCGGGAGTTTCTTTTGAATAAGTCTGTCTGCTTTTCTTTGTACTCTTTTTCCCCCGTTTGTTACGTCTTTCGGCTTCCCTTGCCCTTGTGGAATCAGCCATTCTGCGAATTTTCGTTGAATTGTCCGCCCTGTCAGCATTGACTTTCTTTGAACGGCGTGGCTTTACTTCGCTGATACCGTCCTGATTTGCCGTGACGACTTTCTTGCGGGAGAGTTCGTCGGGATTTGGTTTTATATCGGGACTTCCTTTGTTATCACCGTAAAAAAGTTCATTTTTTTCATGCGATACAGCAGGTCGTGGAGGTTCTTCTTTTTTCGGCGGTGAATTATCGGAAAGAGCTGAATTTATAATCTTCTGTGCATCTCTTCTGCCGACGTGTACGGAAGTATCATTTTCCGCATCTGAGGAATATTCCTTGAGAATATTTTCAAGTGATAATTTTTTGTCAGGCACAGGCTATACCCCCTTAATCACTCAGACTGCGCTGACGGAGAACTTCATACATAAAAATTCCGCCGGCAACAGAAGCATTCAGCGAATTTATTCTGCCCATCATAGGCAGTTTTATCATGAAATCGCATTTTTTCTGTATCAGACGGCTTATGCCGAAACCCTCCGAACCTATGACAATAGCACAACTTCCTGTAAAGTCCGTCTGCGTGTAATCACTTCCCGAAATGTCTGTACCGTAAATCCATACGCCGTTTTCCTTGAGTTTGTCAATCGTCGAGGCAAGATTTGAAACTCTCGCAACAGGAACATAGCTTGCCGCACCTGCCGACGTTTTGAAAACAGTTGTGTTAAGTCCTGCACTCCGTCTTTTCGGAATGATAACGCCGTCTGCACCTGAAGTTTCGGCAGTACGGATAATTGCGCCGAGATTGTGAGGGTCTTCTATTTCGTCGCAGATGATGATAAACGGCTTTGTACCCTTTTCCGCCGATACTGCGAGAATATCTTCAACATCTACGTATTCCGCACAAGCACCGACAGCAGCAACACCCTGATGAGACGCACCGCCTGACAATTTTGAGAGTTTCACGTCCTGCACATCTTTAACCGGAACACCGTTTTCTCTGGCAAGTCTGCGGATAATATTAAGACTTCCGCCCTCACCGCTGATATAAATTGTATCAATGTTAGCACCTGATTTCAGTGCTTCAATAACAGGATTTCTTCCGCATATAACGTTATCCTGCTCATTGTTTGTAAAATCATTCTTGTTTTCCATATCTTTGTAATCATGTCTCCTTATGTTCGGGTTTATTGTTTATTCATATTCATAGTATATCATGTTTTTCAGGGATTGTCAACAATAATTACACTGTAAGATTTAACGGAACAAAAAAAATGCACAGCTTATACAGCCGTGCATTCTGATTATATTAAAACAATAAATTTATTCAGCAACTGCCGATACGGAATACATCGAGAGAATATCAGCCGAATCATTTGCCATTACAACACCGTCGCCGTTTACATCGCCGAGAATTGACATAGCCCATTCAGTGTAGGTATCAACGGTATGATGTGTGGATACAGCCGCATAATAACTGAGAACGTATGAAGCATCAGTAGCATCTATACGATTATCAGTATTCACATCACCGAGTTCAAATTCTCTGTAATATGCACCAATCAAAGCAGATGCGTCATTTGACATTATAACCCCGTCGCCGGTAATATCACCGTATTTCTGTACATTTGCGAGGATTTCATTGCTGAGTGGAACAGAAACAGCAGTCTGCCCAGCCCATTCAATTACTTCATAATCGTCAAGGAAATTGCCGCAGCAGTCCTCATCAAACGGAACAGGAATGGCACTGCTGCTCCAGTCGGCAGTCTCGCCCTCACTTAAAGTTGATAAATCCGCATAGTAGTAAAGCAGAATTTCAGCATCAACAGGGTTAAAAGTACCGTTGCCGTCGAAGTCGGCAAAATATCTGCCGTCTTTTATACCGACGGAAAGTTCTGTATAAAATTCCTCCGACGTACTGAACTCTGAGGCAGACGGGCATTTTTCATATTCCTGTGCATAAGCCGTTGCCGATACAGCGGACAGAACAGCACACATCGATACAAGCAAAGATAATATTTTTTTCATATTAAAAACCCCTCTCATTTTTATCTGATTTTATTATAACATTTATTTGAAAAAATGTCAATTCTTATTTCAACAAAAATTTTTAACAGCATCGGGGGGGATTGTGCATAATGTACACTTTGGATTTCCGGCTTATCACCTGAAAAATTAACAAATTATTTGAAAATACCGCTTTACATTTCCGAAAAAATATGTTATAATAATATTCCAGACATAAAAAGTAATTTTCTGCCTAAAAACTATGGAGATGATTAAATGAACAGAAAAACAACAAAAGTCATGGCATTCCTTACGGCAGTCACCTGCATAACAGGTCTTGTTTCGTGTGGAAAAGATGTGCCGCAGTCTGAAAATTCAGGCACACCGAATGAACTCAGTATCGTCGAAGGTACAGTTGAAAACACAGGTGAAATTCCGACAGAAGAAAATACAAACGAAAACGGCGAAACTGCAACAGGTACAACAGATACTTCAGCAACAGGAACAGCCGTGACAGTATCGACAGAAACAACAACGGCAGACAACGGACTTTCTGTTGTTACAAGAGACCCTTCAAAAATTCCTGCAACAAAAACTCCGTCTTCGCCGACTATACCCACTATAAGAACTACTGTAGCAGTACCGCTTGCACCAAATGCACCGGCAACAAAAATCACCGGAAATGCTCCGACTGTTACAACCGCAGATGTTTCACATACAACACCGGCAGTTACAGGTCTCAGCGGTATCACTCTCAGCTACTACAGCGCAGAAGTTGTTGTCGGACAGACTATACAATATCCTGTTGTTTCAGAGAATATCAGCGAAATCTGGACAAGTTCCGATGACAGTATCGCTTCTGTTGACGACTATGGAAACATCACAGGCAAAGGCGAAGGCGAATGTGTAATAAAAGTAGTTTCCGCTGATAACAGCAGTCTCGGCGCAGAAGTCAAGGTTACTGTCAAGAAAACAGACGGAATACAGCAGATTGACGGCATAACTTACGTCAACGGCATACTTATCGCAAACAAGACTTACGGACTTCCGTCAACATACAATCCGGGCGGACTTACAAGCGATACTTATAACGCATTCACACAGCTTTCAGCAGACGCAGCAAATGCAGGTCTTGACATCTATCTTTCGTCAGGTTTCCGTTCCTATGAAACACAGGACGAAATCTATAATAACTATGTATGGTCTTACGGTCAGGAAACGGCTGACACTTTCTCCGCCCGTCCGGGACATTCAGAACATCAGACAGGTATGGCTATCGACGTGAATACTATTGACGACAGCTTTGCAGGTACTCCCGAAGCTATATGGCTCGAGGAACACTGCTATGAATATGGCTTCATTATCCGCTATCCAAAGGGTAAAGACAGCATTACAGGCTATAAATACGAACCATGGCATATCCGCTATGTCGGCAAGGACGTTGCACAGGCTGTCCATGACGCTGCTGTTGCCTGCGGTGACCCGACCCTCACTCTCGAAGAATATCTCGGTATCACTTCCTCTTATCAATGATAATATAATCGGAGATGATTTGAAATGAACCAGAAAACAGTCAAATTCAAGGCTTTTACAACTGCTTTAATCTGCACTCTTGCCCTGACTTCATGCGGAAAAACTGTCAGTACCGGCAAAAGTTCCGGTATATCAGAAAATTCCGGCATTGCAGAAAGTACAGAAACAGACAACAGCATAATACCTGAAAGCACCGCCGAAACGACTGATAAAGCATTTACGCCGTCAGCATCGGGCATAACATTAAGTTACAATGAAGCAGAGGTTATAGCGGGACAGACTATACAATATCCCGTTGTTTCGGAGAATATCAACGAAATCTGGACAAGTTCCGACGAAAGCGTTGCAACTGTTGATACAATCGGAAATATTACAGGTATAGGCGAGGGTGATTGTATAATAAAAGTATCTTCCGAAACCGACAGCAATATATTTGCAGAAGTAAAAATCACTGTCAGCAAGCCTGATGGAATACAGCAGATTGACGGTATAACTTACGTCAACGGCATTCTTATTGTCAACAAAACTTACGGACTTCCGCAAACATACAATCCGGACGGACTTACAGATGATACTTATTCCGCATTTGAACAGCTTTCCGCAGATGCAGCAAATGCAGGTCTTGACATCTATCTCTCGTCAGGTTTCCGTTCCTATGAATATCAGCAGGAAATTTATAATAATTATGTCGGAATATACGGTCAGGAAACGGCTGACACCTTCTCCGCACGTCCGGGACATTCAGAACATCAGACAGGTCTTGCTATCGACGTGAATACTATCGACGACAGCTTTGCAGGTACTCCTGAGGCTGTATGGCTTGAGGAACACTGCTATGAATACGGTTTCATTATCCGCTATCCAAAAGGCAAGGAAAGTATCACTGGCTATAAATACGAGCCATGGCATATCCGCTATGTCGGAAAAGATACTGCACAGACTCTCCACGACGCTGCCATTGCCTGTGGCGACCCGACGCTTACCCTCGAAGAATATCTAAATATTACTTCCTCTTATCAGTAAAAACAGCAAACCCTGCTCCGAAACGGAACAGGGTTTTATTTTTTATCAGAACACAGCTTTTTTAATCATCATAAGCTCACTGTAGTCAATGCAGTTAACGAAATCAGTATTGCCGACAGAAGCAAGTATCTCATCAATTTCCGCCCAGACAACACTTTCCACTTCCGACTTCTGAAGATTAAGGTTATCCGCATCGATTTTTTCTCTGCAAAGATAAACCGCACGGATTTCATTGTCATGAATGTCTCCGCAATTGTAACTGCTTTTGTGGAGGCTGAGAAATTCAAGTTTATTCTCCTGCAATTTTATGCCCAGTTCTTCTTCAGTTTCACGGACGGCGGAAATTCTGAACTCCTCGCCCTGCGGAACGTGACCTGCTGCGGAAACGTCGTAACAACACGGATTTATCATCTTATCTGCGGAACGTTTCTGCAACAGAATATATACACCCATATCCTTTTCCCTGATAAGCCATACATGGACAGCAGGGTGCAGGTCGCCGTCACGGTGGACGAGAGAGCGGGGTTTGGACGTTTCAAGAAAATGTCCCTCTTCGTCAATAAGATTGAGAAATTCATCGGTTATACATTCGTATCCGACACCTGATTTCTCAAAAATCCCGATTATTTCACTTACAACTGAATTTTCCTGCTTTTCGTCTGAAACATAAAGCCTGAAATCAGCAGAACTATTATTCAGCAGATACTCCGCAAGACATTTGCCGTCACAGATTTCTACACCCGTTTTTGCGGATATTTCAGCATAAATACTTTTTTCTTCCGCAAGTTTATTAAGATAAATTTCAATGGTTTCCATAAAAAATCTCCCACAAAAAAATTTTTACCAACGGTTATTATATACCCTTTGTGAGAAAAAGTCAATAGTTTTTGCAAATTTTTATTTTCATGAAAATATCACATACAGTGTTTTCAGGTATAGGACTCCTCAACAGCATAAGCTCTCAGTTCCTCATTGAATTTTACAGTAAACATAAGAACTGTTTGTATGTCGGGTTCTTCCTGAATAAATGAAACAGTAAAGCCGAATAATAACTCCTTTGATTCGTATCCGCAGGGAACGTTCTCAACGCAAATACCATAGTCTTTAATCCTCTGATTGTCAGCATTTTTCAGTCTGCCGAGCCATTTATGTGCGCTTTCTATGCATCTGTCAAAATTGTCAAGAATTTTAACAGTCATATTCAGAGCTTCATCAGAAATTTTTCCGTTTACAAGTTCAAGTGCGATTTCAAAATCAACCGGCGATTTCGGATAGATATAGGCATAGTTTTCTCCAAATCTGAACTTATCAAAATCCTTGTTTTTTATAATTTCAGTAATTTCAGATAAATTATATGTAATTAGCATTTATGAAATCCCACTGTCTTGACATCAGCGACAATATTGCCAAGATTGTCCTTTACCGTTATATGATAGCAGTTGACGGAACGCCCGTCCTTTACGAGTTCAGCCACAGCCGTAAGACTGTTGCCCTTTACTGCACCTATGAACGCAATATCGGTGCTGAGTGCAACTGTACCCATATGCTGCCAGTTTGAAGCAACGGCAAAGGCAAAATCCGCAAGTGTGAAATGAACTCCTCCCATAACTCCGCCCATAGCGTTACGGTGAATATCGGTAAGCTTTACACTGCACTTCGCATAGTGGTCGCCGATTTCGTCGATAACCATACCATTTTCGGTTGCGAACTTGTCCCCCTTGAAAAGTTCACGGACTTCCGCAAGTTTTTCATCGTAATTTTCCACTCTGTATCATTCCTTTATTTTATATTTTTCTGTACCTGCGAAAAAACTTTTAATCAGCTTTAAAAGTCCTGTCAGTTCTCCGTTTTATTGCTTTCAGGGTATCTGTCAAGCCAGTTTTCGCCGTCATAGTTTTCTATATTCCTGACGAGTCCATTAACATAATTTCTTGCGTTTTCCTTAACAGGATACCATACAAACGAACGACCAAAACCATATCCTTTTTTCTTTGCTATCGGCACTGACCACCTTCGGCGTATCCCTGTCGCAGGCAGAAGAACGCAGTCACAAGCCTTTGCAGATACATTGTAATATTGCTGATATTCTGTTCCGTCAGATTTTTCAATAGTTATTTCCTGTAAATTACGGAATACCGATGCATTCTTATACCAGCCGACAACAACCATTTCGTTTGCATAAGCCAAAGCGCACCAGACAACAAGAACATCGTCAACATACTCTGATTTTACAGCATTTTCACAGCCATCTATTTTTTCAATATGAAGAGTATTTACTGTTTCTTTATTTGTGGATTTCGGCTCAAAAAAACCGAAACAATACTCTTCATTTCCTGAAATTACAGGCAGAAAATTAAATTCCTCACCGCCATAACCGTTTTCTTCCACAAAAGGACCACAACGTTTAGGTATGTCATCATCACAACTGCCCTTGTAATATTTCATGTCAGCAATCTGACAAAAAAGTATTCTCATCAATTAACTCCTGTTCTGTGCGGCAACGAGACTTTCTCCGCAGTAAATCTCACGGAGTTTGGGCTTTTCTATCTTACCTGTGGGATTTCTCGGAACGTCTGCAAAGATAATCTTATGCGGACGTTTATATCTTGGCATCTTCTGACAGAATGTATTGATTTCCTCTTCTGTGCAGGTCATACCATCCTTGACTGAAATAACAGCCGCCGCAATTTCGCCCAGTCTCTTATCGGGCAGACCGATAACAGCAACGTCCTTTACAGCAGGGTGTGAACGGAGGAAGTCCTCAATCTGTACGGGATAGAGGTTTTCGCCGCCGCTTATGATTACATCTTTTTTACGGTCAACAAGGTAAATAAAACCGTCCTCGTCCTCCTGAGCCATATCGCCGGTGAGAAGCCAGCCGTCTTTGAGAGTTTCGGCAGTCGCTTTCTCGTCATGGTAATAGCAGGTCATAACCCCCGGACCTTTGACATAAAGTTCACCGACCTGTCCACGTTCAACAGCATTTCCGTTCTCGTCGGCAATCTTTACTTCCCAGCCGAAGCCAGCCTTGCCGATTGCGCCGACCTTATGTATATTTTCCATACCGAGATGAACACAGCCCGGACCAATACTCTCACTTAAACCGTAATTTGTATCGTACTTGTGGTGCGGGAAATGTTCTTTCCAGCGTGAAATCAGTGACGGCGGAACAGGCTGTGCGCCGATGTGCATAAGTCTCCACTGCGAGAGTTCATAGTCATCGGGATTTATCTCTCCCCTGTCGATTGCGTCAAGAATATCCTGCGCCCACGGTACAAGAAGCCATACTATAGTACATTTTTCGTTTGAGACGGTCTCAATGATTGACTTCGGCTTTACCCCCTTGAGAAGTACAGCCTTGCTTCCCGATTGCAGACTTCCGAACCAGTGCATTTTTGCGCCCGTGTGGTATAGCGGAGGAATACACAGGAATACGTCGTCTCTTGTCTGCTGATGATGATTCTGCTCCACCTTTGCGGAATGCATCAGACTTTCATGATTATGCAGAATAGCTTTCGGAAATCCGGTAGTACCCGACGAAAAATAGATAGCAGCGTCGTCCTCGTCCGTGATTTTTATATCCGGAGCGTCACCCGAACAGTTAGCGGCGTGACTGTCATAGTGTTCCGCAAACGACGGACAGCCTTCGCCTACATAAAAAAGAAGTCTGTTTCTGCTGATTTCGTCGGCGATTTCCTCAATACGACCGATAAATTCAGGACCGAACATAAGCACATCAACTTCCGCAAGATTAAGGCAGTACTTTATTTCGTCAGCCGTGTATCTGAAATTCAGCGGAACGGCAAGCGCACCTGTTTTGAGTATACCGAAGTAAATCGGAAGCCATTCAAGGCAGTTCATAAGAAGTATACCCACTTTGTCGCCTTTTTTCACGCCTCTTTCAAGGAGCATATTTGCGAACCTGTTGGCTTTTTCGTTGAAGACTTTCCATGTAATCTCACGTCTGTAACAGCAAACGGGGTCAGGCTCAATGAGTTCATATTCACGCCATGTAACACGTCTTGTTTCGGTGATTTCGGGGTTGACCTCGACAAGTGCGATGTCATTTCCGTAAAGTCCGGCGTTTCTTTCAAGTAATTCTGTAATAGGCATTATATAAAATCCTTTCGTTTTTAATCATATGTATTAATTTTACCACAAAAAAGCGGAAAAGTAAACAGATTTTATAAAGTCATTATAAACAAAATTACTCTCCTGTTATTGTAAGATTATACAAAAGCTATCTCAGAAGTTTACTTAATTTTAAAAGCGTTAAAGCTTTTTCGTCAGGCAGACAACGATAATTCACAATTAATTCTTTTTCATTTTCAGAAAGAAAAACAGCATCACCTTCATTAAAAAGTTCCGCAAGAGTTATTCCGAGAGGTTCTGTAAGGCGGATAAGCATATCTATAGTCGGTTGTCGCTTACCGAGTTCAATTCCGCTGATATGATTTTGTGAAACACCTGTCTCCTTTGATAACCTGTATATCGTTATCTTCTTTGCTTCTCTTATGTAACGCAGACGTTCACCTATATTCATAATATCTCTCCTTTCATTACCTATAATTATAGTATAAATGTTAAAAGAAAATAATATATATACAGGTGTTGAAAATAGTATTATTTATGTGTTATAATATATAATAAACATTATCTTGTCAAATAATCAATAAAGAGGTATTTTTATGAACACAAAAAAACTTTTCATGCAAATCGCCATAGAAAACAATACAACGCCCGAAGAGGTACGCAGGGAAATAGAAAAGGCTATCGACGAGGCTATGAGCAGTCCCGACCCGCAGGCACGCATTTTCTGGGAAAATATCCCGAAAAAAAGCGCAAAACCTACTCCCGAAGAAGTAATTGCATATATTGCAGGCGAAATAAAGAAAAAGCGCAGTTTGTCATAATAGACAAAATACGCTTCAGCAAAATATGCAATATGACGATTTTTATGTTATTCACAAATTTACTCTTGAATTATAAAAAAAATATGTTACAATTAAAGTAATCAAAAATTTTTATAATGGGAGAGAACAAATGAATTTCGGAAAAATAATAAACATAGCTGTTTTCGTCGCCGGTCTTGACGAGGAATATCAGAATAACATTATTGTCGGTATAAACGAATTTGCCCGCCGCAACAATATCAATGTATCGTATTTTGCTGCATTCGGCGGAATGATTGACAGCAGACTTTATGACATCGGCGAATACAGTATCTATGACGCTGCAAATCTCGAAAAATTCGACGGCGCAATACTCATGACCAATACTATCAATGACGACAACGCAAAAGGCCGTATTATCAAAAGAATAAAGAAATCAGGCATACCTGCTGTTGTTTTTGACTGCGACGATTTCGAAGAGTTTTATAACATAAGTATCAACAACACAATCGCCATGCGAGAAATGGTGCGTCACGTAATACAGGAACACGGCGCAAAGGTTATCAACTATATTTCAGGTCCTATGTCAAACCCTGAGGCTGTTGCAAGACTTCAGGCGTTCCGTGAAGTTATGGCGGAAAATAATCTGCCTGTCGAGGAAGACCGCATTTACTACGGCGAGTTCCGTACATTCGACGGCCGTGACGCTATCGAGGAATACATGAAGTCAGGAAAGCCTGTACCCGATGCATTTATCTGCGCCAATGATGCTATGGCACTTACTGCCGTAAGCACACTTGAAAAATACGGTTTCTGTATTCCGCTTGACGTAATCGTCACGGGATTTGACTATACATACAGCGCAAGAAATTTCTGTCCCGCACTCACAACCGTGAAACGTCCGCTGAAACAGATGGGAAGTTATGCGTGCAGTGTTATTCTTGACCTCATCGACGGTAAAAAGCCAGCCCGTGAAGAACTCGAAGCGTCATGCGTATTCACTGAAAGCTGCGGCTGTGAAATGCAGACCCCTGACAATTACAGTGAATACAGAAAAGTTACATACAACAAGATTGAGAAAACAAACAGTAATATTCAGAAACTAAATATCCTTGCCGCACGTCTCGCTGAAACGGAAACAGCAGAAGAACATCTTAAAGTAGTAGCAAATTTTGTTGCCGAACTTGACTGTGAACGCTTTGCACTCTGTCTGACAAGCAACTGGCAGGAAACGTATAACAGTGTAATTCCTGATTACGATATGTTTGAAAGTATGTCTGCTCCGCTTGTATGGTCTAAGGACAAGACAGTAAGCATTGAATATTTCAGAGGAAGCGAAATGAATCCTGTTCCGTTTGAAAAAGGCGGAAACATTAATTATTATCTCCCGCTGCATTTCAGAAACAAAGTTCTCGGATATTATATAGTTACAAACAGCGATTTCCCGATTGACAGCCTCCTCTGCCACACCTTCTCAATGAATGTCAGCCACTCCATAGAGAATATCCGCAAACTTTCGCACATAAACAAGGCTATGAACGAACTTAACAGGATTTATGTCATCGACCCGCTGTGCGACATTTACAACAGAAACGGATTTATAAAGTTCTCCGACGAAGTTTTTAAGGAATGCATAAAACAACATAAGAAAATAATGCTTACTTTCATTGATATGGACGGACTTAAGTTTATCAATGACAATTACGGTCACGACGAGGGCGACTTTGCTATACAACGCCTTGCCGGAATTATAAAGGAATGTTGCAGACCAGGTGAAATCTGTGCAAGATTTGGCGGAGATGAATTTGTCCTGTTCGACAGCTGTGCAACAGACTCCTCTGCGGATTCCCTTGCAAGACGTTTCAATGCCAAACTTGAAAATATCAACCAGATTATAAATAAGCCCTACAGGATTTCCGCAAGTCTCGGCAGTTACATTGCAAAAGTGGGCGAAGAAGATACTCTCTACAGGATTATCAAACAGGCAGACGAACTTATGTATGAAGTGAAGAAAAAGAAGAAAAATTCCCGTCGTGGAAATAATTAAAAAACTCAAGCCGATTGCTTATAATGCAGTCGGCTTTTTATTTTACTCAGTGTATGGAAGTTTATCAATCATACCTGCCTCAAGTTTCTGGATTGCAAGAGCATCTGAACCCGTAACCCTTCCGTCGGAAGTGCAGTCTGCATTTGCAAATCCCTGTGCGGAAAGAGCATATTTGTCCTCATTTCCTATATGCTGAATAATTGCAGTTGCGTCAGCAAGGTCAACTGTGCCGTCCTCGTTGGCATCGCCCACAAGTGTTGCAGATGTCTGAACTGCTGTAGTGGTTGCAGCTGTGGTTTCAGCCGGTGAGGCAGTAGTTACAGGAGGTGCAGTAGTAACAGGCGGTTCACCGGTTTCCCATAAAGCAGTAAGCATTATACCTACGCCAGGTTTTGCACCTAAAATAGTATATTCACTTCCTGCCTGATAAACCGTGCCGTCAGTATCCTGCCAGCCTGCGAAATATTTTCCGTCAACAGTAATATCAGGTTCAGGACAGATTATCTGTGTATCTGTTTTGCCCTCAACTTTCAGGTTCGCACCGCCGTTGCCCTGTTTGAACACAACATTATAAGTCTTAGGCTCCCATACAGCAGTGAAAGTAACGTCAACATCGGGGCAGGTTATAGTTGCAAGAGGCTTGTAAGTTTTTCCGTCATAATCCGAAAGCCAGCCGACGAGATTAAAACCGTCTCTGGAAAATCTGTCACTTTTCGGGAGGTCTGTAGACGAACCCTCATTTTTCGGGAATGTCTGTATTGTACTTCCGTTAAGACGGTCTACATCGCCTGCATAGAAAGTGAAAGTTATTCTTTTGAACCAAATCGGTGTAACAACAACGTCCTCATCGGGCATTACAAAATGCGCACCGAAAATAAGTTCGTGTCCGTCCATTATAGTCAGACCGTGAGTATATGCGCCGTCAATCTGTATTTCAGTATAATCGGGAGTTACCATCTGTCCTGCAACAGCTGTCTTGTCTTTCAGCCATTCGGGATATTCAATTATTTCGCCGTGAAAATCAAGATTATATGTTATATTATGCACATTTGTGTCTTTGGAATCGAACCATACAGGTTCAAATACAACCTCATCAACATCATTTGGGATAATATAAGTTTCGTTGCCAAGATAGCCGTCGATACCGTTTACAGTCCAGCCGCTGAACGAAAGTTCGCCTTTTGTGAAACTTCCCTGCGGAATAACAAAGGCTTTGCCCTCAGAACAAACGGCATCTTC
The DNA here is from genome assembly GCA_964460175.1 of uncultured Alistipes sp. GTDB lineage: Bacteria > Bacillota > Clostridia > Oscillospirales > Ruminococcaceae > Ruminococcus. Next base: position 104,469 of record CAYWPN010000004.1, on the reverse strand, counting down.
AAAGAGGGTAATATCGGTCTTTACGGTGGGTGACATATCGTCTGTTATGTTGAAAGAAACCTTTACTTCTTTTTGTTCTGTACTGTCCGCAGCAGTACAAAAACTGTTGACAGTTCCGCAGACTGTTATAGTCATAGCAGAAAGCAGAGCAGTCACTTTTCTGAATTTTTTCATTTTTTCCTCACATTCTGACGCATCACGTCATTTAAAACTGTTTGTTTCTTCATTATATACATAACCTATAAGCAGCAGTTTGCGCTCAAGTTCTTCCCGTGAAATGCAGAGACTTCTGCAAAGTTCGTCAAGAGAGGGAAATTCGTCCCGTAGTTTTGTATTGATATAACTGAGAAGAATAACAGGGTCATTCGGAATATTCATGCAGATTTCTCCTTTCAGATAAGCCTGAGACAGTGCTGAAACTTTGCTGATTTATGTATTTATGGCTTGATATAAGTGTACAATAAATTATAATATTTGTCAATATTTTTTGAGAAATCTGGTTTGTGAATTTTTAGTAAATACGTATTATTTTTGAATTAATATAAAATTATGAATTTTTACAGATTTTTTATTTTTTGTAAATGTTAGTCAAACCTAACTAAATATCAACACTTTGATTTGTGCAAAGTATACAAGAAAATCAATGATAATTAGTTCAAAAAAGAGATAGAATTTTTTTCGATTATATGTTATAATACATAAGAGGTATGTGAGTAATAATATATCTGTCGCTATGGCTTGTTATTTATTTCACATTTATTTTTAAAGGAGGTTTATCTTCAATGAATTCAGCTAAATCTACAGTTCCTTTCAAGGGTACAAAGGAACAGGAAGCCCAGCTCCTTGCAGTTATTGAGGAGAAAAAGGACACTCAGGGTGCGTTGATGCCCATTTTGCAGAAAGCTCAGGAAATTTACGGCTATCTTCCCATTGAAGTTCAGACAATTATTTCCGACAAAACAGGTATTCCGCTTGAAAAGATTTACGGCGTTGTAACTTTCTACGCTCAGTTCTCTCTTTATCCTAAGGGCGAATACAAAATATCCGTTTGTCTCGGCACAGCCTGCTACGTTAAAGGCTCAGGCGACATCTATGACAAACTTCAGGAAAAACTAGGCATTTCAGGCGGTGAATGTACTGCTGACGGCAAATTCTCTCTCGAAGCGTGCCGTTGTATCGGTGCCTGCGGACTTGCTCCTGTTCTTACTGTAAACGAGGACGTTTACGGCCGTCTCACTGTTGACGATGTTGATAAAATCATCGAAAAGTATACAGCATAATATAACTGTTAGGAGGATTAAAATATGAAGACTCTTGAAGAACTCAAGGCTGTCAGAGAAGCAAATGAGGGCGAAGTTGCTCTCAGAACTCATGGCAACGCTTCTTCAAAATATGAAAGACACGTTCTTGTCTGCGGCGGTACGGGCTGTACTTCTTCCGGCTCTCCGAAAATTATTGAAAAACTTGAAGAGGAATTTGCAGCAAAAGGTCTGACCGATAAGGTTCAGATTGTCAAAACCGGCTGCTTCGGTCTCTGTGAAAGAGGACCTATCATGATTGTTTATCCTGAAGGCTCTTTCTATTCCCGTGTTAATGTAAGCGAAATCCCACGTATCGTTGATGAACACCTTATCGGCGGAAATCCTGTAAAGGAATTCCTCTATGAAGAAACTGTCGAGGGTGATACAATCAAGGCTCTTGACGATACTGCTTTCTATAAGAAGCAGCACCGTGTTGCTCTCAGAAACTGCGGCGTTATCAATCCCGAAAATATCAACGAATACATAGGCAGAGACGGCTATAAGGCTCTCGGCAAAGTTCTCACAGAAATGACTCCTGAAGACGTTATCCAGACTATTCTTGATTCAGGTCTCCGTGGACGTGGCGGCGGCGGTTTCCCCACTGGTATGAAGTGGAAGCTTGCAAGAAATATCGTCCCCAATGCTGACATGAAGTATGTCTGCTGTAATGCCGACGAAGGCGACCCAGGTGCATTCATGGACCGTTCAGTCCTCGAGGGCGACCCGCACGTTGTTCTTGAAGCTATGACTATCGCAGGTTATGCTATCGGTGCAAAACAGGGTTATATCTATGTCCGTGCTGAGTACCCTATCGCTGTTGAACGCCTTAATATTGCTATCGCACAGGCTCGTGAAGCCGGTATGCTTGGTAAGAACATTTTCGGTACAGACTTTGATTTCGATATCGACCTCCGTCTCGGTGCGGGCGCATTCGTATGCGGTGAGGAAACTGCCCTCATGACATCTATCGAAGGCAACAGAGGCGAACCACGTCCGAGACCTCCTTTCCCTGCTGAAAAAGGACTTTTCCAGAAGCCTACTATCCTCAACAACGTTGAAACCTATGCTAATATCCCACAGATTATCCTCAACGGTGCTGAATGGTTTGCAAGCATGGGTACTGAAAAGTCAAAGGGTACAAAGGTATTCGCTCTCGGCGGTAAAATCAGAAATACGGGACTTGTTGAAGTTCCTATGGGTACAACTCTCCGTGAAGTTATTGAGGAAATCGGCGGCGGTATCCCGAACGGAAAGAAGTTCAAGGCTGCACAGACAGGCGGTCCTTCAGGCGGCTGTATTCCTACAGAACACTTTGACATTCCGATTGACTATGATAACCTTATCGGTATCGGTTCAATGATGGGTTCAGGCGGACTTATCGTTATGGACGAGGATAACTGTATGGTTGACATCGCTAAATTCTTCCTTGAATTTACTGTTGACGAGTCATGCGGCAAGTGTACACCATGCCGTATCGGTACAAAGAGAATGCACGAAATTCTTGACAAAATCACAAAGGGCAAGGGTACTCTTGAAGACATCGACAAGCTGGAGGAACTCTGCTATCACATCAAGTCCAACTCACTCTGCGGACTCGGACAGACTGCTCCTAACCCCGTTCTTTCAACACTTCGTTACTTCCGTGACGAATATATCGCTCACGTTGTTGACAAAAAGTGTCCGGCAGGCGTATGTAAAGACCTTCTCAGCTTTGAGATTGACAAGGATAAATGTTTCGGCTGTACAATGTGTGCAAAGCAGTGTCCTGCTGAGGCTATCCACGTTACAGACTACACAGCTCCCGGAAAGAAAAAGCCTGCATTTGAAATTGACAGAGATAAGTGCGTAAAGTGCGGTGCTTGTATCGCTACTTGTAAGTTCAAGGCAATCAGCAAGAAATAAGCGGAGGAATTATTAATGGAAAATATCACAGTTAAAGTTAATGGTGTTGAAATCTCCGTGCCGAAGGGAACGACAGTTCTTGAGGCTGCTCATCAGGCAGGTTTTGAGATTCCTACACTTTGCTATATGAAAGAAATCAACGAGATTGGTGCGTGCCGTATCTGCGTTACAGAAGTTAACGAGGGCAGAGGTTTCCGTCTTGTTGCAGGCTGCGTTTACCCATGCTCAAACAACATGGAAATTCTCACAGCGTCACCAAAAGTTATCGAGTCACGCAAGAAGACACTCGAACTCATTCTCTCAACTCATGACAGAAAGTGTCTCTCATGCGTAAGAAGCGGCAACTGCGAACTTCAGAAACTTTGTAAGGACTACGGCATTGAGGACGTTTCAAAATACGACGGTCTCAGAAATGAATATGAGATTGACAGTTCAGCAGCTCATATGTACCGTGACAACAACAAATGCATTCTCTGCCGCCGCTGTGTTGCAGTATGTTCAAAAACACAGGGTATCGGCGTAATCGGCGCAAACGAGCGTGGTTTCAAGACTTATATCGGCTCTGCATTTGACATGGGTCTCGGCGAAACAAGCTGTGTATCATGCGGACAGTGTATAGCTGTATGTCCTGTCGGCGCAATCGCTGAAAAGGACTACATCAAGGACGTTCTTGCTGCTATTGCAGACCCTGAAAAGACAGTTCTCGTGCAGACTGCTCCTGCTGTACGTGCAGGTCTCGGCGAGTGCTTCGGTCTCCCGATTGGCACAAACGTTGAGGGCAAAATGGTTTCCGCACTCAGAAAACTCGGATTTGACAAGGTATTCGATACAGACTTCTCTGCTGACCTCACAATCATGGAAGAGGCCGCTGAATTCGTCGACAGAGTTAAGAACGGCGGAAAACTTCCTCTCATCACATCATGTTCACCAGGCTGGGTTAAGTTCTGCGAACACTACTTCCCTGATATGACTGAAAACCTTTCGTCATGCAAGTCTCCTCAGCAGATGTTCGGTGCAGCTGCAAAGACTTACTATGCTGAAAAAATGGGTCTCGACCCGAAAAATATCGTTATGGTTTCTATCATGCCATGTACTGCAAAGAAATTTGAAATCGGACGTGAAGACCAGAGTGCAGCAGGTGTTCCTGATGTTGATTACTCACTCACAACCCGTGAACTCGGCAGAATGATTGAGCGTGCAGGAATTAACTTCCTCGGACTTGAGGACGAACAATTCGACGAACCGCTCGGAATTTCTACAGGTGCAGGCGTTATCTTCGGTGCAACAGGCGGCGTTATGGAGGCTGCTCTCCGTACTGCTGTTCACACACTTACAGGCGAAAATCCGATTGATTTCCCTGAACTCCGTGGCACAGAAGGTATAAAGGAAGCTGAATACGACGTTGCCGGAATGAAAGTCAAGGTTGCTGTTGTCAGCGGACTTGCTAATGCAAGGGAAGTCCTTGAAAAAGTTCAGAAAGGTGAGGCTGATTACCAGTTCATTGAAATCATGGCTTGTCCTGGCGGCTGTGTAAACGGCGGCGGTCAGCCACAGGTTGCAATGGGTATCAGAAACTTTGTTGACATCAGAGAAAAGAGAGCTAAAGTTCTCTACGACATTGATGCAGCAATGCCGTTGAGACAGTCTCACGAAAACCCTGCTATCAAGGCTATCTACGATGAGTATTTCGGACAGCCTGGAAGTCACAAGGCTCATGAAGTTCTCCATACAACTTACGTAAAGAGAAGTGTAAACTGATTTACTCATACAATTTATACGACTGCTGTTGAAAAAACGGCAGTCGTTTTTTATATTTATTCCATACCAGCCATGAGCAGACGGGAATAATAGAGAGTAAGACTTGTATCAGAATCACACTCAATATTCGTGACAGAGGCATGGGAATACATACGGCGGATTTTTCCCGAAATTCCTTTACAGTTCACATGACTTACAAGACAGCCGAACGGATTAAGGCATATAATTTTATCAAATCCGCATTCAATAAGTACAGCGGATTCCGCCGAAACAAGCCAGCCATCGCCCGTGATACATTCCTTTGAAATAATTTTCCCTGATTTTTCAAAAAAATCGCTGTATTCGGGCATAGGAGAAAAACAACTGAAATTTTTTATCTCCGCACAAAGTTTTCTGTGTTCAGCAACAAGAATTTTCAGCAGAAAAGATGACGCTTTTTTCAATATATCCGGACTTTCCGTATCATACATTATGCTTTGTATCACGTAGAAAGCATATATGGCAAAGCCTGTTGTACGCACTTCAGCACCGTTTGAGCGTAAAAAATTTTCCGCATTGAAATTACCTGTACGACAATATTTTATATAAAGTTCTCCTACCAGACCTATTTTTACAAGAGAAACGGAATTGCGTTTTATTTCTGAAAAATCGTCAAGAATATTGCGGTATACCGGTATTAATTGTTTAAGTCTGCATAATTTTCCCGACGAAATATCCGCATACAATCTTTTCTGCCATTTTTTCAGCAGAACTTCAGGTTCAGAAGAATCACAGGCATAAGGTGCTGTCTGCTGATAAAGGTGCATCAGTAAATCCCCCGACAGAACAGAAATAATGGCTGTCCTGACCATTTTTATGGAAATTTTAAATCCCGGCTGAGAATTAATTCCGTTTAAGTTAAGTGAAATAACAGGAATCTGAGGATAACCTGCTTCCGCAAGTGCCTTGCACATCAGATAAAAATAATTCGACGCACGGCACGCTCCGCCTGTCTGTGGAATAAGAAAAGCCGTTCTGTCAGGGTCACAGATACCTCTCTGGATTGAATAAATGAACTGACCGATTATTGCTATTGCAGGAAAGCACATATCGTTGTTTACATATTTTTTCCCGATGTTTACCGCCTCACTTCCGCCCTTTTCAAGAACCATAACATTATATCCGTCTGCTGTCAAAGCACCTTTCAGTATCGGGAAATGGTATTCAAGCATTTCAGGAATTACTATTGTGTGGCTTGACTTCATTTCGTGAGTAAAAACCGCTTTCATTATCTGAAATTCCTTTCTATATGAAAATCCCCGACTGCTTTTTTACAGCAGCCGGAGATTTGTAAAATATATTATTTAATTAGCTTTTGTATAAACCTGACCGCCGTTGAGCGACTGATTTTTCACTGCAAACATTTCCGAAATTGTTACAATCTGCCAGCCCTCCGACTTGAGATAAGGAGCAAGATATTCCATAGCCTCGGCAGTTGTATCATAAGTTTCGTGTGCAAGGACGATTGCGCCGTCAAGAGAACCGTTGTCCTTTGCTGTTATTATTTTATTGATTATATCATCTGTTGTTGCGTTATTCCAGTCGCCTGTGTCAATACTACAGGTAATCATCGGAACATCGCTGAGTGCCTGAATAACAGTATCATTATAGTCAAGGTAAGGAAGTCTGAGAAGATTTGACGGCTCTGCACCGATAATTGATTTCAGCTTTTCGTATGTACCCTCATATTCACTGCGAATTTCGTCGTATGACTTTTCAGTAAGGCGAGGGTGTGAAGTCGTATGGTTTGCAATTTCCATACCTTTTTCATAAGCATATACTACTTCTTCTTTTCTGCCTGAATTGCTTATCCAGTCGCCGATATAAAAGAAAGTTGAATGGAAACCGCTGTCAGCGACTGCATTGATAATTCTCATGGAACTGTCTTCGGGGTCACTTCCGACTGCGCCGTCGTCGAATGAAATTGCAACCATAGGCTTTGACGGGTCAATCCACGAAATATCAACTGCTGTCGGTTCAACAGGCGATACTATTTGAGTTGTTTCGTCAACAGTTCCTTTGCCTGTTACTACTTCCGATTTTGTTCCTGACTTTGCTATCAAAGCATTGTCAATATAGAAATCTGTAAGGCTGTCGGGAGCTTCAATATAAAGAAGTAAATCTGTTGCGCCCTTTGGTATAGTGAATGATGTATTTTCAAGTTTTGTCCATACACCACTTTTTACATCGGCACTTGCAATCTGGTCATAATTGTCTTCGCCGTCAAGAGTATACTGGAGTGTCATCTGCATTGCAGTTGCCGAGCCTGATTTCTGCATAACTGCCGCACTGAAACTGTATGAATTTCCTGGAATAAAATCGCTTTTATCGAGTAAAACTGCCGCACCGTTCCAGTTGTCAGTACGTCCGCTTACAAAAAGTGAACTTTTGCCTGAATAATAGTTAGCTGTGTCAAGTTTTATTGAAGCGTCGCCACGGCTGTCCCACTTGTCTGCGCCTGTTTCAAATGAACTGTCAAGATAATTGTCGTTCACTGTAGGTTCAGCAGGAGTTGAAACACCGTCGCCCACAGGAAGACTGCTGATTATTTTTGCCTCAATCTGCTGAATTGCAATAGCGTCTGAACCTGTAACTCCTGAGCCGGGACAATAGCAGTCAGCATTTTTCAGTCCCTGTTCGGAAAGTCCGTATTTGTCTTCATTGCCGATATGCTGAATAATAGCAGTAGCGTCTGCAAGGTCAACTAAACCGTCCTCATTAGCATCACCATAAAGAATATCGTCTACAGGCGCAGTAACTACAGGGGCAGTTGTTACTGTTGCTGTAGTTGTTGCAGGTGTTGAAGAAACTGCACCCTCAACTGTTCCGCCGCCTGTCACTACTGTTGACTTTGTTCCTGCCTTTGCACCCACAGTCTCATCAATGTAGAAATCCGTAAGACTGTCAGGAGCTTCTACATAAAGAAGCATATTTTTTGCGCCTGCCGGAATTGTAAATGAAGTATTTTCAAGTTTTGTCCATTCGCCGCTCTTTACGTCTGCAACAGCAACCTGGTCATATACATCTTCTCCGTCGAGAGTATACTGGAGCGTCATCTGCATTGAAGTTGTCGAGCCTGATTTCTGGAGAACTGCTGTACTGAAACTGTATGAATTTCCTGGTACAAACGCATTTTTATCAAGTGAAATAGCCGCACCGTTCCAGTTGTCCTCACGTCCGCTTACGAAAAGTGAATTTTTGCCTGCATAGTAATCAGTTGAAACAGTTTCTATCACAGCGTCGCCACGATTTCCCCAGTCGTCATTGCCCTCTTCAAAGGTACTCCTGAAATAATGTCCGTTCTCATCGGGTTCAACGACTGCCGGAGGAGTAACGGAAGAACCGCCGTCACCGTCACCCTCGCCGATTACAAGACCATTCTTGTTTACAGACGCACTTCCCTCTGACTGATAACCCTCTATATTGAGTGCGACTTCGTACATTTTTCCGCTCATATCGAGACCGGCTTTTTCCCAGCCCTCAAAGTGCTTTGATACACTTATTCTGCCCTCGATGTGCTTTTTGACGTTATTCTGTGCCGGATTATCCTGTCTTACGCTCCAGTACTGATAAAAAGTTTCAGTTCCGTGGATTGACGGCTGATTTTCCCTGACTGTTCTGTAGATGTCATAAGTATTGCCGTTTGCCTCAACAGTACCGAGAACGTCATTGCTTCCAGGTGGTCTCCAGCTTCCCCACGCTTCCACGATGTAATATTCAACAGTCGGGTCTTCCGTCCATCCGTATACGCACATATAGGAGTTGCCCTTCGGTTCATAATCAACATCATAGTCGATATACATTCCGTTGTAATCCTCATAGGATTTTGTACTTCCGAGTTTCTGTCCTGTACGGAACAGGCAGTTTTCAATACCGGTCCAGCTGCAAGTGAAAGCACCGTTGCTGCCTACGTCCATAGTGGCAGTACCCTGCCCCCACTGATTCCAGAGTTCATAGTCATAACCGTCTTTGTTGCCGAGCTGCTGCTGGTCTGCCGCCTGAGATGTAAAAGTCGGCAAAGATGCAAAGCAGAGCATAGAACTTAAAAAACCGCTGACTAATCTGCTGAAAAAGTTCTTCTTCATTGATTTCATTCCTTTCATTAAGATATAATGATATAATTTACAGCGAATTTATTAATAAATTCCGCTTAATTTATATATATTTTATTACATTTTCATGAATAATTCAAGTCATTTTTTGCTGAAAAATTTTTCTCTTATCATTTTTTGCGGTTATATAAAAAAACGGCAGTTCCCGTAAGACAAGGAAACCGCCGTTAAAGCAGACATTAATCAGTGACAGGAGTACCGCATTTTCCACAGAATTTAGCACCTTCGGGCAGTTTTTCACCGCAGTTTGCACAGACCTTTACATTTTCCGCCTGAACAACTTCGGGGGCAGGCTGCTGCTGAACTATCGCTGCACCGCATTTATTGCACACACGTGAGTCTTTCGGAATAACCTCGTTGCAGGCAGGGCAGATAATATTGCCGTCAAGCAGACTGAGTTCCCTTCTGCATACATTCAGTTTTGCCTCTTTGTCCCTTACATTATCGAAAACAACTTTGAACTGCGGCATATCAGGATTATCAGCATAAACCTGTCTTCCGACCGTCATAAAGATGTCATTGATTTCAGCATTAAGCTGTTTTATCTCTTTATTAAGACGGTTCTTGTCGGACATTTTCTGATAGCCGTCTTTGCCAGCCTCAATGCCCTTGTCAACAGTATCGCTGACTTTTCCGGCAAATCCCATCATAGTTTCTTTAAATCCCATTGGTAAAATCCTCCTAAACTATTTTATTATAACGCTTATATTCTTCATGTAAGAGTTGTGACATCTGAAGTAAGCGTTCTGAACTTTACAGCATTGTAGGCTCTCATTGCAGCCTCTGAAAAATCACTGCAAACGTTGGAATACAGCGTCATAAGGGGAGCGTCTACGGAAATCTTGTCGCCGACAGAAAATTCAAGCACAATACCTGCCGTGCTGTCGATTTCGTCGTCCTTTTCAATTCTTCCTGCTCCGAGAAGAAGTGAAGCCATACCCAGTTCTTCGGTATTTATCGAGATTATCTGAACATCTTTCGGAGCATATATGACATTACTGAACTTTGCTTTCGGCAGTAAATCCACATCATCACAGACTTTTTCGTTACCGCCGTGAAGTTTTATAGTCTGGCGGAGCGTGCTGAGTGCATTTCCCGATTTCACGGCATTTTCCGCCATAGCAGCACATTCGTCATGCGTTCCCTTGCCGGCGAGTTCAAGCATATCTGCGGACAGTTCGATGCAGGTATCATATAGTTTACCTTTGACTTTTCCCTGCAAAAGTTCGATACTCTCACGCACTTCAAGTGCATTTCCGATACAGTGACCAAGCGGCTCGTTCATATCAGTAACAACTGCACGGCATTTATTTCCTGCCGATTTTCCGACTTTCTCCATAAGTTCAGCAAGTTTCTGTGCATCTTCTTTAGTCTTCATAAACGCACCTGAACCCCACTTCACATCAAGCAGGATACAGTCTGCATTGACGGCGAGTTTTTTGCTCATGATACTTGCGCAAATCAGCGGAATACTGTCAACTGTACCTGTGGCATTCCGGAGTGCATACATTTTCTTGTCGGCAGGAGATATTTTTTCACTTTGAGAAATAACGGAAAACCCTGTAGTTTTCACAATATCAAGAAATTCAGCTGCGGAAATTTCCGTGCGGAAACCGTCGATACTTTCGAGTTTGTCAATCGTTCCGCCGGTGTGACCGAGACCACGCCCTGACATTTTCGGCACTGCCACTCCGCAGGACGCAACAATCGGAGCGATTATAAGGGTAGTCTTGTCCCCAACTCCGCCGGTGCTGTGCTTGTCTGCCGTAACGCAGTCAAAATGGGAACTGAGGTCAAACGTCATGCCCGTATCACGCATAGCAAGAGTGAGGGCAACTGTTTCTTCTTCTGTAAGACCATTCAGGCAGACCGCCATAAGCCATGCAGACATCTGATAATCGGGGATTTCTCCGAAAGTATAGCCGTTCACAAGATAATTTATTTCACTTTCATTAAGGGGAACAGATTTTTTTGTCTTGTTAATTATATCAATAAAGTTCAAATATTCCACCTCCTCAGATTATATTATAACATATTTTTAACAAAAAGTCAATAGTTTCTGAAAAAATTATGTAAAATTCATATATATTTTATAATTATAAGACAGGCAACAAACGGCACACCAAGAACAGCACTTCCGCAGATATTGAAAACATTGAGAGGAAGTTCCGCTCCGATAATTCCGCCGTACTTGTTTACAAGAATAAGTGCGGCAAGTCCTGTAATTATACCAAAAAGCGCAGACGAAAATTTTTTCCGCCGTTTGCTGTAATATACAATCATAATCAGCACAACTGCCGCACACGTCATAAAAAATATAGCCTCTGTATTCATTTTTCGCCTTCCCTATAATAGTATATATCCCAGTGCGAGAATAAGTTTCATATCTCCGCCGTCCTTGATTAAAAGGAAAAGAAGAGCGGCAATAAGAAGTGTATCTTTGTCCAGTCCCAGCGGAGTTTTTTCGGGTAATTTATTCTCGGGCATATTGCAGTAAACCGACATTTTAAGCCTCCTACAGAATATTGTTAAGTAATCCGCTTTCTTTTGCCGTATTATAGACAGTTAAAAGTTTCAGCATTTTTATTGCTTTATCAAGTTTAATCTGCTTTCCTTCGCTCAGATGCGGACGGAGTGCAAGGAGCAGCTGTGTATTCTTATCCTGCTGATTTAAACTGTTCGCAAGAGTGACAAGACTCATAATCTGCTCCATATCGGGCATGGCATCATCGGACGGACAGTCTTCGCTTACCTCCGAAGAACTGTTGTTCAGCCCTTCGGATTGAAGCATTTTTGCAAGTTCGGCAATCTGCCTCATACTTTCCTCGTCGGACAGAATGCCCGAAATTTTGTTCATTATATCGTCCAAAACAGCACCCTATTTCTTACCTGATAATTTTTCGTAAAGTGCCTTTGCCTGTGGTGTACTCATAAGTTTTTCAATAACTTTCGGATTATTGACTGCCATTCTGAATTTTTCCGCCTCACTCTTGTTCATTCCTGCAATTGCATTGTCGAATTTTCCCTCTTCGAGTTCTTTGCGGAGCTGTTCGGGCGGTACTCCTATTTTCCTGCTCACCGCATTGAGAAGGCCGTTTAACTGTTTAGGGTCAATATTATTTTTATCCATAAAATCTCTCCTTACTATTGCAAATTTTCTCAGAATATGTTATAATAATTATAACGTTCCTTATTTTTTTACTTCGGAGGTTTTTTATGCGTATCATTGTTATCTCAGACACTCACGGAAGCGTCCGTGCCATCGAAAATGTTTTTCTCCGCAACCGTGATGCTGACCTTTTTATTCATCTCGGCGACGGTGAAAGAGACCTTGACAGTTTCCTTAATGAAAATCCGGACTATACAGAAAAAACAATACACGTATGCGGAAACTGCGACACGGGAAGTCTTAGCCCCGGATATGTTGTTCTTCCTGTTTTCGGTCACAAGATTTTCGCCACTCATGGTCACCTGTTTGCTGTAAAGAATGACCTTGAAATTCTCAAAAAAAATGCAAAGCAGAATGACTGCGACATTGTTCTTTTCGGTCATACTCATATAAGATACAACAAACACGAGAATGGTCTCTATCTTCTCAATCCCGGAAGTGCAAAATGTCCCAACGACGGCACCGCCCCTTCTTTTGGTCACATTGACCTCTTTTATTCGGGAGTTGTCACAAACATCGCCGATATATAATATGTTAATTACATAAATTATGTTACACCAGCGGAGGAGCTTATGAAATCAAATGACGAAATGGCACACAATTCAGCACTTATAAAACGCTGTACCAAAACATACAGCATCATCGTTACAATATATGCAGGAATATGTGCCTTTTATGCAGGAGTAGTTTTATTCGGAATACTTCTCGGACAGGTAGGTAATCCGTTAGTCCCGTTTCTTGACGGCGTTATATTCAAAGGTGCATTGTTTTTCTGCGGTTTCATGGCTTGCTATAAGCATAATACAAAATTCACGCTTTTTGCTATGGTGATTGCAGTAATAAATATTTTTATCAAGTATGGTATTAATGTATTTATATGCTTTATAACTATTGTATTATCATTAGCCACAAGTTTCGCCAACAAGGAGTACCACTACCTTGAAAAACAGTTCGGTTTCCCGTATTTCAACGAGCGTTTCGAGGAACAGAATCTCGACAAGCGACAGCGTGAGATTAAAGATGAGTACCAGCAGAACTACGAGCGTTTAATGAAAACGTCGTCCTCTGATATGACTGACATAACTTCAGCAGTCCGCACGGTTGATTTGAATAAAAAAGAAGATAATGCTCCGACAGGCACAATGGACGATATATAACAAAAAACTCCGCAGAAAAATGCGGAGTTTTATTTAATATGCTGTTATGATATTTTCAACATACTGTTTCATTTCGTCCCTTGATTCAACGGCGTGAGTACCGCTGACAACCTGCCACTTCTGCTTTTCGGGCAGACTTTCAAATTTCTGCATAGCTTCGGGATTCATGGCGAGTGCCATACCGAAACCTACAGGCATATCCGATTTATCCATAGCACGCAACTCCTTTCACAAGAATTATATGCTGTGGATTTGATTTTATTCAGCGGTTATTGATTGTCTCGGGATACAAATCATGGTGGGAAAGTCTGTCCCACGCAACCTGCTCCCATTTTGTGTCCGGCTGACCATAATTGCAGTACGGGTCGATTGAAATTCCGCCACGGGGAAGAAATTTTCCCCATACTTCGATATATTTCGGGTTCATAAGTTTAATTAAATCGTTCATGATGATGTTAATGCAGTCCTCATGAAAATCACCGTGATTGCGGAAACTGAACAGATACAGTTTCAGCGACTTGCTTTCCACCATTTTTTCCGAAGGTACATAGGATATGTAAATAGTCGCAAAATCCGGCTGACTTGTAATCGGACACAGACTTGTGAACTCCGGACAGTTGAACTTTACAAAGTAATCTCTTTCGGGGTGCTTGTTCGGGAAAGTCTCCAGCAGGTCGGGATTGTAGTCCGACGGATATTTCGTATTCTGATTGCCGAGAAGTGTAATATTACCCTTTTCACTGTCTTTTCTGCCTGTCATAATTATTCTCCTTTCATTATGAAACTCTGTATCCATAAATTAAGTTTTTGTTTTACTAATATCTTAAAATAAAGTCCCCTGAAAAATCAGCAGTCTTTGCAGGAACAGAATAACCGTCAGTTACAGCCGTTCCCTCAATATGAATATGAGCAGTTTTTCCGGATATTTCAAGAATAGTAAAGCTGTACTTTTTAAATGGTTCATGCTCATGAATATATAATGTATCTTCTCTTTCGTCCGATTCCTCCAAACTGTCAACAGAATATGTACAGCCAACAGTTTCATTTATTGCGGACTTGTGCGTTTCATGTTCATTAATGCAGATACATGGCGAAACTTTTTCACCGTTAAGTATCGCCTTTTTGAAATACAAATCAAACGAAATCGTTGCAGTACCGTCGTATTCGTCACTTTCAAAAACATACAGTTTTGTATCTTCACAGTCTTCAAGTTCAAAGGCTGTTCCGTCTAAAACAAGTATTCCTGATTGTTTTTCCATAAAGTCCTCCTTTTATTTCATAAGTGGGTCAACAATACCGTTTTCCTCGAAAGCCTTTATTCTGTCACGACAAGTACCGCACACACCGCAAGGCTTGTCACCGCCCTCATAACAGCTCCACGTCAGTTCATACGGTACATCAAGTTCAAGACCTGTTTTCACAACGTCTTTTTTGGTGGAATTTACAAACGGAGCGAAAATTTCAAGCTGATTGCCACTTCCGATATATATAGCCTGATTCATGGCATTATTAAAAGCGTCACTGCAATCAGGGTAAGCATTACCAGCAGCATCGTCACTGTGTGCGCCGTAATAAATCACACCGCAGTCATTTGACAGTGCGATACTTGCGGCGGACGAAAGAAAAAGTCCGTTTCTGAACGGAACATAGGTTGATACTGGTTTTCCGTCAGTCTGCGAAAGCTGTTCGGCGTAACTTTCCTGCGGTATATCCTCATCGGACTGCGCAAGAAGTGAACAGTTACTGTCGGCGAAAATTTTAGTCAAATCGAGAGTTTTCAGCGGTACGTTATAATATTCCGCTATTTTTTTTGCCGACTGTATTTCTTTATCGTGCTTCTGACCGTAGTATATCGAAAGTGCAATAACATTTTCTGCTCCGTATTTTTTTACGGCGAGTGCAAGACAAGTAGTGCTGTCAACTCCGCCGCTGAATAAAACAAGTGCTTTCATTAAAAAAACTCCTTTTTAGTAATATATTTGACATTCAAAAAGCATAATGGAATTATCTTTTATTGAAATAAACGTGTGGTCTTCGGGATAGTAACCACCGATTTCTATATTTTCCGCCCCTGTCAAGTACGGCATCAATGAATTTAATTCTATTGCCAGAACAGAATTATAAACGGCGTGCAACCATATTTCATTAATTAAATATTCTTCCGTGACTTGTTTCATGCGGAGTTCCTTGTAAGTCATATAATCTGCATAAAGTTCCTTAGCCTGTGTCATATGCTTAAGGAGTTCATCAGATGGAGTATTACGGAAATCTTCCTTAAATTCCTCCATATAAGCCGTATACGTCAGAACAGCCTGCACATACGCCTGTTCAAAATTATTTTTTACATAGCCCTCCGGAAAATCGCATACAGTGACATATATTCCAATACGATGATTTTTATGCCATTCATAATATCTTGAATTTAATTCTGTCCATTTGAGATTTACCGCAATATTTCTGTAATAGTCATAATGATTTACAATTTTTTTCAGAATATCAATATACATCAGTCAAGCAACTCCTGCAAATCCTTGTTATTTCTGAATGCACCTGTATAGGTGCGTGTTTCAGTACGTGCGGACGGGTTGCGTATTCCTCTTGCGGTCATACAGCTGTGCGAACCGACTATTTTTACTCCGACATCTGCCGAACCTGATGCCTCCGAAATAATTTCGGCAATATCCCTGCCGAGCCGTTCCTGCAATTGCAGACGTTTCGCTGCCATATCACATATACGTGCAATTTTACTCAGTCCAAGCACTCTTCCGTGCGGAATATATGCAACATTTACAGTCATATCATACATCAGTGCGAGATGATGTTCACAGTAGCTGAAAATGGTTATATCTTTCATGACAACAGCTTCCTGCGCTCCTGAACTTTCAGCGGAAAAGGTTTTACCGAACATCTGTGCTATTTCGTGATTGGTGTACGCCGTCCCCTCAAGGACTTCCTCAAGCATACCTGCAACACGTTTCGGCGTTTCAACAAGTCCCTCTCTGTCGGGATTTTCGCCTATAGCCTGCAAAAGTCCACGAATATGAAATTCAATCGCTTCCCTGTCCATTTTCACACACCTCTTTCGTCGGGTTTCCATATAAATTTATGTAACTGCAACTGCAATTTTACGTCATTCAGTCTGTTTTCCGCCATAAAATCCACTATTTCAACAGGATTTATCCTGCTGAACACGGGACTTATATAAACATGGCATTTTTCAGTAAGATTAAATTTTTTTATAATCTGCAACGCTTTTTCAAGGTCAGATTTACTGCCAGCCACAAACTTCACAACATCATTTTTGTCAAGATATTTATAATTTTCCGTAAGCATAGCGTGTTCCATACAGCTGTCAGGAAGTTTGTAATCAAGAGTAAAAAGCGGTCTGCACTCCTTCTGACTGAGTTCAGCAACGGAGATACTGCCGTTTGTTTCGATTTCGACGCTGTTTCCCTGCCTGATTAATATTTTAATCAAATCGTATATACCGCTTTGCATAAGAGGTTCACCGCCAGTGAGTGTAACGTTTTTTACTCCGGTATTCCGCACATATTCAGCGATTTCCTCAGCGGACATCATTTCAGCCTCTGTATCTTCACTGTTCGCCCACTTTGTATCGCAGTAACTACAGTTCAGATTGCACTTCCTGAACCGCACAAACACAGCAAGTTCACCTGCCCTGCTCCCCTCACCGTTTATACTCACAAATTTTTCAACTACAGGAAACATCACTGCACCTCGTAGACTGCACAGTTATCAGGCGTTTCATAAACTGTAACTGATTTTATTTCAAGTCCCTGTGCGGAAAGAACTTCATAAAAGTGATGTGCGAAATTTTCAGCAGTCGGACGGAAATTCACTTCAATAAGACGGAAGTTTTCATTATTCAGTGCCTGTACTGTTTCCGTTCTGAGAGTGCCTTTTTCATATATAAGGGCATGGTCGAAATCGTCAGCAAGTTCTCTCACTTTCTTTTTCAGGTCGCCGAAATCAATCAGCATACCCGTTTTTCCGCCGGATTTCTGTAGCTCATTGCCCTCAATCTTCACTTCAACAGTCCAGCGATGACCATGAATATTAGCGCACTTGCCGTTATATCCATACAGAAAGTGTGCGCTGTCGAAACTTGCAGATGTTTTCAGATAATACATATAAGTTAAACTCCTTAACAAAAAAATGCACCAATAACGGTGCATAACTGCCCGTAGTTTTGTTTAAAGTCAGGAAGGTGCAAATCGAACTGACTATTCATTTTTATTATAACATCTATCGTAATGTTTGTCAATTCTTTTTTGCAGATAATTCGACAAAATACTTGAAATTTATGTCGAAATGTGGTATAATATATAAAAAATAAAACAAGGGAGGTTTTGCCTATGACGTATTATCTCATAGATTACGAAAATACAAACAGCAGAGGTCTGAAAGGTTGTGGAAAACTAAAAAAAAGCGACAGGATATTTATTTTCTACTCCGAAAACGCATCGAAAATCAATCTTGATTTTCTTGCGTCTCATGGCAAGGCGAAAATACACGCTATCAAAGTACCCGTGAAAAAGCAGTCGCTTGATATGCACATTTCGTCATACATAGGCTATCTGATAGGCAAAAATAAAAGCAGGGCAATTCAATGCAAATTTGTTATCATAAGCAGGGACAACGACTATGATAATATTATTTCATTCTGGAAAAAGCGTAAAATCGACGTTTCAAGACGTGAGAACATCTCAGAGCAGGTTGGCGGAAAGGAATATGATAAGCCTGAATACAGCGTTCTTGAAGTCGAACTGTTTAAATTTTTTGACAATCAGGAGGACACCGAAGCTGTTATTGAGATTGTTGAGAAATGCACAAGCAAGGTGGCTGTCAACAACTATCTTATGGCAAAATTCAAAAACGGTACTTTTGTGAGAGAGATATATGAAATCGTGAAACCATATATCAATGACAAAACGTAAATAAATCCGGAATTAGCAGTCAGAAGTACGGAACTGAATTTCAGTTCCGGCTTCCGATTTCATAATTCCGAATTATTTATGTATCGCCGTTGTCATCAAGCAGGGTGACATTTTTCAGCGCACTGTTAATCTTGTTAGTGCGTGTACCGATGAGACTGCTGAGTTCATTATCAGCCTGACGAAGTTTTTCTCTTGTCTTATTGAGAACACCTTCAAAGTTACTGAATTCCTTCTTTGCGCTTTCGAGTATCTTCCAAACTTCACTGCTTTTCTGCTGTATTTCAAGGGTGCGGAAACCCATCTGAAGACTGTTCAGCATTGCGCCCATAGTGGACGGACCTGCTATATTTATTCTGTACTCCCGCTGTAAATCTTCCACAAGTCCGAGATTTACAACTTCTGCATAAAGTCCCTCAAAGGGCAGGAACATTATTGCAAAATTTGTAGTATAAGGCGGACAGATATATTTATCGTGTATACTCTTCGCACAACGTCTGATTTCCGCTTTAAGTACATTTCTTTTCTCTTTCAGCAGTTCGGGACTTCCGCTTTCATAAGCATTCAGAAGATTTGAATAAGTATCACCTGGAAATTTTGAATCTATCGGCAGATAAATTCTTCCGCCGTCGCTGTTTCCAGGAAGTTTTACCGCAAAATCGACCTTTTCCCTGCTGTCCGGAACTAAAGTAACCTGTTCGCCGTACTGTTCAGGTGCAAGAATTTCACTGAGTATAGCTCCGAGCTGGATTTCACCCATGATGCCTCTTGTCTTGACATTCGAGAGAACGTTTTTCAAATCGGATACGCCCGAAGCGACGTTTTTCATTTCGCCAAGTCCCTCATAAACTTCCGCCAGACGCCTGTTAACAGCCTCAAACGACTTTGAAATCCTGTCATCAAGCGATTTCTGTAACTTCTCATTAACCGTATCATTTATCTTGTCAAGACTTTCCTGATTCTCCGCACGCATTTTCTCCATACTCTCAGAATTGGAACGGCGGATTGTTTCAAGTGAACCGACAATATTTTCACCAACCTTGTCGAAGTCGCTTTCAAGTTTAGACAGCTTTTCATTTATATCATTATGCTGTTGTTTCTGCTGTACGTTCATTGAATTACTAATTCTGTCGAGGCTTTCCTGATTTTCTGTACGCATTTTCTCCATACTCTCAGAATTGGAACGGCGGATTGTTTCAAGTGAACCG
>CAYWPN010000004.1:0-84768 GCA_964460175.1 uncultured Alistipes sp. | reverse complement strand
TTGTCGAAGTCGCTTTCAAGTTTAGACAGCTTTTCATTTATATCATTATGCTGTTTTTCCTGCTGAATATCCATTGAATTTCGCAGACTATCGCCAAGTACTGTTATCTGACTGACTATTGTCTCACTCTGCCTTGCGGACTGGTCAAGGAATGTC
Organism: uncultured Alistipes sp.; assembly: GCA_964460175.1. Lineage (GTDB taxonomy): Bacteria > Bacillota > Clostridia > Oscillospirales > Ruminococcaceae > Ruminococcus. The sequence continues at coordinate 84,612 of CAYWPN010000004.1, read as the reverse complement.
CTGTTTCTGCTTTCATTGTCACGGCTGAGAAATTCAATCTGCTTTTTCAGTTCCTCAAAATCCGCATTATCGCCTTTTTCTGCTGACTTATTCAGCATAACAATTACAACTGCAAGCATGATAATAACTGCAATACAGCAAATAAGAATAACAATTTCCATTTTTTATTAACCCTTTTAATTTAATTTTGAAAAAATGGTATGCCTTTAATGTGACATACCACTTTTATTTATATCTTAAAGTAAACCGCCTTTATTGTAGAAACCGTCCTGAATAATCAATGCACAGCCGCCAAGGAAGTTATTTTTGCCGTCAAGTTTGCTGAGTACAACCCTGTCTGCAATATCTTCATTAATAAGGCGCACCATTACACGTTTTACATACTCAAACTGCTTTTCACTGAGTTTGTAGTTATGGAGAACAATTTTCTTTGCAAAATGACTTACAGCAATATTGTTGATTAAAACAGCGTACTTTGCAATAATATCATCGACAAGATTTTTAACAGTTTCTTCGCCCCTGACGATAGCATTGAAAACTGCATCAACGCTTATATTTTTCTTGTCGCCCTTGATAATATCCCAGAGAACAGGAGTTCTGTCGGCTGAACAAAGTGACGAAACAGCGGAAAGCATAGCAGACTTTGAAAGTTCCGCACGGACAGAACCATTCGGATAGCCGTCGAGTTCCTTGCCGTTTGGTGCAACGATATACTTTTCAATCATGGAAGTATAATAAATATAGTCGCTTGAGAGTTCATTCTTGTTTACAATAGCAAGGTTAACCTGATTGCCGTTGTGCAGGAATGCAGTATTTGTCTGATAGCCGTTCTGAGCCTTGAAATCATTGCTTGCAAGAGCCATGAGACCGATAGCATTTCCGCATCTGATGTCAACTTCAAGACCTGAAGAAAGTTTTTCAATAAAGCTGTTGAAATCAAGAACGCCGTCCTTATAGAAAATCTTGAGTTTTCCCCACATAGACGGTACAACACCGACACCGAGACCAAGAATTTTGTCTTTTGTAAGCGCACTGTTTTCAATCATTGTATTGCTTGCCTTGATTATGTAATTGATAATATCCTTGCTTGTTGTTCTGTCGTCAATTTCCATGCTGGACTTATCAAGAACATCTGAATTGAGATTGGTGAGACCGACAGTAACTTCTTTTTCGTCAACAGTTGCACCGAGAGCAAAACGGCTGTTGACGTTGATGTCGATGAGAATTTTTCTTCTTCCTTTCTGAAGTTTCTCTGTGTTAACAGGTGCTTCGCCTATTTCCACAAGGACACCCTCTTCAATCATTTCATTTGTGATAATAGTAACTGCGGCTCTTGTGATTTCCAGTGCGCTTGCAACGTCTACTCTCGAAATAGGACCGTATTCTCTGATTATCCTCAGGATTTGCATTCTGTTGCGTCTTTTCAAATCCAGTTTGCTAATTCCTCTTTTTTCCATTTGCATAAACTCCATTCTTTTTATTTTAGGTTGTAAGTGAAGAGAAAAATAGGAGTAATCCAATGGCGGAAGCCTGCGGTAGTTTTAAATGTAAGACTGCCCTAAAAAGATTACCCAAAAATAATAATTATATTATAACACATTTCTGCTAAAAAATAAACCTTTTTCGTAAAAAAGTTATAAAAATCAGCATTATTAACAAAGTTAACTTAATATTTTTGTTAAATATTCTGTTAACTTCACGACAAGAGGAAGAGTTGCTATAGAAAGTATAGTTCCTGCCGTAAAAATTTCCGATGCGTATAAATAATTTTTGCCGTTATTAAGGCATTGAAGTGTACACATTGCGGCAGGAGGAGCAGCGGCAGCCACAAGTACAGTCAGGCGGACTTTTTCGTCAACCGGCAGAAATGAAAATCCGACGGCAAGTATTACAGGGAGTATAATAAGTTTTACTGCACACACTCTGTATACTCCGGATTTTTTCAGCATATTGAGAACGTTTGTTTCTGCCATACTTACTCCTGAAACAATCATCGCCATAGGCGTATTAAGGTCGGCGATATATCCGAGTGCCTTTGCAGGAAGTTCAGGAATTTTGATTTGCAGAAAGAAAGTAATCATTCCGAGAACGATTGAAATGACAGTAGGCGAATAGAAAACTTTTATCACCTTTTTCATATCCCGTTCACCCGTAAGCATAATAATTCCATGCGTCCAGACAACAAGATTGAAGACTGTAATAAAAGCGGTGAGGTAGAAAACACCCTCCGTACCAAACATTGCATTTGCAAGAGGCATACCCATAAATGCGCAGTTGGAATAAACAGACGAAAAGCGTTCTATTTCCGTTTCCCTTCCCTCTTTTTTCGGTACAAGCAGGTAGACGGCGGCAATCATAACGGCAAAAGTACCGGCGGACAGCAGAAAAGTTACAATTAAATTTTTCACAAGATTATCGTGGATTTCCGTCTGATATGACATAAAAATCATAACCGGATTGACAATCTGGAGGACGAATTTTGAAAGTTCCCTGTTTGCAGAACTGCTTATAATCTTTGTTTTATAGCATAGAACGCCGGTAAGCATAAGCATAAGCATGATAACAGTCTGATTTAAAATGATACCCGACATAAAAACATCTCCTGAAAAAAGCCGGAGAAAAACTCCAGCATTTTAATTATTTAAATCTGATAGCCTCATCAATGAAGTCAAAGTGATTTTCGCTGTATTCAGGACAGAATTTCCAGCCCTCATCTTCAATTTTTACTACGCACAGCCAGCCCGACGGAGTTTCGTCACCGCCTTTAGTGCTGAAAGTCATATTGACTTCCACACGGTAAGCCTTTTTTACTTCGACTTCATAGGTGCTTTCATAAAAATCCTCAATAACTTCAAGGTTGCTTCCCTTGATTTCCTCTTTTGCAACTATATCGCATTTAGCCTTTTCAAGACCCATTTCGTCCATTTTATTTTCTATGTAATCGTCATTATTTTCAAGATAATCTTTCCATGCAGTCCCTGCATTCTTTTCGTTAAATCTTTTGAATACAACCATATCTTCGGGATAGATTGTTTCCATAAGCAGAAGAGTATCAGCCTTGTTAACTCCTTTAACAATATGTCTGACAGGTTCCTTGTAGGCATTGACAGCTGAAACTATCGCAATAACAGCTATAATTACAATAAGCAGTGCAACCGCAGTAAGTGCTGTAACAATCATCTTTCTGAATTTGCTTTTCCCATCGTCAACTGTTATTACTTCCTGAAAATCATTTTTTCTTAATTTTTCTTTCATAGTTCCTCCGAAATAAAAATATTTTAACATATTCCTGCTGTACGTCTAAGGAATATTTCTCACTGTATGGGAAATAATAAGCACAGAGGTGATAAAAATGAACGACGAAGATATGAAAATATACGTTCCGAAATCAACACCGGCTGAAATATGCGACAGCGACAGCGAGGAAGTCAAGATTTATCCGTCTGCTGAATTGCGGCAGTCTGAACATCTGCCATAAAAAACCGTCTGTGAGTGGTCGATTTCAAACCCGTGACGTTCGGCAATATGACGGCTTATATCTGTCAGCTGACTGCATTCGAGGTGAATAAGTCTGCCGCAGCAGAGGCATTTCAGGTGGAAATGCTGACGGCATTTCTGTTCATTCTCAATATACTGATAGCACGCACCTGTCTTGCCGTCAATCACGAATTTCCGCACAACACCGCTTTCAACAAGATTATCAAGCTGACGGTAAATCGTCGTTGTGCCGACAGGCGTACCCTCTGAGCGAAGATATGCGCTTATCTCCTGTACATTTGTGTGTTTTTCCTTATTATTGACAAGAAATTCTATAAGTTTTTCTTTCTGTGATGTATTATATTTCATGAAGTCCTCCCGTATATGCAGATTTCATAGCTTTATTTTAACACATTCTGCCGTCTTTGTCAACAAAAACAGGCAGACTTATTTTATTTATTTTAATTATTTTTTATGTATTTTCTGACATTTTTAACTTTTCCTTGACATTGCTGTTCCATGATGTTATAATGAGATTATCGGAAGTACGGTTTATCGGACTAATCGATAATTCTATATAGGAGGGTAAAAACATGAAAAAGATTTCTGGTGGCACAGTGAGATACGCAAGAACCATGATTATCGGTGGCGGACAAGCCTGCAAAATGCTTGTAAGCGAAATCCACAGTTCACAGAATGAAAATGCTTCTGACGGCAAAACTACTGCACAGTATGAGCCTGTCTGCATTATTGACGATGACAGAAAGAAAATCGGCAGTAAAATTGAGGGAGTTGAAATTGTCGGCACTACATATGAAATTCCTCGTTTTATCAGAGAGAAAAATATTGAGCTGATTATCTTCGCCATACCGTCATGCTTTGAAGAGGACAGAAAACGTATACTGAATATCTGTTCCGCAACAGATATACCTGTAAAGAAACTGCCGTTTATCGGCAACCTGATTTTTAAGGACGAAAAAGACACTCTTCTTAATCATGTACATGACATAAAGGTCGAGGATTTGCTCGGCCGTGACCCCGTAAAATTCGACAGCAAAGAAGTCGGCAACTTCATAAGAGGAAAAGTCTGTATGGTTACAGGCGGAGGCGGTTCTATCGGTTCTGAACTTTCACGGCAGATTGCAAAATATAATCCGAAGCAGATTATCATTGTCGATATTTACGAAAACAATGCCTATGAAATCCAGCAGGAACTGACTATGGAGTACGGCGACGAACTCAATCTCGTAACGCTTATTGCGTCGGTCCGTGATTACTACCGCATGAACCAGATTTTCAGAAAGTATAAACCGCAGGTGGTTTTCCATGCCGCTGCACACAAACACGTTCCCCTTATGGAAGCCTCGCCTATGGAGGCTATAAAAAATAACGTAATAGGCACATTCAATACGGCTACTCTTGCACAGTTCCACGACGTTGAGAAGTTTGTCATGATTTCAACTGACAAGGCTGTCAATCCTACAAACGTAATGGGCGCATCGAAGAGATGCTGTGAAATGATTGTGCAGTATCTTGCACAGCAGAATGAAGGCATAACGGAATTTGTTACAACACGTTTCGGAAACGTTTTAGGCTCAAACGGTTCTGTTATTCCCCTTTTCAAGAAACAGATTGAACAGGGCAAGCCCGTTACGGTAACTCACCCTGACATTATCCGCTATTTCATGACCATTCCTGAGGCTGTAAGTCTTGTTATGGAGGCATCTGCAATCGCAAACGGCGGAGAAATTTTTGTTCTCGACATGGGCAAGCCCGTAAGAATTGTAACTCTTGCAGAAAATCTTATCAGAATGTACGGCAAAGTACCTTATGTTGATGTACCGATTGAGTTCACAGGACTGCGCCCCGGTGAGAAAATAAAGGAAGAACTCCTCATGGACGAGGAGGGTCTGCAAAAAACTACAAATGAACTCATATTCATTGGCAGACAGATTGAAATTGACTGCAAAAACTTCGCAAAGCAGCTGCGCAGACTGCGTGACACTGCACTTGAAAACAATGAGGAACTCGCAGTCAAGGCACTTCATGACATCGTGCCGACATTCATTACTCCCGAAGAGTTCAACAATAAGCTGATTAAAAATCCTCACGGCAAAAAAAAGAGCAAGTATGCATAATGTGATAAAAATCCTGCAATTCACGGTTGCAGGATTTTTTAACTGAAAAATTCATTCAGCTTTTTTGTTATTCTGCTCAGATTTTCAATAAGAACAGGGTGATTTCTGTCTATATAGCCGATATTTCTGTTTTCCGATGCATATTGCAGTTTTTCTGCAAGATTTCCGGTTGCATTGAAACCGAGAGTTTTTGATATACTTTTCAGCGAATGAACAGCAAGTTTATAGTCATTCCAGTTCTTCTGGTGGTATAATTTCTGAAGTTCTGCCTTTTTATTGTCCGACGGATAATCTTTCAGGAGTTCAATATAAAATTCCTCACTCCCGTCACAATATGCAATACCGCTTTTTACGTCGATTTCCGGAATAAGCCTGCATAACTTTTCAAGTCTGAGTGATTTCTGCGACAGTTCGGAAGTTTTTATCTCAGACGTTTCAACTTCTGCGTCTGACATGATAAGTTTTTCTTTCGGCAGATACTTTACTATGATATTTTCAAGTTTTTCGTAATCAATCGGCTTTGTGAGATAATCAGAAAAGCCATTGGAAATATACAGCTTATCCATTCCGGAAAGTGTATTTGCAGTAAGCATGATAAACGGAATATCGGAATTTATGTTATCAGGCATATTCTTTATGTAGTTATAGGTTTCAATGCCGTCTATACCAGGCATCATGTGGTCCATAAAGACCATGTCATAGCACTTATTGCGCAGAAGACGGATACATTCTGTACCGCTTAATGCACGGTCAATATTTATTCTTGTCTCTTTCAGCAGATTTTCAAACACATACAGATTTATCCTGACATCATCTACAACAAGAATATTTGCATCTGGCGCAATAAATTTTCTTGTATATTTTCTGTGACTTTTTTTCTCCGCAAACTCAGTCACTTCAAATTCGCCTATGGGAGTACCGTCGACGATTTCGTGCGGAATAATGACAGTAAATTCAGAACCTTCACCATATTCACTCTTTACAGATATATTTCCGCCCATAAGTTCCGCAAACGTTTTTGTTATGTGCAGTCCGAGACCTGTTCCCTCGACGTTTCTATTGCGTCCGACATCAAAACGCTGAAACTTATCAAACAGCCTGCCGATATTTTCAGGGTCAATTCCAATTCCCGTATCTCTCACACATATTTTCATAAGAAAAGTATTATTTTTTCTTTCCCCTGTTATTTCAACGTCAACACAGCCTTTTTCGGTATATTTCACAGCATTTGTCATAAGATTTGAGATAATCTGCCTTATTCTCATGACATCGCCATACAGGGAATGAGGCAAATCGGGCGCAAGATAAATATTCACAGAAAGATTTTTATCTTCTGCCCTTTTTTTAATCATATTGTAACATTCTATCATAAGCGGACAGATTTCATATTCCGCACGGACAATCTCAATCCTGCCCTCTTCTATTTTGGAAATATCAAGAATATCGCTTATAATTGACATAAGCCAGTTTGCGTGGCTTTCGACGGTTGTGGAATATCCTACAATCTTCTCATCGTTTGCCTCACGCATGATAAGCTGATTAACGCCTATTATCGCATTGACAGGAGTTCTTATTTCGTGCGACATATTTGAAAGGAACTCACTTTTTGCCTTGTTAGCCCTCTCCGCACTTTCCTCCGACGATTTAAGCTGTTCATTTTTCCTGTGTATTTTTTCAAGCGACTTTTTATATACGCTGTTCTGAAATCTGATAATAACGCCGATAACAAGTGAAAGAATAAACATACTTTGCAGCATATCCACTATAATTGCGGCACTGCTTTTAAGCGGAGTTACGGCATTCGGGAAAAAGTATGCAGCAGCATAGCACGAAACCGTCGCAATTATCTGCAAGACAAGCAGAACGTAAAATCTTAAACCGTCAAGTAGTATGAAATTGAAGAGTATAGCTATTGCGAACCAATATCCCATACCGCTGTAAACTCCGCCGCCCGAAAAAAACACAACAGGATAAAGAATAAGCGTTATAACTCCGACCATATAAGTTGCCGCCCATTCCATACGGTCTTTCCAGTTTGCGAGATAAAAACCTGTGTACATCACAAGAAGAGAAACAAGAATAGTGAAAGTCTGAATAATATGAATATCAAGTATAACAGTAAATAAAAGACTGATATTTCCGCCGACTATTCCTCCTGAAGTAACAATATTAAAGAGTACAAGTCTTAACGGCATATTTTCTGCATTAAAAAAGCGGTTTCCTATTGCCGATATTTTTTCTTTCATAGTCCTGCTCCTTTATTCCGCCGTCAGCCATTACTTACAACGCTGTGGATTACCTCTTTAAGTACAGTAGGCTGGAACGGTTTTGTAATATAGTCCTCAATCCCCATTTCATAAGCTTTCTGTATTGTTTCAATATTTCTGTCTCCTGTCATGAAAATCACAGGAATGTCATACTTTTCCCTAATCTTTGCAAAAACTTCAAAGCCGCTTTGTACCGGAAGATTTAAGTCAAGCAGAATGGCATCTGTCTGAGTGTCCGCAAGAATTTTCATAGCCTCCTCACCGCTGAACGTGGTTGTAATCCTGTACATAACCTCATCACGCATTATATGGGAAATAAGCTTATGCGTCATACTGTCGTCATCAATAACAAGCAGATTTTTCTGAGTGGCATTAAGCTGACGCATTTCATAGTTTGCGTCCTCACTCATCATCTGTAGCATAATTTCCGCAATATCGGGGTCAAACTGAATACCCTTTCCGTTGATGATTTCAGAACGCACTTTCTCCTGCGGTAAAGCACTTCGGTAACTTCTGTTGCTTGCCATAGCGTCATAAGCGTCAGCAATGCCGATAATCCTTGCGATTTCAGGTATATTCTTTCCGTTCAGCCCATTGGGATAGCCGTTGCCGTCATATCGTTCATGATGGAATTTTGCTCCCTCTGCAATATTTCTTGTCTCATAAATATCCTTGAGAATGTGATAGCCTGTGACGGGGTGGATTTTAATCTGGTCGAACTCTTCATTAGTAAGTCTGCCCGGCTTATTGATAACCTCTTCGGGAACACGGATTTTTCCGACATCATGGAGAAGACCTGCATAGTAGATTTCCCTCTGTTCCTCTTTGGATTTGCCCATTCTGCGAGCGATTTCTCTGGAATAATTTGCAACACGCTGAGAGTGACCGCTTGTGTATCTGTCTTTTGCGTCAATAGTCTTTGCGAGTGCCTTGACTATATTCATATTCATTTTTTCAAGTTTCTTTTTATTTTTCTCCTCACGTTCATTAGTTTTTCTCATTGCATGGAATACAAAGCTGTAAAATATCATAATAACAATAATAACAGCAAAACTTACAAGAATATTTCTGTAGAAAATACTTTTTACATCGTTGAAAAGTTTGTCATTGCTTACAATCATTGCAACATTCCATGAATTGAGAATAGTATCAGTAAACACAGTGCAGTCTTCTCCGCCGATTTCATAGCTGAAATATTCCGAATTATTATTTACAATCTGTTTTGCCAAGTCATTATTGCTGTCGAAATAGTTCTTGCCTTTTTCGTCAATATCATAGTGAGCGACAACAAGACCGTCATAAGTGATGACGAAACCATATCCGATGTTATTCATGTTTATATTTTCGGTCATCGTCTGGATTTCTCCCAGTGCTATATCGAGCGAAAGAACACTTTTTCCGTCATCAAGAAGACAGGCAACGGACGTTATTATATTACCTGTCATGGAATCGAGATAAGGCTCAACGAGAGCGGGTTCACCGCCTGCATCTTTTGCGGAAATGTACCAATCACGCTCCGTGGGAACATAATCTTCATCAGGTATCCAGCCTACGCCGTCGATATATTCACCGAGAATATAGCCGTAAATTCCCGTGAAATTTGCATCGACAGTCTGCCGGCAGTATTCTGTTTCACTGACAAGAAATTCCTCTATTTCGTCAGCAGAACAGCCACGTTTCATCATATATTCTATACTGTTTGCCGTAACGATAAGAGTATTCATTCCTTTATTGAGATAGTTCTCTATCTGTTCCGTTTCAGTCCTCAGGCAGCTCTGTCCCAATGCTTCCATATTTGAAACCGCATTACTGTAGAATGATACGAAATTATAGACGACAAGTGCGCCGAGCGCAAGAATGGTAAGTACAACAGTTTCAATATAAAGACTGAGACCATGTTTTTTCATAAAACTCCTCCGTTTTCAATTTATATACCTTATTATAATATGTTTTAATTCAAATGTCAATAAATTTGTGTAAAATAAATATTCCGTTCATAATAGTTGCCTGACTTGTTAATAAAAACGATTATTTTACATATATGCGTGCGGAAGTATACACAAAACATCATTAAAATGATATTATATTCAATTGACAAATCATTAAAATTTCTGTATAATATAAACAATGATATAATTGCAGTGATGTGCGGTTATAATTAATATTCAAGGAGGTATTTTTATGGGAAAATCAGAACGCAAGTACCGCATTGTAATTCTGTCGCTTGTTATGCTCACAGCATGGCTTTTACCGCTGTTTGCATTCCATAACATGAGTGTTTCTGCCATTTCGGCGGATTATCCTGTCCCGCTCATGAACATTGCGACGAAAGACAATTCAAAGGTACTTACGGAAAACGGAACAGCTGACAATGCATCACTTTCCGTCAAAGCACTTGGCAATGACCTTTCACCCTCATGGAGATTTGACCGTGTTGGTTCTGACAGCAAAGGTACTTATTTCAAGCTTGTCAATGCAGAGTCGGGACGTATGCTTACACCGTCGGGCTATAACGTGAAAGCAGGTACGGACGTTATTATGTACGGTGCAGAGTCGGCACAGTCACAGCACTGGTACGTTGTCCCCGTCAAAAACGACCACTATGGGAATGGTCTCTACTACAAAATAGTGAACTATTCCGACACTTCGCTTGCACTCACACAGGGTTCAGCAGGAATGACGCTTGCAGACTATACGGGTGCGGACAATCAGCTGTGGCTTATCAATGCTGACGGCTTACAGGGATTTGCAGGGTACTGTTTCGATGACAACACAGGAAACGTGAAAGCGTCTGACATAGGCGGTCTTTTCGGCGAAGTTGTTGAGGCAGGCGATTTCGATACTCTTAAAAAATATGCAGAGTCTGATACACCTTATACTATCGTTGTCACAAAGAACATCAGCGTTAATGAACTCAATCTCAACGGTGAAAGATATATGTGTACAGCAGGACGTATCTACGTTCACAGCAACAAGACTATTGTCGGAAGCTACGGCAATCATACCCTCTGGAATGTGCAGTTCTGTACAAATTCAGGAAAAGGCGTGGGCGACAATATCATCATCAAGAACTTTGAAAGTACCCACGACGCTGAAAGCAATAACAACGACTCCATTCAGTTCTATTTCGGTTCAGGCAAAAATATATGGGTTGACCATGTTACTTTTGTCGGTCACGATAATTTCGGCTATGCGCCCAAAACAGGCAAAGTTGACGAAGACAAGTTCCTTGCCTGCTGTTATGATGCCGACTTCTGCACAGTTTCGGACTGCTCATTCGGCGCACACAAGTACGGACTTATTCTCGGCTACCCCGACAGTTCGCAGAGCAACTACGACAAATACGACGGCTATCCACGTATGACACTCGCAGGAAACAAATTCGACAACACAAACACAAGAGGTCCGGGACTTATGCGCTGGGGTTACTATCACTCATTCAACAACTATGTGAATAATTTCAGCATGGCTTATACTGTGCAGGCAAACTGCCGTATTTTCGCTGAAAACTGCTACTACACAAACGGCGGCAACGTTATCTGCGACTGGAATTTAAGCAGCGGTGAAATGGCTGGTTCTTACGCCGAAAGCGGTTCAAAGTTCAGCAATTGCAGCAGAACGGTACAGGGAGAGGGTACGGCAAACAATCCGAGCTATTCGACAGCTTGTACATGGAGACCAAAGTCAAATTACACTTACACTGCACTTTCCGCTGACAACGCAAAGAATTATTGCAGTACGTACAGCGGCTGTCAGACATCGGGCGGAAACATGATGTATCTCAGATTTGGCGCAAAAGGTGTTCCGAGTGCCGGATTTAATACCGCTCCCGACGGTCCTATGATACCTCCTGCACCTGTTGCAGAAACTTTCACAAACGGCGCAACGTACAGAATAAAGAACGTAAATTCCGGACTTTATATGCAGGTTGACGGCGCAAAAGCTGCAAACAGTACAAACGTTCAGCAGTGGGGTACTTCCGATGATACAGTACACGACATCTGGAGATTTATCGATGCCGGTGACGGTTACTATGCCCTCATTTCAGCAGTCGGCGACGGTGCAACGTATGCGCTCGATGTTTACGGCAAAAGAACTGCTGACGGAACTAACATCGACATCTACACTTATAAGGGCGACGTAAATCAGCTGTTTATGTTCACTAAAAACGACGACGGTTCTTATAAAATTCTTACAAAAGTTACAGACGGAAAGTCCACCGTCGAAGTCGCAGACGCTGATAAGTCAGGCGGTGCAAACATTCAGCAGTACACAGTAAACGGCGCAGACTGTCAGAACTGGATACTTGAGGCAGTTTCAAATCCAGGCTGTACTATGGATACAAGCTTTGTTTATGAATTTAAAAATGTAAACAGCGGTCTTGTTATGGATATTGCAGACGGCAAAATGGAAGCAGGAACAAACGTTCAGCAGTGGAGTTCAAACGGTTTCGACTGCCAGCACTGGATTTTACAGGCTTTCACAGGCGGAGGAAATTACTACTATATCCGTTCTTCCGCTAATCCGTCATACGTTCTCCGTGCGGACGGTTCTGCAAACGGCGGAAATATTGCTGTTGCTGAGTATTCCACAAAGGACAGCGCAATGCTTTTCAAGTTCGTTAAAAATCTTGACGGCACTTACTCAATCCTGACAAGAGCTTCAAAAGACACTTGTTTCGTGGAAGTTGAAAGTGCAGATATGAACAGCGGTGCAAACGTTCAGCAATGGGAAAATACCGCAAGCAACTGCCAGAGGTGGTCTGTCGAAACTTTCACCACCACAAAAGCAACAACTGCCGCAACCACAACCAAAACAACAACTACTACAACTGCCACAGAAAAGCCGTCCGTAAAGGGAGATGTAAACCTTGACGGCACTGTAAACGTTGCAGACGCTGTTCTCCTTACAAAGTATCTTCTTGCCGACGGTACTCTCACTAAGGAGCAGGCACTGAATGCTGATATGAACAGCGACGGCAGACTTGACGTTTTCGACATGATACTGATGAGAAACGCTGTTATATGATTATTCCGGCAATCTGCAAGCCGTAATATAAAATTTGTAAGGGACAAATCAGGGGAAAATCCGTCATTCAGACGGATTTTTTTCCCGTGTGTGAGGTGTGATATGAAAGTAAAAAAATACAGGAATGACAGGGAAATCCGACAGAAAATTAAAACAATTTACGAAGGTGCTTTCCCTGCCGACGAAAAAGCACCGTTCTCTCTGATAATGCGCAGGGTGAAACAGGGAAAAGCGGAAATCCTTACGGCTTATGAAAACGGCGGACTTATCGGGTTTGCTTACATGGTATGCCACAGAAATCTTGCTTACCTCTTCTATCTTGCTGTCGACGAGAACAAACGTGGAATGGGTTACGGCAGAAAACTTATTGAGGCGGTAAAAGTGCGGTACGCAGGAAAACGTATATTTCTTGCAAGGGAACAGCTTGATAAATCGGCGGAAAACTATGCACAGCGTGTCAGCCGACGGAATTTCTATCTGAAATGCGGTTTCAGCGATTTACCGTGCTGTATAAAAGAGGCTTCCGTGATTTACGATGTAATGGGTATCGGCGGAAACGTTTCAGCAAAGGAATACGATGCGCTTATAACTTCATGGGCTGGCAGATTTCTTCGGAAATTCGTCGATATGAGAATTATTGAAAAGAGGTCTTATTATGTCAATTGAAATAACAAAAGTGAAATACTTTCCTGAACTGCGCCAGATTGCAGAACTCGCCGACGAAATATGGCACGAATGTTTCGTCGGAATTATCAGCAACGGACAGATTGATTACATGGTGGAGAAATTCCAGTCGCTCAATGCAATGACGGAACAGATTGAAAATCAGCACTACTCCTATTTCGCAGTCCGTGAAGACGGCGGACTCTGCGGATATATCGGAGTTAAACCCGAAGAGGACGACAGGTTTTTCCTCAGCAAGCTGTACCTGCACAAAAACAGTCGTGGCAAAGGAATTTCCTCACTCATGCTTGCGAAAGTATTCGACGAGGCAAGAAATAACGGTAAAAAACGTGTGTATCTTACAGTCAACAAGCACAATGACCGTGCCGTTGCGGTGTACAAAAAAACCGGCTTTGTCACTGTTGATAAGACTGTAACCGACATCGGAAATAATTACGTCATGGACGATTTCATTATGGAATACAAGCTGTAATACCTGCATAAAATAGCATAAAGGAGCTGTTTTTATGGGTATAACTGAAATCGTACTGCTCGGACTTGGTCTTGCTATGGACGCATTTTCCGTCTCTGTATGCAAGGGTCTCAGCATGAAAAAAATCGACTATAAAGGTGCGTTCATAACTGCACTGTTTTTCGGTGCATTTCAGGCTGGAATGCCGTTAATCGGCTGTTTTCTTGGAAACCGTTTTGAAAATTTCATAAGTACATACAGTCACTGGATTGCTTTTATTCTGCTTGGATTTATCGGCGGTAAGATGATTCTGGAAGTACTCAGGGGCGGTGAGGAAGACGGAAATACCACAGAATACAGACTTGACCTGAAAGAACTGACTGTCCTTGCAGTTGCAACAAGTATTGACGCTCTCGCCATTGGTATACTGTTCACAGCACAGCAGACAAGTATTGCACTGTCCGTCGGAATTATCGGTGCAATTACTTTTATAGTCTGCCTTACCGGCGTTGCAGTCGGAAACCGTTTCGGCAGTAAATACGAGAAAAAGGCGGAACTTGCCGGCGGTATTGTCCTTGTCCTCATAGGCGTTAAACTCCTGCTCGGCGGTTTAGGAGTGCTTTAAGTCAACACAGACAATATCGGGAAAATTAAACAGTCTGAGCGGAATAACACTGTTGCCAAGTCCCCTGCTGATTACCATTGAAGTATCGCCGGACTTGTGCATTCCGTCAGTGTACTGCGGGAAAAATCCTTGGTCTGGAGCAACAACTCCGCCTATGAATGGCAGAATAAACTGTCCGCCGTGTGCGTGACCCGTGAATACCAAATCAACGCTGCCCCATGAACTGTACGAATTTATATACTGCGGTTCATGGGCAAGCAGAATGTTCAGTGAACTTTCGTCGGACGGCAGAATATCCCTGAAATCACCTGTAAGCGTGTTGTCGTCAATTCCCGTAAGTGAAAATGACACTCCGTTTTTTTCAACGGTGACAGTCTCATCGTCGAGTATTTTTATTCCTGCCGATTTAAGTCCGTCCATAAGTTCTTCACGTTCAGAAATTTCAAGCCAGTATTCATGATTTCCCGTAACATAGTATGACGGTGCGGTTTCAGCCGATTTTTCAGCAAATTCAAGGGCATTCCCGATATTTGTGTGATTTGAGTCAACAATATCACCCGTTATTACAATAATATCTGGATTAAGTTCAGTGATTTTATCAATAAGCCTGTTCCCGAAATTCTTGTTGTGCAGGTCGGAAATCTGGACTATCCTGAAACCGTCAAGTCCTGCGGTTTTCGGGCTGGAATACTCATATTGCGATACGGTAAGCATATTATTCTGCCACCAGCAGAAAATCAGCAATATTACTGCAATCAACGCAAAAATTATAATTTTTTTCTTTCTGTATATTTTATTCATTTTATCATCTCCCATGAATATTATATCATAAAAAATTCCCCTGCATAAGAGCGATACTTATATAGAAGTAATGCCCGAAAATAGTTTTTCAACTGCTTTCGGGCTTATTTTAATTATTTGTTTATTCACATAAATCAGAAGTTACTCAAATATAACTCTGAATTTACATTCCGTATCTCCAGATAAAATGGTTTCCACTTGTTCGACTCGGATTTTACTATCAATCCATACACTCTTTCCCACATAAATTATACTTTGCTTTGAACATTCGCATAGATTAGGAGTATTAACATCGCAATCATTATGAATATCGCAACTACATTTCGGAAAACAGATAAAATATTCTTTATTTGGTACTACAATCTCACCACGCACATCACCTATTTCATTTAATCTGCTGTAAAACGCATCACGTTCTCCATTTACTGTTTTATACAGTTTCAGATATGACTGTAAAATACCTGTATCAGCACAACATTTAGCGCAATGCTTCAACAGGTTGCTTCTGCTATCCGAATCCATTTCATCTAATCCTTTTTCAAATCCTTTAAACCATTGGCAAAAGAAAGAATTATCCATATTATATCCTCCGTTTTATGTCATAAATACCAATTTATTTTACTAATATTATACATCAGAAAAACTGTTATGTCAATAGAAACACCATAGTATTTTGAATTTATAATCAAAAATACTATGGCTGAAAATTTCTATATGAGTATCTGGCTTAGTACAAGGGAAAAATTTTTTACTGTGTAATTTCGTCGAGGACAACTGTTGCTTTCTGCTCACTGCCGTTTCTGATGTAGGTGAGTTCAATTTCGTCACCTGCGGAATGCTTGTTTTTCTGTGCATTGAGTTCCTCGGAAGTCGCAACAGCAACGCCGTCAACCTCTGTGATGATGTCGCCCTGTTTCAGTCCTGCCTTATCAGCCGCACCCCCGTCTGTTACTTCCACAACGTAAACGCCGACAGGCATACCGTACATCTGCGATACAGTTTCAGTAACGTCCTGACAGCTTATACCAAGCTGAGGTTTACCGGTAACATAGCCGTATTTCATGATATCGTCGACGATAACGGAAACTTCGTCCGACGGGATTGCAAAGCCGATACCCTCAATTGAAGCCTCACCTGAATAACTGCTTGACATCTTCGAGGAATTTATGCCGATTACCTGTCCATACTTATTAATAAGCGGTCCGCCTGAATTTCCTGAATTTATTGCAGTATCAGTCTGTATGAGGTTCATGGACTTTTCGTTTATGGTGATATTTCTGTCAAGTCCTGAAACTATACCTCTTGTGACGGTGTTGCGGAGTTCAAATCCGAGCGGATTTCCGATAGCTGTAACCGTTTCGCCGAGTTTGAGTGCTGAACTGTTGCCAAATTCAGCAGGAGTAAGACCGTCCGCCTCGATTTTCAGTACAGCAAGGTCGCAGTCCGTATCATAGCCGACAACTTCCGCACTGTACGTATTGTCATCTCCGAGAATTACGGAAATTTCGTCTGCAAGACCTGCTCCGTACTGGCTGTCATAGATAACGTGTGCATTTGTCACGATATAGCCGTCTTCTGTGATTACAACGCCTGTTCCCGTGCCTGTGGACGTTTTTTCAGTCGGCATACTGTAGCCGAAGAAGTAACCGCTGTTATTGCCGGAAGTCATGGTGAACTCCGACTCTATTCCGACAACCGACGGCAGAACTTTTTCTACTACTTCTTCTGTAGTGAGTTCAGCAGTATCGGCATTTTCAGTACGGATAAGTCCCATTGCGTCAGCCTCGACAGTACTTTCAACAACCGTATTTTCCGCCGGAACTTCCACAATCTGCCTGTAAATTCCGATTGAGCCTGCTGAAACCAATGCCACTGCCATGAGTGAAGCAACTGCTTTCAGTCCAGTATGTTTCTTCGGCTTTTTAGGTTCAGGGTTTGTCGGGATTATATTATATTCATTCATATTAAATCACTTTTCCTTTCAGGTATGTGTTTTGTTATCTTTACTATGATTACAGTATACCTGCCCTGTGTGAAATTAATTTGAGATAAATATATAATTTTGAAAAATAATCTGTGTGAAAATTTTCACATTGTTGTTGAATTTGTGAAATAATGTGAAAAAGGAGTGCAGAAAACTCCGCACTCCATAAACTTATTCAATACCTGCCTGCTGTTTAGCGGCTGTGAGAGTATTTTTCATGAGCATAGCAATAGTCATAGGACCTACACCGCCTGGAACTGGAGTGATATAGCTGGCTTTTTCTTTTGCTGTATCGAAATCAACGTCACCGCAAAGCTTGCCGTTTTCGTCTCTGTCCATGCCCACATCAATTACTACTGCACCCTCTTTAATCATATCGCCTGTAATGAACTTCGCACGACCGATTGCAACAACAAGAATATCCGCACCGAGACAGATTTCCTTGAGGTTCTTTGTTTTTGAATGGCAGATTGTAACAGTACCATTTTTCTGGAGCAGAAGCATTGCCTGCGGTTTGCCGACGATATTTGAACGTCCCACAACAACACACTGCTTGCCTGTTATGTCAACACCTGTACTTTCAATAAGGCGCATAACTCCTGCCGGTGTGCATGGAAGGAACGAATATTCGCCAATCATAATTTTGCCCACATTTACAGGGTGAAAAGCGTCAACGTCCTTTTCGGGCGATATTGCGTTGATTACAGCCTTTTCGTCGATATGTTTCGGTAACGGAAGCTGAACGAGTATTCCATTTACCCGCTCGTCCCTGTTAAGTACATTAACCAAATCAAGAAGCTGTTCCTGAGTTGTATTCTCATCGAGTGCATACTCAAACGACTGGAAACCGACAGTCTCGCAAGCCTTTTTTTTGTTGTTTACATAAACTCTTGAGGCAGGGTCATTGCCGACGATAACGACAGCAAGTCCGACTTTAAGACCATGTTCGTCCCTGAGTTTTGCGGTTTCGACTGCAACTTCCTCTTTGACAGCAGCTGAAACTGCTTTTCCGTCAATAATCTGTGCCATTTTTATTTTCCTCCTTAGAATTATCATCAGCATTGCTGATTTCGCCATCGCCCAGAATATGAGCGGTTTCGTCTGAATTTTCAGTATCTTTCTCCATTAGTATTCTCGACTGTTCGGTATTCACATAAAGCACGAAACTTTCAGGGTCACGCCTTACACGGAAACTCATAATAATAAGCAGGATAACCGCAACAGCGAAGATAATCACGGAAACCATCTGTGATACACGTATATTGCCCACCATGAGACTATCCGTGCGCAGACCCTCCACAACGGCACGCTCCGCACCGTACCACGCAAGGTACATGAGAAAAAGCTGTCCGTCATACTTTCTGTGCTTTGCGAAAAGTGCGAGAATGGCAAATCCGAGCAGACACCATACGCTCTCGTACAGAAAACAAGGGTGAACAGGCTGTTCCCACATCATATTGAGACCATTTTCGTACATTGAACCGCCTATCTGCATTTCACTGTTGATTACACGCTGTATACGTCCGCCGGTCATACCGAGAAATGAGGTTGTGTTTGTGCCGAAAGCCTCCTGATTTACGAAATTTCCCCACCTTCCAATTCCCTGTCCTATCAGGAAACCGAGTACGGCAATATCAAGCATGGGCAGAATTTTAACTTTGCGTATTCTGCATATAATCAGACCGACAATAAGTGCGCCGATAATTCCGCCATATATTGCAAGTCCGCCGTTTCTTGTATTGATAACAGCAAGGAAAGTATCTTTCAGCGTATCTTTGCGGTAGTCCTCCCATTTGTTGAAGACAAAATAAAGTCTTGCCCCGACAATTCCGCCGATAACTCCGCCTATAACAGCGTCGGTTGCACGGTCGGAGTTGATACCGAATTTTTTCATTCGTGGGAAGCAGTACAGAACGGCAAGGAGAAGTCCGAAAGCAATTATAATGCCGTACCACTGAATTTCAATGCCGAAAACAGTAAAAGCAGTCGGGTTTATTTTAAATTCCCAGCCAAGTTCCGGAAAACTTATCACATTCGGGTTCTGTATCATTTCAGAATTCACTCAATCACCGTCCTTTTCGATAACAGAAAGCACAAGTCTGTCCTCTGTGAGTTCAGACCTTATGAAGTCATATATATCCTGAACTGTGATTTCAGAATACATATCAATAATATCATAAATTCCTGAACCGGCAAGGGCGTTGCTTATCATCATATTCGCCATATAAGGTACACTTGCCTGACGGCGAATAAGTGCGCCGTATGTTGATTTTCTGATTCTGCTGAAATCCTCATCGGGTATGCCTTCACTGAGAATACGGGCAAGTTCATTTATTACGGCAGTACGCACCTTGTCGGGCTGAAAGCTTTCACCGCTTAAAAGAAATGCCATATAATTTTCAGCATTATAAAAGAGTTCACAGCCGAAATTTGAATTTATAATGCCCTCTTCCTTAAGTGAATGGTACATATCATTTGCCTCATTTTCTATATACTGCGACAGCAGAGAGGCAGATACAGCTTTTCTGATAGTCTCTTTCTTATCGGCAACGGGTCTGCACTTATAGCCCAGCATGAAAACCGGTATACCGACAGGCTGTTTCTCACGGATTTCATGCCGTACAACAGTATCGGGTTCTTCGGGAACAACAGTTTCAAGACCGTTATCCTCGCAGGGCTTCAGCATTTCGTCACATATTGCAAGAACTTCGTCCGCATCAATATTTCCTGCAATTGAAAGCACCATGTTATTGAGATTATAGAACGTATTATAGCACCTGTAAAGCAAATCAGCGTCAATTTGTGCAATACTCTCAACAGTTCCTGCAATGTCAATCCTGACAGGGTGATTATGGTACATGGATTTCAGCATATTGAAAAGAAGTCTCCAGTCGGGATTATCCTGCGTCATCTGAATTTCCTGCCCGATAATTCCCTGTTCTTTCTCGACGTTTTCTTTTGTGAAGTACGGTTTCTGCACGAAATCAAGCAGTATTCTGAGATTTTCAGTATAATTCTTTGAACACGAAAAGAGATAGCAGGTTTTGTCGAATGAAGTAAAAGCGTTGCCCATAGCACCAGTCTTTGCATAGAGTTCAAACACTCCGCACTCTTCATTCTCGAAAAGCTTGTGTTCAAGAAAATGCGCTATACCGTCGGGGACTGTCGTATATTCAGCATCTCCAGCCGTCCTGAACATTGTGTTGACTGAGCCGTATTTTGTACCGAAAAGTGCGTCAACCTTATTAAAGCCTTTCATTTCCTTGATATAGATATTCAGTCCGCTTGAATGCTTTACATGAATACAGCTTTCACCTGTGACTTTGCTTGTAATAATTTCCTTTTTCATTCTGCGTTCTCCTTATTAAGCATATAATATAAACTGTCAAGTCTGAATGAAACCGCAGCATTTTTCAGTCTCTCTTTTGTGACTTCACAGAAGTTATGATAGTATTCCTGCGGTGTCATAATGTCATTTGTGCAGAAGCGGTTGAAATACCACGATACCCACTGTGACGGCGTTTCTCCTGTTGCGGAATAAACATTGTCCATTGCAAGCAGTGCGGACTGTATTTCCTCATCTGTGATATTACCCTGTTTCATTTCATCAAGCTGATGCATTATCTCATTGTAAGCCTTTTCGATGTTGTTTCTGTCAACACCGCATTCAACAGTCATGAAATTCTTGTCAAGATTGTATCTGCCGGAGCAGTAGTAGCACAAACTCATCTTTTCACGGACATTCCTGAAAAGTTTCGATACAGGTCCTCCGCCGAATATCGCATTGAACATTGACAGGGCGAAAGTATCGTCTGACTGGCTTTTGAATATCAGCACCATTTTACTTTGGTTTACATCAAATTCCTCTTCAACCTTTTCGGGAACTTCTTTCGGCACACTTCTGCCTATAACAGTACATTCAGCAGGATTTCTGCTGATTTCCGCAAAGCTTTTCCGGAACATCTCAATAACAGTGTCATTCTCTTCCGGTGATACATAGAAAATCTCAATCTGTGCAGTTTCAAGAAGTGACTTATATGCCCTGAACACCTGTTCCGGAGTCAGACTTTCAACCTGTTCAACCGTTCCGAAAAGTTTCAGTCCGGCAGGTTCACCCCTGAATGCAATCTGATTTGCCTGAGACAAGGCATAAGCCGATTTGTCATTCAGCTGACTTTTTATAGTATCAATCAAATCCCTCTGCACAATTCTGAAAACTTTGTTTTCAAATCCGCCGTTTTCAATATCAGGAGAGAATATGCAGTCATGGATTATATCAGTCATTTCTGCCGTTATATCCTCATTTTCGAGTGCAAAGCGATTGCAAATCCATGAGGAATAGAAATCAATAATCTGTGCGTCTCCCTTTTTTTTCACATCAGAACTGAGAACTGCACCGTAAAGTCCGGCAAGAGCGTTGCTCATTTCTGCTGTTGAAGTGTATCTGCTGTTGGTCATCGTTATAAGTCCGCCTGCGAGTGCGTTTGCGGAAGTAGTTTTCTCATTCTGTTCAGTTATAAATCTCACGAAAACAGAACAGGTATTGAATTTTTCGTCGATTATTGTCGAAAAGCCGATTTTGTCGCCGATAACTTCCCTTTTATAATTCATTTTGCCAAAAACTCCAATCTTTAATAATATACTTTTTTATTATATCACAATATGAATAAAATTACCATAGATTTTACATAAAATAAAAATATTTAACTTTCTGAATAAAGTTTCTTGAAATCAGTGGGAGTGCAGTGCTTTATTTCCTTGAAAATGCGGTTGAAAGTGGTAATACTTTTAAATCCTGAACGCATTGCGACTTCCGTCACTGATATACTGGGGTCAAGAAGAAGGATTTCCGCATTTTTTATCCGTCTTGCATTGATATATTGCAGATATGACATTGAGTTGTACTGCTTGAAAATACGTGAGAAGTGATATTTGCTGTAGCCCGCAACGTCCGCAAGCTGTTCAAGTGAAATATCGTACATATAATTTGCGTCGATGTACTTCATGACAAGCCCGAATTTCTTACTGTATTCGTCAATTTTCGTGTCATCGCAGTCAAGGAAGATTTTAGCCTGTTCTATTTTAAATTCCCTTACGGCAACAAGCAGATTGATAAGCGCAATATAGATTTTAACGTCGGCAAGTTCTGATTTTCTGCTGTTCAGTTCAAAGATATTCAGCATGGTTTTCTTTGCAAGACAATGCAGACTCCTGTCCAGACTGCTGTTGATAAGCATAGGCGACGAAAGCCCACGCATTACGGGTTCAAAGGCAGGAATATCCGCAAGTACAGAATTATCGCATTGCAGAATAAGCCTGTGACCCTTTACAGCCGGCATACTGTGAAGTTCCGCAGGCGGAATTATAAGTACATCATGCACGGGTATAACATACTCTTTGTCAAGTGAATTGACTATATAGAAATTTTCCAGAGGCATAAGAATTTCCACCGCATTATGCCAGTGAACAGGATACGCCTCATTGTCGTAATTGTCATGGAGCAGAAACGAGCGTTTGTTTTCATATTCAACCGTTTCATAGTCTCCAGAAAGATGTTTAATCATAAACCAGACCCTCTTAGAAATAACAAAAATATCCAATTCATATTATAGTACAAAGCAGATATTTTGTAAATACTAATGACTGATTTTTGTCTGATTTATACAAACAATAATGAAAATATTTGTTAAATCATAATATGTGGAAATCTGTCAATGAGGAAAAATATTACAAATAGTTACAAAAAAATAAAAGGTATTGCTTTTTGTGATAATTGCGTGTAAAATAGTATTATAGCCGAAAACGCTTTTACTGTCGGCTTGTGTAGATTAATCCGCATAGAGAAAAACAGCGGACAAAAGATTTAATAAAAGGGTGATTAAATGGTTTTCAGCAGTCTGGAGTTTATTTTTATATTTCTCCCTGCATTTTTTATCGTTTACGGACTTAGTCCGCCTAAATATAAAAATGCAGTACTTTTTCTTGGAAGTATCATATTCTACTGCATGGGTGTACTTGAATATCCCGTATATATCGTGCTTTTCCTGCTCACGATACTTTTCAATTTCATTATAGGAGAATTTATTTCAGCATTCAGGCGTGCCTCAAAGGTGTGGCTTACCATAGGCATAGTATTTAACTTTATGTGGCTGGTTTTCTTCAAATACACGGGATTTATCTTCGATAACATCAACAGTATACCGCTGATAAATCTGCCAATGAAAAATATTGTCCTGCCAATCGGAATAAGTTTCTATACGTTCCAGAACGTTTCATATATAGTCGATGTATACCGTCGGAAAGCAGATGCGGAAACAAGTCTCGTGAACTACGGCGCATATATAAGTATGTACCCACAGCTTATCGCAGGTCCTATCGTTACATATTCTACAGTTGCCGAACAGCTGAAAGAACGTTCCCACACGGCACAGCAGGTCGAAAACGGACTTAAGACGTTCACTGTCGGTCTCGGACTTAAAGTAATTCTCGCAAATCAGATTGGCGGTCTGTGGAAAGATATTGCTACTATCGGTTTTGAAAGTATATCAACTCCGCTTGCGTGGCTTGGTCTGATTGCGTATTCGTTCCAGATTTATTTCGACTTCTGGGGATATTCCCTCATGGCTATGGGTCTCGGCGAAATAATGGGATTTGACATTCCGAAAAACTTCGACCACCCATATACTTCCGTTTCAATGACGGAGTTCTGGCGCAGATGGCACATGACACTCGGCTCATGGTTCAAGGATTACATATATTTCCCGCTCGGCGGAAGCAGAACGACTACTCTCAAAACTGTCCGCAATTCGCTGATTGTATGGGCTTTCACGGGCTTATGGCACGGTGCAAGCTGGAATTTCATTATATGGGGACTTTTCCTCTTCGTAATACTCATGCTCGAAAAGTTCTGCGGAGTAAAGAAATTCATGGAAAAATACAGACCAGTTGGTCATATTTATATGATTTTACTTATTCCGCTGTCATGGCTGTTGTTTGCGGTTACTGATTTCAGTCAGCTCGGTGAATATTTCCTGAGACTTATTCACATAAGTTCCGAAGAAGGCGTTGTATTTGAAAAGGATTACATAAAATATCTCGGAATTTATGGCAAGTATTTTATTGCAGGCATATTGTTTTCAACAAAACTGCCTGAAATTATATATAAAAAGATAAAAAATTCATACATCGGTATTGCCGTACTGCTTGCAATATTCTGGTTTTCGGTTTACTGTATGTATCAGGGAATGGACGACCCGTTCCTTTATTTCAGATTTTAAAATATGTAAAACAAAAAGGAGACAAAAATATTATGGAGAAGTTCAAGCAGTCAACGTACACGCTGATTTTAATAGCAACCTGCTTTCTTGCCTCACCGTTTATCTTCCATAAAATATGGACAACAAGTTCAGACGCAAAAAAAGAAACAAACAACTCATCTGCTGCGGACGAAAGTCAGCCACAGGAGGACAGCAGTTCCGATATGTCCGACGTTCCGCCTGATAATCCGAACCCTGACGAAAATACTCCAGCCGAACCCGAAGTTTCATTCACTACAAGCGACGTTTCATACTTCGATGACGCACTTTTTATCGGCGACTCAAGGACAGTCGGCATAATGGAATACGGCACATTCACAAAATCCGATTACTTCTGTTCCGTTGGAATGTCCGCATACAGAATTGATGAAGAGGAAATCGACGGTATGAATTTCGACCAGATGATTGACAATAAACAGTATGGCAAGGTTTATATCATGCTCGGCGTTAATGAAGTCGGAAACGATGCGGAAGTAACGCTCACGGCATACAGGGCGATTGTCGAGAAAATCAAGGTTCACCAGCCAAATGCGCTCATCTATATTCAGGGAAATCTTCATGTATCGGCTTCGGCAGAAACCGACACCATTAACAACAATGCGCTGGACTGCCTCAACGACAGACTTTCCTCGCTTGCCGACAACAAAAAAGTATTCTATATAGACATAAATGAAATTTATGACGACGAATACGGCTGTCTTACAGAGTCATATACGTCCGACGGCGTTCACCCTCTTGCGATGTACTACAAAAAGTGGTGCGATTGGCTCTGTACAAAAACTGTCGTTACAGAAGAAGTTCCGACGACAGAATATGATTTTGTTTTCGTTCCGCCTGAAACTTCCATAGAGAATACAACAGCTGAATAACAGAAAATCCGCCTGTATGGCGGATTTTTTCAGTCAAGTATGATAAAAGTTTCTGGGACTGTTTCACAGATACGTGAAAAATAGGCGATTTCCGTAAGCCAGATATGACATTTTTCTGCGGATTTCATATCGCTGAAAAGTCCGAAAACGGCAGAACCGCTGCCCGTCATGCAGGCAGTTTCAGCACCGAACATAAGCATTTTCTGCTTTATATCATTAACTTCACAAAGATTAACAGCCTCTTCAAATATATTGCCGATGTAGTCAGCGATATTTTTATTATTGTTAATTTCATTAATCAGTTCTTTTACACGCACGGGAACAGGATTTTCAAGTAAATCAATTCTTTTGTAAGCCTCAGCGGTTGAAACACCCTCTTTTCCCTTTGCAATTACAAGAATTTTGCCCGAACAGTCAGCAATTTTACTGATTTTCTCGCCGATACCCGTAACGTAAGCAGTACCGCCGGTCAGGAAAAACGGCACGTCCGCACCGAGTTTTTCAGGAGCGGAAAAAGTTCTGCCTGTTAACTTATTCAGACAGAACAGTACAGCCGCCGCATCGGTACTTCCTCCGCCCATTCCTGCCTGCGACGGTATACCTTTTTTAATGTGTATTCTGCACCCTGTATCAAGTCCGTTTTCGTCAAGAAATTTCTGTGCGGCTTTATATGCGATATTTCTTTCGTCGCACGGTATAACATCATCAAATGCGAATGTATCAAGCGGTTCACAGGTAAGTTCGATACCGCTGTTTGTAAGTTCAACAGTAACTTCGTCATAAAGTCCGACTGTCTGGAATACGCTTTCAATTTCGTGGTAGCCGTTCGGGAGTTTTCCTACTACGTCAAGCGCAAGATTTATTTTTGCGGCAACTTTAACCCTCATTTTTCAGCCTCCAGACGTTTCAGAAAGTCTTCGATACGGCTCATAGCCTCCATAAGATGTTTAAGCGAATAAGCATACGAAATGCGGATATAACCCTCTCCCGACGCACCGAATGCGCTTCCCGGAACGACAGCGACTTTCTCCTCGTAAAGCAGACGTTCGCAGAATTCCTCGCTTGTCAGACCTGTACTCCTGATACATGGGAATACATAGAATGCCCCTTCAGGATTGAAACAGTTCAGGCCTATTCTGTTAAATTCACTAACAAGATAACGCCTGCGGACATTGTATTCGTCCACCATTTTCGTCACTTCGCCGTCGCAGGAATTGAGTGCTTCAATAGCGGCGTTCTGACTGATGTATGGACTGCACATAATGCCGTACTGGTGGATTTTGAAAATCTGGTGGATTATGGGTTCAGGCGCAGTGCAGTAGCCAAGCCGCCAGCCTGTCATTGCATACGCTTTTGAAAAGCCGTTGACATAGATAGTACGCTCCCTCATGCCGTCAAGTTCAATGATTGAAAAATGTTTTCTGCCGTATGTAAGTTCAGAATAGATTTCGTCCGAAAGCACCATTATATTAGTATCTCTGAGAAATTCAGCAATAGGCTCTAAGTCCTCTTTTGTCATGATTGCACCCGTCGGATTATTCGGGTAAGGCATAATTATCATTTTTGTGCGGTCGGTTATTTTGTCTTTGAAATCATCAACGGTAAGCTTGAAATTATTCTCGATTTTAGTCGGAACAGGTACAGCAACGCCGCCCATGAGTTCCACAAGCGGAGCGTAGCAGACGAAACATGGTTCGACAACAAGAACCTCATCTTCGGGGTCGATAATTCCACGGATTGCAAGGTCAATGGCTTCTGAACCGCCTACAGTAACGATTATTTCGGTATTCGCATCATAGTGAACGCCGTGCTTTTCCTCTATTTTGCGGCAAATAGCCTCACGCAGAGGAGCAATGCCGATATTTGCGCCGTACACAATATGCTTGCGCTCAAGCACCTGTATAGCAGCTTTTCTGATTACCCAAGGAGTAGAGAAATCGGGTTCGCCCACACCAAGGGAAATAACACCCTCCATAGTTGCGGCGATGTCAAAAAATTTTCTTATTCCCGAAGGCTGTATCTTCTTTATTTTGTGCGAAAGAACTTTATCATAATCTATCATCAGCCCAGCCCTCTTTCGTCAGTCTCTTCGTCGTCAATAAAGATACCTTTTTCCTTGTATTTTTTGAGAATGAAGTGTGTGGAAGTTGAAAGTATACCGTCGATTGTAGCAAGGCGTTCCGAGACGAAAAAAGCAACGTCCCTGAGATTGTTTCCCTTGACTTCGACAGCTAAATCGTATGCTCCCGATGACATAAGATTTACGCTTTCAACTTCGTCGTACATCATGATAGTTTTGGCAATATCGTCGAAACCGCAGTCACGCTGAGGAGTAACTTTCAGTTCGATTGTTGCGTATACTACTGAACTGTCAACTTTTTCGTCGTCCACAATAACACTGTAGCCACGGATTACGCCCTCTTCCTCAAGTTTATGGATTTCCGCTGCTGCCTGTTCGGGAGAAATACCGAGCATTTCGCCCATAGCAGTATTTGAAATACGGGCATTCTGCTGTAAAATTCTGATAATTTCGTTTTTCATTTAATCAAATCCTTTCTATATATCAAGAAAATACGGTTTACGGTTTTTGAAATAGCACACACGGCTGAAACCTGCCACCTTTGCGATTTCAAGGCACTGCTTTATATCCGCACCCAGCTCCTCTACAGTATGAGCGTCCGAGCCTACCGAAAGTATTTCCCCGCCCATATCACGAAAAAGACTGATATATTTAAGCGACGGAAATGGTTTGCCACAGCCCTGTCTTATACCTGAAGTATTTATCTCAATGCCCTTGCCCTTCTGTGCGAGTTCACGGAAACTTTCGACTATTATCTCATCAAACCGTTTCAAATCGGGCTTGATACCGTCACGCATCTGCATATAGCGTGTGCAGTATGTAAGATGACCAAGAACGTCGAATTTACCCCATTTGCAGAGTTCATAGACTTCCATGAAATATCGCCACAGAAGGTTATATATTTCATTCATAGTCATATTCTTGTAGTCAATATAATAGAAATCCTGTTCGTTCTTAATCTGGTGTACAGAAGCTATGACGAAATCAAGACGGGGGTCGCTTACGATTTTTTCGGCGACTTCAATATCAAGCATTGCCTGACCCATTTCAACACCGCAGATTAAATTAAAATCCGCATATTTTTCCTTGAGTTTGTTAACAGCAGTTACGGAGTTTTCAAAATCCTGCTGATAGTTGAAGTAATCATGGGCAAATACTGCTTCCTCCGCACTGTAATGCTCCTCAGGATACCAGAAGTTGCATTCACAGTGGTCGGTGACGGCGTATGCGGACAAACCGAGTTCCCTTGCACGTTCAATCATCTGCACAATATCAGCGTCGCTGTCCATAGAATATTGTGTGTGAGTGTGACAGTCGATAATATTCATAAAATCAGTCCTTTCTGTAAACTTTAAATTATATTATAACACATAATTAAGAATATTTCCATAGAAAAATATAGTTAAATAATAAAATTAATAATAAGTCTTTATTTTTCTGTAAATATATGGTATAATTAGAATATATATTTTCTCAGGAGGTAAATTATGAGAGCTGTTATAACTGTAATTGGTAAGGATAATGTGGGTATACTCCACAAGGTAAGCGGTATATGTGCTGAAATGGGCGTTAACGTTATTGAAGTGACACAGAGTGTACTTCAGGATATGTTCGCTATGATAATGCTTGTGGACATCACAGATATGACGAAAGACTTTTCACAGCTTGTCGATGAGATGACAAATCTCGGTGAAAAACTCGGTCTTTCTATCCACACTATGCACGAGGATATTTTCAATTCCATGCACAATATATAAGGAGAAGGTAATCCATGCTTAACGTTTATAATATTCTTGAAACTATCAGAATGATACAGGACGAATGCCTTGACATACGCACAATAACAATGGGCATATCGCTCCTTGACTGCATTGATACAGACATAGACAAAGCCTGTGAAAAGATTTACAGCAAGATTGTATCAAAGGCAGGAAATCTTGTGGCAACCGGTCAGCGTATCGAAAAGGAGTACGGCATACCGATAGTAAACAAGCGGATTTCCGTTACTCCGGTTGCAATGCTTGCCGCTGCCTGTCCGAATGAAAATCCCGTAAAATTCGCAAAGGCTTTACAGCGTGCTGCCGATACCTGCGGAGTTAACTTTATCGGCGGATATTCTGCACTCGTACACAAAGGATTTTCAGCAGGAGACGAAGCACTGATTAAGTCAATTCCCGAAGCACTCGACGTTACACAGAATATATGTTCCTCTGTAAATATCGGCTCGACAAAATCGGGTATCAATATGGACGCTGTAAAACTCATGGGGCAGATTGTCAAGGAAACTGCTGAACGCACGGCTGACCGTGACTGCATAGGTGCGGCAAAACTTGTAATCTTCTGCAATGCCGTTGAGGATAATCCTTTCATGGCAGGAGCATTTCACGGCGTGGGTGAACCCGACTGCGAAATTCATGTAGGCGTATCAGGTCCGGGAGTTGTCCGCTCCGCACTTGCAAAGTACCCCGACGCTTCAATCAATGAAGTTGCTGATATAATCAAGAAAACTGCATTCAAAATCACACGTATGGGACAGCTTGTCGGAGCAAGGGCTTCTGAACTGCTCGGCGTACCGTTCGGCATAGTCGATTTGTCGCTTGCTCCCACACCAGCAGTCGGCGACAGCGTTGCACATATCTTAGAGGAAATGGGTCTCGAAATGTGCGGTACTCACGGTACAACAGCGTGTCTTGCAATGCTCAACGATGCAGTCAAAAAAGGCGGAGTTATGGCGTCTTCTACAGTCGGCGGACTTTCAGGTGCATTTATTCCGGTATCAGAAGACGCAGGAATGATTGACGCAGCCGTTGCAGGCGTACTCAGTCTTGAAAAACTCGAAGCTATGACTGCCGTATGTTCAGTCGGACTTGATATGATAGTAGTACCAGGCGAAATCGCTCCCGAAACGATTTCTGCTATCATCGCCGACGAAGCAGCTATAGGCATGGTGAACACAAAAACTACTGCTGTCCGCCTGATACCTGCTATAAACAAGAAAGAGGGAGAAATGCTCGAATTCGGCGGACTTCTCGGAAGTGGTCCTGTCATGCCGATTAAAGACAAGTCGTCTGCTAAATTTATCAACAGAGGCGGACGTATTCCTGCTCCTATGCACAGCCTGAAAAACTGATGGAGATTAAAAATATTACAGAAAAATTCGGTCTTGCCGATATTATTTCAGTCAGCGAACTGAAAACGGGTCACATAAACAGGACTTTCCGCATTGAATGCAGTTCGGGAAAGTATATCCTGCAATCGCTGAACAGGGATATATTCAGAAAGCCCGAAATCGTCATGAGCAATATTTTCCTGATAGAACGTGCTTTCGCCGACGAAAAAAATATTGCCATACCGCATTATCTCTCCTGTAACGGTAAGAATTACATGGAGCAGGACGGCGGAATATGGCGTATGTGTGGATATATCGGGGAAAATCCAAACGTTGAAAAAAGAAATTACTCTCACGGCTATGCTGTGGGTCGTTTTCTGCGTGTAGTAAATTCAGGCGGATTTGAGTTTGAAACCCCCATAAATCTGCATAATTTCGGACTTAACCTTCCTATGCGCAATATTCACGGTGATACAAAGCTTGATAATATAATCTTCAGCGAAAAACCTGCGATTATCGACTTCGATACGGCTATGCGTGGCTATATATGCGCTGATTACGGCGATATGATACGTTCTGTTACTACGAAATCATTCGATTTATCGGCAGTCCGTGAAGTTACACAAGGTTTTGCGGACGGTATCGGTGAACTTCTTACCGATAATGAAATCAAAACTCTTTATTCCGGAATAATTCTGATTATTAACGAACTTTTACAACGCTATCACGGCGGAAACAGGAATTTCCCGAACAAAACGCCTGAACAGTGTATTGAAAGAGAAAAACAGCTTATAATACAGCTTGACAGAATTAACAGGTATGAAGATGATATAATAAGCATAATTAACGAATGCTTCAAATAAAAAAACGGTGGCTCTGAAAGTCACCGTTTTTATATATTACTCTACTTCAACAGTCCAGCCGAAAGTATCTTCAATCTTACCCCACTGGATACCGGTCATTGTATCGTAGAGCATCTGTGATATTTCACCGATTTTGTTGTCATTGATTTCCATAACCTTGTCATTCCACTTGAGATGACCGACAGGAGAAATGACAGCAGCTGTACCTGTTCCGAAAACTTCATTGAGTTTGCCTGCATCGTAAGCTTCAGCGATTTCCTGAATTGTAATACGTCTTTCAGTTACCTTGATACCCTTTGACTTGCAGACTTCAATAGCAGATTTTCTTGTGATACCGGGGAGAATACTGCCCTGAAGCATAGGAGTAACGACTTCGCCGTCGATAACAAAGAAGATGTTCATTGCGCCGACTTCCTCTATGTACTTCTGCTCAACGCCGTCAAGCCAGAGAACCTGTGAATAATTCTGCTTGTGAGCCTCGTCCTGACCGATAAGGGAAGCAGCGTAGTTGCCGCCTGTTTTGGCAAATCCCATACCGCCACGTACTGCACGGACATACTTGCTTTCAACGTAGATGTTTACAGGGTCGAGACCGCTTGCATAGTAAGCTCCGGACGGTGAAAGAATGATTATGAAGAGATAGTGTTCACCCGGCTTTACTCCGAGATAAGGGTCGCAGGCAAAGATGTACGGACGGATATAGAGTGACTCGCCCTCTTTTGAAGGAACCCAGTCCTTTTCAATGTGAAGGAGTTCCATAAGGCACTGCATAGCCAGTTCTTCGGGCAGTTCAGGAATAACAAGTCTTTCATTTGAAACATTGAGACGCTTGAAATTTTCGTCGGGGCGGAAAAGCTGTACCTTGCCTTCCGCAGTTCTGTATGCCTTAAGTCCCTCGAATACAGTCTGTCCGTAATGCAGGCACATTGCGGCAGGTGAAAGCTCGATAGTGCCGTAGGGACGGATTTCAGGGTCATGCCAGCCCTGTCCCTTGTCGTAAGGCATAACAAGCATATAATCCGTGAAGATGTGACCAAAACCGAGACTTTCATCAGGCTCCGGCTTTTTCTTTAAAGTTTCTGCTTTTGTGAATTTGATATTCATTTTATAAACCCTCTTTTTAATAGATTTAACAATCGGCATTTCTCAGTCAGCGGAGAAGTATTTTTTCTCGTAAATCTTCCTGCATACAAAAACTCCGACAGTGGCTGAAACAGCAAGAACTGCAATAGCTGAAACGGAAACGGCAAGAACGTTTTTTCTTTTTTTCGTCATATAATAACAACTCCTTATCAAAAACAACCGAAATAATGTCTTACTGAAACATTATAACATATTTTGCAGATAATTTCCATAGAAACGGCATAAAAAACTGCACAAAATCTCAGGTTGATTTTTGTATATTATTCATCATAAGTACGCACTCTCAGTTCCGCACCAAGAGAATTTGCAACTTTTTCCGCACATTCAATCTGTTCAGCAGGGATAACGTCCACGACAGACATGACAACTTTTGCCGATTTCTGTGCAACGCAGTCCGCCGTGAATTTCTGCATAGCCTCCCATGCGTTATCGAATTTCGGGCGTGTTACTTTCATATATTCGTCCTTTGTGCCTGCATTCAGGCTGACGGAAATAATATCCAGCACGTCACAGAGTTCCTTTGCAATGGATTTTCCGTTAATCAGGTCGCCGAGACCGTTTGTGTTGATACGCAGTTTCGGGCAGTGCGGACGGGCTTTCAGTTCGCCGGCAACTTTAATAAGCACATCAAGTCTGCACGTAGGCTCGCCGTAACCGCAGAAGACGATTTCGTTATACTTTGCAATATCCAGCTTATCCATTTCCGCAAAAATTTCCTCAAGGGACGGCTCATGCTCAAGCCAGAGAGGGTCAGAACCGTATGCGCCGTCAGCGTGATTTCTTATGCAGAATGTACAGGCGCAAGGACATTTGTTTGTAAGATTTACATAAAGATTGTCGCCAACCTCATAAAAAACAGTCATAGCTTTTTTCATTTCAATTACTCCTTAATCAATATAAATTCGTGGCACACGCTTTGAAATTCCGCATACCACCTCATAACCGATAGTACCGTAAATTGATGCAAGCTCGTCAGCAGTGATTATATCGTCGCCGTCACGACCGATAAGCGTTACAATATCACCTGATTCCGCCTGTGGTACTTCCGATACATCAATCATAAGCTGGTCCATGCACACTCTGCCGACGATTTTACAGCGTCTGCCGTGTACAAGTACTTCGCCTTTTGACGACAGAAGACGTGAATAGCCGTCCGCATAGCCGATTGTTACGGTTGCAACACGCATTTCGTGCTGTGCAGTGAAAGTGCGCCCGTAGCTTATGCAAGTACCTGCTCCGACTGTCTTCACCTGCGAAATCACCGCTTTCAGTTCCATAACAGGCTCTAAACCGTCGGGAATGTCAAGACTTATATCGGGGTGCAGACCATAGAGGATAATTCCCGCACGGGAAAGCGTACTTCTCGGCGAATTTCTGTAGCAAGTCGCCGCACTGTTCATGAAGTGGACGTGAGGGAGATTTATACCCGAAGCAACAAGCTCATCGTAAACATCAAGAATAAATTTCTCCTGATTGTCCGTGTACGCAATATTGTCGGGATTATCGCTGTCGGCAACTGCAAAGTGAGTGTAAATTCCTTCGGCGGAAATTTTGTCAATCTGCATAATTTTCTTTATTTCATCGGCACATTCTTCGGGAGTATCGTATTTCAGTCCTATACGTCCCATGCCGGTATCAATCTTTATGTGACAGCGGATTGGCGCAGGAGTATTCCGGGAAAGTTTTTCGGCGTATTCATAGGAAACAACGCCCTGAATTATGTTGTACATAGAGATTTCGTGTGCGTATTCAGGCGGAGTATAGCCTAAAATCAGGATTTCCGCTTCAGGACAGAAATTTCTCACCGCTATTGCCTCATCAAGATTTGATACAGCAAAATATTTTATTCCGCATTTTCCGGCAAGGCATTTTATGATATGCTCATCGCCGTGACCGTAAGCGTCAGCCTTGACAACTGCCATTATTTCAGTGTCAGGTGAGTTAAGACTTTTAATTATCTCAACGTTCTTTTCAAGCTGGGCAAGCGAGACTTCCGCCCATGCTCTTTTAAGATATGGCTTCATACATTTCGTCCTTTCGTCAAATTTTTGTTAAAAAACAGTTACATCTTGCAAAAATACTTGAAATATGTTATAATATATAGTATAATTATTTCAAATGAGCATTGCTCACTTAACAGTATACAATATTTTTCAGCTTTTGTCAATTGAAAGGAGATTTTTTATTATGGCAAAAAAGAAAACAGGCAGTATTGCCGTCCCTTATCTTGTAACGATTTTTCTCGGCATACTCATTGTAGGAGGAGGAACTTTTTTCCTGCTGAATTATCTCGGCATACTTAACGGAGAAAAAGAACTTCCCGAACCTACTCCACGACAGGTTACAATGACAACTTATGCGGATAATCACACAATTCTCTTTATCCTCGACAAGCCCGAAGAAATATGTTCGTCTACTTTCGTCCTCATGCGTTCCGTACCAAAGGATAAACGGCTTGTTTTTCTCGGTCTGCCGACCAACACCATCGCAGTAGTTGACGGAAATCAGCAGAACCTGAAAGAAGCTTACGATACAGGCGGTTCAGCAGGTGCTGTGAACTTCACGGAACAGCTGTTCGGAATTACTGTAGACCGCTATATGAAACTCGACAGTACAGCTTTTGAAAAGATATGCGATATTCTCGGTGGTGTTACCTATCCTATTCCGGAAGATGTTGCATTATTCAACGGCGACGGCTCGGAAATTGCCCTCAATGCCGAAAATATCAACAAGTATGTGACCTATGCCGCATTCAAGGACGGCGAAGTTGAACGTGCATATAATGTGAGTTCGATTATTTCCGCTATGGTAAATCAGGCAAACGGTGTGCGTATCGCAGATAACCTTGATAATTATTTCAACAGCATTGTCAATATTACAGATACAGACATCACTGCTGTTGATTACAAAAATTACAAAACTGCAATAAAGGGTATGCTTGAACGTGGCACTTCTATCGCTACTTCATATCTCCTTAACGGTGAAAATGCTTACAACGATTTCATTCCGTCGCAGTCGTTTATAAATGACTTCGTTGACACATATTACAATTACGACGAAAACAAGGGAGAACAGACAAGTGAAAGTGAATAATATTTTCGATACTCATGCTCACTATGCCGACCATGCTTTTGACGGCGACAGGCACGAACTTCTTGCAGGACTTCAGGAAAAAGGTGTAAAATACGTCATGCTTGCTTCGTCGTCTGTGGAAGATACCAGAGAAAATGCACTGCTTGCGGAAAAATACAGCTTTATTTATACCGCCTCAGGAGTTCACCCCGAAAGTGTGGAGACAAATCCGCCGGATTACCTTGATATTGTCCGTGAAACCGCACTCAGTTCACCGAAAGTAAAAGCAATCGGCGAAATCGGTCTTGACTACCATTACGACGGCTATGACCGTGACAGGCAGATTAAATTATTTGAGGAACAGCTAATTCTCGCAAAGCAACTCGGTCTGCCTGTTATTATCCACAGCCGTGACGCCTGCGAAGATACTCTCGCAATCCTGAAAAAACATAAACCGAATGGAGTTGTCCACTGTTTCAGCGGTTCAGCCGAAACAGCAAAGGAAATTATAAAGCTTGGTATGTATATCGGCTTTACCGGCGTACTTACGTTTAAGAACGCTAAAAAGGCTCTGAAAGCACTCGAAGTCGTTCCGCTGGACAGACTGCTCCTTGAAACAGACTGCCCCTATATGTCGCCTGTGCCGTTCCGTGGACAACGGTGCGACAGTTCCATGATTGCTTATACTGCCGAAAAAGCGGCGGAAATAAAAAATATCGCTGTGCAGGAACTGATTGACATCACCTGCGAGAATGCAAAAAAATTCTATTCTGTTGAGGAATAAACTATGTACTATTGCTGTGGAATTACCGACAAAGGCATTATGCCTCACAATGAAGACGCACTGCTTATCGGTCAGAACGTGCTTACCGACGGCTCGCTTGAAAAAAATCTGAACGCACCGTTTGTGCTTGCTGTCTCCGACGGCGTTTCGGGAGAAAATGCCGGTGAACTCGCTTCGGCAATGTGCCTTGATATTCTGAAAAATGCAGAAGATTTCCGACAGAATAATCTTGCCGGCGGTATAATGAAAATCCACCATGAACTTGCGGACTTCAGCCGTAATAATTCAGAAACAAACAATATGCAGGCTACTTTGTGCGGTATAGCTGTCGGTGAGGACGGCTCTGTGACTTCTTTCAACGTCGGCGACAGCAGACTTTATAAATTTCGTGCAGGCGAACTCCGCCAGCTTTCCCGTGACCAGTCCCTTGTGCAGTTACTCTACGAAGAGGGTGAAATTACCTACGAGGAAAGAAAAACTCACGTCCACAGAAATATTATATTTCCTGTTCTGGGCAATGTCAGGGATTTGCCGAAAGTCGATATATGCGAAATAAGCCTTGATTTCGGCGAAGTTCTTATCATCTGCACAGACGGTCTTTCGGACTATGTTTCGTCCTCCGATATTCTCGAAATTATGGAACTCCCGAAAAATCTCGCCGTGAGACTTGATTTGCTCGTGAAAAAAGCCGTTTCCAACGGTGCAAATGATAATATTTCCGTTGTCGCCGTCGTAAGAATGGAGGAAAGATTTACATGAAAAGCAATACTTTATCAACAGTGGCAGGAGCTTTTCAGATTGCAATATTATTTCTTCCTGTTCATTTTCTTAATGAAATAGTATTACTGAAAACTGATTATATTATGATACCAATGATAATAATTCCTCTAACATCTGCATTGTTTACAGGCTTGTCAGTTTACAGTCAGACGCTTAAACAGGCTTTTGTTAAAATCATTTTATCAATTCCGTTTACTGTCTTATTCTGGTATGTGCAGATAAAAATAAAATTTTCAATCCGTACATTAAACTGGATAATACCCGGTTATGGAGAATCATCGGCAGGCGGAAATTTTGCAAATTTCATAACTCTGTGTTCACTTGCTTTTTGCGAATTTATTGCCCTTGTAATCTTCACGATTCTGAGTACTGTGAATCTTTCTGAAAAAAGACAGACTGTACTGCTTAATCTACAGAAATATATTACACTGCCTTTGTGCATTCTGGTTATTGCTGTAATTGTTGTTCTTAACAATATAATGCCGATGTATAATCCATTATATGGGTAAGGGTGAGACTTATGGAAAATAAAAAGAAAAAATTATTTCCGCTGATAATTGCAGTCATTGTTATTGCATTAATGGCATTCTGTTTTTTCTGTAAGCCGATATATTACAGAATTTATCCGTTTGACAGAATAAAAGGTGATATTCATATAAGTATCAACGGACAGCCCTTGTCTCCCGAAAGCATCAGCTTTTACAATAAAAGCAGATGTGACGATATTTCAGTTAAAACAAAAGACAATAAATCTTCTGTTTCCATAAGAGGAGGAAAATACGGCGGATATTCATTTGAAATTGATATTCCCGAAATAAATAAACCGATTGAAGTTTGTGTATTTCAGGCGAACTGGTGGAATACAACAGATTTCGCTCTCAGTATAGATATAGATACTGTAAATAACGAAGTCTGGTATTACTGGCATTTTAAAAATAATGACAATAAATCCATAACAATCGGCGAAAGCAGGAATAATCTTGACGACGAAAAGTTATCCGTTAATTTTGGATTATAAAAATATAAAGCAGGTTCACCCGAAAGGGCAAGCCTGCCTTTTTTGTTATAACAGAAAACAAATCAATCCACTGCAACCGTCGTTTATGATACGCTCCAGCGTTTCCTGCAATTTCATTCTTGCGTCGACAGGCATTTTATACAGCTTGTTGTGAAGTCCCTCGTTGACGAGTTCATGGAGCGATTTGCCGAAGATGTTGCTGTCCCATATCTTCGTCGGATTGTCGTCAAAGCCGTCAAGCAGGTACATTATGAGTTCTTCCGACTGCCGTTCCGTGCCAACGATAGGCGATACTGTCGTATTTATATTCGCTCTCATGAGGTGGATTGACGGTGCGGACGCTTTAAGCTTTACTCCGTACTTTCCGCCCTGTTTGATTATTTTCGGCTCTTCAAGCGATAGTTCCTCAAGTTCGGGCATTACTATTCCGTAGCCTGTTGCCTCAACTTCCTCAAGTGCAGGCGCAATACGTTCATACTTCTTCTTGATTTCATTCATTTCCATGAGTAAAGGCATAAGGTCGCCCTCGCCGTTGAGTTCAATACCCGTTGCCTCACCGATAATCTTATAGAAAAGACTGCTGTCAAGTTCCGCTGTAATCGTCACAGAACCCTTGCCCAAATCAATCGAAGTCGTTGACGCACTCACTATATGCGGGCATTGTTTCATAGCTTCAACGGCGTTCTCAGCTTCCCTCACAAGACGTATATTCTTTGCGCTTTCACGTATGCAATTCAGAATATCATTTCTCAGCCAGTGATTACGGTCAAGGGTATTAATCCATTTTGCCGTGCGGATATTTATTTCACGAACAGGAAAACTGTACAGGATTTCACGGATAATCTCCCTTATGTCGCTTTCGTCGAGACTGAGACAGTTCACTGGAATTACCCTCGTATCGTACTTGTCAGAAAGCAGTGAGGCAAGATTTTTTGCGTCGGGAGCAGTCGGGTTGACTGTATTCATGACAACTACAAAAGGCTTGCCCAATGCTTTCAGTTCGCTTATAACACGCTCCTCGCACTCCTCGTACTCGCTCCGTGGTATATCAGAGATTGTGCCGTCGGTAGTAACCACAAGTCCGATAGTGGAATGGTCTGTGATTACTTTCTGCGTACCGATTTCCGCCGCCATATTGAAAGGTATCTCCTCATCAAACCATGATGTCATTACCATGCGTGGCTGTTCATTCTCTATGTAGCCGATAGAGGACGGCACTATATAGCCCACACAGTCAATAAGGCGGACATTGAATGACGCACCATCGCCGAGATTTACTTCGACTGCCTCTTCGGGTATGAACTTCGGTTCAGTCGTCATGATTGTCTTCCCTGCGGCGGACTGCGGAAGTTCGTCTATTGCACGTTCTTTCATAAATTCACTCTGTATGTTCGGGATAACAAGAGTTTCCATAAAACGCTTGATAAAAGTTGATTTTCCCGTCCGCACAGGTCCTACAACGCCGATATATATGTCACCACCTGTACGCTCCGCAATACTGCTGTAAATATCTTTTGCCATACTCTTTCTCCTTTATTCTTTGATTGGAATAATCAGCATACCGCCGTTTTCAAGCTTTTCGGAAGTAAGTTCATTTTCCTCCATAACCGCATCGATTTCAGTACTGCAACGCTTTGCAATGTCCCATATATCCTCATTTTCCATGCTGAAATAAAGCTTGATTGCATAGTCGCCGTCACGCTGTTTCTTTGCGCTGTCATCGATTGAAATCGCTGTGAGTGCCTTTACTTCTGCGGAACTTCCCACGCTGATTTTTACTGATATATCGGACTTTGCAGTAAGTATGCCGTCGGAAGTGATATTATATGATACGGAAATCCCTGTAATATCGACGGAAAAACTGCCTGTAATAACATCACCGATTTCAATTGTCTCTTCAAATGCCTCATCTCTGTCAGGCATAG
Source organism: uncultured Alistipes sp. (assembly GCA_964460175.1). Classification (GTDB taxonomy): domain Bacteria; phylum Bacillota; class Clostridia; order Oscillospirales; family Ruminococcaceae; genus Ruminococcus. The sequence goes on along the minus strand of CAYWPN010000004.1, from coordinate 44,198 downwards.
AGATACTTCCTGTTGTATCAGCGCACGCCATGGAATACGTAAGCATACCTGAAATAATTATGGATTTACCGTCGTTTCCGGAACGTGTGTTGATATTTTTCGGACTGCACCACATCGCATATATATTCTGCGGAACTGCGTCGCCCTCCGCAAGTTTTGCAGTATGGCGGAAATTCTCTGCATACACAACAGACGGCTGCTCTGCAGAAATCACGGAAAAATCAGTCTCGCACGGATACACCGTCGAATACGCATCGGAAACAACCATGATTTCGGAAGTTTTGACTGCACGGCATCTTATTCTGATTTCAGGCTCGAATTTAAGCAGACGGTTTTCACCGTTCTTGTCGGCGGACGGCGTAATGCCACAGCTTATCACTTCCGCACTGACGGAGCAGTCGAAAGTCTCGTCAACCGTTTCCATGTCAATTATCTGGCTGAAAGGCATGGAAAAATCCATAAGTTCAATGGCACTGTCGCACGAATAAAGAAGTTTCACACTGATTTCGCCTTTTGCAAGAAGTTTTCCCGAAATAATCTTCTTTTCGCATTCGCTGACAACGCATTCCGAACGGATTATTCCGGTCACGGACGGCTGTGCCGGTGAAAGTTCCGTTTCTTCGGTCAACTGGATTATCTTCTCCGCTGTCAGTCTTTTTGATGCATATTTCACCGGAATTTTTTTAAGCTGGATATTCATACCGAATGCGTCGGAGATGACTTCCTGCGATTTTTCACCGCTCACACTTATCTTGACTGATACCGCCCCCCGAACATCAAGTCTGCGCTTGTTAACCGCACGGAAATTTACATGGTCAGTCTTTGCGGTAAGCCTGATTTCAGGCGCATCAGGACTTTTTCCCAGTTCGACGGCTTTTGAGAAATTCTGCCGTTGAGTGATACATTGCAGGTTACCGCTGTCCTGACTGCAATACAGAAGCTTTATATCGCACTGCAATTCGTATGTAAGTCTGTCGCCGTTGATTGAATTATCAGTGATAACAGGACACACCTCGCATTTCACAAGCCTGAAAATATCGGGATAGTAGTCGGGCAGAATGTAATCGAGTTCAATCCCCTGCTCCTGTATGCCTGTGTAAATAAGTTCCGATGCAGGAATGGTTTCCCTGTTTATTTTAAAATCCATAAAAGTGACCTCCTGAAAAAATGCTTTGTAAAAATATATTCACGAGGCTGTACAAGTATACCATTTCAGAAAAAATAAATCCCCGAAAAAATATCGGGGATTTATTATAATTAGTCGGAGTAGTTCTGTGCGTCACAGTCTGATTTGTCAGTAAAACTTTTGTTTCCTGATTTGTCGCTCCAGCTGCTGTCTGTTCTGTCAGTACATTTGTTCTTTGTAGTTTCAGTTGTTGTCTGTGTTGACTTCTTCTTGTGGCTCATTTTCATTGTCCGCCTTTCGTTTGTCGGAGTTCAACTCCGTGATAATATTATAGACGGATTTTCTGAAATTATTCATAAAAAACAGAAGTCTGAGACTTCCGTTTCTTGTTATTTTATTTATTAAAGCTTTACAAATCTTCTGACAGTACCGTCGCCGGCTTTTCCGCAGAAAATAGCCTTAGGTCTTGCCCATACAAGTTCGTCTCCGCCGATACGCTTGTAGATAACAAGTTCCTCATTGTTTTCGCTGTGACGTGCTGTAGCGATTACCTCGTACTCGCCGCCCTTGTAATGACGGTATCTTGCACCGATTACAACTTCTGTCTCAACATCAGTATTTGCCTTGTCAGCAGGTGCATTTTCAGTTGAAATAGTGTTCACTATGTCATCTGATACGATAATCATTGCTGAGAACGGAGGCATATGGATATGTGCGTTTCCGTTGTTTACGTCCACCTGATTTGCACTGAGTACGTCAACAAGTGCAGGAAGATGTGTATTGAAGTTGAAGTCGTACTGATAATCAGCAAGGTTGAGCGCAATATATACTGTCTGCTCGCCAAGAGTTTTCTTGAAAAGAAGCTGCTGATTTGTAATCTGCAATCTCTCATAGCTTCCAGTGCGGAGTGCGGGATATGCACGGTAGATACGTCCGAGTTTTACAATATGCTTGTAAAGTCCTGTATTCTCACGCTCCATATCTGCGAGATAGAGGCACGGACGGAGACCGTCATCGGAATTGTTTTCCTTGCGTCCCTGAATGCCGTACTCACTTCCGTAGTAGATTGACGGGATACCCGGCATTGTATACAGAAGTGTATATATAAGCGGAAGGTGAGCCTGATTTGTGACAGTGCTTGCAAGTCTGTTTACATCGTGGTTGTCCACAAAATTGTAGAGGTTGATATTTCTGTAGATACCGCCGTTTGCACCTGACTGACGGTTGATTGAGTAATCGATTTCATAGTAGTTCTTGTCGTTGTGGGACGAATAAATGCCCTTATAGCACTCATAGTTGGTTACGCTGTCAAGCATTTCGGGATTTGCCCATCTGTTGTAGTCGCCGTGAATGATTTCGCCCATAAGCCAGAAGTCACGTTTTTTGCCCTTGCAGAAATCACGTATTCTCTTAAAGAAATTGAAGTCGATACAGTCGGCAGCGTCAAATCTTATACCGTCAATGCCGAAATGTTCAATCCAGTAGTTTACAGCGTCGATGATGTGGTCACATACTCCTACATTGCGGAGATTGAGTTTAACAAGGTTGTAATGACCGTTCCAGCCCTCATACCAGAAAGGGTCTCCGCATGGAGACTGTCCGCCGAAGTTGAGGTTCTGAAACCAGTCGCAGTAGCCTGAACCCTGCAATTTTTCCTGAACATCAACGAACTGCGGGAATTTTCTGCCGACGTGGTTGAATACACCGTCAAGAATTATTCTTATTCCTGCCTCGTGGAGTTTGTCACAGATACGCTTGAAAGAGTCATTATCACCAAGTCTGCGGTCAATTTTTTTGTAGTCAACAGTATCATAGCCATGTTCTACAGACTCGAAAACAGGTCCGAAATAAACAGCATCGACATTCATTTCCTGAAGATGAGGTATCCACTCAAGCACCTTGTCAAGACGATATGTTACTTCATCATTGCTGAAATCATTGAATTTCGGCGCACCGCAGAAACCAAGCGGATAGATGTGATAAATTATGGCGTTATCATACCAGTTCATATTAAACATTCTCCTTTAAATTTTATTTTTTGCCCTCTATAAAATAAGTTGCTTCCATATCAGCAACGGAAAGCGCAAAAGCAAGAGGGTATTTTTCAAAAGCATTGCCGACGGTATTAACGTCCGAACCCTGAACATTTGAAAATCCCATATGCCAGCGGATTGCGCAGGCTTCCTCACGGGTCAGCCTGTTTTCGCCATAGAAGAAACCCGAAATAATGTACACTGATTTCTCACCGTGACCATACGGCAGTTTATCGTCAATTGTATAAACGGGGACTTTCTCCCATTTTCCTGTTTCGTCATTCTTCTTGTTGCGTAATTCCGTTGAATAGAAATCAACCTTGCATATATCGTGCAGCAGAGAGACTATAGCAATTGTCTCTTCGGAATAATTCATGCCGTAGAGTTCCTTTGCACTCGGACGTGAAAGGTAATCCTTCAGGCGGTAGTAGACGTTTATACTGTGTTCGACAAGCCCGCCCTCATATGCGCCATGATAGCGTGTACTGCACGGAGCTGTGAAAAAGTCCGATTTTATGAGATATTCCAGCAGTTTGTCCGCCCCCTGACGCTTGATGTTTTCATTATAAATTGAGATAAACTCTTCTTTTTTTGTCAATTCATTCACTCCCTCCGGAACATAATACAAATAATTATATCATATTTTCCGTATTAAATCAAGTACTTTTTGTGAATTATTGATTAAAAATTAGTTGTATTAATTTATTTCAGCATACTTTTCAGTGCTGTTTCCGCTTTGGAATATCCCTGTTTATAGGACATCATGTACCAGTAAACAGCCTCAAGAACATCTTTTTCCACTCCCAGACCACATCTGTAGCATGATGCAAGATTGTACTGTGCCTGATAGTCGCCCTGTTCTGCGGACTTCTTAAACCACTCAAATGCCTTTTTAAAGTTCCTTTCAGTGCCTTTGCCACTGTAGTAACAGCCGCCAAGCATATTCTGCGCCATAGCAAATCCCTTTTCAGCGGATTTGCTGTAATACTCAAATGCTTTCTCCAAATCCTGCTCCGTACCCAGCCCACGTTCATAGAAATATGCAAGATTGCTCTGTGCAACTGTAAATCCCTGTTCAGCCGATTTCAGACACCATTCAAACGCACGTTCGGGATTTCTCAGCGTTCCTATGCCCTCAAGATAGCATACACTTACTGCGTTCTGCGCTTCTGCATTGCCCTCCTCCGCCGACAAAAGAAACCACTTGAATGCTTTTTCACGGTCGTAGACAGTACCATTCTTTCCATAAAAATGATTGTCGCCCATCTGAAATTTTTCTCTCGGACTGAATTTCTGGTTAATCATGTTAACTAAATCCTTCAGGTCTTTTATTACATCATCAGCCATACAAGTGTTTCCTTTCTATATAATCGGAGTTATGAATATTTTCACTCATAACTCCGAAATGGATTTTACTTCTGCTTTATTCTGAATGCGCTGTTATGGATTTTGCTTGCATCAAATCCCTTTTTCTCACGCTTTTTGTTCTTCGGTCTGTTATTCTGCTTTTTCTCTGCCTTTTTCTCTTCCTCTTCGTTAAGACGCATTGTCAGGGAAATTCTGTTTCTCTTCATATCAACGTCGATTACACGCACTTTGACAATTTCGCCGACTTTTACTGCTTCAAGCGGGTGAGAGATGTACCTTGAGCAAATCTGTGAAATATGCACAAGTCCGTCCTCATGTACGCCGATGTCAACAAATGCGCCGAAATCAATGATATTGCGGACTGTTCCGACAAACTCCATGCCGACTTTGATGTCCTTTATTTCCATAACATCACCGTTGCGGAGGAGAGGCGGCGGAAGTTCGTCACGCAAATCACGTCCTGGCTTTTCAAGTTCTTTTATAATGTCCATGAGGGTTGGAACGCCTATTCCTGATTTCTCGCTTATGCTTTCTATACCGACTTTCTCTGCCTTTTCAGATATTCCGACTGCTCCACCGCCCGAAATATCAGCAAGTGTAAATCCGCATTCGCTGAGGAGTGCGGTTGCAGCGTCATAACTTTCAGGGTGTACAGCTGTGTTGTCAAGCGGATTTCCGCCGTCACGCACCCTCAGAAATCCTGCGCACTGTTCAAAAGCCTTTTTTCCCAGTTTTGATACTTTGAGAAGTTCCTTTCTGTCCGTGAATCTGCCGTTCTCCTCACGGTATGCGACTATATTCTTTGCTACTGCGGAATTTATTCCTGCAACATAAGAAAGAAGTGAGTGTGAAGCTGTATTCAGGTCAACACCGACGGAGTTTACACAGTCCTCGACTACTCCGGAAAGTGCTTCATTCATACGTGCCTGAGGCATATCGTGCTGATACTGTCCCACGCCGATTGCCTTCGGCTCAATTTTTACGAGTTCAGCAAGAGGGTCTTGCAGTCGTCTTGCAATTGATACGGCACTTCTGAGCGATACGTCGTAATCAGGGAACTCCTCTGCTGCAAGTTTCGATGCGGAATAAACAGATGCTCCAGCCTCACTTACTACCATATAGCTCACTTTCTGCGGAATTTCCTTGATAACTTCCGCCGCAAACTGTTCTGTCTCTCTTGAAGCCGTTCCGTTGCCGATTGATATTACTGTAACGCCGTGTTTTTCTATGAGTGACTTTATCTTATTTTTTGCCTTTTTATATTCACCCTCTGAATGTGTGACATAGATTACTGTTGTATCAAGGACTTTTCCTGTAGCATCGATTACTGCAACTTTACAGCCTGTCCTGTAACCTGGGTCAAGTCCGAGAATTACACTGTTTTTCAGCGGTGCTTGCAGAAGAAGCTGACGGAGATTTGATGCAAATACTTTTATTGAGTCTTCGGCTGCTTTCGCTGTCATTTCCGAACGGATTTCACGCTCAATTGACGGGAAAATAAGTCTCTTATAGCTGTCCTCTGCGGAACTGCGGACAATTTCCCCGCAGGCATTATTTGATTTAACATATTTACTGAGAATAATATCCGTTGCAAGTGTTTCGTCAAGTGTGAGTGAAACTTTGAGAAATCCCTCTTTTTCACCTCTGTCAAGTGCAAGTACACGGTGATTTAAAACCTTCGGAACAGGTTCGGTGTATTCATAGTAGTTTGTGTACACGCTTTCATTTTCGGGGTCTGTCGCCCTGCACACGATTACTCCCTTTTCACCTGCAACTGCACGGAGTTTCTTGCGCACGTCCGCATCATCTGAAATATCCTCCGCAATTATGTCCATAGCTCCCTGTACTGCGGTTTTCACATCGTCCACGCCTTTTTCCGCATTTACAAAGTCCTCTGCTTTTTCTTCGGGATTTACACCGTTTTCCTGTGCCATAATAATTTCCGCAAGCGGTTCAAGTCCTTTTTCTCTTGCGATACTTGCACGGGTACGGCGTTTCGGCTTGAATGGTCTGTAGATGTCCTCAACCTCAACAAGAGTTAGTGCGGAGGAAATAGCATTCTCTATTTCGGGAGTCATTTTCTCCTGCTCCGTGATAGCACTGCGGACTTCCTCCTTGCGCTTTTCAAGATTTCGGAGATAAGTAAGTCTGTCGGAAAGTTCACGCAAAATCTGGTCGTCAAGAGAACCTGTCCTCTCTTTTCTGTAACGTGCAATAAATGGAATTGTTGCGCCCTCGTCGATAAGTTCAACAGTATTGTCAACCTGTTCCTGCCGGAGTGAAAATTCCTGAGCAAGTGTTTTGTTAATATCCATAACTTTTTATCCTTTCTGTCTGTTGTTTATTCCTGCAATCCATGAAGAGAGAGTTTTCACAATATCCCTGTAGACTGCCTGATTATTCTTTTCGTTCAGTATTTCATGGCGCATACCGTCAAAAAGCTTGTATGAAATACTCCTGTAACCTCTGTCACGGAGGAAATGAACTGATTTTATAAAATCTCTTTCCGATACCATAACAGAGTCGTCCGCTCCCGATACAAATCGTATGGGCAGCTGTGGATTTTTCACTTCCCAGCCACCGTTTTTGTGGTAAGTCTCATGTATAAGGTACAGAACTGCCCTGTAGCCGTTGAGTGTGTAAGTGAAACTGCAAAGAGGGTCGGAATTGAATTTATCAACAACTTCCTTCTGCGTGCAAATCCACGAATGAGGAATGTCACCCAGTCCCCTGTTGAATACTCTTTCAGAAATTTCAGCTATTTTATGGCATCTGTATCGCTCGCTGTACCCTGCAAGCACAAAGGATTCAACTTTTCTGACAATTCCTGAATACCTGTTGTATGACGGCGAACCCGACAGAATTATACCGTCAATATATGTATCGTATTTTTTCAGGAAACATCTTGCGCCCAGTGAACCCATGCTGTGACCTATCAGAAAGCACGGCAAATCAGGATATTCCCTGCGTACAATTCTGTTGAACTGCGCTATATCCTCAACAAATCCCTCACCGCCGTTGCTGTACATAAATCCCAAATCTTCTGGACTTTTTATACTTGCACCGTGACCCCTGTTGTCATGAACTGCACAAAGAAAACCCTCTCCTGCGAGATAGTCCATAAAATCAAAATAGCGTTCTTTATGCTCATTCATTCCGTGAACAATCTGTACAGTACCGATAATTCTGTCATTAGGAACGGCGATAACGGCGGAAATCTTCAGTCCATCAAAATCAGATATGAAACTGGTATTTTTTAATTCAGCATTAAGCATCTTTCACCCTCCTTATTATAATACTGCATACAGATATTTTAACATATTCTGCAAAAAAAATCAATAGCTATGCAATATTATATATTTTTATGCCTTTTGCCTGTGCCATACGCACAGTCTGACCAGTCCCAGACTTGTATTTTTTCATGTAGTAGCACACACAGCAGTCAGCGGCTTCAACAAGACGTGCATTGCGGAGTTTCATGCAGTCCTTGGTGTAACAGTCCGACACGTATTCAACCGTATCGGCGGACGCAAGAATTTTTCTGAAAGTCTCTTTCTGTCTGTCATTCCAGCCGTTTATCTGCTCGTGATTTGCACACGGCAGAATTAAATTAAGCCTTATCTGAGGGTGAATATGCTTGAGATTAAGCACGGCAAGCGCACAGAGTGTATCAAATCCGACTGCTCCGCCTGCATAGAAATCCTCCGCCCCCTGATTTATCAGTTTTTCAAGAAGTTCAAGAAGACTTCGGGTTGCTTTATGAAAATCCGTGATTTGCCTGTGACCTGTAAAACATACGTTCATATTTTATTACTCCTAATAATTATCATATCTAATTATAACATATATTTTTACCTTTTTCAAGTAAAAAAGCAAATCCGCATAAAGAACTCACAGCTTTTCTGAAATGATTTTCTACAAAATTTTACGGAAAATCTTGACATATTCTGATATATATGCTATAATCAAAACAGAATATATGTTTTATTATGGAGGAATTTATCATAGAATTTGAAATTGAAAACGGTGTACTGAAAGAGTACAACGCAGAAGACGGCGTAACAGAGGTTGTTATTCCTGACGGCGTTACAAGTATTGGAGTTGACGCTTTTTATGAATGCACAAGCCTTGAAAGCATAAAGATACCCGCCGGCGTTACAAGTGTATTGGAGACTGGGCTTTTTTCGGTTGCGAAAAACTTAAAAGCATAAATATACCCGATGGTGTTACAAGTATCGGAAGTTGTGCTTTTAATAATACACTATGGCTTGAAAACTATCCTGATGATTTCGTAATTATAAATGGTATATTGTATGAATATAAGGGTGATGATTCAGATGTCATTATTCCTGATGGCGTTACAAGTATCGGCTGGGGTGCTTTTTCTGACTGCTACAGTCTTACAAGCATAACGATACCCGACAGCGTTACAAGTATCGGCTGGCATGCTTTTTCTAACTGCAAAAGCCTTGAAAGCATAACGATACCCGAAAGCATTACAAGTATCGGAGATGGTGCTTTTGAAAACTGTACAAGCCTTGAAAGTATAACAATCCCCGAAAACACAACTGTACATGAATCTGCATTTTCAAACTGTCCTGCTGAAATCATAAGAATATAATAAAAATTCCCTGCAATGCTCCTGCACTACAGGGAATTTCTTATTTTTCCGCAACAAAATTATTTATTCCCGAAAAAATCGTAAGGGCGACCTTTTCCTGATACTCCTCTGTGTTAAGAAGTGCCGCCTCTTCGGGATTTGAAAGAAATCCGCACTCTACCATGACTGTCGGGTTTTCGCTGTAGTAGCACAGAAACAGTTCCTTTCCGCAGAGTTTTATTTCACGCTTATTTTCGGGCTGTAGTACCTGAAAACTCTTCTGAAGTGATTTCGCAAGCATTTCGTTGTCGCTGTCCGTTGCGGAATAGAACATCTGTGCGCCGCTGTAAACAGGGTCTGTGAACTGGTTCTGGTGTATTGATATGCACACCGCATTGTCGTACTTGTTGAAAAGTTCAAGTCTGTTGTCCATGTCCGAACTCTTCTGGTTCGCTATTCCCTCAATTCCTGCGTCGTGGATTGATGTGTCGGTGTCCCTCGTCACTTCGACTTCATATCCCGATATTCTCAGCAAATCACGTACTCTCAGAAGTATGCTGAGATTTATTCCCTTTTCGGGTACTCCCTCAACTGATACACAGCCGCCGTCAAATCCGCCGTGTGCCGAATAAAATTAAACTTAGTCGCAGTAATGATTAAGAAAATTGTAAGATTTTTTTCTGATTTGTATTGATTTTTTTGGTGATTTGTGATATAATAAAGAAGTAATAAAACGTTGTCCTGAAATGCTGTGCATGGTTTTCATGCATAATATTATTTTAGGCGGTGAAATAAATGAAACCGGAAAACATAAAAAAACTTATTTTTAGCTTGTGTATATCGCTTGTCACTGCGACAGTAGTTATAACATTTCTGGCATCGTTTATGTCATTCCGTGAAGAACAGTTTGAACGTGACTATGTGGATTTCAGCAAGGAATGGCTGACGGAGGACGGAAACAGCATACGGCTTGATAAACTCGACAAAAGCTATCGCATACATAAAACTATCCCTGAACTTGAAAGGGACACCCTGCTTAGTTTCAATGCTCGTAATGTTGATGTCGCTGTCTATATCGACGATGAATGCCTTTACGAAACAAAAAGAACAGATGAGCCGATGCTTTCAGCGTTTTACGGAAAAACAGCAGGTTCTGATTTTATTGAGGTTGATATTCCAAAGGAATACTCAGGGAAAATGCTTTATATAGATATACATAATCCATATTCAAATACAACATCATGTAAAATAGTCCATATGTACCTTGGCAATGGTGTTCAGATAATGAAACATGATGCCTCTGTACAGCTTGGTTCGTTCTGTTTCAGCATAATCATTCTTTTTCTCGGTATAGTATGTCTGATACTTTATATTCCATTGAAAAAGAACAATATTGCTGATATTAGCATGATATATCTTGGTGTTATGGCGTTTTCTTTCGGTATGTCGATGATAACCGATTGTAAGATACTTCAGCTTATTGTAGGACACGAAACACTTTATTACACAGTCTCACAGCTTTTTATGTCGATGATACCCGTTCCGATGCTGCTTTTTATCTCAGAGCTTTACGGAAACCTCAACAAAAAGGTTACATCTTTACTTTGCTTCGGAGATATACTGATATTTATAGTACTGTTTTCCCTCAACTGTCTGGGTATTGCGGATTATCATGACATGGCGTTTGCAACTCTCCTTGCTATAATGGTAAGCATATTGTATATTGCAGTAGTTACTGTCAAGGAATTTTTCATGAAAGTGCGTAAGAATTTCTATCATGATATAGGCATTGTGTTTATTGTGGTGGCATTTGCTCTTGATGTGCTGATGATACGCTCAGATGCATTCGTTGAAACTTCATTCTTTACACGTTTCGGAATTGCAGGCTTTATCTGCATGGAATGCACACAGGTTCTCTGGGAACATATCGAAAAGTATCAGAAAGGCTTGAAAGCACAGCTTGTTTCACATCTGGCTTATCATGACGGTCTTACTGAACTGCTCAACCGCACATCATTTATGGAGGATATGGAAAAACTTAAAAACGAAGAACACAACAATATTCTTATAGGTGTTTTTGATGTGAACGGTCTTAAATATGTAAACGATAATTTCGGTCATGCTGACGGTGACAAGCTTATTATTAAGGTTGCCAGTGCTATTACGGAAAATTTTGGCAGTCTCGGAAAATGCTACAGAATAGGCGGCGACGAATTTGTACTTATTTCAGATTGTCAGGACGCTGAAAGCCGTTTCATAGAGGCACAGCAGAAAATGGCGGAGGAGCTCGAAAAATTCAGTTCAGGCAGTAAATATACCGTTTCTGTCGCTTCGGGATATTCTGTTATGGAGGATAATCACGCAGATATCAAGGATATTTTTAACGATGCAGATGAAAAAATGTACGCAAATAAAAAGTTCATGAAAGAGAAAAAGGCTCATCTCGGAGCTGTAGTATAAAGTATCAGCTGATGTAAGGAATTTTAGTAAGGAGAAAAAATGTCATACATAAACAGTATATTTGATATTGATTCTAAGAAAAAATATATATTCAATATAAATAAAATAGTATCACCGTTTATTTTACGCAACGATAAAATAATCGGACAGGCAAAAGAATTGTTAAAAAACAATCGTATAGTGATAAAAGATGTTAAAGTTGACAAAGAGAAGTTAAACTATATTTTTTTTGAAACAGAAATAACAGATTTTGACGGTACAATTCATACCGTGAAAATACGTGCGAGCGAGACTTGTCTGTATAATATCGTATGTCAGCCAAAGCATGACTGGCATAAATATTATGACAGTACGGATTTTCATCGTTCGCCATGCAAATACGAACTTACAGCATTGATGAAACTGAATGAGTATATCAAGGCATACAATCCGGGAGATACGACAGATTATGAGGCGTTGCTGTTAATGAATTTTATCAGCAGAAACAGCAGTTCTGAAGAAAATCTGCAAAAAACAGAGGATATTATTATTGAAATGTCATTATCATCACGTAATGGTTATACTTCATATACAGAAGACAAAAAGCTGACAGGTACATTTAAAATCGGCAAAAAGTCAAGAATGTACATTGTCAGAGATTTTCGGGAACTTCTGAATATATACAAAATGTGTGGAACTTTAAGGCTCGGAAAACTTCTTGAACTTGACTTTTCAAAGGACGATTTTACTCCCGAATCAAAGAAGATATTCAATGCAATTGAGAAGTTTATAAGTGAAAATGATATTCTTAAACAGAAAATGGGAAGAATTTATATTTATGAAAATACAGATGATATTTCTAAGGGTAATTTAATATTTGACTCATCGAGAATAGATACACTTTATGATATTCTTAATGAAAATGTGACTGTAGATGGCTATCCGGTTCAGAAAGCAGAAAAAGATATAAAAATAAAGATGAGTATTACGCCATCATTCAAAGGCAGTGAAAAAGAATTTGATGGAGTGAATGCAGAAATAAGCCTGCCTGATTTATACAGAGGTAATAACAATTTCTATACCATTAACAAAAAGGACAGATTTTGTATTTTCAACAGAATTTCTTCGGAATTGTCTGAGATTATAAAAAGATTCAGAAACGATAATGACTTTTACAGTAAGAGTAATAAAAAAGTCTTTCATATCGGCATAAAGAGAATTTCTGAGTTTATGTACAATACAATTCCGCAGATGAATCAGTATATAAAATTCAGCAGTGTAGAAATTGAAAATATTCTCCGGTATATGCCTCCAGCAGCTGAGATACATTATTATCTTGATGCGGCAGACGGTATTCCGGCTTGTTATCCGAGAGTTGTGTATAACGGAACAGAGTATGATTTTACCGACCATCTCAAAAATGTTGGTATAAAGGAAAGTTTCCGTGATACTGAAAGAGAAATTTCGGCACTTAAAACAGCTATGAAATATTTTTACATTCCCGAACCTGAGAACAGAAGAATTATCTGTGATATTTCCGATAGTGATACTATTTACGAGTTACTTATGAACGGACTTGACGAAATGATGAAATATGGGCAGGTTCATTCAACTGACAGTTTTGATGCCATACATATAAGAAAAAATTATAATTTTTCAATGGGTATTTCCCTTGAAAGTGACATTCTCAATCTTGAAATAACATCGACTGACTTCTCTCCGGAAGAACTGCTTGATTTAATAAAAAGTTATAAAAAGAAGAAAAAATATCATCTTCTGAAAAGTGGTGAATTTGTACAGCTTGATGAAAGAATCAACGAACTGAGTATGATGATGGATACAATGCATATAGGTGTAAAGGAATTTACAAGCGGTAAAATGCAGATTCCTGCATATCGTGCGATTTATCTTGACAAAATGCTTGAAAGCTGTCATGAATTGTATGCGGACAGGGACAGTCACTATAAAAAGCTGATAAGAAGTTTCAAAACCATAAATGATTCCGACTTTGAAGTCCCGGAGGAATTTCAGGGAATTATGAGAGAGTATCAGAAATACGGCTACAGGTGGTTGAGAACGCTTGAAACTTATAAATTCGGTGGAATACTCGCTGATGACATGGGACTTGGAAAGACTCTTCAGATTATTTCAGTTATTTCAGCGTCAAAAAAAGAAAATAATATAAAAAATAGGCAGTCCCTTATTGTATGTCCTGCATCGCTTGTATATAACTGGTTTGAGGAATTCCATAAATTTGCACCTGAAATGAGAGTTCTTGTAATTTCAGGAGTTGCATCTGAAAGAAAAGAGTCTATATCCAAAATTAAACAGTATGACGTTGCAGTAACTTCATACGACCTGTTAAAGCGTGATATTGCTGAATATGAGGGCATGGAGTTTCTGTATGAGGTAATCGACGAAGCACAGTATATTAAAAATCACAGTACCGCAGCAGCGAAATCCGTCAAGCTGATACACAGCCGTTACAGATTCGCCCTGACAGGTACACCGATAGAAAACCGTCTGAGTGAGTTATGGAGTATTTTTGACTATCTCATGCCGAATTTTCTCTATGGATATGAAACGTTCAGAAAAGAGATAGAGATACCAATAGTTAAGCATAACGACGAACAGGCTTCTCGCAGACTGAACAGAATAACAGCACCTTTTATTCTCAGGAGACTGAAAACTGATGTTTTAAAGGATTTACCCGATAAACTTGAGAAAACTCAGTATACTAAATTTGAAAGTAAACAGCAGCACGTCTATGACGGTCAGGTTATAAAAATTCAGCAGATGCTTGATGCAGAAAGTGATGAGAATTTTCAGAAGAATAAATTAATGATTCTTGCGGAACTTACCAAAATCAGAGAGATATGTTGCGACCCGTCACTCGTATTCGAGGATTATTCGGGAGGTTCTGCAAAGCGTGAGGCTTGCCTTGAACTTGTTCATAATGCAATTGACGGAAAGCACAGAATACTTATTTTTTCGCAGTTCACATCAATGCTCGACCTTATTGCAAAGGATTTAACAAAAGCTGATATTCCGTTTTACACGATTATCGGAAGTACTCCGAAATCAAAGAGACTGGAACTTGTAAACGATTTTAATGAAGGAGATGTTCCTGTATTTCTGATTTCACTGAAAGCAGGAGGTACAGGTCTGAACCTGACCGGTGCAGATGTCGTTATTCATTTCGACCCATGGTGGAATGTTGCCGCACAGAATCAGGCTACCGACAGGGCTCACAGAATAGGTCAGACTAAAACAGTTACAGTTTACAAGCTTATTTCCAAAAATACAATTGAAGAAAAAATTGAGCAGATGCAGGAGAAAAAGAAAAATCTTGCCGAATCTGTTCTGAACAGTGAATCCGTAAATATATCGTCACTCAGCCGTAAGGAACTTTTGGATTTGTTTGAGATATGAAACTTAGTCGTATTGGTGCATTGTTAAAATTTCATTGCACTTATAGTCAGTATGGTCATAATCTATGCCGAAATAATCAAGTACAGTTTTCATATCGTCCTGTGCAGAGAGAAATACATCAATAAGTCTGTTTTTCTTATTCTGCATCTGCCACTCTTTCAATCCCATATAGTAGAACATTTTGTAATCTTCATTTATAATAAACGGAACAATATTATTTTCAAGGCATTGTTTCAGCATAATAAGTCTGCCTGTTCTGCCGTTACCGTCATAAAAAGGGTGTATCTTTTCATATAAAGTATGAAAGTACGCTATGTCATATAAGTCCATTTGTCTGCCATTAAATTGTTTCAGAAGTGACTGCATTTTTCCTGATACCTGAGATGGAAGAACTGTTTCCATACCGCCGACTTCATTTGCATCTGTTTTGTAATCACCTATTACCATATATTCTTCGTAAGCTATTACTCCCGATTTCAGCATTTTGTGAAGACTTTTAATATATTCCTCAGTCAACGGCTCATTCAATGTATCAAGAATATAGTCAAAGCAGTGAAAATGATTGACTGTTTCAATAATATCATCAACAGGAGCGTTTTCCGCATTGATTCTTTTGGTTTCGTAGATATAGCGTGTCTGGTCGTGCGTCAGCGTACTTCCCTCGATATGATTGGAATTATAGGCAAAATCAATTTGCAGTTTATGATATATGCCGCCCTTGTATCTGTTCTGACGTTCGCTGAAAAGTTTCTCTGAAAGTGTTTTCATAAGGTCCTCTTTCTGATATAATCAAAAATATCTTTGTACTTTATTTTATTATACCACATTTTCCGAAAAAAGCAACAGCAGGTTCAGACCTGCCGTTATAATTTCCAGTGGATATTGATATTACGCTCACCGTTTTCCTGTACTTCTCCCACTTCGATAAAGTCAATAAATTCCTCAACGATACTGCGGTCAAGAGCAGTAAAATGCGTGTACTTCTCTATGATAGACCGCTGATTTTCAGCATTTTCCTGACGTATATGATACTCGTCAATATGCTTTTCAATTTCAGCAAGCCGCTGACCTATATTCTGCTCCTCAGCGGATAAGCTTTCACGAAATGCCCTGTAATCCGCTTCTGATATTATTCCGTCAAGTCTGTCTTTGTACATCATTGTAAGACGGTTTCGGGCGGTCTGCAACTGCGTTTCAAGATTTTTCCGCTGATGTTCCATAGCCTGTAACTGTTCCTGTCGTATATCAGTAATTATAATTTCGTCTGTCTGACAGTAACTCTCGATAATATTATTAAGTTCGTCAAGAATTTTCTGCTCCAGAATTTTACCGCTCAGCGTTTTTGTATTTGGGCAGTTCATTGCTCCGGTTTTATATGTAGCACACTGCAAACCGTAATACCTGATAGTTTTAGCCTTATTATAGTAGACGTTCCGTTTCATCGGGCGACCGCATACCGCACATTTCACTTTGCCCGACAAAGACGAAAGCTCGTTTGTTGCACGGCTTGAACGTGTACGGCTGTTCAGGCGTTCCTGTGTACGTTCCCACGTTTCACGGTCAATTATTGCCTCGTGAGTGTTCGGAATACGCACCCATTCGCTTTTGTCAACTTTTTTACGCTTCTTGTTTTTGTAACTGACATGGTGGGACTTTCCTTGTACAAGCGTACCTGTGTACATTTCGTTCCTGAGTATAGCCGCTATTGTTGACTGAGTCCACAAACCTTTTGCGTTGCTACCGTTAGCGTTGCAATTGACATATTTTGAACCAGTCTGCCGTTTATAAGCAGAAGGGCTTGGAATCCCTCTGTTATTAAGTTCCTGTGCAATTTTCCTGTAGCCGTTGCCCTGTACGAATATATCAAAAATCAGCTTCACATTATCAGCCGTATTTTTATCAACAATAAGTCTGTGCTTGTCTTCGGGGTCAATAAGATAGCCATACGGTGCGAATGAGCCTATAAACTGCCCCTGTTCACGCTTGAATGTAAGAGTACGGCGGATTTTACTGGAAATATCTTTCACGTACATTTCATTGTACGCACTTGTAAAAAGCCGCATAGTGCTGTACATTTCGCTGTCCGAGTCCGCATTGTCCGCAACTCCGATAAAGCGGATTCCCCATTCAAGAAACTTGTCGTTTATGTACTGCTCTATGACAATAATATCTCTCGAAAATCTGGACTGGTCTTTGCAAAGAACTATGTCAATATGACCGTTTTCACAGTCACGGAGCAGGCGTTTGAACTCAGGACGATTGCGGTCAACTCCGCTGTAGCCGTCGTCGCAGTAAATATCATAGATTTCCCAGTTACGCTCCCGGCAATAATCACGTAGCATAGACTTCTGATTCTGTATACTCTGGCTGTCGTCCGTTTTCAGTTTGTCTTTGTCCTCAATCGACAAACGGCAGTAAATTCCGACTCTCGGCATAGCCTGAACCTCCTTTCCTGTAATAAATTTTCAGCAGTCAGCAATCCTTTTTGAGCTGTCTGTTAAGCAGTTTTTCGATTTTCTGAGTGACTGCCTTTTTCAGTGCTTCAGGGTCTGCGGTTCTGAATACGTTTGTCGTATGTAATGCGTTATTCTTCATAATATTGCTCCTTTCATTTGAATTTTATGCGTTGGCGGTTATTGTTATGCCCAGTCTTTACGCATATCATTATTATAATATACAACTGTCCGACGGAATTATTGCACAGTTGTTTTATGATATAAGTATACCACACGCTTTAATTTTTGATTGGAAAATTCTTCATTAAAAAACAGATTTTTAAAGATGTACTTGAATATTATTTTCTCTTGTGATATAATGGTATTAAAGAATTTCCAAAGGAGTGACAGTTATGAGTTCAGATGAAGACAACAAAATAGGATATGCTGCTTGGTACGATATGGACGAAAAGTTTGAAAAGGTTATGAAAGATAAACCTAAACGTCGTTTTTCAATATCTGAATTAGCTTTAGCTATTGATAGTGAAAAACCAAGTATTGACGGAACTGACAAGGCAATTAATTATCTTAAAAAGAACGGAAGCGACATTATTTCCAGATTAAAGGCAAAAGTCGGCTTTGATGTTGAGCAGCATAAATACGATACTAACGAAATTAATGAGGTCTTATGAAAACAAGTAAATTGAATATATTATCAAAAGAATATGTTATTGAACATGGAACCAATTTTGATGGTGAAGAAATTTGTTGGTGTGATTACCTAATAGGTAATTGTGAAGGAGTTCTTTTTACAGGGCTGTTATATGAGATATATGATAATGATATCCTTGCATATTATTCATTTTATGAAAATGGTAAAAAACATGGATTATCCGTTGATTTTTATCTTTCTGGCAAGCCTGAAAGCTATGGGGTATTTAATAAGGGAATTTTAGTTGAGAAATCATATGAATGGTATGAAAATGGAGTGATAAAGAGGATTAGAAATCATTATAAAAATTATTACCATTACAAATACATTGAATATGATGAAAATGGTAATATTATAAAGCAAGGCAAGGCATAAAACATCTTAGACGGATTTGATGTTAAATTATGAGAATACATATTAAAATATGATATATATTTTAACGACAATGAAACAAAGCATTATTTACTTAGTTCGTTATGTTAAGTTATATTTTCAAGATTCAGCAGATACTAAAAAAATGTAATATTAAATAGTGTTAAGTCCCTGAGAATTATTCTCAGGGACTTTTTGGTTTATAGCGAGAGGACTGCATATATACAAATCCGCTGTAACAGCTTTGAGGATTGCTGTAGGACGTTTTACGCATTCTCTGATGATTAAGATATGATATTGATTTAAGCACCTTTGAAAAAGCGTCCAGACCGGAAAAACGGTACATTCCTTCATTTTGGGCGGAGTATTCTTTGTAACGTTCAAACATATCATCGGTAAATTCATAGCAGTTCGCATCGGTAGTAACATAGTACTTGTCTTTGATAAACTTGTCCAGTGAAACAACCATAGGTGGAACATAGCTGTTATACCACGAATCAGCACCGCTGAACTCATAGTTATTGGCTCTGAGACGTAAAAATGCTTTTATCAGCTTGTTGACAATAGCAGGTTTTTCAGTCTGGAGGCTTTCCATAAGGACTTCAAAAGGTACAATATCGTCTGTAAGCCTGTACTGAAACGGAATTACAAGTTTACGGTTTTCCAAAGCAGAATCAGGATCTTCAGGAACAATATCAAAATTGGAGCAAAGAATAATATGTACTCTGCTACGGAACGTCACAAGACCATTTTCATGCTTAAACTCCGCACTAATAAAGTCAAAGCCCGATGCACTTTTAAGAAACGCCGTAGCCTTGGTATTCAGCGGAGCAGCGTCCATATCCATACACGCACATACCGATTTGCCGTAAACCATACTTGCAGCAAAACGTTGTTCAAAATCATTAGGCTGCATAACAACAAAGGACTGGTTATTCAGAAGACTGAGGAGCAGGCTGAGCAGAAAACTCTTGCCGGAGTTTGTAATACCAAGAAAACAGATATATTTCTTTACTGTATCATTAGTCAGGCAAACTCCGAGAGCTTCCAAAATGCGTTCAGCAAGGACATTGTCTCCCTGCGTATATGTATTAATGATATTGTCGAAAATGGGACACGAAACAGCATCGGGATCCCAGTCAACAACCACCATATTTGTAATGAAACGTCCCGGAATAAACGGCTCAAGCAGATTTGTATTCAGATTGAGAATACCGTTGTTCATAACGACGTAATTGCTTATATCGTAGGGATAATCAAGCTCCGGAGCTGTCTGTTCGATATTTCTCAGTATCATTTCAGGCGTATTGATGTTGCAGTTGAAGTTATGCCATATCAGTTTTGCGTTTTCGCAAAGTTCACGGATTATTACAATGGCTATATTTCTTTGCGGACATTGTTCATATATTTTGCCGTTATAAAAGAAAAGCCAGCGGTCGTGACGGACGAAAATATTCGTTTCCTGCGTAAGAATAAAAGATAAAAGTTCTGTTGTCTTTTCGTAGAAATCATTTCCATGATACATTAAAACATTGTTTCTGTACTTCTGGACTGCCACAAAGAAAATGTACGCAGTTCCGGGACTTACGCTGTTGTTCGTGATGTAGGTGATTGGAAATTTGCTGAAGTCCTGCGATTGAGGGACTTCAATCTGCGGTAGCTGTATCTGATTGCCGATGTAATCAGAAAACAAGGGTTTGCCGGTGTTCTTCGGATAATTGACATTCATAATAGTTTCCTCCTTAAAAAAACTTATATCTTTATTATACAATAATTCTGCGTTTCTTGCATGACAAAACGTCCTTAAAAATTATTGTTTTTATGTAATCTTCTGTTGTTTTGATTATATATCATAGAAGTGAATCTATGCCAGGTACTGATTATACGATAATGTCGGCCGCATAGGTCAATCCGTCTTCGGACGGAACACAGGAGCATAACAAATCAGCGAAAGGAGGGTACAGAATGTTTGACAATCAGCGTTATCTAACACGGGGAGTTCATTCGGAAATACCGATTGAACTCCAGCTTTTTATGTGGGCGTGCATTGACAGTCTGCCATCAGAAAGAGATTATTTTCAGGTATTTAAACTTAAAAATCTCAATGGCATTCAGAAAATCACACACTTTTCCGAACAGCCAGAATATCATAAGGAATACATGATTCCGATGGACAAACCCATAACTGCAAAGGTCTACATCATAGACAGCGACGAATACTCAACAATGCTTTTAGCAGAAGAATACTAATCCAACACAAAGCCCTCCCGGTGTTAATCGGGAGGGCAATTTTATTTTACGGAGGAAATTGAAATGGAAGAAAAAATTTACTGCTCCCACTGCGGTGAAATCATCGAGGGCGACGACTACGACACAATTTACGGTGAACCTATCTGTCAGGACTGCGTTGACAGCTATACTGTAATCTGCGACCGCTGCGATGCACTCATCTGGGATTCTGACGCATACAGCGACAGCAACATCTGTCTCTGCCCCTACTGCTACGACAATTACTACACACGCTGTGAAGAATGCGATTCAATCATTCACAACGACGATACATACGAGTACGAGGATTGCTATTACTGTCATGAGTGTTACGAAAATGTCCGCAGAAACGCATCAATTCACGAGTACAGCTACAAGCCTGAACCAAAATTTTATGGCAAATATACCAAAGGCTACAGCACAAGATTCTTTGGTGTTGAACTTGAAATCGACGGAGCAGGCAAGGATGATGACTACGCCGAAGAAATTCTTGACATTGCAAACGAGGACGACGACCACATCTACATCAAGAATGATGGTTCTCTTGATGACGGTATGGAGCTTGTTTCACACCCGATGACACTCGATTATCACAAGGACTTCTGCTGGGAAGACGTTATGAATTATGCTGTAAGGCTTGGCTACCGTTCACACCAGACAAGTACCTGCGGACTTCATATTCATGTTAACCGTGACAGTTTCGGAGATGACCGTGACGAACAGGACGAAGTTATCAGCCGTATTCTGTACTTTGTCGAGCATCACTGGAACGAGATGCTGAAATTTTCAAGGCGTTCCGAGTATGCAATGAACCGCTGGGCAGCAAGATACGGCTATGAAAATTCCCCAAAAGCTATCATGGACAAAGCAAAGAAAAACTACGGTCGCTACGTTGCAGTAAATCTTTGTAACTACAATACAATCGAATTTCGTCTGTTCAGAGGTACGCTCAAATACAATACGTTCATCGCCACTCTTGAACTTGTTGCGAAAATTTGTGATACTGCTTACACAATGACCGATGATGAAATTGCAAAACTTTCGTGGTCTGAATTTGTATCTGAAATTACCGAACCTGAACTCATTCAGTATCTCAAAGAACGTAGTCTTTACATCAACGAAAAAATCACATCAGAGGAGGAATTATAATTATGTGTGCATTATACGGCTGGCTTGACTGCGGTAAGAAATTACCGCACAAGCTCCTGAAGAAACTTACTCAGGCACTTGCAAATGCGGCGGAGGAACGTGGAACAGATGCTGCTGGTATCTCTTATGTGAAGAACGGTCACATCACAATCTACAAACGTCCAAAGCCTGCTCATAAAATCAGGTTCAACATACCTGAAAACACAGTGGCAGTAATGGGACATACAAGACTTGCCACGCAGGGCGACAAGGAAAACAATTATAACAATCACCCATTCTATGGCAAAGCTGACAAGGCTTTTGCCTTTGCTCATAATGGAGTGCTGTATAATGATACAGTACTCCGCAA
Source organism: uncultured Alistipes sp. (assembly GCA_964460175.1). Classification (GTDB taxonomy): domain Bacteria; phylum Bacillota; class Clostridia; order Oscillospirales; family Ruminococcaceae; genus Ruminococcus. The sequence continues at coordinate 21,915 of CAYWPN010000004.1, read as the reverse complement.
GTCCTGTAATCTCCCGAAAACCAACATAGAAACTGATAGCTATGTTGCTGTACAGCTCATAGAACAACAGAGAAAACTGAACTTTAACAGTCTGAAAAATATGGCAGAAGATGTTATGGGGAATTTCGTGTTTACCCTTCTTGATGAAAACAATACGCTCTATTTTGTGAAAGGCAACAATCCGCTTTATCTGATTTACATTGAATGCCTTGGACTTTACATCTACGCTTCAACAAAATCCATTATGGATAAGGCACTGAAAGCTGTCGGTTTGCATTGCGAAAATCGTACCATTATACAGACCTGCGAGGGCGACATTATATCAATCAATTCAGACGGTAAAATTGACAGCAGTCGTTTTACTCCTGAGGATTATTCGTTTTTCAGTACAGGTACAAAAAGACCATGCTATAGCTCTGACTGGTACGACTGGGAAGAAGATGAATACTGTGAATACAATGACGAAGAAGAACTCCTGCTTGATATGTGCAACTGTTATGGTGTTGACGAGGAAGATGTTATACTGCTCCTTGATTATGGCTATACTGCTATGGAAATCGAAGATATGTTCATGGACACCAACCTGCTCCGTTCGGCAATACAGGAGGTCAAGCACAGCAGCTTTTATGGCGGCTTCCTTGCGGAAATATAACTGAAATTAAAGAATCGTCATAACGGCGATTCTTTTTTGTATTACGACTACTCCGAAGCGACAAAATTTCTGTAAGTCCTGCCGTGAATAACGCCGTTTTTCACTTTATCAATGCTGCGATTGTAAAAACTGCCCTTAATATAGCACTCGCCTGTATAAAGAACTGCCAGCTTATTCGGGAATATATCAAGCAGTTTCGCAGCTTTTGAAGCAGCTTTTCCGTCAAGGCGGAACAGAACTTTCATATCAGCGTTTTCTATCACCATTGTCGTTTCTTCGGACGAACTCGGAAGATACTGTGCAGCATAGTTCAGCCCGATGTGGTATTTTCTGCCCTCAGTGAGGATTTTTGCAATAGGTGATTTTGAACTTAGATTCTGATTTTTGATTTCGTCAATAAAAATGCTTAAATGTTTATCACTATGGGATTTCTGATAGAAAAACAGCGACATAAGAAGCATATCTATCAGTCCAGAACCGCCGCTTGCTGATACTGCATTGGTAGAGATGACGATAATATCCCTGCTCTCGTCAATAAATTCTCCCCAGCTTTTCTCACTAAGTTTAAATTCCACAAAGCAGGAGAGAATGTCAACAAGTTCATCGGCAAGATTAACCGGTATATCTTCACTTGTAAGGGCTTCGTAAATACTTGGCATATCAAGGCTGTCAGATTCGGCAAGCTGCCTGATAGTCTTATATATTACGGCTTTCTGCTTCACGCCTATATTGGAGTTGTGCGACTCAATAATCGACTGCACTTCTCTGATTTTAGCCTCTGTATTTGCGGAAAGATTCTGTTTCAGAATATCCACAGGCAAACCCTGCTCCTCAATTTTGTGGAATGTGATACGGTTCCTGATGTACTTCATAGCTTTCTTTTCAGCTATTTCATCACCATAAGATGAGAGCTTTTCAAGTATTTCATTTTCCGTAAAAGAATCGCTCGTATCAAAAATAATAATAGGGTGGTGGAATTTCTGTAAAGAACACATTCTTTCAGTAAGACAATGAGTTTTGCCGCTTCCTGACTGCCCTATTGCAAAGAAATGCATATTTATGGCTTTTTCAAAGTCAAATTTCTGATATGCAATCTGTCCGAGACTGTTTGCAATCACAGAGAGCATAACAAGTATAGTATAGTATAATAAACTTTTGTTTTAACAATTTCCGCCTTCAGGTAAATCATCAGGGCTTATCCATTCAATCTCTTTTGAAGCTGTACCTGTCTCCAGAAATTCTTTTATGCCTTTCCATGCCAGTTCAGGTGATAAAAATAACCCCATAGAAAAATCGCATACATCTTTTGTCCAGACAATTTCGTTTAATTGGTTTTTATCAAAAACTGATAATTTTTCGTCTCTTCTGCTCTCGTATTTTAGATAAATTCCATAATCAAGATGTACATTAATAAATAATGAAGCAAGCAATTCATCATCTTCATAATATTGAACTTCTGTACCAGCGGTATCTACAGATGACCAATAATTCTTGAAATTTTTAATAATATCATTATATACAATATCAGGGTCAATATTAGTAATAGTTTTCCTTTGTGGAGGTTCATATTTTGTATATTTCATAAGCAAATTTCACCTTTCTTATACTGCTGTCCGTAATATGATTATATCACTTTTTTTCTTACTTTTCAAGTTATTGGTACAGATTCTTAATACAATTTGCAAGATAGTCATTAGCCAGCTCCTTACTTCTGCACACGTACACAAAACCGTGGAACAAGGAAATCAGGTTCTTACCTGCAAGTTTTTTCGGTTGAACGAAAATTTTATGATATTCACCGCCCGAATCAATATAGCAGACATATTTTGCATTTCTGCGGATACCATTCTTTTCAATCGTGCAGTTATATACGCTTTGGATTTTAATAACACCGATTTTCTTTTCCCTGCCGTTGTCAAGACAATACCCACATCCTGTAATAGTATCCGTGCCGAACAGCCTCGGCATTTCAATGCGTTCTTGTTTGAGTTTGGCAATCTGCATAATCTGAGACTGATTCTGAAGCATAAGCTTCTGAACCATATTCAAAGCGTTGACTGCCACCTGGTTGGACTGCGCTGCCTTATTCATCTCATTGGAGATATAAGGTTGAATCATATTCAGTATCTCTTCTGCGAGCTGATTTGTCGGCGGAATGTTCATATTGCTGAGTCCCTGATTGACTGCATTGAGCATCTGCCCTTGATTAATATTGTACATATAAAACCTCCTGAAAATATATTTCTGCATTTTCATGCTGTATTCAGTATAACATATCCGGAAATTAAAAGTTAGTAAAAATGTCATTAAAAATTTATGATTTAATAAAGTATAGTTATATTTTATATTTCGGCAGATATTTTTGTACTCCTTTTCTGAAATTCAAGTTTTAAAATTCAATTTATCACTGATTATTGATTTTTTTATATGTATTTTGAAAAAAGGAGTACAGATTTTCATAAGAAAAATAAAATTGTGCCATGTGTCAGGTGAAAAAATAATTTGTTTAAAAGATTAAAGATTTAAAATTTAAAATATTTTAGCTTGACACATGGCACAAACTGCTTTTGAAATTTCGTATTTTTTAATGACATTTTTGCTTATATGCTTTTTTAAGTTATGATATAATGAAAACATAGAGATAAACCCAACGATTATGGAGGTACCGATATGAACAGTATACGTTAACCGTATATATAAGCGGTTAGAACTCGTTGCACAATCTGTTTTTGAAATTTCGGATTTTTTAAAGACATTTTTGCTTACATGATTTTTTAAGTGGTGATATAATAGACCTGTTCGAAAACCTCAGAAAACATGTTGAAAGTTGTAGAAAGCACAAATCAAAGAAGCTCGAAGAGAGAATCTACGGCGTTTATTTCTATAACGAGAAGAAAGTATACGAAAACGCTTTATATAACGGTTTATATGTTCAATGAAGATTCTTTGTTTGGAAAGAGCTGAATTGAAAGATTTCTCAATATCAGTAAGCTTATGCTTTTTTGTTGCTTTTATGGGAAGCAGGCTGTTGAAATGGACATTAAAAATTCCTGCATACCCTTTATCGGCGATGATGCAGATACGCTCATTGATATATGGAACAGACTTCTTGAATAATGCAAAATCATGAGTTTTTCCCTTAGCAAATGAGATGCAGAGAATATCTTTTGTTTCTGCATCAGCTATTATCTGCATTTTTAATGTGTGCCTTTTTTTCTTTCCTGAATAGTATTCCTTTTGTTTTTTTAAGGACGTTCTATTTCAACTTCTGTTGCATCTACTGCAATTTTATCGGTTGAAGTATCTTCGGCTAATTTTTTCTTTGAAGGCAAATGAAATACTTCATCTTTTATCAGTGTTGATTCTGCCCAATGTATGGCATCACAAATTGTACTTTTATTTGTTCCGTAATCAAATGCTATATGTTCCATTGTTCTGTATTCACGATAATATTGCAACATTATTACTAATTTATCAAGAACACTTAAAACAGATGGTCTCCCTCCATTTTTATGTTCATCCTGATATGCTTTTTCTAAAATTATCAGCATTTTGTCGAATGTTTCCTTTTTGACTCCGAATATTTCCTGGTATTTACTTTCTTTTATTTTACATAGTCTTTTTTCATTGTCCATTCTTCATCACCGTTAACTATTTTACTATCTTTTTATTCTCTTGTCAAGGTTTTCGAACAGGTCTAATGAAAACATAGAAATAAACCCAACGATTATGGAGGTGCTGATATGAACAGTATACATTCACCGGATGTCTAAGCGGTCAGAACTTAACGGAAACACTATTAAAATAATGGAGGTAATTTTTATGAACAAAGAATGTTGTGAAAATTATATTAACGCTATGAAAAAAATTGCAGGTTTTTCATATAAAAAATTTGATAACAAGGAAGCAACTGTAGATGAATTGAAACACAAGGAGCTTACTTGTTTTGCTTCTCTTGCATTATGCACTATGGCAAATGCAGGCGGATTCGACGGCATCACAGTTGATGCCGAGGGAATGATTTGTAACTGTGAAACGGTCAGAGATGCGTTTTATACATTTGACGACCTCTGTTCACAGTGCTATTTAAGTGCAGCTTCGATTTTACCGCTTCATCATAAAATCGATAATGTTACGGTCGATTTTATAAAATCGACAATGAATAAAATGGCGGCTGACCTTTGGAGTGATATGGTTCAAGGCAGAAAGACGTTCTTTATATTCAGATACATCACGCTTTTCGGCAGAAGCGTCAAGGCGTATCAGTATCTGAACCCGAATCGCATTTTTACTCTTGAAAGAATGATTGCTGATGGAATTAAAAATGGTTTTGAATTTAATCAGATTGCCGAAATGAGTACACCCATTTTTGTGAATGAGATTACAGAAGGCGACTTTTACAAATATCTGAATGGAGATATGAACGCTCTTTCTGAGCTGTTCAGAAGCAAGGTATATGCTGATGTCTACGCATTTGCTCAAGAAATTGATGAAAAAATCAAAGGAGGAATCTTATAATGAGTAATAATTTATCAATGAAGAACTTCTATTCTTCGGAAGAGATGACAGCAATTTTTACATATACTCACCTTAAATACAAGGAACAGGCAGGCTATCCGCTTACCCAGGATGAAAAGGATTTGCTTTATAATAAGGAACATCGGACCTTTCTTAGTATGGCTTTCAATAATAACGGCTACTATCCTTGCAGTCCTGCTCCAAATGGTTTTAAAACACATCTTGATTTGGAATCCTTTGTGAAGTGTATGGTCATTGAGAAGATGAACAGTCACGAACAGTCGGACTTGTTTGTTGAGTGCAACATTCAGCAGATTTTTCAAGAGGCACTCAGTATGATTCCGGCAGGATTCATAGAGCCTAAATTCACGAGAACTGTTCAGTTCAATACAGTGAAGTACTCAGAAGATAAAATTGTTATGGTTGCCCGTATTGATACGGAATTTGGAACAATTGTCAAGGGATACGTCTTTATTCCGCCGACCATGGAAAGATTCCGCAAGTACTTTCCTGAATTTACGGCAAATCTTGAAAATAAGGTTTACCAGAATCGCTTTATTAACCTTATGAGCGATACAAACTACGCAATAGGACGTACCTTGTTTGACAATGACTTTGAGCCTTTATTCTATGGTGATGTGAACAACATACCGAAAGAAATGTATGGTGCGGTCAAATTTGACTACATAGAAATTATAAGACTCAGCAAATAAATATGCCTGAAAAACGTATGACGAATGCCGGAAAAATATCCGGTATTCGTCATATTTTATAATATAGATTCTATATTAAGCTGATATTTATAGATAAGTCTACAAAAATGAAATTTTTTTCTTTTTTTCATCTTGACATATTCAGTTTATTCATGTATAATATTAAATGCAAGATATATATGTTTTTAATCAGACAGCTTGTTTAGGAAGTAGTGACATTTATTTTATAATTGTAATATTTTTTTACTATAACAGCTGTCTTTTGCTTTATTTTTGAAATCAAGTGCTGGTTGTATATATCTTGGCTCAACTCCCAATTTCGTGGAAATGAGATTTTGAGATGGTAATTAGAAGGGAGAAGGAACAGAGATATTGAGTTTACCGACAGCAAGGTAGATAGCATAGGCAAAGCCCTCAAAAGTATGAAAACCACGAGCACGACGTTTAGCAGCTTGAACGATAGAGTTGATTCCTTCACAAATAGCATTAGTCAGATGATGCTTAAAGAATGTGAGGATTTTGTCTTTATGTTCACGCAGACTAATAGCCGCTTTTTTCATAGGTTCCAACCGACAGCGACGCATCCAGCTATACAATGCGTTGAATTTTCTTTCTGCCTCCGACATCGGATTAGAACTGTAAAAATCATCAAATGAAGCGATGATTTGATATGCCCTTCCTGTTTTGGGATATTTAGATGACAGAGCGGTAAGCTTCGTTTTCTGTTCATCTGTAATTCTTTGTTCGGGTATCATAAAAAGCCGTCTTCCAAGAAATAATGAGCGTTTATCCTCTGACTCTTTCTGCTCGGCAATACGCACTTCATCAAGTGCCTTTATCAGAATTTGTTTGACATGAAATTTATCAATAATGTAATTCGCATTTGGAAAGTTTTCTTCAACTCCGGACAGAAACGCCTTCGACATATCACCGGTAACTGTTTCTATGTTTTCAGCATTACCACCCTGTTTTTCGGGCTTTTTACTGAATTTTTCAACTGTGGATTTGTCCTTTCCTTCCTCAACGTCAATGACAGCTCTTGTCGCAGCATCAATCACCAGTGTGACATAATCATGTCCTCTTTTGTTGGATGTTTCGTCTATTGCAATGCTTGCAGTCTTACTCAAATCACGTTCAGAATCAGCCTTTTTTACCCAATATTTCATGATGTTCGTTAGCGCTTTTTCATTACACCTTAGAGCCCGAGCTGCTCGTGCAACAGGCATACTTTCAAGAAGAAGCATAGCATATCCTTCAAACATCAATGTAAATCGACTGCCACTTCTTTCAAAGGGGGCGTTAAGCTGGATTACTCCGCAATGTGAACATTGTATACGTGGTCTGCGACAATGAATATACGTTGGGTAAAACATACAATCTCCGTGTCTCCAGACTCTTTCTTCATCTTCATATCCATATCTCACTGTCGTACTGCCACATTTTGGACATAAAAACTGTGCCTCTTTTTTGATTCCCACATATATGTATCGCTGGTTCTTCTTCATGAAACTCCGCTTTTTCTATATACCACGGTTCTTCCAATCCCAGACTTCCTGCTATCATCTTTTCCATATTTTCTATCATTTCTATCCCTCCTTCCTCTTATTTTACCACTTTTTTCCCCTATTTCAAAATCTCATTTCCACGAAATTGGGAGTTGAGCCTATATCTTAAAATGGTGGTTAAGCATTAAATTTTTTAAAAGGCAATTTATGACAAGTATGAAGTTTTAATAACTGAAAATATTGCCACAACCTTTGGTACTACATATAAAGCGATAAAAACTTGCAGTCTTGATGATTTTTATGCAATCTCGTTATATGACATAAATAATACTACATTGTCTGGTGTAAAGTTAAATTTTTATTGTCAAAAAACAAATAATGGGGAGGTAAAAGCTTGAAATTATTGATTGTTGGAGCAGGCGGACATGGCAAGGTGGTTAAAGAAGTCGCAGAGGCTGTTGGAAAATATGAAACTATTGACTTCGTCGATGATAATAATTCGGAAACGGTCGGTAAAATTTCGGATCTCAAGGAACTGCGAAAAGAGTATGATGCTGCATTTATAGGAATTGGAAATAATAAACGCAGGTGCGAGCTGATAGAAGAACTCATAAATCTCGGATATGAAGTACCGGTGCTTGTTCACCCTACTGCATATGTCAGTAAATCGGTTAAGTTAGGAAAAGGAACGCTTATTGAACCAAAGGCAGTTGTAAATGCCAATTCAACTATCGGGAACGGTTGTATAGTATCTGTGGGAGCGATAGTCGACCACGATGTAGTAATAGAAGATTGTGTTCATGCTAATTCAGGCTCAATCATCAAGGCAGGAGCTTATGTCCGTAGCCTCAACAGGATTGATGCGGGGGAAATTGTATCAGGGTATTAAATTATTATAATATGGGAGAAATTTAGTTGTGAGTAAGAACAATTTCAAAAAGTTTTTAGGTATTTCTTCAGTTATTGTCGGTGCTGTATTTATTGGAATAACAATAATTTCAAAAAAGAAAAAGGCTGAAACTGTATTTGACAGTGAACCTGAACAAAAAAATCTTCTTGAAGGTAAAAAAGTTGTGTTCATTGAAAATGAGAACGACAAGGAAAATGCTGACGGAATAAAGGGGCATCTTAAACCTGTCGGCGATGTAAATCACATTCCAAGTTTCTACGAAAAATATTTGAAAAGAGGACTTGACATAGTTCTGTCATTTGGCGGGCTTGTTGTTTTAAGTCCTGTTTTTGCAACTGTTGCACTTGCAATTAAAATCGAAGACCCCGGACCTGTTCTGTTTACTCAGAAAAGAGTTGGTCAGAATAAGCAATATTTCAAATTACATAAATTCAGGTCAATGAAAATGTGTACTCCTCATGATGTGCCTACTCATATGCTGGACAATCCTGACCAGTATATTACTAAGGTTGGAAAATTTATTCGTACTCATTCACTTGATGAACTTCCGCAGATTTGGGATATTTTTGTAGGCAATATGTCTGTTGTCGGTCCTCGTCCGGGTCTTTGGAATCAGGATTATCTAACGGCTGAGCGTGACAGATACGGTGCAAACGATATAAAACCGGGACTTACAGGTCTTGCTCAGATTGGTGGACGTGATTGTCTGGAAATTCCTGAAAAAGCAAAACTTGACGGTGTATATACTCAGTCACTGAAGGAATCCAGTCTGTCAGGAATGCTTATGGATATAAAAATATTTATTGGTTCAGTTGTATCTGTTTTACGCAGTGACGGAATTGTTGAAGGTGGTACAGGACAGATTGCCAAAGAAATTGAAAAGGCGAAGACGTTATGAAAAAAATATTGATAACAGGTGCGAACAGTTACATAGGCACTTCCTTTGAAAAATATATGTCACGTTTTGGCGATAAGTATCAGATTGATACTGTTGATATGATTGGCGACAGCTGGAAAAGCAAGAATTTTTCAGGTTATGACTGCATTTACCATGTCGCAGGAATAGCACACTCTGACGGCGGTAAAATCAGCAGAGAAAAAGTCAGATTATATTATGAAGTCAATACAAAGTTGACCATTCAAACAGCCATTAAAGCTAAGAAATCAGGCGTTAAGCAGTTCATTTTTATGAGCAGTGCTATTGTATATGGTGACAGTTCACCTATTGGTAAAAGTAAAATAATTACAAGAAATACTCCTGTTTCGCCTGCCAACTGTTATGGCGACAGCAAAGTACGTGCGGAAAATGGTCTGCGGAAACTTGAGGATAAAAATTTTAAAGTAGTAATACTGCGTCCACCGATGATTTATGGTAAGAACAGTAAAGGCAATTATCCTCTGATGTCAAAAATGGCACAGAAACTGCCGATTTTCCCTTATGTGAAAAATCAACGCTCAATGCTTTATGTTGAAAATCTTGCAGAGTTTGTCCGCCTTATGATTGAAAATGAGGAAAGCGGTACTTTTTTTCCGCAAAACAGGGAATATAGCAACACGTCAGAAATGGTTAAAATGATTGCTGCTGCACATGGGAAGAAAGTTTATCTTGTAAAAGGTTTTGAACTGCCTTTGAAATTGCTTGGCTGTTTTACGAATATTGTTAATAAGGCGTTTGGGAACTTGGCTTATGATGGAGAAATCAGTGAGTATAAGCAGAATTATATTGTTGCTGATTTGAAACATTCTATCAGACTGACAGAATGTTCAAGAAAGAAAAAAGTTCTGTTTTTGGTTAATCATGATGTTGTAATCTACAATTTCCGTTTAGAGATAGTTGAACGTCTTCTCAAAGAGGGTTATGAAGTACATATTTCTTCACCATATGGCGAAAGAATAGATGATTTGGTGGCGTTAGGTGCTAAATTTCACGAAATTAATATAAACCGTCATGGAATGAACCCTGTAGCAGAATATAAGTTATTAAAAGAATATAAAAAACTTTTCAGTACTGTTAAGCCTGATATTTTGTTTGGTTTCACTATCAAGCCAAATATTTATGGTGCAATAGCTGCTCGCAGTGAAAGAATACCTTTTGTTGCAAATATAACAGGACTAGGAACTGCCGTCGAAAATGGTGGCTGGAAGCAGAAAGTATTCGCTTTACTTTATAGATATGCTTTTAAAGACGTGCAAAGAGTATTTTTTCAGAATACTGAAAATCAACAGTTTTTTGTTGATAACAAAATTGCACTGGGTAAGCATAAGCTGTTGCCCGGTTCAGGCGTTAACCTTGAACGTTTTCCGTTAAGAGAATATCCAAGTGAAGAGAATGGTGTTATAAGATTTGCTTTTATTTCAAGAATTATGAAAGAAAAAGGTATAGAACAGTATCTTGCAGCAGCTAAGGCTATCAAAGCCAGGTACCCTGATACTGAGTTCCATATCTGCGGATTCTGTGAAGCTGAATATGAGGGAAAACTTGATGAATACAACAAAAACGGAACAGTTATCTATCATGGTATGATTCGAGATGTATCAGGTTTTCTTGAAGAAATAGACTGTGTTATTCACCCTACTTATTACCCTGAGGGACTTTCCAATGTTCTTCTGGAAAGCTGTGCCTGTGGTCGTCCAATTATTACTACCAACCGTTCAGGTTGTCGTGAAGTTGTAGATAATGGAATCAACGGCTTTGTTGTTGAGGAAAAAAACAGCAGGGATTTAATTGCAAAAGTTGAGAAATTTCTTTCTATGTCATGGAAAGAAAGAAAACAAATGGGTCTTGCAGGACGTGCCAAAGTTGAAAAAGAATTTAACAGGCAGATCGTTGTTGAGAAGTATTTAGGAGAGATTCAATAATGGATTATAAAAAAATAATTAAATCACGTTCTGTAAGAGAGAAAATTCTTAGGCTGTTATCATTTATTCCTGATAAGCAAATGTTACTATTACAGTATTTTATAAAAACAGGACGAAAGCTTAATTTAAAAAATCCAAAAAGATTTACCGAAAAACTTCAATGGTATAAGCTTTATTATAAAAATCCTTTAATGATTCGATGTGTTGATAAATATGATGTCAGAAATTATGTAAAAAGATGTGGAATGGGAAAAATCCTTAATGAATGTTATGGCGTTTATGATAAAGTCGAAGATATAAATTTTGATAAACTGCCTGAACAATTTGTTATAAAAGATACTCTTGGCGGCGGAGGAAACTCGGTTATTATAGTAAAAAATAAAAATGAGTTTGACATTGAATCTGCTAAAGTACAGATGCAGAATTGGATAAATACGCCTGCTCATATACGGGGCGGTGGTCGTGAATGGCCTTATTATTCAGGAAAAAAACATAGAGTAATTATAGAAAATTACATTGAATCAGATTCATCAAAAGGCGGATTGATTGACTATAAATTTTTTTGCTTTAATGGAAAGTGTCATTATATATATGTGATTTCAAATAGAAAGTTATGTCAAGGCGTTGAACTTGGAATCTTTGATACTGATTATAATCTGCTTCCATATTATAGAGCAGATGAATTAAAGCCCAAACATTTTATTGAAAAGCCTGATAATTTTGAAAAAATGATTCAAATAGCTGAAAAATTATCTGAACGTTTTCCTCATGTGAGAGTGGATTTATTCTCTGAAAAAGATAAAATTTATTTTGGAGAATTGACGTTTTTTGATGGAAGTGGATATATGGAATTTGAGCCTGATAAATTTGATTATATTTTGGGCAGACAATTTAAATTAAAGAAATATGATAAAAGGTAGATGATAATATGAAAATAGCTTTTTTATTTGATGTTTGCTTTAAAAAATATAAAGGAAGATTTTATTCAATAAATTTATCAAAAGAATTTTGGGAATCAAGATATCTTACGTTTTTTGATGAAATAGTTGTTGTAGGAAGATATAGTAATGTAAGCGAAGAAGAAATAAAAAAATTGGTTTGTTCTGACAGCAAAAGAGTGAAATTCAAATGTATTCCAAATTCCTCTCCAATTAAACGTATTATTGATTTGAAAAAGGAATATGCCTATATTGAGAAAATAATATCTGATTGTGATGCTGTTATTACTCGTGGTTGGTGGGGAGTTAATGTATGTAAAAAACTTCAAAAGCCATACTTGTTTGAAGTGATTGTTGATTCTTGGGATTCACTTTGGTTTCATAGCTTTATGGGTAAGATACTTGCATTACCCTATGATTTGTTTCAGAAACAAAGTGTCAAAAATGCGGACTATGTTTTATATGTTACAAATAAGTATTTACAGAAACGTTATCCGACAAATGGAAAGAGCATAGGCTGTTCAGATGTAGCACTGGAATCATCTGACAGCAGTGTGTTAAGTAAAAGAATAAATCATATAAAAAAACACAGCGGTAAAATGATATTGGGAACAACCGCAGCGGTAAACGTCAGATATAAAGGACAGGAATTTGTTATACAGGCTCTGGCAATACTGAAAAAAATGGGTATAACAAATTTTGAATATCAGCTTGTGGGCAATGGAGATAATTCGTATTTAAAAAATCTTGCAGAAAAATCAGGAGTTATTAAACAGGTAAAATTTCTTGGCGGAAAGCCACATGAGCAAGTATTTGATTGGCTGGATTCAATTGACATTTACATTCAACCAAGTCTTCAGGAAGGCTTGCCAAGAGCATTAATTGAAGCACAAAGCAGGGCATTGCCTTGTATTGGTTCTTCAACAGGAGGTATTCCGGAGCTTTTACCTGATGATTGTATTTGTGACAAAAAAGGAAATATGCCACAGGCAATAGCTGACTGGCTTATGAATATAAATCAGGAAAAACTTTTAAAATATGCTGAGAATAATTTTAAAGAATCCTGTAAATATCAGAAAGAAGTTCTGGATAATAAACGTAAGAAATTTTATATGGATTTCAAGACATATGTTGAAAGACGAAACGGAGCGGTAAATTGAAAAGAATAGCCTTCATATCAAGTTCTCTTGCCGGTGGAGGTCAGGAACGTGTTACTGTAAACATAGCCAATGCATTTGCTTGTGACAGCAATTATGAAGTATATGTTGTAACAGGTACTGTTGAAGCAGGAGAATATTACTTAAATAAAAAAATTAAAAGATTTCCATTTTTAACATCAAATGTTTTTAAAGATTGTCTGAAATTAAGAAAGTTTTTGAACTTGCATAAAATAGATACGTCAATAGCTATGGGCTTATATTCAAATTTTGTTTCCTGTATGGGTAATTTTGGTTTGAAAACCAAAGTGATTATTTCGGAACGAAATGCTCCGGCACACGATAATATTTCAAATAAATCTAAATTATTCAGATTTTTATTTTACAGAATGGCAGACGGATATGTATTTCAGACTGAAGAAGCAAGAGCGTTTTATTCAAAAAAGATTCAGAAAAAAGGCGTTATAATTGAAAATGCTTTGAAAGAAAATATACCATTCAAAAGCAATGTGTGCAAAAAGGAAATAGTTGCTGTCGGAAGGTTAAGTTCTCAGAAAAATTATCCATGTCTTATAAAAGCGTTTGCTTTGGTATTGAAAGAAGCCCCTGAATACACTCTCAGGATTTTTGGAAAAGGTTCAGATGAAAAGGTTTTAAAAGCATTATGTACCGAACTGGGTATTGTGGATAAAGTTAAATTTGAAGGATTTTCGGATAATGTTCATGAGGCTATCAAAGATTCTGATATTTATGTTCTTTCATCGGATTTTGAAGGTATGCCTAACGCATTAATGGAGGCAATGGCTATGGGATTTCCTTGTGTCTCTACAAATTGTCCGAGCGGTGGACCTGCTAAACTTATAAATCACGGAAAAAACGGCATTCTTGTTCCTGTAAATGACAGCAAAAAATTAGCAAAAGCTATTTTAAGTTTGATTAACAACCGGAAATTAAAATCCTCAATTTCAAAAAATGCGGTTCATATAAGAGATGATTATTCAGATACTGTTATTCTGAAAAAGTGGAAGGAATTGTTAAAAAAATATGGAAAAATATAAAATCAATATTATGAATTTATTTTTTTTAGCATTTCTTTCCTTAGTTACAATTTTCCTTTGTATAACATTTGATTCGAATGATGCAAAAGTTTTTAATATGTATATGATATTTATGTTTATGAGCGTTGTTTTAGCAAAAATATCATCATTGCATAATAATTTGTTGATAAGTAAATTATTTTTAATATTGTCAATTATATGTATGTCATTTTTATTATGCTTTAGGAAGCAATCAGGTATCGATGATATAGTTTATAAAGGGTTATTTGAAAAAGCATCAAATATGAATTTTTTTGATTATCTAAATTCAAGCGATATTGAATTTGGATATAAAATAATAAATTATTTAATAAATAGATTAACAGGAAATTACAATGTTTGTCAATTCTTTTTCTCATTTGTACCTATAGCAATAATTGAAATCAAATTATGGCAAAAAAGAGAATATATTGATTTTTCCTTTGCATTGCTTTATGTTTATATGACACTTTATTATTTTATTATTTCTGCTGGACTTGTAAGGATATTTTTTGCTGTTTCAATTGTATTTTATGGTTTAGATTTTATTGTAAATAACAATAAAAAAAAATATATATTATGTGTAATAATAGCTTCACTGTTTCATAGGTCAGCACTTTTTATGCTTTTACTTTTGATTCTTTTAATAAATGATGAGTACTTTTACAAAAGAGTTAAATTGTTTTCATGCTTAGTATTTGTATTGGTGCCTTTAATATTATTTTTCGTGTCTAAATATATTGCCCCTTTACTTGGTGAGAGATATTCTTCTTATAGTCAAATGGAAAGCGTTGGTAATGCTTCATTATTATCATTTGCCGATAAATTGCCATTTTTGATATTAGGAATTTTTTATTACAATACAATGAAAAAAGAACAATATGAGAATTTTAAAGAATACCAGTTAAGTCTTATTTTAATAATTTTAACAATATCAATTAATATAGCATCAATCTGGACAGATTTAGGAAGATTAGTTTATTATACAAATACAGGAATAATTTTGATGATGTCCTTGATTATAAATAATAAAAAAATAAAAAGTAACTTTGATGGAATGATTTTAACAATGGTCATGACAATTATTCCGTATTTTTACTTAATGCATACTATATTTAAAAATCAATATTTATGGGATTATTTAAAATTATATGAATTTATATTTTAGAGAGGTATAATAATGAATATTAAACAATATTTTATCAATTTATTACCCGACAAGCTGTATCTCCAGTTAATGTTCAGGCATAGAATGGGTAAAAGACTCAATCTTGACAATCCCAAAACGTTCAATGAAAAGCTGCAATGGCTGAAACTTTATGACCGCAAACCAGAATATACAAAAATGGTTGATAAATATACAGCAAAAAAATATGTCGCCAGCAAAATAGGAAAGCAATACATAATTCCGACTTTGGGTGTATGGAAAAGGTTTGAGGATATTGATTTTGACAAGCTTCCAAATCAATTTGTTTTAAAATGTACTCATGACAGTGGTGGACTTGTTATATGCAGAGACAAAAGCAAATTTGACATAAAAAGTGCAAGAGATAAGATAAATAAGTCTCTAAAAAGAAATTATTATTATTCCGGCAGGGAATGGCCATATAAGAATGTTCCTCCTCGTATTATTGCAGAGAAATATATGGAAGATTCACAGACAGTTGATTTGCACGATTATAAGATAATGTGTTTTAATGGTAAAGCGAAATGCAGTTTTGTATGTTCAGGAAGAAACACCGATGCAGGATTGCATGTTACATTTTTTGACCGTGACTGGAATGCATTGCCGTTCGAAAGACATTATCCGAGTGAAAAAAATGGATTGCCATGTCCAAAAAATTATAAAAAAATGATTGAAGCCGCTGAAAAACTGTCTAAAAATATACCTTTTGTAAGAGTGGATTTTTACGAAGTTGTCGGAGAAATGTATTTTGGAGAGCTTACATTCTATCCTGGTTCGGGATTTGAAGAGTTTAATCCTGAATGTTGGGATAAGAAACTTGGTCAATTATTACAACTTCCACAAAAGCCAAGCAAGAAATTTATGTACAATACACAAACGGGGGGTAAAACTTATTGATTATTTGGAGGATTTCCCAGTTGAAGAGAAGACGCATTCGTTAAAAGATTATAAATTTTTCTGTTTTAACGGCAATCCTGAATTTTTATACTTATCCGAGGGACTGGAAAACCATGATACTGCACGAATAAGTTATGTTACATTAGATTGGAAACAGGCTGATTTTTATCGTGATGACTATAAACCTTTTGATAAATTGCCTCCAAAGCCTGTTAACTTTGATAAAATGATTCAGTTTGCTAAGGTTTTAAGTAAGGGCATACCTTTTATGCGTGTTGACTTTTATGAGATAAACGGACAGATTTATTTTGGAGAATTAACATTTTATACTGGTGCTGGATTTACGAAATTTGAACCTGAAAGTGCTGATTTAAAAATTGGGAGTTTATTGAAATTACCTGAAAAGAGGTGATATTTTGGCAGACAGAGGAAAAAAACTTGCGTTGAATACGATAGCATCGCTGACATTGCAGATAGTAACAGTGATATGCGGATTTATACTCCCAAGGCTCATTTTAGGTACATACGGCTCGGAGGTAAACGGACTTGTCAATAGTATCACACAGTTTCTTGGAGTAATCACGCTTCTTGACTTAGGTGTTGGAGCAGTTGTGCAGTCATCGTTGTACAAGCCGCTTGCTGAAAACGATGAAGATGTTATCAGCAAAATTTTTGTTTCTGCAACAAAGTTTTTTAGACGACTTGCAACTATTTTGCTTGTATATATAGTTGTACTTATTTTTGTTTATCCTTTTCTTGTAAACAAAAACTTTGATTTTACTTTTACAGCTTTATTGATAGGTGCAATAAGCATCAGCTCATTTGCACAGTACTATTTTGGAATAGTAAACAGCCTTCTTTTATCTGCTGACCAGCGTGGTTATGTGCAGTACACAGCTCAGATAGTTACATTGATTGTTAATACAATTGCCTGTGCAGTTCTGATAAAATCCGGCTGTTCAATTCAGCTTGTAAAGTTAGTTACATCGCTTATTTTTCTTGCACGTCCGTTTTATCTTACGTGGTATGTCAATAGGCATTATAACATAAATAAAAAAATAACTTATACTGAAGAACCAATTAAGCAGAAGTGGAATGGTATGGCTCAGCATTTTGCTGCTTATGTTCTTGGTGGAACTGATAATATTGTTCTTACATTGTTTTCTACACTTGCAAACGTTTCAATTTACGGTGTTTACAATATTGTAATTATTGGAGTTAAGAATGCACTTTTTTCAATGACAAATGGTTTTCAGTCTTTAATGGGGCAGATGCTTGTTAAAAAAGAGTATGATAACCTGAAAAACTTTTTTTCATATGTTGAATGGCTTATGCATACTGGAGTTACATTGATTTTCGGCTGTACCGGAGTACTTATTACATCATTTGTACGGGTATATACAAAGGGAATTGATGATGCTGATTATATTCAGCCATTGTTTGCTGTTCTGATAACAATAGCAAATGCAGGGCATTGCCTTAGACTTCCCTATAATCTGGCAATTCTTGCAGCAGGACGTTACAAGCAAACGCAAAGTAACTATATCATAGCAATGCTGTTAAACATAGTTATATCAATAGCAACTGTAAAAATATGGGGACTCATTGGTGTATCTATTGGTACTTTAGTTGCAATGGCATATCAAACAGTATGGATGGCTTGGTATGACTCAAAAAATATAATAAACTGGCCTTTTAAAAATTTCTTGAAACAAACAGCTGTTGATATACTGACGGTGATTATTGCTTCAGTTGCAACTTTCAAGATTCCATTATTGTCAGTTACATATTCTGCGTGGGTATTACAGGCTTTTGAGGTATTCATAGTATGGTTGATTATCGTATTCATTATCAATTTTGTTTTTTATAAGGACAAAATGAGTTCATTTGTTTCTAAAATAATGAAAAAATTCAGAAAGAAGGCAAATGTATGAATTTAAATAATAAAAAGGTTCTGGTTACAGGTTCCGCCGGCTTCATAGGCAGCAATTTGGTTATGGAACTTCTCCGAACCAATGCCAACATCACAATCATCGGCTTCGACAGCGTAAACGATTATTATGATGTCTCCATTAAGGAATACCGTCTTGCCAAAATTGAAAAACTTGCAGCTAAAAATCTGAACTGTAAGTACACTTTTATCAAGGGCAATCTTGCAGACAAAGCTTTAATTGAGCAGATTTTTTCGGAATACAAGCCAGATATTGTTGTAAACCTTGCGGCACAGGCAGGCGTGCGTTATTCTATTACCAATCCCGATGTCTACATTGAGTCAAATATCATAGGCTTTTATAATATCCTTGAAGCCTGCCGAAATCACCCTGTTGAACATCTGGTATATGCCAGTTCCTCAAGTGTTTACGGAGGCAACACAAAAGTTCCATTCAGTACAGATGATAAGGTAGACAATCCCGTTTCATTGTATGCGGCTACCAAGAAAAGCAATGAATTAATGGCTCACGCATATTCCAAGCTTTACAATATTCCATCAACCGGACTTCGTTTCTTTACTGTTTATGGACCTGCTGGTCGTCCTGATATGGCATATTTCGGTTTCACAAATAAACTTATTAAAGGCGAAACAATCCAGATTTTCAACTACGGAAACTGCAAGCGAGACTTTACATATGTTGACGATATTGTTGAGGGTGTAAAGCGTGTTATGATGAATCCTCCTGAGAAGAAAACAGGTGAAGACGGTTTGCCGATTCCACCCTATAAAGTATATAATATCGGCAATAACAACCCTGAGAATTTACTTGATTTTGTTCAGATTCTCAGCGAAGAACTGGTTCGTGCAGGAGTTCTGCCACAGGATTTTGACTTTGAAGCACATAAAGAACTTGTCCCGATGCAGCCCGGTGATGTACCTGTAACTTATGCAGATACTTCCGCTCTGGAACGTGATTTTGGTTTCAAACCAAGCACAAGTCTGCGTGATGGACTGAGAAAGTTTGCAGAGTGGTATAAAAACTATAAGAGGTAAATAACAAATGGATTTAATAAAAAAACTTAGAAATAGATTGACAGGAAATCCAAATTCAGAATATTTTTGGAATATTCGTAAAAATGCACAAATCAAGCATGGAATTATGCGATATATATATATATATATATATATATATCAAAAATATCTATTGAAATATAATTCGTTTTTTCCATTATCCGCAAAAGTTGAGAATATGCCTATATTTCCACATGGTTTAAATGGTATCTTTGTATCTTCTGGTGCGACAATTGGAAGGAATTGTGTCATCTTTCATCAAGTAACAATCGTCTCTAATACGTTAGCAGACAGTAAGGGACAAGGTGCTCCACGAATTGGAAATAATGTTTATATCGGAGCAGGAGCTAAAATAATAGGAAATGTGGTTGTTGGCAATAATGTCAGAATTGGTGCTAACTGTGTTGTCACTAAAGATGTTCCGGATAATACCACTGTTGTTTCTGCTCCTGTGAGGTATATTACAAAAGATAAACCTATGGATAATCGTTTTACTGCATTTAAGAAATAGGAGAATTACTATGAAAATGGCAGCAGGATTTCGGATTCAAGCTGAATACAAGCCTGCATGACGGAATGAGAAAGCTTGCAGAGTGGTATAAGAAATTTTATAAGGTCTGAGGAGGATAAAAAATGAAAATCGCAGTAGCAGGAACAGGCTATGTAGGCTTGTCAATCGCCACATTGCTGGCACAGCACAATACAGTCATAGCTGTTGATATTATTCCCGAAAAGGTTGAAATGATAAACAACAGGAAATCTCCTATTCAGGACGATTATATAGAAAAGTATCTCACTGAAAAGGAACTTGACCTGACAGCAACTCTTGATGCAGAAACAGCCTATAGAGATGCAGATTTTGTAGTCATTGCAGCTCCGACAAATTACGACAGCAAGAAGAATTTCTTCGATACATCAGCCGTTGAAGCTGTTATAAAACTGGTTATGCAGTACAATCCTAATGCAATTATGGTAATTAAATCTACAATTCCTGTCGGCTACACGGAAAGCATACGTGAAAAAACAGGTTCAAAGAATATCATTTTCAGCCCGGAATTTCTGCGTGAATCAAAGGCACTATATGATAATCTGTATCCGTCAAGAATTATTGTCGGTACGGATATGAACGATGAAAGACTTGTTAAAGCCGCTCGCACATTCGCAGAACTTCTTCAGCGGGGAGCAATAAAAGAAAACATCGATACGCTCTTTATGGGATTTACCGAAGCAGAGGCAGTAAAACTTTTTGCAAATACATATCTTGCACTTCGTGTATCGTACTTCAATGAGCTTGATACCTATGCGGAAATGAAAGGTCTGAACACACAACAGATTATTGAGGGTGTATGCCTTGACCCACGTATCGGCACACATTACAACAATCCCAGCTTTGGTTATGGCGGATATTGTCTGCCAAAGGACACAAAGCAGTTGCTTGCAAACTATGAAGATGTTCCACAGGATATGATGACAGCAATAGTGCAGTCCAACAGAACACGCAAGGACTTTATTGCTAATAGAATACTTGAAATGACTGGTGGTTATGGTGCAAACAGCTCCTATGATAAAACACTTGAAAAAAGCGTTACAGTCGGCGTGTACCGTCTGACTATGAAATCCAACTCCGACAACTTCCGTCAGAGTTCTATTCAGGGAGTTATGAAACGTATTAAGGCAAAAGGTGCGACTGTTATCATTTACGAACCGACACTCAAAGACGGAGAAACTTTCTTCGGCAGTGTTGTTGTGAACGATTTGGAGAAGTTCAAGTCAATGTCCGATGCCATTGTTGCTAACAGATACGATACTTGTCTTGACAACGTGCAGGAAAAAGTCTACACGAGAGATATTTTCAGGAGAGATTGACATTATTAAAAAGATTTATGAAATATCGGTAAAATTAATCACATTTCCGTATATATTCGCAGTGTTGTGGATTACATTAATAGACAGAGTAGCAACGCATAACCGCAGTATCAAGTTGCCATTCTGGGAAATATGGGAAATCATACAAGGCAATAAAGTAATGGTGCATTATCTTGTAGGCAACATAATTATGCTTATGCCACTGGGATTTTTACTGCCCATATGGTTTGGTAATATTGATAACTGGAAAAAGGTAATTGTAATCGGATTTGCTGTATCGGTGACAATAGAAGTAACCCAGCTTATAACTGCCCGTGGACTGTTTGAATTTGACGACATTATACACAATACGCTCGGAGCAGTAGCAGGGTACTATATAGAAAAACTCGTAGGGAAAATATTAAAGGCTTTGCACTCAAAAACGATGTAAAGCCTTTGCTTTTTGGTAACTATTGTAAGCGTCAAATAACGCCCCGACTTCCATAGAATTGAGATTTTGAGTATAATAGAGTCAAAGCAGCTGTATAGACCAAATTAGATATTTCAAAAAAGTCTATAGAGCAAGCTGGATAAAATTAGACACAGGAGGAACAGTCTATGGAAGAAAGAACTACAGCTATCACCGCAGTCAAAC
>CAYWPN010000003.1:0-184920 GCA_964460175.1 uncultured Alistipes sp. | reverse complement strand
TTCAAATCAGGTTTCAAAGCAATCAAAGCTAACTTTTTTGAATCAAATTTATCATTATGCACTTTACGAATGTTCAAATTTGTGCTATTATTAGTAATGATAGGATTAATGACGGCAACATTAAAACCCTTATCACGAAGATAGCAGAAGAGTGGGTAGTGATAAACTCCCGTAGATTCGAGAAAGATATGAGCTTTCAAAGAATTTGCCTCTTCTGCTTCTTTTATTTTTGAAACAGCAGCTTCAAGAGAGTTCAGATTCGAGTGGGTGATCTTAAAGGGCTTACCCACAAATGTTTGGTTCGGCAGAGCGATGGACATAAAGCTGAAATCAGCTCCGACATCTATGCCGACAGAAATGTACAAATCAGTCATAAAGACTCCTTTCCGATAGGCATCCATTCCATTTCAATGAATACACAGCCTAGCATGTGATACAGGTATAGCCGACAAGACGGCTCCCAACCAGCCTAATCATAATTCTTCATTGGATGGACTAATTGACTTAACTACAGGTATCAGCTGATGAAAATCAGCTTCCCAAGGAGGAAAACATTTTTTGTCCTATCCCCTTTATTTTACCTTATTTTTGTCTGGTTGTCTATTGTGGAACCGTCTTTGGACTATATCATTATTATACTAGGAGGAATATCAATGAAATTAGCTACGGCATTATCCACCAGAGCTGATTTGCAGGGCAGACTTAATGAACTCGAAACAAGACTTGTTGCTAACGCTAAAGTTCAGGAGGGCGAAAAGCCGGACGAAAATCCTATGGAACTTATTGCTGAAAAGGACAGAATTATTGCAGAACTTGAAAATTTAATCTCTAAAATAAATTTAACAAACAGCAGAACGGAATACAACGGAATGACAATCACTGAAATGCTTGCAAAAAGGGACTGCCTGAAAGCTGACATAAAAATAATGCGTAATTTTCTCAGCAGTTCGAGTGCAAAAATAAATCGTTATTCACGGACTGAAATTATTATAAGAAGTACGGTAAATGTTGCTGAACTTCAGAAAAAAGTTGATTTGCTTTGTAAAGAACTCCGTGAAACCGACGAAAAAATTCAGGAACTCAACTGGACTACTGAATTGATATAATTTTTTAGTTGGTAGCATTTTTCAGGGCGGACAGGAATCTCCGGCGGTTGAGACAAGAATCGCTCTCCATGGCACGTTCTGGACAGACGAGAGGTTCGAATCCTTATCTTTTACATTTATGTCCTGTATGTTAACACGGGTATATTTACAATTTTTTATTACTACCTTTAATGTCGGCTGATAATGCGAGGGCGGAGCAGGGGAATTAAAAGACGTTTTCAGAAATGGGAACGTCTTTTTTGCACAAAAAATAGTCCCCGATTTAAAATCAGGGACTATAGTTATTGTGCTTGTTTTAATTAAGCAAGTTCAGCAAAATACTTGATTGTTCTAACCATCTGTGATGTGTAGGAATTCTCATTGTCGTACCATGAAACTACCTGTACTTCATAGAGGTCGTCAGCAATCTTAGCAACCATTGTCTGAGTAGCGTCGAAGAGTGAACCGAACTTCATGCCGATAACGTCAGAAGAAACAATCGGGTCTTCGTTGTAGCCGAATGACTCGGAAGCAGCAGCCTTCATAGCAGCGTTGATGCCTTCCTTAGTTACGTCAGCAGCCTTAACAACAGCTGTAAGGATTGTTGTTGAGCCTGTCGGAACAGGAACTCTCTGTGCAGAACCGATAAGCTTGCCGTTGAGTTCAGGAATAACAAGACCGATAGCCTTAGCAGCACCTGTTGAGTTAGGAACGATGTTAGCAGCACCTGCTCTTGCTCTTCTGAGGTCGCCCTTTCTGTGAGGACCGTCAAGAATCATCTGGTCGCCTGTATAAGCGTGGATTGTTGACATGATACCGCTCTGGATAGGAGCATAGTCATTGAGAGCCTTAGCCATAGGAGCGAGGCAGTTTGTTGTGCATGATGCAGCAGAAATAATTGTATCATCAGCTGTGAGAGTTTTCTCATTTACGCTGTAAACAATTGTCTTGAGGTCGCTGCCTGCCGGAGCAGAAATAACAACTTTCTTAGCACCTGCATCGATATGAGCCTGTGACTTTTCTTTTGAGCAGTAGAAACCTGTACATTCAAGAACTACATCAACGCCGATTTCGCCCCAAGGAAGGTCTTTAGCATCTTTTTCAGCATAGATTTTGAGAGTTTTGCCGTCAACTGTGATTGTACCAGCCTCGTCGTCTGCCGAAACAGTGTGAAGGTTTTCACCTATTTTACCGCAGTAACCGCCCTGTGCTGTGTCATACTTAAGAAGATGAGCAAGCATTGAAGGCTTTGTAAGGTCGTTGATTGCAACTACCTCATAGCCCTCTGCACCGAACATCTGTCTGAATGCAAGACGACCAATACGACCGAAACCATTAATAGCAACTTTAACTGACATTGGAAATTACCTCCTGATAATTTATATTGCAAGCCCTGATTATCTCAGAACTTGTCTATGAATATATTATACAACATTCTATTGAATTTTTCAAGTGTTTACAGGAAAAAAATACCGATTTTACAAATAAATGTGAAACAGATACAATAATCAACAGAAAATTTTAGTGAATTTTTATAAATAATTCCTATTTCATTTTGCTTTAAAATGTAGTATAATATAAATTACAGGGTTAACAACAAGAAACTTATTATATAATCTTGTCAATATATGTCGTAAAAAATCCGTCATTAAAAATTTATGGGGAGAATGACTATGGAAGAAAAAGGCTTTTTTAAAAATTTTATTGAAGATGAGTTTTCAATGAATTACTTCAACAGCATTGACTGCAATTTAAGAATAAATCTTACGCTGATAAGTTTCTGGTGCAATACTCTTGTTGAAGCTTCCGATGAGCAGTGCAATGCGGATTTCAGGGAAAACGTTGCCAACAATATAATTAAGGCTTGCTGTGGTATACTCAGACCAAATGAGATTGTAAGCAAGATTATTGAGGCAAACAGGAACTACAGAATTAAAAAAACAGTGATAGAACTCAATGAATTTTTCACGGAATTCTGCAACAACTGCAATGTACGTACCGGAAAAAGATGTAAATTGAAACTGAAGAAATGCGATAAGATGTATATAAATGTAAGTGAGAAATTTCTTGTATCTGTTCTGCTTATGTATGTAAGGAATGCTTTACTCAATCAGGCAAAAAAAATTGATATATCGTGTTCTGAGGAACTCAATAAAGTTACAATATGCCTGAAAATAAAAACAAATAAAGATGAAGACAGTATGTTTGGTGATATGGACAGCGATGCCCTGAGTGACTATACGTATGAAATCGCATCTTTCTTTGCAGAAAAAATGAACGGCGAAACTCAAATCTTGGAAGACGAAATCAGCATAAAATTTCCTTCTGCTAAAGGTAATGCTTTTCATGAGAAAAAAGCAGGTATGTCAAGCACCAATATGTTCAATTCATATAATGTACTGCTGTCGGAGTTTAATGATTTCAACTATTATTGATATATTGATATATATAAAAAAACTATGAAGATTTATCATAATAAAATAAATTTTTCTCATTTTTTTGTTGACAATATTCAAAAAAAGTTATATAATATATATGTTGAGTTTTTGTGCTGAACTGCTGTAATTATTTTTTCAGAAAACGGAGTTAATAAAATGGCTGAAAATCTTGAAATTGAAAGAAAGTTTCTTGTAAAGTTTCCTGACTTTAAAAATCTGAATGTTAAAAGAAAAATTGATATTTTACAGATTTATCTGAAAAAAGGTGAGAATAATTCACAGAGAAGGGTGCGCAGGATTTGTGAAAACGGTATTGTGAAATATATGTACACCGAAAAAATATTCTATTCTGCCGTAACACGCAGGGAAACGGAATACGAAATAAGCCCTGACAAATACAGCCTGCTTCTTGCGGAAAAAAATCCCTGCTGTGTGCCGATTGAGAAATGCCGTATCTGCTTTGAATACAGAAATCAGATGTTTGAACTGGATACTTATCCTTTTTCAGACAAGCTTGCTATTATGGAACTTGAACTGAAAAATCAGGAGCAGGAAATTTTTTTCCCTGAATATATCAAAGTTATACAGGAAGTTACGGGAATTGACGGATATTCCAATGCAGAACTTGCAAATGCAGGAAAATTCCCCGATTGTAAGGAGTTTTGATTAATGACAGAAAAAATTCTTGATATTGACAATATAGATGATTTGTCCGCACTTTTCGGACAGTTTGACAGCAATATAAGACGGATTGAAAAACAGTATGATGTAAAAATAGTTGTCCGTGACGGCGTTAAGATTATCGGCAGTGAAACATCTGTTTCCGACGCTGCAAAGTCTGTTGATGCACTCATAAAAATGAGCAGAAATGGTCAGCCATTAAGTGACCAGACTGTAAGATATGTGACTTCTATGGTTGCGGACGGTGCTGAGGAACAGCTTGCAGAACTCGGCGGAGACGGTATCTGTCTCACTTCGTCGGGAAAAATCGTCCGCCCACGCACTGTAGGACAGAAACATTATATTGATGTAATAAAAAATAACACAATTGTTCTCGGTATCGGTCCTGCCGGTACAGGAAAAACTTATCTTGCTGTTGCTATGGCTGTGAAGGCATTCCGTGAACATAAAGTCAAAAAAATTATCCTGACAAGACCTGCTGTTGAAGCAGGTGAAAAACTGGGATTTCTTCCCGGCGATATGCAGGATAAGGTCGACCCGTATCTCCGTCCGCTTTATGATGCGCTTTTTGATATGTTCGGTGCGGACAGGTTTGCACAGTATATGGAAAAAGGTATAATAGAGGTCGCACCTCTTGCCTATATGAGAGGACGGACTCTTGATGAAGCTTTTATTATTCTTGACGAGGCACAGAATACAACATCGGAGCAGATTAAAATGTTCCTTACACGTCTCGGCAACGAAAGCAGAATGGTGATAACAGGCGATATTACTCAGATTGATTTGCCTGATGTGCGTAAATCGGGACTTGTTGAGGCTGTAAAAGTTCTCAAGGGTATTGATGATATAAATATTCACAGATTTACGGAAAAAGATGTTGTACGGCATAGGCTCGTGCAGGATATTATAAAGGCATACGAAAAATTCAATGAAAGGAGCAAAAATCATGCCTAAACTGAAAGTATATGTAAAAAACAATCAAATGGAGGTGAAAGTTCCTGTAGGAATAAGACTTCTTATAAGAAGATGCTGTCAGGCTGTTCTTACTACTGAAAACTTCGGAAGAGATGCGGAAGTAAGCGTATCTTTTGTAAAAAATTCTGAAATCAGGGAACTCAACAGAATTTACAGAAATAAGGACAGTGTTACAGACGTTCTGTCTTTCCCGCTCACAAGTGAGGATGGTACTGTTGAAATCAATCCCGAAACAAATGCAGTACAGCTCGGAGATATTGTTATCTCGCTCGAAACGGCAGTAAAGCAGGCGCAGAACTATGGTCATTCACTGGAGCGTGAAATCGGTTTCCTTACTGTTCATTCAATGCTTCACCTGCTTGGCTATGACCATGAAACAAGTCAGCTCGACCAGCGTATCATGCGTGAAAAAGAGGAATCCGTTCTTGAAAAACTTGGTATTTCAAGAGATGTAACTTTTATAAATCAGGGAGATAACAATTAATGTCAAGAACAGCTTTTGTAACGATTGCAGGACGCACAAATGCAGGAAAATCGTCACTTCTCAATGCTATAGTAGGCGAAAAGATAGCATCTGTCAGCAGTAAACCGCAGACCACACGTACAAGAATTACGGGAATACGCAATATCGAGGACGTTCAGCTTGTTTTCTTTGATACTCCCGGACTTCATAAGCCTGTAAACAAGCTGAGTGAACATATGCTGAATACTGTTAGGGAATCCGTCAGCGATATTGACGCTGTTGTTTTTGTGCAGGACTGCACTAAAAAAATAAATGAACAGGAAATTAATTTAATAAAATCTCTGAATAAGTCGGGAATGCCTGTTATTCTGGTGATTAACAAAATTGATTTAATCAGAAAAGAGGAACTTGCGCTCTGTATCACTGAAATGTCAGAAAAAGCTGATTTTCAGGCAATAATTCCTGTAAGTGTAACTGAAAACAACGGTGTTAATATTGTCATTGACGAAATCATAGCACTTGCAGAGGATTCTGTTCACTATTTCCCCGATGATATGATTACCGACCAGCCCGAAAAAGTTCTTGCAGGAGAAATGATAAGAGAAAAACTTCTTGAACTCCTTAAAGACGAAGTACCGCACGGAATAGCCGTCGGAGTTGAACAGATGACTGAGCGTGAGGACAAGGATATTCTCGATATTTCAGCGGTTATCTACTGTGAACGTGAATCGCACAAGGGTATCATAATCGGCAAAGGCGGAGCTATGCTCAAAAAGGCTTCTACTGCCGCACGTATCGAACTGGAAGACTTTTTTCAGATTAAAGTCAACCTGAAGTGCTGGGTGAAAGTCAAAGAGGACTGGCGCAACCGTGAGGGACTTATCCGCAGTTTCGGCTTGTCTGGAAATCAGGCATAATATTACACATATATTTCTGCGTGATTTGCAGATAATATCTGCATAAGCGGAGGTTTTCATGGATACTGAACAACTTTGGAACAAGTTCGCCGAAAGCGGAAGTATTGAAGATTATCTTGAATATAAAGGGATTTTATGTAATGACAACGATTGAAGGAATTGTCCTGAAAGAACGTTCATTCGGCGAACAGGATAAATTTATAGATGTTCTTACAAAAGACAGGGGTGTTATTGAACTTCCTGTCAGGGAAGCGAAAAAAGTCAACGGCAGAATGTCATCGGCAACGCAGCTTTTCGCTTACTCCCGCTTTTGCTTTGAACAGAAAAAAAACAGGCTCTATATTAACAGTGTAGAGCCTATACATATTTTTTACGGACTGAGAAAATCCTTGTCAGCGATTTCTCTTGCGAGTTATTTTGCAGATGTTGTGCGCTCATGTACCCCCGAACTTACCGACAGTGAGAATACAGCAAGGCTTTTTCTGAATACGCTCCACTATCTTGAAAAAAATCAGCGGAGCGAAAAACTTCTCAAGAGTATATTTGAAATCCGCCTTATGTCCGAAACCGGATTTATGCCTGATGTTCTCGGCTGTCGTATCTGTGGAAATTTTGAACCGCAGGAGCTTTATTTTTCCGTAAAAAGCGGCGGATTTCTCTGCACGGACTGCTGTACTTCGCCCGACGAATACAGCTTTAAACTGAAACTTCCTGTACTTCTTGCAGTCCGCCACATTGTCCTTGCGGATTTTGACAGACTTTTCAATTTCCGTGTATCAGACAACACTCTTGAACAACTTTCGGAATTTTCTGAAAGTTATCTCATTTCACATCTTGAAAAAAATTTTAAAACACTCGATTTTTATAAATCGCTTTGAATGGTAAAAAATTATGAATAAATATCTTAAAACTTTGGAACTCGATAAAATTCTTGAAATGCTTGCGGAACTGTGTTCAAATGACGAAACAAAACGTATGGCTCTTGCCCTGCGTCCTGTGTACGATTTGGCAGAAGTCCGCCGTGAGAATATCAAGACAAATCAGGCACTTTCCTTGTCAGTTCAGTTCGGAACGCCGCCTTTTTCCAATTTCAAGGACGTTTCCGTGTCTGCCAAGCGTGCGAAGACAGGCGCAGTGATTTCACTCCGTGACCTCATGGATATTTCGGTTATGCTGCGCCAGATAAGCGGACTTGCAAAATGGTACAGCAGCTGCGAGAACGTCGAAACTGAACTTGATTACCTCTTTTCCCGTCTCACGCCTAACGACTGGCTGCTTGAAAAGCTTGACCGTTCTATCATTTCAGATACGGAGATTTCAGATGCGGCAAGTCCCGAACTTGCAGCAATAAGACGGAAAATCAACCGTGCTGAAATGAATTTGCGTGAAACTCTTGACAGAATGGTGAAGAACAAGACTACTCAGCAGTACTTGCAGGAAACAAACGTCACTATCAGGGACGGCAGATTTGTTCTCCCTGTAAAGTCCGAACACAGAGGACAAGTAAGCGGTCTTGTACATGATACGTCCGCAACAGGTCAGACTATTTTCATTGAACCTATGGCGGTAGTCGAAGCTAACAATGATATACGTATATTGCAGGGTAAGGAGCAGGAGGAGATAGAACGTATTATTGCTGAATTATGTCACGAAGTCGGTGAATATGCCGATACTCTGTGCGAAAATTACAAGATATGCACGGAATTAAATCTTTATTTTGCAAAATCAAATCTTGCGGCAAAATTAAAATGTTCAATGCCAAAGATTACAAATGACGGTATAATCAGTCTGAAAAAGGCACGCCACCCTCTTCTTGATATGAAAAAAGCTGTCCCGATAGACTTATCAATCGGCGGAGAATATCAGGCACTTATCATAACAGGTGCGAACACAGGCGGTAAAACCGTCACACTGAAAACTGCCGGACTTCTTTCTGCAATGACAATGTGCGGACTGCTTATTCCTGCTGCGGACGGCAGTACAATGTCAATTTTTGAGCATATTCTTGTTGACATCGGCGACAGTCAAAGTATTGAACAAAATCTCTCAACTTTTTCGTCGCATACCAACAAAGTTATAGAAATTCTTGAAATAGCGGACGAAAAATCACTTGTACTGCTTGACGAACTCGGTTCGGGTACTGACCCCGTAGAAGGTTCAGCCCTTGCTGTATCAATAATCGGCAGACTTATCCGCAACGGTGCAAAACTTATGGTAACAACGCATTATCAGGAACTGAAAGTCTTTGCAATTGATACTCCGAATGTGCAGAATGCGTCATGCGAATTTAATATAGAAACGCTCCGTCCCACTTACAGACTTATTGTAGGTTCACCCGGAAAATCAAATGCTTTTGCGATTTCAGAAAGTCTCGGAATGCCGTCTGATATTATTGCGGAGGCAAAAACTCATGTTGATGAAGCGAATACAAGGCTTGAAGAGGTAATCGGCAAGCTTGAGGCGGAAAGAATGGCTCTGGAGCGTGAAAAGGAAAAAGCTGAACAGCTCCGCAGAGAAATTGCCGAACATGAAGAACAGCTCCGCAGAGAACGTGAAAATATGGAGAAATTCAAGGCGGACGAACTCGAAAAGGCTCGTTTGCAGGCGATGACCATTATCGAACAGACAAAGGCAGAGTCCAATGAACTTATTGACGAACTTGAAAAACTCCGCAAGGAAAAGGATAAAAAGGATTTCAGCGCAAATGTTTCAGGAATTAAATCACGCTCAAGGCAGAGTTTCAATAATATGTATGATATAGCAAACCCTGTGAACAGTGAGGACAGCAATGAAAACTATGTTCTTCCACGCAGACTGAAACGTGGTGATACTGTTTATATCATCGATTTACAGCGTAAGGGTATTATTTCAGGTGAACCTGATGGCAGTGACTTTGTTTTCGTGCAGATTGGTTCAATGAAAACAAAAATGAATGTTTCACGTCTTCGGCTGGAAGAGAATAAAAGTTCTGTTGAAAATAAATCTGTCAGGAAATCAGGCAGAAAACAGGGCAGGGTTGCAGTTAAAGCCGAAAGACGTGGCAAAATGGAACTCGATATACGTGGCTGTGACTGCATTGACGGAGTGTATCAGCTTGATGCTTTTATCGACAGGGCAGTTATGTCAAATATTTCAACTGTTTCTATAATTCACGGCAAAGGTACAGGAACTCTCCGTTCTGCTGTGCATAAGCGGCTGAAAGAACACCCGTCGGTTAAAAATTTCCGTCTCGGAGTTTATGGCGAGGGTGAGGACGGTGTTACTATTGCAGAACTGAAATAAATATGTCAGAAAGTTACAGTAAAATATCGGAATTGTCACGGGTTTACATCTATTGACAAATTACCCGTGATATGATATAATTGACTTGTGCTTGATAAGAATAATATGACATTTTTAAAGGAGGTCGATTTTCTTGAATGAACAGAACAAGCCAAAAATATTGATTGTTGATGATTCTCCGTCAAATATAGAAATGCTTGAAACAATACTTGAAGATGATTATGATATTATTACGGCTGAAAACGGCGCAGAGGCTGTTGTTATACTTCAGAAAGAAAGAGTAAATATTTCGCTCGTTCTGCTTGATATAAATATGCCCGTAATGGACGGTTATGAAGTGCTTGATATTATGAATGAGAAACATTGGATTGACGATGTTCCTGTTATCATGATTTCTGCTGACAATTCCGTGTCATCGATGCACCGTGCTTATGAACTCGGAATTACCGATTTTATAAGCCGTCCTTTCGATATGCTCATTGTAAATCATCGTGTAAAAAATACTATCATGCTTTATTCAAAGCAGAAAAAACTGATTGGTATGGTAACAGACCAGATTTATGAAAAAGAGAAGACCAGCAATCTTATGATTAATGTACTCAGTCATATTGTTGAATTCAGAAATGGCGAAAGCGGTATGCACGTTCTGCACGTTCAGCTTTTTACACAAACTCTGCTCAGACAGCTTTTGAAAATTACCGATAAATACAAGCTCACAGAGGCTGATATTTCGATTATAAGCAGAGCTTCTGCGCTTCACGATATAGGTAAGATTTCAATTCCGGACGAGATACTCAACAAGCCCGGCAGATTTACCAAAGAAGAATTTGAAATAATGAAAAATCATTCAATGGCTGGTGCGAAAATGCTTGACGAACTTATCGCATACAGGGACGAGCCGCTTGTAAAAGTTGCTTACCAGATTTGCCGCTGGCATCATGAACGATATGACGGCAGAGGCTATCCTGATGGCCTGAAAGGTGAGGAAATCCCTATTTCTGCACAGATTGTTGCTCTTGCTGACGTTTATGACGCTCTTACAAGTGAACGTGTCTATAAAAAAGCGTATTCCCATGAAAAAGCAATTGACATGATACTTAATAATGAATGCGGTGTATTCAATCCCTTGCTTATGGAATGCCTGAAACAATCTGCTGATACTATTCTAAAAGAAATAAAGGAGCAGGACGCTTCATATAACGGACAGAAAGAAATGGAGAATATTTCTCTTGAAATGATGCAATATGACGAACTTTCAGCGTCGGAAGAAACTCTCAGACTTCTTGAATATGAGCGTATGAAAAATAATTTCTTTGAAGAAATTGCGGATAATGTGTTTTTTGAATACACCTCATCTCCGCCTATGGTTACTGTCAATAAGAAGGGCTGTGACTTGTTCGGACTGACAGAAATTATAAATGACCCTATGCACAATAAGAATTTTTTGTCTCTGATAAGTCCGGACGACTGGAAAACTTTTTTGCAGAAAGTTCACAATGCTACAGACGAAAAGCCTGTTGTTGAATACAATTGCAAGGTGAATTTAAATGACGGTGTGCATAATGCTGTGATTATCTGCCGTCCTGTCTGGAATGCTAAGTCGGAATTTTCGGGCGCATTCGGAAAGTTTGTAGATAAAGGAATGTAGGGAGGAATTAAAATGACATTGAAAGAATGTTACACTGCTCTTGAAGGCGATTATAATGACGTTATGTCACGTCTTATGACGGAAAAACTTGTCAGCAGATTTGTGCTGAAATTTCTCAATGACGGAAGTTATGAAAGCCTTGTGCAGTCGCTTAAAGACGGCAGTATCGAAGATGCTTTCCGTGCAGCACATACTCTCAAAGGCGTGTGCCAGAATTTGAGTTTCACAAAACTCTATCATTCAAGCGATGATGTAACAGAAGCTCTCAGGGCAGGCGATACTGCAAAAGCCAATGAACTTATGTCAAAAGTTGAGGCTGATTATTTGCAGACCGTTTCAGCAATAAAAAATCTTGATTAATATGCAGAAAAGCAGTCCGTTTCGGACTGCTTTTTTCTGAAGTGGAGTATCTTCAGAGATTAAGGAGGCTTTTTATGTCTAATATCAGGCTGTTGTTACCGATTGAA
Organism: uncultured Alistipes sp.; assembly: GCA_964460175.1. Taxonomy (GTDB): domain Bacteria; phylum Bacillota; class Clostridia; order Oscillospirales; family Ruminococcaceae; genus Ruminococcus. The sequence continues at coordinate 172,964 of CAYWPN010000003.1, read as the reverse complement.
ATGTATTCACCGTTTCTTGCCTGAAACATTGAAATATCGGTTTTCATAGTCAGTTCAAATGCGCCGTCGGGAATATCACTGCTGCCGTCTGTCAGAAAGAAGATATATACCGTGCCGACTGTCTGAGATGTCCTGTTTCCGCCTGAATAGTACACAGAATAATCGTCGGGAGCGTTAATTTCCTTGTTGTTCAGACTTTCATATTCCCTTACAGGCATATATCCACCGGGAATATATACTGATATTCTGTCATTTTCATAGAGTTTATTTCCCTTGTATACGTTGTAGATTGTAATATCTTCCTGCGTGTACGGTATGCCGTTGACATGAGTATAAGTTATTTTGTCGATTTTTCCGAGAACGATATAGTCAGAATAATTAATCATATTGTCCACAGAAGTCACAGCACTACCGGAATTGATGTTTGTATCAAGCCTGCTGCTTGTTATTAATTTTGTTGATTTGCTGTATGTCTTTACAGGAGTAACGGTGTAGTCTATGCCAACATGGTCAACGGCAGGCGGCGATGGTATAGTCACGGGGGCATTATCCTGATAGCTTGTTGTAGCGTCATTCAAAACGTCGTCAGGAGCAGGCGGTGGTGCTGTAGTCATCGGTACAATGTGCATTGCTGTTGTCTGAATTGGTAAAGGCTCATAGTTAAATTCGCCCTCTGTCGTTGACATCACAGTAGTTTTTTTGACTGTAGTTGTATATTTTACTGTAGTCGTCTGAACTGCTTTTACTGTAGTCGCAGGATTTGTCCTTGTCGGAGTTTCAGGTTTCGTCGGGAATGTTATCGCAGTCACGGACGGCACAAATTCAGGAATGACGGGCATTGTAAGCTGTGCATGAGTTTCCGGCGGATTTTCTGCTGTTGTCTGTACAGCAATTATTTCTGGCTGTGCAGTCTGCGTTGTTACTGCCTTTAATGTTGTTATGTCACTTTTTTCCGTCGGCTGAATTACAGTTGTAGTCTGAACAGCTGTTGTCGGCTCGTCTATATTATTGAATTTCCGGACATCGCCTGCATTTTTGATATTTCCCCATAAGCCTATAATAAGCACGGCGAAAACCGCAGTTGAAGCATAACGAAAAAATACATTGAATTTTGGTTCATTTTTTTTTAGCTTTTTGTTATACAGTGAAATAAAATGTTCTTTTCTCTCAGGCTCAGGAATATTGAACGCTTTTTTAAGATTTTCTCTTTCTGATTTTTTCATTACAGCTCCTCCTTTCCAAGCTCATTATGTAATTCAGCAAGAATTTTTTTAATTCTCCTGTTAAGCGCAAAGCGTGACATCGAATATATGTTCGCAATAACACCTATCGGGACATCATTTATATATCTCAACAGAATTATTTCCTTGTCTTCGGGAGGCAGTTTTTTCAGTGCTTCACTCAATGCGTAATCTGTGATAATTTTTTCCTCGATGTTTTCGTCACTTGCTGTCTCTTCGGGAATTTCTTCTGTTTTCTGTCGTCTGTATTCGTCTTTGCAAAGATTTCCCGCAATTGTATAAAGCAATTGCAGTGTCTTATCAATGCTGTGATACTGTGGGTGTTCAAGATAGCGGAGAAAAGTTTCCTGAGTTAAATCCTCGGCTGTTTCCCTGTTTGATACACGCAGATAACAGTATCTGTAAATTTTATCATATTGTTCATTTATATCAAGTGCCACGCAACGACCTCCTTCCGATAAGTTTAACAGAAATAACACACACAATGTGCGGAAATAATTGTAAACTTTCTGTGAACATTTATTATTTATCAAACTGTCGTTTTTCTGCCTCACGGTTTCTGAACAAATCAATCTGTGTTTCAAGCCGCCGCATTATCTCTTTATAGATAAAATGTTCCTTGTCAGTCACCCTTACACCTGCACCATAACTCATTATTCTGATTACTAAATCTATCTCATCATGTTTGTGATAGTAGACGGTAAGTGTATAAATGCCTGTTTCCTTGTTGTACTGGCAGGTCTTTTTCCAAGGAGACAATTCGGAAAGTATTCTGTCTGGAATATTGCGTACATTTTTAAATTCCAGAACTACTGAACACTGGTTTTTACTGTTGAATTTTTCCAGTGAATTCTGTGCCTGTTCAGCATCAAAATGCTTGCCGGAAATTGAACAGGAAATAATTCTTTCGCAGTTCATAACGCATATTTTTCCGTTCTTTACGGACTGTGAAAAAAGTCTGAATACATTGTCCCGTTTTGAAAATTCAATAGTCAGCGGATTATAAGTACCTTTTCTCATGTTTCCGCTTTTTGTATTGTAATGTATGTCAACGGATTTATTTTCGGAGACAGCCTGAATAAGAGTTCGGAAAATTTCAGGTTTCAGCTCCAAATCTGAATCGTCGGAGTAATATCTGTCATAATATTTTACATCATTTATATTTATTTTTTCTATATCATCTGGAATAATATCTTCGATTTTTGCTTTTAACTGTTCTGATATAAAAAGCTCCATTTTAGAGTCATTCAGAACAGATTTCAGCCATTTCAGTTCCCATGTTGTCAGCGGAATTACATCATACATCAGGTCTGTATCTGTTTTTGCTTTGTACTTCTGATAATAGTATTTTTTAAACTCCGACTTTCTGTCACTGTCTGATAGTTTTTTCTTCCACATTTTTTTATCGTATTCGGGTCTTGAATAACCCTCATTCAAAAATGAACAGCCGATTATACCGTACTGCAAATCATCGGCTGAACCATTAGTCATTAAATCTATGGTTGAGCGACCCGTTTCTTTTTCTCTTCTGCGGAATACTTCATTTATTATTTCATTTAACTGAGTTTCAGAAATGCAGTTCTCAACACTCCTGTCTGCTTTCTGACTGTACAGCATGGACAGCGTATCGCTCCATATTCCATAATACAGACCGAAAACTGCATTGAAAAGATGAGAACTTTCTGTACACTCATAAGAAGTATATTCTGCACCATCGGGAATTTCCCATATTATCCGTGACGGAGAACCGACAGGCATAGCTGATTTTTTTTCGTACAGAAGACTTACATCATCGGGAAGTTTAAATCCGGCACAGTCTATTCCTGAATAGTCTGAAATTCTTGAGTACAGCGTTCTGACCCATGGGCGCATTTCCAATGTATCTGTTACTGAAAATGTTAATTTTATTTTGTTTTTATAAACTTTGATTTTACCGTTTCTTCTTTCGTGCTTTATTCTGTTCAGGATAAAATATTCCTTACCTGGTATGTAATTGATTGTCAGGGAAACTTTATATCTGCGGACAGGAGAAACGGCATTTCCCGTCTGTTCTTTTGTTGTGGAAACTCCCCATGAACAACTGATTGCCTCTATAGCGTTCTTTATATCCTGTTTTATATATTCATTTTTCAGATTAATATCTTCAGATTTGTATTTTATATCTTTTACAAATGTTACCTCTTCGATAAATTCCAGTCTTATGTTATAATAACTTCGTCTGAAAGGCTCATATAAAGAAAGATACTGTCTTCCTGTAACCTGACTGCTTCTTATTTCCAGCGGAAAACAAAGGAAAGAACGTTCCTTACTGTTGGTAATATTGGATTTCTTGATTTTACACCATATTTTATTTTTTATTGCATGAAGGAGGTCAATGAGAACATAGTCATTGAGTGCCTGAGAAAAGTATTCATGTTTAAACCTGAAAATACTTTTCTGATTGAAATGATACCTTGACAGAATATAAGTACCAAATTCGCCTAAAATATAGTATCTGGAAAAGAAGTCCAGAGCCATGATAAAATTACTTGTCTCACTTCCACAGCAGTCAATGATTTTACTTAATGTAATATCATTTAACTTCCATTGAACAGGCTTTTTTCTTGACGCTTTTTTAAGTATTCCAGTCTGTTCAAGTTTTTTGCAGTAATTCAGCAAAGCCTTGTTTTCTTCATTCAGAAAACCTTTGCAGTTCGGGCAGAATACTGCTATCTGGTTTGATGTCAGCTGTTTCTTTTCAATTGCCGCTTCAAAATTAGCAAGCATTGATTTTTCAAGACTAAGCAGTTTGTCAGTTTGTGTAATTTTAGTGTCCGACGATAATCTTCTGAAATCTTTCTCACTGATAACACGTATAGCAGGCGGAAAAAATTTCTGTTCACATGAAGTTCCTTCTACAGCATAAAGACGTTCAGCGAGTTCATATTTATCACTCAATGCCAATATAATATTAAAAAAGCTTGTCATTTCTGTTATATTATGCAGACAGAACCTGTATGAGCGGTGAAAAGGATTGATGACCTGCGATTGCGAATTATTTGAAATAAATAAAGTATCATTAGGCGAATTTGCCCATTCAAAGTATTCATCGGAGTTAAGAATGTTGTTAAGTCTGTTCCAGTCGTTACGAAAAGTCGTACTTATTTTCTTGTTTTCAGATTGCGGGTGCAAAGCAGAATAGTCCATAAAACCGTAAGTATAGTAGTTGCGGAGTGGATTTCGGAATTTTTCAACAAAGTTGTTTTTTTTAACCAGTTCTTTATGCGAACCGTTTGTAGCCATTATATATCACCTCATTTTATAAAAATATGCTTTTATGACGCATATTCAGATTTATTTTCAATAATTATATCGCATTTTGCACAGAAAGTCAAGATATATTAAAATTGACTTGAAATTTTTGTAATTTTGTGTTATAATTAAGAAAATTATATGGAGGCTTTTACTATGATTTATGAACTCACAAACGAAAAAATGAAGATTTCTGCTGCTTCGTTCGGTGCGGAACTTCATTCAATCAATATGAACGGACTTGAATATCTCTGGCAGTGCGGCGACGCATGGAAGAGATACGCTCCCATTCTTTTTCCGTTTATATGTTCACCCGAAAACAGAATATACCGTGCAGACGGCAGGGAATACAGAATGAAAGCAAATCATGGCTTTGCGAGAGATTTGGAATTTGAACTTCTTGAAAAGACTGATACTTCGGTTTCTTTTGTACTTAATTCCAATGAGGAAACACTTGCGCAGTATCCATATAAATTCAGATTTACTGTTAAATATACACTTCTTGAGAGTGGTGTAAAAGTCGAGCATTTCGTTGAAAATATTGACAACCGCCCTATGTATTTCTACATCGGCGGTCACCCTGCTTTTAATTGTCCGCTTGAGAACGGCGAAAAATTCACTGATTATTTCGTTGAGTATGAGAAAAACGAATATGTTACAAGAAATAACGGAGATATTGTTGTAAACAACACAAAAATCCTGAATATTACCCGTGAACTTTTTGACTTTGATTCGCTCGTACTGCCTTCGCCTAATTCAAAGAAAATTGCATTGAAGTCAAGAAAATCCACACATTCCGTTACTGTGGAATTTCCGCAGTCTGAATGTATAACAGTGTGGTCGCCGACCGGAGATGACAATGCAGCTTTTGTCTGTCTTGAGCCATGGACTTCCGTTCCGACTTACTTTGATGACAATCAGCCTGATATTGAGAAAAAGTCCCATGCAATCCGGCTTGAAGCAGGCGGCAGATACAATTATGCCTATACAATCACCATAAACTGAAATTATCACTGAAACTTTATTACAATTATTGAATTTACTGTTATTTTGTGTTATAATGGTATAGAAAAATATCTGGGAGGTTTATGCTATGTATCATTGTGATGTTAATTTTTACCTGATAAATTGTTCGGTCAAAGTGATTGAAAGTATGAAAGCAATGTCTCCTCCTGATAATTTTTCGTACAGATTTTACAGCAGTGTTCTTCCTGATGCGGAAACTACAGCAAAAGCGGATATTATTTTTTTCACATCGGATAATCCGGAATATCTGCAATCAGTTATTTCTGCGAAACGTGCGGAAAGTTATGTTATTTTACTCACAGGTAAGGAGAATTTTGCAGACTTCAGCGGATTTCTTCCTGATATATATGATATATGGTTTACTCCGCTGACTGAAATTGAACTTCGTTTCCGTTTTACAAAATGGCAGAAAGAATATGTTGCAGATAAAGAACGCTGGCAGACTGAACAGTATCTTGAAACTACAATAAACAGTATTCCCAATCTTATATGGTACAAGGACAAGAACGGCATACATCATAAAGTGAATGACAGTTTCTGCAAAACGGTAAACAAAACAAAAAAACAGATTGAGGGCAGAAAACATTCATATATATGGAATGTTCCCGAAGACGAGAGCAATGACTGTATGAAGTCCGATATGGAAGTAATGACGCAGAAGAGGACTATAGTTGCCGAAGAGTATGTAAAATCGGGAGACGATATGAAACTTCTTACTACTTTCAAGTCTCCGCTGTATGACCTGAACGGCAGTGTTATGGGTACTGTCGGCGTTGGAATTGACATCACCAGAGAACGTGAATACGAACAGGAAGTCACAAGAAAAAATCTCATGATGGAGGCTATTTTTTCTGCTGTTGACTGCGGCATACTCTGCCATTCCCTTGACGGAACAAAAATTCTCAGCGTGAATAAAACTGCAATTAAAATTCTTGGCTGTAATTCTGTTGAAGAATTTATGTATAATGGTTTTGATATGATTGCAAATTCCGTGCTTGAAGAGGATAAACCTATGCTTTTCAATGCAATCAAGGCATTGAAAAAAGAGGGCGACAGTGTTAGTACGGAATACCGTATAAAGCATAGTGACGGCTCAATACTTCATATTATGGAAAATGTTAAATTACTTAAAGAAAACGGCGAACTTTTCTATCAGCGTTTTCTTCTTGACAGTACAGCTCAGAAACTTCAGGAAAAGGAAAAAGAACGTTATCAGGCAGAACTTGTTCAGGCACTCAGTATCGATTACAATGTAGTATGTTCGTTCAATCTTGATACAGGTCTTGGCATGACTTTGCGTTACAAAAGTAAAATTGCAGATGATTTCTGCACAAGCAGGGAACTTATATTCAACAAAAGTATTGAACACTATATAGAATATTTTGTATATGAAGATGACCGTGATATGCTCCGTGAAATTCTTAGCTGTGAGAGACTTAAAAAAGAACTCTCAGAAAAGAAATTATATTACACTAACTATCGTGCATTGAAAGATGGTGAAGTGCAGTACTATGAAATGAAAGCAGTCCGCACGGGTTCATGGATAAAAAAGCATGACATTGTACTGGGTATACGCAATGTTGACGAGGAAACACGAAAGGAAATCGAGCAGAAACAAATGCTTGAAGATGCACTCCTACAGGCGAATACGGCAAATAAGGCTAAAAGTATCTTTTTGTCCAATATGTCGCATGATATACGCACTCCAATGAACGCTATCATGGGCTTTACAAATCTTGCACTCATGAATATAGAAAATCGGAGTCAGGTGAAGGATTATCTGAAAAAAATCATGACTTCAGGAAATTATCTTCTGAGCCTTATTAATGATGTCCTTGATATGAATTGGATTGAAAGCGGCAGACTAAAGTTTGAAGAAAATCTGTGCAGTCTGTCGGATATTATACAAAGCCTGAAAAATATTGTATATAACTATTTACAGGAGAAAAATCTTGAATTTAATATTGATATGGTTGATATTGAAGATGACAGGGTATATTGTGATAAATTCCGTATTAATCAAGCTTTGTTGAATATAGTAACCAATTCAATAAAATATACAGGCAACGGCGGAAAAATCACATTCATAATAAGAGAAACAAAGGGCGGAACGAATGGTTTTGCTGATTATGAGTTTCGCATAACAGATAACGGAATAGGCATGAGTGAGGACTTCATTTCACATATCTATGAACTTTTTGCCCGTGAGAGAAATACGACAAACAGCGGAATACAGGGAACGGGTCTCGGAATGGCTATCACAAAAAATATTGTTGATATGATGAATGGTACTATAAATGTAAAAAGCGTGCAGGGGGAGGGGACAGATGTTGTTATTTCTCTGCCGCTCCGCCTCTGTGACAGGGATATGACTGTATTTTCAGAAAATTCCTGCAAAAACAAAACCGATAGTTCCGCCCATAATACTAAACGTATTCTTCTTGTTGAAGATAACGAACTCAATCAGGAAATCGCCGAAACTATTCTTACTTCTCATGGATTTGAAGTGGAAATTGCTGAGAATGGTGAAGTCGCTGTCAGTATGCTTGAAAATTCCGCTCCTGAATACTACAATATTGTGCTTATGGATATACAGATGCCCGTAATGAACGGATATGAAGCAACAAAGGCTATAAGAAGTCTGAAAAATAAAAGACTGTCGTCAATTCCTATAATTGCAATGACTGCGAATGCCTTTGAAGAAGATAAACAGGAGGCACTGAAGTGTGGAATGAACGGTCATATAGCAAAACCGATTGACATTGACAAGCTGATTTTCACCCTGCATGATATTCTTGATAAATAAAAAAACGACTTCGCTTTAATTGCGAAGTCATTTTTTGTTATTTGATTATCTCAAAAATCTGTTCGGGAGTAAGACAATTTTCTTTCAGCACATCATCAACATTGTATCTGTCGAGGAACTCTTTTTTAAGTCCGAAGCAGTGAACTTTAATATCTGACGCACTATAGTATCTTGCTATTTTCTCACCGAAACCGCCGTCAAGAATACCGTCTTCGAGAGTGACAACCTGAGTGTGTTCAGATTTCAGTCCATTGAGAAGTTTTTCGTCGATACCCGTAATATAGCGTGGATTTATCAAAGTTGGTGCTGTACCTGTTTTCTCTGTAATGAGTTCAGCAAGTTTTTCGCCAATCTGATAAAAGTCACCAAGAGCGATAATAGCAGTCCCACTGCCTTTCTGCGTGACAAGATAGCGGTTAAGTTCACTGTAATCTGTTTCAACAGGAGCGTCCGTATGAATAACGCTGTTGCACGGAATACGCACTGCAACAGGGTATTTGTTCTGCTCAATACTCCATTCAAGCATGGCAAAGTATTCCTCACAGTTTGTCGGGGCAAGATAGACTAAATTCGGAATATTTGACATCATTGGAATATCATAAATTCCGAGATGGGTAACGTCGTTCATGCCATATACGGAAGCCGTATTCACGAGGAGTGTTGCGGAATTTCCGTTCACGCATAAATCCTGTGAAATCTGGTCATAAGTTCTCTGGAAAAAGCTTGAGTGGGTAGCAAATACAGGTTTACAGCCGTTTTTAGCCATTCCAGAAACCATAGCAACAGCGTGTTCCTCAGCAATACCGACATCAACGAACTGCTTTCCTGCCTCTTTTCGCTTATCCTCAGTGAAACCGATATTTGTCGGAACTCCTGCAACGACAGTGCAGACAGTTTTATCTGATTTCATTTTTTCCATAAGGAAACCACAGGTCATATCATCGTAGTTTTCACCGCTGGAAACAAATTTACTTTTACCTGTTTCGATTTCAAACGGCATACACCAGTGCCAGTTTTCCTTATTATTTTCAGCAGGAGCATAACCCTTTCCTTTGAGTGTGTTGATGTGAACAGCAATCGGGTGATTAATTCCCTTTACTTTCTGGAATACTTCAATCAGTGATGCAATGTCATTTCCATTTTCAACATAAATATAATCAAGACCCATTGCCCTGAAAAGATTATTCGGACAACTGCCTTTGCTTTCACGGAGTTCAGCAAGATTTTTATAAAGTCCGCCGTGATTTTCCGCAATGGACATTCCGTTGTCGTTGACAATAATAATAAAGTTGCTTGCGAGTTCACAGGCGAAATCAAGACCTTCAAGTGCCTCGCCTCCGCTGAGTGAGCCGTCGCCGATGACTGCAATAATATTTTCGCTGTCACCTTTGAGGTCACGGGCTTTGGCAAGTCCGCTTGCAAGACTTATTGAAGTGGACGTGTGACCGACATTAAATAAATCATGTTCGCTTTCGTCAGGATTTGTATACCCTGAAATATCGGAAAAATGTTCGTCATCTATGAAACCGTCTTTTCTGCCGGTAAGAATTTTATGCGGATAACTCTGATGTGAAACGTCAAATACAAACTTATCCTCAGGCGAATTGAATACATAATGAAGTGCAATAGTAGCCTCGACGATACCAAAATTCGGACCGAAGTGACCGCCCTTTTTGCTGAGACGGTTCATGAGTGCGTGACGGATTTCTTCCGCAAGAACTTCCATTTCCTGTACAGTAAAGCTTTTTATGTCCTGCGGTGAACTGATATTTTCAATGTACATTTTTTTCCTCCTGTTTTTGATTTACTTTTTATTATATAACATAAAACTGAATTTAAGTCAAGAGTTTTTTATAAAATCAGCAATATGTATAATTTATTCTGTGGATTATTGTTAAATCACACAATAAAAATTTCATGCTTGATTTATTCATTCATTTATGTTATTATTTTTATAAGGTGATAAAATGATTTCTATGTATATGGCGATGATAAGCGAGCCTGATGAGCGTGACAAATTTCAGGAAATATATCTTGCTTATCGAAACATTATGTATAACACAGCTTATAAGATACTTCATGATGAGGGACTTTCGGAAGATGCCGTACACAATGCTTTTTTGAAAATAATCAATAATATGGAAAAAATCGGAGAGACAAATGATAAGAAAACAAGAAATTTTCTTGTTATTATTGCAAAAAATGAAGCTATCCGCATTTATAATTCAAAAAGAGATATTCCTGACAGCGACTTTGTTGAGAATTTTGCTGAAGATACTGCCGATATTGAAAGTAAGTATGACCAGAAAGAATACACAAAAATCATATTCGATTTGATTAAAACTATCGACAAAAAATATTCAGAACCGCTTTTAATGAAATTTTTCTATAATTATAATGACAGTGAAATAGCAGATTTGCTTGGGATAACTGTTGATAATGCAAAAGTCCGCATTCACAGAGGGAAGAATAAGTTAAAAGAACTATTGAAAGAAAGTGTATAGATATGGACAACTTTGACAGATTATTAACTCTTTCATTTGAGGAATACGGTGAATATTTCATTGATGAAAGCGAGATTGACGATACTCCGCATATATTTTCCGCAGAATTTGAACGGAAAATGAAACTCCTGATTAACAGCAGAACACATATAAAAGTGAAAATCACGCCGAAACTTATTATGTCACTCCTTGTTGCAGCCATACTTGCAGCAATGTCCGCAACGGCGACTGTTTCAGCGGTAGAGAGTCGTCTGTCGGAAATCAGGCTGTCAGAAATAATAAGCGGAAGATTTACAATGCTGCAAATCGATAAACCTGAACAGACGGAAAGAAATTATGGAGCAGGCTATTTTCTGAGGAAAAACGACTACGGATTTGAATTTATACTTCATGAAGACACCACACAGAGTGATATGCCTTTTTATGCATCATACCGCCGTTCCCTTTATGAAAACGACTTTGCAATCCTTGAAATATGGGAAAGTGCGCCCATTTCAAATCTGGAAGAAATCGTAATCAATGAAAACGGCAATGAATTGATTAAAATAAACGGCAATGATGTATATTTTGTGAATTATGCAAATATTGAAATTCCGTCAGATGACATTTATGACATATCATACTATTATCCTGAAAACAGCGGTATGACGCTTATATGGGACGACGGCGGTCACTTTGTTGAACTGTCAGTCAAGAATAAGGATAATGGCAGTTATAACAAAAATGATATAAAAAACCTCTTTAATTTTGTGTATAAAGTAGAATAATAAATTTTTCTGTAACTTTTCTGTTCTTTGAAAGGTTATTATTTATAGAGATGTGAAAAAGTCTCAGAAATAAAACAAAAGGAGATTTTATTATGAAAAAGTTTTCTTCGGTACTTACACTCCTCACGGCTGTGGCACTTGTATGTCCTGCATCTGCCTGTGCAGAGGGAACAACAGATAAGGAGCTTTCCGCTCTCACAAAAGAAGCTTATGAACTCGGTGCAGATACGGACTACTTCGGCATAGCAAGCTATAAATACAGTTATAATCGTCCTGTACCGTATGATGTTTATCAGGATTTCCTTGAGCGTTTCAAACCTGCACGGGAAATTTCCTATTCGTCGTTTGTTACGGAAGTAATTGACAAGGACGGATATAATACGGGAATGTCAATCCTCAATGCCCTTGCGCACAATGGCGTTATAAAGCCGTCGGATATTTATGAAGGTGCAGAAAATATGACTGATATTAAGTATTCTGAAAGTGTCGGCAGAATAATAACCAACTATGAGGGAATAACTGCAATGCCGGAATTTGCAAGCTACACGTCCTATCTCAAGGGATTTGAATACAGTAAGCAGATTGACAGACTTCTTACAATGGCTGAAGAGGCTGAGAGTGAGGGCAGATATTTCCTGATTTCGTACAGTTATTCGGGCTTTGACGATGAAGGAAATACCGCAGTATTATCAAATGCTGTAACAGGTATCGGCATTGCGGACGGCAACTGGAATTTCAATGATACTGCATTTGACAAATGCATACTTGTCCTTGACCCTAATTCCAAAACTACTGACGGACTTGCCGGCGGATTTAATGAGGCTTACTGTATCTACATAAATTCAAAGACAAAAGAATGTTTTATTCCGGAATACAATGCAGGCGGAAAAACAAATTATGACATCGTTTTTGCTTCAGTTGACGACGATACTTTCTTCAATTACAGAGGACCTATAAATCCGTCTGATACAATAACAACGGACGTTTCACGTCTTGTTGCACTGTCTGATACGTCTGACCAGCTCAACGAAAAACGTTACTACACATTGGACGGTGTGGAAACTCCTTATGTTATTTCAAGTGAAAACAGAAAATATGCACTTACAAAAAAGATTGTCCTTGCCGATTCGGCACGTCTTGTTTCAACAGGCGGTGAATGGTCAAGTCTGAACTATGCAAGTGCAGACAGAGAGGCAAAGGTGGGAATGTATAATCTTCATACGTTTGCTGATATATCAATAAGCGACAACAGTATTTCCGTCAAGAATATTTCGTATGCTGATGATGTACCGGAGGGCTATGGTCACGAACCGCAGGAATATGAAATTGATGTATACATGAAAGACGGTACGCATAATCTTGCGCCTTACACCAATCTGTTTATGTCGGGTATGACTGATACCGAAATTTCCTATGAATTTACAGACGAAGGATTACTCCTCAGAAGTCCCGAAAAAATATACACAAGTATCTCTGCGGCTTACTACACTGAAGACGAAAACGGCGAACAGCAGGCAAAAAGCATTGACATTCCATTTATCAATTCAATGAGTAATGTGCTTCTGAAAATTAATGCAGATGACCAGATAGAAGTGCTTTATGATATTGACAATGACGGTGTGTTCGATGACGAAATACAGAAAGGCGATGTCAATGCTGACGGCAAAGTCGATGCAGTTGATGCCTCTGAAATGCTTATGCATTACGCATACAGTTCAACATCATCAGGTTTGGGCGACCAGCATATCATGACTTATGTGAATACTGAAATCGGTGACATTAACGGCGACGGCTCAGTCAATGCAGTTGATGCCTCAATGGTTCTTGCTATGTACGGTGAAAACGCAACAACATGAAAAAAACATAAATAGATGAGAAAGTCCGTTCTCTTTATTGGGAACGGACTTTTCTTTTACATATTTTTATTGAATTCGATAATTTCATTCCGGCATTCTTCGGAAATCGGTTTAGGTTCAAATACGGGACGTGCAAAGTAATAACCCTGAAGTAAATCAACTCCGCATTCGATTACTGTTTTCAGTTCGCCTGAAGTCTCAACGCCCTCCGCAAGAACAAGAATATTATTAGCCTTTGAAATTCTCACAAGGTTAAGGATAATATTTTTTCTGCTTATATCACTGTCACAGCCGTTTATAATGGCACGGTCTATTTTAATAAGATTTGGTTTAAGCGTAATGAGTGCGTGTTCACTGTTGTAACCGCTTCCGAAATCATCGAGTGCAATCATAGCATTCCATTTTGCCATACGCATTTTCTTGTTGTTCGTGTATTCAGTATTGGCACGTTCACTTTCAAGAATTTCAAGCACAACTCTGTCAAGTATATTCTTGTTTTCCTTTTCGATAAGTGCAACATTTTCAGGAGCAAGTGTGCAGTTTGAAAGTGAATTGATAAAAATTTTCGCATCGGGAGCGATATTTCCCTGTTCAATCTGATTTCTGAACTCACGGAAAGCAAGCGTCCACGTTATCCGCTCAACTTCACCGAGTTTTGCGCAGGTTCTTGCAATTCTGATAAATTCCATAGGAGAACGGAGAGTTTCGGACTGCGGGCGCATAAGAGCCTCATATCCGTACACTGAACCGTCGTGGGCAGAAATAATTGTCTGAAATGCGTATCTTATGCGCTGTTCGTCAATTATGCTGTTCATTTCCTCAACGCCTGTAACAAGAATAGAGTCCTTTGTATAAAGGTTCACGTCAAATTCAGCTATACGTCCTTTTGTTGAATGCTTTACCGTGTACATAGTGAAATCGGCATATTTAATAAGCATTTCATAGGACTGCGAATCATCTGGATACCACGCAATACCTGCACTTGCCCTTATTTTATAGTGTGAGCCGTCGCCGATAATGCAGTAGCTTTTCATCATCTTTCTGCGGACAAGGTTTATTACTGCCCTTATTTCGTCCTTTGACTTAAAGCCATATAGGAATACGTTAAATTCGTCTCCTGACATTCGTGCGACAACGCCGTCATATTCTCTGAAATCTTTGAGAACATTCGCAGCAGTCTTGATATAATCATCGCCGAAATCGTGACCGTAAGTATCATTGACATATTTCAGGTTATCAAGGTCAATCATGATAAATGCAGCCACACCAAGTTCATTTCGCCTGCTGAAAAGTTCGTCGATTATTGTATAGTAAGCACGGCGGTTGAGAAGTCCCGTAGTCAAATCATAATCACGCTCATACTCAATCTTTTTCTTTTCAAGCATTGAACTTGTAACGTCCTGAACAAGTCCGAGAACGTTGTTTCCGTCACGTTTCATAGTAAATTCGTACCACTTTGTTATATTTACCTTCTCATTGGTTGTATTCAGTTTTATTTCCTCATTCAGTATCTCGCTGTCCTGATGGAATATATTACTTCCGCACACTTTATTTTTCGGGTCAAAATCTAAGATGTAAGCCTTGAAATGCTCAAATTTAAGATTTGTATCTTCAGCAGGCAGACCTTTCAGGTCAAGGAGTTTTATAAGACTTTCCCCGACGTAAACATTCATTGTGTCGAGGTCGCACATAAATACGCCTATGCCCATATTCACCATGCTTATTACTTTTGATACTCTTGAAGCCTGTTCCTGAATGTTTACCTGAAGATATTCAATAGCTTCTGTAAGCTTGTCTACTTCCTCAATTCCCGACGAATTGAAACGGACTATTTTATTCAGTTCAAGTTCATTTGTCTGGAGTTTATCAACTATTTTTTTAACAGGATTTGTAACAATCTTATCAATTATAACTGCAATCAGAACAGTAAACAGAATTGATACAATCATTGATATGATAAGCATACGGATAAGTCTGTTGTATACACTTAAAGTCTTATCCTTTTCGGCAATTGAAATCAAAGCCCACTGTTCTTTTACATACGGCGAATCGGAACTGTACAAATTCATAAGCTGTACACTTCCGATAGATTTTTTGACAGACTTCTGCCCTATATTATAAATCTTGCTTTTGTCTGTTCCTTGTACTGTGATAGCGTCCGGACTTTCCACAAGTCTGCTGAAGATTGAGCCGTAACTTACTATTACAGTATAATCGTTATTCTGGTTGAAATCCGCACCGACAACGTAGCACAAACTTTCGCTGTAAGTATCATTTGAAGGCATATTCTTGAGTACATTCTTTTCAAGAAAACCTACCCCTACAACACCATACACTGTGCCGTCGTCTGCAATAAGAGGAAGTGTGTACTTGATACTGGGAGGAGCAGATTTTGATATTTTTGAAAATCCGCTCCAGTAGCCCAATTCGCTGAGATTTTCCTTGCTGTAAATTTCAGCGGTTTCGATAGTTTTGTGATAGAAATCGAGTGCGTTTTCAGTGTTGCATTCGCCGACATTTACCTGTGCCGTCCATTCGTAATCAAGTGTAATGTTATACTGATTTGATACATCTGAGTTGCCTGCTTCAAGCAGCAGGTCTTCATTCTGTGTTGCACTGCTCGAAGATGTGTCCATGTCACGAATATACACACAGGATTTGTTATTCATGCCGTCTCTTCTGTACAAATCGCCGGTATCAAGTATAAGGAAAGCGTCGTTTGCACCCGATACACGAAGAAGATAAATAAGGCTTTGTGTTGCTTCAGAAATAATTTTTTTATTTAACTCTTTGTCCGTTGAAAGTTCGCTGATTGACTGTCCGTTTTCGTCAAGTATACGTTGTGTTGTATTGTTGATTGCAACGTCAGTCTGATACACATTCGGAACATTTTTCAGGAACATATTTTCTATATAATTCTTGCGGTTTTCTGTTTTTTCGATAAGTATATCATATGCATACTGCTTTACGGAGGCAAATTCACCGCTTATATAAAGCGCACCGAAAATAGTTGCAATCTGCAATACGGAAAGTATCATCATTGGTACAAAAAGCTTTGCAAAGAAAGAACTCATATTTTTTCTTTCCTTTTGTATTTCGTCATTCATATTATGCTCCAATTATTTAACCATACTTTCAAGAGATGAGCTGAACTCGCTGAACCAGTTTTCAAAAGCCTCATCGCTTATAAATTCCGCAACAGCTTCATCACGACTTGCGCCGTCTTCGATTTTTTCAAGTACAAGTGCATAATCCTGTTCAGCTGTATTCTGAATATAATCTCCTAAATAGCCACGCACTTCGCCTGCCGTCTCAAACGGTTTCATTGTATAGAGAGAACGTGTGTTCACCTGCTGAATTGCGAGTTCAAGCGAATGAAGCATGATGTCGTTGACTGCATTTTCAGAATTTTCATTTACTGCTGATATTTTTTCATAGTCGTTTGCTGATTTCTTGACAGGAAGATAACCTGAATTTATAGAAAATTCTATATTTCTTTCCTCTTCCGTGAACCATTTCAGGAACACTGCACTTGCATATTCTGTCTGTTCGTCGGAACTTATAACAGACATTCCTGCACCCTGCTGTACCGCACAGGACGGCGCACCTTCAAAATCAGGTATCGGAAGAACAATATTTTCAATAGGATATGTATAGTCGTCATTTATCGTTACTTCTGTAGGATAGTAAGCCGTACCTGTAGTTGAACATATAATCGCTATGGACTTGCCGAGTTTCACGTCGTCACTTCTGTAACGTCCCTGCATGGTGTAACAGCCCTTTACATACGGGACGTAATAATTTTCCCATAGTTTTTTAACAACGTCCTTATCAACAGTAAGGACAGGATTTCCTGAACTGTCGATTGAAACAAATTCAGCACCCAGCTGTTTTGCACCGACAATCATGTAATTTGCAACGGAATCACGACCAAAAAATGCTTTGCCGTCGTTTTCAATATCGGGAGTAAGCGCATCGGTATAATTATAGTATTTTTCGGCAACTTCTGCGAGACTTTCCCATGTTTTCAGGTCGTCAGTGGTAAGGTTTTCCGCCTCAGCGAAATCCTCCCAGTCGGTGACATTCAAAATCATGATTTCCGTGCTTTTTGCTGTCGGGAAAATCTTTATGGAATTGTCGCCGGAAAATCGACCCTCGTCAATATATTCGTCAACATATTCGCTGATTTCGTCTTCCGAAAAATATTTTCCTATATCAGCGAGACCGCCTAACTTTTCGATTGTGTAGGCTGTTTCAGCGTATGTTGCAAAAATATCAGGCGGATTTTCTGTTCCTGTATTGTTTTTCACTGAAGAGATGACACTCTCAGCGAGTTCCGAAACACTTCCTTTTGAAAAGGCCTCAACTATAATTCCCTCATCGTAGCCGACTGTACTGTTGAACTCCGCAACCGCATTGTCGAAATTCATCTGCTGAACGCCGTTGTAGTAATGCCATACAGTAACCGTGACAGGTTCATTTTTATCGATTTCAGGGCTTTCTGACAAACTTTCTGTGTTTTTGGAAGACTGGTTTCCGCAGGCTGTGAGTGACGCTGTAAGAATAATTCCAAGTATTACCGGAATATGTCTGAATTTTTTCATGTAAACTTCTCCTTTATGCTTATAAATTTTTGCACGGATTATTGTAATTATTATACCATTTTTTATATAAAATGTCAACTATAATTTGTTAACAATCTTGCAGATTGAATAATTTATTCACTTGCATTATGCAGAAAAATATGGTATAATTATGTTATTATAATAACAGGAGGTAAAAAAATTATGACCTACAAAGAAAGTTTTATCAGATTTATGGTTGACTGCGGTGTGCTTACATTCGGTGAATTTACACTGAAAAGCGGCAGAGTTGCACCATATTTCATCAACTGCGGAAACTATAAGACAGGCGCACAGCTTGCAAAACTTGGCGAATATTATGCGGAATGTATTAACGCAAACAATATTCCTGTTGAAACGCTGTTCGGTCCTGCTTACAAAGGCATTCCGCTTGCTGTATCGGCAGTTGTTGCACTCAGCAACAAATTCGGTATTGATGTTTCCTATTGTTTCGACCGCAAGGAAGCCAAAGACCACGGTGAAGGCGGTATGTTCGTCGGAAAAACTCTCACGGACGGCGAAAAAGTCGTTATCATTGATGATGTTATGACTTCGGGAAAAGCTCTCCGTGAATCCATGCCGAAACTTAAATCGGCTGCTGATGTAGATGTAACAGGTATGGTTATCACTGTTGACCGTCAGGAAAAGGGTACAGGCGAACTTTCAGCAGTACAGGAAGTAAAGCGTGATTTCGGCGTTACTGTTTATCCTATTGTTACTATGGAAGATATTATCAGTGCTATCAGGGACGGTATTGTTGACGGTAAGGAATACCTCGACAAAATGCTCGAATACAGAAAAACTTACGATGTATAATTGAATTAACAAAACCTCCTGTGCATACCGCATGGGAGGTTTGTTTTTACAATTAATCTTTAAAAATCAATTCATTGCGGAGAAGATAGATTTCCCTGTTTGTATCAGTAAATTTAAATTTAAGTCTTTCCGCAAGGAACAAAAGACTTTCCCAACCCATTTTTGTCTGATTATATTCCTCATTTATAATTGCGCACCATTTTTCATTCAATGCAACAGCTTTATTATATTCGTCTTCTATGTACAGATTTTTTCGTTCGGAGAGGTGCTTTTTTATGTCAAGCCCGACAGTCATATATATACCTATGTCAGCTTGCAGGCGATACCAGTCTGTCATGAGTTTGTCAAGGGAGTTAACTATTTTTTTATAGTTGACTTCAGCTGAATTAAGAATTTCTCTGCGTTCGGGATTAAGTAAATCGCCCTCTTTGAAGTCTTCCAGTCCGTCAAGAGCGTTTCTGCTGTTTTTCAGGTAATCTTTCATAGCGTCTATCAGCTGATTTTGCCTGTGATTGAGTTTTTCTTTTCGTTTTCTGAACTTAGCTTTCATTATTTCGGCACTCCGCATCATATTTTCAAGATATACGGGACGAATGAAGAGAAGTTCTTTCAGGTCGTTGTCAGTCAGGACTGCATCGCCTTTGAACTCAGGCACTTGCATTTCAAAAGGTTTCAGCAGTCCCTCATAGCTTACAAAGCATCTTCCGGGTGTTAATGTACCCATTTTTTCAAGCTGTAAAGCGTCGGCGGATATTGACGAGCCAAGAAGTTCACGTTCGTCCTGTGCTGTAAGACGGAGACCGAATTTGAGTGAGGTATTTTTTACAACTTCGGGAGCCATTGCGGTAGGCAACTGGTCGGCGATAACAATAGCTTCACCAAGTGAACGCACTTCCGCCAGCATTTTGACTATGAATGCAGTAGCTGAAATTTTCGGGTCGATTGCTCCTGCTTCCTGAACGCTTTTGTCCGCAATAAGATTGTGGGCTTCTTCAAGGAATATTGCGTGTCTTGGAGCATTTCTGAATTTATTAGGGTCATATGCTATTACATCAAGTGTTTCACGGATAAGCGTCATCAGGAGAAGTATAAGAAAATTAGATGGAGCAGTTCCGAGCGAGGCAAGTTCAATCACGGCACTTTTTTCAAGCCATTCCTCTTCGGCAAATGTAGAGTTTTCCACATCAAAAATATCTCCCATTTCTCTTTCAAGGAGCGAGCCAATTCTTACTTGCAGAACAGACTGCAAATTGCTCCGCACTTCCTCTGCATATTTGTATTTATCGAAAAGTTTTTCTATCTGAGTGTAAAGACTGCTCATTGTCGGATAGGGAAGTCTGCCATCGTTTATCATTCCAGGCAGCCAGCCGAGTTTCTCGTATACAAGCTGAATACCTTCTGTAAGCAGCATTGGCATAGGAGGGTCAAGCTGGAATGTACCGTTGAATACATCAAGCAGACGGTTTATGTGGTCAGCAAGTTTCATTCCCTTTGGAAAGCGGAACGGGTTGATATGTAACGGGTACATACTGTTTGCATTCGGCGAAAACAGTGATACATCTTTCATATCCGGCTGTGACAGCAGAGAACGGTATTCCCTCTTTGCAGGTTCAAGGATAAGTACAGGAATATTATTACTGAAAATGCGTGAAATCAGATACATCATAGTATTTGTCTTACCACTTCCGGGCATACCTGCCATAAAGCAGTGCTTTGAAAGATTTTTCCATGGGACAAATATATTATGGTTCTGCATATCAGTTCCAATCAGCATACCGCTTTCCTGTTTTGGAACAGTTTCCTTTGACATTTCGATTTCCTCGCCAGGAAACAGTACAGGCATCATTGCAAAAGGAGAAATCTGTTCAAGAGTGAAGAGGTGAGGGAGTTCAAGCATATCTTTAGGTGCTTTTTCGTCACTGAAAACTCCGAAACCGCTGTTAATTATATCTTTAACAGTGCCGCCATACTTTTCAGGACAGAGAATATATGTCCCCTTTGAAAGTGCCTCCGAAGCAGAAGCGTCCAGTATCTGCTGTGCAGCAAAGTTAACATCGCTGAAAACCTGTATATTAGCCAGAAAATGTGGTGATGAGTTCAAATCATCTATTAATGCTTCATAGAAATCAAGTGCTTTTTTTGCACTGTTATCTTTTCCTGATGCAGAAACAGAACTTTCAGTCTTGTTTACCTTGAAAGAATTAAGATTTCTCAGATAAGGGAGAATATACTGGAGTGCATTTTCCAGAGTTTCTTCATAGTCCGTCGGATAGATGTCAATGCAGTAAGCAGAGGAAACTTCAGAGGCATTCATAAGTCTGAGCATGGAATAAAGTCGGGCATCTTTATTCATTTCCCATTTGCTTACAGTATAGAATTTTCCGTCAGGATTGTTTTCCGATGAGATAAAGTACTCTCTTTTTTTGAGATTTACCAGATATGCGTATTTTTTATCTGAAAGGCAACTGCTGTCGGTTTCAAGGATAAAATCATAATAAGGCTGAAGAACAGATGATTTCATTATCTGTCTTGCGGAATTTACAGCCTCTGCCGTTGGTGCGTCAAAGCGGATTACCATATTCATACGTGTTCCCGTTTCTTTGTCAGCATCGTATTGATATATGAGGTGAATACAGCCGTTAAAAAGTTTGCCCCACTGGTTCATCTGCCGCCAGAAAGCTTTATGCTGAGTTATAACGCCTGACGGACCTGTTTCCGAAAGAGATGAGTACTTATTCAGCGAAAAATCGGGACTTTGTTTAAGTTCATAATAACAGTATTCCATTCATTAAATCTCCGTTATGAATTTATTTCATCAAGATTTGTCTGGAAATCCTGTTCTGTTTTTTCCATCTGTTTCTGAGCATTCATAGCACCCTCATGAAATTCAGCTGCAATGCTGTCTGCACCCGACGCAGATGTTTCAGCAGCAGAACGTCCGAATTCACTTGCGCCTGAAGCTTGTCTGAATGTTGAAGCCGCCTGTTCACTTCTCTGCGCCTGGTCATCAGCTTCAATAATGGCTTCATTTGCAATATTGTAGCCCTGTTCTATCTGTGAATGGACAACGTCTCTCATGTGCTGTGAGCCTTCGCCTTTGGCAGCATTTCGGGCATATTCTATTGCGGACAGAATATCGTCGTCCAGTTCGTTCGGCATACTTTCAAGAATGCCTTTGACTTCCTGAACCTGTCTTGCGTCTTCTCTTCCCTGTTCAAGACCCCTTTCCTGAGTTTCGTTTGCGTGTTCGATTTTGCGTTTATTCTGTTCAAGTCTTGTACCCATGATAAGTTCTCCTTTATATTAAATATTTTTTCTTCCACTCCATTATGTATTCAATTGAAGTTTCAGATATATCTTCATAGTCATATTCAACCTTGAAATTACCGTCGCTTGAAAAAAGCATAGTCATTACACTCCATTTGTCCTTTTTGTTCAGACTGCTGTGAACAGGCTTTATAAGCTTATCTATAGCGGAAAATGTTCTGTATATATTGTCGTCGCTGACATCTGGCAACGAATAGCAGTCGGTATATTCTCCGTTACCGCAGTCGGCATAAAATTTCATAGTATAACTTCCCTCAAAATACTGCGCAAAAAAAGCCACTTTCCTCCATTTTTCAGGGAGCAGGTCGACAATTAAAGACGCTATTTCATTGTAATTAATTTCATTCATTGTAATTTTCCTTCCTCAGTTTCAATCGGATTTGGAAACAGCTGGCTAAAACGTTCGCCGTCAATCGTATATTCATATAAAATTTCTTTTGGTCTGAATGAACTTTCTTCATAGACAGGAGTTATTTTAACTCTGACATCGTGGTCTTTAACATAGCCTGCAAGTTTAATTTCAAGTCTCTTGTAATCCGAATGATTAAAATGTGCATTCTGCATTATAATATTCTCAAGACCGTCAGGACCTTCAAACCAGTCCGCAATAAGATGTCCACGTTCGTCGAACGGCTGTTCATAGCCCTTGCCGATTTTTTCTTTTGTATCACGTATATTCTTTCGTTTGTCTTTACGGAAGTGAAGTTTTCCCTCAACGGAAGCAACACGTCCGACTTCGTCAGTTCTGAATTTGTAGCCGTTCAGTTCATAAGAAGAATTTTCAACAAGCATATCGTCCACACGGTATACCTCATTATTTGCGTCATAATAATATGTATGTCCGTCTATCTTCTTTTTTGTGGATTTACCGCTTTTCGCAACAGCAGGCTTTGCAATGATATTCATTTTTTCAGGTGACGCCTTGACTGCCGATATAGTAGTAAGTTCCGCAGTATTGCTTTTCTTATCAGTCACCAGACAAAGTCCGTTTTCTTTTATAAAAGAATTGAAATCTTCTTTATTCATTCCAAGTTTAATTGTCACTGAATTTAGTGCAAGACTGTTTTCTCCTGCTGAACAGGGGACACTTACTGCGGAAAATTTTCCTATTCCGGAGGACGACGGAAAGGCAGGAATGCTTTTCGATGTAAGTGAAGTCAGTGCTGCGGAATTTATTTCAGTAACACCCAATATGCCTGCCGGATTTGAAGAAGTCATTTCCGTTGCATTTACCGTCGGACTGCTTACAGGAGTAAAAGTTCCCCTTGCTGCAATTGAAGAACCGTTTTTCTTTGGAACTATGCCTTGCCTTGCCATATTTGCTGCTTCCATGAGTTCTTCATAGGCGGCTGCCTGACTTTGATAATGCAAGGCCCGTTGATTTGACAGGTCACTTCCTGCCATTGCAGCATTTTTTCCGAAACGCAGTCCTGACATCTGCTGGAATTTTGACGCAGCAGTACTTGCAGGAGATATTTTTGCTCTTGCCTGATTTCCTGCCTCCCGAAATTCGTCCGCAGTCTGCACAGCCTCCTCCCTGTGCATGAGAAGCTGTGCATTGAGACTGCTTTCTTCACTGTGCAGATTGCTCAGATGATTTTGTGCGTCATGCAGATGATAGCTTGCATTTGAAACAGCCGCTTCTGCTTGCGCACGCATATTGTCATACATGGACTGCATTTGGTAATCATCGCCGTAGTATGTGGGAATGGAATTGAGTCTGCTTTGCGCATTACTTAACTCCACCTGCGCACTTACGACTGCCGCTTCTGCTGACAGAATTTCTGCCCTTACACGCTGTATATTCCGTTCAGTGCTGTGTACCTGTTCGCCGAGCTGTCTCACTCTGCTCCATTCACTTGCAAAGTCTGCCATTAATTTTCACGTCCTTTCACTGAATATACGAAACCAGTTCTGTAATCGTCGTCCTTATAATCTTCAAGAGTAACAACGTCGCCTGCTTTCCATGAACCTGATGCAAGTTCACGGCTTATGGGAGTGAGAAAATCATGTTCGACAATATTTCCTATGCCTCGTCCGCCAAACGCAAGGTTTTTCATACAGAATGTTTCAAGTTTGCGGAATACCATACCATTTTCAGGAATGATTACTTTTATATGACGTTGCTCTGCAAGGTTAGATGTAATCTGTGCAAGCTGCTTTTTAAGTATCTTCACACCCTGTTCAGGACGGATAAAGTCAAAGACGATAATATTATTGCCTATACGGTTGAGAAATTCAGGTCTCCAGCTGCTGCGAAGTCTTTTTGTGATAACTTCCTCTATTTCTTCGAGACTTGCATTTGTATCTACAGTCATTTCAGCAGAACCGTCGGGCATTGTTTTTGTAAGTCCGAGATTTGTAGTGAAAATTATGATACATTCCGTAAAATACACCGTTTCACCTTTGGAATCAGTCATTCTGCCGTCGTCAAGGATTTGAAGAAACTTATCAAGAATTGTCGGACTTGCTTTTTCGATTTCGTCAAATAGCAGTATAGAATACGGGTGCGAGCGGACAGCGTTTGTGAGTTCACCGCCTGCGTCATAGCCCACATATCCGGGAGGTGCGCCGAGAAGCCGCTGGTCTGAATGGGACTGACTGTATTCGCTCATATCGAAACGTATCATTGAACTTTCCGAACCGAAAACACATCTTGCAAGGGATTTTGCAAGTTCAGTCTTACCTGTTCCGGTAGGACCTGCAAACAGCAGTACACCTCGAGGGCGGTTGTTGGAAGAATGCTGAAGTCCTGCCATTCCGGTGGAAGCACGCATTATCACATCAGCCGCAGCGGAAACAGCTTTCGGCTGACCGATAACGTATTTTGACAGTTCGTCGTTAAGACCATTAATCTTTTCTGCGCTGAGTTCTTCCCATGGATTTTCTTTTCTTCCATGACGGTATGCACGTATTGTTTCAACAGTTGATTTGTATGTTTTTCCACGGCATATACTGAGAACTGCGTCAAGATTTACACAGGTGAAGCCGTCCGTCTGTGCAACAAGTTCAAGCAGCATTTTTTCCTTTGCACTTTCCTCAAAAGATGACCAGTCCGAAAATGTATTCTGGTATGAACCGATAATCTGCCGGCGTATTTTTTCTTTAGGGAGGTCGAGAGTGAGTACTTTGCAGTAGGAATTATATCGGTAAAACCATGCCGGAAGTTCCTGCACTTTATTTGTAATCATAAAGACAAGATTATTTGCCCAGCCCTGCTGATTGTCTGCTCTTCCCGACTGTGCTTCGTTTGCAGCAAGCATAAGAGTTGATAAGTATTCTATTTCGTCAGCGTCAGGGTGTTCCGCACTTGTAATCAATTGCCCTGCCATTTGTATGACGACTGCAACAGAATGTTCCGTTCTGCTGAGCGCAGTCCTCACAGCATTTATTGCTTTGCGTATATCGGGCTTTCTGCATGGTTCTTTCAGTTCGCTCTGCTCATAAAAAGTACTAAGCATTTTTTCTGTATCGTCGTAATAATTATAAAATCCGTCGATACGGTTATAGAAAACAACTGAATGATACCCCTCACGTTTAAGGTATATATGCAGAAATTCATCTAAATCTACAAGTTCTCCTGATTCGATACCTTCTGTAAGCACCTGCAAGTCGGATACATTTCCTTCGAGGATAAACATTTTCTGAATACTTCTGTATGTATCAAGTTCTTCTTTCCACTGCGCACGTTCTGACATAATATTTCTCCTTAAAATTTATCAATAACGAATACGAAATCAGCAAGATAAACTTTTTGTCCGACTTTAAGTGCAGCGGTTTCATTACTTCCGATACGTCTGCGGCCTGTTCCGTCATCAACAAATGTACCGTTCAGGGAATTTGCGTCAGTTATCAGCACCTCGTCAAAGTGATTTGCTTTTACAAAGCAGTGACGACGGCTTACCATGAAATCCGACCCGAAAATTTCACAGCCGTTTTCTTCCCTGCCGAGATACATTCCCTCTTCGGAAACAGATATTCTGTATTGTCCGCATTTCAGAACAAGTCTGCTGTCCGGAGCAGGATTATAATATGATTTGTTTTCAGCAGATACTTCGTTCACAGGCTGAGGAGCGACCGCATTGCCGATAATACGTCGTCTTCTGACTACATTCTGTTCAGGGACTTCCGTTTCAGCAGGCGGAGTGATTGGATTGTCAATAACACGCTGTCTTCTCAATATATTCTTTGGCTGTTCAGGAATTTCCGTTTTGGTTTCAGACGGAGTACTTTCAGTTTCTTCAGGAATTGAACCGTCCGCAAAGCAGAAAACAGGCTTGTTATGCCGTCTGTCATATGGCATATTGCAGACAGGGCATTGTCTTGGCAAAGTATCGCCAATGCTTACAGGTTCACACCAATGACCTGCACTGCACTTTATTTTTCTGTATTCAGGCTCATTCATTGCAATCAACCCCCTGTACTGTCAGATTTTTTCTTCTGATATATTTTTTTGATGTGCGAAATTTCGTTTGCTGATTTCATTGTGATATTTTCCTCTGTTGGACTTTCTGTGCGGATTTCCTGAAAATGAATACCAAATTCTGCTGCGAGCTCTTCTTTAATCTGTTTCATTGAGGAACATAGGTGAACAGCAGAAGATATACTTTTTCTTATATCATTTGCAGTCTCATGCTGTCCGCTGTAAACGCCTGTTATTTGCATACTCAGAATACCATTGTTTGTACTTGAAACGGACAATTCCGCATTTTCCATTCTGAAATTGAATTTGCTTTCGTATTCTCCTGCTGAACTGTCCTGAAATTCCATATCATGCCTTTTCAGAACAACAGCAAGAGCGTCTGCAAGATATTCATGCTTTTTCTTTTCGTTATATTTTTTAAACATTTCTTTGCTGAGAGTATCAAGTCTTGCAGTTGAATTTTCGTCATTGAGGAGCGGATAATCAGGAGTTATATTGAGCATACCGCACAATGCTATGTATCTTTTCTGTGATACCGTTCTTTTCTCTGCTGAATTTTTACTGCTGTTTTCCATTGCCGACAGTTTTTCAAGAATTTTTTCGAGGTCTTTTTCGTGTGTTCTTGCATAAACGTCTTTTTCATAGTCCACAGCAGCATAAAATTCCCTGCAAATTCTTTTAAGCGACGGTATACGGTCAGCATGAGGACTTGCAAGTGCCATTGCCATTTTACGTTCAAAAATATCCGACAGCTTTTCACGGAATGTGCGCTTTTCTGTCTTTTCAGGATTTCCAAGAAAAACGCCTTTTTCTCCCGATATATAAGAAGTATGATATTCTGATATATTCTGCGTACTCATTTCTTTACTGTATTCTATCTTATGGAACATCTGCTTTTCACAGGTTTTGATTTCCTCTTTCATTTCACTAAGTACTGAAATACTGCCTGCTGTCCTGATTTTTCTTTCAATTTCGCTGATTCTGCTGAGAATGCCGTCGGTATCATGTGCAAACTTTGACTGAGTTCTGATATTCCGGATTTTCTGTATGAGTTCTTTTTTTATGCTGTCGGATTTTTCTTTTTCATCAGCAAGTTCTGCATTGTACGCCTGTTTTGCACTGTTTATAGCATTTACCGCATGAACTTCCTTTGCGTTTTCTCTTGCAGAAATATCAATCCCGATTTGGTGCATTGTGTCTCTCTGTTCCTGCAATGAATTAATGGCATTTTTCAAATCGTCACGGCAGGAATTTACTATTCCCTGAAGTCTGTTCTGCTCGATGGTAAACGGAGTTTCAATATAACTGCTCATATTTTACACTTCTTTCTGATTTCATCAAGTAATCTTCCCATTCCGAGAAAAGTCAGCCATGCTTCAAACTTTCTGTTATTCATAAGACTGTCTACAATATCATCAAGCTGTTCGTAATTTTCATAAAGATACTGAACAATATCTTCTGTTGCATAGAAAATAACGTCTCCCATATGGAAAGCATTGTCACCGCTTAATGATATAAACAGCTGACTTACAGCTTCTTCAGGGTGATTTCTGCTCATTCTGTTTATATCTGACGCATAATTTATTTGTGTTTCAGTTGCATTTTTTCTTTTCAGATAGTATTCAACCTGACCTCTTTGCAGAAAAGTCAGAACGTCCTCCGCACCCTTTTCACTTTCGTACCATACGTCTTCAAGTTCAAGCAGATTTGAATATTCTCTGCCACGCCATATAAAGCCTTCGTCCTCAAGCAAATCCATAGTCAACTGAAAAAGAGCTATTTCGGGATATGTGTGTTTATGATATTCAGTGCAAAGTTCGCTCCATCTTGCGTCAAACTGATTGAGAAAGCGGTCAAATTCGCCCTGCTGGAAAAGAAATACAGCCTCATTCCAGTGAGTTTTTATTCCCTCAATAAGCCCTGCAATGTCAGCCGCCACAAGAACTGGTTCTTCAAAACGGACAGTAAGGGATTTTACAGTTTTCTTTGTCTGTCTTTCAGTCTGTCTTGCCTCTCCGCCGAATACTTCGCCTCTGCACCATTTCTTTGCAGTTTTAGGACCAAGTCTGCGCTTTTTGTCAGTATTTATCATTCCGTTGACAAGTCTTCTGAATTCGGCAGAACCGTCATTGAAATACACAGGACGTGTCCAGTAACCAAGAACTTCCCTTATTGTATTTTCTTTTATCAGCGGTTTTCCGTTATATATAGAAGCGAGAGTAAGTCCGACTGAAAACCAGTCTGTACGGGCGGAACAGTTTTCGCCGTTCAGTACAAAAGGGTCAGTATAAGCAGGAGTAAAGCTGTCAGGGCGTTCATTTTCATAGGAAACACTGCCGTAATCTCCGAGAAGAACCTTTTTACCGTCATCACTCCAGAAGATATTCTCGGGTTTTATATCATTATGGACAATGCCGGACTTATGAAGATTTTCAAGTGCGGAAATAATTCCGGGGAGAACTGTATTTTTTATTTTATCTTCAGAAACCCTTCCTGTAATACTGCCGTTCCTGTAGTATGGACTTATTTCAATAAACAGGTCATTTTCTTTGAAATATTCGATTACAGGCACAAGACTGGCACATTCTATCATCATTATATCTTCAATATATTCCGCATTTTTTGCCGTTCTGTAAGCTTTAAGGGTGCGCAGTTCACCGAATTTGTCGGCAGCAAACCACAATTCAGAAGACTGTGTGACAGCCATAGGAGCAATAAGGCGGTAATCCCTTATCTGCCGGACGTTCTTTAATTTCGGAATTTGTTCAGACAGAACAGCTTCACCGCATATCAGCGGTATTGTCTCGTTTTTAATATTTATTGCTTGTATAGTATCCATAGAATTTTCCTGTGTTAAATCGGCGGTATACCAATGAACCACAATTTATTGTCCAGAAGTACACCTTGAAGTTTTCGTTTGCCATGAATAAGTTTTTCATAGCGTTCAGCGTGGCGGAATACGTGTATTTTCTGATTTGAAGAGCCACACAGTGCAGTACCGTCATTCTGTTCCTCAATGTATTCACCGTCAATCAGAATGCTGACAGAGGAAAGGATTTTGTCTGTAATTTCTGAGTTTCTTGCTTTTAATTCCTCAAGAGTATAGCCTGTGTAGATTAATATATCATCTGAAAATTTCCTGCTGAAAAGATTTATAAGCTCAAGAACTTCATTTTCCTGTTCAAACGGTTCTCCGCCGCTTATTGTAAGACCGTCGGGAATTTTACCTTGCGGTATAAATGAAAGAATTTCATCGGCAGTAAGCGGAAATCTCTTTTCATACGGCTGAAATTCAGGACTTATACAGCCTTTGCAGTTCCTTGAACAGCCCTGCAACCATACGCCGAGTCTTGCGCCGTATCCGAGAGTATGGACAGGAAACCAAAGTGCAGAAACATTCAGTTTGTTACATTCCATGGCAGTTCATACACCTTCCGTCATTAAGCAGAGAACCGCAGAAAATGCAGTTTCCCTGACGCACACGAAGTCCGAGAGTGCGTGAAATGAGGTACTTGTTAATCATTCTGAAGTAATCCTCCGATGATACAAGATATTTCTGTCCGCTTACAATATAGCTGATATTCCTGTTCGGGTCATTGCTTGAACTGCTTAGAAAAGCGTAGTTATGCACAACAGGAATATAGCACAGGAACTCTCCCTTGCATATTATGTCATAGTCGTCGGGCTTTAAATTGGTAAGATAGCCACGCCCGCTTATTTTCAGCAAGCCTTCGGAACTTGTACCGATTTTTGCTTTTCCGGGAGAAATAGTGAGTGCGTTCCTGTCGGGCTGAACTTTAACAAACAAG
Organism: uncultured Alistipes sp.; assembly: GCA_964460175.1. GTDB lineage: Bacteria > Bacillota > Clostridia > Oscillospirales > Ruminococcaceae > Ruminococcus. The sequence goes on along the minus strand of CAYWPN010000003.1, from coordinate 142,476 downwards.
TCCAGTGTAAGATGTGTTCTGAGTTTAACACGTTTCAGCACATATGCCCATCTTCCGTCAGCTTCATCATCAGTCATCAGGTCAGTTGCACTGCCGAGTACATTGATATAATAATCAAGCCATTCACGCAGGGAAACGTCGGCAGGAAGATAAGCATTACTGTTGATTTTTCTGCCTGCAAGCACAAAATTGCGGTAGAAAAGCATACGGCATCTTTGCTTTATATGAGTAAGGGCAGCAGGTGCAGTCTGTCTTACTATAAAATGAATTTTGTCACGGCTTACACCGTTTTCACTTGTTATCGCACGTATTGTTATAATAAGCAGTGCCTGTACTTCTCCTATCAGCCTGTGGACAGAATTTGAAATCGCACGGAGTTCATACGGATAGCGTACTTCCTGTATCTCTTCCATTAATTTTTCTGCTTTTTCCGCAAGACTTTTTGCCTCTGCCGATACAATGATAGTATCGGGACTTAAAAATCCTGTGAGATACCTCTTTATTTCGGCAGTAATTGCAAGTCTGCCTGTTTCAGCAGCTTTTTCCTTAACTTCATTAAGGAAATCCTCCTCGTCTGATTTCGGAGCTCTTTCTGCCAAATCATCATAAAGGGCTTGTAAAAAATATACTGTCTGTTCGTTCATATTTTTGACCTTAGTTATTATATCCGCTGTTTCTGTGTTCAGTAAGATTATTTTCGGCTTCTTTTAATGCATTGCTGCTGTCCAGAACTATTTTTTTCAGGACACGTTCTTTTTCAAGTTCACAGCGCATTTTTTCGTCATATTCTTTTCTGATAATATCATCACGTCTTTTCAGTTCCTTTTCTGCGATAATCGCACTTGTCTGTGCAACACAGTCCGTATCTTCGCCGGCAGGAATGAATTTATCTCCCATAGAAATTCTCCGGAGTGTTTTTATGTCTGTTTCAGGCTGGGAAATAAGCAGAATAGTAGTCAGCCATTGTTTTTCGTCAGACGGAAGGCGTGATTTTTCCAGTTTTGCAAGGAGTTTTCTGATTGTATCGACTGAACCGCTTTCGGAAGCATTCAGCACTTCTGTCCATATATCTGACTGCATTGGTGCATCAGGAAAAGAATTAATAATCTTTTTATTGTTTTCATCATAAAAGTTTTCAGACATACTGCCTGAAATTAACAGCATATCCATATTTTCAAGAAAACTTTTCTCATCTTTTGTCATGGCATTATATTGTTGGCGGATTTTTTGAAACTTTTATAAGTGAAGAAAGTAACTGCAATGTTTACAATAAGTGTGATTACAGGAACAAACATCACTATTTTCTCTATAGTTGCCGTATCAGCATTAACAGTGTCAAGAATTCCTTTTACAAGGAAGTAGCAGAGTGCGACGGAGGCAACTGCAACAGCACTGACTTTTCCGCCTGCCTTTTTGAAGATTATCCAAGTCGCAACAGCACCAGCTGCGACAGCGATAATGCGTACCAATAAGCTGCATGATGTGAACCATACAGCAAAACCGAAAATCCAGAAAGCAAGGGAAATAACAGCAGATACAGTCATATTCCTGAGTTTCAGGAAACTGTCTCTCATACCGTTTACCAGTTTTATTTTTTCGGTATATTCTTCGATTTCATCAATATTATGCTGCATATTCAAGGTCTCGTCCCTGAAATTCAATATCTGATTTGCCATACTGTATCCTCCTAAAACTCACCGAATTCGTCAAATTCATCGAACTCATCATTTTCCTCATCAGAATAATTAAAATACACACCATCGTAATCATCATCGCATTTAAGGCGGTCAATGAACTGATTAATCCAGTCCTGAAGAGGCTGATTATAAATACGCACCTTTTTGTTATCGTCGTCGGGATTGTAGGAAATAACTGTACTGTTCATATTGGTTTTCATTTCATTGCTGTGAACAGCGGACATATACTGTTCGTCAGTCAAATCATACACAAGACGGTAGTCAAATTCGCTGATAATATTGCTGTATGATGCCATAAAGCCTGAAGGCTCATTCGCCCATATTATGTAATTAAAGCCGTTCTGCGGACCTTCCTTTATAAGATTTTTGAACATATCTATCGGAGGAATAGAATAATTGTCTCCGTTTTCAGTAAGTCTCTTTGCACGGTTAAGACCGGCAAAAATTACATAATGATTTCTTGTTGTGTCAGGATTTCTGTATTCATTGCTGAGTATTTCTATTCCGTCGATGAGAGAATTTCTGCCGAATATTCTGATAGCGTCAGGGAAATTCTCGCAGAGTATATCCATAATGCTGTCAGTGGAATTATAGCCGTAAACTGACTGTCCCTGACTGTTGAAATCAAAGAAAGTAATAACAGGTTCGCTGTTGAGTGATTTTCCGGTTGTATCTTTCTGAAATTCATTGAAAAGGATACTGAGTGCAGCAAAGCCGTACATAAGCTCCGCACGTTTGGAGTCACTGCCGAGAATAAGGAGATTTTGCGCTCTTCTGTTTGTGAGATTAATATCAAAACTGTTTTCAATCGAAATTTCCTCACCGATATAAAGCGGACAGCCGATAGAAGTACGTTTCGGCAAATCTCCGGTCATTACAAAGCGGTTGAGAGGATTATCCTCATCGTCCTGAATAGTAGAAAGCAGAAGTCTTGTTTTTTTAAAGTGCATATTTTTGATTACATCTTTCTGACGTTCAGCAATCTTACGGAGAAGTTCTTCCTGTTCTGTTTCGGTGAACATAGCAACACGGAAATGATGATTTGCGTCTTTATTTCCTGCGCCGTCGTTGAAAATGCCTTTACCTGATTCCACATTTGCAAGAACGGCAACGCCTTCGTTGTCGGGAGCAAGTATATATTTTGCTGATTCTGCTGTTGACTGCAAAGCAATTCTGTTTCTCATCTGCGTATAAACTTCGGCAAGGGTGTCGGGAAGAGTCTGTGAAGCAAGAATGAGGTGTACACCGAAAGCACGTCCCTGTTTTACGATATTTGTTATAAGGGTTTTGCATTCCTTTGCGACCGGTGAATTCTCATCAGCAAACATTTCCTGAAATTCGTCGACAATAACAACTATTCTTGCAGCTCTTTCCATATCCTCAAAAGGTGACTGGTCAGCCTGAATATTATATCTTTCTATATTGTCGACACGGCTTTTCGTTTTGTTTCTGAATTCATTTGCACGGTTATTCATCATTTCGTTTACTGCACGGAATACGGACAGACCGAATTCCGGTTCAGTATCGATTGAGATTATGCGGAAGTTCGGAAGTTTGTACTTTGCATAGTTTTTAAATTCAACACCCCGCTTGAAATCGAGGAGCATAATCTGGACGTTTTCGGGACTGTAGCGGAGCAGAATACTCATTATTATAGTATGGAGAAGAGTTGATTTTCCTGAACCTGTTGTACCTGAAATAAGTGCATGGTGCTGAGTGATATTTTCTCCGCCGAGATGTATATTTACAGAACGTCTTGCGCCCTCGAGACCTATCGGAATATCAATGCCGTCTTCGCATGAAAATCTGAACCATTTTTCCTTATGCTGAGTAAGATTATCAGAAATCTCATCATAGCTGATAACTATTTTTCCTGAATTTTTTATTCCGTTTGAGACAGCGGTAAGAATAGCATCGGCATTTTCTTTTCTGGGCAGAGTAATAGGGACAAACGGATAGTGTATGTTTCCATAATTATAATATGTCATATTATCCGCAAAATTCAGCTGCCACATATCTCCGATACCAAGATGTGAGAACTGCCTGAATGCATCGGTATCAGAAGCAATAATTGTATAGATTCCGCATTTAGGACCGCTGCTTATTATCTTTTCAAGGCAGTTTATTGACTTTTCATTGAGATTTTTCGGGAAATCCGCAACAAAAAGCACCTGATATGGTTCGGCACTTTTTCCGACTTTTGCATTATATTCAACAATATTTGAAAATTCGTCTCTCAGGCAGTCCTGATTTACGTGTTCTATCTGATTGATAAGCAGGTTCAGCTGTTCTTCGATTCTGTTTTCTTCGCTCCATATTTTAGTTGATATTATTTTTTCGTCAATATCGCCTAAGCATGAGAACATACTGAAATTAGCACCCAAATCAACAGGGTCGAGCATTGTTACACGGAGTTTTCCGCATGGCAGGGACATAAAGAAACGCATTTCCAGTGCCTTGATATAACTGAGTGCGGAATTTCTTGTATTTTTATTGAAAAGGACAGCCTGATTAAGACCTCTGTCCGAAAAAGTTCTGCCAACCGGAAATTGCAGTGTTACTTTATTATCTTCATTTTCCCTGAGGGCATAGGAATAATTATCTTTTATAACTTCGATAAGATTTTCGGCAGACGGCATCTGTTCAGCCCATGCGGAGAGATTTACATTTACAGAGCCAATCTGCATTGTTTCCGGTGTTTCGGAAGGAGGGTCAAAATTTATTTCGGAAGGTGAAAGAGCCTCAAGCATTTCATATATTTTTCTGTGATGTTTCGGGTCACTGTTTATAATTGCATTTACAGCATTGTCATAAAGTTTCTGGAGTCTGTCTTTGTGTGTCTGCCTGACGTGTTCTCTTTTAGAATTGATTTCGTCAGTAAGACTTTTCAGCTGTGCCTTGTAAGCATTATCTGCCTCTTCTGTTTCTTTTTTGTATATATCGGAAACCTGCTGTCTTAAAAGCTGCATTTTGTCGGAAAATGTATTATAACTCTGTTCTTCCTTTGATTTAATTCTTGCAACGACTTCGTTAAGAGTTTTACCTATTTTATAAGTTCCTTTTTTTGCAGGAATAAGAGCAACGTTTTCATTAAAATTTTTCACCATATTATCAGCATCTGAACTGAGATTATTGAGTTGTGAAAAGAGTTCTGTTTTACGCTGTTCAGAACCGGTTTTGTTTTTTTCGAGTTTTGAAGACAACAGCTTACTGGATTTTTCATATTTCTCATCAAGTTCCTTGTTTTCTTTTTCAAACTGCTGGTTTTCTTTCTGAACCTTGTCATTGTAATTTTTAGTACAGTTCAGCAGAAATTCAGGAATACGTTCCATTTCACTATATGCATCAAGAACATCTGGAATTTCTTTGACTAAATCGGACATATATTCATTCCACCTTTTAAATTATTTTATGTCATAATTCTGTATTAATGCACGAAATTTTCATGCAGAATTTATTTTTATAGCACAAACTGTCGAAATATTCTGATATACTGTTTTATTATAACATAAAAAACAATAAATGTCAAGTTTTCATTAATCATTTAAGTTTTAAAGAAATCTATTTTTTAACATATTTGATTTTATAAAAAATAAATTTTTACCAAAAAAACTATTGCATTTTGTTGAAATATGTTGTATAATAATAAGTATACTGTTAATCCAGTACAAAAAATTCACCATGGAGGTAAAGAAATGAGTTTGATTAATCAAAAACTATCAGAGATACAGGCAGGAACGCCTGTGAGGTTTACGCAACGAAACGGGCAGATAATTGACGGCGTTATCGTGGAGAATGATGGAACAGAGTCGCTTGCCGTTCAGATTACGTCAACTGCGGTACTGAGGTATGAGGATATTTCAGGAATGGAAATTTTCCAGACAGCAGGAGCTGTTGCAGTTCAGCCTTTACAGACACCTGTCATAAATACCAAACCTGTGCAGACTGTAAAATCTGTTATGCAGGTTCAGCCTGTACAGTCCATAAAAAACAAGCAGAAAAATCTTGTACTCCCTGAAATTGAGTGCAATAAAGAAATAATATCAAAGGTATTTAAGTCGCTTGATAAGAATAATAAAGAACTTCTCCAGCATGACTATAATAAGGTTGTAAGCTATCTGTCCAGTAATGATACAGACAAACTTGAACAGGCTATAGACAATACATGGAGAATTATGGAGGAGAATAATCTTGAATGCAATCCGGAAGTTAACCTTTACTATGCCTATATACTTTTCTTGAATAAAGAATATGAGGATTCTGCCATTTCTTTCTTCTACAGCAAAAATCTGAGAGAGGCATATTGCCTTGCTTATCAGAATGCAGCTGAACTTGATGATAAAGAACTTTATGCTTTATCTGCATTGTTTGCTGCGGCTTACATATTGACAGGAAATACGGAAAACCTTAATGAAACAGCGGAAATAATAGAAATCTGCACGGAAAAGGCAAATGATATAGGGGCGGTGAAAATTCTTGCGGACAACGTAAAAAGCAGTACAGCTTACAACACTCTCTGCAATATTGTCCATTATCTCTGCGCACTTCACGGACGTTCTTTTGCCAATGTCAATGATGATTTGGACAAGTGTATAAGCACTATCCAGAGATGTTATACAAGTTCAGGAATTGAAGCCAAATTTGAAGAATACAAGGAATTTATTGAATTTCCTTCTGAAAAAAATACAGATGAAGATGACGCAAAACCAGAAACCAAACCGGAACAGCCTGCTGAAATTGACCCGCAGAAAGTATTCGAGGGAAAAATAGTAAGTTATAAGATTACTGAAGAAGCAGGCATGATTATGACTGAGGACGGAAATAAATATCCGTTTGAAATCAAAAAGGTAACAGACGCAGCTTTTGCAAAGACTTTCAATGGTTCTACTTCGACGGAACTCAATATACCTGTTAAATTCCGCCTCATAAAATTCATGAAGACATACACTGCAATTGACATAGTCAAAGGTGCTGCGCCTGTTGTGAAAACTGATAAGACTGTAAAATCAACAAAATCCGTAAAAGGAAAAAACCTTGATGAACTTCTGAAAAAGAAAAATATTGAGGACGCTATCGAAACTTACAAGAAAAAGCTTAATGGTCCTAACTTTGACGAGGCTTTCATACAGCTTGTCACTTTGTATCTCAACTTCTGGGACGAAAGAGGAGACCAGAACTACAGCTATAAAATTCAGGAGTTAATCAGTGATTATGAAGAGGAAATTGATGAAAATCCGAAATTTGCCGAAATTCTCCTCAAATACTATACAAAGACAGAAAATCATGCTGAAATGATAAGTCAGCTTAACATACTCTTTGAAATCTGTGACCCGCTTGACTATAAAAACAAGCTGAAATATATTTCGCAGAAAGCTTATTGTTATCGTCATCTCGGCGATAATCAGTCTGCTGTAAATCAGCTTATGGACTGGCTTGATGTTGTTGAAAGAGGCAGATTTGAAGATATGTATAAAAAACGCCACAACAAGATATACATTGAAATCGCCGAAAATTACTTTGAAATGAAAGACTATGAAAATGCCATGACTTACTGTCAGCTCTCCGCACCATGCGAAAGACAGGAAACACTCTGGGATAAGCTTATCGAAATTCTTTATCCGAATGCTGACAGCGATACAACTCCCGTTCCGTCGCCTGTACCAGAAATTCCTGAAAAGGAAGAGGAAAAAACTCTTGATGAAGCTTATGAAGCTTACACCGATGAGACAACTTTTGATGAACTCGGCATAAAAGATACTGATATAGCTGAAAAAATCAGTATCTTTAAGCCCGACCAGCTTTATTGTCTTCTTACATATCTCAAAGCTGCTGCTGAAATTTCTTCGTCATCGCTTGCTGAATATGAAGAGGACGGCAACAAAATCTATGTAAGCGATGCTTTGCAGTCACTTGACAATGCTTTCGGATACGCTTTCAACAGCCCTCTTCTTTCAAAGGATTTCACAAGTACAGAGATTTTCCCTGTATTTGAAAATGCAAAACATCTTCTCAAGGATATGGGCGGAACGCTTTTCGCATCTTCTGCAATAATTTCACTTTTCAATCATCAGGAAATAACGGACTATAGTGCTGAAAATCTTGTCGGAGTTGCTGAAACATACGATTTGGACGAAACTTATCCTTCACTCTATCCTCTTCTCAGAGAACTTTACAGTTTCAAGTCCGCAACGCTCTATGGTATGGACGTTTTTTCTGATTACAAGACAAACAGTTCTGTTATGGATAAAATTGTTGAGCGTGCAAATGAGTACCGCAGAAAGATTGATGAGCGTGCTGAAGTCCATGAGGAGCGTTCTCCCGTAAATATTACAAGAACACTTATATTCAATGACAAGGACAGCGAACTGAGAAAATGCCTTGATATAGTTGCTGAAAACAATATCCGCCGTCTTTCTTATGTAAGAGAGACAATTACCGAACTCTTTATCCGCAGCGGCAGACCGCTTGAGGAGGGCAGCTGTGACGTTAACAAAATCAGTGACTTTATTGATAAATACTGGAGAAAATCACTTGATGTTGTTCTCGACGAAGGAAGACACGTTCCGGACAGATACGTTAAAATTATTCCGGGTGCTAAAACAAATTACAGCAAAACTATGAAAGAGTGGATTTCGTGTATCTGTGAATGGGCTGCCGTTGCCGCAAATTTTGAAAACTATGACAATGAATACGCAAAGAACGAATATGCAAAAGTTTATCCCGTTGTTTCAGGTTATCTCTCTGAACTCGTTCAGTCATGCGGAAAATGCAATGCTGAAAACGGTTTCAACTGGGGAAATGAAAGTCTCCGCAGAACCGCAGAGGAGTTGCTTGCAAAGATAAACGGTACTTATGATGCCCGTGCAAGAAAATATATGTTCATTGATTTTCTCAGAGGAGAAGAAGTTCTTCTGAATGAAGAGTATCTCCCTGAACTTCAGTCGACGTTCTGTGGCTGGGAAAATCTTAACATACTCAGACGTATTGAAAAGCACGCAGACAACAGCCTTGCCGGATTTGAGGAAAGAATTTCGGAAATACTCAGTGAGGCAGAAACAAAGCATAATTTCAGAAGTCTCGAACTTATCAGGAATTACGGTAATGATATGAAGATAAGTTCAATATCTGAATGTAAGGATTTAAAACAGATTGCGTCATGTCAGAAACAGGCAGGCAATCGTTTCAATGACCTTTATGATTATTTCAGCGCAGAAATGGAATGCAGTGTAAATTACGGCCGTATTTCTGATATTAACGGAGAAAAGACTAATCTGCTTAATATTGCGCTCAAGTGGTATGATATTACAAAAATCACAAAGGATTACGGTTTCTATGCAAGAATTCTTGACACAATACGTGAGAAAGTCGCAGTTGACGCACAGGCGCAGGGCGAAATTCTCAGAAAACAGCTTGAGGAACTTGCAGCAAATCCAAAATATAATTTCGGTATCTATCCAAAGGAACGTATTGAAGCTATGATTGACGACCAGAACTATGTTGCGGCAGAACAGATGATGAACTGCATCAGAAAAGGTGATACAAAGGCATTTGAGGACTACACTATTGAGCCGTTCAGCTACTTTACCGGCTTTATGAACGAACACCCGATGAATTACCGTGTAACCAGTGAACAGGGATTTACTCTTCATCAGGCAATATGCAAACGTATGAACTGCAAGAATTTTGAAAAAGCTATGAAGAATTTTACAAATAATTCTTCAAAAGATGCAAGAGGCGGCTGTAATCTTATTGCAACATATGATGAGAATAAAAAAGAATACAGGAGCAACTGGCTTACAGCTTATCCTGCCGGTGTGGATAAAGTCAGAACTATTCTTGAAAATCTCGGAATTGCAAACTGTTCTGTAACTGTTGACGGAAGCAACAACCTTGACACATATAACGTTTATTGCAGCAAACAGACGGGCAAGATAAATTATCCCCACCCGATACCTGCATTCAGTTCGTCTGCGCAGACAGAAGGTTTCAGAGTACTCTGCCTTTACGGCCGCTTTACCTGCACTACTCTTATGGAAACTTTCCGCAATGTCAATACAACTGCTAAAAATACAATTGTCCTCCTTGATTTTGCTATGAATCAGGACGACCGCAGAAAACTTGCAAGAAAACTAAAGGAAGAGAAAACTTTCTCAAGAACTTTCATTGTTGTGGACAGAGTTATTCTCCTTTACCTTGCAAAGCACTATTCCAAAACCGAAATCAATAAAATGCTTATGGCGGTTACTATGCCTTTTGCTTACTATCAGCCGTTTGTTGAAGCCTCAAATCAGACAATGCCTCCTGAACTCTTTACGGGACGTGAAACGGAACTCACACAGATTGAAGCCCCCGAAGGTGCAAACCTTGTTTACGGCGGAAGACAGCTCGGCAAAAGCGCACTTCTTAAAATGGCACAGCGTAACATCGACGGCAATGCAAATAACGACCGTGCGCTCCTTGTGGACATAAAAGGAATGGACTACACAAAGGCTGCGGAATTTGTTTCAACTGAACTGATTATTGCAGGAATACTCACCTCAGACTGCCAGTGCAGTGACTGGATTACCCTTACTTCCCATATAAAAAGACGCCTGCTCGATGACGAGCCTGCAACAAGAATTAATTACCTTCTGCTTATGCTTGATGAAGCCGATGAGTTTATAAGGACAAGTATGGAAGACGGTGATGTGCCGATTACCGCACTTAAAAATCTTCCGTCGGGACGTTTCAAAATCGTCATGGCAGGTCTTCATAACCTCAGCCGTTTTGCACATAAGAAAGTTATCGGCAGCAATTCAACAATAATTCACCTCAGTTCAACTGTTGTCCGTCCGTTCAAACTGGAAGAGGCAGTCAAGCTTCTTACAAATACGCTCGCTTATCTCGGATTTAAGTTTGAAGACGACAATATTATCTCCAACATACTCGGCAAGACAAACAATTTCCCAGGTCTTATTCAGCTTTATTGTCAGAAGCTTATTGAGGCAATGAAAGATGATTATGCAGGATATGACCAGATAAACACACCTCCATACAGAGTTACTGAAAGCCATTTCAGAAAAGTTCTTTCAGACAGTCAGTTTACGGATAAAGTAAGGGAAAAACTTGAAATCACCCTCTTCACCGAAGAAACAGAGCATAGTTTCTATCATATAATAGCACTTGTTTTTGCTTTCCTTCACCACACAGTACCTGAGCAGAAAGACAAGGGCTATACTATAGATGAAGTTATCAGGATTGCGGACGAATATAATCTCACACGTCTCAAAAATGTTGACCGTGAACAGCTTGCGGAGCTTTTGCAGGAAATGTGGGATTTGAATGTGCTTACCTGCGAAGAAGATGTGCTTTACCGCATTGCTACAAAGGATTTCCGTGAAATGCTTGGCGGACAGGACGAAATTGTCCGTGCAATGAGTGAATATTCAGGTGAAGGAGAAAAGTCATGATTGGAGAGATATGGTGGAGGGATATGGTCAATGCCGCACGTTTCCTTGAAGATGCAAAGGAAATAATTGAAGACGGCAAATCGGTTGTTCTTAGTTTCCCGAAAAATATCCCATGGCTTAGTGTTATGATTAATGAACTTTATTTCAGGATTGCTGAAAATTTCGATGAAAGAAGTCTTCAGGTAATAGATGTGAACGGAATTTCCGTCACTCCCGGAGAGTACCTTTTTGAGAATTTCTGTAAAAAAGAGACAAGAAATACATACTGGGAGCCTGTACATACAAACCACATTCGTTTTCTTTCGTCCTGCAAAACTTCAACTCTCAATACCTGTTTTCTCTGCATTACAGGCTTAAACTCCATGACTGCTCCTGACTGGGTGCAGTCAATAAAGGAGTATCATGAAACCTGTAGTCTGGAAGAACACGGAGCATTTATTCTTGTTACGCAGGGAGAGGACATTCAGAGTTCTCAGCACGTTGAATGCCTGAAATTCTCCGAATACACCACAGACTATGACTGCATGATGCTCTGCCTCAACATCGCTCTTGAATTTAAATGCAGTCGTCTGAAAAAAATGTATCTTGCGGAAGTTGCAAGCAATATCGCAGACAACAACGTTGAAATCGCAGGACTTCTTGTTTCTGAGGGCGAAAAGCTTATTAAAGAACCATTCAAGACAACAAAGGAAGTTTTCGAGAAAAACGACATAAAATATACTCTGCTCCGTGAGAAAGTATCTTCGGGTGTGTGGGAGGCGCAGATAAGACTTGTTTTCCCTCGCCTTGAGGACTTCCGTGCAGAAATTGTGCAGAAATACAAAGCGTCGCTTAAGGGCAATCTCCCGATTACAAACAATGTCGGCGAAGTTATCAGGGAAACAAATGACCTTGAAATAGGACAGCTTTACGCTCTCCGCAATAAAATTTCCGCAAACTCAGGAGACAGAAAATTGATTGAACAAATGCGTGATGCAAGAAATGAAATTGCTCACCGCAAGCCTGTTTCTTTTGAAAAAATAAGAGAACTTGGCATTTTTTAACAATCAGGAATTAGGATTTCGGAATTAGCCCTGTCATACACTCAGGCAATTCTGATTTTCTAATTCCAAATTGATTTCAGGAGGTTTTTATGTCAAAAAATATACCGAAAATACTGACAAATAAATGGTATCTTTATCTGACGGAGTTCTTTTCAGGAATGTCCGTCATGGCGGTGGAACTCGGTGCAAGCCGTCTGCTCGCTCCATATTTCAGTTCGTCGCAGATTGTATGGACTATAATTATCGGCACTATCATGATTGCAATGGCTCTCGGAAACATCTATGGCGGAAAGAGTGCGGACAAGAACCCAAATCCCGACAAGCTTTACGGCAGAATACTTGTCGCAGGCGTATGGATTGCCCTTATTCCATTTATCAGTAAAATAGCTATACTCAGAATATCTGCTCTTCTTGTCGTTACTGTAAGTACCAATTTTCTGATATGGGCGGCTTTTCTTACGTGCATGATAGTCTTTGTATATCCGCTTTTTCTGCTCGGAACAGTTACTCCGTCGCTTGTCAAGTATACGGTTGACAGTCTCGATGACAGTGGAAAAACAGTCGGAACTCTTGGAGCATTCAACACTATCGGCAGTATCATAGGAACATTTGTTCCTACGTTTATTTCAATTCCCGCCGTTGGAACTTCTGTCACTTTTCTGATTTTTTCGGCTATACTTCTCATTCTCAGCATTATTTATTTTATCAGTGCAAAAAAAGGCAGAGTAAAAACATCAGTATCTGCTTCACTTTTCATTGCGGCTTGTTTTATTTCCCCGTCGCTGAATTTCGCATTCTGGGAAAAGGATTTGGCTTATGAGGGCGAAAGCATTTACAATTATTTACAGGTTAAGGACAACGGCTACCGCACTGCACTTTCGACTAACGTTCTTTTTGGTGTGCAGTCGGTTTACATGAAATCCGGCGGACTTACAGGAATGTATTACGACTACGCTATGGCTGCTCCTCTTATGGCTGACAATGCGGACAGCATTCTTATTCTCGGCATGGGTACGGGAACTTACGCAAAGCAGTGCATGGAATACTTTGACGGTGTTACTGTTGAGGGTGTTGAAATTGACGGGAAAATTACTGAACTTGCACATGAATATTTTGAACTTCCTGAAGAAGTCAGCGTTACTACTTACGACGGACGTGCTTTTCTGAATGTCTGCGACAAAAAGTATGATGTTATCATGGTTGACGCTTATCAGGATATAACAATTCCTTTTCAGATGTCCTCTGTGGAATTTTTCTCACTTGTCCGTGAACATCTTAACGAAAACGGCGTTATGGTTGTCAACATGAATATGCGTTCTGAAGATGATGATAGTATAAATTCATATCTCTCCGATACTATTGCAAGTCAGTTCGGCGAAGTCTGGACAGTCGATGTAGGAAATTCCACAAACAGAGAACTTTTCGCATCTTGCAGTCCTGATATGATTGAGCGTTTCAGGGAGAAAGCAGGTGCGCTTGACAATCCTGATTTGTACACACTCATGAGCAGAGTGAATGACGGTCTTGTGGAATATTCAGCAGGGGACAAAGTTCTTACTGATGACAAAGCACCTGTTGAACTTCTCGGAATGAGCGTTATTGATGACATAATCGAAGAGGAACTTGCCTATTACAGACAGCGTTTTGCTGAGGACGGTATAATGGGCTTGATTGACGGCTGATTTTATGATGATGTCATAAAAAAGCGATTACCTGATTTTTGGTAATCGCTTTTGTTTTAACTATATTAAAGACTGTCTGCCCATTTTTTCAGTTCGTCTGCGGAAGTATTTGCAGAAAAACGCCTGCCTTCCTTGAGGACAGCACCTTTGCAGGAAGGTGCGAGTTCGGCATTTGTATTGCCCATACCGCTTCCGCCCGATGTTGCAAACGGAATAATAGTTTTGCCGTCAAGGTCATACTGTTCAAGGAAAGTATTGACAATTGTCGGAGCAACATACCACCAGATAGGGAAACCAATATAAATTGTATCGTAATCCGCCATATTTTCGAGTTTTCCCGAAACAGCAGGACGGAATGACTTGTTGCTCATTTCAACACTCGACCGGCTGTTTTTGTCACGCCAGTCAAGGTCAGCTGAAGTATATGGCTGTTCGGGTCTGATTTGGTATAAATCCGCATTGACAGCCTTTGCAAGATTTTCCGCAAGCTTCTCTGTAACACCGCTTGCACTGAAATATGCTACTAATTTCATTTGAATAACTCCTTTCTGAAACTTCTGCATGATAATCCTGAACTTTACAGGTTCATAATCTGATTTACAGCTGGGTCAATCCAGTCGCCCTCATAGAGTTCAATTGTACCGTTGTCGCAGTGTCTTGCGAGTTCAGTATTGACAGGAATTTGTGCAAGTACAGGTATACCGTACTCCTTTGCGATTTCCTCAATGTGACTTTCACCATAAATCTTATGCTTTTTCTTGCAGTCGGGACATTCAAAATAGCTCATATTCTCAACAACTCCGATAATCGGGATATTCATGAGTTTTGCCATTCTGACAGCTTTTTCAACAATCATGGAAACGAGTTCCTGAGGTGAAGTTACAATGACAATGCCGTCAACAGGAAGTGACTGGAATACAGTCAGTGGAACGTCACCTGTTCCTGGCGGCATATCAACAAAGAGGTAGTCAATATCTTTCCAGATTACATCAGTCCAGAACTGCTTTACAACTCCTGCGATAACAGGACCACGCCATACAACAGGGTCGGACTCGTTTTCAAGAAGCAGATTTATTGACATGATGTCAATGCCCATTTTGCTTTTTGAAGGAATAATTCCGAATTCACAGGCCTCTGCTTTTCCGTGAATACCGAAAGCCTTCGGGACAGAAGGACCTGTTATATCAGCGTCGAGAAGACCTACATTCTTGCCCATTCTCTGCATACCTACGGCGAGCATAGAGGACACCATAGTTTTTCCTACACCGCCCTTACCGCTTACAATACCGATAACTTTTCCGATTTTGCTCATCTCATTCGGCTTTTCAAGGAAACTCTGCGGTTCTGTTCTGCTGGAGCAGTCGCTTCCGCAGCTTGAACAATCGTGTGTACATTCGCTCATTTTATAAATTCTCCTTTGTTTTAGTGTAATAATTATATTATATCACATTCCGTCGGATTAGTCAAGTCAGATTTTGGTTATGTCAATCAGTTCAACGTCGTTAATAGTTCTGCCCGATTCGAGTACTTTAACAAGGGATTTTGCCGTATCGATAGCGGTAAGACTGCAAATGGAGCGTTCTATAGACTTACGGCGCATTTTTACGCTGTCCCTTTCGGGAAGTCTGCCTTTTGCGGAAGTTGAGATTACATAGTGGATTTTTCCGCTTTCAAGCAGTGTAACGACATTAGGTTCGCCGTCAGAAATCTTGCGGACGAGGTGTGATGCAATCATATTTCTTGTGAGAACACTCTGAGTTCCCGAAGTCGCATACAGTTCAAAGCCCATCTGCTCGAATTTATCAGCAATCGGGAGTATTTCTCTCTTGTCGGTGTCACGGACGGAAATAAGCACACCGCCCTCTTTCTTGAGGTCAAAACCGGCTGCGATAAGACCTTTGAGGAGTGCGTCTTCGAGATTTCTGCCGATACCGAGACATTCACCCGTTGACTTCATTTCAGGACCGAGCATTGTATCAACGTCTGTCAGCTTCTCAAATGAGAATACAGGCACTTTCACAGCAACATAGTCGCCCGACGGATAAAGTCCGCTTTCATAGCCCATATCTTTCAGTTTTGCGCCGAACATTATTTTTGTCGCAATATCAACCATAGGTATACCAGTAACCTTGCTGATATACGGCACAGTTCTTGATGAGCGTGGGTTGACTTCAATGACGAAGACTTCATGATTATACACTACATACTGAATGTTAACCAAACCGATTACGTGCAGTTCCTTTGCAAGTTTGCGTGTGTATTCCACAATGATACGTTTTATTCTGTCTGAGAGGTGCTGTGCAGGGTAGATTGAAATACTGTCGCCCGAATGAACTCCTGCACGTTCAATATGTTCCATAATTCCGGGAATGAGGAAGTCTTCACCGTCGCATATAGCGTCAACCTCGACTTCCGTACCCATCATGTATTTGTCAATAAGCACAGGATTTTCAATCATGTGACTTGTAATTATGCCCATATACTCAATAACATCAGCTTTTGAATGCGCAATAATCATATTCTGACCGCCGAGGACATAGGACGGACGGAGCAGAACAGGGTAGCCGAGCTGTTCAGCAGCCTCAACAGCCTCTTCCGTAGTCATGACCGTATGACCCGCAGGACGTGGAATACTGCACTTTTCAAGCACTTCGTCAAAGCGTTCCCTGTCCTCAGCAGCGTCAATCATATCTGCGGAAGTACCGAGAATATTTACTCCCATATCTGCAAGATGACGTGTAAGCTTGATAGCGGTCTGTCCGCCGAACTGCACAACAACGCCGTAAGGCTTTTCAGTCTCAATAATAGATTCAACGTCCTCTTTTGTGAGGGGGTCGAAATAGAGGCGGTCGCCGGTATCGAAGTCAGTGGAAACAGTTTCAGGGTTATTATTGCAGATTACAGCCTCATAACCGAGTTCTTTCAGTGTCCAGACGCAGTGAACCGAGCAGTAGTCAAATTCGATGCCCTGACCTATTCTGATTGGACCGGAACCGAAAACGATTACTTTCTTTTTGCCTGTATTCTGCCGTTGAATGAACTGTTCAGCCTCGTTTTCGTCGTCGAAAGTCGAATAGAAGTAGGGAGTTTCAGCTTTGAACTCGCCTGCACAGGTATCAACCATTTTGAATACGGCGGACTTGTGTTTCGGGCATTTCTGTCCCGAAATTCTTTCTATAGTGCTGTCGAGATAACCGTATTGTTTTGCAGTATCGTACTTTTCTTCTGTAAGTTCGCCGTCAGCAAGCCATTTTTCCAGTTCAACGAGATTAAGCAGCTTGTACAGAAACCAGTTGTCAATCATAGTAATTTCGTGGATTTCTTCGGGAGTAATACCCTTTTTGAGTGCCTCGAATATAACGAATGAACGTTCGTCGTCAATATCATGGAGTTTTTCACGGAGCTGTTCTGCTGTCATATTGGCGAATTTCTTCATACTCATAGTATCAAGACCGAGTTCAACAGAACGGACAGCTTTCATCATAGCCTGTTCAAAACTTGTACCGATAGCCATAACTTCTCCTGTAGCTTTCATCTGAGTACCGAGGGTTCTTTTAGCGTACACGAACTTATCAAAAGCCCATTTCGGAAACTTGATTACAACGTAGTCGAGGGCAGGCTCAAAGCAGGCATAAGTTTTGCCTGTAACCTGATTTATGATTTCATCGAGAGTATAGCCGATTGCGATTTTTGCGGCAGTCTTAGCAATAGGGTAGCCTGTAGCCTTTGAAGCAAGTGCGGAGGAACGTGAAACTCGTGGGTTTACTTCAATTACGGCATACTCAAAACTTGTCGGGTGAAGTGCAAACTGACAGTTACAGCCGCCCTCGACTTTAAGTTCCTTAATGATATTTATAGCGGCAGTTCTCAGCATCTGATATTCTCTGTCCGTAAGTGTGACAGCAGGAGCGATAACGATACTGTCGCCGGTATGAACGCCGACGGGGTCGAAGTTTTCCATTGAGCAGACTGTGATTACGTTTCCCTTGCCGTCACGGATAACTTCAAACTCTATTTCTTTCCAGCCGCTTATGCACTTCTCGACGAGTATCTGCGTAATAGGGGAGAGGCGGAGACCGTTTGTAGCGATTTCATGTAGTTCAGCCTCACTGTATGCAATTCCTCCGCCAGTACCGCCGAGAGTGAATGCAGGACGGACTATAACAGGATAGCCGATAATCTGTGCGAAATCCATAGCATCATCAACGTTTTCAACTACTTTCGACGGAATACACGGTTCACCGATTTTCTCCATAGTATCCTTAAAAGCCTGTCTGTCCTCAGCCTTGTGGATTGTTTCAGGGTCAGCACCGAGAAGTTTCACATTATGGGACTTAAGGAAACCTTCTTCGGCAAGCTGCATTGAAAGAGTAAGACCTGTCTGTCCGCCGAGAGTTGAAAGCAGACTGTCAGGCTGTTCGATTTCGATAATTCTCTTGACTACATCAAGGGTAAGCGGTTCAATGTATACCTTATCCGCCATAGCCTTGTCAGTCATGATAGTGGCAGGATTTGAGTTAATCAGAACGACTTCAAGTCCCTCCTGTTTCAATGCACGGCAGGCCTGAGTTCCGGCGTAGTCAAATTCGGCAGCCTGTCCGATAACGATTGGTCCTGAGCCGATTACAAGAACTTTCTTTATATCACTTCTCAACGGCATATCATTCACCAGCCCTTTCCATAGTCTCTATAAATTCATCAAAAAGGTATGCAGTATCAAGAGGACCGCCGTGAGCTTCGGGGTGAAACTGGACTGTCCTTGCGTTAATGGCAGTATAGCGTATACCCTCACAGGTCTTGTCATTAGCGTTGATGTGCGAAACGTGACCGATTTGGGCAGGAATACTGTCACCGATAACCGCATAGCCGTGGTTCTGGCTTGTGACGTAGGTGAGACCGCTTTCGAGGTCGATAACAGGCTGATTTGCGCCACGATGACCATACTTGAGTTTTTCTGTACGTCCGCCGTTTGCGAGTGCCATAAGCTGATGACCGAGACAAATTCCGAAGATTGGTATGCCAAGTTTCTGGATTTCACGGATATTTGCGATAATCTCAGTATTTTCGGACGGGTCTCCAGGACCGTTTGAGAACATAATGCCGTCGGGATTGAGTTCCCTGACCTGTTGTGCCGTTGTATCTGCCGGAACTACTATTACTTCACAGCCACGCTTTACAAGTTCCTGACGGATATTGCGTTTATAGCCGAAATCAAACAGCACGACCTTATGTTTTTTCTGTTCAGGCTCGTAAGTACGGATTTCAGGAGCAGTAACCGTGCTGACAGCGTTTTTTATGACGAATGCACGGATTTTTTCAAGAAGAGCGTCCTTGTTTTCATAGACATTTTCAGTCGTAATAATACCATTCATAACACCAGCCTCACGGATTGTACGTGTCAGACGGCGTGTATCAATGTTGCAGATACCTATAATATTATGTTTCACAAGAAAGTCATTTATATTGCCCTCACATCTGAAATTTGACGGGGCGTTACACCATTCACGCACGATATATCCGCTTACATAGGAGCGTGCGCTTTCGTTGTCAAATTCGTTTACACCATAATTTCCAATCAAGGGAAAAGTCTGTGTTACAATCTGCCCGAAATAGCTCGGGTCTGTGAGGGTTTCCTGATAGCCTGTCAGACCTGTGGTGAAAACCACTTCGCCGATGACAGTACCTTTTGCGCCGAAACTTCTGCCCTCAAAGACCTGACCGTCCGCAAGCATAAGATACGCCTTTTCTGATTGATTAAATAAAGACATTTTACCAATCCTTTCAATAAATTTGAAGATTTATAAAACACAGCCACGCCATTGTAGCAGTGAGTTAAACTTTTTTAAATAAAACCTTGCATATCATCAGATTCTATATGAGCCTTGCCATCTTTAACTGATATGATAGTTATAGGAGTATCGTTATAACATTCCCATATATAGTCGGACGGTTCGGCACTCTCAATAAATTCAATGAGTTCTGATATTGCCTGTTTGCAATCTGATGATAAATCATATGGTGTACCGATTGATGCATAACACAAATCATCATAAATTTCAAAATAAAACTTGTTACCGTTTTCGTCAATTGCCACAATATCATAACTATACATGGTTTCATGACTTGTAATAACAGGTTCACCAAAAACGGTTCTCAGTTTTCCATAAAAAAGTGCAGATTTTTCGATATATGAATCCTGTTCATAGACCCTACAACATTTATCATACCACATATTTTCCATAGCAGATATCTCTTCTTCAGTTGGTTTTCTGAATTTATACATAGAAATCCCCTTATTTAAGGTTAATATACTGTGTGATGTCATCTCTCATGCGGATAACTTCACGGCGTGCAGCTTTTGCAAAGTCACGCTCATCGCATTCTTCTTTTTTGTATGCGCACATAACTGCACGGCTGGAGTTTACTATTGCACCGAGACCGTTCTCGTCGAAACCGCCTTTGAGACCTTCTGCACCGCCGCCCTGCGCACCATATCCGGGGACAAGGAACATTGTATGCGGAAGTCTCTGGCGGAGTTCGGTAAGCATTTCAGGGTACGTTGCGCCGACTACTGCACCTACTGCGGAATAGCCGTATTTTCCTATTGTATCAGCCCCCCACTGTTCGCAGAGGTTGCCCATTTTCGCATAAATCGGAGTGCCGTCCTCAAGTTTCAAGTCCTGAAGTTCACCGCTGGACTTGTTTGAAGTCTTGACAAGAACATATATTCCTTTATCTTTCTCACGGCAGACTTTAAGAAGAGGTTCAATGCCGTCCGTACCGAGATATCCGTTGACAGTAAGTGCGTCTGCACCGAATGCCTCTATTTCGTTTTCACCAACGACAGTTGAGCCGAGATGTGCGTTAGTGTAAGCCTCCATAGTTGCGCCGATGTCATTTCTTTTGCCGTCAGTTATTACAAACATACCGTTCAGCTTTGCATACCTGATAGTCTTTTCAAGAGTTCTGATACCGTAGTGACCGTACATTTCATAGTAAGCAGCCTGCGGCTTGATTGCAGGAACGATGTCATGAATTTCGTCGATAATAGCCTGATTGAAGTCATAGATAGCCTTAGCGGCAGATTTGAGGGTCATACCGTCCTTTTCGAGATAACGTCTCTGAATGTACTCGGGAACATATTCAAGTTTAGGGTCGAGACCTACAACAGTAGGATTTTTAAGTTCAATGATTTTATCAATAAGTCTGTCAAATGACATAATAAATTCTCCTTTTTAATTAATTTCACTGTATCTGATTTCACCTTTTGATATAGTAACAAGCGGTTTTCCTGTCAAAGTCATGCCTTTGAATACGGTATTATGCGACTTTGAGTGAAGTTTTTCGGGGTCAACAGTCCACTTTTTATTTATATCGACAATAATCAAATCGGCAGGCGCACCTGTTCTGATTTCAGGCACTTCAAGTCCGAGAATTTTACGTGGATTTGCGCACATAAGTTCCACGACTTTATTAAGACTGATTTCACCTGTGTGATACAAAGCAGTGAGGGTAACAGCAAGAGAAGTTTCAAGTCCGACAACGCCGTTCGGAGCTTTCTCGAAATCTGCCTTTTCCTCTGCTGTGTGAGGAGCATGGTCTGTGATTATGCAGTCGATAGTGCCGTCTTTTATACCTTCTATGATTGCTTTAACGTCTTTGTCAGTCCTGAGGGGCGGGTTCATTCTGTAGTCTGCGTCACGCTTTTCAAGAAGTTTGTCCGTCAGAGTGAAATAATGCGGAGCGGTTTCACAGGTTACTTTCACTCCTCTTGATTTCGCAAAACGTATCATAGCTGTACTGCCCTCAGTTGATACGTGGCATATATGTATACGTGCGCCGACTGACTTTGCAAGTATCATTTCACGGGCAGTAATATAGTCCTCAGAAGACCTGTCCATGCCTTTAACTCCAAGTTTTTCGGAGATTTCGCCCTTGTTCATGATACCGCCGTCAATAATGCTCAGGTCTTCGCAGTGGGAAACTACAAGAAGTCCGTTTTCTCTGGACTTTTCAAGTGCCTTGCGCATCATTCCGGCGTTCTCAACAGGTCTGCCGTCATCGGAAATACAGATACAGCCGGCTTTTTTAAGTTCGTCGTAATCGCACAGCCCGTCACCGCTCATTCCGTTAGTGATACAGCCGACTGGGTAAACGTCAACGCCTGTATTTTTTGCCTTGTCGATGATATAGCGGATTGTTTCGGGATTGTCGCACGGCGGTTTTGTATTCGGCATGGCAAGAACTCCTGTAACTCCTCCTGCAAGTGCAGCCGAACAGCCCGTGAGTATATCTTCCTTGTGAGTAAGTCCGGGGTCACGGAAATGGACGTGCATATCGAAAAGTGAAGGCATCAGGACAAGTCCAGTACCGTCAATCACGATGTCGGCGGACTGCTGAATGTTATCTGCGATTTCGGCAATTACGCCGTTTTTCAGCAGAATATCGGCAGTCATATCCTGAACCGTATCGACAGCACGGATATTTTTTATAAGAACAGAAGTCATAAAGTCATCTCCTTTGATTTACAGAAAAATAGCCCGTCTGAATAGTCAGTGGGCATTGATTTATATATTCAGCAATACGTCTGCTTTCCTGACGCTTTATTTAATTATAACATATAAATCAGCATTTGTAAAGAGTTTCGGGAAAATTATTTTTTATTTTTACGTCTTCTGTAAGCCATTTTAAGAAGTCCTGCACCTGCGGTTAATGCGAGAGAAACTGCGGTTTTTGCAAGTCCTGCATTTTCGCCTGCTGTTTCCGCAAGATTTCCCTTTCCTGCGACTTTTTCCATACCGATACCGAATGAAAAATTTTCAGTTTCTTTTTTATATTCCATAGTCTTACTCCCAAATCGGTTCTGCTATCAGGAATTTTATCTTAATTCCCTCAGCCGTGAACATATTTTCGTGTTCAGTGATGTAATTTTCAATATCTGTTTCGCTGTGCAGGTCGTAAGTTTTAAATTTTACCCTGTAGCCTGCCTCGGCAAGATATTCAAATGTTTCCTTAAAAAGTCCGTCGTCGTCAGTTTTGAACCATAGTTCTCCCCTGAGAAACTTTTTGTAATTTAGAAGCTGTCTCGTATGAGTGAGACGGCGTTTCTTATGCTTGGTTTTTCCCCACGGATTACAGAAATTTATGTATATTCTGTCCGCTCTGTCATTTTCGTCCCAAGCCAGATTAATCCGCTCAACATTCTGAATTGCTATCTTTATGTTATTCATAGGCAAATCCGCTGATTTATAGGCGTTTTCAAGTTTTCTTTTTGCAAGAACAAGCATTTCGTTTTTTATATCCATTGCAATGAAGTTGATTTCAGGGTGAGCAGGTGCAATCTGTGAAATAAATCCGCCTTTACCGCAGCCCAGTTCAACGTACAGCGGTTTTTTATCCGCAAAAAGTTCATTCCATTTGCCTTTCTGTTCCGCCGGATTAGGTACATAGAAAGGGCAGGCTTCGAGTTCAGGTTTTGCCCATGGCTTGTGCCTTATTCTCATAATTTAAACCTCCTGTTATTTATTCCGTTTACTATTATATCATACTTTTCAGGAAATTCCAATACTTTTTCAAAAAAATAATGCTGTACGGAATTATTCCATACAGCATTATTGTTAAAGCATTTTGATTATTTCGTCGGCAGGAACAGGACGGGAATAGTAATAACCTTGCAGACTTCCAATTTTGTATTCTTTCAGGCAGTCACGGACTTCTGTGTTTTCTATACCCTCAGCGCACACATCGGCAGAAAAGGCGTTTGCAAGTTCTGAAATAAACTTGACTGAACTTCTGTCAGCAGAATTTTTTTTAATATCCTTGATAAATTCCCTGTCGATTTTGACAGTGTCCACAGGAATTGAGCGGAGGAAACCAAGCGACGAAAATCCTGTGCCGAAGTCATCGACAGCAATTTTTATGCCACGCTCCCTGAAAATAGCGAACATATCTTTCAGCGTTTCAGTATCAAGAAGACGGCATCTTTCCGTGATTTCGAGACAAAGGTTTTTCGTCGGGAACTGTATTTCGTCGATAAGTTCAAACAATTCCTTGATAAAGTCTTCCTTTTCAAGCTGAGTATATGAAAGATTGACGTTTATAATAAGATTTGGATTTACTTCAAGGAATTTCTTTCCGTCCTCCATAGCCTGACGGAGTATCCATTTGCCAAGTTCGGGGAAGAGTGAGTCCTGCTCGAGAACGGGAATGAACCTGTCAGGCGGAACAACGCCGTATTCCTCGCTTTGCCAGCGGATAAGAGCCTCCAGACCACGGAAATTTTCCGTATATGAGTCGACAATCGGCTGATAGCAGAGATAGAAACCACGGCAGTCCTCAGCGATACAGCTTCTTATCACGTTAACCTGTTCAAGAATTTTTCTGTTGTCAACGCTCACAACGTTTTCAAATATAACAAAATCGCCGAATTTGTGATATTTGGATTCACGGTAAGCATAACGCAGGCAGGAATAGAAAGTATCAGCAGAAATATCAGACCTGTCCGCAAGAATAGCACCGCCGTTCATGGAAAGGGCAAGTCTTTCGTCGTCGACAAAGAAATTCAGCTTGACTTCATTCTGAAGCTGCTTGTAGAGTTCAGCGGCTTTCTCCGTGTCGATGCTGTAAGTAATAACAGCAAAGCGAGTACCATTCATGCGGTAGATTGCGCCTTTGTTTGCAAAAACGTCCTTGATTTTCTGTGCAAGTACCTGTAAAACACGGTTTCCGAATTTATAGCCGAAAACGTCGTTTATATCCGAAAAAGAAGTCAGACCTACCATAATAATCAGGGCAGGCTTGCCCGATTTTGAAATAGATTTTATATCGTCAAGAAAGCCGTACAGACTTCTTAAACCTGTAATCTGGTCTATATAGCTGAAAATACCGTGATTTCTGATAACACCGCCGAAATATTCTGGATTTCCGCTGTCATCACGGATAACAACGCCACGGCAGGTGCAGACAGTATAGTTTCCGTCGGCAGCAATGGCACGGTACTGCATATCATGATGCTCAGCATTGCCTGAAAAAATATCGCTTATGCTTTTATTATAGACTGCACGGTCATCGGGGTGAATTTTCTGTTCCCACAAAGTTCCGGCATTGAGCATATATTCAGACGGCATATTGAAAAATTCAACAGCAGCTTTTGACCAGCGTGATATATTTGTTTTCATATCACAGAGATAAACATAAGCACCTTCAGCAACAACAGAAATTGCTTCATAAAGGCTGTTCAGCTTGTTAAGTTCTTTTCCATTCATAATGTTATCGCCTCCAGCGCATAATAACGGATTATAAAAAGTAATTTTTACTATTATATCATATTTTTTGTGCAAAGTCAATATACATATTGCACATAAAAATCAGGAATTTTTTTACTGTTCAGTAAAAATCTCAGATTATCTGTATTTGTAGGCGGTAACTGTTTCAAAGCCGTCAAGAAGAGTAGTCATACTCTTGAAAGCTTTTCCTGTACCTTTTGCAACGCAGTTTATAGCGTCTTTAGCGATAACGCACCTTATGCCGAGAGTGCGCTTGATAAGCTGAGTAAATCCGCCGAGAAGTGCGCCTCCGCCTGTAAGGAGCAGACCGTTGTCATAAATATCGCCTACGAGTTCAGGCGGAGCGTCTTCCAGTACTTTTCGGATAGCCTCCATGATAGCGAAAGTATCGTCTTCAATTGCCTTGAAAAGTTCGATTTCACTCAAATCAACCTGTGCGGGCAGACCTCTGAGCAGACTTCTGCCCTTGACTGTGTATGTAATTTCGTCGTTCGGGTCATAGAGATTGCAAAGTTCAATCTTGACTTTTTCAGCTGTTCTTTCTCCTATAAGGAGCTTGTACTTGTTCTGCATATATCTGATAATTGAGCGGTCGATAGTATTGCCGGCTGTTTTTATTGTATGCGATGTGACAACGCCGTTCATTGAAACGATAGCAACATCAGTAGTGCCTCCGCCGATGTCGACAATCATGTGTCCCCTTGCCTTTGATATGTTGATACCTGCGCCAATCATAGCAGCAACAGGTTCCTGTATCAGATAAACCTGACGTGAACCTGCACTTCTGGCAGCCTCAACGACTGCACGGCTTTCAATATCCGTAATAAAAGACGGGACGCATATTATGATACGTGGCTTTACAAGCTGGTGCTTGCTTACTTTCATGATAAATTCACGTATCATGCTGTGTGCAAGGTCGTCATCTGAAATAACTCCGCAGCTTACCGGTCTTGCAACGCATATATAGTCGGGATTTCTCCCAATCATTTCATATGCCTCCTTACCTACAGCAAGAACTCTGTCCGTCCGTGTATTGTAAGCGATAACAGACGGTTCATTCAGGATAACACCCCGTCCGCCCATAGTTATTACAATATTTGAAGTACCCAAATCAATACCAATATCTGTGTTAGCCATATTATTTTTCCTTTCTTTCAAGCATATCCCTGAGACAAGTGTAACGTCTTGTCCGCCTGTTATTATCAACCATACTATGAATTTTTGCCTCACTGCCGACAAGTATAAGCAGCTTTTTTGCCCGTGTTACAGCGGTATACAGAAGATTTCTGTAGCAGAGTTTCTCAAAGCCTTCCATAACAGGCATGATTACCGCTTCAAACTCACAGCCCTGACTTTTATGTACAGTAATTGCATAGGAAAGTTCAGTCTGAGTTAAAATTTCAAACGGATAAACCGCACAGCGTCCGTCGAAATCAATTAAGGCGGACTGGGTATTGCAGTCTATTCTGACGATTTTTCCTATGTCGCCGTTGAAAATTCCCGTACCCTGTTCACTGCCCTTGTTCCAGACAATATCATAGTTATTCTGCATCTGCATAACCTTGTCGCCTGTTCTGTATATTCTGCCGAAAATTCTGTATTCCTCTTTATTTTCAGCCGGCGGATTAAGGCTTTCCTGTAGTATTTTATTCATTTCAGCCGTCCCGACAGTACCCTTGTGCGACGGTGTGATTATCTGTATATCATCAACAGGAGAATATTTATAGTAATTCGGCAGTCTGACTTTTGTTAAATATACAATAAACTGTACCGCTTTTTCGTGGTCATTGAGAGGGAAAAAGAAGAAGTCGTTTTTATTCTGTGAAATATCAGGGTATTCGCCCGAAACTATCCTGTGCGCATTGGTGATTATAAAGCTTTTCTGCGCCTGACGGAATATTTCCGTAAGTTCAACGACGGGTACAGTACCGCTGTTTATTATATCCTCCAGAAGATTTCCTGCACCAACTGAGGGTAACTGGTGAAAGTCGCCTACCATGATTAACTTGCAGTTCAGGCGCAAAGCCCTCAGGAGTTTTTCAAAAAGAAGACAGTCAACCATTGACATTTCGTCAATAATTATCGCATCGCAGTCAAGGGGATTATTTTCGTTATGTACAAATACAAGCCTGTTGTCCGAACTATATGCCACTTCAAGAAGGCGGTGGATAGTCTTTGCTTCGTACCCTGTAAGTTCAGACATACGTTTTGCGGCACGTCCTGTAGGAGCGGCAAGCAGGACTTTATCGCCTTTTTTCTCAAGGATAGAGATTATCGCATTCAGAGTGGTTGTCTTACCCGTGCCGGGAGAACCTGTCAGTACCATGATATTTCTTGAAATAGCCGTTGTTATTGCAAGACGCTGTTTCCCCTCATACTTTATATTATGTTCCTGTTCCTCAATATCAATCAGTGCGTTGCAGTCGAAATTTTCAGGGGAGGAAAAACCACAGAGGATTTTAAGTCTGTCAGCGATAAAACTTTCAGCGTAATAGTAATCGGGCAGATATACATATTCCCTTTCGTTTTTTATGTAGGAAAAAAGCTCGTTGTCATCAACAGCACAGTTATATGAATTAAAAAAATCCTTTTCAGAAATGTCAAGTTTGGGCATAATGACTTTCATGAGACTTTCAACCGGAAGACAGGAATGACCGTTTTCCGCATTGGCAGACAGAACATACTGCACACCTGCAATAATACGGCAGTCTGCATTTCTGGATATACACAGGTCACGGGCGATAACGTCAGCTTTATTGAAACTCAGTCCGATACCGTCACTGCACAGAAGATAAGGATTTACTTTTATGAGTTCCATAGAGTCAGTGCTGTACTTTCTGTAGAAATTCATGGCGTATTTTGCTTTTACTTCATACTGCGCAAGGTAGGAAGTAACCGTTCTTAATGAGAATATTTTCTGCGCCTCACCTGCGATTTCCCTGCATTTTTTAGGTGAAATACCCTTTATTTCGCATAGCCTGCCGGAATTATTTTCTATAATATCAAGAGTATCATCGCCGAAAACACGGACAATTTTTTTTGCAAGTCCTGCGCCGATACCCTTTATAGCACCTGAAGCAAGGTATTTTTCAATATTCACCGCATTATCAGGCAGTTTCCGCTCACAGTATTCAGCAACAAACTGTGTTCCGTATTTTTTGTGACTGCCGTATTTTCCCTCAAGTATAAGAATTTCGCCCTCTTCGATATTTCCGAGAATACCGACAACCGTAATAAGTTCACCGCCTGCATCGAGGTCAAGGACTATATATCCGTTTATTTCGTTTCTGAAGATAATGTTTTCAACAGAACCCTCAATATGCAGAAGTCCGTCTGCCATTTCTATACACCTCTCTCATTTTTACTACTTATCTATTATACTATATTTCTGTTCAGATTGCAAATGTTTCAGCAAAATATTTTTCAAGTTCCGTATGGGAAATAAAAACAGCGTCGGGATTGCTGCTGACAAACTGCTGACAAAGTTCTTTCTGAAGGTTGTCGGCGGAATAGTCAACGATGATAATATTCGTCCTGCCCTTTTGCAGAATGTATTCAAGTCTCTGCTGAAAATATCTGTCATCGGCAAAAACAGGGAGTACTTCAACATAAGGCGGAGCGTTGTCCGTCGGAAGTGAAAAAAGCATTGCTGTTTCAATAAGTGCGATAAAAGCAAGAATGACAGCGGTTATGACTATAATCATATCCATAAAAAAACTCCTTTACCCAGCATTTTTTATATAATATGCTGAATAAAGGATTTATGTTACTTTGCAGCTTTTTTCTGCTGATACCGCAGCAGGAGCAGGAAAACAGTTGTTTCTATAATGAAAGTCATCGCCCACGATACAGTGTAGGAAATATAGAGTGTTTCAAGGGAACGGAAAGCTTTGAATACTGTGTAAATCCAGACTATTCTGAAACCGCATACGCCTGCGACAGTGATTGCAAGCGGAGTTATACTGCTTCCGATGCCCCTCAGAGAACCTGTTGCAACGTCCATGAGACCGCACAGGAAATACGGAATGCAGATGTATGCAATTCTTATCATGCCGTATTCAATAGCTTCTGCGCTGTCTGAAATGTATATTGACAGAAGAGGTCTTCCGAATGCAAAGGCAGTAAGTCCGAGTGAAAGACCGATAATAAGGACAAATCCGAGACAGATAAACATTATTTTCTTTACTCTGTCATATTTTCCTGCACCGTGGTTCTGTCCTATGAAATTAAGTGCGGTCTGACTTACAGAGTTCATGGAAGTATAGACAAAACCCTCTATATTCTGTGCGGAGGCATTGCCCGACATAACTGTGAGACCGAATGAATTGACAGATGACTGAATGATGACATTAGAGATAGAAAAAAGTGAACCCTGAATACCGGCAGGAAAGCCAATCTGTAAAATTCTTATCAGCTGTCTTTTGTATATTCTTATTTCACGTAGTTTCAGCTTACAGGCATCGTCCCGTCTCATCAATGCACGGATTATCAGTACGGCGGAAAGACACTGGGAAACAGCAGTTGCAAGGGCAACTCCCGAAACGTCCATTTTCAGTACAATTACAAATAAAAGGTTTAACAGAACGTTCATAACGCCCGCAATCGTGAGATAGATAAGCGGAGATTTCGTATCTCCTGCCGCACGGAGAATGGCTGAACCGAAATTATACAGCATACTTGCTGTAATTCCGCAGAAATATATGCGCATATACGCCGTGGAAAGTTTCAGTGCATCTTCGGGAGTATCCATAAGACGCAGAATAGCTTCCGCACCGATAATGCCGATAACCGTAAGAATAAGACCGCATATAACGGCAAGTGGTATTGAAGTATGTACAACACGGTAAACGTCCTGAGGCTTGCCTGCACCTATTCCGTGGGCGACCGCAACACCTGAACCGACGGAAAGTCCTATAAAAAGATTGACAAGAAGATTGATTACAGGACCGGTTGCTCCGACTGCACCGACAGAAATACTTCCGCAGTACTGTCCGACGACAACAAGGTCTGCCGCATTGAACAGGAGCTGAAGAACGCCCGTAAGGATAATCGGAATGGTGTACAGAATAATTTTTTTCAGCAGTGCGCCTTCTGTGAGGTCTGCCGATTTGCTGTTCATAAAATATCACTCTCCCATAGATTTATTTACAATAATATATTTTACACCTTTATAAAATATTTGTAAATATACAGCCTGACAGAATTTTATCAATCAACAGCAGATTAATTTGTATCAATCTGCTTATGCAGAAAATCAAAACTTCCCGGAGATGCTTTCAGACACGTTTCAAGACAGTATGAAAAGAATTTCAGTTTCATTTCCATAGGTACACTGTCCGACGGAAAAGAAGTATCGTCAATCAGAAAAGTGAGTATAGCGACAATCATTTCAGCACTTTCTTTCGGATATTCAATTTCAATGCTTCCCTCTGCACAACCCTGACGGAGCAGGGCAGTGAAAACAGGCGAAATCTCTTTAATCGCTATCATTTTCATTTTATGGTGAAGAACCAAATCGTCACTAAGGTGAAGATTGACGATTAAATTTTTTTCCTTGTTGCTGAATTCACTCTTTATCATAGAATTGAAAAGCAGATTTATTTTCTGAAGAGCGGATTTTTCAGAGTCAAATTCCCTGAAAAACTCGTGGATTGCACTTTTATAGCATTTTTCAACAACAGCGTCAAGAATTTCGTCCTTGCTTTCAAAATAATAGTAAACGCTTCCTTTGGCAATACCTGCCTGTCTGGCAATAAGATTTACGGAAATATCCTTGCCTGACATCTGGCACATAAGTTCCTGTGCTGCCTCAAGTATCAGTTCTTTTTTATCATTTTTCATATAATATCTCCATTTCATTTGTGTTTTTTACAATTATATCACAAATTTTCTGAAAATGCAATATTTTTTTCAGAAAATACTTGACCGGCGGTCAGAAATGTGATAGAATATAGAAAACAAGAAATTGACCAGCGGTCAGAATTGAAACTGACCATAGGTCAAATTCTGGAAAGTGAGAGGTTCTTATGAAATTTTCTTTATTTGGTGCAGTTGCAGGAACAGCCGCAGTTGTCGGCGGTGTTTCATTGTATGCTGCAAACAAACTGTTCAATATGACAATTCCACGTCAGGACGGCGTTCAGGTTGACATCAGCGAAATGGCAGATATGGAAAGATGGGAGGAATACAAGAAAATCATCGCACCAAGAGGAGAGTGGGTCCGCACTCAGAATATGGAGGAAATATATATCATCTCACATGACGGGCTGAAACTCCATGCATGGTATCTTCCTGCTGAAAAGTCAACTGGACGTGTTGCAATAGTTGAACACGGCTACACAAGCAAGGGACTTGACAGTGCGTCCCACGCTTACTTCTTTCACAATCAGGGTTTTGATGTTATTATGCCAGACCACAGGGCGCACGGCGACAGCGAAGGAGATTACGTCGGTTTCGGTATACTTGACAGATACGACTGCATTTCGTGGATTAATTATGTCACAGACCGTTTCGGCAAGGACGTGAGAATACTCCTTCACGGCACATCAATGGGCGCAACTACTGTGCTTATGGCATCGGGACTGCCTGATTTTCCCGATAACGTCAAGGCAATCATAAGTGACTGTGCATTCACTTCTCCGCATGACGTATTCGCCCATATTCTGAAACGTGACTATCATCTTCCCGAATTTCCTGTCATGAACATCAATTCGGCTATGTGCAGGAAAAAAGCTGGTTACGGCTTCAATGATTATTCAACGCTCACTGCTATGGAAGTGAACAGATGTCCCGTTCTTTTCATTCACGGAGCAGAAGATAAATTTGTTCCGACGGAAATGGTTTATGAGAACTACTCCGCCTGCAAAGCACCGAAAGAAATACTCGTTGTCAGGGATGCAGGTCACGGCGCAAGCGCATACGAAGACAATGCACTTTATGAGAATACCGAAACAGATTTTATAAACAAATATATTCCTGAGGAATAAGGAGAAAAAAATGAAAGAATTTATTGTAAACGGCGTAAAACTTGAAACTTATCCGCTGACAGCTGCACAGCGCATTCATAATTTTTCAAGAATGACCTGTCCTTTCCACCAGCTGCTGAATATCGGTACAGGACTGTACATTCAGCAGGAAACGGATTTCGGTCTTCTG
The DNA here is from genome assembly GCA_964460175.1 of uncultured Alistipes sp. GTDB lineage: Bacteria > Bacillota > Clostridia > Oscillospirales > Ruminococcaceae > Ruminococcus. The sequence goes on along the minus strand of CAYWPN010000003.1, from coordinate 110,165 downwards.
AAACAGTCTATAAAAGAGGCTGTGAACAGGCTTGACAGTATGCGCCTCAGATTTTTGCAGGACGAAAACGGCGACGTTTATCAGTATCTTGTGCCTTTTGACGACAGAGACATCGAATTTGTCGATTTTTCAAACTGGAATGAAGAGGATGCTCATGACGAAATGCGTAAATGGACTGCAATACCTTTTGAGAGATTTAATTCGCCTATGAACCTCATTAAGATGATTAAACTTCCGAACGGTTACAACGGTATCTACAGCAAGGTTGACCATATGACAATGGACTCCAGTTCAATCATCACTTTCTATTCAGATGTTCTCCAGATTTACTGCAATAAGCGTTACGGCACGGAATATCCGAAGCCTATGCAGTCATATATAAAGTGCCTGAAAAAAGACCTTGCTTATGAGGCAAATTCTCCTGCAAGACAGAAAGACGAAAAGTTCTGGCAGGAAATAGTTGCAGAAAGCGAGCCCATTTTCACTGATTTCAATGGTATGGGCAAACTTATTACTCAGAGACGTGAGGAAAACAATCCAAATCTCCGTGCAGCAGCAAATAAGATAACGAACATGGACGCATCTATTTCTGTATTCAGACTTGAAAAAGAACCGTCCGACCGCCTTATGAAATTCTGTGAAGAAAATCATGTACCCGTTGTCTGCCTGCTCCTTATGGGACTTAGAACAGTTCTTTCAAAGTTCAACAACGACGAGCAGGACGTATCGCTGAAAACCTGTGTTGCAAGACGTGGTACTCTTCTTGAAAAGCGTTCAGGCGGAACAAGAATACATTTCTTCCCTATCCGTACTATCATGTCTCCGGATATGACTTTCATTGAGGGTCTCAGAATGTATCAGGAGAAGCAGAACGCAATCTTCCGTCATGCAAACTATGACAGTGTCGCACAGATGATGATGTCTGCTAACTACTGGGGTACTATGGGCAAGACCTATGAAAGTCTCAGCCTGACTTATCAGCCTATGTCAATGAAACAGGAAGATGCTGACAGAATACCTGATATTCCCTATAAGAGTTTCTGGTATACAAACGGCGTTGCAGCTCAGCCTCTTTATCTTACTGTTATGCATCGGGTTGAAGACAACGGTCTGAACTTCAATTTTGAGTATCAGAAAGCCGCCGTTACTGATTATGAAATGGAATACTTCTATTACTATCTCTGCCGTGTGCTTTTCAGAGGCATTGAGAACAGCAGCAGGACTATCGGTGAAATTCTTGATATGATTTGACTATGACAATGAACCATAATGAACCATATTCTTATTTTTCTTACTTCTCTTATAAAAGAAAATAAAAATAAAATAAAGGTATGTTTTTGGCTGTTATAGTTCATTATCGTTCATTAATTAAAAATTAAAGGAGATTATTATTATGCTTGAGCAGATTAAAGAAATCATCATGAACTATGTGGACGTTGAGGAAAGCGCAATTACTGAAAACTCACGCTTTATTGAGGATTTGAAATTCAATTCCTATGATTTCATGAGTTTTCTCGGCGAGGTTGAAGAAACTTTTGAAATCACTGTTGAAGAAGAGGACGTTCTCTCACTCTCAACAGTCGGTGAGGCTGTCGCATACATCAATAAACTCAAGGACTGAGGTAAAATTATGACTAAAGAAAATATAAAGACTTTACAGGATTTGCTCGTGAAATCAGCTGAACTTTACGGCGGTAAGGCATTTCTTAAAGAAAGAAAAGGAAAGGAAGTCATTGAGACTTCATTCAGGCAGCTTTGCGAAAGAGCGAAGAGGTTAAGCAGTTTTGTTGCAGAAAAGGCACAGGGCAGAATAATCCATGCGGCAATTATCGGTGCAACATCAAGTGCATATCTTACCGCATATTTCGGTGTTTCATGCAGTGGCAATGTAGTAGTTCCGCTTGACGCACAGATGAAGGAAGCCGATTTATGTGACCATTTAAGGCGTTCAGACACAGAGATTTTATTCTTTGACAAGAAATTTTCGGCAATGCTCGACGCTGTAAAGGAAAGCTGTCCGCAGGTGAAAACGTTTGTTCCGTTGCAGGAACTTGACGGTGAAACAATTCTTGCGGATTATGAGCCTATGGAGTGGAAACCGCTTGACCCTGAAAGTATCTGCGCTATACTTTTCACATCGGGAACAACAGGTCTGAGCAAGGGAGTTATGCTCCGCCACAGAAACCTTATTGACAATACAATGTGTCAGGAAAACGAAAGTAATCCCGACGACGTACTACTTTCCGTTCTGCCCATTCACCATGTATACTGTTTTACCTGCGATATTCTGCTCGGACTGAGATACGGCACGACTGTATGCGTAAACGACAGCATGATGCATATTGCACAAAATCTGAAATTCTTCAAACCTACTCTTATGCTTCTTGTCCCGATGATTGCAGAGACTATCTACAGAAAAATCAAATCAGCAGTCGATGCAGACCCGTCGCTTGATATAAAAGAAGTCGCAAAGGCTGTTTTCGGCGGAAATCTCAGGGGAATTTACAGCGGCGGTGCTTATCTCAATCCGAAACTTGCAGAGGCTTACAGAAATTTCGGAATACCGATTGCTCAGGGCTATGGCATGACTGAATGTTCGCCAAGAATTGCAACGGCTCATCTTGATGATACAAATGCAGGAAGTATAGGAACTATCGTCAACGGCTGTGAAATCAGAATAGTGGACGGCGAAATATGGGCGAAAAGTCCGTCGGTAATGGCAGGCTACTATAAAAATCCGGAAGCTACAGCGGAAGCACTCACAGAGGACGGCTGGCTCAGGACGGGCGATTTGGGTTACGTTGACAATACAAATCATCTTTACATCACTGGCAGAAAGAAAAATCTCATTATCCTGAGCAATGGCGAAAACGTTTCCCCTGAGGAGCTTGAGAACAAATTTTCTGGTCTTGACTGGCTTTCGGAAGTTCTTGTATATGCAGAGGACGGCATGATTACTGCTGAAATCTATCCCAATCAGGAATTCCTTGAGGCGAACGGCAGAGAGAAAACAGAGGAACTTTTCAGAAATCACGTTGCGGAAATCAACAGAACTGTTTCAACTGCAAAGGCTGTAAGATGTCTGAGAATACGTGATGTTGAGTTCACAAAAACTACTTCAAAGAAAATCAGGAGAGAACAGGAAATCACAGGCACACTTCTTGATTAAAACAAGCAAAGCCACTCAATGCGAGTGGCTTTTTCTTATCTTATTCAGTATATTTCTGCATTTCCAAAATCATCTGTCTGTATTCCTCAATCCCGATTTCGTCTGGAAGAGTGTCATACATATAATTCTTATAAAAGCCTTTTGTCGATTTTACAAAGACTGACGTTTCACCGTTTTCCTGAGAGAAGTACAGGTAGGTTGTGAAAAGCTGGATATTGTCCGGCGGAACTATAATGGCACTAAGTCTGCTTCCCGATTTGTCATTATAAAGGCTTATTATTTCGTCCATACTCTCTTTTGTATAGCCGTCCGTGAAAGGAGATACAAATGAACATTCAGAGAGTACTTCCGGACTGCTGCTGAACAAATCCTTTTCTGAAAATATGGAATGATTTCCGTCCGGCATAGCGTTGTTTCCGTTGAAGTAAACAGATGTCTCCCATGCCTTGTCACGTTCAGTAATCTGAATTTCATTGTTTTCCGAAAGACTGATAATATCATAGAAATATTGTTCGTCGTTCATAGTCTCGTGTCCGTAGAGTACCGTGCTTGATACGGGTATAACTCCACCGTCGTATTTTATCAGCGAAAAGTTTACAAAAGAAGCAAGCGAAACTGCATTATTTTCGTTATCAGTAAAAAGTCCGTCGGGATTTGTACTGAAATTCTGCGAGACTGTATCAGCGCAGGGATATTCCGTAAAATCGTCAATGCTGAACTGTTCTGCAAATTCAACATCTTCAGCAGAGAACGTATATTCTGATTTTGCGACGGCAATAATATTATCTTCCGAAAAAGTGCCGACGTATTCAACAGCATAGACCTGATTGGTATATAAACCATTAATCAGGCGTGTGTATATCCGGACGTTTGCGTCTTCTTTTCCGCAGTCTTCAAAAGGACAGGCAAAAAGCGGAGTGACAAGCACATCATTCTGTATATAGTAGCTGAGAGGATAGTCAGCGGTTAAATAACCGCCGTTTTTTGTTTCAGTGTCGATTTCTGCTATGAGACTTTCGTAATTTTTTTTGACAGAACCGATATTGGAAAATATATTGTTTATCAGGCTTGTCTGCGGAATTACAGCAATGCAGACAACAGCGGCTGCGGCAAATGCCGTCCACCTTATAATATTCGTCCTCTTTACCTTTGCTGTGACGTTTTCAAGGTCGCTTACGGTAAATCCGTTTTCGGAAAAATCCGTGTCTTTTTCAGGAAAGACTTTTGCGGAAATTCTGTCGAAACAGTCAACAGAACCGGCGAGTTCGTCCATTTTGTCTCTCAGAAGCTTCTCAACGCTGTTATTTTCGTTTTTCAATGTCAACACCTGCCTTTTCCTGTAATATAGCTATAGCCTTTTTGTACCTTGATTTCACCGTTGTTTCAGGGCATTTCATGATTTTTGCGATTTCCCTGAAAGTGAGTTCACTACAGCACCGCATAACAACAATCTGCCTTTGCTTGTCATTGAGACAGGAGAGAAGTTCATTAAGAAAAATGCTGTTTTCGACAGTGCAGTCCGTCTCGCCGTAATTTGATATATATACGTTGTCAATGTCCTTATGGTGACTTCGGCGGATTTCAAGTGCAACATTCCGTGCAACTTTGTGAATAAATCCCTTACCGTCGCCTTTTGAAGCATTGAAATTCCTGATTTGTGCAAGTCTGATAAAAGTTTCGGCAACACAGTCTTCCGCAAGCTGATAGTCTGATGTAATGCTGTATGCGACGGCAAACACACTTTTTCTGAACATATTATATAGTGTACTCAGGCTTTCTTTGGATACGGAGCAGGTTGAAATAAGCCTGTTGACTGTTCCGTCTTCCTGTTCCGAAATGTCGTTCTGAGCAAGAGTATTAAAAATCGTACCGCCACCACCTCTGTATAATATTTTTCTGTTAAATCAGGTTAACTTCCGGCCCTGAGCTAATTTATTATATATTATAGCACAGAATAATATTTTTTTCAATAATTTTCAAAAAAGTACTTGACAAAATGAGAAATATATGATATGATAATATCAACATATGAACAATCGTTCATATGTTGACAGAAGGAGTGATAATATGGAAAAAACTTACGAAATACATAATCTCGGCTGTGCGCACTGTGGCGGAAAGATTGAAGAGGCTATCAGGAAACTTGACGGTGTTGAGGACGCTAATCTGAATTTCCCGATGAGGAAGATAAAAGTCAGGGGAAATATCACAAGTGAACTTCTTGGCAGAATGAATGAACTTGCAGGAAAGATTGAAGCAGGTGTTGTAATTGCTGAACCCGACGGGAAACATCATGAACATCACCACGAACATCACGACGGGGACTGCTGTCACGAACATCACCACGAACATCATCATGAACATCATGACGGGGACTGTTGTTGTGGTCACGAACATCATCATGAACACGAACATGAACACCAGCACGAGCATACGCACGAACACGGTGAAAACGGAAAAAAAGAAATAATTACTCTCATGGCTGGAGTTATATTATTTGCCGTTGCCCTGATTGTACATCACACTGTGGATTTTGCCCCCGTATCACTTGCACTCTTTATCGTCGCTTATCTCATGCTGGGTTACAATATAATCATAGCAACATTCAGAAATATCCGTGTCGGAAATTTCTTTGACGAAAATTTCCTCATGACAGTTGCAACAATCGGTGCGTTCATTCTCGGCGAATACTCGGAAGCAGTCGGAGTTGTACTCTTCTTTAAAATAGGCGAACTCTTTGAGGATTACGCAGTATCACGCAGCAGAAAGGCTATCACGGACGTTTCAAAACTGAAAGTCGATAAAGCAGAGGTACTCCGCAACGACAAATTTGTCAGCATTGATGCCGACGATATAGAAATCGGCGATATAATGCGTATAAAGACAGGTGAGCGCATTGCCGCTGACGGCATAGTTGAGACAGGTATTTCAAGAATTGATACGTCGGCAATAAACGGCGAGCCTGTTCCTGTTGCAGTCCACGCAGGAGACAGCGTAATGTCAGGCTGTATCAATCTTGCGGAGACTTTCACGGTCAGGGCTACTGCACTGGCTGATAATTCGATGATTGCCAAAATTGCCCGTGCTGTTGAGGACGCTTCGGCGGAAAAGCCCGAAATCGACAGATTTATCACACGTTTTTCTAAAGTGTATACACCGATTGTCATTGCAGCTGCCGTACTTACTGCCGTTATCGGTTCAGTAATCACGCATAATCCGCATAAATGGATTTATTCCGCACTCACATTCCTTGTAATAAGCTGTCCGTGCGCACTGGTTCTCAGCGTACCTCTTGCATATTTTTCCGGAATAGGCGCATCGTCAAAGCTTGGTATTCTCTTCAAAGGCGGAAATTCTATTGAGGCACTTGCAAAAGTAAAGTCAATTATCTTTGACAAAACGGGTACTCTCACAAACGGAAGTTTTAAAGTTACTGATATAAAAACCTGCGGAAAACTTACGGAAAATGAACTTATGCAGATTTGCGGAAGCTGTGAACAGATTTCCTCCCACCCTGTTGCTGAAAGTATCACGGCTGAATGCAAATCAAAAGGACTTAAACTTGCTGAACCCGATAAATCAGGCGAACTTGCAGGTCGTGGAGTATATGCGGAAATCGGCGGAAATACTGTTCTCTGCGGAAATGAAAAACTCATGAGCGAAAAAAATATCGCCTTACCCGATATGCCGAAAGTCTCAGCAGGAAGTGTTGTATATGTTGCAGTAAACGGCAGGGCAGAGGGAAGAATTATTGTTTCCGACAGCATAAAGCAGTCGTCTGCTGAGGCTGTTGCTGAACTCAAATCAATGGGAATTTATACAGCTATGCTTACAGGTGACAAGCCCGAAAACGCAAAGGCAGTAGGCAATGAAATCGGTGTGGACTTCGCAAAAGGCGGTCTTATGCCTGATGATAAACTGAAGGAACTAAACAGAATAAGGAGCGAAAAAGGTGCTGTAATGTTTGTCGGCGACGGTATAAATGATGCACCCGTGCTTGCCGGAGCAGATATAGGCGGAGCAATGCAGTCAGGTTCAGACCTCGCACTTGAAGCCTCCGACGCAGTATTCATGAACAGCGAACCAAGTTCAATAGTTACAGCAAAGAAAATCGCAGACAAAACGTTCCGCATATCCTGTCAGAACATCATTTTTGCACTCGCTGTAAAAGCAGTTGTACTTATTCTCGGATTAATCGGTCACACGAATATGTGGCTTGCAGTATTTGCGGATTCGGGAGTTGCAATGCTCCTGATACTCAATTCAATCCGTGCGCTGAACACAAAAAGTTATAAGAAATCCTGAATATACAGCCGTCCCTGATATGTGTCACGGACGGCTAATTCTTTGTCTATACCGCCTAACACAGCAATTTTATTTCTGCTCCAGTCGGGAGCAATCAGCTTACTTTTATCGCCGTCGCCTGTTATGCGTTCTATGACCGTTTCAGGCGGAAGCAGTTCAAGCTGTCTCACGACAATATCAATGTATTCCTCACGGCTCAGGAGAGATATTCCGCCGTCTTCATACATATCAGCGAGCTTTGTACCTCTTATTACATGGAGCATCTGTATTTTAAGTCCGTCGGGACGAAGCAGGGCAGTCTGCCGTGCAGTTTCAAGCATCATTTCTTTTGTTTCATACGGCAGACCGTTTATTATATGCAGGCATACACGGATATTTTTTTCTTTTAACTTATTATAGCCTTCAAGAAATTCCGCATGAGTACAGCACCTGTTAATTAAATCAATTGTCTTTTCGTGGACTGTCTGCATACCGAGTTCAACAGTGAGGTTTGTGCGTGAGTTTATCTCGCAAAGCAGATTAATTACATCATCAGTAAGACAGTCCGCCCTTGTACCGATTGAAATTCCTGCAATACCGGAAAAAGAAAGTGCCTGATTATAAATCTCCCTTAGTTTTTCAGCAGGAGCATATGTATTTGTATTTGCCTGAAAATACGCAGTAATCGGGACTTCACCGTTTTTGCGGAAAATACGTTCTTTTTCTGATTTAAGCTGTTCCGTAATGCTGATACTGCCGTCAGTAAAATATCCGCTTCCGCCGTCGCAGAAGATACAGCCACCACAGCCCTTTGTTCCGTCGATATTCGGACAGGTAAGTCCGCAGTCGATAACTGCCTTATATAATTTCCGCCCGAAATTGTTCAGAAAATAATAATTGAGAGTGTGGTATCTCTTGTTATTGAATGTATATTTAAACATAAAAATCACCCTATATATTATAGCACAGAAAAATATTTTGTCAAATAGCACATAAAGTAATGTTTATATTATTCATAATTCACAAATTTACATTTTTTTCATATTTTCTCTTTACAAACTGTTTATTTTGTGTTATCATATACTAAAGGTGTATGGCAGACCATAAAATTTTAAAAATATACTTTACTTTTACAGATTAATGTGATAAAATAATTATAAATACTTTTTATAATTGATTGGAGTTTATTATCATGATTAACAAAATAAAAAGCGAAAGCATGGATTTATTATTTGAGGCTGTACTCACTCTTGAAACCGTTGAAGACTGCTATAAATTCTTTGATGACCTCTGCACAAGCATTGAACTGAAATCATTTGCACAGCGACTTCAGGTTGCAAAACAGCTGAATGAACATCGTGTGTATAACAGTATCGTGAGCGAAACAGGGGCAAGTACGGCTACAATCAGCAGGGTTAACCGTTCACTCAGAGACGGAAACGACGGCTATAATATCGTATTCGACAGACTTAAGGAAAAAGGTCTGATTGATTAGAAAGGAAATCCACATGAATTTCAGGAAAATTTCTGCCTGCATTTCGGCAGCGGCACTTCTTCTTACCAACACCGCTCTCACTGCAAACGGTGCTGTAATCACAGATGAGCCGAATAATTACCATAACTATGCGGAAGCTTTACAGCTTGCACTTTGCTTTTATGACGCAAACAAATGCGGTGACGAAGTAGGAGAGGACGGCTATTATTCATGGCGTGATGATTGTCATGTCAAGGACGCTGAAATCCCGCTCCAGCCTATGACACCCATGCCCTCCGTCAATAAGGGTGACAGCGGTGATGACGACGGAAAAGATGATGGCCTCGGCGATTATGACGGTAAAGGAGACGGCGGTGCAAGTGAAGCTGACGGGCTTTATGTCGGTGTTAATATGTCCGACGAATTTATCGAAGCTAACAGAAAGTACCTCGACCCCGACGGCAACGGTACTGTTGATTTAACGGGCGGCTGGCACGATGCAGGCGACCATGTTAAATTCGGTCTTCCCGGAAGTTATTCCGCCTCAACTATCGGCTGGGGATATTATGAGTTCCGTGAGGCTTATCAGGAAACAGGTCTTGACAAACACGTTGAGGACGAACTCCGCTGGATTAACGACTACTTTATGAAAGCTACTTTCCTTGATGACGACGGAAAAGTTGTTGCATACTGCTATCAGGTCGGCGAGGGCAACAATGACCATAACTACTGGTGTCCGCCTGAATTGCAGGTTGACGGAACTTTCGTTGCGTCATCTTCGTGCGGAGTGAAAAGACCTGCTTATTTTGCTACTGCTGAAATGCCTGCCTCCGACCAGTGTGCAGGAGCAGCAGCTTCCCTTGCAGTGAATTACCTGAATTTCAAGGACACTGACCCTGAATATGCTCAGAAAAATCTTGATTATGCAGTTGCACTCTATAATTTCGCCGTTGAAACTCACACGGAAGACTGGGAAATCGGTACAACTCCGACGGCAACAAGTCTCGGCTACGACGGCGGTTTCTATACGTCAAGCTACGATTACGACGAACTCGCATGGGCTGCTGTCTGGCTTTACTACTGCACCGAAAATTACGACTACATCAACGATATTATCGCCGTAGACGAGACTATTACAAACGACAAGGGCGCACACCCATACACCGGCTATCTCAAGCGTATCATGACCGATACGGGCAACTGCTGGCAGAATATATGGGTACACTGCTGGGATACCGTATGGGGCGGAGTTTTCGCAAAACTTGCTCCCGTGACGAATACTGCCCGTGACTGGTATATCTTCCGCTGGAATCTGGAGTTCTGGTCGGGTGTTGACGAGGAAACTGCTAAAACTGCCGATTACTATGTGCCTACTTCAACTCACAAGTATTTCGGTATGGACGATTTAATCTGGAATCAGACCATTGACCCTGCAACTATTCCCGATTTGCCCGAAACTGACGGCAACTTCATTGCAAAGTCACCTGAGGGTTATGCAGTCGTTTCAGGTTACGGAAGCGCAAGATACAATACTGCTGCGGGTTTGCAGGCTATGGTTTACGCAAAGGAAACAGGCGACCTTATTTTTGCTGAATGGGCAAAAGACCAGATGGAATATATTCTCGGCGATAATCCTATGGGTTATTCCTATATTGTCGGTTACGACAAGAACTACGCTTCTCAGCCTCATCACCGTTCGTCGCACTGCTCGCCTACTCAGAGTATGGACGACCCGACAACTCAGGTACATACACTCTGGGGCGCACTGGTAGGCGGTCCTGACCTCAATGACTTCCACAGCGATATTACTAAAGACTATATATACAACGAAGTTACGGACGACTATAACGCAGGCCTTTGCGGTGACCTTGCAGGTCTGTACCATTTCTACGGTGCAGAGGGTAAGGAATACGAAACAGAAAACTATGTAAAGCCTGACTTTGATATGTCTGAAAATGCCGCAGGTTATGAACAGGTTGACGAGAACGGCAATCCTCTTCCGACGGGGCTGTATATTTCAGCAGGCAAAGCTCAGGAAAATGATGCAGGAATGCAGATTAAAATTGTTGTCCACAACAGAACAGTCAATCCGCCGAAATTTGAAAGCAATCTCAAAGCAAGATACTATTTCAATATAAGTGAACAGCTTGCTGAAGGTGAGGACATAAGTTTCATTGAAACACGTATCGACTACGACCAGGAAAAGAGTTTCACGGACGGCAAAAATCAGGCTCTTATCTCCGAACCCGTAAAGTATGACGATAACGGTACATATTATGTTGAGATTTCATGGCAGAACTGCGACTTCTACGGAAGCCGTGTATATCAGTTCGGACTTCTCAACAAAATGAACCCCGAAACTTATGATACTGTATGGGATTCCGCAAACGACTACAGCTATGCCGACCTCGTAAGTTTTGAGGACGACAACGACGCTGCTGCTATCACTGACAAAATTACTCTTTATGCGGACGATAAGCTTGTCTGGGGTACTGAACCCGACGGCACTTCCGCCGGCGGTGATGATACTTCTGTTCTCTGGGGCGATGCTAACTGTGACGGTACTGTTGACCTCGCTGACGCAACTGCTATCATTCAGCATATCGGCAATGAAGACAGATACGGGCTTTCCGCTGAGGGTCTTGTCAATGCAGATATTGACGGAAATAAAGGCATTACAGGTTCAGACGCTATTGTCATTCAGAAGATTGAGGCAAAACAGTTAAGTCTGAAAGATATTCCGCTTAAATAATAAAATAAAAAATACGGAGCAGATTATACAAATTCTGCTCCGTTTTTTTGTGCAGGCATACAAATTTCAAGATAATTTTATTTTTGGTGTGCGGACATCGTATTCATGACATATTGATTTTTTCCCCGTAATGTTGTATAATTAAAAAGAAATCTATCAACAGAAGGGACTGATTTGCTGTGTACAGAATAATGATAGTGGAAGATAATCTGACAATGGCAGAACTTATGAAGAGACAGCTTGAAAACTGGGGATATGACGTTAAATGTGCGGAATGCTTTCACGATATTCTCAGCGAATTTGTATCGTTTGACCCGCATATAGCACTCATGGATATAATGCTTCCGTTTTATAACGGCTATCACTGGTGCAGTGAAATCCGCCGTATATCAGAAATACCCATAATATTTATATCGTCTGCTTCTGATAATATGAATATCGTTATGGCAATGAATATGGGTGGTGATGATTTCATTTCAAAGCCCGTAGACCTGAACGTGATGACCGCAAAAATTCAGGCAATGCTCCGCCGTACCTATGATATGGGAAGTAAAATTCCGGTGCTGGAGCATGGCGGAGTTGTGCTTAATCTGAATGACACTACACTGACTTATAAAGAGAAGACTATCGAACTCACAAAGAATGACTTCAGGATTATGCAGACACTCATGGAGAACAGAGGAAAAGTTGTCAGCCGTGATACACTCATGATGAAACTGTGGCAGATTGACTGCTATGTTGAGGAGAATACGCTTACTGTCAATGTTACCCGTCTGCGCAGGAAGCTCGAAAAAATCGGACTTTGCGACTTCATAAAAACTAAAGTGGGAGCAGGGTATATAATAGAATGAAACTGTTTTTTAAATATATCTGCCAATACAGATACACTGCACTTTTTTTCCTGATTTTTTCGGCGATATTTGCAGTAATTCTGATAATGTACGATATAACTACCGAAGCTGTATTGTACGCTTTTCTGCTGTGTTCCGCCATAGGAGCAGGAGGCATTATTGCAGGTTTTGTAAGTTTTAAAAAGAGGCACTCACTTCTTGAGGATATTTATGCAAATCTGCCGTTTATGATTGAGGAACTGCCTTTTCCTGAAAATCCATGTCAGGAGATTTTACAGGAAATCATTACTAAACTAAGTGAGATAAGCAATGATAATATAACTCATCTGAAAAATATTCAGCAGGACAGTATGGAATATTTCACAGTGTGGGTACATCAGATAAAAACGCCGATTTCCGCTATGCAGATGATACTTCAATCGGAAGATACGGACGAAAACAGAGTACTTCTTTCCGAACTTTTCAGGATTGAACAGTATGCGGAAATGGCTCTGTATTATCTCCGGCTTGACAGTACCTCGACTGACTTCGTAATAGGCAGATACAATATTGACAGCATAGTGAAAAGGGCAGTCCACCGCTATGCACCTCAGTTTATCGGCAGAAAAATACGTCTTGTATATGTTCCTGTTTCTGCGGAAGTCCTGACGGACGAAAAGTGGCTTCTGTTTATTATAGAACAGCTTCTCTCAAATGCTGTGAAGTACACAATAAAAGGCACGGTTACTCTGACTTTTGCCGATAATATTCTTACTGTAGCCGATACGGGAATAGGAATTTCACCCGAAGACCTGCCACGTATTTTCGAGAAAGGCTATACGGGCATGAGCGGACGGCGTGACAGGAAGTCCACGGGGCTTGGCTTGTATCTCTGCAAACGTTCTGCGGATAAATTAGGTCATAAACTTTCTGTGAAGTCGGAAGTCGGCAAGGGTACGGAATTTTATATCGACCTGTCCCACAAAAAGCTTGATATTGAATAATGTGACAAAAATGTCACATAAAACAGCCGGAATGTAACATAAATCGATGTTGCATTTTCGGCTTTTGTGCTATGATAATATCATCAGGAAAGGAGATTGATAATATGTCAGTTTTAGAGGTGAAAAGCCTTGAAAAAGTTTACACGACACGTTTCACGGGCAATCAGGTCCGTGCGCTTACAAACGTAAATTTTTCCGTTGAGGAGGGCGAATATGTTGCAATCATGGGTGAGTCAGGTTCTGGAAAAACAACGCTGCTCAATATACTGGCGGCGCTGGATAAGCCTACTAATGGTGATGTTATTCTGCACGGCAAAAGTCTTGCGAAGATTAAGGAAAAGGAACTCTCAGCATTCCGCAGGGACAACCTCGGATTTGTCTTTCAGGACTTCAATCTGCTTGATACTTTCAGCCTTCGGGATAATATATTTCTTCCACTGGTGCTGTCGGGCAAGAAGTACGCCGAAATGGACTACCGTCTGAAACCGATAGCGAAAATGCTCGGCATAACGGAACTGCTGAATAAATTTCCTTATGAGGTATCAGGCGGACAGAAACAGCGTGCGGCGGTTGCGAGGGCGATTATTACACGTCCGAAGCTGATACTTGCGGACGAGCCTACAGGCGCACTTGACAGCAAATCGACGGACAGTCTGCTGAATGTTTTCGCCGACATAAACAAATCGGGACAGACAATTCTCATGGTAACTCATTCGTCAAGGGCGGCAAGCCGTGCGGGACGTGTTATGTTCATAAAGGACGGCGAAGTGTTCCACCAGATTTACCGTGGGGGCTGTACCAATGAGGAGATGTATCAGAAAATTTCCGATACGCTTACACTCATTGCAAAGGACGGTGAACCTGAATGAGCCTTTACCCGAAACTTGCATTGACGAATATCAGGAAAAACTCAAGAACTTATGTTCCGTATATAATCACCTGCGTTCTGACGATTGCAATGTACTACATCATGAAGTCGCTTTCCATGAACGACGGGTTTGAACATATACCGGGCGGTTATGCCATACCGGAAATACTTGGTCTCGGCAACTATGTCATTGCAATTTTTGCCTGCATATTCCTGTTTTATACGAACAGTTTCCTAATGAAAAACCGCAAGAAAGAGTTCGGACTTTTCAACATTCTCGGAATGGAAAAAAGACATATTGCAAAAGTAATCGGCTATGAGAGTTTTTTCGTTGCACTTATCAGCTTTGTCTGCGGACTTGGTGTGGGAATACTTTTTGACAAGCTGATGTATCTTATACTGCTGAAACTTATAAATGCGGAAGTATCACTCGGATTTTACATCTCAAAAGACGTGATACTTAATACTCTTCTGCTTTTCGGAATACTGTTTTTTCTGATATTCCTGAACTCCATGCGCATGATACATCTTTCAAAGCCGATTGAACTTCTCAGGGGCGGAAATACCGGTGAAAAAGAACCGAAAGCAAAGTGGCTTCTTGCTTTACTGGGAGTTATATGCCTTGGAACAGCCTATTACATCGCTGTTACGGTAAAAAATCCGCTGAACGCCCTCACTCTGTTCTTTGTAGCCGTAGTACTTGTAATAATCGGAACATATCTTCTCTTTACGGCAGGAAGTATATCATTATTAAAGATATTAAAAGCGAACAAAAGATATTACTATAAAACAAATCACTTTATCAGCGTTTCGGGTATGATGTACCGCATGAAACAGAACGCCGTCGGACTTGCGAATATCTGCATACTCTCGACTATGGTACTCACTACCGTTTCGCCTACTGTTTCAATGGTAATCGGCGTTGAGGATATTATTTTACAGCGTTACCCATATCAGATTGAATTTAACGCATATCATCCTGACGAAGAAAAATATCAGGGAATTGTTGACATTGTACATGAAACGGCAGAAGAGGAAAATATAAAAATAACGGACGAGATTGTTTATTCAAGTCTCCAGTTCAGTGCAATCTATGAGGGCGGTGACGAATTCCGCCTGAGCAGTGACACTGATGATATGAGTATGCTTGAATATGTCTATAATCTCAACTTCATTACTGCCGGAGACTATTCAGAATATATCGGCAAACCTGTTGAACTCGCAGAAAACGAAGTCATCTTCTGGACTAACCGTACAGAATACAAAAATGACAGTTTCAGACTTTTCGGCAAAACTTACAATATAGTTGAACATACTGACAACTATATAAACGACGGTCTGATGTCGGCGGATATTGTATCAACTTTCGGAATAGTTGTCAAGGATATGTCGGTAATAGAGGATTTACAGAAAGGACAGGCAGAAGTCTATGGCGGAGCGTCAAGTCACATAGTCGCTCACTGTCAGATTAATACTGACGGCGACGCAGAAGCGCAAATCAGACTTTATGATAAATCATGGGATAAAATGGAAAAATATGTTGAGGAGAACAATATTTCGTACTATACGGAGTGCCGTGAAAACGAACGAAGCAGTGCATACGGCTTGTACGGCGGAATTTTCTTTCTCGGAATGTTCCTGAGCGTACTGTTTACCATTGCCGCTGTACTCATCATCTACTATAAGCAGATTTCAGAGGGCTATGACGACAAGAAACGTTTTGAAATCATGCAGAAAGTGGGCATGACGGAACAGGAAGTCAGGAAGTCCATTCATTCTCAGGTGCTTACAGTATTTTTCCTGCCTCTGATTACCGCAGGAATACACACTGCATTTGCATTTCCGCTTGTGAAGAAGATACTTGCCATGATGCAGTTAAATAATGTAAAACTCTATATTATCTGTACGGTTGGAAGTTTTGCGGTCTTTGCAGTCATCTACGGAATTATCTATCTGCTCACCGCAAGAATTTATTATAAAATCGTCCGTAGAAATCAGTAATGGAAAGATAAATAATTAATTATATTAAAAAATAGTGTCGATAGTGCCGATAATTACTATTTTCCAACCCTTTTCTCTAAAAAAAAAAATTTAGAATACTTTATAGAAAATACAAAATATCGACACTAACGGCACTCAATAAAGTGAATATGTTAACCATTTCACCAGAATAAATATGAAATCTACCAGCAATTAGGATATATTCCACCACCCAAGCAGAAATCCCCGACTTTAACAGTCAGGGATTTTTGTTTATTATATAAGCAGAAACAGCGGAAAGAAACTTACAAGGTATCTGCACCGTGTTTCCCATATCAGCAGAAAAATAATCATTCCGAAAAGGCACAGCCTGAACAGAAATGTTCTGTCGCCGGCTTTTTTTATTCCCATAAGGACGGAGAAAAGCAGGGTGAAATGGCAGAGAAAAGCTGTTGTATGGAATATCCCCGAAGAAAAGCTGTCATTGTAGTAATATCCAGCCATAAAAGAGCAGTTCTCCCATGTATATGCGATTTTACCGGCAATATGCAGAAGAAATCCGCCGAAACCCTGAGAACTGAGTTTGCCGGCAAGTCTTGCTAAGTCGTCCGATACTTTATCGGCGGAAGCCTGAGTGAAGAAGAAGTCCGCCTGATTATATCCGCCTCTGCCGTCCGCACTCATCATCACCCAATGAATAAGCGGAAAACTCTTTTCCCTGATAGTTTCATGACTTATATGCAGGATTTTCAGTGCAGTTTCAGAAATAAATCTGCATACGATACCGCATGGAAGTGATACTGCAATGAAGTCCCTGATTTTCGGCTTACTGAACGCCATATCAATGAATATGGCAACAAGCAGGACAAGGGAACTGCCTTTCACTTTATAGGCGATACCAATAAAAGCACCGCACATAACAAGCAGTGATATTTTATGTGATTTCCTGTAATTCAGCCAGAGATAAGCTGAAATCATGACAAACGGCATAGCCATAGCATCAGTATAGAAGAAAGAAGTATAAGTAAAAAGCGGAGTGAAAAGCATTCCCCGAACGGCGCATACAAAGGCTTCCGACGGTTCGTGAACAATTTCCGCACATCTGCAAAGAAGTATGTATGAGACGTTCAGTCCAATCAGATTTAATGCGGTCGGCAGAAAATCACTCATAGTCCCTGTAAATTCAAATTCAATCCTGTAAAGAAGATACACGGCAATAAAAAGCGCATGATTATTCGGGTAAACCTCAAAGTAATCCTGATGATATGAGGGCAGACCGTCGGAAATATTTTTCTCAAGAATTAAATTTCTTGCTCCGGTACAGACGTAGGAGAGGTCGTTGACCGGAGTGAAGTCGGCAAAGAACGCAACAATAAGCTGTGCAGTAAGCAGGAGCAGGCACATAACAGCAGAAATACGCCTGTATTGGTGTAAGGTCATCGGAATATTTTCAAGACTGTTGAGTTGTTTTGCAAGAAATATGCAGATAAATGCACCACACGGGATAATCAGCCACGAAACAGGAATGGAAGCAGTTTTATTGGCAATAAGTCCATACAATGCGAGAATAATGCAGACGGAAAAGACAGTCAGCAGGGAACAGTTAAAATATTTTTTAAGCTTGTTCAATTAAATTACCTCTTTTCGTTATGATAATATAATTATAATCCGGCAATCTTATATAAAACGTAGAATAAACTTAAAATTCTCTTAAAATTTATGTATAAGCAGAAATTTTCATGAATATAATTCAGCAGGAGATGATAGAATGAACCCGATTGACATTGAGAAATATAAGAAAGATATGATGAGGCTTTATGGAAAGAGAACGAATATTCCGGAAGAAGTCCACGAGGAAGTGAAAGTGCAGGAAATTCCGGAGAAAGTTTCAGAAGTTGCGGAAGTGCAGGAAATTCCGGAGGAAGTTTCAGAGGTTGCGGAAGTGCAGGAAACTCCGGAAGAAGTTTCAGAGACTGCGGAAGTGCAGGAAGATGATATTGAAGAACGCTTTCCCGAACCTGATTTATCGGAACTTGATGACGAAATTTCAGGTACAGAGTACAGCACAGCAGAGAGAATGGGCAATTCAACTGGCTATATCCTCGTTAACGTCAGAGCAGGACATGAGGCATTCCCGATAGAAAATGCAGATGTGATAGTATCTGCTGTCATCGACGGCAACAGACTTATTATTGCGACGGGTATTACGGACATCAGCGGAACAACAGCAAGGCTTGAAACTCCCGCTCCCGACATTATATATTCACAGTCTCCTTTTCCTGCTGAAAGACCTTACAGCCTGTTTGACATAAGTGTGCGTGCAAACGGATATTTCAATGCAAGAAGTGTTGATGTTCCTGTTTTTTCGGGAATTACTTCAATCCAGAATTTCAATATGATACCCGTCCCGCTGATGATGAACAGCGATGATGAAACACTTACTTATTATAATCAGGAACCACAGCTTTAATAAGGAGGTATTATGCTTACAGGAACTCCTTTTATTCCCGAAACAATCACTGTTCATTTAGGCTCTCCAGACAGCAGTGCGCCGAATGTTACGGTGAGTTTTGCTGACTATGTCAAGAACGTTGCGTCAAGTGAAATTTTTCCGACATGGCCTGAAAGTTCACTTCGGGCAAATATCTACGCCATAGTCAGCTTTGCACTGAACCGTATCTATACAGAGTGGTACAGGTCACGGGGATATGACTTTGATATAACGGCAACAACTCAGTATGACCAGAAATTCATAAGCGGAAGAGAATATTTCCAGAACATAAGTTATCTTGTCGACGAACTTTTCAATGATTATGTTCAGAGGCAGGGAAGTATTGAACCGCTTTTTACTTCATTCTGCAACGGAACTACGTCGACCTGCGAAGGTCTCTCACAGTGGGGGACTGTCGACCTTGCAAACAGCGGTTTCTCGCCGTATGAGATACTGCAATACTATTATGGAGATGATATAAATATTGTGAAAGATGCACCTGTAAAATCTGCAATGCCGTCTTATCCTGGCATTCCCCTGCAATATGGTTCAGCAGGAAACAATATCAAGTCAATGCAGATTTTCCTGAACAGAATTTCGGTAAACTATCCGGCAATCCCGAAAATCCCGCAGGCTGACGGCATATTCGATACTTCCACCGTTGAGGCGGTAAAAATGTTTCAGGAAGTCTTCGACCTCGAAGTTACCGGAATTGTCAACGAGGCAACATGGTACAGGATAATTTATATTTACACAAGTGTAAAAAGACTTGCTGAACTCAGTTCAGAGGGTATCACCCTCGAAGATGTTACTCCGCTTTATAATGAGGATTTAAGCATAGGTATGCAGGGAACTGAAGTCAGAAATCTGCAATATCTTCTTGCGGTTATCGGTGCTTACTACGAGGCTGTTCAGCCTGTTGAGATTACAGGGTATTTCGGCGAGGAAACAGAAAAATCACTTAAATCATTTCAGAGAGTTTTCGGCATTCCACAGACAGGAGTGCTTGACAGACAGACGAGAAATGACATCTACCGTGCCTACATGGGCATTGTCGAAACAGTACGTCCTGAATATACGGAAGTTGTACTCTATCCTGGTATTGTCCTGAAAGAAGGCGAGAACAACAGCTATGTAAAAATTTTGCAGGAATACCTCTCGCTTATCCACGAAACTTATCCCAATATTCCGGCGGTGAACAATACAGGCTATTTTGGTTCACTTACAAAGCAGGCAGTCATGGAATTCCAGAGGCAGTTCGGTATAAATCCGACTGGAATTGTAGGCGGTGTTACATGGGACGCTATTGCAGAGGTCTACTCCGATTTGCGCTACGGTTTTGACAAAAGACCGTATCAGAACCCAGGCTATACTATAAGTTAGGAGATTTGATTATGCCTTATTCAGAAAGACAGAAAAGACAGCACATACTTGAATTACAGAGATACCTTCATGCAATTGCACTGATAGACAGGAAAATCCCGAATGTCAATCCGGACGGCATTTACGGAACTCAGACGGCAGAAGCAGTCAAAGCATTTCAGCATGAGTACAAACTCAGCGAAACAGGTAAGGCTGATTTTGCTACATGGAATAAAGTTGTTGAAGTCTACAAAGGAATGCTGCGTATGAAACCAAGACCTTATCCTGCATTTCCGTCGGAGAAATTTGTCTGCGAAAAGGGTGCAGAGGGTAAGCTTGTTTACATCATTCAGGCAATGCTTTACGGCATAGGACAGGGTTATGATAATTTTCCGAAAATAAAAGTCTGCGGACATTTCAACGAGGAGACAGAAAATGCAGTCAGGATTTTTCAGAAAATATGTTCTCTGCCCCCTAATGGCAAAGTAGACTGCGTTACGTGGAATATGCTTGTAAGCTGTTCATGCAGTGGTCTGTAAATTTTTCTTGACTTTATGAAAATTTATGGTATAATATAGATAAGGATTTTTAATTTAAATTTAAGGAGAGTAAAATTTATGGGATTTGATATTCAAGATGGAGTTCTTTTAAAATACTATGAAGATGACAAAAAAGAAGTTATCATTCCTTATGGTGTCATAAAAATTGCATCAAAAGCATTTAAGCAATCAAGTATAACTAAAGTATACGTACCAGATAGTGTGAAATATATTGAAAGAAAAGCTTTTATCAATTGCAATAATCTTAAAAAAATAAGTGTTCCTTTTGAAGTATCAGGAATTGTAACTCATTGCGGAGGAGGTTTTGTAGATATAATCAAAAGAGACAAAAAAAATTCTGCTCAGCCTGAAAGTAAAGACACCGATTACAAGAAACTTTTTCTTGAACTTGCATACATGAAAGAACCGCATGAAAAGGAGAACGTCCTTGATATGATTTTCGATGATGATGTCAAAATTCCGTTTGCCGTACATCTTTTTGTATGCTATGAAAGCCCGAAAGCAAGGCAGTATATTACTGAAAATTCAAATCAGGTAATGCATTATCTTATTGACAAGGGCGATTTGGATAGTCTTGACACGGTTTTGCAGATGATAAAAAGTAAATAAGGAGAGGAAAAATATGAAGAAATTTATAATACCGGCAGTCGCAGTGCTGTCGGCTGCGGCTATTGCAGGAATGACTGTATCGGCAGCAGGAAAGTACACCGCACAGGACCTGAGAGACCTCCGTGACGCTATTCTCGGACAGACAAAAATCACAGCAGAACACGATGTTGACGGCGACGGCAGAGTCGACGTTTTCGATATGATTGCAATGCGTAAAACTTTTCTCGGTACTGGTGAATTTGCGGAGCAGGTTGTCAGCGTAAGTGCGGAGAATGTCAAATATATCGGCAGAAACATCTATAAAGATGATATTGCGTGGCTTGTGCAGAGCGGTTCAGCCGTTGAATTTACAGTCACGGGCAAATCTGCCGAAATAACGATAAACGGCGACGGCTTTATTGAAAGCGACGAAAAGTATCGCCCACGCTATGCAGTAATCGTGGACGGCGAAATAATTCTTGACGAACTTCTCAGCGTGAATGAAAAGACCGTCGAACTCTTTTCGGGCGACGTATCGAGAACAGCAACAGTCAAAGTAATTCACCTGTCTGAAGCAAACAACGGAGCAGTCGGAGTTAGCAGTATCAAAGTAAATTCCGACGCTCCCGTCCCAGTTGCTCCGACGGCAAAGAAAGATTTGCAGATTGAATTTATCGGCGACAGTATTACGTGCGCCTACGGTGTTGAGGGCAAAGACCAGTATGAGAATTTCAGGACTTCCACAGAGAACTTTATGAAGTCCTATGCATATCTTACAGCAAAACAGCTTGATGCAGATTACAGTGCGGTCAGCTACAGCGGTCACGGAATTATTTCCGGCTACAGTCAGAACGGCGACAGAGAAACTGAAAGTCTCGTTCCTGATTACTATGATTACGTCGGCAAACTCGGAGACTATAAAGTTCCATGGGATTTTGAAAGCAATGAAAAAGACGTTGTTGTAATAAATCTTGGTACAAATGACGATACTTACGTCGGCAAGGATTTGGAGACAAGAGGTGCGGAATTTACTGAAGAATATGTTAAATTTTTAAATCATGTCCACGAAAAAAATCCGAATGCCTATATCATCTGCACCCTCGGCACTATGGGCTGTACGGAACTTTATCCATACATTGAACAGGCTGTTGAGGAGTTCAGCAAGACTTATGACAGGGTAATGTGCTATCAGTCGGCAACTCATACTCAGGCGGACGGTATGGGTTCAGACTGGCACCCGTCAGAAAAAACTCAGCAGAACAGTGCATATGTTCTTGCGGACAAGATTTGTCAGGCACTGGGAATGCCGTCCGACCAGATTGGAATTGATGTTGCCTCTGAAGCTGAATACAGTCTGAAAAAGGACGACAATGCAATGGTTTCCGATTACTTCTCCGACTGGGACAAGTCCTACCATATCACGACAGTGACAGGCGGAAGCAGTGAAAGTTCAGTTCAGGCAGTTGTTTCAAATATCGGCTTACGGAAAAACGGAACATATAAATTCAGTTTCCAGCTTGAGACTGCTGAAGGTACTGAAATTCCGTTCTGCATAAAGAACGATAAGGGCGAAATAATTTTTGAGGACGTTTTTGTCGGAACAGGCACAAAATCCGCCTATGAAACGGAGTTCACCGACAAACTTGCGGACTGTGATGCAGAAATAGTGTTCAGCATGGGCGGAAAAGACAACTCAAGAGTAAGTATCTACGAACTTAAACTTGTGAAAACTGCTTGACTTTACCGGAAAATTGCTGTATAATAAAATTCATACGGCAGAGGAGGGAGAAGAATGAATAACAGCAGACTTATCGCAATAGCCTGCGGACTTATTGTCATGCTTGTGATTGTCATGGTTTGCAGGAGCTGTATGGATAAACCTGATACAAGCGGACTGAAAAAGCCTCAGAAGAATGAACCTGTCCTCACAGGCGTTGTTGTTGAAACGGGCGCACCTGTTACTGAACCGCCTGAACTTGATATTTTCGGCAGACCTGTCACGACAATTCCTGAACCCGCAACAGAATTAACTTCTGAAACAGCAACAGTAACTGCTGAGACCGGTATTTCCGAAAATACTGTGACTGTATCTACAGAAGAAACAGACGTTTCCGATACGGCAGAAACAGTGGAAACAAGTGCTTTCCCTGAAACTACAACAGAAACAGTTGCTGAAATTCCGACATCGGAAACTGAAGAACCTACTCTTTCACCCATTGAGCAGTATGAAAAAGATTTGACTGACCCTCATTCAATCGGCGGATTTAATCATGGACAGTATGATGAAGAGGGTAATCCTGTCCCGACTATTCCGCATGATTTTACTATAATAATTAACTAAACGGAGGTTTGAAAATGGTTGTAATTGAAATGGAAAACGGAAAGAAAATTAAAATTGAACTCTACCCCGAAATCGCTCCGATTTCCTGTGAAAACTTTGAAAAACTCGTGAAAAGCGGATTTTATGACGGTCTTACTTTTCACAGAGTTATCAGTGGTTTCATGATACAGGGCGGCTGTCCTCAGGGTAACGGAACAGGCGGACCAGGCTGGCATATCAAGGGAGAATTTTCTGCAAACGGCGTGAAAAATGACCTCAGGCACACAAGAGGCGTACTCTCTATGGCTCGTGCGCAAGACCCCAATTCCGCAGGTTCGCAGTTCTTTATCATGCACGACGACGCTCCTTATCTTGACGGACAGTATGCCGCTTTCGGTAAGGTTATTGAGGGAATGGACATTGTTGACGAAATCGCCACAGTCGATACTGATTTCAGGGACAAGCCCATTACTCCGCAGGTAATGAAAAAAGTTACAATTATATAATAAAAAACCGCTGTATTCCGTAAAATCGGTACAGCGGTTTTATTTTAAAGAAGTTCAGCAATATCCAGAACAAGACGTTCTGACTTTTCCCAGCCGAGACAAGGGTCTGTAATCGACTTTCCGTAGATGTTTTCGCCTATTTTCTGCGAACCGTCCTCAATATAGCTTTCAATCATGAGACCTTTGACAAGTTTATTGATGTCACTGCTGTGGCGCATACTGTGAAGTATTTCCTTTGCAATACGTATCTGTTCAATGTACTGCTTGCCTGAATTTGAGTGGTTTGTATCGACTATGAGCGCAGGATTTTTCAGATTTTTTTCTGCGTAAACCTGAGCAAGTCTGTACAAATCCTCATAGTGATAATTAGGGAAAGACTGACCTCTGTCGTTGACGTAGCCACGGAGAATAGCATGAGCATAAGGATTACCGTCGCTTTTTGCCTCGCTTGCACGGTAGATAAAAGCGTGGGCGTGCTGTGCGGCGGTGATAGCGTTCATCATGACGGAAATATCTCCGCTTGTTGGATTTTTCATTCCGACTGGGATAGAAACTCCGCTTGAAACAAGTCTGTGCTGCTGATTTTCAACGGAACGTGCGCCGACAGCGACGTATGCAAGAATATCGTCAAGATAACTGTAATTTTCGGGGTAAAGCATTTCGTCCGCAGCGGTAAAACCAGTTTCGGCGAGTGCCTTTATATGCAGATTGCGCACTGCAACGATACCTTCTGCGAGGTCGGGCATACCGGTCGGGTTCGGCTGGTGAAGCATACCCTTGTATCCGTCACCTGTAGTACGTGGCTTGCCTGTGTAAATTCTTGGAATAATAAAAATTTTGTCCTTTACTTTCTCCTGAAGTTCTCTCAGACGGGTGATGTAATCGAGAACAGGTTCTTCACTGTCGGCGGAACAAGGACCTATAATCAGGATAAATTTGTCTGTCTCACCCCTGAAAATACTTTTGATTTCCTCATCTCTTTCCGCCTTGATTTTTGCAAGTTCAGGCGAAACAGCGTATTCCTCTTTAATTTCGGACGGGCGGGGAAGTTCCCGTACTAAATTCATTGACATTAAAAAAATCCTCTCTTTTATTTATTTTGTAGTAAATCATAAAGAACAAGAGCAGTAACGCTGTCGGCGACAACTCTTGCACGGTGAACGATAGCGGGGTCGTGTCTGCCCTTGATTTGCAGTTCAGTATTTTCACCAGTCTGCATATTGATGGTCTGCTGAAGCTGATAGATGGACGGAGTAGGCTTGACGGCACACCTGAAAATTATCGGCATACCGTCAGTAATTCCGCCTAAAATTCCACCGCAGTTGTTAGTGGAAGTGCATATATTGTCGTTGACGTTCCTGAAAGGGTCGTTTGCCTGATTTCCTTTCATATCGGCGTAACCGAAACCAGCTCCAAACTCAACTCCCTTGACGGCAGGAATGCTGAAAAGTGCATGGGAAAGCATACCCTCAACTGTATCAAACCAAGGTTCACCAACACCGGCAGGCATACCAGTGACGGCAGTTTCAAGCACTCCGCCTACTGAATTACCGTCCGCCTTTGCCGCCATTATTGCGGATTTCATTTCCTCTGCTTTTGTATTATCAAGAACTGCAAATTCTCTTGCATTGAGAAAATCAATATCGGACTGAATGTCATTGAAGTTTCTGTCTCTTACTCCGCCGCACGAGAGAATATGTGTTCCCATGGAAATTCCCTGCGATTTGAGTGCGGAAACTGCAACAGCTCCTGCCGCAACGAGACCTGCCGTTATGCGTCCGGAAAAGTGACCGCCGCCACGGAAATCCTGAAAACCCCTGTACTTGACCTGTGCTGTGTAATCAGCGTGTCCGGGACGTGCCTTATATGCGAGTTCACCATAATCTTTGCTTTTTGTGTCCTGATTTTCTATGATAAAAGTAATCGGAGTACCTGTTGTTCTGCCGTTGAAAACACCGCTTACAATCTTTACTTCGTCGGCTTCTTTTCTTGCCGTGGAAATAGCACCGACGGACTTTCTCAGGGACATCTGATAAGCAATGAAATCCTCATCGACTGGTATTCCTGCCGGCATACCGTCAAGGACTGCGCCGATAGCCCTGCCGTGACTTTCACCGAAAAGCGTTACTGCAATATTATTTCCGAATGTATTTTTCATTTTATTTCACCTCGTTTTTATATTGAAAATTATATCATATTATTTCCATAATGTCAACTGCATTTGGCAGAGTAATTAAATTCATTTATAGTCCCATACAAAAGTATGATAATCAGCAATGCCAGCATACTCGCCTGTAAGCTCATTGTCAAGATATGCAAGCTGTTCAAGCATACATAATTCCGAATCTGTTAAATACATATTTTTCCTCCTAATCTAACATCAATATTTTGAAAAATATTCTTCTATAGAATAAGTTTCCATATTTTTTTCATAATCTACTGGATTATTATTGTGTGTTATAACCAGTCCATTTTCATCGGTGCCAAATTTTGTATAATTCATAACCACTGTTCTACTCAATGAATCAAATGAAAAACAATAAAAACCAGGGTATGCCTTTGATTCTTCATACCAAAGATGACAATTACCGCTGTCTATTTCAATATCGGGGAAATAAGCCATGATATTGATTCTATGAGTACCATCTATCTCGTGTTCATAGAGAAACTTAGCATAATTTACGGCAAATTTTTCTACTTCGTCCATATTGCAGACATCTGCTTTAATGAATATTATGTTTGATGCACCATACTTCCATTGAAGTTTTTCATCAACAATTTCATTCATTTTAATATCGCAGGCATTTGTACTTGCAAAATATCTGTAATCATCTTTTGAAAACTGCGTGGAAAGATATTCGTCTATAAGTTCTTCTGCATATTCCGCAACAGAATAATCATAAAAATTATCTGTGAATTTATCATCAGAAATTGCTTTTACAGTTACCGTCTGTCTTGCCCCGATATTTTTCGGGTATGCGTACAGCTTTTCGGATTCATTGATACCCTTTTGAATATATCCTGAATAAACAAATTCTGTTTCGTATTTATTTTCAAGATAACACAACATTTGCTCAATACGTTGAATAGAACGTTTCTGAGAGTTGGTCAATTCAGAAAAATTCTCAGATAAATTCATAGTATCAAGAATATTTTTTTGCCTGTCATTAAGCTGATAATCGTCTGTGTAAACAATACTTGTTTCAGGCTGAAAAGATTTTTCTTGTCCGCAACCTATAAAACAGCATGAAATTATAATCAAACAACAGAATAAAAAGTTTATAATAGTTTTCTTCATATCACATTCACCATTGTCTGTTATTTTCAATAATCAGCATCTTATTTTCACCTTTCTGAAATTCATAGGACGTATCAGCAATTCTGACTGAATATTCCTTGTTGAAATAATTTATAACATCTGTTGTCAGTTCTGTTTTTTCAGCATCAAGATTAACAATCGGAAAAATGCGTATCTGCCTGCAAACCCTCAGCATTTCAGTTATTGACTTAATATGGAAATCGTATCCGAGCGATGTATACATCAGTAAAAAGTGTGAACTTAATCCTATATCAAAGGAATTGTCAGGCAGTTTGATTTCTGACGGCAGTTCATGATAAACGTATCGTCCTTCAGCCTTACCGCATTCAAAGTCATCTAAAAACTTTTTCATAGCTGATATTCGTCGGTTTTCCAGCTCATCGAGACTTTTTATATCAGTCCATATATAATTTTCCATATTTTCTGCCATCTGAGACATTACAATTGTGCGGACTTCTTCAATTCTCTTTTCAATCTGTTCCTTTGTAAACCTGTAAATCGGGTCAAAAGATGTGACTGAAAATCCCTGTCTGGTTGCCTGACAGTTAAAACTTGCAGGACCGTCGCCGAAACCAGCAATTTTCATACTCATGTCATTATCAGACAGCATAAACATTTTCCGGTATTCATTTATATTCCGTCCCCAAGGCACTACGTTGTCCAGTTTAAAAGCCATATATTCACCGCTTTCTATTTATTGGTGTATGTTAATGTATGATAATACCCTGTATATATACTTCTTTTTTATTTTTATTTTTTTATAAGAAAAGTAATAAAAAAGAGAATATCATACATCTTCATACACCATATTTTTAGAGTTTTCCTGAAACAGCGTCTTTCATAAGTCTGACGTATTCGCCGACATAGTACGGAGCTTCCTTGCCGTACTGTTCTATAATCCTGATGACAGCAGAGCCGACGATTGCGCCGTCCGAAAGAGAAGCCATTTTCTGTGCCTGACGGGGTTCTGAGATACCGAAACCGACTGCGCACGGAACATCCGTATTTTCTCTTATAATCTCAACGATACGGCCTATATCGGTATTTATCTCACTTCTTACGCCCGTAACTCCGAGACTTGAAACTATGTAGATAAATCCCTCTGCCTCTTTTGCAATCATGGATATTCTGTTTTCGGAAGTCGGAGCGATAAGGGAAATCATGTCAATCCCGTATTTCTTTGCAGTTTCTGCGAACTCTCCTTTCTCTTCAAACGGCAAATCAGGAAGAATAATTCCGTCGATACCTGTTTCCTGACAGCGTTTCATGAAACGTTCCGCACCATAAGAGAAGACAACGTTTGCATAGGTCATGAAAACAAGCGGAATTTTAACGTTCAGCTTTTCCACCATACTGAATATTTTGTCCGTTGTCACACCGCCTGCAAGCGCACGGATATTTGCGCCCTGAATAACAGGACCTTCAGCCGTCGGGTCTGAAAACGGTATGCCCAGTTCTATCAGGTCCGCACCTGCCATGACAGCAGAACGGACGATTTCAGCGGTTGTATCAAGGTCAGGGTCACCGCAGGTAATGAACGGAATAAAAGCCTTGCCGTTCTCGAATGCTTTTCTGATATTACTCATAAATTTCCTCTCCTCTGTATCTTGCAATAGCGGCGCAGTCCTTGTCGCCACGTCCTGAAATAGTTATAATAATTATCTTATCCTTGTCCATAGTGGGAGCAAGTTTCATTGCATAAGCGACAGCGTGTGCGCTTTCGATAGCAGGAATAATGCCCTCAACTCTCGACAGGTACTCAAATGCGTTGACTGCTTCGTCGTCCGTTACGGGAACGTATTCTGCACGACCGATGTCATGGAGGTAAGCGTGTTCAGGACCAACGCCGGGGTAGTCAAGACCTGCTGAAATCGAGTAGACGGGAGCAATCTGACCGTATTCGTCCTGACAGAAATATGACTTCATACCGTGGAAAATTCCGATACTTCCAGTGTTGACAGTAGCGGCAGTCTCGAAAGTATCAATACCACGACCAGCCGCCTCACAGCCGATAAGGCGCACGTTTTTGTCGGGTATATAGTGATAGAAACTTCCGATAGCGTTTGAGCCGCCGCCAACGCACGCAATAACAGCATCGGGAAGTCTGCCTTCCTTGTCAAGTATCTGCTGACGGCTTTCACGGGAGATAACCGCCTGAAAGTCACGGACAATCGTCGGGAACGGGTGCGGACCCATGACCGAGCCGAGACAATAGTGTGTATCGCTGATACGTGAAGTCCACTCACGCATTGCTTCGGAAACAGCGTCTTTCAGTGTTGCAGTACCCGATTTTACCGGAATTACTTCCGAGCCGAGCAGTTTCATTCTGTAGACGTTGAGAGCCTGCCGTTTGGTATCTTCCTCGCCCATGAACACAACGCATTCCATACCGAGCAGAGCGGCGGCAGTAGCAGTTGCAACACCGTGCTGACCTGCACCGGTTTCGGCGATAAGTCTTGTTTTGCCCATTTTCTTTGCAAGGAGTGCCTGACCGAGAACGTTGTTTATTTTATGCGAGCCTGTATGGTTCAAATCCTCACGCTTGAGATAGATTTTAGTTCCGCCGAGGTCCTTTGTGAGTTTTTCTGCATAGTAGAGATTTGATGGTCTGCCTGCGTATTCATTGAGGAGCATAGTAAGTTCCCTGTTGAATTCGGGGTCGTCCTTATAGTGATTGTAAGCGTTTTCGAGTTCAATAACAGCATTCATGAGGGTTTCAGGAATATACTGTCCGCCGTGAACTCCGAAACGTCCTTTTGACTGTGACATATAATCAATCCTTTCTGATAATATCAGTAAATTTTTTCATTTTTGCGAAATCCTTGAAGCCGTCCGTTTCAATTCCCGAACTTACATCGACGGCATACGGATTATTTTTCAGTGCGTTTTCAATGTTATCTGGAGAAAGTCCGCCGGCGAGGAAATAGGGTCTCGACATATTTTTCAGCAAATCGTGACTGAAAGTTTTTCCGTCGCCCATTCCAGCGTCAAGAAGTATAAAATCTGCTGTTGATTTCTGTGCATTTTCAATATCTCCGGCAGATTTCACAATAAAAGCCTTGATTACGGTGATATTTTCTGCATGAAGACGGGAAATATACTCGTCGTCCTCACTGCCGTGGAGCTGTACAATTTTCACAGCCGATTTTGCAATATCTATAACGTCGCCGACAGGAGCATTGACAAAAACTCCGACGGGGACAATTCTTTTGTCAAGATTTTTATTCAGTTCAAGTGCAGTTTCGGGAGTTATATAACGTCTGCTTTTTTCCGCAAAGACGTAGCCGATAAAGTCGGGGAGCAGGCGGTTTGCGTACTCTATATCAGTCTCACGGCGCAGACCGCACATTTTTATTTTAGTCATACTGTACCCCTCAGTTCCGCAAGTTTAGCGGATTTGTCGGCGGATTTCATAAGAGTTTCACCGATAAGCACAGCGTCCGCACCGGATTTTCTCAGAAGTGCAATATCTTCTGCCGATTTAACTCCGCTTTCAGATACAAACAGGATTTCAGGCGGAACAAGTTCACGGAGTTTTCTGCTGTTACCCGTATCGACGGAAAAATCGTTCAGATTTCTGTTATTCACTCCGATAATTCTTGCACCGCAGTTAACAGCAGTTCTGACTTCCGTCTCATCGTGCGCCTCAACGAGTGCGGAAAGTCCGAGCCTGTCGCATACTCCGATGTATGACTTAATCTGTTCCGCCGAAAGAATGGAGCATATCAGCAGTACAGCTTTTGCGCCGAGCAGTTTTGCTTCGTAAATCATATAATCGTCAACGGTAAAATCCTTTCTTATGCACGGTATTGAGACGGTATATGCGATTTCCTGAAGATAGTCATCACTTCCAAGAAACCACTTCGGTTCAGTCAGGACGGAAATGCAGTCAGCACCAGCCTTTTCATACTCCTCTGCGATTTGCAGATAAGGGAAATCCTCTGCAATGATACCTTTTGAGGGGGAAGCCTTTTTGCACTCGCAGATAAACGAAATATCAGGCTTTTTCAGTGCGTTTTCAAATTCAAATTCGCCGACGGGAAGAGCAGATGCCTGCGACTTAATCATATCATACGGAAGTACTTCCTTTGCCTTTTCTGTGCGTAATTTTGCATAGTCAGCAAGTCTGTCAAGTATAGTCATGGCGCACCTCAGCTGTTTGATACAGCGATAACTTTTTCAAGAGTTTCAAGTGCTTTTCCGCTGTCGATGAGTTCGCCCGCAAGCTTTACGCCGTCAGCGAAAGTCTCAGCCTTACCGCCTGTGTAAATTCCTGCACCGGCATTAAGCAGAACAGTATTTCTCTTGTGACCCTGAATATCACCCGACAGAATACCTCTTGTGATTGCCGCATTTTCCGCAGGAGTACCGCCGAGAAGGTCGTCTTTTGTACAGCGTTCAAATCCGAACATTTCGGGAGTTACTTCATAATTTCTGAGCCAGCCGTCCTTGTATTCGCATACCATAGTAGGCGCAGAGAGTGAAATTTCGTCGAGCTTATCCTTACCATAAACTACCATTCCGCTACGTGAGCCGAGTTTCATGAGTACCTGTGCGACAGTTTCAAGAAGTGACGCATCGTAAACGCCGAGAAGATGATGTTTCGGCGATGCCGGATTTGTCAGAGGTCCGAGAATATTGAACACGGTGCGGATACCGAGTTCCTTTCTGATACCGCCGACGTACTTCATGGAAGTATGGTACTTCTGCGCAAAGAAAAAGCAGAAATTTGTCTTTTCGAGCATTTCACGGCACTTTTCGGGTTCAAGGTTTATATTAACCCCGAGAGCCTCAAGACAGTCAGCAGTACCTGAAAGCGAAGAGGCTGCACGGTTGCCGTGTTTAGATACGAGTATACCCGAAGAGGCGATTACCATAGCGGAAGTGGTGGAAATATTGAAGCTGTGCGCATTGTCTCCGCCAGTTCCGACGATTTCAAGCAAATCCATACCGTTGTTGTCAAATTTAACAGCAGCGTCACGCATAGCAGCGGCACAGCCTGTTATTTCGTCAATAGTCTCAGCCTTTGCACTTTTTGTTGAGAGTGCGGCAAGAAATGCGGCATTCTGAGTTGGTGTGGTCTGTCCCGACATGATTTCGGACATAACCTGATAAGCCTCATCATAGGACAAATCCTGTTTGTCAACGATTTTAACAATAGCTTCTTTAATCATAGAAAACATCTCCTTAAAGATTAATAAAATTACTTAACATTTTTTTGCCGTCAGGTGTCATGATTGATTCAGGGTGAAACTGCAAGCCGAAAATTCTGTATTCCCTGTGCTGAACAGCCATGATTTCGCCGTCGTCCGCAACTGCGGTCACTTCAAAGCAGTCCGGAATTGTATCGGCTTTTGCAGCAAGTGAGTGATAGCGGGCAACAGGTGCATTTTCGTCAATTCCACTGAAAATCGGCGAATTTCCGCTGAATTTTATTCTTGACTGCTTTCCGTGCATGAGAGTTTTAGCGTAAGTGATTTCCGCACCGTAAGCGGCGCAGATTGCCTGATGACCCAGACAAACGCCGAGAGTATCAATTTTTTTGCAGACCGTTCTTGCGGCTTCGATTATAATTCCGGCATTTTCAGGTCTGCCCGGACCTGGTGAGATGATAATTTTATCAGGTGCAAGCTGTTCGATTTCAGATACAGTCATTTCGTCATTTCTTATAACTTTTATATCGGGATTGATTTCACCGACAAGCTGAAAAAGATTATATGAAAAACTGTCATAATTGTCAATAAGCAAAATCATAAGTCTGCCTCCTCTGCAAGTTTAAGTGCATTCACAACAGCCGCCGCCTTATTTATGCACTCCTGATATTCATTTTCGGGAACGGAGTCCGCAACAATACCCGCACCGCTTCTTACGAATACTTTACCGTTCTTTTTGTATGCAATTCTGATAGCAATACAGGTGTCGAGATTTCCCGTGAAATCGATGTAACCGATAGCACCGCCGTAAATTCCACGCTTATTGTTTTCGAGTTCAGCGATAATCTGACAGGCACGTATTTTCGGCGCACCCGAAAGAGTACCGGCAGGGAGTACTGCGCTTACTGCGTCGAGACCGTCAAACTCGTCACGGATTTCACCACGGACAGTCGAGCCGATGTGCATAACGTGTGAATAGCGTTCAATGCTGTGGAGTTTCTCAACCTTTACACTGCCAAATCTGCTGATTTTCCCCAAGTCATTTCTGCCCAAATCAACAAGCATATTGTGTTCGGAGAGTTCTTTTTCGTCTTTTAGCAGACCGGCTTCAAGTTCCTTGTCTTCCGCTTCTGTTTTTCCTCTCGGACGTGTTCCGGCGAGCGGGAATGTGTGAAGTACGCCGTCCTCTAATTTTACAAGAGTTTCGGGCGATGCGCCTGCAATTTCAACGTCAGTACCCGAAAAATAGAACATATAAGGCGACGGATTGATAGTTCTGAGTACACGGTAAGTATTGAAGAGACTTCCTTCAAATCCGGCACTGAGGCAGTTTGAAAGTACTATCTGGAAAATATCACCCTCATAGATATGCTTTTTCGCCGTATCAATCATGGTGCAGAACTGTTCTTTATTGAACATCGGCTTTACTTCCGTCGTAAGGTGACCAGCCTTTTCGTGTCTGCGTTCACCGTGGCGGAGCAGGTCGGCAAGCTGCTGGAGTTCAAGTTTTGCCTTGTTGTAGCCTGTTTCAGCGTCTTCAAGCGACATATTTGCGATAAGTATAATCTTCTGGCGGAAATTGTCAAAAGCAATAACTTTATCGAAAAGCATCAGGTCAACGTCCTTGAAGTTCTCAGTATCTTCAGTATCGGTTTTCAGAGATTTTTCAGTGTACGCAAGAAAATCATAGGAAAAATATCCGACAAATCCGCCTGTGAAAGATGGGAGATAATCAAATTTCGGACTTCTGTAGCCTGAAAGTATCTGTCTTATCTGAATACTCGGATTTTCGCTTTCCATGCTTACACCATTGACAGAAACTTTGTTTCCTTTTGCGGTGAGCTGCATTTTCGGGTCGAAGCCGAGAAAAGTATAACGTCCCCATTTTTCCTTTTCCGCAACGGACTCAAGCATATAGCAGTGAGTTGAAACGTTTTTGAGTATCATAATTGCCTCTATCGGCGTGCAGATGTCGGAGAGAATTTCGCAGCTTACAGGCAGAATGTCATATTTTCCGCTGTCTGCGAGTTCCCTGACTTTATTGTAATCGGGCATAAAATTCATTTTAAAGCACCTCCGTTTAATAAAAAAGTCCCTGACAGAAAAACTGTCAAGGACGAATAAACAAATCCGTGTTGCCACCTTGATTCACGGCATAAGCCATGCACTTTACAGGATACAAACATATCCCTGATGATTGACGCACATCGTAACGTTGCAGAATACTCTGTACAGAATGTACATTTGACTGCACCCTCAGCGACCCATTTGTCCGACCTGTGTTTTATGCGTTCTCAGCACCACGCACTCTCTGTGAAATCATAATCGGTTTTACTTTCGCTTCAACGGTTTATATTCAATTCAAGAATATTTTATCACAAAAAAATCTGTTTGTCAATGGTTTTGAAAAAAATAATTTTTTTAACATAAACTGTATGAATATTTGTAATTTATATAACCAATTAAAAATATTTTTTGAAAAATATTCCAAAAAGACTTGCTTTTTTTCTCAGAATAGTGTAAAATATAGTTAAGGCTGTTATTTTATTAACAGCAGACATTAGTATATTTTTTAATGAAAGGGTGTCATACCAATGGCAGGATTAAACAAAGTTACTGTAGAAGACATTAATGTCAAGGGCAGAAAAGTTCTCGTAAGAGTTGATTTCAACGTACCGCTCAAGGACGGCGTTATCACAAACGATAACCGTATTCAGGCTGCTCTCCCGACAATCAACAAGCTCGTGGAGAACGGTGCAAAAGTAGTTCTCTGCTCACATCTCGGCAAACCGAAGAACGGTCCTGAGGCTAAGTTCTCACTTGCTCCCGCTGCTGCAAGACTTGCTGAACTCGTTAACACAAAGGTTGTTTTCGCTGCTGACGATACAGTTGTAGGCGACAATGCCAAGAAAGCTGTTGCTGAAATGAATGACGGCGAAATCGTTGTCCTTGAAAACACACGTTTCCGTGGCGCAGACGAGACAAAGAACGGCGAAAATCTTTCAAAAGAACTCGCTGACCTCGTTGACAACGAAGTTTTTGTCATGGACGCTTTCGGTTCTGCTCACCGTGCGCACGCTTCAACAGCAGGCGTTACAAAATTCGTCAAGGAAACTGCTGTAGGCTACCTCATGCAGAAGGAAATTCAGTACCTCGGCAACGCTGTAGAAGTACCTGAGAGACCGTTCGTTGCAATTCTCGGCGGTGCAAAGGTTGCAGACAAGCTCAATGTTATTTCAAACCTTCTTGAAAAGTGCGATACACTTATCATCGGAGGCGGTATGGCTTACACATTCCTCAAGGCACAGGGCTGTGAAGTCGGCAAGTCACTTGTTGACGACGAAAAGCTTGACTACTGCAAGGAAATGCTCGCAAAGGCTGAATCTCTCGGCAAGAAAATTCTCCTCCCTGTTGATACAGCAGTAGCTTCTGAGTTCCCGAACCCGATTGATGCTGAAATTGCAGTTGAAAACGTTGACGTTAACGCAATTTCTGCTGACAAGATGGGTCTTGACATCGGTACAAAAACTCAGGAACTCTTTGCAGAGGCTGTAAAGTCCGCTAAAACAGTTGTATGGAACGGACCTATGGGCGTATTCGAGAACCCTGTTCTTGCAAAGGGTACAATTGCAGTTGCAAAGGCACTCGCTGATACAGACGCTACTACAATCATCGGCGGCGGCGACTCAGCAGCAGCAGTAATGCAGCTTGGTTTCGCAGACAAGATGAGCCACATCTCTACAGGCGGCGGTGCTTCACTTGAATACCTCGAAGGCAAGGTTCTTCCGGGTGTTGCAGTAATCGCTGAAAAGTAATTCAATAAACCAACAGGGCGGACAGCAATATCCGCCCTTACTGTAATAATCGGAGAATTTCATGGAAAAATTAATTGCTAAAGTACAGGAAGACAAAACTGTACTTTTATGTCTGATGTGTTTTCTTGCGGGTCTGGCATTGGGATTTATTATCTCACCTGCCAAAAACGGAATAGCAGTCGGAAGTTACAACGGCTGTAACAATAAAATCACAGATTCAAATAAAACCAAAAAAATCAAAGAAGATAAATAATTTACAAAGGAGTTAATTATCATGAACAAGTCAGTAAGAAAAGCTATTATCGCTGGAAACTGGAAAATGAACAAAACAAGACCTGAGGCTAAGGCACTTCTCGAAGCTGTCAAGCCGCTTGTTGCAAATGCTGAGGGTAATGTTGAAGTTATTGCCTGCGTACCTTTCACAAACCTTGAAACAGCTGTCAATACAACAGCAGGTTCAAACGTAAAAATCGGCGCAGAGAACGTACATTTCAAGGAAAGCGGCGCATACACTGGCGAAATTTCTGCTCCTATGCTCGTTGAACTCGGCGTTGAATACGTTGTAATCGGTCACAGCGAAAGAAGACAGTATTTCGGCGAAACTGACGAGACTGTAAACAAGAGAACTGTTGCCGCTATCAATGCAGGTCTCAAGCCTATCGTATGCGTCGGCGAACTGGAGTGGGAGCGTGACTGCAATATTACTGAGGAAGTTATTGCACGCCAGATTAAACTTGACCTCTGGAGCGTTACAGCAGAGCAGGTAAAGAATGTTGTTATCGCTTATGAGCCTGTATGGGCTATCGGTACAGGCAAGGTTGCTACTCCGGAACAGGCTGAGGAAGTATGCGGATTTATCCGTGCTCAGCTTGCTAAACTCTATGATGAGGCTACAGCAGAGGCAGTAACAATTCAGTATGGCGGTTCAATGAACGCAAAGAACTGTGCTGAACTTCTTGCAAAGCCGAACATCGACGGCGGACTTATCGGCGGTGCATCACTCAAGGCTGACGACTTCAATACAATTGTTCAGGCTGCTGTAAACGGCTGATTATGAAAAGCGAAAACGGAGTTCTGCTGTGTATTTCACAGCCTGTTCCTGCGGGGGTTATGTGGGTATCGCTACAGAAAAAAATTTACTGCATTATTTTTTCTTTGCAAATATTTTTGTAGCTTTTATATCCCTTGTATTTTTCAGCAGGAAACTACAGAACTTCCGGATTATGAAAAAAGTGCGGACAATTGCCGGAATATATCTTCTTCTTGTGACTGTTTCAGCAGTTGTCTGCATATTCATATACGCACGGCTTAATCCGCAGATTTTATATCACTGATATGATTTTACGCATTGATTATGACGTTGTAAGCCATACATACGGAAACTGGCTTTTTGACCTCGATACTTTTCAGTTTTATGAAAAAAATTCGGAAGATGCGGAATTTCTTACAAATTATATGCCGTTTCCGACAGTAAGCGACTATGACTGTAAAAAAGCGTTTCTGGACAGGCTGAACAGTATCAGGAAAATTCCGCACAGGCTCATCGGACTGCTTGACAAGGACTTTGAGTTCTGGTTCTGGAATATCGTTGATGACGGTGATGTCAGACTGAATGAATTTGACAGATTTGAAAAGCAGTATTCGGTCAATAAAATAACAGAGTGGTGCAGTGAAAATAATATTCCTTACTATATTGACAAATCTGACGATTTTCTTATGTACTTTTTAAAATTATGAATAAAAACAATGATATTTCTGAAAATTTACCGCAGAAAAAATCTCCGTGGGTTGTAGTCAATGTAGCTATAGGTACCCTTGGCTTTTTCAGCTGTGGCGTTTCCGCATTTATTTTAATTTCTGCACTCGGTATCACTATGCCGATGATTTTGATAGATATTCTGCTGAATATTTTTCTTGCAGTATTTTATAATAAATGGCGGAAAATCAAGGATTTCCAGTGGCAGAAAGGCAGAAGGCTCAGGACAGCAGTAATTATACTGAGAATATCCGCAATTATGGCAATTATATTGACTTATTCAGTCCCATTTATTGCGACTGATACCAGTCTGAGATATGTGAAGCCTATGTATCAGGTCAAAAAATTTATTTATAGTCACGGAGTGTACAGCGGTAGTATGGACGAATTTCTTCCCGAAAAACTGCCGGAAATGTGCGAGGATTATAAATTCATCACGCAGCTTGATACAATCGCACAGGACTATCACCCGTCAGCTTATCTTATTTTTCACACAGATACGGCGACTATGCACAGTCTGGAGGAAGATTACAGGCAGATTGAAGGTGCGGAAATTATTGATATTAATGCTGAGGCAATATACATTGATGATAGAAATGAAAATGTTATCGAAGTTCCGAAAGCATTTCCCGGACACGTTTATGCTTGGCTTGACGACAATCACAAAGACGATTTTTTCGATGCGGTAATCTATGAAGTGCCGTCTTATTACGGTAAAGGCTGTGTTTTCGACTACAGTTCAGGACTTGTTGTGTACTGGACGTAGTAATAAAAATTTAACGAAAGGTTTTGATAAAAATGTCAAAGAAACCTGTTGCACTTATAATTATGGACGGTTTCGGTTATAATCCCGACAATTACGGCAATGCAATCTCTGCCGCAAAAAAGCCGAACCTTGATAAATACATGAAAGGACCTCATACTCTTATCGGAGCAAGCGGTCTTGATGTGGGACTTCCCGACGGACAGATGGGCAACTCAGAAGTAGGTCATACTAACATCGGTGCGGGACGTATTGTATATCAGATGCTTGTTAAAATTTCAAAAGACATCAAAGACGGCGTATTCTTTGAGAATAAGGCACTCCTTGACGCTATGGAGAACTGCAAGGCTAAAAATTCCGCACTTCACCTTATGGGACTTCTTTCACCCGGCGGTGTTCACAGTCACATGGAACACCTGTTCGGACTTGTTGAAATGGCTAAGAAAAATGGTCTCGATAAAGTATATATCCACGCATTTCTTGACGGAAGAGACGTTCCGCCGTCATCAGCCGCTGAATATATGGCTGAAACTGTTGCTGAACTCAATAAAATCGGTCTTGGCAAGGTAGCTACAATCTCAGGCAGATTTTACGCTATGGACAGAGACAACGCATGGGACAGAGTAGAAAAGGCTTATTCAGCACTCGTTTATGGTGAGGGAGTGCAGGAGACTGAACCTGTTCAGGCTATCAGAAATTCCTATGAAAACGGCGTAACGGACGAATTTATGCTCCCGACTGTTATTGCAGGCGGCGCACAGATTAAAGCTGAAGACAGCGTTATTTTCTTCAACTTCCGCCCCGACCGTGCAAGACAGATTACACGTTCATTCGTTGACCCTGATTTCACGGGCTTCACACGTAAAAAAGGATTTTTCCCTGTTCATTTTGTCTGCATGGCTCAGTACGACGCAACTATGCCTAATGTTTCAGTAGCATATCCGCCTGAACAGCTTAAAATGACTATGGGTGAATATCTCGCAAAACTGGGCAAAACACAGCTCCGTATCGCTGAAACACAGAAATATGCCCATGTTACTTTCTTCTTCAACGGAGGTGAGGAAAAGCAGTTTGAGGGAGAGGACAGAATACTTATCAAGTCGCCCGACGTGCCGACTTTCGACCTCAAACCCGAAATGAGTGCTTACGAAGTATGCGACGCTGTTGTTGACGCTATCAACTCCGACAAGTACGACGTTATTATTCTCAACTACGCTAACTGCGATATGGTTGGTCACACAGGTATTTTTGACGCTGCTGTAAAGGCTGTTGAAGCTGTTGACGAATGCGTAGGCAGAATGGTCGAGGCTATACTCGCAAAGGGCGGTGCTGCACTGATTACAGCAGACCACGGCAACGCTGACAAGATGTATGAACCTGACGGCAGTCCGTTTACTGCTCACACAACAAATCCCGTACCGCTTATTGCTGTAGGTGTTGGCGGAGAACTTGCAGACGGCGGTGTGCTTGCTGACCTTGCTCCGACAATGCTTGATATTATGGGAGTACCTCAGCCGGCAGAAATGACAGGCAAGTCACTTATTAAAAAGTAATAGAATATATCAGAAAGTCCGCACTTCTGCGGATTTTCTTTTTTAAGGAGAAAATATGAAGGATTTACAGAGATTTATCAATGCTCAGGAACATGGTTACAGTTTCGGTGAGAATTATGATACGGCACTTGCTGAAATCAGGAACGGCAGAAAAATAAGCCACTGGATATGGTACGTTTTTCCGCAGATTAAGGGACTTGGTTTCAGCGATACTACAAAATATTTTTCAATCAGCGATATGAATGAAGCGGTTGAGTACATCAATCACCCTGTACTCAGTGCAAGGCTGATTGAAATTTCGTCAGAACTGCTGAAACTTGAATGCAACGACCCTATGGTGATTTTCGGCACTCCCGACTGCTACAAACTGCGCTCCTGCATGACTTTATTCAAGTATGCCAAACCCGACGAGCCTGTATTTCAGCAGGTGCTTGACAAATTCTGCAACGGTACAGAAGATTATAAAACACTTGAAATTCTCGGTATAGAAAGTTAACAGAAAGTTCACAATTTTTCTGCTCATTTTCCGTCCTCTGCACGTTGATATTATAGAGAGGAAAATAAAACCAATACAGGAGGAAAATGATATGAAAAAATTCAAGGGACTTATGATTTCAACAGCCGTTTTACTTTGTACGGCAATAGCAGGTGCATTTCAGGCAAATGCAGATTTCAAAAACAGCATTATGCGCTGTTCCGGAGACGTTAATATGGACGGCGAATTTACAGTTGCCGACGCTGTGAGTATGCAGCAGTATCTTCTTAATTCGTACTCAGATTATCGTAAATTTGATGCTGAACTTCATGGCATTATGAGTAGTGCCGACCTTAATTTTGACGGAGAAGTGAACGTTTTTGATTTTATAATCATGCGTGACCATCTTGTCAACCCTGTCAGTCAGAACGTTTCTTGGACTATTGATGATTGCGAGACTGACAGTAAAGAAGCTTATGAAATAGCTGGCAATGAATATATGTTTACATCATACGCACAGCTTGAGGAATATCTTGACTACCTTTCCAGTGTTTTGAAAACTTATGATTACTATGGTTTTTACTATACGGAGTACAGCGAAACATACACCGCTGACTTCTTTGAAGATAACATACTTCTTATGAAACCTGTTTGTGAAGATGTAGCTTATGAGTCCTACACCATAACCCGAATTTTCTACGATGACGATGTACTTAATATCGACTACAGGAAGAGTTATTATGGTGAAGACAGCAAAAATCCGGAAGATATTGTACTTTTACAGGTGGCAGTGCCGAAATCACTCTATCATGCGGAACAAATTTCGTGGAACAGTGAGGAAACAGACTGGAGAACAGTTTTTGACCGTTTCAAAGAAAATATCACACAGGGAGAATTTCTTGATTTGCTTCAAAGTAAAGAGGAATTTACATGGTTTGATTTCGAGCCGTACAAGTCTGAGAACATCGGTTCAGGAACTTACGTTCTGAAATACGAGATAGAGTATGAGGACAGCAATGACAATTGTTTCCTCTATATATGCGGTGACAGTATTTACGAAAAGCCAGAAAGTATCTATATTGAAACACCTGACGGCAAAACAATTGATATTTATGAATTCCGCAAGGTATTGAACTCCTAAATATCATTATCGAAATACCCCTTGCCGTTGCAAGTATAAACGACAGTAACTTCTATTACAGTAAAAAGACTGCTGACTTAACCGGCAGTCTTTTTTATGATTTGTTTACAAAAAATTCATAAATTTTTCTGCTCATTTTCCGTCCTCTGCACGTTGATATTATAGAGAGGAAAATAAAACCAATACAGGAGGAAAATGATATGAAAAAATTCAAGGGACTTTTGATTTCAACAGCCGTTTTACTCTGCACGGCAACAGCAGGTGCATTTCAGGCAAACGCAGGCATAGGTTTCTGGGGCGAAAGTTACGGCACATTCTGTTCGGGAGACATTAATCTTGACGACGAATGTACAGTTGCTGATGCGGTGCTTATGCAGAGGTATCTGCTTGGTTCACTTTCAGGAGAAGAAAATTTTATTCTTGCAAACGTCGACCTCATGAGTACTGCTGACCTTAATCTTGACGGAGAAATCGATGTTTTCGACTTTATAATCATGCGTGACTGCCTTGTCAATCCTGACAGCCAGAACGAAATTTCGTGGTATGTTGATAGTTTCGGATATGCAAAGAAAGAGGCTGACGAAACAGTCGGCAACGAATATGTATTCACGTCATGCGCACAGCTTGAGGAATACTTTGACAACTTTGCATATCCTGATTATACTAAATATAAAGAAACATATAACGCTGATTTCTTTGAGGATAATATACTCCTTATGAAACCTGTTTTTGAAGACACCATGAATAATTTTTACAGTATTAATAAAATTTTTTACGACGGCGACACAATGAATATTGACTACACATACAATTATGGCGGTGAAATCAGCGAAGAGTCAGGTGACCCTGTACTTTTGCAGGTGACAGTGCCGAAGTCACGCTATCATGCGGAACAAATCTCGTGGAACAGAAAAGAAACTGACTGGATACCTTTGATTGAGTTCTCTAAAAAAAGCAACATCACACGGGAAGAATTTCTTGATTTGCTCCTGAGTAAAGAGGAATTTACATGGTCTGACTTTGAGCAGTACAGGTCTTGGGAAACAGCCGACGGACTTGAATACGAGATTGATTTT
Source organism: uncultured Alistipes sp. (assembly GCA_964460175.1). Lineage (GTDB taxonomy): Bacteria > Bacillota > Clostridia > Oscillospirales > Ruminococcaceae > Ruminococcus. The sequence continues at coordinate 66,926 of CAYWPN010000003.1, read as the reverse complement.
GAGGACGACAGCGAAGAAGTATCAGTTTTTCTGGTTGGCGAAAACAGAGACGAAAAGCCCGAAAATATCTATCTTAAACGTTATTCAGACGGCGAAACAGTCGATATTTATGAACTTCGCAAGAAAATACTTTATTTTCTTGCATCGTTTCAAGCCCCCGAAAACAACGAGACTAACAGAAACAACGTGCAGAAAATCGCCGATTATGCGTTCAGTGGACTGCAAAACGGTACTTTTGATTTGCAGACAGTACTTTTCTCTGAGGATATAACTGATAATGAGGAACTGTTGAATTTGTGGCAGGAAAGCCGTGTGTTGTACTTTGGATTTGTTGACGAGCATACGGTAAAAGTCGTTCTGGACGGCGGAGGATTTTTCGATGTATACGGCTATCTCGTCACGGACGGCACTGTGGAATACGAAATCGGCTGGAATGATAATATTGATGTAGATTACGACGGCGGTGGCGTTAATATTGAGGAACGCAACGGCAATCTGTATTTTTTCAATGCTGGTCTGTAAAATATGACGGCACAATGACAAATAGTTAAATTTTGGATAATGCCTTGACAAACCGCATAAACAATGATATAATGTAGATACTATATTGAAAGGAAGGTGAGTACCATGACAAAATATATACAGTTAACCCGAACAGAATACACGACAATCAGGAAACATGGAGCTTGCCTGCAATACCGCTTTATCTGAGTATCTCACTATAGATTTATGCGTATAGATGCACTTCTGTTCCGGCAGAGGTGCATTTTTTTGCAGACAGCACGGAAAGGAACACAATGATTATTTTAAATGGCAAGTACAATTCAGCAAAAGTATTTACAGACAACATTGATGAAACTGCAATTGCACAGATTATCGAATTATGCAATCAGCCTATGAGTGAGGGCGCAAGTATCCGCATAATGCCCGACGTTCACGCAGGAGCAGGCTGTACAATCGGTACGACAATGACAATCACGGACAAGGCTATTCCAAATCTTGTGGGAGTTGACATAGGCTGCGGAATGGAAACTGTTGTCCTTAAGGAAAAGCATATTGAACTCCAGAAACTTGACAAGCTTATCTATGCAAAAATTCCATCAGGATTTGATATAAGAGAAAAACCGCACAGGTACACCGAAAAAATCGACCTCACAAAACTTTTCTGCTATCACCAGATTAATCCTATACGTGCGGAAAGAAGTATCGGCACACTTGGCGGAGGCAATCACTTTATTGAGGCAGACAAGGGGAGTGACGGCAGAATTTACATCGTTATTCACTCCGGTTCACGTCATCTCGGTGTAGAGACTGCGAAGTACTATCAGCAGGAAGCATACCGCCGTCTTAATAAAAGCTCGAAAAAAGATATTGACGCACTTATTGCACAGCTCAAGGCGGAGGGTAAGCAGAAACAGATACAGACTGAAATCACGAAAATCCAGAATACCAAAAGAACATCTGTTCCTCAACATCTTGCGTACACAGAGGGTGAACTCTTTGAGCAGTATATCCACGATATGAAGATTGTGCAGGAGTTTGCTATGCTGAACCGTCATGCGATGATGGACGAAATTATCAAGGGTATGGGACTTCACGTCGCCGACAGGTTTACGACAATCCACAACTATATTGATACGGAAAATATGATACTCCGCAAAGGTGCTGTATCAGCGCAGGCAGGAGAGAGACTTCTTATTCCTGTCAACATGAGGGACGGAAGTCTTATCTGTACGGGCAAGGGCAATCCCGACTGGAACTGTTCCGCACCGCACGGAGCAGGACGGATTATGTCCCGTGCCAAAGCAAAACAGGCGTTCACTGTTTCGGAATACAAAAAGCAGATGAAAGGTATCTATACAACTTCCGTCAATCAGGGTACGCTTGATGAATGTCCGATGGTGTACAAATCTGTTGAAGATATTGTGAATAATATCGGTGATACTGTTGAAATCAACGATATTATCAAGCCGATTTACAACTTCAAGGCAGGAGAGGAGTGATTTTATGGAAAAATTTGTTCCGTATGAAAAGATGAGCAGGAAAGAAAAACAGAAAATCAATTCCGCAAAACGCCGTGACTGGAACGGTCTTAATCCTGTTACAAGAGTTGCGGAGAAAAGCAGAAAATATTCCAGAAAAATCAAGCACCCTGAAAAATTTGTCTGATATTTTACCGCCGTTTTCGTAACGGCGGTTTATTTTTACCAAAAAAATCAGAAAATTTTTAGAAGACTATAGACAAATTTACTTTTTTATGGTATAATAAATAAAGAGTATATTTGTTTTATATATTTTTTTAATATATATGTATATATTATTTTTATAAGGTGAGGTTGTTTATGAAATTCAAATCTTTAATTGCCGCAGTATCTGCTATTGTTGTATCTTCCGCAGCATTAACTTTTCCATCAGTCTTTGCAGATGAGGAGGAAGAGGAAAGCATTATTATAAATTCTGATTTTGAAGACGGAGATGTCGGAAACTGGGTAATGTTCGGCGGAGGAAACCTCAGTATTGACAGTTCTGACGCACATTCAGGTACTGGCAGTATCAGGGCTACAGACAGAAAAGAGACCTATCAGGGTCCGTCAATTGTGTGCGATAATCTTTTAGTGGCAGGAGAAACATATGATTTCGACGGCTGGGTATACCATGAGGGCGACGTTGCAACAACTATAGCATGGACAGCAAGATTTATCGATGCAGAAGGTGTGACAACCTATTCACAGATAAAAGGAGTTGAAGTACTGCCTGATGAATGGACAGAACTGACAAACTCGCTGACCATTCCTGAAAATGCCGTTAATTATACTTTTTATTTTGAATGCATTGACAGTGGAGCTGAATTTCTTGTTGATGATGTTGTAATAAAAGGCAAGGCAAATGATACAGAACAACCCGTAACGGCTGAACCGGACTACAAACAGGAATATATCTATGACTTTGAAAACGATATAGAAAACTGGGGAGCAAGAGGAAATGTAAATATACTAAATACAGATGAATACAGCAGTACTGGTTCGCATTCGATTTATGTAACAAACAGAAATGCCGTATGGAATGGTCCTATGCTTGCGATTACAGATAAAGTCCGCAGGGAAGAAAGCTATCATTATTCCGTAGATGTTATGTATAATGGACATGAATATGACAATTCACATATTTTCCGCCTTGAAATGCAGTATACAATAAACGGAGTTGACAATTATAATCTTATTGCAAGCAAGGAAGTCAAAAAGGGAAAGTGGACGATGATTGAGGGATATTATACAATTCCTTCTGACGCACAAAATATCTCTATATATGTTCAGACTGATAACCTCGAGGACGGTCAGGAAACCGATGTAAATGATTTGATGTCTTTTTATATAGATAATGTGAAGATTACAGAGGGTGCAATTGTAAAAAAAGCAAGGGCAATAAAGAATATTATTATTGCGGTTATTTCCGTTGCTGCTGCTGTAATTCTGCTCTTTATCGGACTGAAAATCAGAAAACGTATCAGGAAAGAGAGAACCGCATTGAAACTTATTTCGATTGATGCAATGACGCAGGTTTTAAACAGAAATTCCTATGAAAAGAAAATTGAGGAGCTTGAAAACGATAAGGAACAGTGCAAATCACTTTATTATGCATTGTGCGATGTTAATTTCCTTAAATATATCAATGATAATTTTGGTCATGAGGCAGGAGACGAGGCAATTACAAGATGTGCGAAAATGCTTTCGTCCGCTGTCGGAAGTGAATGCAAAGTCTACAGGACAGGTGGAGACGAATTTGTCTGCATTTCAAAGGTTCCTTTAAAGGAAAAAATAACAGGTGCAATAAAGTCAGAAACACAGAATGATAACGGCTATCCGTTTATGGTTGCCTGCGGATTTGCGGAATATAATGAAAAAGAATGCAGTGATATAAAATCTATAATTTCTGAATGCGACAAGGAAATGTATAAGGACAAACAAAGGATTAAGTCAGAAAATCAGGAATTTTCAAGAAAATAACTTAAAAGGAAAGCCGGATTGATAAACTTAATCAAAAACGGCTTTTATTATTTGTGAATGTATATAACATTTACAGAAATAATCAGCATTATTTAGTTGATATGTATATAGAAAATAATGCATAAAAATGTTATAATATTATCAGTAAAGGGAGATGATTAAATGAGAAAAATAATAAAATCTCCAATATTGGCTTTATTGCTGTCTTTATTAATCAGTCTCTTTCCGCTGACCGTTTATGCTGAGGAAGAAACTGAGGCACATACGCTTATTTCCTATTCCGACTTTGAAACGGAAAGCTTTCAGGGCTGGAGTTCCTTTGGCAATAAATCAGTAATTTCCATGACGGGCGAAACGTCTCACGATGGAAAAAGCTGTATCGTAACAAGTTCAAGAACTGCATCATGGGGCGGTCCTGCACTTAATATTACAAATCTTGTTGTTATCGGAACAGAAATTTCATTTGAAGCTTATGTGAAAGGTTTATCGTCAGAAGAAATAGATATTATAATGTCAGTCAAATCGATTGACGATAAAGGAACAGAAAACTATGCAACTATAAGTTCAGCTGATGTAACAAATAAAGACTGGGCGTTGCTGAAAGGTACATTCTTTATACCAGAAAATACAGTTGATTTGTTAGTATATTTTCAGACGCAGGTCGGTCTTGATGACTTTTATGTTGATGATATAAAAATTTTCGGCAAACCGCAGGAAACTGTTGCAACGGACAACAGCGATGATAATAACAGATATGAATTTGACTTTGAAAGCAGTCTCGAAAACTGGTTCCCGAGAGGAGATATATCTGTTCTTGCAAGCAATGATTTCAGTTACAACGGAAAATATTCTCTTTATGTATCGGGAAGAAAAGATTTCTGGAATGCTCCTATGGTGCGTCTTAACAACATCAGGTCTGGTGTAAGTTACAATTATTCCGCTTATGTAATGTATAATGGTCTGGAATATGAAGATAACCACGTTTTTTCTATAAAACTTCAATATAAGCTTAATGGTTCTGAGGTTTATTCCGAAATAAACAGCAAAACGCTCCATAAGGGTACGTGGTCGAAACTGGAGGGCGATTTCATTGTTCCACAAGGTGCGGAAGATGTTGCGTTCTATGTCCAGACTGCTGATGTTATAGATGCAGACGAAGATTATAATGACCTTATGTCATTCTATGTTGATGATGTCGTGATTTTCGACAGCACCACTATCAACAGGCAGAGACTTATAAATGCAATTATAGCTTTTTCAGTTTCTCTTGCTGTAATCGCTCTGCTGGGATTTATTATATATCTTATTATAAAAAAGTCGCATCAGACAAAAGAAATACTGCTGTCTGCCAGTATGGATACAATGACTAAAACGTTTAACAGAAATACTTATGAAGAGCGTATGAAAATACTTGAAACTTCACCTGAAAAATGTGCAAAATTATATCTCACTGTCTGTGATGTTAATTTTCTTAAATATATCAACGATAACTATGGTCACGAGGCAGGGGACAAGGCAATCATAAGATGTGCGGAAGTCCTGCTGAAAACTATAGGAAAGAAAGGCAAGGTATACCGCACGGGCGGAGACGAATTTATGTGCATTACAAAATGCGACCTCACAAATGACATAAAAACAGAGTTTTCAATTGAAGCCGCACACTATAAAGGTTATCCGTTTTCTGTGGCTGTAGGTACTGCGCACTACGACAGAACTATTGATTTTGATGTTCCTGATGTAAAAACTATCCTCACAAGAAGTGACAAGGAGATGTATAAACATAAGCAGGAAATAAAAAAATTTACAAAGGAGTTCGCTCAGTACATGAAAAGATAAGAAATTCCCCGTTTTCCAAAGAAAATCAGGCATTGAGAGGGTGTGCCTTTTTCAAGGAAAACGGGGATTTTTTATGAAGGATTGTCGGTTTTTCGTCGCTGTAGGGAAATAGTACTTGCTTTTTGGAAATATGTATGCTATAATTAAATATATAATGAGGAGGTTGAATAATATGAGTATAAATAACAGCGAGCTGTTGAATGAACTTACTAAAAGGGCAGAGGCAGGAAATTCTCTGGCGCAGTATGAACTTGCAGAGTATTATAAATCAAATGACAATATATCAAGATATATTATGTGGCTGATTAAATCCGCTGAAAACGGATATGCTGACGCTCAGGTTGATTTGGCATTTTGTTTCGATGAGGGCAGTATTCTTGAACAGAATTACACCGAAGCTGTAAAATGGTACAAAAAAGCTGCGGAACAGAACAGGGACGACGCACAGTTTAATCTTGCTGTGATTTATTTCAACGGCGACGGCGTAAATCAGGATTTTGCCGAAGCTGTAAAATGGTATACAAAAGCTGCTAAACTTGGTCATACCGATGCGATTTTCAGTCTGGCGGTATTATATAAAACAGGTACGGGAACAGAAGCTGATATTAAAAAGGCTGTAAGCTTATTCAAGAGTGCTGCTGCAAAAGGTCATGTAAAAGCACAGTATAATCTTGGAATGCTGTATTTTAACGGCGAAGGCGTTGAAAAAGACGTTTTCGATGCGAAAAGGTGGTTCACGGAAGCTGCAAAACAGGGAGATGTCAATGCGGAATATTATCTTGCACAGTGTTATGAAATATTGGGAACAAATGAGGATTTGACATACGCTTTCAAACTTTACGAAAAATCCGCCGGAGACGGTTCAGAAGACGCTTTTCTGAAACTTGCTTCATGTTACGAGAAAGGCAAAGGAGTAAGAACGGATAAAGTAAAAGCTGTGGAAATGTATAAAAAACTTGCATTAAAAGGTAATGCCGCCGCACAGTATTATTATGCAATGTGCCTGAAAGACGGTATCGGCTTGAAAGTAAATGTAAATGAGGCAGCAAAATGGTTCGGACAGTCAGCCGACAGGGATTATACTGATGCAAAATATCAGCTTGCAAGATGCTATGAAAACGGAGAGGGTGTTAATAAAGATTTCGGAAAGGCTGTTTACTGGTATTCAAGAGCCGCATGGGAAGGCAATCCTAATGCACAGTATTGTCTTGGTCTGTGCTACGAGAACGGCAAAGGCGCAATAATGAACGTCGAAAAGGCTGTTGAATGGTACACAAAAGCTGTTGAGGCAGGCGTTCCAGGAGCGCAGTGCAGTCTTGCCATTCTCTACTGCACTGGAAAAGGTGTAAAAAAAGACCTCGTAAAAGCAAGGGAACTGTTTAGAATGTCAGCATTGCAGGGGAACAGAACTGCCAAAGAATATTTAGCTAAAATTTAAGTATGGATTATATTAAATGTGAATTATGTCCACGTAAGTGTAAAGTAAACCGTCTTGAAACAAAGGGCTTCTGTGGAATGGGTGCTGTTCCTGTCTGTGCAAAGGCGGTACTTCACAAGTGGGAAGAGCCGTGTATTTCCTACAGGAACGGCGCAGGAACTGTATTTTTTTCCGGCTGTAACCTGCACTGCGTTTACTGTCAGAATAACTCTATAAGCAACAAATTTTTCGGTGCTGAAATAAGTTACCGCCGTCTTGCTGAAATTTACCTTGATTTGCAGGACAGCGGTGCGGATAATATTGAACTTGTTACGCCTACGCACTTTATTCCTGATATTATTAAATCTCTTGATTTAGCTAAAGGAAAACTTAAAATACCTGTAGTTTACAACAGCGGAGGATATGAACTCACGGAAACAATCAGAATGCTTGACGGGTATATCGACGTATATCTTCCGGATATAAAGTACTTTTCACCTGATATATCGCAGAAATATTCGTCTGCACCAGATTATTTTGAGTACGCTTCGCAGGCTGTTTGTGAAATGATAAGACAGACGGGAAATCTGCAATACAACAGTGACGGCGGACTTCTGAAAGGTACTGTTATCCGTCATCTTGTTCTGCCGAACTGCCGTCATGACAGCATGAAAATCATGGACTGGATTGCCGGAAATACGTCGTCTGAACAGGTTCTTGTTAGCATTATGAGCCAGTATACGCCGTTTGATTTCATTCCTGACAATTTTCCGGAACTGAAAAGAAAAGTCACAAAAATGGAGTATAACAGTGTTGTACGCCATGCGGAAAGTCTCGGAATATGTGGATTTACACAGCAAAAGTCGTCATCGGACGAAAAATATGTTCCTGAATTTAATCTCTCGGGAATAATTTAATTAAATTTAAGGAGGACAAGAAATGAAAAAATTAAATAAAATTCTGAGTGCCGTGCTTGCAGTGACCGCATCTTTGTCAATGCTGTCGCTTGTGCCTGTATCGGCTGAAACATCGGACGTTCTGAAATATGAGTTTGAGGACGGTACAACAAGCGGCGGAAAAATCCATTCAAACGGAGCTTCCGACGTAAAAGCAGAGGATTTCCCCGAAAATACCGATTTTTCGGGATATTCCGGCAAAGGATTTGCTTATCTCGACCAGAAGGGTACGACTGTAAGCGTTGAAGTTGACGTAGAAAAAGCAGGTCTTTATGAACTTGCAATCTGCTACTGTGAGCCGAGTGACCCGAACAAGAAAGTACAGTACTTAAATGTTAATGGAGTTAATCAGGGCGAAGTAAGCTTTCCGTACAGTCCGAAATTTGTGGAAGCTTCGGGCGGTGTGGTTAATCTCAAAGAGGGAAAGAATACTATAGAATTTAAAGCATACTGGGGTTATACTTTCTTTGATTACTTAACATTAAAGCCAGCGGACGATAAATTAACTAATCTGTCGCCGACAAGAACTCTCTCAAATCCGAATGCATCGGATTCAGCAAAAAGACTTTACAGCTATCTCTGCGACACTTACAGCAATCACATTATTGCTGGTCAGCAGGAATATTGCGGAGAACATAATTACAACAGCTGGAATGACCCCGACACCTACATCAAGGACAACGAGGCGGAATTTCAGTACATTCTTGAAACTACAGGCAAACAGCCTGCAATCCGTGGAATAGACCTGCTTGCGTACAATACGACTTCCGACTGGAGAGACCATGCTCCTGAACGCTGTATTGAGTGGACCAACAAGTACAAAGGCATTGCTACAGTTACATGGCACTGGAATGTCCCGACTGAAAAGGGAAGCACCACAACTGCTTTTTATGTGGAATCTACAGGAAATACGCCGTTCACGACTTTCAGCGTAACAAACGCACTCACAGAGGGTACATGGGAAAATGAAGTCCTGCTTGCCGACATCGACCTGATAGCACAGGAACTTACCAAACTCAAAGAGGCTGATGTTCCGATTTTGTGGCGGCCGCTCCATGAGGCAGAAGGTGCGTGGTTCTGGTGGGGAGCAGAGGGCGCAGAGCCTTGCAAGAAACTTTATCGTCTGCTTTATGATAAACTGACTAACGAATACGGTCTCGACAATCTTATATGGGTATGGACCGGCTATACGTTCCCGACTTCTGCGGACTGGTATCCCGGAGATGACGTTGTTGATATTGTGGGATATGACAAGTATAACGCTGCGGACGGTATGCCGAACCTCAGTTCGATTTCGTCTACTTTCTACAGTCTTGTGCAGAGTACTGACGGTGAAAAAATGGTTGCCATGACTGAAAATGACACTATTCCGTCGCTTGAAAATCTTGTGAATGACAAAGCGTCGTGGCTTTACTTCTGCCCGTGGTATATGAATTACCTGACAAGCGAGCAGAATAATCCTGTTGAAAACCTGATTGAGATTTACAACAGCGACTACTGCATTACTCTTGACGAACTGCCCGACCTCAAGACTTATCCTATAAATGAGGAGAAACCGTCGGAAAATCCGACAAAAGAACCCTCAACAGAAGTTACAGCAGGAGATATTGTTGTCGGTGATGCAAATGAGGACGGTACTGTTGACCTCGCAGATGCTACAGCAATTATCCAGCACATCGGCAATGAGGATAAGTACGGACTTTCCGCACAGGGATATATCAATGCGGACTGTACAGGTGACGGAATTGTTTCAGGTGCGGATGCTGTTGCAATCCAGAAACTTGAGGCAAAACAGATTACTGAACTCCCATTGAAAGAATAGCAAAAAATCCTGTAATGTCAATCAGCATTGCAGGATTTTTTACATTTCTATTGAACATTCAACTTACAGTTGAATTTATGGAATTAATGTTGCTTGATTTCAACTGCAACTTGTGATATAATAGTATCAGTGAAAGAACAAAGGCGGTGAATAATATGAGTTTTGGTGAAAACCTATCGAAATTCCGTAAAAGGTGCGGACTTACACAGGTACAGCTTGCACAGAAACTCAATGTTACTCCGCAGGCTGTATCAAAATGGGAGAAAGGCAGTTATCCCGACAGCGAGCTTCTGCCGTCAATATCAGGTGTTCTGGGAGTTTCAATCGATTCCCTGTTCGATGTTGACGAAGGCTGTAGCGAGATTGATATTGAACTTATTATCAATAAAATCATAAGGCAGACACCTGAAAGTGAACGTGCTGACCTGATTATGCGGATAATGTATTCGGCTATGGGTGCTTTTACAGAGTATAAGAAGTCAAAAACGCATTATCCTGAAAATCTCGAACTTGAAACTTACGGTGAAATAAAGACAGATTTTGAAATGGCTCTTGCAAGGCTCAATGAAGACTTGAAGTACTTCTGTTTTCTGCAAATTCCCAAAGACGGATTTTATCCTTACGTAAAAAATACAGAACTTATGGCAACAATTTTTGAAACTCTTGCTGATGCAGATGCAATAAAGCTGATTTATTATCTGGGCAGCGGAAGACGCAACAGATTGCAGTCAATTGATTATCTTGCAGAAAATACAGGTATTCCGCTGAAAAAGCTGAAACATATCGTTGACCGTTTTGACCGTCTCGGCATTATGTGGAGAGTTGCAGTTGACGGTTCTGAACAGTCGTCAATTGTCTATGGATACAACAACAGTACTGCCCTGACATTTATGCTTATTCTTGCGCAGTCCCTTTCAAGATTTATCAGATATTTTGACTGCAATATCGATACATGGCAGTACGGTGCGTTCCGTATGCCGAATACAAGCAATAATAAACCCGTGCCGGAAGTCAGTCTCTGGCACGAAGAAAATTATGAGGAGGAAGATTAATATGAAGAAAATCGGTTCAGTTCTGACAGCAATGCTGCTGACAGTAACAGCAATACCTGTCTCATTTACAGCAGGTGCGGAAAGTTCATACAATATGAATGTTACTGTAAATCTCAACGGAGAAAAAAAGGCAATCAGCCCGTACATTTATGGTATAAACCAGTACGGCAACATCAACAATTACAAAGATGTTACTGTTAACGCAGTCCGTCAGGGCGGAAACAGGTACACAGGATATAACTGGGAAACTAACTGGTCAAATGCAGGTGAAGACTGGGTAAACAGTTCAGATACAAATATCGGCGACGAAAAGGACGGCGCAGGATATGCGGCAAGAAAACTTTCACAGGAATGTACTGATTACAACGTTCCATATAAGTTCACAACACTGCAAATGGCAGGATATGTTGCCGCTGATAAAAACGGTACTGTTGAGGAAAGCGAAAAAGCTCCGTCAGCAAGATGGAATGAAGTTGTATTCAGAAAAGACGGCGAACTCTCTCTCACTCCCGATTTGACAGACGGAAAAGTCTACATGGACGAATATGTTAATTATCTTGTCAAAACTCTCGGTGACGCTACAACTCCCACAGGTATACAGGGCTATAGCCTTGACAATGAACCATTTCTCTGGAATGATACTCACCCTCGTCTGCATTCTGAAGAGGCAACAGCTGATGAAATTATTGACAAGGCAATTGAACTTTCAACTGTAGTTAAGGGAATTGACCCGAATGCTGAAATTTTCGGCGGTGTATTCTGGGGAATGCTCCCGTGTATTACGGCAGGAGGTACGTCCGACTGGGACGAAATCAAGAACAATTACGACTGGTATGTTGACTACTATCTTGAAAGAATGGCACAGGCAGAACAAGAGACAGGACAGCGTATGCTTGACGTTTTCGATGTTCATTATTATGCGCAGGACTGCTCCACCGATGATGCAATATTGCAGGCTGCAAGAAGTCTTTATGACCCGACTTACGTTGAAAACAGCTGGCTTCAGCCATGGAACGGACAGTATTTCCCATTCCTTACAAGATTACAGGAATCTATTGAAAAGCATTATCCTGGTACAAAGCTTGCTGTTTCGGAATATAATATTGCTAATATTGCAGACGAAAAAGTTACAGGCAAATCAGTTATTGCTGCAATTGCAGAAACGGAGGCACTTGGTGCGTTTGCAATGAATGATGTTTACCTTGCTACATACTGGGGAACACTTCCGGATTGTCCTTATGTTGCCTCAGCTATCAACCTCTACACAAACTACGACGGCGAAGGCTCGTCATTTGGTGATACTCTTGTACAGTCTTCAACGGAGGATTTGTCTAAATCCGCATCATTTGCATCTATCAACGGAACAGACGACAAGGAAGTTACAGTAGTTCTCTCGAATAAGGACAAGGAAAATTCCGAAAAAGCCGTAATCAACATTGAAGGCTCGTCAACTGATTATCAGAGTGCAGTTGTTTATGCAGTAACACAGGACAACAGCGACATCAGAATAATTGACGTTCAGAACGATATTTCAGGCAGTAAGATTGAAGTTGAACTTCCACCGCTTTCAGTTGCACAGATTGTCATTTCAAACGAAAAGACAGATAAGACTGTCTATGAAGCTCCCGATATTACAACAAAAACTACTGAATACAATTTCAGCGAACTCAAAGACGGCTCAACAGCTACTTCAAAGCTTATTCCATTGGGCGACAAAGAACATCTCAAGGAAATTGTAATCTCTGTGAACAGCTATTCCAAAGAGGGTTCAGCATACTACAGCGGCGGCGGAGGACTTTGTTTCAATAACATCAGTCTTTCCGACGGCGGTACTGCTTCATGGGCTTGCAAGAACTACAGTTATTCAAACGGTGTGAGTGAGATTGTTATTCCGTTTGACGACGAGTTTATCATGCCTGACGAAAACGGTTCAAATGTAAATGTTACAGGTACGCCGACAGAAGATAATGCTGAATTGCAGACAGGCTGGTGGGCATTCTCCGAAAAACAGGGTGACGGCGGAAGTGATGTTGTTATCGACTACACAAAAGTTACTCTTGTTTATGAATACGACGGCTCGCAGTCCGCAGAACAGACAACCACAAATGCACCTGTTACTACGTCTCCTTCTGTTACAACAGCTGCCGTGAATGCAACCAAACCCACAGTAACTGCAACACTTATCGGCGATGCAAATGAAGACGGTACTGTTGACCTCGCAGATGCTACAGCAATTATCCAGCACATCGGTAACGAAGATAAGTACGGACTTTCCGCACAGGGCTATGCTAATGCCGACTGCACAAATGACGGTATTGTTTCCGGTGCAGACGCTCTTGCAATCCAGAAACTTGAGGCAAAGATAATCACACAGCTTCCCGAAATTAATGGTTAATCAATATCACAAGCAAAAAGCAGTTCATAATGAACTGCTTTTTGCTTTATTTTAACTGCTCTAAAAGTCTGAATATATCGTCTTTTCTGGCAAGATTTTCCGAAAAGGCAGTCGCACCGCCTGTTGCCGTACCGAGTTTCAGTGCGTACTCATAGTCACCATTTTCAAAGCCTGCTATAAATCCTGCAACCATACTGTCACCAGCACCCACAGAGTCTTTTACTTTACCTTTGCAAACTCCGCAGATATGAGTTTCTCCTTTTTCGTCAAGAAGTACAGCACCATTTTCCGCCCTCGAAACAAGCACGTTGACTGCACCCATTTCCTTCAGTTTTCGTGCATATTTGATTACATCGTCCGTCGTTTTTATTTCAGCACCGAAAATTTCTCCGAGTTCAAAATTATTTGGTTTAACGAGGAATGGGCGGTATTTCAGTACATTCAGAAGTAAATTTCCGGTTGCGTCCACAACTGTCCTGATTTTTTTACTGCTGAGGTATTCGAGGATTTTCTCATAAATACCGGACGGCATGGACGGCGGAATACTTCCAGCGAGGACAACAGTATCGCCGTCCTGAATATTGTCGAGTTTCCTGAAAAATTCCGCAGTTTTTTCAGTCGGGATTTCCGCCCCCTGACCGTTTATTTCTGTTTCCTCCGCTGACTTGATTTTTATATTTATCCGTGAAAATCCGCTGTCAAGGTGGACGAAATCAGTAAAAATACCATTTTCAGCAAGATTTTTTTCAATAGCCTCACCTGTAAAACCAGCGACAAAGCCGAGTGCCTTTGACTGAATACCCAGTTCCGCAAGTACAAGTGAAACATTTATTCCTTTTCCGCCGAAATGGATTTCCTCCGCTTTTGTGCGGTTGACTGAGCCTGTTTTGATTTCGTCTATGTGAATTATGTAATCTACAGCAGGATTGAAAGTTATTGTATAAATCATTTACTTATCTCCAGTTATCTAAAAATTCCGCATAATCGGGAAAACTGTCTTTTATGGAATTGCAGTAATTCTGTGCAAATCTCATATGTTTCAGCAGAAAATCACTGTAAATTTCAGTGCTTTTTTCGTGGGAAAGGTGCGTACTCCTGAGAACGTCTATTGCAATCAGAACCTTTTTTCTGTTGCTTACCCTGATTTTCTGTGTGCGGTTACGGTAGATTTCGTACTCATAGAATTTTGATGTGAAAACATTATCAATCAGTTCACGGTTGAAGAAATATCGTTTGTATCTGCCGTTTATCTGTGCCGAAACAGGTGCGAACGCTTTCAGTAATATTTTATGCAGTTCATAGCCGATAAGCTGATGTGGCGGAATATATTTGTATTTGCCACGCTCCCATATAACTTTGTGAAGATTATGACAGTACGGCGAAAAAATTTCACCCTCCGCAGTTTCGTAATCTATGTCAACCGTTTCTGCATTACTGCAATTTATGGCATATTTCTCGATATTTGTCCAGCCGTTGTTGATTGTTATGTGCCTGTGCGGTAAATTCAAAGTCCATGACGGCATATAGCTTGTTATAACTTCTACTTCCGCTGTATCTTCCGCTGTGACTTTAATACTATACGGCGATGGCTGTCTGTCCTCATATTTATAGTAATAATTTTTAACTGTAATATAATCAGGAAAATAAAATCCGTATCTTACACCGTAACCCTCTGGCAGAATTACAATCTGATTCTTACTGAACATTCTCGACCCCCAGTAACTTCTGTGGTCGTCGAAAGCATTGCGGTAGAAGTGAATTTTTTCGCAGTATTCAAGATAAATTCCGCTTGTGTAAAACAAAGAACACGGCAGAAAAGTTATATTCTGTACGTTGAAAACAAATTTGCCTGACTTCACATAAGCAACTTTCAGCGGACTGCCGAAAAAACTTGTGCATATAACGTCGTAATTTTCTTCAATCGCCGTATTGTAGAACGCTTTTCCGTTGCGGATAAAATTATAATCTGTTTCAAGTGCAAATCTTTTCAGTCCGGAATTACCGAAAACAAAATCGCTAATATCTCTTATACTTTTCGGAAAAGCAATGAATTCAAGTGAGGTACAGCTTGCAAATGCCGATTCTCCTATGCTTTTTACGGTACACGGAATATTTATCTCCGCAAGATTTTTGCAGTTATAGAACATTCTTTCGGGTATTCTCTTTATGCCGTCCGCAAGAACAGCTTTTTTTACGGTGCTGTTATAAAATGCGTTTTTGCCGATTTTTTTCAGTCTGCCGTGAATATAGAGTTCGCCGACATCAAGATTTTCAAATGCTCCGTCGCATATTTCGTCTACAGTCATTCCGCCTATTTTATACGGTATAACAAGTTTTTTCGCTGATTTTCCGTGATAATTCGTTATTTTGATACTGTATTTCTTTTTCCTGAAAGAATATCCGCAGGCGACTGCCTGTTCCGACGATAATTCGATTTCGGGTACTATATAAGATACACAGTACGCTTGTTCAGGGTAGTATATATCGGGATTTTTGAAAGTCACAGAAAACACCTGCCTATAAAAAAATAAGTCTGCTGACGGAGTTGCATCGTCGTTGTTCTGTTTGGAGGACAGACCGTTCTTGTGTTGAACTATGCAGACTATCGGACGGCAAGCCGTTTCTGCTTCATGAGGAAAGCTGTTTTCAGATAAACTACCGATGTAAATATTATAGCACATATCATAATATATGTCAAGATTTTTTTGGTTAAAACAAAAAAATATGTATTTATATGCACAAAAACTGCTGACTGAATTGTGTTATAATCAGAAGGAAAAATTCAGTCAGAAGAGGGGAGGCAGAATATGGATAAAGAAAATATTTCTCTTTACGCTTTCAGAAAGTACGGCGATACGGTTTTAAGGGCAGCTTATTCCTGCTGTGGAAATTATGCGGAGGCTGAGGATATTACACAGGACGTTTTTCTTACACTTCATTCAAAGCGTATCGATTTTGAAAGTGATGAGCATTTAAAGGCATGGCTGTTGAGAGTGGCGTTAAATAAGTGCAAGAATTACAGGCGGAGTTTCAGAGTAAGTCACACGCAGTCTATTGAAGATACAAGTGAATTATCTGTATCGTATTCAATGGACATGAATGAAATCGAAATCAGGGAACTTCTGAAAAGCATTCCGAAAAAATATTCTTCTGTTATATATCTTTACTATTATGAAGGCTATAGTATAAAAGAAATCAGCGGAATATTGAGGAAAAACGCAAACACAGTCAGTTCACTCCTGCAACGTGGGCGGGAGAAACTGAAACTTGAAATGGAGGAGACATCATGAAAAAGAACGATTACAGAAATCATCTTGACGGTATAAGATGCAGTGCGGAATTTCGTGCGGAAATGGAGAAAAAACTTTCGTCCGAACCCGACGGCGAATATGCGGACAGTGTGAGCGATATTGAGTACGCTCCGAAAGTGAATTACCACAGGTGGACGGCTCTTGCTGCGTCAGCGTTGATTGTTGTCGGCATAGGCGGATTTGCATTTCTCAATCGTGGCAGTATTGAAACGCCAGTCGGAAGTAATGTATCATCTGAAAGTACAACTGTTCCAGCGAGTAAATACAGTATTGGCGTTTCAATTTCGCAGAAGGACAGAATGACTTCTATCGGAGTTCTTCCGCCTGAAATTGCGGAGAGATATATTGACGAAATGAAAAGCTGGAGTGATTTTAAACTGGACAGCGTTCCGCAACTGGAGAATGAGCCAACGGGAGCAATCATACTTTCTTTCACGGGTGAGGACAGTTTTACATGGAAAATCGACAGCAACGGCTATGCGGTCACTAAACGCAGCGGCAAGGAGACTGAAGAAGTGTATTATTCCGACATCTGCTATTGTGCTTTGACTGGTTGGATTGCCCGTGATATGCCGTATCTTGACTGGACCTGCATAGCAGAGGGCGAAAAGGGTGTTATGCTTGATACAGCGTTCAGAAATCATGCGGACGAAATTGAAATTACGGACAGCGTGGGCGATATGAGAGACTGTGTTCAGTTTTTTGAATGCGGGTATTTTTCGGGATTTATCAATCCGGCAGGTGATATTTTCATATCATGCGGCGAAAATCTGGCTTGTTTCAGGTCATCATCGGAACTCTATCAGGAAATTTACAACGCAGTACAGGACGACTTAATCAACAGGATTATGGAAACAGAAAATATGTTCTACGCAAGTACAGGCGGTAAATCGCCATATTACAGTGTTAATTTCAGCAAAGTTGATTTTTCTAATCTGTGCGATGCAATAAAATCTGTGAAATGGACTGTTTCAGCCGGTGAACTTCCGGAGGGCGAATTTTTCAACATCGGCAACTATATTTACATCACAAAAGACTGCATTTATGACGACAAGAACCATGTTGTTTTCACGACGGAAGACAGTCAGGCTTATGCGGAGATATTCAGTACGGCGGAGCATATAATTCCAGGAAATTTGAGTTTTATTGCCTATCTGATAGCCTCCGCCGACAACAGATTTGATACCATGTCGGGAGAAATCAGCTATCTCAACAGCGATTTTGTCAGCGGTACAGGCACATTGTACTATGATAATGAAAGCGGCATCGAATATATTAATATTTCGGACGAAAATGAGTCTGCTGAACTGAATATGAGCGGATACCAATGGAAGCTCAAAACGACAAAAAACGGTGAAACCAGAACAGCAGAGGGCTACAGTAATGATGAACTTCCAGCTATTGAATATACAAGTATCAAAAAAGATGTTCTGTACTATCTGAAAAGTGCGCTTTTCAGTGAAAATGGAAATGCTGAGGATAAAACAGTTGTAAATCACAGCAATATTACGGCGGACGGCAAAAGCTATGGCTTCAATATTGATATTGAGTATCAACAGTATCATGTTACAGTTGACGTTATTATCGACAAAACCGGCAACATCATCGATTTAAATATCTGCGAGGTAAATTTTACGGATAACGTCCGGAAGAATATCACATTCAGATTTACGGGAGATATTGTTTACGACAGCCCTGATATAAATTCGGAAGCTTACGTATACGGTAATTAAAAAAAGTCCTGCGGTGCGGACTGCATTGCAGGACTTTTTATTTATTCGCTGTAATTTTCACGCAGGACTTTTATTTCTCTTGCATAGCCTTCCATATCGTTCGGAGTTTCGAGAATAACAGGCAGATTTTTTATTGCAGGGTGGTTAATTATTTTAATAAGCGCATTTGCACCAATATGTCCCTGCCCGATTTTTGCGTGCCTGTCCTTATGTGAACCGCACGGGTTGAGACTGTCATTAAGGTGAACAGCTTTAAGGCGGCTGAGACCTATGATATGGTCGAATTCTTCAAGTACGCCGTCAAAATTATTAACAATATCATAACCGCCGTCCCATATATGACAGGTATCAAGGCACACTCCAAGTTTATCACTGCATTCCGTTCTGTCAATTATTGCACGGAGTTCCTCGAAATTTCTGCCGATTTCAGTTCCTTTGCCAGCCATTGTTTCAAGCAGGACTGTCGTTGACTGTTTCGGCGAAAGAATATCATTCAGCTGATTTGAAATCAGTTCAATTCCCGTTTCAGAGCCTTGTTTCATATGACAGCCAGGGTGAAAATTATAGTAATTTCCTGAGATTGTTTCCATACGCATTAAATCGTCCGCCATAATTTTTCTGCCGAAACGACGTGTATCACAGTTATCGGAACATAAGTTCATGGTATATGGCGCATGAACGACGAGTTTTCCGAAATTATTTTCGGTCATTATGTCAGTAAGCTTTTTTACATCGTCGCCGTCGATTTTTTTTGCTGAACCGCCACGGGGATTTCTTGTAAAGAAAGCAAATGTATTTGCACCGATTTCAAGAGCCTGTCTGCCCATAGCCTCGTAGCCTTTGGAATATGAAAGATGACAGCCTATATAAAGCATAATCAGCCGATTTCCACGATTTCGCCGTACAGTTCACGGGGTGCGCCGATAGCGTTTGATTCGTCAGTATCGATGTGCATAGCTCTTGCATATTTTGGTGATACACGGCATACAACATCGCCGAGAACCGCACTTCTTTCAGGAGTTTCAACCTTTACCCATACAACCTGTTTGTCTGTTACGCCGAGTTCTTCAGCGTCGGCAGGAGTGAGATGAATGTGACGCTTTGCAACGATTACTCCTTCACTGATTTCAATTTCGCCCTCCGGACCAACAATCTTGCAGGCACCTGAACCCTTTACATCGCCTGATTCTCTGATAGGTGCGGCAATACCGATTGAACGTGCGTCAGTTGCGGAAAGTTCAACCTGAGTTTCAGGGCGGACAGGACCGAGAATTGAAACTCCTGCGAGTTCTTTTTTAGGACCTACGATAGTAACACGCTCTTCACAAGCAAACTGTCCGGGCTGTGAGAGGTCTTTTTTCTTTGTGAGTTCGTGACCTTTGCCAAAAAGAATTTCAAGATGTTCCTGTGTTACATGGACATGACGTGCTGATGTTTCAACGATAAAATTTTTAGACATAATATATTCCTCCATTGGATTTTTTTATGGAAGCGTCCCAAAGAGGAGTCGAACCTCCGGCCTGCTGCTTAGGAGGCAGCCGCTCTATCCTACTGAGCTATTGGGACATTAATTATATTCTATCACATTCTTCTGAAAAAATCAAGAGTTTTATATAATTTTATTTATTTAACAATGAAAATTATGTGAAAACTATGTGATGTTCATTGACCTTTGCGGAATTTTTTGCTATAATTAATATGTATTTTATTTAAAGGAGATGATTTTTTTGGAAACAACTACAATTCCGCCTGTGGTCGATACAATTCAGGAACAGGTGGATAAAGCGTCCACATTTTTCACTGATTTGACAAATTATTTCTGGGGAATACTTCCACTGCTGATTATCGCAGCACTTGTACTTGTTGTCGGAGTTCTGCTTTCACGACTTATTTCACAGATAGTCTCAAAAGCTATGAAGCGTTCAAATGTTGAAGACGCTGCACGGAGTTTTCTTGTATCAGTCATAAGAACAGCCCTTTATGTTGTTGTAATTATCATGGCTCTTTCCGTACTGAATGTGCCTATGTCTTCAATAATTACTGTACTGGGTGCGGCAGGACTTGCTGTCAGCCTTGCATTGCAGAATTGTCTTACAAATCTTTGCGGCGGATTTATCATACTTTTCTCAAAACCATTTGCGTCGGGCGATATGGTGGAACTTGACGGGACAGTAGGGATTGTTGAGGCAATCGGCGTATTGTACACAAAACTGCGGACTTCCGACGGAAAATCGGTGCTTATTCCAAACGGAAACGTATCAAATGCCAAACTGATTAACTATACAGAAACTCCGACAAGGCGTGTGGATTTGACCTATGAGATAAGCTATTCTGCTGATTACCGCATGGCACGTCAGCTTATAATTTCCGTTGTTTCGGAAAGCGGGCTTGTTCTTGACGACCCTGCACCTGTAATCCGTATGGCATCGCATAACACAAGTTCAATTGCAATTGATGTGCTTGTGTGGGTAAACAACGATGACTATAAAGAAGTCATATATACTCTTAATGAGGAAATCAAGCAGATTTTTGACAGAAACAACATAGAAATCCCATTCAACCAGCTTGATGTACATATAGTAGAGGAGAACAATGTCAAAGAATAAGAAAAAGTCAAAATATTTTTTCAGGAGATTATTTGCCGTTATTGCCGTACTGGTTCTTGTATGGTGGTACAATAATTATACGCTGAAAATAAATGATACAGTGATACTGTCAGAAAAAGTATCATCGGATATACGTGTTGCACTTATAAGCGATTTGCACGCAACGAAGTATGGCATAAGCAACAATAATATCATAAGCAAGGTAAACAAAATTAAACCGGATATTATTTTTGTATTGGGTGATATGTATACAAGGGAAAGCAAGTGGGATTTGATGGAAATTCCGATAAATCTTATGAAATCGCTTGTCGGCGACGGCTATCCCGTTTATTTTGTTGCAGGCGACCACGACAGATATGAAAAATATTTTACTGCACTCGAAAACAACGGAGTTCATGTAATGAATTACAAGGAAGAAATTGTGAATATCAAGGGAAATAATCTGAAAATCATGGGAATTGACAATGCTTACTATTCCTCTACTTTTGATTTGACAAACGAATTTTCTCTTGACGAAAACTGCTATAACATTCTGCTTGCACATATCCCGAACTACAGCAAATTCGCACAGTTCGGAGCTGATTTGACAGTCTGTGCGGATACTCACGGCGGTATTATACAACTGCCGTTTGGTATGGGTGCGGTTTACGATGCGCTGAGTGAAAAATGGCTGCCGGAACTGACATCATCTTCAGAAGTATATGACAAAGGCTGGTTTACTTACAACGGAGGAGCAATGTTCATAACGTCGGGAATAGGCGATTATCCTTTTCCTGCACGTTTCAATAACCGCCCCGAAGTAGTTTCAATTGATATTATTCCGAAGAGGTGAGAAAATGAAGTACGATATAGCAATCATAGGCGGAGGAGCATCAGGGCTCGCTGCTGCGATTTCCGCAAAAATTACAAGTCCACAGAAAAGCGTTATCGTGATTGAAAAGCTTGCGAGAACAGGCAAAAAAATTATTGCGTCTGGCAACGGAAAATGTAACCTAAGTAACATTGATATTTCCGGACGCAATTATCATGGTTCAGTTGATGCAATGAAAGTCATAGAGAGAATGCCCGATTACAAGGAGTTTTTTACAGATACGCTGGGAGTACTCTGCATTACAGGCAGTGAGGGCAGGACTGGCGGAGTATACCCACGAAGTAACAGTTCGACGACCGTTCTGAATGCTATGAGACTTAAAATGCAGGAACTCGGTGTTATTGAGATGTGCGAATGCGAAATAACTGATATTGTACCTGATGTGCTGTGCTGGCGTGATGGCTTTACACTGAAACATAAGGACGGCGAAATAAAATGTCAGCGGCTGATTATTGCATCAGGCGGATATGCCGCACAATCATTCGGTACGGACGGAAGTATCATGCGCCTGCTTAAAAATATGGGCTATGTCACGTCGAAAATCTGTCCTGCTGTTGCTCCGTTAAGAGTTAATCCCGATAGCGTGAAAGGTCTGAAAGGAGTGCGTGTTAAAGGTGAAGTTTCAGCGGTTTCAGTCGGAAAAATTCTGCGCACGGAAAAAGGCGAACTGCAATTCAACGAGAATAATATTTCGGGAATATGCGTATTCAATTTAGCATATCTTTTTCAGAAGTACGAGGGAAAACTCAGTCTCAGAATTGATTTGATGCCCGATATTCCGTCAGACAGGCTTGCGGAATATATCTGTGATATAAGGAAAAGCAAAGCAAATATGCCTTTGGAAGAACTTCTTACAGGTGCATTTGTTAAAAATCTTGCGGTATATTTAGTTAAAAAATCTGTTAATCGTCCGCTTACTGATAAAATTTCAACACTGAAAAACAGTGAAATAAATAAAATAATCGGCAGTATAAAATCCCTTGAATTTGAAGTGACTGGCTGTTCACCGTGGCAGAATGCACAAGCAACAATGGGCGGAATTACAGCGTCTCTGGTTGACGAAAATTTGCAGTCGAAAAAGCATAAGGGAATGTATTTCTGTGGTGAAATACTTGACGTTGTCGGCGATTGCGGCGGATATAATCTGCAATGGGCGTGGTCGTCGGGAATTTTAGTCGGAAGAGAGGCGGCAATTGATGATAAGAATTAACAATATAAAAGTACCACTGGATTTTGATTTTTCTGACCTGAAAAAGTTCTGCGCAGGGAAATTCAACATACCAGAAAAGAATATATATTCTGTCAGACTGGCGAAGAAGTCGGTTGATGCACGTAAAAAAAGTGATGTTCATTTTATAATTTCCATTGATATTTCTGCAAAAGGTGAAAAAACAATAAAAAACGGAGTTCCCGTTGAGAAATTCATATACACTATACCTGAAATTACAACAAAGAAACGTCCTGTTATTATCGGATTCGGTCCTGCCGGAATGTTCTCCGCACTTGTGCTTGCGTTTGCAGGTGCAAAGCCGGTTGTCCTTGAACGTGGCATGGACGTTGACAGTCGTGTGCAGTCGGTTGAGGAGTTCAGAAACAGCGGAAAACTTAATCCCGAATGCAACATACAGTTCGGAGAGGGAGGAGCAGGTACTTTCTCCGACGGCAAGCTTACTACTGGTATAAAAGATAAGCGTATCGGCTGGATTTTGCAGAAACTTGTTGACTTCGGTGCGCCTGACGAAATTCTGTACCTTGCCAAAGCACATATAGGTACTGACAAACTTCGTGACGTAGTCAGAAATCTCCGCAAGTACGTCATTTCTCTCGGTGCGGAAGTGATGTTCAATGCGAAATTTACTGATTATGAAACGGAAAACGGCTGTATTTCCGCTGTAATTTACAGTCAGGACGGTGAAATTCACAGGATTGAGACTGATAATGTAATTCTTGCGACGGGTCACAGCGCAAGGGACGTTTTTGAACTTCTCTACAATAAAAAAGTGGAACTTTCACAGAAGAGTTTTTCTGTCGGAGTGCGCATTGAACATCTCCGCAGTGACATTGACAAAGCAATGTACGGTGATTTTGCGGGTCACAAGGCACTGAAAGCGGCGGACTACAAACTTGCTGTACACCTCCCGAACGGTCGCACGCTGTACACTTTCTGTATGTGTCCGGGCGGCTATGTAGTACCTGCATCGTCGGAAGAGGGCAGACTTGCCGTGAACGGTATGAGCTGCTTTGCAAGAGATGCGGAAAATTCAAATTCCGCACTTCTTGTTAACGTAAATACTGAGGATTACGGCAGCAGTCATGCGCTTGCAGGAATGTATTTTCAGCGTGAACTTGAGGAAAAGGCGTTCAAAGCAGGAGGGAGCGACTATTCCGCACCTGTTTCACTTGTCGGCGATTTCATGGAAGGCAGAATTTCAAGTAAAATCGGCAAAGTAAAGCCGTCGTATATGCGCACCAGATTTGCACGTCCCGAAGAGTATCTGCCCGATTTTGTGTGCAGTTCGCTGAAAACGGGCTTAAAAGAAATGGAAAAGAAAATCAGAGGTTTTGCCAGTCCTGAAGCTGTCCTTACCGGAATTGAAAGCAGAAGCAGTTCACCTGTCCGCATAAACCGCAAAGAAAATCTGCAATCAGTATCAGTCGGCGGACTTTTTCCGTGCGGAGAGGGAGCAGGATACGCAGGAGGTATCGTTTCCGCTTGCGTGGACGGCATGAAATGCGCTGAAGCTGTAATAAATAAAATTATATCGGAGAGAAGTAAATGAATTTAACAAATATCGGAACAGTCAGGGAAATATTAAGCCGTCACGGTTTCAGCTTTTCAAAGGGTCTGGGACAGAATTTTATTGTAAATCCCGATATATGCCCAAAAATTGCGGAATACGGCAACGCAAGGCAGGGTTACGGCATACTTGAAATCGGTACGGGAATAGGAGTTCTCACAAAGGAACTCGCACTGAGGGCGGACAAAGTATCAGCAGTGGAGATTGACAGCCGCCTTATGCCCGTACTTGCCGAAACACTGGCGGATTTTGATAATATTAAAATTTATAACGAAGATGTTATGAAAGCTGATTTGCATAAAATCATTGCTGAAGATTTTCAGGGTCTGCAAACTGCTGTCTGTGCAAATCTGCCGTATTATATCACTTCTCCTGTAATTATGATGCTCCTTGAAAGCAATCTGCCGATTACATCAATAACAGTAATGGTGCAGAAGGAAGCCGCTCAGAGACTTTGTGCGGAAGTCGGCACGAGAGAAGCAGGAGCAATAACAGTCGGTGTGAATTATTACGGAACAGCAAAACAGCTTTTTGATGTATCCCGTGGAAATTTCATGCCGTCACCGAATGTTGACTCTGCTGTAATCAGAATTGATATTGATAAAAAATATAATCTTAGTGAGGAGCAGGAGAAATTTTTCTTTAAAATGGTCAAATCCGGATTTTCTCAGCGCAGAAAAACTCTTGCGAATGCCATTTCCTCGCTTATGGGATTTAATAAAAGCGATGTTTATCCTGTATTGAAATCGTTCGGGATTTCCGAAAACGTCCGTATTGAAGCACTTTCAATGGAACAGCTTGTTAAAATTGCAGAAAATCTTTTTAGCATAAAATAAAAGGAAAACCCGTATCGGCTGATACGGATTTTTCTGATTTGTCCCTTAGGAATTAAGGAATATATATCATACCGCCGACAGTGCAGTTTCAGCGGAATAATACCATATATTATTCAGGAATGCTCATAAGAGTTCCCATGAATATCGGAATGTTTGTTTCTGTATCGATTATGAAGTAAACAAACGGTCTGTCGAATATGACTTCTTTTTCAGGCATCATCGGACAACTATCGTTTGTCTCTTCAACTGCTGTTACGGCAGCAGCTTTTGTACCACCCTCGTCAACGTCGATGTGAGTTTTGTGAATTACTCTGCTGATGTAGGTAATACCGTCAAGTCCGCTTACCATGTTGCTGAAATCAGCCGATGTTCTGTCAAATGCCGACGGCATACCCATTGAACAGAGTGTATCGTTAAGAAGAGTATCGAAATCATAGCTGAATTTCGGCATTTCTACAGATGCATACTCTTCTTTTGAATTTGCAAGAAGTCCGCTGAGTTTTTCGGCTGTCATTCCTGCAATGTAATCGTTTATGGAAACATTCTCGTCGGGAAGCATTGCAACAAATGCGTACTTTCTGTCTTTGTAGTATTTATAGATACCCTCTGCGTTGTCATCTTTCACATAGAATGCTGATTCCTCAAAATCCCGCATCATGTCAACTTCCTGAGTTGTATTGTCAATTGCAGTAAATTCAGCCTTTACCGTCATATCCTTGTCAAATTCAGTCTCCCACTTTGCGTCAAAAGCAACAGCATTTATGAGGTACATAATAACATTGCTGTCAATTTTATCAATAACTTCGGGTATCATTTTGTCTGTCTTGTCGTTTACCCAGTTGTTTATGTCGGTAACGGTTGTATCGTCAAAAGGAGCAGTGAAAAAGTCAGCATTGTAGTAGTCAACATCTGTCTGCAAGAAGTTCCTGTTTACATTGATACCGTTTCTTGTCCATATGGAATTTGCAGTAGAAAGCTTACTGTTTTCGTCGTTGTGCTGAGAAGTGCGGAAAGTATAGAGGTACTTGTTAAGGCTGTCCATAGGCATACCGAGAACGTTTTCCATTTCGGTCTTTGTATTGCCGTTCGCACCGTTAGCAGTCATAGCAAGTGCCTGCATTACTGAATAAGGCGAAACAAGTGTATTTTCGTTCTCTTTGAGTTCACTTCTGAAAAGGTCAAGGGCAAAATCGGTCTGCGAAAGAGTAAACTCTTCGTCTGCATCTGCTCCTGTAACTTCATTCGACTGAATATCAACAGTCAGATTTTTTGTAGCGTAGTCAAGATTAGGGTCAGGATTTTCGGGTACATAGGGTACAAGAGGCGGATTAAGTTCGGGACTGTTCATAAGTTCCTTACGCATAATAATGTAGTCAAATACGTCGATTTCGCCGTCATTGTCCATATCGGCACATTCCCACTGAGTTAGTGAACCGTTGCCAAGAAGATAGTTCTGCATCATAACAACATCAGCAATTCCGAAAAGTCCGTCATTGTTTACATCGCCCGACACAACAACACAGTGTTCCTCATAAATTTCATATTCAAGACCATATGTTTCTGCAAACGCCTGAGCGGTACTTCCGGCAGGTGCAGTTATAACGCAGTCTTTGGTAATGAACATATAGAGACCGTCCTCAAGTTCGCACACGGGACTTTTTATTGTGAGATATTTGATTTTTGTCGGGAGTGCGTCCTTTGCTATGAAATTAACGTTTGCAGAGAGAACAAGTGTTTCAAGTGCGTTGCAGTTGCCGAAAACAGCACTTTCAAGCCTGTTTACTCTTGACGGAATATTTATTTTTGCAAGTCCCTGACAGTTTGCAAACGCCATTTCACTGATAGTCTCCACGCTTTCAGGAAGTTCAATTTCTGTTAATTTTTCGCAACCGTAGAACGCACGTACACCGATATTCATTAAACTTACTGGAAGTTCAATATTATTCAGCGACATACAGTTCAGGAATGCCTCGTCGCCGATTGAAATAATACCGTAAGGAAGATTTACAGTTTCAAGCTTTGTGTTGTACGCAAAAGCTTGTTTACCGATAGAGCCTACACTGTCAGGAAGTTTGATTGATGTTACTTTTGAAAGTCCCGCAAGACCGTTTTCGCCGATAGATTTTACAGGTAATCCGTCGATTTCAGCAGGCACTTCAATAGCACCCTCTGCGGTTGTGGAAGTTGCCATGATTTCAGCGTAGTCACCGCAGTCTTTGTACTGATATATGCCTGAAAATCTGACGTTTGATACAACCACATCAGCGGCGGAAGTACATATTTCAGGAATGACTGTTGTCATTGGCATTGCAAGGCAAAGGCAAAGTGCGGACGCTAAAATTTTCTTGTAATTCATTGAAAAATCCCTCCATTAATAATAATTTCTCGTATAGCTGAACGTCTGTTCTGTGTAATCGGAATCAGCGGAATATTTGGACTTGAAAGTAACCTGCTCGTCGTTCATTATTATGCTGTATTCGCTTGATGCCATAACAACAGCGTTATCCCCGCCGTATGAAATGTAGTCGCTGTCACTCTTTACAGGGAAATAGTCCTCCGCAAATTCAACAGTACCGATATAGTCGCTTGCTCCGTACAGTACAATTCCTCGTGGATAAACACGGTAGATGTCAGCAACGTTTTTATTGCCGAAAGTGTACTGATTTACCATAGCAATATATTCGCCGAACTGCATAAACACACATTCGCCGTCAGTGTGCGGAAGTCCCTGATTTGTGGGCAGAATTTTTTCAGCTACTGTCTTTCCCGACTGTGCTTTGTCCGTGCGGACGATATGCAGGAAACTGCTGGCTTCACAGCCTATAGTATCGTCAGGACTTGTCAGAAGCGTAAGCTGTTCGTCGTCACAGGCAGAGTATGTCAGTTTTCTTGTTGAGCCAATGATATTGCTGTCAACCCACATATAAACAGACTGATTATCCCAGTTTATAGCATAAGGATTATACCAGTCAGCAGTTGAAGCCGTTGTGTGTGCAGAGAACATAAAGTCAAGCAGTTCGTCTGATACGCATTCAGAAAGATACGCCCTCATCTCCGCATCAGAGTTAACCCATGCGCCCTCTTTTTCATAGCACTTTATAGCATCTTCGGTTTGTTTAATCTCAGCCATTTCAGCTATTGTCCAAAGGTCGCATTCACGGTACATAACATCAACGGGAGTTTCCCACGTTTTTTCTTTAAGTACAGTTTCGCCTTGATACTGTTCTTTCGGGATAACAACCTGATTTATCTGTAAACCCTCGTCCACAAAGCCGTTAATGAATTGTCTGTCATAAGTAAGCACAATGTCGCCGTTTTCGTTTTTTTCGGCAGTCATGGAAGTCAACCAGTCCTCACGATAACTTTGATAGTAGAGGTCAAAAATCACAACGTTGTTTTCAAAAAACTCGTCATTGTAAGTCTCTTTGAGCGACATTTCAACTCCTGTATTGAATTTGCCGTCAAGGTATGCGTTCAGCTCGTCAGAACTGGTGACTACAGACGGTGCAGAGTATGATGAAGTTATTGCATTGTCCGTTACAGCGTTAGTGAAATCGCTTTTTACCGTCATCTCAAAGGGCTTGTCAACTTCTTCCCAATCAAAATCACAGTCTGTCCATAAAGTCAACGGTACTGCGACTTCCGCAATGTAAGGCGGTAAAGGGTCAGTCCACGTAAGACCTTCGGGAGTTGTATCGTAATACTTGATTACAAGTCTGTCATTTTCATACTTGACTGATTCAAATTCATAACCTGCTGTACCCGATAAATAGTTCAGCAGAAGTACATTTTTACTGAAAAAATCGTCGTCATAGCGAGCGTACAGGTCATCAAGCACTTCCTGAGATGCTGAGTCTATGTGTACGCAGTCTCCGCCTGTTGTCATTACACTAAAAGGAGACAGGTAATATTCAAGGTCATCAACAGAACGTATAATGCTCGCACTTCCTGACGGTCTCGAATATATTACACCGGTCGGGATTGACGTATCAACCTGTGTAAATCTGCTTTCGATTTTTACATTGTTTTTGCTAATTCCGCACCATTCGTCAACAAGTTTGCGCAGTTCTATGTAGTCAAAAACATCAACACTGCCGTCGTTATTTATGTCAACAGTAGTAAGACCAAACTGAGAAGTATTGACAGTTCCCTTACCAAGAAGATAATTCTGCATACATACGAGGTCGGCAATATTTATAGTCCAGTCAAGGTTTACATCACCAGGAATTGGCGGGTCGAGTGCCTGAGATGTCATAATCGGCATAGCTGAAATCGCAGTTGTAATGCCGAGCGTAAGCGCAAGTAATTTCTTTTTCATAATAAAATCCTCCCTGAAAATTTTTGCTTCTGTAATATATAACGGAAAAAATTGCCTTATGTGCGGAGAAAATTATTAACTTTTTGTAAATATTATATTAACAAAAAATGACTGCTATAACAGTCATTTCAAATCACCTTTGATTTTCTTTCTGTAGAGGAATGCGGACTGCTCCTGCTTGTTGTTGCCGAATTCATAATAAACTTTATCTTTCAGTGCGTCGGGCAGGTACTGCTGTTTTACGTAGTGATTAGGGTAATTGTGCGGATAGAGATAATTCTGTCCCGTGATTTCAGCACCCTTGCCGTCAAAATGACAGTTCTGCAAATGGCGTGGGAAATCAAGTGCGTCACAACTGCGCACGTCCTCCAGTGCTGCATTTATAGCATTATACGCACTGTTCGACTTCGGAGCGGTTGCAAGTAATATTACCGCCTCTGCTATAGGAAGTCTTGCTTCGGGCAGTCCTAACTGCAATGCACTGTCCACACACGCTTTTGTCACGACAATTGCCTGCGGATAGGCGAGTCCAATATCCTCGCAGGCGATACACAGCAAACGTCTGCAAAGTGAAATTATATCGCCTGTTTCAATCAGACGTGCGGCATAGTGAAGTGCGGCATTTTCGTCCGAACCACGTATAGACTTATGGAGTGCTGAAAGTATGTCGAAATGCTGGTCACCGTCACGGTCGTAGCGCATATTGCTCCGCTGTACAAGTATTTCAAGTGAATTTTCTGTAACTGTGGTTTTTCCGTCTTTAACTTCACTGCACAGCACGCACAGTTCAACAGTATTCATAGCCTTGCGCACGTCGCCACCACAGCCGTATGCAATTTTACGGCATATATCGTCTGTGAATACAACTTCATTCCCTGATTCTTCGGCAAGTATTCTGAAGCCACGCTTTATTGCAGGTATAAGCTGTTCAGCAGTAACGGGCTTGAACTCAAATACGGTACTCCGGCTTATTATTGCGTTATATACCGAAAAGTACGGATTTTCCGTCGTCGATGCAATGAGTGTGATGTCGCCGTTTTCGATGTATTCCAGCAGACTTTGCTGCTGTTTTTTGTTCAGATACTGAATTTCGTCAAGATAAAGCAGTATGCCGTTTTCAGTTCCGAAAGTACCGATTTCGGCAACGATTTCCTTAATATCCGCCACAGAAGCACTTGTGCCGTTCAGCTTGTGCAGGGTCATATTGCAGTTTTCAGCGATAATTCTTGCAACAGTCGTCTTGCCGATACCCGACGGACCGTAAAAAATCATGTTCGGGACTGCTCCGCTTTCAATTATTTTCCGCAATGGTTTGCCCTTGCCTAAAATATGCTCCTGACCCACAACGTCGTCAAGTGTTTTCGGACGTATTCTGTCGGCTAATGGTATTGACATTTTAATTCCTCCTGATATTTTAACAATATTTTGCAAGAAACTTTCTGAAATCCCACAAGCCCTCACATTCATCAATAATAATGATTTTTGTTTCAGTCGTCCTGATAATCAGAAAATTTGTCATAAAAAATCTGTAGCTGATTATATTATCAAGCAATATTTTTTTACATCTATGGAAAGGTGAATATAATGTGATATTTTTATCAATACTGTTGTAAGTTATTTTAAATTTACATATATAGACGGTTATTAATACATCAACAATATTTATAAATCCAAATGATAGCAGTGCAAACAAATTGTCCTGTAATGATTTTGTCTGAAAATCATAATTAAATATTAAAGTTACAAAAGTTATGATAATTACTGAAAAACTTAAAATGATAAATTCAGCTTTATAAAATAAACTGAATTGAACAGTACCTGACATAGTTAAACTCCTTATATAATTTTTTACTCGGTTTTAATCATAAGCAGATTGAAAAATTCATCATAGTTTTCTGCATTTTCGGGAAGTGAGATAACAGGCTGAATATTCATATTTTTAAGATGAAATGTAAGTTTATCGCAAATTCCGTTTTTAGTATTTATATACTTAATATCAATTTTTTCAATGTCACTGTATTTTATTTTCACAGGTTTTTTGAAAATTGTACGAAAAATAAAATGTTTGTTATCAAAATCAATCCGCCAGTAAAAAAGATATATGATTAAAGTTATAACAAAAGCTAAACCCATAATATATACGACAAGAAATATACTGCTGAACAGAATTTCAAATATACTTTCGGGCTTATAAAATGTAATAAATATGAATACAAACCATATCAAAAACACTACTGACAGTATTCTTTCTAATAATCTGTATCTGACTTTTCCCATTTCAGTTCTCCTTGTTCTTTATATAAATATCGGGACGGAAATTATAAATCCCGTCCCTTGATATTCATAAATTACTTGTAAAGCGGGAACTTCTCGCAGATTTCTGTAACTCCTGCACGGATTTCGTCTGCCTTGTTCTCGAAATCTGTTGCGCAGAGATAGATATATTCAGCGATTTTCTCCATTTCCTCAACGCCAAGACCACGAGTTGTAACAGCCGGTGTACCAATTCTGATACCGCTTGTAACAAACGGCTTTTCGGGGTCATTGTGGATAGCGTTCTTGTTTACTGTGATGTATACTTCGTCGAGACGGTGTTCGAGTTCCTTGCCTGTGATGTTGAACGGACGGAGGTCAACGAGCATGAGGTGATTGTCTGTACCGCCTGAAACGAGGTTGAAACCACGTCTGAGAAGTCCTTCGGAAAGTGCCTTTGCGTTTTCCACAATACGTCTCTGATAGTCCTTGAACTCAGGTTTGAGTGCCTCGCCGAAACATACTGCTTTAGCAGCAATTGTGTGCATAAGAGGACCGCCCTGAGTTCCAGGGAAGATTGCAGAGTTAATCTTTTTTGCGAGTGCTTCATCATTTGTGAGGATAAGTCCGCCACGAGGTCCACGGAGAGTTTTGTGTGTTGTAGTCGTTGTAATGTCTGCATAAGGTACTGGTGATTCGTGTACCCCTGCGGCAACAAGTCCTGCGATGTGAGCCATGTCAACCATGAGGAGTGCGCCTACTGATTTTGCAATTTCTGAAAGTCTCTTGAAATCGATTGCACGGGGATATGCGCTTGCACCTGCTACAATGAGTTTCGGCTTGTGCTGTTCTGCGAGTGCCTGAACTGTATCATAGTTGATTGTTTCCGTTGTGTCGTCGAGACCGTATGAAACAAAGTTGAAGTACTTGCCTGAGAGGTTTACAGGTGAACCGTGTGTGAGGTGACCGCCGTCTGCAAGGCTCATTCCGAGAACAGTGTCGCCGGGCTGGAGTACAGCAAAGTAAACGGCAGTATTAGCCTGTGCGCCTGAATGCGGCTGGACGTTGGCGAATTTAGCTCCGAAGAGTTCCTTTGCTCTCTCAATAGCGATAACTTCTACTTCGTCGACGCACTGACAGCCGCCATAATATCTTTTTCCGGGATAGCCCTCTGCGTACTTGTTAGTAAGAACGCTTCCCATAGCAGCCATAACAGCAGGAGAAACAATGTTCTCACTTGCAATGAGTTCAAGATTGCGTCTCTGTCTTGCAAGTTCCTTGTCCATAGCTGCGCCGACTTCCGCATCATACTGTGATACAAAGCCGATTGTGTCCATCAAATCATTGTACATTTTAAATCTACTCCTTAAAATAAATTATATACTGAATTGCAGAAATCTGCAATAGTAAACTTTTTTATTCACTCATAAAATCGTCCCATGTCAGTTTGCCTGACGTTGTTGAAAGTCTTGCATAATAAGCAAGAATTACTGAGGCATCGTTAGCGTCTGTTATACCGTTTCTGTCTACGTCTCCGCAAAGTATCTGATGTTCATTTAACACAGTTGCGTGACCGACGGAGATGTCTGCATAATAGGCGAGAACTGACGATGCGTCTGTTGCTTCAACTATACCATCTAAATTTACGTCACCCAGATTTTTGAAGTAGGTTATATCATACGATATAATCGGAATTTCACTGTTAATCGGATAAACTTCTACAGTGGCGGACGTTTTTTTGTCGGCGAATGCCTCGTCGAGTGTTGCAGGGATTGTCGAGCATTTCGACGCAATGTTTGTAACTTCCTTTTTTATTATAAAATCGCCGTTCTTGTCCTTTTCGGGTGTCTGGACATAGTCCGTTATGGTTACTTCAAGTCCGTTAAGGTTTATGTTTCCTGTATCGCTGAAATATTCCGTTTTTTCGGGAAATTTATCACAGGCAATAACCATGCGCCTGAAAAGCGCACAGACAACAATATCTTCTGTAACTATATTGTCTTCCGGAAGATTTCCCCATGAATTAAAAGCAACCTGCGTATATATATCAGGGTGACTGTCGAGAACAGATGTATCAATTCCGCTTAAATCAAGAACTGAGCCGTGCGGAACAGAGAGTGTCTGCATAACAGAGCCGTTGAAGTCCATTATTACTACATTATGTGTTTCTTCTGCCGATACGCTGAACGGAACAGCAGAAGTTATGATAATTCCTGCAAGCAGATATGAAATAAACTTTCTATTCATAGTAATATTCCTTTCGTCCTCTGATAAAGAATAAACGGCATTTCTCATGTAATTTTCTTACTGCCTTTATATAAAGTCCATAGGAAATTTCAAGCGTCATGAAATTTGCAGAGGCTATACTTCTGCCGTCATTTTCATACTCAATCACAGCATACAGCACAACATAGTCCCATGATACATCTTTTGCGAGTTTACAGGCAGTATGATAATATTCACTTAAACACTGCTCAATTGTTTCCGGTCTGACAAATCCCGAAAATTCGGAGTTCTCAAAAAGATTTATGTCAAGGGTCTTTCTTATTGTCCTGTTAAACATAAGACTGTAATCATAATACATGAAGTTCACCTCCTGCTTTTGTCATCATCTTTTTTCTGCCTGATTTTTTTTATTTTCAGCTTATATGCAATAACTCCGCTGATTAGTGATACTGCAATGAAAATAATCACGGAAATGATGACAATAAGCAGGGTGTCTGGTTTTTCGGCGAACTGCACGAAATCAGTTATCTGTAAGGTCATAGGTAACCTCCTCGTTGGAGAGGGCAAGTTCAATTATTTTACCGTAAAATCCTGCGGGATTGTCCATAATTTTTTCACCTATAATCTGAGCCTGTCGCATATCAGGAGCGAAAAGCTTCAAATCCATAAGGTCGCACATATTGTCGGGACAGCGGATATGTATATAACAGCCCTTTTCAAGTTCGATATACCTGATAAGCACTTCTTTTTCAGATTTAATTCTCGCAAAATATTTCAGCGCAATAAGCACCAGTTTGTCACGGTATGACTTCGGCGCATACTTCTTGAGTTCCTTTGCACAGGCAAGACCTTTCGGCAGAAGTATATAATAAGTTCTGCCGTCCTTGTCCTTATCGGTTTTTATCAGCTTGTTTGTAAGAAGATAGTCAATGGAATCCTGATAGTAGAAGTAGTTGACAAAGCCTGTTCCTACAGTAATATCATACATATCTTCAGTTTCAACAGGAGTGTCAATCTTATAGAGAAGGTAACATATAAGGATATTCATGGTAGGAACGTCCTTTATCTGTGTATCCGCCATTTCGGACATCTTAAAAATATTTTCGTCCTGCATAATCTTTTCACCTTAAACAAAAATTGGGATAGTCAATCATATTTGAGAGGAGAGCGATATTCACAGCTGCCTCCACACAGGGAACGGCTGACGGGACGAAACAGGTTTTAAAAAGTCCCTTGCTGTTCTTTGAAACGGGATTGAACGCTGTGTTCAATGTAACCGGCATACCTGACGAGATACCGCCGATAATTCCGCCATGATTGTTGGTTTTCGTGAGGGTATAGCCATGTTCATTCGTATAGAATTTGTCGCTGTTCTGAGTTCCAATCATACGTGCGGAGGAAAATCCTGCTCCGAACTCAAGTCCGCCGATTTCAGGTATACAGAAAATAAGCTGTGCGATATTGTTTTTCAGACCGTCGAAAACAGGGGAGCCAACTCCCGACGGAAGATTGACTGTGGCACACTCTATAATTCCGCCGAGTGTTTCGCCTGCACTGCGTGCCTTTGCAATATCTTCAAGCATAATCCAGCCTTTGCGGTCATTTATGACAGGAAAGTCCTTGAAACGCATACTGAGAACAGCATCTCTCGTTATATTGACAGGGTCGTATGGGTTATCTTTTATGTTATGTACAGATGCAATGTGTGCGCCTGTGTAAATTCCACGTCTTTCGAGGATTTGTCCCGCCACTGCTCCTGCAAAGCACAGCGGAATAACGAAATGTTCGGAATACACATGGCAGTTCTGTACATCATTAAATCCTTTGTAGCGTACAGCTCCCGTGTAATCTGCATGACCATAACGCAGCTGTGGATTATCACTTTTTTTCTCCTGAATTATTTCAGGATTTTGTATAATCGCACAAAGAGGCGAACCTGTAGTGTGTTCATTTTTAATTCCCGAAATAATGCGTGGTGACGGTATTTTTTTTCTGTCTCCCATTGACTTCGGGAAAAGCCGTTCAACAAAACGTGTTAATGCTCCGGCGTCAATATATTCACCCACAGGAAGATTGTCAATATTCACACCGATAACAGCGTCATGTGGTTCGCCGAAATATGAAACGGAAATTCTGTTATTCCATATCAATGACATCTGCCACACCTCCGAGATTTTTGTAATCATCAAAGAAATCCGGATAGGATTTTTCTACGGCTTCTGCACCTTTTATAATAACATCTCCGTCACAGCAAAGAGCCGCAACTGCCGCCGCCATAACTATTCTGTGGTCGCCGCAGCTGTTGACTGTACCGCCGTGAAGTCTTCCTGTCGGCTGAATTTCAAGTCCGTCAGGGGTTACAGTGACATTTCCGCCGAGATTATTCAGCATATCAGCACAGGCAGCAAGTCTGTCGCTTTCTTTTATGCGCAGTCTTTCCGCATTGTAAATCACGGATTTTTCAGTACCGTATGCACCGAGTACCGACAAAATCGGTACAAGGTCGGGAATGTCGGAACAGTCCGCACGGAAACCTGTTATTCTGCCGTCTTTTACAGCAGATTTGATTATATCAATTATCTTTTTGTCTCCCTGTACGCTGTTCGGATTGAGATTGTTCATGCTGACATCTGAACCGAGTGCGTTTGCCACATAGAAAAATGCCGCTTGAGAATAATCACCCTCAACGTGTTCGTCATGCGGAATATATTTCTGTCCGCCTTTTATTTTAAAGCTGTTTTCCGTCTCTTCGACTGAAATTCCGAAACGTTTCATGACATCGATAGTTATATCAACATACGGGCGTGACTGGAGTTTTGAGGTAAGCACGATTTCAGAATTGCCCTCAACAAGCGGAAGTGCAAAGAGAAGTCCTGTAATGAACTGAGACGATACGTTGCCCTCAATTTCGTAAGTACCGCTTGTAAGTCTGCCCGAAATCGTGAACGGCATAGTGTTGTTATAGTTAAAAGTTATGCCGTGTTTTGTTAATTCTCTTATGTAAATGTCAATCGGTCGCTGAGGAAGTCTGCCTCTGCCGTGAAACTCAGTCTCAACGCCGAGTGCCGCCGCAACAGGTATGATAAATCTGAGAGTTGAACCGCTTTCGTTGCAGTCGATTACAGCTTTTTCGGGAGGATTGATTTCGTCCGGAATATCCGCACTGTTCTGATTGGTATAAATCATAGACCCCAAAGCACTCATTGCCTGAATAGTAGCATCAATATCTTTTGAAAAGCTTATACCGCTTATTTCAGAGTTTCCGGCAAGTGAGGCGCAAATCAGCATACGGTGCGCAACGCTTTTTGAGGACGGTATATCGACAGTTCCGTGAAGTCGGGAGGGTTTTATTAACATATCCATAAATTTATCCCTCCATGAGCTTTTCAAATTCCGCAACAGTTACTTTTCTGATTTCCGCAGTACCTATTTTACTGCATACGATATAATTTATACTGTCCGCCTCGCACTTCTTGTCTGTGGAACAGTAGGGGAGCAGTTCAGAAAGCGGAGCTTCCGTTGATGTGGGGAGTCCATAGGATTCAACGCATTTTTTCAGTCTTTCTGCTATTTCTGTATTGCACAGACGTTCTGTAATCATGCACATTCCGACGGCAACACCCATTCCATGCGTGTAGTCTGTGTAGTTGTGCCAGCCCTCAATGGCGTGACCCAAAGTGTGACCGAAATTTAAAATCATGCGTTCACCCTTGTCAAATTCGTCATTTTCAACAACATTCCGCTTTATATCAACACAAGTATATACAATATCGTCCATAATTTCGTCAACGTCCGATATATCGTGTTTTTCAAGGAGTTCAAAGAATTTTTTGTCCCTAATCATGCCGTACTTGATGACTTCCGCCATACCGCATGAGAGTTCACTTTGAGGAAGTGTGCGGAGTGTATCGCTGTCACAGATTACAAGTGCAGGCTGTTTGAAAGCTCCGACGAGATTTTTTCCGCCGGCTATATCAATTGCAGTTTTTCCGCCGACAGAAGAGTCAACCTGTGCAAGCAGTGTTGTTGGTATCTGGACAAATTCAATTCCACGCAGGAACGACGCAGAAGCAAATCCCGTAATATCGCCGACAACTCCACCGCCTAATGCAATGATAAAGTCACTTCTTGTAATTCTCTTCTCACAGAGAAAGTCGTATATTTTGCCTAAAACCGTTAAATTTTTTGACTGTTCACCATGAGGAAATACAAATACAGATGCAGTGATACCGCTTTTTTCAAGTGACTGCACAAGAGTGTCTGCATAAAGCGAACTGACAGTATCATCAGTTATAATAACAGTTTTCTTTGAATTGGTAATCTGCGAAATGAGTTCACCGCTTTTTTTAAGTGAACCTCTTTCAATAATTACGTCATACGGACGGCTTGTCCTCACATTAATAATCTTCATAATTAACTCCGCCTTTTTAATCATATATAATCCAATTATATCATAAAGTATAAAGCTTGTCAAGGAAAAATTGTGCAGAAACACGCAAACTATGTTGAAAGTTATAATTATTTGTCGGAATTGTGAAAGAACGGAAAAAATTTTCAAATTCCTATGGACAAACCAAAAAAAATGATGTATAATATAAACGTATCTGATAAATTCAAAAAACGGAGGCTATTTTAAAATGAAAAGATTAAAGAAAACTGCTGTTTCAGCGGTATCTATAGCACTCGCTGCAACTATGGTCGGCTGTACGCCTACTATCGGAAACGGTACATCAACTGCAATGACTGTTGACGGTTACGATGTTCCGGCAGGATTGTTTATTTATTACACAATGCAGGGCTACAGTGAGGCGGCAGACGTTCTTAAAGGACAGAACAGCACTGAACCTGAAGTCAAGGAAGTGAAGAATACTACTATTGACGACCTTGACGCAACCGACTGGATTCAGAATAAAGCTACTGATTATTGTGTTGACTATATTACAGTTATCAAGGAATTTGAAGAAATCGGCGGTGAACTCTCACAGGAAGATATCGAGTCGGCAGAGGATATGGCTGCATATTATTTCTCACAGGACGCAAGACTTGACAAAAACGGTGTAAGTCTTGATACTATGGAGAAAATGGCTCAGATGTCATACAAGGAACAGG
This sequence comes from uncultured Alistipes sp., assembly GCA_964460175.1. Taxonomy (GTDB): domain Bacteria; phylum Bacillota; class Clostridia; order Oscillospirales; family Ruminococcaceae; genus Ruminococcus. The sequence goes on along the minus strand of CAYWPN010000003.1, from coordinate 27,383 downwards.
CTGTTTTCAAGTATTATTACGGATACGACGGAACAGAAGGCTGTTCGGAAGAGGAACTCAAAGATTATTTCGATGAAAACTTTGCAAGAGTGAAGTATGTGTCAATCAGTCTTGCAGACAGCGAAGGTGAGGAATTAGGTGAGGACGAGCAGAGAGAATTGCGTAAAATGGCTGAAAAATACGCACAGCAGGTTAACAGGAAGTCCGGCGACCTCAACAGAATGCATGAACTTGATGCGGTTCAGAAAGAATATGATGAGTACTTAGCACAGCAGACTACTACAGCAGAGGGCGAAACTACTGCAACTACCACAACCACTACAACAACTACTGCGGAAACTACAGCTACCACAACTACAAATCCTTATGAAAATGAGAGACTTTTGCAGAAAGTCACAACAACTACTGCTGACAGTGAGACCGGTACTATGGACAACAGTACAACTGAAACGGCAGAAGAAACCGATTCCGAAAAAGCTTCAAGACTTTTCAGCGAATTTGTGTTCAATGAACTTGAAATGGGAAAAGCGGAAGTTTATGATTACGACGAAAATACTATCTACATTGTTCTCCGTGCTGACCTCAGGGAACGTATGACAGAAGATGACTACTGGAGCGAGGATTATCAGAATAGTCTGCTTGAAATGAAATATTATGATACTTTTGTCGATATGCTTGACGCAAAATCAGAACAGCTTTCCGTTGAGAAAAACACAAAGGCTTTTAGACGTTATGAACCATTTGACCTTGTTCTTGAAAAGGAATAACTGGAAAATATAAAAAGTGCCGGAAAGTCCGGCACTTATAAATAAGTTTTAACCCCGAAGTAATTTATTAATTGCATCGGGGCTTCGTATTTATATTCGGTTACTCTCATAAATCAGAATTTAACAGAAATTATTATGTACTTGTATTCTTCCTTATAATCCTTAAAATCTTGTTAATATTTTTACTCCTGTTTTATAAATCCCTGTATATATTCAGCAAGTTTTGTAAACTGATGCCTCTCCTGCAATTTTTTCAAATCTTCCATTGTATCATATTCATATTTCGATACAGCATCATCAAATCTGACGATTTTACCGTTTCTGAGTGACAGCATGATTTCAATATGTAGTATTTTGCCGTATCTGCTGTTTGTGAATGTTGTTTCAGTTTTTACGTTTATAATATTCTTATAGGAGTAATCGTATTTGCTGAACCCCAAAGAAAAAGCAACAGACTTTTCGTCTGCCGAAAATTCACCCTTGCTAAGCATGCTGTCAACTGCAAAAATAAGAAAAACCATAACAGGCGCAACAATCAGTGTAAAAGCAGAGCCTAAATCAAATTTTACTTGGATAATCGGCATTACTATTAAACCCACAATAAGTATAATCATTCCTGCAATTGTTGCAAGACTGTTTTTGCCGTCACGAAAATTTCCTTCCATAAATAAACCCTCCATATCATTTTTAAAAAATCCCTGTTAATATTATAACACATTCTGCCGGATTTGTCAAGTATATGTATACAGCAAATCCCTCTGCCTCCGTTTTATCGGGAACAAAGGGATTTTTCAGTTTGATTTACGCAAGAGAAATTAACGTTTCATATAATTCCTCCGCCTGCTCCTCAGCATCAGCTTTTCCGTAAAGTACTTCATTGCAAACGTCGATATAAGTATCGAACATATCTTCATTTTCAAAATAAGGGCTTATGACTTCCAGTTCTTCTTTGTTATCGTTCATTTTGGTGAAAGCGTCGTACTGTATACCATCGAGGAGTTCGTTTTCTTCGAGATACTCACGCTGAGAACTGCTTATCGGAATACCTTTCTCAATCTGCTGATAGTCCGCCATTTCAATACTGTTCAGCAGATAATCGAGTAACATAGCAGCTTCTTCGGGGTGTTCAATATCCTTTCTTATGGCGTACATCGTTGCTGGTTTAGCGTACCAGCTTTGCAGATTTCCGTCAACAGTAGTATAGTCAGCGACAGTAATTTTATAGCCATTGTCAACCGCACCTCCAAGATAGCTGTTTGCGTCGCTGAGCCATGCAAGAACTCCGGCATATCTTCCCGACGCTATTTCTGACTTTTCAAAATGTTCAACCTGCGGAATAACTTTTTTATTGACAAGATTGCAGTAAGTTTCAATCATAAGCTGAATATCGGACTGGTCAAATAAAATATTGCCGTCATTGTCCATGAAATCCTTGTTTTTCAGCTGTCCGACGTATGAGGTAATGAAAAACCATGCAGACTTTGCAGACATCGAAATCGGGTAACATTCACCGTTCATTACTTCCGCAGCCTCAAAGAAGTCATCAAAAGTTTCCGGAATTTCAAGTCCATATTCGTTGTAAACCGTTTCATTTATATAGACCGTCATAGTATTCAATGCAATCGGGATAGCATTGAGACTGCCGTTCTGCATACCATATTCAAGGTCTTCTTCAGTGAAATTTGAGAAATCAAAATAATCGCCCAGCTGACTTATATCATAGTAACCTGTTCCGTCGTGGGAATACTGGCTAATCCATGCATAATTTATCTGCATAACATCGCTTTCAGTATGTGAAACCATCTGGACATTATTTCTTGCCTGATAGCCCGACCATTCGGAATAGTGACATTTTACTTTGATTTCGGGGTGAAGACGTTCAAATTCCGCAATAGCCTCCAGAGTATAATCGTGCCTTGCGTCATTTCCCCACCATGAGAATGAAATTTCTGTCTGCTGTGTCTGATTTGTCACTACAATATCATTTCCGCAACCCGAAAGTATAACAGGAACGACAGCAAGCGAAATCAGTTTATTGAATTTCATTCCTGCACCTCCTCATAGATTGTATAAGTATCTTTGCCCTTATGTTTTGAATTATACAAAGCCTTGTCAGCACATTTATAGAGGTCTGCAAAATTATCGCCATGAACAGGAAACACAGCTGCACCGATACTCGCAGAAATTTTATATGAATTGTTTTCTCCCGTGTAGTTATTATGAAATTCGTTACTTAATTCACTGCATTTTTCCTCAATATGAGCAAGATAATTACCCTGCTGAATATCTGATATATTAAGGTACACGCAGAACTCATCTCCGCCAAGTCTGCCGAGATAATCGCTTGTATTGAACACACGTTTCAGAATATCGCCTACATTCGCAAGAACTCTGTCTCCGTAAGCGTGACCGAGTGTATCATTAACGCCCTTGAAATTATCGATGTCAAGGAGAATAATAGCTTTTTTCCGGTTATCGTTGTCTTGCCGGAGTGTTTCTTCGACACGTTTTTCAAATGTCCGCTTATTGAGGATACCGGTAAGCAAATCAGTGTGAGCCTCATCTGAAAGAGCATCAACAATTTCATTGACAGGCGAGATTATTCTGGACATAATTGCTATGCTGATAATAGTAGCAAGGATTGATGCAATCACAGCTGTTATCGCAATATAATATGTTACATCGTTCTTTTCCTTCAGAATTACCTTAGTCGGCGCACTGCAAACGACGTGCCATTTGTCACCGCATTCCTGTACAGTAACAAGGTAATTGTTGTCCATAATCGTTACAGAAGAACGACTGCTGACTGTTTCCGCAATATCATCGGACAGCATTTCTCCCTCCTGTTCCATAACAGAGGAATATATGACTACATTATTTTCCTCAACAAGACGGACTGTTATATCTTCGATACCGCCAGGGTGTTCAAAAACGTCCTCCAGTTCGTCAGTGTAGAAAGAAATAACAAGCACAGCATTTTCATTAACTCTTTTGACATAGTAGATACGCTTATAGTTTCCGCCGTAACCCGTATACCAGCCGTCTGCGGTTTTTGCACGGTTTATCATAGCATTAAGGTCGGAATAAAGTTTATCACCGAAAAGGCTGACAGTTCCGTTTGACATCTTCCCGACATGATTATTGTCGCTGTAAACGATGCTGAAATCAACGAAATTTTCCATGATACAGATATTATAAAGCTGGTCTTCAATAAGAGTTTCGGTCTTGATAGCATCATATTCGTCAACAGGATTAGCAATCGGGTCATATTCATAGACTTCTTTCGTTGCAAAAACAAGTGTTCCGATGGTTTCCATGCGCTGAAGATAGCTGTCGAGATTTTTCTGCATCTGTACATTGAGGGCAGAAACCATCGTTGTTACTTTTGATTTGAGTGCTTCGTCAGTTTTCTGAATGGTTAGTACAGAAATTACTGTTGTGAGTGCGACTATGATAAATATATTAATAAAAAGCATAAGATTTTTTAACTTTTTAATTCTCAACGAAGAAGCATTTTTATGATTTTGTGAACTCATTTTGTCTCCTTTACTTCTTATTCTGCTCTTTCTTCAGACGCTTGTCAAATTCTTCAGTGCTTACGGGACATGAATAATAAAATCCCTGTGCAGTGTCACAGCCACATCTGCTCAGGAACTGCGCCTGTTCATTCGTTTCAACACCCTCCGCAATGATGTCAAGACCTATATCCTGCGACATCGAAATCGTATGAGCAATAATTTTACGTCCCTTGTCACTTTCCATAAATTCTGAAAGGAAATTCCTGTCGATTTTAAGAACGTCAAAAGGTGTGGTTTTCAGCATATTCAGCGAAGAATACCCCGAACCGAAGTCGTCCATGAGCATTGTGAAACCTATTTTTTTCATATTGTCCACAACTTCTGACGTATCTTCGGAGTCTACGGATTCTGTTATCTCCGCTTCAAGCAGATAAATGGGAATATCATATTTTTCAACAAGTTTCTGAAAATAGCTGACGACATCGAAAGTTTTGAGGTATTCCCTTGAAATATTCACGGAAATCGGTACAGGCTTAATACCGTTGTCAATCCATTCACGGATTTTTTTACAGGCGCATTCCCATATAACCTGATCGAGTTTGAGGATAAAACCGTTCTTTTCAAAAATGGGAATAAATTCCACAGGCGAAATCATACCTTTTTCGGGGTGTATCCACCTCGTAAGAGCCTCCGCACCGATGATTTTTTCTGTTGATATGCTGTATTTCGGTTGCAGGAACATTACAAATTCATTATTCTCATAAGCCCTTATCATGTCATCTTCAATAGTCTGCTGATGATAGAGTTCATTTTTGAGACTTCCGTTGTAAAAACCGATATTATTCAGAGCATTTCCTTTCACGGACTGCCTTGCAAGAGTAGCATTGTCGCTGTGCCGGCGTGTATGCAGTGACCTGTCCTCAGCTATGGCAATTCCGAAAATAAGACGGTAGTCAAGTCCCTTATATCCGCAGAGGGAATTTTCGAGATTATGCACAAAATCAAGGATTTCATTTTCTTTGTCAAATGCAATTACAATCATGAAAACATCGGCAGTAAGTCTTGTGAAAGGCTGGTCGTCACTGCATATAACCGCAAGCGAATCGTTCATAAATTTAAGAATATCGTCACCCATTTCAACACCGTACATATCATTTATAAGTTTAAAGCGTTCAATATCAAACTGTACAAAAGCAATATTCTTGTCAGCATATTTATTCATCATTCTGAGGGTACGCTGTGAAAAAATCTGCGGTGCTTTTTCAGAAGTAAATGCTTCAAGGATTTTTTTATCCGAAATTTCTTTCTCTGTATATTGTTTTATATTTATATGAGTGCAGACTATTTTATTATTATTATCACGCAGAAAAAGCACATGAAAATGACAGAGACTATAGTCACCGTTTTCGTGCAGTTTCATAGGAATATCCGTGCTTATACTGTTTGTATCAATTCCGTTCTTTATTCCGTAATGTATTTTATCACTGAAGACCTCAAACGCATATTCAAATGATTTTTCTATCCAGCCCGCATTTTTAATATATTCCAGAGGGTCGCCTGTACCTTCGGGGAACACATCTCCGCAAATCTGTACGGTGGTATTATTAAGACAGTTCCAGAAAATATGAATACTTCCCATATCGTCGGTAAGCATTTCAATCATCAGACTGCGGATACTATCTGATATATAATCTTTATTCATAATCATCACCCAATTTTTAACTATTTATAATATTATAACACGTTTTATCTCCAAATGCAAGTGTTTTTATACATATTATACAAAAGTTAACAAACAGTTAATATATTACTTTGTTTTATAGTAAAATATAACGAAATATTTATCAGCCGCATTAAATTTTTTATTGAACTGTCTATTGCTTTTCCGGTCGGAATATGATATAATTTAACAGAGGTGATTATATGAAAAGAGAAAATTACATAAGCTGGGACGAATATTTTATGGGAATAGCTATGTTTTCCGCCGAAAGAAGTAAGGACAACAATACTCAGGTCGGTGCATGCATTGTGAACGGTGAACATAAGATAGTCGCTGTCGGCTACAACGGTATGCCTACAGGCTGTGACGACGACGATATGCCATGGGAGCGTTACGGTGAAACCTCCCTTGATACAAAATATCCGTTTGTCTGTCACGCTGAACTGAATGCCATACTCAACAGAAATTCCGCTAATCTCAACGGCTGTACACTCTATGTTACTCTGTTTCCCTGCAATGAATGTGCAAAGGCTATCATTCAGTCAGGAATAAAGAAGATAGTCTACTACAGCAACAAATATGCCAGTTCCGCAAGCACAAAAGCTTCTGCAATACTTTTCAGCAAATGCGGAGTTGAGTGCGTGGAATACAAGCCAAGCGGAAAAGTAATCTCGCTGAATATGTAAAAAAACCATTGGACTTTCTGCCCAATGGTTATATTTTTATGAAATTCTTTTTCCCTTACCTTTTTTGCGCTTTTCAATAGGCTTTTCCTTACCGCCCATATCTTCAAAGAGTGTTTCCTCAGGAACTGCTTCAACATCGCTTGAAAGTTCGGGATTGACTTCACCCATATTGTCATAGTACGGATTGATAACGTACTTCTGAATTACGGGATAGCTGTTGAAACATACAATAAACCACACCAGAGCTATCGGAAATACTGCAATCAGTATCAGAAACAAGGCAGGCAGATATATTAAAATCATGAACATGATAAAAGCAAATGCAATCACAAAAAAAGTAGTGATTAAATTTGTTTTCATTGAAACAAATGTGAGTGCAAAAGAATTTTTAATCAGATTTTTTAACGATAAGTCCGTAGCAACAAGCATCGGAAAAATATAGTAGTTCATTATAAAAACCACAATTGAAACACTCAGCGCAAGCACCATAGGAATATAAAACAGATTATTGTCGTTCAGTATTGCGAAGTAGGGGTATACGTTATAGCTTGCGTAAGCCGAAACCGCAGCAAGCACATCAAGTACGCCGATAACTGACGCTTTTTTGAAATTTTCTTTAAATCCTCTGAAAAAGTCTCTTATAATGTATGTATGTTTCTCTATCAGAAACATTCGCATAACTTTTGTCATTCCTGCAATTGCAGGACCTATTGTCACCGCAAAAATCAGAAACAAAACTATAAGAATTGCCAGAAGGAGTTCGGAATTTTTCATAAAGCTGAACAGGAAAAATCCTATATAAAGTGGCAGACAGAATATGAAAAAAAGCAGGTTCAGACCTGTAATATGCCAGATTTTACGGAAAAACAAGTCAAAGAAAAGAGCAAGTCCCTTTTTTTTGGGAGCATATTTAGGTATTCCGGGACCATTCTGATAATTATTAAATAAACCCAATTTAACCTCCTTTTAATTTCACAGCAGACCGGCAAAAATATAGTTCATAAGCACATCTGCTATTGAAATTATAAAAATAATTATGATAAGTACAAGATATTTCAGGCAGTAAAGCTTGAGACTGTTCTGCTCCGGACTGTGTTCGCCCGATACAAGAAAACGGAGCAGAGAAGATGAATACCGCCATACTTCACGCACGGCAAGCACGGCAACAGCAGAAAATGCAATTGCTTTCGGTACGTTTAATATCATAACAGCAGGAAATGCTGACAGACCTTTCTGTGCATAGATAAAACCTGCCGACATTCCTATTTCCGCACCTTTTGCTATGATGAGCGCAATTCCCACAGGTTGTCCGAAAGTGAAAAGTCCGCTGAAAAAAGCTGTGATAATGAATATCAGGGACGAAACAAGCGTACTGCGGAAAATTTCAAGCAGTGTTGCACCGTGAAGTGCAGGACAGAAATTCTGCCTGAGAAACTCATTGTCGCACGATACAGCGATACATGAGCCGATTATAATTCCGATGATTTCCACGATACACAGCAGAAAAAATCCGTTGTTATGTTTCTCCGTCCCCGATATATATGTTGTATGCTTCATTCCGCATCTTCCTTTCAGATTTATTTCCACTGAAATTATATGCGGAGCGGACAAGCATTAGAACTTATTGAGAAAGTTCATACGCCCTTTTTGTACAGCTTTCACAGCAGTTCTTGACAGTATCAGCGAGGTTGCCCTCATAAAGTCTGTCGAGACCGGCAAGAGTAGTACCACCTGGAGAAGATACCATTTTTATGAGTTCGTCAAGAGTATAGCCCGAATCCGTAATCATTTTTGCCGAACCGATAAGACTCTGACTGAAAAGCTCAGTTGCGGAATTTGCGTCAATTCCGACGGAAACTGCGTAATCGATAAAATATTTAGCGAAAAGATAGATAAATGCAGGACTGCTTCCGTTTACTGCTATTATCTCCTTCATTTTGTCTTTTGAAATAACAGCGGCTTTTCCGCACGCTCTGAAAACGTTCAGAATTACTTCAAATTCCTCTTCCGTGACTTTTTCATTGTGGGAAAGTGCAGACGCTCCCTCGCTCAGTAAAAGCGGAGTATTCGGCATTACAAGTATAACTTTCGCTTCAGGAATTGTCTTTGATACGACAAATTCGTCTGTAATTCCTGCTGCAATTGAAACAAGCACCTTTTCGGGCGTTACAGCGGGTGCGGCATTTTCAATGACTTTGCCGATAATCTGCGGTTTCACCGCAAAAAAGATGTACTTGCATTTCTCTGTAAGTTCAGCTTCGCCTGCGCACTTCTGCACACCGTACTCGCTGAGTGCATCGACTTTCGCAGTATCGGGGTCAAAGGCGAAAAGCTGTATGTTTTCCCCTGCCTTACTTGCGGAAATTCCTTTCATAATGGCAGTACCCATATTTCCCGCACCGATAAATCCGATATTTATTTTCATATTCAGCATCTCCTATCAATAAAAAGTAGCAACTTCCTTTTCGGGAGCCTCGGCATCTTCCAGCGACGAAACGTAAAGCACAGGACCTGCTCCCTTGTAAAGCTTATGTTTCTGCACTTTGATTTGCGCCGTAATTTTCAGCCATTTCTTTGGTTCAGGCACAACAGGCTTGTCCCATACGGCAACAGCCCAGCAGTACTGTATATCTTCAACACAGCAGGTCATGATATGGCGACCGAAAGCAAAGCAGTTTTCAGGGAATTTCTTATTTTTTGCGGCAAGTCCTTTGAAAGTTATAGTTTTGCCGTCATACTTTTCGGGGTCGTCCATAATATCCCTGTACCACAATGCATAGTCGTTGTCTTCAATAATAATGTGGTCTGCCTCAACGTCGAACGGCAGAGGGTCTTCAATATCGTCATAAGCGACTTCGCCGTCTGTGTATTCGTAGCAGATTTCGGTGCGCCTGCTTACTCCACGCACAATCCGGTGAAATTCCTGAACGTCGAAACTCTTTTCAAAGCGGTTGAATACAGTAAGTTCGCATATATTCAGTTTGTCAACTACAAGACTTCTCATATTTGCATTGTAATTCATGAAAGTTGAGCCGTCCGCAAAGAACATAACCTGATAAACACCCCAGTTGTCCGGCATATTCTGAAAAAGTTCGTTTACAAGCCACATTCCGTTGTATTCAATGATAATACGCTCCGCCTTTGTTTCGTAAGCGATGCGTGCAAGGTTGGGAACATTCATTTCCTCTTTATTTTCAATCAGGCGGTATTCAATATTCCTGCCCTTGTATGGAAAACGTGAGAAATCGAGTTCCTCAACGCCCTCCTCAAAAGCAAGAACAAGAGTTTTTTCGCCTGAATTAAATCTTTTATCCTCTAAAGTTTCCTGTATGAACTTTGTCTTACCTGATTCGAGAAATCCGAGAAACAGGAATACAGGAATAGGTTCCTGATTGAAATTAGGCATGATTTCACCTCTTATTCAACACAGAAAAGCTTTGCAACAGCCTCTTCATTAAGATTTGAACCGATAACGCAAAGTCTGCCGGTAGTTTCAGCACTTCCATAACGAACGTCAGGCACACCCGGAATATAGTCAAAGTGTATCCACCTGCCGTCTTCTCCTGCAACAATACCTTTTGCACGGAGAACTACACCGAATTTTTCTTCATCTGCGAGTGCTTCCAGTGCTGACTGAATGGCCTCAGCAGTATAAGGACGTGGAGTTTCTGTTCCCCAGCTTGTGAAGATTTCGTCTGCATGGTGATGATGTTCGTGGTCGTGGTCATGACAGCAACAGTGTTCGCCGTGTTCGTGATGATGTTCATGTTCCTCATCGTCGTGGTGATGATGACATTCATGTTCTTCTTCATCATGGTGATGATGGCATTCATGCTCCTCGTCGTCATGATGATGACAGCATTCATGCTCTTCATCGTCATCATGGTGGTGGTGATGATGTTCATGCTCAAGGAGTTCCTTAAGTTCAGCGTCGAGAGTATTTTTCTGTGTCATAGCATTGACAATCTGCTCACCTGTAAGCTGTTCCCAGTCTGTAGTGACAACAGGTGCATTCTCATTGAACTTACGAATAAGTCCGACAGCTTCATTGAGTTTTTCCTGCGAGAGACCCGCTGTGTGACTGAGAATGATACAGCTTGCATAGGTAATCTGATTGTTAAAAAATTCACCGAAATTCTTCTGATACATCTTACACTTCTTTGCGTCGACAACAGTAGTAAATCCGTCAAGTTCAACGTCGTGTGCATCGATATTCTTTACAGCATTGATAACATCACTGAGTTTGCCAACTCCCGACGGTTCAATGAGAATACGGTCGGGCTTGTACTCGTCAAGAACCTTGACAAGAGCCTTGCCGAAATCACCGACGAGACTACAGCAGATACAGCCCGAGTTCATTTCAGTGATTTCAATTCCTGCATCTTTGAGAAAACCGCCGTCAATACCAATCTGTCCGAACTCATTTTCGATAAGAACGAGTTTTTCGCCTTTATAGCCCTCTTTGATGAGTTTTTTTATGAGTGTTGTCTTACCTGCTCCGAGAAATCCGGAGAAAATAGTAATCTTTGTCATAATAATTCACTTCTTTCAAAAAATTCTTAAATTATATTATACCACTTTTCAGAAATAAATGCAATAGTTTTCACAAAAATTTCAGAATTGATGTGCAGTATTAAAAAAGCGTAAATTCACAAATCAGATTTCCTGATATGAATTTACGCTTTTGTCATATACATTTACATATTATATTTTATATTTTTAATCTGCATGAGAATTTTTATTTATTTTTTTACTAATTGCTTTGAATATATTCTTAACAAGCGGACCAACAACGAGACTTGACCAGAATAATGCCATAGGAAAGCTACGGATATACATAGTAAGAAATGTTGTGAACCACGCTTTGTTAAAGCCAAAGTGCATAAATGTTGCAAACAGGCACATAAACACACACATAATCACAACAGTAAATATCAGAATCAAAAGCCACTGCATTGTAGGACTATTTTCAAATTCCTTATAACGAAAGGCAAGATTTCGAGCAATTGGTCCAGCAATCAGAATTTCAACAATAACTGCGAACACAACCTCAATCCACATTTCTTTCAGTGCAATCAGAAACGCAGGATAAACAAGTCCATCCATTTCAAAGGCAAGATTGTATACTGTCATAGAAAACACCATTAAAACAACCATACCAATAGTAAAAAAGAAATTTTGTAATTTTGACGTTGGCATAAAAACCTCCTGTAATTTAAATATTACATTGCAGTGTTTTCTGATAAAATGAGTGGAATTAATGTTTATCTGCCGTTTTCCGTGCAATGTCAGATATGCAAAAAGCGGGCCATCAGATGACCCGCTCTTGTACACTGTAGTTAAATTATAGCACAAAAATTTGGATTTGTCAAGTATTTTTTATAAAAAATTAATATTGACAAATATATACATATAGTGTATAATGTAAATATATTTTTCTGGAGGTAAAGAAATCATGAGCGAATTTGATAAAAATATTGACGAACAGGAAGAGGAACAGGAAAATTACATCACTCTTACTGACGAGAACGGCGAGGACGTTTCCTTTGAACTTATCGGAGAAGTAGAGTACAATGAACGTATGTTCGCAGTGCTTATTCCGTTCGACGAGGAAGACGACGGTGTTGTTATTCTTGAAATCGTTCCCACAGAAGACCCTGAGTTTGACGAATTTGTCAGCATTGACGATGATAAACTCCTCAACGATGTATTCGAGAAGTTCAAAAAGGAGTACAACGGCTATTACGACTTTGAATAAACAAAAACCGTCTGTAAGGGTGGTACGCATATAGAAGCCGGAAACTATAGTATTTCTGATGCTATTGTCAGAAGTACTATGCTTTTCTATTGACAAGTCAGTTGTTGACAGAACCTGACAATTATATAAAATCAAAATTATAAAGAAAGAAGAGGTACAATGTCCAAAAAAGAGCTTGTCAGACGCTACATATTATGTATTATAAGTCTGTTTATTTCGGCTCTCGGAGTTGCGTTCACAAAGCACGGAGAACTGGGTGTATCGCCGATTTCGTCGGTCTCAAACGTCCTCAGTCTGAAATTTTCGTCGCTGTCACTCGGTACATGGCTGATTATCTGGAACTGTGTACTGATAGCAGGTCAAATTCTGATACTGCGTAAAAACTTTAAACTTATTCAGCTGCTACAGATACCGATTTCATTCCTTTTCGGGTGGTTTACGGATATTTCAATGCTGATTGTCTCGCCGATACCCGTAAACAGCTATATAATGCGTATTGTCATGGTTGCTGTCGGAATTGTGATAATGGCTTTCGGAATTTCACTCTCTGTAATTGCCGATGTAATTATGAACGCCGGTGAAGCTTTTGTCAAGGCAATTTCTGATATTTCTCATAAGCAGTTCGGCAATATCAAGATATTCTTTGACATCTCATGCGTGCTGACTGCCGTCGTGCTTTCACTGACATTCTTTGATTTCAAACTCGGGTGAAGCTTTTGTCAAGGCAATTTCTGATATTTCTCATAAGCAGTTCGGCAATATCAAGATATTCTTTGACATCTCATGCGTGCTGACTGCCGTCGTGCTTTCACTGACATTCTTTGATTTCAAACTCGTCGGTACTCGTGAGGGTACTGTTATATCAGCAGTCTTTACAGGCTTTGTTGTAAAATTTTTTACAAAGCTTTGCAAACCGCCTTTTGAAAAAATAATTACCGGTTAAATGAAATCCGTACATTTTTAAGATGTACGGATTTTCCTTTATTTTCTCTCAAATCTCTTAAAATCATAAAAGACCATTGAATTTATATCCAAATGGATATATAATATTATTACAACGTTGTAAAAAATAATAAGGAGATGTTTTTTTAATGTTCAGAAATGCAGGAAGTAAATTAAAAATACTTGCAAAAGTATTTTTCTGGATTACAGTTATATCAGGCTTGCTTGTGGGAATAATATTAGCAGATGGTTCAGATGGGCTTTCTTTACTCATCATACCCTTTGCGGTTATCGGCGGCTGGCTCAGTACCATTATGATGTATGCTTTCGGAGAACTTTGCGAAAATGTTAAGAATATTTCTGAAAAATTGTAAATTTTTTCTGTAAACTATTGATTTTTTCCTCAAAGTATGTTAAAATATAATAGTCAGGGAAAATTTCCCTTATAATGAAATTCAGGAGGAATTAAAAATGTTAGTTTCAGCTACAGAAATGCTTAAGAAGGCAAGAGACGGCAAATATGCAGTAGGTCAGTTCAATATCAACAACCTTGAGTGGACAAAAGCTATCCTTCTTACAGCTCAGGAGTGCAATTCTCCAGTTATTCTCGGCGTATCAGAGGGCGCAGGCAAATATATGACAGGTTTCGGAACTGTTGCAGCTATGGTTGCAGCTATGGACAAGTCTCTCGGAATTACTGTTCCCGTTGCCCTTCATCTTGACCATGGTTCATACGAGGGCTGCTATAAGTGCATTAAAGCAGGCTTTACTTCAATCATGTTCGACGGTTCACATTTCCCGATTGAAGAAAACGTTGCAAAAACTACTGAACTTGTTAATGTTGCACATAATCTCGGTCTTTCAATCGAAGCAGAAGTAGGCTCAATCGGCGGCGAAGAAGACGGTGTTGTCGGCATGGGCGAATGTGCTGACCCGAATGAGTGCAAGATGATTGCTGACCTCGGTGTTGACTTCCTTGCAGCAGGTATCGGCAATATTCATGGTGTATACCCTGCAAACTGGGCTGGTCTCAGTTTTGAAACTCTCGAAAAGGTAAATAATGCAGTCGGCGATATGCCTCTCGTTCTCCACGGCGGTACAGGTATTCCTGACGATATGATTAAGAAGGCTATTTCTCTTGGCGTTGCTAAGATTAACGTTAATACAGAGTGCCAGCTTTCATTCCAGACAGCTACAAGAGAGTATATCGAGGCAGGTAAGGACAAGCAGGGTAAAGGATTTGACCCCCGTAAGCTCCTCAATCCCGGATTTGAAGCTATCAAGGCTAAAGTCAAGGAGAAAATGGAACTCTTCGGAAGCATTGATAAGGCTTAATTGTTTCAGAAATACAGAAAAAGCACTTTCAACACGAAAGTGCTTTTTTTATAATAATAAAGTTAACAATAGCTAACTATGCGTTAGTAATATATAACAAAATAAAATGTTATTATACACTAACTATTTGTACATACTAACAAAAATATTTCCGTCATCTTGACATAAAGTCCTTGATTGTGGTAACCTTATTAAAGGTTAGCTTGTTCTAACTTAATATTGTTTAAAAGGAGTAATCTTTATGAAAAAGAAGAATGTAATAAGTCTTGCTATGGCATCAGCTATGATATTATCATCAGTACCATTTGCAGCGTCAGCAGAGGGCGAAATTATTTATGGAACAATGAATATTCCATACAATGAGTTTTATGCTGCTGAGATTGATAATGCCTATGAAGTTGATTCAGTATCTTCTGCTACAACATCAAAGTGGGCTGGTAATCAGCCTGGCGGTCTTACACAGGGTACTTTCAATCAGGCAAATGAAGACGGAACAGGTGTAATTCTTGGTGTTACATATCCGGTAGCTATTTCACAGGAAACTCTTGAGGCTCTTGGCAACAACAACTATGGATTTACTGCTCTTGATACTGTTCCTACAGCATACAAGGAAGTAACTGTATCTGAAGACGGAACTGTTTTATTCTCAGCAGTTGTTGACGATGAAATTGAGACCGGTAAAACTTCCCTTACTGTTGAAACAACATCTGTATGGGGTGATTATTGTGTGACAATTGATGAACTTGTATACGCAAGAGGTGATTCTGCATCATCAATCGGTGTACTTTATGGCTGTATTGTAACAGATACTGACGGCAATAACTATGCAATGCGCCATCTTGAAAATATATGGAAAAATGAACTCGGTATCAATGTTCTTGAGGGTTCAACTGATATGCATGGTTCGCCAAACAGCTATGCTAATTATACTGGTCTCAACGGAGGCACAATTGATACTATTAAATATATTACTGAAAATGGTTATTATATCTACGATGTAGACCCTGACGCATATCTTGCAAAGAAAGCTACAGGAGAGATTTCAATTGCTGATGCAGATGTATCAGCTGGTAAAACGACCATAACATCTGACCTTCCTTCAGATTATGATGCGGAATATTCATTTGACAGCATTGAGGCAAGCACAGACGGTGATGTTATTACCTTTTCAGATGCAGCTGCCGGAAGTTATTCTGTTACAGTTTCTGATAAGAATGGCGTTTATGAATCACTTACAACAACATTAACACTTACTTCCGATTCAATGCCCGCAGCATATTCCGACGGTAAACTTGTAAAGGCAGAGGGCGCAGGCGACGCTGATTTTGCGAACTTCGTCAAGAATATTTCAAAAGTAACGGTAAACGGCATTGAATATACAGCAAGCGGAAGAGGTTCAACAAAGATTATCGGCGAAGACGGTACAATTGATTTTGCAGCAGCAAAGGGAAATACTCCTGTATTCGACGGCAGTGGCAACTATACAATGTCAGTTACAGCAACAGGCTATAACAATCCGCTTGACATTGAGATTAAAGCAGAAGAAACACCTGTAACTACAGGAACTCCTGCTCCGTCGACAACAGCAAATCCGTCAACGACAACAAAGCCGGCAACGACAGTAAAGCCGTCCACAACCACAAAACCGTCTTCAACTGCCTCAGCAACAGACAGTCCTAAGACAGGCGTTGCAGGAACGGCAATTCCGCTTACTGCTATGGCACTTGCAGGAATATCGGCGTTTGTTTTCAGAAAAAAGAATGACTAAGCTTTCAGATTAATTTATTTTACAAACCTCTGTGTATTCAGTGTATACAGAGGTTAAATTCTGTAGAAAGGAATTTATAAATATGCTTTTTATCATAGCACTTGCAATCGTTCTTTGTCTTGTGTGTTTCGGCGATAAGGCATTGAAAAAGCACCCTGTTCCGTTCTATATTGCCGGAATTTCCGTGACTGTAGCCGTTGTAATTGTTTCTCAGACTGAATTTATGCGAACTCTTCCTGAATTTGTACGGGATTACGTTATCGGAATATTCTCCAAAGGTTCATTTGCAGCTGCATTGTGGTGTGTGGTAATGTGGGCAGGAGCATTGCCGAACGGTTCAGCACCAATCAGGAAAATCATGCCGGTGCGTGGTGAACTCTCAATCCTCGCATCTGCTGTAACACTGTCACATATCATCACATACGGCATACAGTACATAAAAACTCTGTCAAATAATATCAAGCTGGGTCGTTCATTCACAAATGAATTTATTTTTACCTGTATTACGGTAATTGTTTTAACTCTTATCATGCTTCCGCTTGCCGTGATGTCATTTAAAAAAATACGTAAGAAAATGAACCCGAAAACATGGAAGAATATACAACGGCTTGCATACGTTTTCTATGCACTGATTTATGTGCATATCATGATACTTTATGTTCCGCAGGCACAGCGTGGAATAACTGATAAATATGTCAGCATAATTGCCTACAGTATAGTATTTATCGGATATGCAGTTATGAGAATAAGAAAAGCCGTATTGAAAAAAAATCCGGACAAATCAGTTGTTTCAGGTGTTGTATGCGGAATATCTGCGGTTGTCCTCGTCGGAATATCAGCAGTATTGTCATACGGCAAAGCTCCTGAAAGAAAAGTACCTGAAATTCAGACAACTGCTGTTTCTGTAACTACGGCAACTGTTTCAACGGCAACTACAGAATGCGTCGTAACTGAAACTGCAACTGTATCTACAGTGACTTCTGAAAAAGTATCGACAGGAACAGGCACTGCTGATACTGCTGAAACGTCCACAGGAACGGAGACTACAGGTACTACAGAAGAAACAGTTGAAGAGGCAACGGAAGAGACAGAGACAACTCCTGCTGAAGAATATTCTGAACCTGAAGAACCCGAACAGCCTGAAGAACCTGTACAGCCTGAAATTCCGCAAGAACCCTCGCCTGAACCAGAACCACAGTATGTTTATAATAATGGTACATATTCGGGTACTGCCTATGGTTACACAGGAAATATTACGGTTACCATAACAATAGAAAACGATGTTATTATTGATATTCAGGCATCTGCCGACGGTGATGACCCTGAATATTATGAGGACGCAATGTACTACGTACTTCCGCAGATACAGCAGTCACTCAGTGCGGACGTTGACGCTTGTTCCGGTGCAACTTACAGTTCGCAGGGTCTTATGGACGCTGCAAGACAGGCACTTTCACAGGCTGTCAGATAAGTATTGCAAAAGTCAGCGGAATGTGATATAATATTACAGAAAGGAGCAGTTTTTTATGAAGTTACACAAAATTTCAGCATTCGGAACAGTTTTGCTGCTTTTGCTTACAGGCTGTGCGGACAGAAACAGCAGTCAGCGGACAATAAAGGACGTATGGGCTATGGATACATATATGACTTTGACTGCTTATGGAAACAATGCGGAAAATACTCTCGGAAAAGCAGAAGAAAAAATAAATGAACTCGATACGCTCCTCTCTGTGACTTCCGAAAAAAGCGATATATGGCGGATTAACAATTCCGGCGGAGAACCTGTTGAGGTATCGGACGATACAGCGCAGATTATTCGTTCCGCTATCGAATACGGCGACAGGACGGGTACTCTTGATGTGACAATATATCCCGTGCTGAAAGAATGGGGATTTACCACACAGGAATATAAAATTCCAGATAGTGAAATACTTGACAGTCTGCTTGAAAACGTCGATTATTCTGAAATTCAGCTTGACGGAAATACTGTGTCAGTTCCAGAGGATTATATGATTGATTTAGGTTCTCTTGCAAAAGGTTACACAGGCGACAAAGTAATTGAAGAACTGAGAGAAAACGGTGTAAAATCAGCAATAGTAAGCCTCGGAGGAAATGTTCAGTCTCTTGGTAATAAACCCGACGGCTCGCAATGGACTGTAGCTGTAAAAAATCCGTTTTTTCCTGACGAAAATATGTGCATTCTGTCAATAGGCGAAAAGGCAGTCATCACTTCGGGAAACTATGAACGCTTTTTCACAGGTGAGGACGGCAATAATTACTGGCATATCATCGACAAGGCGGACGGCTATCCTGCCGATAACGGTCTTGTTTCTGTAACGATAATCGGCGACAGCGGTATTATGTGCGATGCTCTTTCAACTGCCCTTTTTATTGCGGGAACGGAGCAGGCACAGGAATACTGGCGCACAAACGGCGGATTTGACATGGTTCTTGTGACTGACGACGGCAGAATAATATATACCGACGGTATTGCAGACAGCTTTCAGAATGTAAGTGGTATGTCGGCGGAGGTGATTTCTGTTGACTAAAAGTGTAAAAATCTGTATAGCTGTTATTGGCATAATTTTCGTTGCTTCGGTTATTGTCTCTCTGATACTGTTCTTCAAGCCTGAAAGTCAGTACGTCGCAATATTGCAGGACAACGAAATCATTTATAAATTCGATTTGACATCAGCTGAAAATCAGGAAATAAGAATAGAGAGTAAGGACGGCGGTTATAACATAGTTGAAATCGCAGACGGACAAATCAGGATTTCAGATGCGGACTGCCCTGATAAAACTTGCGTGAATACCGGTTTCCTGTCGGGTAGTGTTCCCATAGTCTGCCTTCCGCATAAACTGGTAATCAGGTACAGTTATGAAGATGAAAACTAAACGGCTTACGGAACTTGCACTCCTCACTTCTGCATCGCTTATCGTATTTATAATAGAACTCCGCCTTCCGAACCTGTCACCTGTTCAGGGAGTTAAGCTGGGTCTTGCCAATATATTTACCGTCTATGCTGTGTACAAATTCAGTGGAAAGGAAGTTCTTCTTATGGTGCTTTCAAGGGTAATTCTGGGAGCAGTATTCAGCAGTAACTTTTCTGCACTGATTTACAGTCTTTCAGGTGCTTTGATGTGCCTTGCGGGAATGCTTCTGCTGAAAAAGATAATTCCGCAGAAATATATATGGCTGTGCAGTATTTTTGGTGCAGTATTCCACAATACAGGACAGATTATCGCCGCTGTTGTCATGATGAGAAGTTTCTCAGTTATTGCCTATTATCCCATTCTGATAGTGTCAGGCTGTATTGCAGGTGCTTTCACGGGTTTTACTGCCGGATTTGTCATGAAATATATTGACAAAAAATAAAAAGTACTTGCATTTTTCTGCATTGTATGATATAATTATATTATCATATAAAAAGGAGTTGTAAAAAATGAACCCGTTCGGTATGTTGAAAATCAAGCCTCTTTTTGAGCAGTTCTGTCAGGACCACCCGAAATTCCTTGCGTTCTTTTCAGCAACAGCAGGAGAAGTCGACAAAGGAAGCGTCTTTGAAATTTCAATAAAAAATTCTGATGGCAAGATAATGAAAACAAATATTATCATTAATGATAACGATGTTGCTATTTTTGACGAAATCAAAAAAATGATTGCCAAAGAAAAAAACTAAACTTTCGGCGTGTGTGCTAAAAAAGTGCATACGCTGAAATTTTTTTGTATTTTTTTCCAGAAAATACTTGACAATTCAGGAAATTTCTGTTATAATTATCTCAAGATGTATTTCGCAAGAAATATTTCAACGTAGGAAACTTGAAAACAGAATAATGCGTACTATAAAAGTATGCTGTGGAAAGGATGTTTGCATATGCAGGATTTTAACATTGTACTTTACAAGAGGAGAAATGGAAGAGTGCCTTTAGACGACTTCTTGAATGGACTTAATTCTGATGCCCGTGAAGAAATAATGATAGTGTTAGACAATCTCGGGAAAGACAGAACTTACTTATCACTACCACATTCAAAACCTCTAAAAAGGGTTAAAGGACTTTTTGAGTTGAGAATACAATGTAATCAGCTTCCTATACGTCTGCTTTATTTTTATGGCAAAAACCACGATATAGTCATTACGAATGGCTTAATTAAAAAAAATAGGCAAATTCCAGAACGAGAAAAGAGTATTGCAGAAAAATACTTTAAAGACTGGTGTTCAAGGGGGAATTAATGCAAAAATCCAACAAAATCAAGTTACTGACAAATATATGCGTATGTGCCTTCGGGTGCATACGTATATTTTTTTATTTTTTCTGAAAAGTACTTGACAAATACTCCCATAGGGTATATAATGGTATAAAGAAGCAAATACTCCATATGGGTATATTGGAGGTGATACTATGAATAATAAAGATGACTGCTGCTGTCATTTCAAAAATACTCCCCGAAGTGAAGAGACATCACGACAGCTCAGAAACCGTATCAACCGCATAACAGGTCAGCTTAATGGTATTCAGAAAATGCTCGACGAAAACAGGTACTGTGGCGATATTCTCAATCAGATTGCGGCGGTGGAGAGCGCATTGCAGAGTGTGGGATATATTATTCTTGAGGAGCATATGCAGACTTGTGTGATTGAGGAAATAAAAAAAGGCAATATTGATATTGTTGCCGAAGCGGTCGAACTTATGAAAAAACTGAAATAGGAGTGAACTGTTTGTGAAAAAGGTAAAATTTGACGTTACTGGTATGACCTGCTCCGCTTGTCAGGCTCACGTTGAAAAGGCAGTGCGGAATGTTTCGGGTGTTGCGGCTGTAAATGTAAACCTTCTGCAAAATTCAATGCAGGTCGAATTTGATGAGAGTTCTACAGGTGCGCCGCAGATTATTTCCGCTGTCGAACGGGCAGGGTACGGAGCATCGGAAAAAGGAGCAAAATCTGAAAATAAGGCAGATTCAGCAGGTGACGAAATCAGAAAAATGAAAACACGTCTCATTTCCTCAGTCTGCTTTCTGATACCTCTTTTCTATATCTGTATGGGACATATGTTCGGACTTCCTGTGCCGTCCATTCTCAGCGGTCACGAAAATATGATGATTTTCGCACTTACTCAGCTTATTCTTACAATCCCGATTATTGTACTGAATTTTCATTTTTTCCGTAATGGCTTTAAAAATCTTCTGCACCGTTCGCCGAATATGGACAGTCTTATTGCATTGGGTGCAACAGCAGCATTCGTCTACAGTATGTACGGAACGTATATGGTCGCTTACTATATGGGCAGAAACGAACTTCCTACAGCGCATGAATACATGATGAACCTGTATTATGAGTCGTGCGGAACGATACTGACGCTGATTACAGTCGGCAAGTATCTTGAGGCAAAAAGCAAGCGGAAAACTTCTGACGCTGTAAGCAAACTCGTTAACCTTGCCCCTAAAACTGCTGTAGTTATCCGCAATGGCAGGGAAACTGAAATTCCTGTGTCGGAAATCGCAGTCGGTGATATTTTTATCCTGAAAGCAGGCGCATCAGTTCCGTGTGATGCAACTGTAATTGAGGGAAACTGTTCTGTTGACCAGTCTGCACTGACGGGCGAAAGTATACCTGTTGAGAAGTCGGTCGGCGATACTCTCATGAGTGCCAGCGTTTCAACCGGCGGATTTGTAAAATGCCATTGTGATAAGACAGAACAGAATTCCACTCTTGCACAGATTATTGCTCTTGTTGAGGACGCTTCGGCAACAAAAGCCCCGATTGCACGTCTTGCGGATAAGATAAGCGGAATATTTGTTCCGGTAGTTATAGCAATTGCTGTACTTTCCGCAGTTATATGGCTGTTTATTACAAACGATTTTGCAGCAGCACTCAAAGCAGGAATATCTGTTCTTGTAATTTCCTGTCCGTGTTCGCTCGGACTTGCTACTCCTACAGCTATCATGGTAGGTACTGGCAAGGGTGCTTCCAATGGTATTCTTATAAAGTCTGCTGAAAGTCTCGAAACAGCACATCATGTAAATGCAGTTGTGCTTGATAAGACCGGTACCTGCACAGAGGGAAAACCGTCCGTGCAGGAGATAATTCTTAACGGTACGGCTGAAAAGGAGTTCCTTACGCTTGTCGGCTCGGTTGAAAAAAATTCGTCGCACCCTCTTGCAAAGTCAATTATCGAATACTGTTCAAAGAAAAATATTCAGCTTACTGACTGCAATGATTATTCCGAAACAGAGGGCGGAGGACTTTCAGGAAAAGTTAACGGTAAAAGTATTATAATCGGCAACAGTCGTCTTATGAAGCAGAATAATATTGATGTTTCGGAATTTTCCACAAAGTCCGCCGAAATCGCTGAAAGCGGTGCAATTCCTCTGTATACGGCTATTGACGGCAGATGTGCAGGAATTATCACCGTTGCCGACCCCGTCAAGAAAACGTCAAAAGAAGCTGTTGATATGCTGAAATCTATGGGCATAAAAACTATAATGCTCACAGGCGACAATGCAAGGACAGCAGAGACAATCCGTCGTCAGCTCGGTATTGATGAAGTTCATGCTGAACTCCTTCCGCAGAATAAAACGTCTGTAATCAGGAAATTGCAGTCAGACGGCAGACGTGTTGCAATGATTGGCGACGGAATAAATGACGCTCCTGCACTTGCTGTGGCGGACGTTGGAATAGCGGTCGGAGCAGGGCAGGACATCGCTATTGAAACTGCTGATATTATTCTTATGAAAAATGATTTGCGTGATGCGGCTGAGGCAATCAGACTGAGCAAGGCAACAATCCGCAATATAAAACAAAATCTTTTCTGGGCATTATTCTACAATGCCCTTGGAATACCACTTGCCGCTGGTCTTTTCTATCCGCTTTTCCACTGGCAGTTAAATCCGATGTTCGGAGCGGCAGCAATGAGTTTAAGTTCTGTCTGTGTGGTTACAAATGCACTTCGGCTGAATTTCTTTAAAATGGAGAAAAGTATTGCTGAAAGTGACGGAGAACCGCATATTATAGGAAATCCGCATGAGGAGGTGAATACTGTGAAAAAAACAATGAAAATTGAGGGTATGATGTGCAGTCACTGCACTGGCATGGTGACTAAAGTTCTTAACGCTATCGACGGCGTTTCCGCTGAGGTTTCCCTTGACGACAAATGCGCATATATTGAGCTTTCAAAGGAAGTTTCCGATGATGTGCTTAAAAATGCAGTAACAGAAGCAGGCTACGACGTTATCAGCCTCGACTAATTCAACAGACCGTATCTCATGCAGGTGCGGTCTTTTTATGTAAAAATTCTTGAAATGTCTTGACAAAACAGATTTTTAATGCTAAAATAGTATCAGTCATTTTTGAGGAGAATACATAATGAATAATACAACTTCAAGATATAAAGGACTTGATATTCTTAAGTGCCTATGCGCATTTATGATTGTCAATACCCATGTTCTTAACAGAACGGACTGCTCTATGGCAGAAATGTTTCTGAAAGACTTCGACAGAATAGCCGTCCCGATATTCTTTATGATAACAGGCTATTTCTACGAAAATACTTGTCGGAATAACAGGGAAAAATCACAGATTAAAAAAATCGGTCTGCTGTGGCTGGTGGGAAATGTTATTGCTTTTGTTTTTGAAATTGTACTTTCTGTAATAAAAGGCGGTACTGTTTCAGAATATATTTCAGAAAGCTTTACACTCCATAATATAGCGTACATGATTTTAGTCAATCCGTCTCCGTTTCAGGGACATCTGTGGTATCTTTCTGCTATTCTTTACGTGCTGATTATTGCAGCAGTCATAAACAGAATTAAATTAAAAAAATATGTTATTAAAGGTCTTCCTTTTATTTCACTGATACTGCTTATTGCCGGAATAGTTATCGGACGTTATTCTATTATAATCCTGAACATGAACCCGTCTGTTGTATGCTCAAGAAACTGGCTTTTTGATGGTATTCCGTGTTTCTGTACAGGATATATGATAAATATTCATAAAGATAAAATTCGTGATATTGTACAGAAATATCAAGCAATTACAGTAATATTGTGCATTTTGCTTGCAGTTTTGACAATATCAGAAGGCTTTATCGTAAATAAATTGTCAGGTGCGGAAAATTCAGGAAATATCCTTATCACAACTATTCCACTTGCCGTTTCAGTATTCTGTGTGTTCCTGTTCGGAAATCAGGAACTTTTTGACAAATACCGGATTTTTGATTTTATGGCGGTAACAGGCAGGAAATATTCAACATGGATTTATATCCTGCATTATAGTTTCGTCGTTGCATACTGCTATATAGCAGAAATCAATAATTTCAGTGGTATCAGTTCACTTCTGATTTCACTTTTCCTCTATATTATCACAATTGCTTTTATATGGCTTTTCAGATTGATATTTAAATTCCATGTAAAAAAGGCTTAGTAAATACTGTTACTGTTGAGTTTCTGGACAGAAATTTCAAGAATAAAAACAGACTTTTAAGAATTCTGAAATACGGATTATTCAGCATGAAACCCACCATTTCAGTGAAATTTTAATTTAAGGAGAACTACATGAAATACAATTTTTACGGCTGGGAAACAGTAACAGTCAAATCTATTAATAATACTACTTTTTAGTGGTTGTGGTGGAATGAATATTGGTTTTGAAGGTGGATTTCTTGCTTACAAAAGTCTATATACTCTGAACTTCATTCAGAGTGGATTAAAGAAGAATCAAGCGGTTGGGTCAAACTTAGCAAAACAGGATAATGGGATTAAAACAAGAATAGTATGTGTATATGTATATTCAGCTTATTTATGTAAGGAATAATAAATATTCAGCATAATTTTATAAATTATATTTTTATTAAAATTCACTATTTTAAAGTAAATAACCAGAAGTAAAATTTAGAATTCATAAAATAATCTTTTTAAATTCTCAAAAATATCAGAAAAATAAAAATGTAATTGACATTTATCAATAAATAAATTATAATATATTATATAATTGATTGAGGGTGAAAATATGGTATTTTATCAAAATAAAATTATCTTGATTGAAATCAAAGAGTTAATTTCTTCTTTGAAACATCAAAATAAATTTGTTAATAAGTTGTTTGACCCGTTAAAAAAAGAAAATTCTGAAACATTTCTTGAAGAAGCAGTAGGGTATATTGGAAAGAATACTACCCATTTTATGCACGGAAATTATTCTTTGCAAAAAAATAAAAATTGTCTGAATTATAATCAGCTTATACGCAGAAATAAAGATATGCTTAACAATTTTGCAAAACAGTTGCAGGACAGTGCTATATTTAGTAAAATGATTGATTCAGTAAAAAACATTGTTGATATTGGCATCCTGAATGCAGACCATGAAGTTTTTAAACTGATTGAAAAGGATAGAAATGCAATGCCTGAAAACTTTGTAAAATCTGTTAACACTTGTATTTATCAAGGAAAATTTGATGTGGCACTTTTATTTCTGATTATGTGGAGTATATATGGCGAATGCATTGAAAAACTTGCTCCGGTTTATGAAAAAGTCCTTAAAAATCCACTGCCAAAGCTGTCTGAAAGAAAGAATATTTCTGTAAAACTGCTTACAAATACAAAACCGTGTCGTCCTATTGTTATTTGACAGGCAAAATGCAAAAAGTGGAAAAAAGCGAATTAAGACGGTAAAATGCGAACAATGGACGGAAAACGGCGGTATATAGGCGAATAGTAAGCGGTAAAAAGTGAAAAATATTGAAATTAAATATTTTGACTTGTCAAAAATAAAATCCCTGAAAATGCTGATTTTGAGCATTTCAGGGATTTTTCGTTTGGGCATTAAAAAAGTGTTTTAAAGGTGTTTTAAAACCGTTTTAGAAAACACAAAAATCGTTCTAAAGGCTATAAATAGCCGTTTTAAAGAATTTCAGAAAATTAAAAAAATCGTGGAAATAGGAATAAAGATTTGATTTTACAATCAAAAGTTAAGCTACCAACCTACCAACAAAATTGAATAGGGTTACCAACAGGTTGGTGGCTTGTTTTTTATACATAACGTATAAAAAATTATCCAACTTTAGTGTTTATTTTTGCAGTAGATATATCCTGTTTTTTATAGACTTCTCTTGCCATAAACATTTGTTGCTGAATATAATCTTTTCCTTGCTCACTTAAAGAGCGGAAATCAGATAAAAGTTTACTCTCGACTTCTGATAATTCGATTGGTGAGTTTTTCTTTCCGTCAAATAATTCTCCTATCGAAACATTAAAATAATCAGCTATCATATTTAAAATTTCATATTTCGGAATTGAACCGTTCTTCCACGCTGTAACTTTAGATGAACTTAAGTGTAATACAGCAGTTACAAATTTAGTAGGAGTTGTGTTTCGTTCCTCACAAAGTCTTGTCAACTGTTCAAAAAACATAAAAAATATTCCTTTCTCTTGTACATAATAACGAAAATTCTGATTTTCGGAATTAAAATTCAAAATTCTCTTGACAATTCCGATTTTTAGAATTATAATATACTTATACGGATATTACAGGGCATAAAAACCCTATAGTAATTGTATCACAAGCAACTTTAAAAGTAAAGAGTTATTTACACAAAATCCTGCTCCGTTGGGCAGGAAGAAAGGACTGATATTATGACACTTGGAAACAGGATAAGAAACCGCCGTGAAGAACTCGGGCTTACACAGAATGAAATTGCAGAGAAAACACATCTCAGGCAGAATTATATTTCAAGGCTCGAAAATGACAAATTTGAGCCGACGGCGACGGTCATAGTTTTACTTGCAAAAGCACTCAATATGCCTGTCGGAGAACTTCTCGGTATAAACGACATAAAAAAAGCAGGTTGAGCCGAAACAGCGGAAAATCCGCTGTCTGCCGTGAATGGTCGCACGGCACTGA
>CAYWPN010000002.1:122177-203267 GCA_964460175.1 uncultured Alistipes sp. | reverse complement strand
GAGCATCCGGCTCATAACCGGACGGTCCGGGGTTCGAGTCCCTGATGGCCCACTTCACAAATCCCAGAAAACTGGGATTTTTTTATTATATGGAGGCGATTTTTATTTCTAAAAAGTACAGTATTCTTGTTGCGTTAGCTGTAATATTGCTTGCAGGTACGATTATATGGCGTGAAACAGAGAAAATTAATAATACTTCACAGACAATTGTAATTCAGAATCCTCCTGAAACAACAACAGTTCAGACTGAGGAAAAAGCAATTGTTACTACTCTGAAAAAGAAAGTTACAACAAAACTTCATTCTATAAAATCTACTGATTTCACAAAAACGTCAGTGAAAACTGCTGAAATTTCTGAAGTATATACAACTCCCGTTCAAGTCTACGTCAATATCAACAATGCAGGTGCGGACGAACTTATGCAGATTAAGGGGATAGGCGAGTACCTTGCAGGGCAGATTATTTCTTATCGTGAGGAAAACGGAGGCTTCAGAAATATAGAGGAACTTATTAATGTTTCGGGAATTGGCGAGAAAATTTTTGAAGAAATCCGTGATTATGTGTACGTTGAAAACCCTGTTTACGAAGTTTATGAGCCTGAACCGCCTGTAGAAGTTGAGGTGAGTGATGAAACAGCGGAAGAGACTACAGAAATTCCACCGACTTCAGAAGAACTTTTGCCGGTTGGTCTGAATGAGGCGGATACTGAACTTCTTATGTCCTTGCCGTATGTCGATGAGGAAATTGCTCAGAAAATTATTCAGCTTCGTGAAGAAATAGGCGGTTTTTCAAGTCCTTATGAATTGCTGCTTGTTGACGGAATAACAGAAGAAATTCTGTCAGAAATAATTGAATATGTTTACACCTGATAGTCCGTTTTTATTAAAAAACAGACTTTTTTATTATTTTTTTCAATTTTCGACATTTTACCATATTTTTTGCTTGACAATTTCTTAAGAAGATATTATAATAATTAATGTAATTTTGCAAAATTAGGAATTTTAATTTATAAGAGGCGAATTATGAAAAAACAGATACTATTTGGAAATAATATTTCCAATACTGGCAAGACACTTTCCAAAAATCTTGGCTACTTTAATTTTAAGATTTCATATTGCGGCAACACATTCCGCAATATTATGAAAAATCTTGAAGAAAACAGCAATTATGAGGGACTTTTCTTTTTCGTAAACCGTGAAAATGATGCGCTTTACTCATTTATGGAAGATATGAAAAGAAAATTTCCGTATGTAAAAGTATATCCGCTTGTGAACAGTGACTTCGATTATATGAAGGAAATTCTTCTTGACTGTGGAGCAAAAAAGTGCTTTTCAATGCCGATAAATTCTGAAGATTTGTATTTTTCGGTTGTTCATGATTTCTTCAATGAAGATGAGGTAATTGTTTCAACTGAAATCTCCAGATTTCTTATAAAAAAGGGATTTCCCAGCAATGTAAAAGGTTTCCATTTCCTTTGTCTTTGTATTGAAAAGGTTATCGACGAGCCAAAAATGTTCAGGAATTTTTCAAAACTTCTTTATCCGTATGTAAGCGGCGAAACAGGAAGTACAATAGCATGGATTGAGCGTTCAATAAGAAATATAAGTGCAGCAGTGTACAGGAATGGTGTCAGATTTGATTACTACCCCAGCGATGAAAAACTTTCAAACAAGACACTTATTAAAGTTCTTGCTGATATGTATTGTGATGATAACAATATAAAGAGAAATCGTGACTGGTATTGATTACAGATGCTGTACCGCAGGTCTTGGACTTGCGGTATTCTTCCTGTTAAGTTAAAATAAAAAAATATATTTTTCCTATTGACAAAATCATATCTTTATGCTATAATTATTATTGTTGAATGAACAGCATAGGGGTATAGCTCAGTTGGTAGAGCAGTGGTCTCCAAAACCACGTGCCGAGGGTTCAAGTCCTTCTGCCCCTGCCAGAAAAAGTCTGCATTAAGCGCAAAGTTTGATGCAGACTTTTTTTATTTAAATTTTTACAAATCCATGCTTTTGTGCATTAAGACGAAAATAAACAAATGATTAATATAGCACTTGACATTTCCGATATTATGATGTATAATAATTCTGTTAAAAATATCATATGCTTACAGAAAGGAGCATTTATGACAGATAAGGAATTAAAACGGCTGAAACGTGCGGATTTGCTTGAAATTATGTTCTATTTCAGAGATGAAATTGATAATCTGAAAAAGGAAAATGAAAGCCTCAAATCCCGTATTGACGAATTATCGAAAGCCGCTATGAATGCAAAAACAGAAATATCCGATAATTCTGTTATCAGGATAGCAGACGCAGTGAGAAACATTATTAATGAAAGCACCGCCGGAGTTCCGGAAGATGTTCAGAAAGACGAAAAGCAGGATTGAACAATATGGAGAAAGATTTAGAGAAAACACCCACCGCCGCACAGCTTGACGCTGAAATCAGGCGGATACGGTACAGAAAAAATTACATAAAAACATTATATAATACGATAGCTTCACTTCTGGTTGTTGCGGCTGTGGCAGTTCTTGTGTCCATGCTGTTTCTCCCTGTTCTGAGAGTTACGGGAACAAGTATGACGCCCACGCTTTATAATGACGAACTGCTTCTGTGCAGTAAGCGCAGTAACTTTGAAAGCGGAGATGTCATAGCTTTTTATTTTAACAATAAAATCCTCCTGAAACGTGTAATCGGCACGGCAGGCGACACAATCGATATTTCGGAAGACGGCACGGTTTACCTCAACGGCGAGGTTCTGGATGAACCGTATGTCAGCGAAAAGGCATTCGGCGAGTGTGATATAAAGCTGCCGTATCAGGTGCCGGACAACAGAGTTTTCGTCATGGGCGACCACCGCAGCGTTTCGATTGACAGCCGTTCCTCCTCCGTCGGCTGTATCGCTGATGAATATATCATCGGCAAGGTTATTTTCAGAATTTGGCCCTTTGAAGTTATCGGCACTATATAATTTTCGTATATCCTGATATATTTTTGTACAGAATGCACATAAAATACCAACATTTTTTGAAGGAATTGTAAAAATTCCGTTTTGCCTATTGACAAATCAGTTTTTGTGTGCTATAATATAAAACATAAAAGGTACGGACGCAAATCCGGACACAAACCTGAATTTATTTGCCCTTCGGGGCAGGAAAAGGAGAATTTCTATGAAAAACTTGAAGAAACTTACAGCCGCTGTTGCTGCAACCCTCATGGCTGCTTCTATGGCTGCTCCTATGGCTTTTAATGCTTCTGCTGTAGTAACAGACAGTGAAACAGCAAACTCAATTGTAATTGAGAATGGAATTGGAACACATACATACACAGCTTATCTTATTGTTTCAGGTGATGTTACAGGCACAGGAGATAATAAGATAATCGCAAACCCTGATATTGATGACAATATGAAATCAGCACTTACAGGTGTTGCAGGTATTACAGCGGAAGATGATGCAGCTGCAATATTGACAAAACTTTCAGCTGTTACTGAGGAAAGTGCGAAAAAAACTTTGGCTAAGTCAATTGCTGCTAATGTTATAGCAAACAATGATATAACTGGTATTGTTAGCAATAACGATACAATTGAAATTACTGATAGTGGTTGGTATCTCATTGTTGACACTTCAGCTATTGGAACACCCAGTGCATATTCAGCATATATTCTCGGAACAGTAGATGCAACTAAGGGTGCAACAATCGAGGCTAAAAGTGATGCTCCTACTGTTGTAAAGAAAGTTCAGGAAGACGATAATAAAACAGATGATGGAATTGCAGGTGGCTTTACAGTAGGCGAAACATCATATACAAATGTAGATGGTTACAATGATATTGCTGACTACAGCATAGGTGAGCTTGTTCCGTTCAAGATTTATGGTACACTTCCGAGCAATTTGAGCGACTATGACGAATATTACTACTGCTTCAACGATAGTCTTGATACACAGTTTACTGCTCCAGCTGTGAGCGATATTACAGTTAAAGTTGGTGAAAATGATATTACATCTAACTTTAATATAACTGTAGATAACAATGCAATTAAAGTTGAGTGCGACGACGTTACAGCAATTGATGGTGTAGATGCTTCTTCAATCATTACTGTAAGCTACAGTGCTGTTCTTAATTCAACTGCTAAGGTAGGAAAAGATGGTCAGGACAACAAAGTTAATCTGACATATTCCAATAACCCGAACGCTGATGGTAAAGGTACAACACCTGATGATGAAGTAAAGGTTTACACATATGGATTTGAGTTTGAGAAAGCTTTTGCTGCAAACGGTTCAGAATCTCCTGCAACAGCTGAAGAGATTGCAAAATGGAAATCAGGCGGAGATGATGCAATCCAGTTTGAACTTAAAGATAAAGACGGTAATGTAGTTTATGTTACATCATCAAGTGAAACAGGTTGGAACTATGTTGTTACAGATTCTTCAACTGGCAGTTCAACAATTAAACTTTTTGAAAATGAAAGTGGAAAACTTAGTGTAAAGATTAAAGGTCTCGACGAGGGAAAATATACCCTTAACGAAACAAATGCTCCTGAAGGTTACAATGCTGTTAGCAATGTGCCAGTTGAAGTAAATGCTAAAACAGGATATACTCAGAATTGGGACATGACAGGTACTACTCTTAATGAATTCGGATATAAAGTTGATAGTACCACATTGACAGAAGAAGGAGAAAATGTTACTGGTATTGCAAAGGGTAAAATTACGAATAACATGGGTAACACACTTCCTTCAACCGGTGGTATCGGTACAACACTCTTCTACCTCGGCGGCGGCGCAATGGTAGCAGTTGCGGGTATCTTCCTTATCACAAAGAAGCGCATGGGCAAAGATGAGGCTTAATCGAAGCTTCGCACATAACTTACGTAATCCATATTGGATTAGATGATACTTTAAGACCTGTGTTCTGCCGGTGAAAAATCGCCGGCAGGCATCAGGGGGAGGCTTATGAGTGAAAAAAAGCAAAGGTTTTATTTCAACGGTTATATTAATAATATTACTTCTCATAGGTCTCTCCGTGATGCTTTATCCGTCAGTCAGCGACTGGTGGAACAAGAGAGTGCAGAGCAGCGCAATCGCAAGCTATCAGGAAACTGTCGCAGAAATGGACGACGGCGAGACGGAAAGGCTGATTGAAGAGGCAAGAAACTTCAACGCAAGGCTTGCCGGAATTTCCAATCCGTTTGCGCAGAGTTCAAAGCTGCCTGAATACAATGATATTCTCAACGTTTCAGGTACGGGAATTATGGGCTATATCTCAATCCCCGTTATAAACGTTGAACTGCCGATTTATCACGGTACAAGTGCAGAAGTTCTGAACATAGCAGCAGGACACCTTGAGGGTTCTGCTTTTCCTGTGGGCGGAGAGAATACTCATGCTGTCATATCGGCGCACCGAGGTCTGCCGTCCGCAAAACTTTTTACTGACCTTGACGAACTTGTCGTCGGCGATACTTTTACCGTTACTATCCTTGACGAAATCTTTACATACGAAGTCGAGGACATTCTTATTGTCGAGCCAAGCCAGATGGAGGCACTTTCAATTATCCCCGGCGGAGATTATGTCACGCTTATGACCTGTACGCCTTACGGAATAAATACGCATCGCCTGCTTATCCGCTCCCACCGCATTGATACTGTGTATGAACATAAAGTCAAGGTTGAACCCGACGCACTTAAGGTTGACCCTATGCTTGTCATACCTTTCATTGCAGCTCCGTTTCTGCTGCTGCTGATTATATTCTGGTTCTTCGGCAACGGGAAAAAATCCCACCGCAGAACAAGAAAAGATTATATTAATCTTGTTTCATCAATAAAGGAGGTTGGTTTATAATGTGCAAGATGTACAAAAGAATAGGTGCAGTATTTTGCACATTTGGTATTATCCTTATGTTTATTGCTGGACTTATGTTCAATGTTTCCGCCGCAGACGAAGAATTCGGAAGCCTGAAACTTACCTGTGAACATGAGAACGTAAATCTTTCCGGAATGACATGGAAGGTTTACAGAATTGGCGAAAGCAACGGCAGCACTTATGCCCTTACCGGTGATTTCGCTGATTATCCTGTTGATTTGTCAAAAATTATGGAAAGTACGGACACAATGACCGAAGCTGCGTCGACACTGAGCAACTTTGCTGTTCTTGACAATCTTCCGCCGACAACGGGTGGAAGAGCAAATGACAATGGTGTTCTTACAGTCAGAAGTCTCGAAAGAGGACTTTATCTTGTTGTGGGCAGCAAGCTGAAAATCGGTAATGTTTCTTATTTCCCGACACCGTTTCTTGTTGAAATCGGCGGCGGAGAAGGTATGAATGTTGAGGCTTATCCTAAATTCATGGTCAAGAAAACCCTTCCTGGTGAAACAGAAAGATTTGTGGTAAGAAAGGTGTGGGCGAATGCTACTATTGTAGAAGACATTCCTCCTTCTCTTACAATTGAAATTTATGAAGACGAAGAACTGTTTGATACAGTTGAAATGACAGCAGAAGACAAATGGACTTATTCGTGGGACGGCAGTGCCGACAGCGAATGGAGAGTAAAGGAAGTAAGTGTTCCGGCTGGCTGTTTTGTAATGTACAGAAATAATGAAGTTCAGTTTGTAATTATGAATACTTACGACAATGAACTTCTTGCCCGTGTTACAACTGCTGTTGCTCCTGAGACAACCGTTCATGCTGATACTGTTACTACTGTAGTAAGCAGTAATTATGTTCCCGATACAACAACAAAGGACAATGGCGGCGGAGAACAGACTATGCCAAGAGTATCAACCGTAACTGATACAGGAGTAGAACCTGTTACTCACGTGACAACTACTAAAGATGAAAGCGGCGAAGAGGGAACAAAAACAAGAGTATCAGTTACAACTCTGCAAAGTCAGCAGCCAGGTGTATCAGGCAGTATTACAGGAACTGTAACGACTGTGTCAGGCGAAGAGGGTACGGGAACTGAAACTTATCCTACTGACAAAAACGGCAGTACAATTACAACTGCATCTACTTCAAAAAAAGACGATACAGAAAAAACTACAAAAAGCATAAAAAGCACAAAGAGTACGAAAACAACAAAAACTACAACGACTACTATTGAAAAACTTCCGCAGACAGGTCAGCTGTGGTGGCCAGTACCTGTAATGCTCTTTGGCGGATTGATTTTCGTTGCAGTCGGTCTCAGACTACTTTTGGATAACAGAAAAGAAGATTAATCGATGAGAAAAGCACATGGATTGTGTTGCATATTACTCGGGGCAATACTGCTTATAGCGGCATTGTCCCTTGTTTTGTACAATACTAATGAGAATAAAGAAAGCGGAGAGATTGCAAATAATATTCTTTCCGAACTTAAATTTGATATGCCGGAAACGACAACTGCTACAACTGTGACAACTCTGGAAAACGACCTTTTTGTGTATTATGCACAATTTGAAACAACGACTGTCCCTGTGATTGAAGAGCCGAAAAAGGAAATCGACGGTAATATCTATATTGGTATCATAGAAATTTCTGCACTCGGACTGGAGCTTCCGGTTATGAGTGAATGGAGTTATCCTAATCTGAAATTGTCGCCATGCAGATATAAGGGTACTGTTGCAGAGAAAAATATTATAATTGCCGCACATAATTACAATTCCCACTTCGGCAGACTTAAGGAACTTTGCGGCGGAGAAGAAATCATTTTCACTGATGTTAACGGTTATCCGCATTATTATGAAGTCTCGCAGATTACCGAAATAAATGGTAAAGATATTGAGACTATGGATTTCGGTTCAGCTGATACATGGGATTTGACACTCTTTACCTGTACTCTCAGCGGACAGAGCAGAGTTACTATAAGGGCAGTTGAAAAAGATATGCCGGAATAAATTTTAATTAATCACCATGCCCTGCGTGGTGATTTTTTATTGACGACGGGACGGAATTGTGATATAATTTAGATAAATAACAGAAACAGAGGTTTGCTATGAATAAAATTCTTTTGGTTGAGGACGACGAAACACTGAACAAAAATATTGCACTTGCACTTGAAAATGCAGGCTATAATGTAATAAAAGCAGGCGGAATACAATTGGCGGAAGAACTTTTTCAGTCAGTAGATTTGATTATACTTGATATTATGCTCCCCGACGGCGATGGTAAGGATTTTTGCAGAAAAATCCGCCGTAATTCGCAAGTCCCGATAATTTTTCTTACTTCCTGCGACGACGAAGCGGATATTGTTGAAGGTCTGGACATCGGCGGAGATGATTACATTACAAAGCCATTCCGTCTGCGTGAACTTCTTTCACGGATAAAAGCAAATCTGCGCCGTATTCCGACCGTTCCCGAAATGGAACTCACTGCCGTTGAACAGAAACTGCTTGATTATCTCAAACTCAATCACGGGCATTATCTCACAAGGGAGCAAATCCTTGATTACCTGTGGGACTGCAAGGGTGTTTTCGTAAATGACAATACACTTTCGGTGAATATCAGCCGACTGCGTGAAAAACTGAAAAAATCGGGCGGCGGACAGATTGTGACAAAAAGAGGACTGGGTTATAAGTGGACAGAATAGATAAATTTATTAACAACCGTCCGCCGAAAAAAACAGTGCTTTTATTCCTGATTACTTTGGCTTTTTCGGCACTCATAAGTTTTTTTATATCGGGGAAAATCGCTGATTATATAATTCATGAACAGATAAAAGCATATCTTGCATCGTCGGCGGAAAATGTCAGCATTTATGGAATACGTCCCGATATGCCTTCAAAACTCATGCCTGAATGGGCGGAATACAGGAACAAGTTTTTTGTGATTATTTTTTCGGCAATGGTATTTTGCGCTGTTGTGTGGCTGATTTTTGTAGTCCGTGAATTTCTTAAAATTTATGACGAACTTGAAATCATCGGCCGTGAATGCAGAAAATCCGCTGATAAACTGAACAATGCTATCCGTCTGCACGGAAATGATGCGGATTGTATCCGGAGAATTTCCGAAAGTGCGGAACTTCTTGTGAACCGTATGTGCTATCTCAACGGCTGTCTGGAGCATGAAAAGTCTTATCTTCGGGAATTTCTCGGAAATTTTTCGCACCAGATTAAAAATTCACTTGCGGTTATGCGGCTGAATACGGATATAATTGCAGAGACTGAAAATCTGCCGTCTGAAATCATTGAGGAACTCAATAACGAAATCAGGATTAATCTTGATGCGATTGAACTGCTTGTTATTCAGGCAATAAAACTTGCCCGTCTCGAGACTAAAACAGTACAGTACAATATGAAAAACTTATGTTTTGCCGATACGTGCAGGACTGCAATAAAAAGAATTGCTCCTGCTATGCGGAACGGGAATATTACGATTACTGCCGATTTACCGCAGAATATCATGCTCAGTCACGACAAAAGCTGGCTTTGTGAAGCAATTGAGAATGTACTGAAAAATTCCGCAGACCATTCGGAATGTACGGAAATCATTATGGAACTTGAGGAAAATACTGCTATGGTGAAGCTGTCCGTGATTGACAATGGCAAGGGTATTCCACAAAAGGATATTCCCACGCTTTTTGAGCCGTTTATAAAGAAATCAAACGATATGAGAATGAGGAGTGCGGGGCTTGGAATGTCAATTGCACAGAAGATTGTGAGAAATCACGGCGGTGAAATTATTGTGTACTCTGAAGTCGGCAGGGGCAGTCGTTTTGAATTTGTATTTATTAAATCATAAAATAAATGTTAAATCAGTATTTTGTCACTTTAATGTAAGATTATTGCTGTATAATCAGATTATAAAACAAAGGGAGGTCTGATTATGGACGATGTAATTATCCGAACAGAAGATTTAACTAAACAGTACGGTACAGGCGAGAATGCACTGCTTGCACTTAACAAGGTGAATTTTGCAGTATGCACAGGCGAATTTGTAGCGGTCACGGGTGAAAGCGGAAGCGGCAAAACTACGCTCCTGAACTGTCTTGGTTCACTTGATAAGGTCACAAGCGGAAGAATTATTGTCAACGGAACCGACATCACAAAGCAGAGTGACAATGAACTTTCAGTTTACAGGCGCAGGAAAATCGGATTTATTTTTCAGGCATATAATCTTATTCCCGTGCTGAATATTGAGGAAAACATTGTTCTGCCGTTAAATCTTGACAATGCTGAAATCGATATGGAGTATCTCAATGAACTCCTTGAAGTTACAGGACTTACAGGCAAGCGTGATAATTTTCCGCATGAACTTTCCGGCGGACAGCAGCAGCGTGTAGCTTTCGCAAGGGCGTTAATCCACAAGCCGCAGATTATTCTTGCGGACGAGCCGACAGGTAATCTTGACAGCAAGAACAGCCGTGAGATAATCACGATACTGAAAAATTCAATTAAAAAATATAATCAGACGCTTGTACTGATTACTCACGACGGCGGAATTGCTGCACAGGCAGACAGAATTTTCCGTATAACCGACGGTGTACTCACGGAGGGATAGGCTATGAAACATATTATTTCTCTCTCAATGAAATATATCCGCCGGCAGAAAATGCGTACAGTGCTGACGTTTCTGTGCATTACGCTTTCTGTGTTTATTCTCTGTACTTTCGGTGCGTATATCGGCAGTACATTGCAGACTTTGCAGAACCAGTGCAAACGTGAGAACGGTTCTGCTGAGGCGGATTTGAGACCATGGTTTCAACGGTTGAAAGAATATGACGAAATTGAAAGTGCAATTGATGTCATACAAAATCACATTCTTGTGTCTGATTACAATGCCTATGCTGAAAGTATTATTGAAGATTACAAGGGAATAAGACTGGGTGAAAGGTCAGAGGAAAACAGCAGTATTTTAACTTTTATGGAATTTGATGACGGCAATGAAATCAGACGGCTTGAAAGGGTATACGAGAAAGCATATATGGGAAACGACGAACTGCACCCTGAAGGTTCTTTCCATGCTGAATGGAAAAATGACCTTGCAAAGAACGAAGGTTCGATAGTACCGATATGGTTTCAGGATATGGGATATTCTGTCGGCGATACTATTACATTCACTCTGCGCCCTGTTATTGCTGAAATCGACGAAGACGATGCGCTCATGAAAGAAGTACGGCAGAAACTTCTTGACGAGTTCGGTACTTCTGTTATGTGGGGCGAGCCTGAATGCTATGAGCTTGACAACGAAACTCAAAATCTTATTGCACACAACAGTCTTGAGGGGAGTTTTGAGCATTATGGAATGACTTTCAATGATGTTCCTTTGAAAAATGTCGAGTACGGCGAGCCTGTTGAAGTAAGCCTGAAAATTGCGGGATTTCATGTTGATAGCAGCAGCAATGCCCTGACTGTAATAAATTCGGATATGGACAGCTTTTTCAATCATGAACTCGTTGAAAAAAATTCTGCTGATTTAACGCACTGGTATACGGCAAGTGCGGACGTGCGCATAAACGAAAACGTGGATTTTGATGATGGTATGGAAGAACTTTATGGAGCTTTAGGTTTCAAAAGGGGCAATTACTATGCCGATTTGCCCGTCCTGAATTATGACCTCCTGTTTCTTGAATTCCGTTCAGCAGGTTCATTGGTTAACTCATTTCCGGTAATTATTCTTATATTCGTACTTATATTCTTTGCATGGCTTGTTGCAAGATTTGTAATCGACAACGCATTTGAAATCTCAAATCAGGAAAGAAGTTTGCAGTTTGCAACACTGCGTATCATGGGCGCATCAAAACCGCAGATAGTTGCACTTGTTTTTACGGAAGCACTGTTATATACACTGACCGCCGTACCAATCGGCACAATATCGGCTTATTTACTCTGCAAATACTCGTTCACGTCGCTCAGAAATATAGGTTTTCAGGATTTCGAGTACAAAGCGAACATATATTTTGTAATCGGCGGAATTATTCTGTGCATTGCAGCTATATTCATTTCAGCTTACACGTCAGCTATGTGGGCATCACGAAAATTGTCGCTTACTGAGGCAATGAACGTCGGCAAACCGAAGAAAACACGTCACAGGAAGTCGAAAATCAGGCTCAGTTCAAAGCAGTTCATGAGGCGGTACACGAGTAAGAATATCGCACGGAGCAAAGGACGGTATATTATTTCAACAATTACAATGGCTTTCGGTACTATGTTCTTCACGTTCTCGCTTATGCTCGGGCTGTTTCTGTACGGCAATATGGATAAAATTATTGATAATGATAACCTGCGTGATTTCAGCATAGGTCAAATTCCTGTTAATATGCTTAATGAAGTGGAAGAAACTTTCGGCAATGAGGAACTTTTCAAAAAATATGAAATAGAAGATATAAGCAATAGCTATTCAGATGGCGTATATGAGTTTGACAAGGAAAAACTTGAAGAACTTTTCCCGTATAAAATGACTTTGCATGATATTTTAACGGTAAAAAGTATCAGCAGAAACGACTTTGATAAGTATATTGCGGAAACTTCAGGCATGACTTATGATGAGTTTGTGCAGTCGGGCGGTGCGATTTACAATATTTCCTGCTATGGCGCAAAAAATTTTGATTTTGACGAAAACGGCGATGTTGTAAGACAGTACGAAGACAGCTATCAGGAAACGAATATTCCGCTTGTTCTTCATAAGGATATTGAAGTTAACATTATCGGCGTTGCGTGCAATGAGTTTCATATTTTTCCGTGCCTGATAATTCCTATTGAGAGTGATATTGCAGAAAAGCTTGATATGGTTTTAAACGTTGAAGCGACGGTAAACGGACAGGAAAATTATGTCGAAGCCGAAAAGGTATATAGTGAATTTGTTGCGGAAAACAATCCCATGTTTTATCGCAATTCCTATATGACTAACACAGGTTTAAGCGAATTTATCAAGGCGATTGTAAAAATTGCGATTACTTTTATATCAGCGATATGGCTTGTCGGTGTACTTTCAATGGTTAATTCAATAAACACAAGCGTACTGAACAGAAGCCGTGAACTTATGATGCTGAGAAGTGTGGGCATGAGCAGACAACAGCTTCGCAAGACTGTAATCCTTGAAAGCGTGATGTATTCCGCAACTGCTTCAAGTGTGGGAATAATAGCTGCAATCGGCGCATTTTTCGTACTTATGACCGCAAACGGAGTACAGCCCGTTATGCTCGTATCAATGGCACTCGGACTGCTTACATCAATCGGCGTGAACATAATCATAGCAATACTTGCCTCAATTCCTGCATCGAGAAATCTCGAAAAGGCAGAGGCACTTACCAGAACATTCTGATAAAAAGCGGACGTTCAGTTATGGAATGTCCGCTTTGTGTAATATTTGTGTAATTTTTTTGTAATATTTATGAAATATCAGAGAAAAATTCATTCAAAATTGTAGAAAATATGACTTGAAATTTTTCCCTGTAGATAGTATAATTAATATGTATAAATGCAGTCTGTTTTATGACTGCATGAAAAAATTGCATTAATAGAGAAAATATTAGTAGAGAGGAATGTTAATTGACTGGTATGGGCTACTGTAAAACTGGGATAAGAGCAATGATAATCGGTGCAGGTGCGGCAGCAACTATGCTTATGAGTGAAATCGCAAATGCAAAAAATTCACCGTATTCAGATGATAAACTTGCTGCACTTTTTGACCCTGTGTGCCTTATTGACAATGACCCCGATAAATTCGGCATGGAAATTGAGGGCGTGAAAGTTGTCGGCGGTACTGATGATATAAAGAGAGTTGCAAAGGAAATGGACATTGAACAGATTATTCTTGCAATTCCTTCACTTAATGAGAATGAACGTAAGCATATCGTTGATATATGCAGTGAAACAAAGCTGCCGTTGAAGATTATACCGTTTATCGGAACACTTATTCTTAACGATACTGCAACAATTCTGCAACAGGTGCGTGAAATCAACGTCGAAGATTTGCTTGGACGTGACCCGATAAAGTTCGACAATAACGAAATCAGTAATTTTATCAACGGCAAGCGCTGTATGGTTACAGGCGGCGGCGGTTCAATCGGTTCAGAACTTGTAAGGCAGATTGCAAAATATAATCCCGAACAGGTTATTATTGTAGATATTTACGAAAACAATGCTTATGAAATCCAGCAGGAACTTATTATGGAATACGGTCACAGGCTGAATTTTATTGTACTTATTGCGTCCGTCCGTGATTATTTCCGAATGAACCAGATTTTCGAGGATTACAAACCACAGATTGTGTTCCATGCGGCTGCACACAAGCACGTTCCGCTTATGGAGAGTTCTCCTATGGAAGCAATTAAAAACAACGTTGTCGGTACTCTCAATGTCGCATCACTTGCACAGTTTCACAATGTGGAAAAATTTGTCATGATTTCTACAGACAAAGCTGTCAATCCTACTAATGTAATGGGTGCGTCAAAAAGATGCTGTGAGATGATTGTACAGTACCTTTCACAGCAGCACGACGGTCCTACAGAATTTGTTACAACACGTTTCGGAAACGTTCTCGGCTCAAACGGTTCTGTTATACCGCTTTTCAAGAAGCAGATTGAAAAAGGCGGTCCTGTCACCGTCACTCACCCTGATGTCATAAGATATTTTATGACTATTCCCGAAGCTGTAAGTCTTGTTATGGAAGCTGCTGCCATTGCAAACGGCGGTGAAATATTTGTTCTTGATATGGGTAAGCCCGTCAAGATTGTTACTCTTGCAGAAAATCTTATCCGTCAGTACGGCAAAAGACCGTATAAGGATATAGACATAATTTTCACAGGTCTGCGTCCTGGTGAAAAAATCAGAGAGGAACTCCTTATGAACGAAGAAGGTCTCACCAAAACAAAAAACAAGCTGATTTTCATCGGCAGACAGATTGAAATTGACAATACAACTTTTGGCAGACGTCTGAGTAACCTCAGAGACGCTGCACTCGAAAATGATGTCAAAGTCGCTGTAAAGGCACTTCATGACATGGTTCCTACTTTTATTCTTCCCGAAATCTACAACAGAATGGAAATGAATAAAATGAAAAATAATATAAATTAAAGCTCAGAGGGCTGACTGAAAGGCGGATTTTTTATGGCTACAGTTTTTCTTGCAGGCGGAGCAGGCTATATCGGCTCACATACTGCTGTTGAATTGCTTAATTCAGGATATGATGTTATTATTGCGGACAACTACTCCAACAGTTCTCCGGAGGCTGTCCGCAGAGTTGAACAGATTACAGGCAAGTCAATCAAATCATACGAACTCGATATAAAAGACAAGGACAAGCTTTCAGAAGTCTTTGCGGAAAATAAAATCGATGCTGTTATCCATTTTGCAGGACTTAAAGCAGTCGGCGAGTCAGTCCGTAAGCCGATTATGTACTACAGAAACAACATCGATACAACATTGTCTCTGCTTGAATGTATGCAGGAATGTCATGTTAAAAATATTATCTTCTCTTCAAGTGCGACTGTTTACGGCGAGGAAAATCCTGTGCCGTACTTTGAGACAATGAAGAGGGGAGTATGTACCAATCCTTACGGCTGGACTAAAGCCATGATGGAACAGATTTTTGAAGACGCTGCAAAGGCTGACAGTGAACTTTCCGTTATCCTTCTCAGGTACTTCAATCCTATAGGTGCACACGAAAGCGGTCTTATCGGCGAAGACCCACAGGGTATTCCGAATAACCTCATGCCATACGTTTCACAGGTTGCAGTCGGCAAGCGTGAGTGCCTTACTATTTTCGGCAACGATTACCCTACTCCCGACGGAACCTGCACAAGAGACTATATCCACGTTACAGACCTTGCAATCGGTCACGTCAAGGCAATTGACTATATCATGAAAAACAAGTGCGTTGAGATTTTCAATCTCGGTACTGGCACACCTTACAGCGTTACGGAAATTGTTGATACTTTTGAAAAGGTCAATGGCGTTAAGGTAAACCACGTTTACGGCGCACGTCGTGAGGGTGATTTGGCGGAGTGCTATGCAAATGCGGACAAGGCGTGGAAAGTCCTCGGCTGGAAAACTGAGCGCACTCTTGAGGATATGTGCCGTGACAGCTGGAACTGGCAGAAGAATAATCCCAACGGCTACAGAGGTTGATTTATCATGGGATTTATGAGAAATTTTAGAAGCGAAATTGCAATCGGATTATGTCCGTGCGGAAAAGGCAGAATATTAAAATCAGTGTGGGATGTTTTTGAAACCGAGACTACATGGGGATGTTGCGACTACAAATATTCAATTGACTGTGAATGCTGTAATCAGAAATATGATATTGATAAATACGGAAATTATCTTAAAGATAAAGTTTCAGGAGAAATTATAAATTTAGATACGAAATAATAAAAAAATCCCGACCGCAAAAAGTCGGGATTTTTATTTGATTAAAATAAGAAAATATGTTCTCCCTCTTTATTTTTGTATTGCAGTGTGGTATAATAGAAGTATACTATCGAAAGGCGTGATTTTTATGGAACGTTTCAGACTTCATTCCGAATACGCACCCGCAGGTGACCAGCCACAAGCAATAGAAAAACTCGTGGACGGCTTGAAATCGGGAAAAAAAGAACAGATACTTCTTGGCGTGACGGGTTCAGGAAAGACTTTTACTATGGCGAATGTCATTGCACAGGTAAACAAGCCAACTCTTGTACTCGCACACAATAAAGTACTTGCATCACAGTTATGTGCTGAGTTCAAGGAATTTTTCCCTGAAAATGCTGTCGAGTACTTCGTTTCGTACTATGACTACTATCAGCCCGAAGCGTATATTGCAAGTACGGATAGCTATATTGAGAAAGTTTCGGCGATAAATGACGAAATAGACAAACTCCGTCATTCCGCAACCACTGCACTTGCGGAGCGCAGGGACGTTATAATCGTATCAAGTGTATCGTGCATTTATT
Source organism: uncultured Alistipes sp. (assembly GCA_964460175.1). Lineage (GTDB taxonomy): Bacteria > Bacillota > Clostridia > Oscillospirales > Ruminococcaceae > Ruminococcus. Next base: position 186,407 of record CAYWPN010000002.1, on the reverse strand, counting down.
CTCTGGGAAGTCCTGAGGAATACCGTTCAAATGTTGTTTCTATCCGTCAGGGAATGGAAAAATCAAGGGAACAGCTTATTGCTGAACTCATAAAAATCCGCTATGAGAGAAACGATATTGCATTCGAGCGCAATAAATTCCGTGTGCGTGGCGACGTTGTGGAGATTTTCCCTGCCATGTCCAACGAAACGGCTATAAGAGTTGAATATTTCGGCGACGAAATAGACAGGATTTCCGAAATAAATGCGGTTACTGGCGAAGTAAAGGCGACTGTTTCACATACGGCTATTTTCCCTGCATCACATTATATAGTAAGCGATGACAAAATTGAAGCTGCAATGAAAGAACTCGACAGGGAACTTGCAGAACGTATCAGCTATTTTGAGCAGAATAACAAATTTATCGAAGCACAGCGTATCAAGGAGCGTGTTCACTATGACATGGAGATGATACGTGAAGTAGGCTATTGCAGCGGCGTTGAAAATTATTCCCGTGTGCTTTCGGGAAGACCCGCAGGGAGCAGTCCTCTTACACTTTTCGACCATTTCCCGAAAGATTTTCTGCTTATTGTTGACGAAAGTCATGTTACTTTACCGCAGGTGCGTGGAATGTATGCCGGCGATAAGGCAAGAAAAGATAACCTTATTAATTATGGTTTCAGACTGCCTAGTGCTTATGACAACAGACCACTGAATTTTGATGAGTTTAATGAGAGGATAAATCAGGCAATTTATGTAAGTGCAACTCCGGGGCAGATTGAGCGTGAAAAGACCGATATAATCATTGAACAGCTTATCCGCCCGACCGGACTGGTTGACCCTGAAGTAATCGTCAAGCCCACAGCAAATCAGATTGATGACCTCTATTCTGAAATAAATAAAAGAATTGACAGAAAAGAACGTGTGCTTATTACTACTCTGACAAAGAAAATGGCGGAGGATTTGACTGCTTATTATGACGAAATGGGAATAAAAATCCGCTATCTGCACCATGATATTGATACAATTGAACGTATGGAGATTATCAGGGACTTGCGGAATGGTGTGTTTGATGTTCTTGTGGGAATTAACCTGCTCCGTGAAGGACTTGACATTCCGGAAGTCAGTCTTATTGCTATTCTCGATGCTGACAAAGAGGGTTTCCTCAGAAGTGAGACTTCTCTCATTCAGACGATAGGACGTGCCGCACGTAATGCAAACGGACAGGTTATCATGTACGCTGACAGCGTTACGGGTTCAATGGAACGTGCCATTATTGAGACTGAACGCCGTCGGAGTTTGCAGATTAAATTCAATGAGGAACATGGCATAGTCCCGAAAACTATCATAAAGGAAGTCCGCAATGTGCTTGAAATCACATCAAGAAATAAAGTCGAGACGAAAACAAGTAAGAAGAAGATGACCGCTGCTGAAAGACAACAGCTTATCGACAGACTTACTGTTGAGATGAAAAATGCGGCGAAAATGCTGGAATTTGAACACGCTGCTTATCTGCGTGACAAGATTAACGAACTGAAAGGGGAATAATTATGAACTACACGAGGGATATAATAGTAAAAAGATTTAATAACGGTGAACGCATGAAATATATATTTTTCTGGGGTCACAGACCGTCCGCAGACGGAAGTATTACAAAAAGCTGTTTCAGTCAGTGGTTTGACTGCCGTTTCACTGTGGACGGTGTGGAGTACTCTACGGCCGAACAGTACATGATGTCGCAGAAAGCACTTCTTTTCGGTGACAAAAAAATATACAGTGAAATTATGAAAGCTTCACACCCGAATGAATTCAAGTCGCTGGGACGGAAAATATCGGGGTTTGACGAAAAAATATGGGATAAGCACAAGACTGATATTGTCATAAAGGGCAATGTTGCAAAGTTTTCGCAGAATGAGGAACTTAAAGAATTTATACTTAATACAAACAGCAGAGTACTTGTCGAGGCAAGCCCGTATGATAAAATATGGGGAATTGGCATGAAATCTTACTGCGAAAATCCTAATCTCTGGGACGGCGAAAATCTTCTTGGTTTCTGCCTTATGGAAGTAAGAGATATTATAAAGCGAGGTTAATCTGAAATGACGGATAAAATAATTATCAGGGGCGCAAGGGTAAATAATTTAAAGAATATCGATGTTGAACTTCCGAGAGACAAGCTTATTGTCATGACGGGCTTGTCGGGTTCGGGAAAATCATCGCTTGCGTTCGATACTATCTATGCGGACGGTCAGAGGCGTTACGTGGAAAGTCTTTCGTCGTATGCACGTATGTTTCTCGGACAGATGGAAAAGCCCGACGTGGACAGCATTGAGGGACTTTCACCCGCAATTTCAATCGACCAGAAAACAACTTCCAAAAATCCACGTTCAACAGTCGGCACGGTTACTGAAATATATGACTATCTCCGTCTGCTTTACGCAAGAATAGGTATACCGCACTGTCCGGTCTGCGGACGTGAGATTTCTCAGCAGACTATCGACCAGATGGTTGACAAAATTATGTCGCTCCCCGAAAGGACTAAAATCAGACTGCTTGCTCCTATTGTACGCAGACGTAAAGGACAGTATGCAAAAGAACTTGAAAACGCAAGAAAATCGGGATTTGTCCGTGCAAGGATTGACGGCATAGACTATGAACTCACAGAAGAGATAAAGCTTGACAAGAATAAAAAGCATGACATCGAAATAATTGTTGACAGGCTTATCGTGAAAGAAGGGATTGAAACACGTCTGACTGACAGTCTCGAAACTGTATTCAAACTTACGAACGGACTTGCAATTGTGGATGTCATCGGCGGTGAAGAGATGATGTTTTCGCAGAATTTCGCCTGTCCTGAACATAATATAAGTATCGGCGAACTTGAACCGGTTGTATTTTCTTTTAACAATCCTATGGGAGCTTGTCCGAAGTGTACGGGTCTCGGAATGTTCAGGCAGATTGAGGCAAAAACAATTGTTCCGAACAGAGATTTGTCAATTCTTGACGGTGCTATAACTGCTCACGGCTGGAATAGTCTTGACGAAACGTCTATTGCAATGATGTACTATAAGGCGATTTCAAAGAAATACAATATTCCGCTTGATGTGCCTGTCAGGGAACTCACAAAGGAACAGCTTGATATTTTCCTGTACGGTACAGGTGAAGAAAAACTTGAAATGCGCCGTCCCGAAAGTTTAGGCGGTGGGAAGTACAGGACTACGTTTGAGGGAGTTATTCACAACCTCGAAAGACGTTACCGTGAAAGCGGAAGTGACTATTCCAAAGCTGCAATTGAGGACTGCATGACTGAAACAAGTTGTCCGGAATGCAAGGGAAAACGTCTTAAACCTGAGTATCTTGCAGTAACAGTAGGCGGAAAGAATATCAGTGAACTGACTGATATGTCTGTGCGTGACGAACTTGAGTTTTTCAATAATCTTGAACTGTCCGAACACGAAAAGTTCATAGGTGAACGGATTATCAAGGAAATCAAAGACCGTCTCGGCTTTCTCAGCAGTGTTGGACTTGAATATCTCACCCTCTCACGTTCTTCGGGTACTCTTTCGGGCGGGGAAAGTCAGAGAATACGTCTTGCCACACAGATTGGCTCGTCGCTTGTGGGCGTGCTGTATATTCTCGATGAGCCAAGCATTGGTCTGCACCAGCGTGACAACGACAAGCTTATTGCTACTCTCAAACGTCTCAGGGATTTGGGCAATACGCTGATTGTCGTCGAGCATGACGATGATACGATGCTTGCGGCTGATTATATCGTCGATATAGGTCCGGGAGCAGGCGTGAACGGCGGTGAAGTTGTTTTTTCGGGTACTGTTGACAAACTCCTGAAGTGCAGAAAATCCATCACAGGACAATATCTCAGCGGTAAGAAAAAAATCCCTGTACCCGTAAGCAGACGGCAGGGCAATGGAAAGTTCCTGACAGTAAAAGGCGCAAAGGAACACAATCTCAGAAATATTGATGTTAAAATTCCACTCGGAGAATTTATCTGCGTGACGGGTGTTTCGGGAAGCGGTAAATCGTCGCTTGTCAACGAGATTATATATAAACATCTTGCCGCAAAACTGAACCGTGCAAAAACTTTTGCGGGTGATTTTGAAAAGATTGAGGGACTTGAAAATCTCGACAAGGTAATCTGTATAGACCAGTCGCCGATAGGACGAACTCCACGTTCAAATCCTGCAACTTATACAGGAGTTTTCAGTGATATCCGTGATTTATTTTCCAAAACCCCCGACGCAAAGGCAAGAGGTTACACAAACGGACGTTTCAGTTTTAATGTCAAAGGCGGACGGTGTGAAGCCTGTGAGGGTGACGGCATTATTAAAATCGAAATGCACTTTCTGCCTGATGTTTATGTTCCTTGTGAAGTGTGCAAGGGTAAACGTTATAACCGTGAGACACTGGAAGTACACTACAAAGGCAAGTCGATTTATGATGTGCTTGAAATGACTGTTGATGAGGGTGTGGAATTTTTTGAACATCTGCCGAAAATTGCACGTAAACTGAAAACTTTGCAGGAAGTCGGGCTGGGTTATATCAAAATCGGTCAGCCTGCAACTACTCTGTCAGGCGGCGAGGCACAGCGTGTAAAACTTTCGACTGAACTTTCAAAGCGTTCAACAGGACAGACTATATATATTCTCGACGAACCAACGACGGGACTGCATACGGCAGACGTTCACAAGCTGATTGACGTGTTGCAGGAACTCACAAATCAGGGGAACACTGTTCTTGTAATTGAACATAACCTGAATGTGATAAAGTCAGCCGACCATATTATTGACTTAGGACCAGAGGGCGGAGACGGCGGAGGAACTGTTGTTGCACAAGGTACTCCCGAAGAGGTTGCGGAATGTGAGAAATCCTATACCGGAAAATATCTGAAAAAATATCTGTAATATTATTACAAATATTACTGTTTAATTTTGTACATTTATACAAACTTCCCTTGAAACAGAAAAAAGTGACAGATTTTCCGACATTTATATTATAGAGTGATTTAATCACAGAATTCTGAAAGGAAGTGCATACTATGAAAAAAAATGTAAAAACCCTGATGACTGCGGCGATGTTTGCAGTTGCTATGGGTACTCTCCCGACGGGAACGGCAGAAACTGCAAATGCTGACTACAGTCCAAGCGGTGAAGCGTCCGGAAATGTTTACGGTTTTTCGCCTGTCACGACAATAGCGGAGACTACAATACCTCAGCCCGTCTATGGTCCTGCACCTTACTGGACAACTGCCCCTGTCGACACAGATTACGACCCGCAGCAGACTGAGACTACTTTTGCGGCTGTTTATGGTCCGCCTGTATCGCAGGTCACTACATCTGTTGAGGACTATAATCCGAAGCAGACTGAAACTACTTTTGTGGCTGTCTATGGTCCGCCTGTATCGCAGGTTACTACATCTGTTGAGGACTATAATCCGAAACAGACTGAGACTACTTTTGCGGCTGTTTATGGTCCTGCGCCGTTCTGGACGACAACTATGCCGACTGAAACTATGACTGTTCCTACTGTTCCTGTCTATGGTCCGCCGATTGCGTGGAAGGGCGACCTTGACAGCGACAACAGGATTGACGTGTTTGACATGATTGAAATGCGCAAAAAGTATTTTGAGGCTGTAATGTACGGCGATTACGACTACAGGGCAGATGTCAATGACGACGGTGAAGTCAATGTTGCCGATATGGTAATGCTCCAGAAATATATTCTCGGCGAGATTAAAGACTTCAGAAGCACAGTGCCGGATTATAATTCGTCAACGACAACGACAACCGTTGTTCAGGAAAATAATGAGGAGAATTAGAAATGCTTGATGTAAATGTAAAAAAAGATAATATGAAAACCCTTGAGGCTTACCGTGCGGGACTTATGATAAAGCCTCAGCTCCGCCACCTGTTTCTTGAACTTACTTTGCGCTGTAATGAACGCTGTCTGCACTGCGGAAGTAACTGCGGTGATGTGTCGTCGGAGGAGATAACGCCGAAACAGTATGCAAAATTTCTTGCAGAAGTAAAGGGCGATTTCGGTACGGCAGATAAAATGCTCTGCATTACGGGCGGTGAACCTCTTCTGCGCAAGGATTTCTTTGATATTATGGCTTCCGCCCACGAACTTGGTTTCAGCTGGGGAATGACAAGCAATGCAACACTGATTGACGAAGAAGTCGCAAAGGATTTGAAACGTGTGGGAATGGCTACCATTTCAGTAAGTATTGACGGCCTCGAAGAAACCCATGACGCTTTCAGACGTACTCCGGGAGGCTGGAAACGTGGTATTAACGGCATTGAAAACCTTATCAGAACCGGCGGTTTCAAACATATTCAGGTTACAACTGTTGTCACTCACCAGAATATCGGTCAGCTTGACGAACTTTATAAAATATTTGATGATATGGATATAGATTCATGGCGTATTATCAATATTGAACCAATCGGACGTGCAAAACAGCACCCTGAACTTATTCTTACTCCCGATGATTACCGCTATATGTTCGATTATATCCGCAACAAGCGTATTGAAGGTGAGCCTGTCACATATGGTTGCAGTCACTATCTCGGCATGGAATATGAACGTGAAGTGCGTGACTGGTACTACATCTGCACGGCAGGTACATATATTGCAAGTATCATGGCGAACGGCGATATTACGGCTTGTCTCGACATTGAACGCCGTCCCGAATTTATTCAGGGAAATATCCTCACAGACCGTTTCAAAGACGTGTGGGAGAACGGTTTCCAGATATTCCGCAAAAATCTCAGTGATGAAAACGAAAAATGCCGTAACTGCTCGGAGAATTGCAGATGTCACGGCGATGCTTATCACAGCTGGGACTTCGATAAGCACGAACCTCAGCTCTGTTTTAAAGATATTCTCTTCTAAACATATACTCCTTACAAAAAAGAACTCCTGTTTTTTCGGGGGTTCTTTTTTGTGACATTTGTCATTCATAAAGTGACATTTGTCATCTTTACAGCGTATGAAATTTATGGTAAAATATACAAAAGGGGGAGTTTATATGAAAAAAATCCCGAAAATAATATTGATACTCTCGTTTGCTCCGTATGCAGTGCCGTTTATTTGCGGTTTATGGAATATGATTGCCTATCTTCTGATAAGAAACTCATTGGATTTTGAAATATTTATAACTTATGTGGTAATTATGTTTTATATTTTTATTTATTACCCTGTGATACCCATTTGTCTTTCATATCAGATTTTATATGCAGAATATTTTATATTGAAAAAGAAAAATATTTTACAGAAAAAGTCAGTGATGATTTTAATAATAACTTACTGCTGTACCTTGTCAGCGACTGTTTTACTTATGGAGTATCTGCATTTTAATACATAAAATTGGGACTTTTTCTGTGCTATTATTCTGTAATTCCAATATGCCTTATATATCAGATAATATATCTGATTATCTGTATAGTGCGTAACCGTCGGCGGAAGAAGATTTCACAAGGTCAATCTGCTGTTGAATAATATCAGGATTTTCAATCCATTCGTTCTCGCCTGCTTCACCTGCCCATTTATCCTCCTCGCCTGTTTTGTATTCCGCAAGACCTATGACAAGAGAAACACTGTCATCTGTGATATTTTCCCATTCGTGCAGGGTCTCTTCAAACGGGCAGGTTTCATTTTTAAAGCCGAAGTAAATCTGCGGAATTATGTAATCCGCATAACCTTGACTGTCAGCCCACAGCTTTACATCAGCGTATTGTGAATTGTAGTTCGCATTGATGTTTCCCTGCGGACTTATTCCGAATTTTACCCTTTTATTATTATTTTTTACAGTGTCATACAGGGATTTAACCATTTTATTTATATTATCTGTCCGCCACTGCGCTAAATCGGAACTTCCGCTTGTTTCAAAGGCTTCCTTGTCAAATTCAGTGTCAGTAGTAGGGTAGAAGTAGTCGTCGATATGTATGCCGTCGACGTTGTAATTCTGAAGTATCTCGTCGGCGCAGCTGCTGACGAGTTCACGTACTTCTTCATAGGCAGGATTTAGATAGTATCTGCCGTTGACAATCTTCACCATAGGACTGCCTTCGTTCACCCATTGCTTTACTATGAAATCATCGGGCAGACTTTCCATCTGCTCGACAGTCTGAAATCTCAGCGGATTTAGCCATGCGTGGACTGATATTCCCGTATCGTGCGCCTCATCAAGCATAATCTGCAAAGGGTCATAGTCGCCTGTGTAGTAGATACCCTTAGGGAAAATTTCTGACTTATAATAAGCGTCGCCGTTCGGGTGAACGTGAAAATACAGTGTATTTATACCGTCAGCTTTTGCAGAGCTGATTATTTTTTTAACTTCCTGCCTGTATTCGTCTTCGGATTTGTTGTATATATAGTTCTCGAAATCCATATATGGAAGCCATAGTCCTGTCTGGCTTGTGAAGTTCAGCGGAATGTAATCTGCTGTGTTTTCCGCAGGGGACTGTGACTGATTCTGCATCTGCAAGTCACTGCTTTCCGGAACAGGCATATTTTCCACTGAACAGGAAACAAGTGCGACAACAGATATTATTGCTAAAAATATTGATTTTTTCATATTTTACCTCCATAAAGCATTTATTTTAAATATATGCAAAATTAATGCAAATTTATTCACGTTTATCTGCAAAAAAATCCATAAATCGTTGAAATACTGCATAATTCTGCATAGATATTTTTAATGGATTATATATTGACATAATCCGCAAAATAGGATATAATTATTTTAGATACACTTGGGAGGGTGAATTTTTAACATGAAAAATAAAAGAAAAAAATTACTTGCAGCAATCAGTCTTGTATCAGTGCTTTCACTGCAATCGTGCGGAAACGTCGTTCAGCCTGTTGACTCAGCAACTACAGAACATACGATTTCACGCAATGACGCAGCGGATAACGGCACAACACAGTCAGCTGATATTGCTGTTACTACTGCAATAGCTGCCTTCAATCCGGCAGGAACTTTAAGTCCTGTCAAAGATATGGTGACAACTGCAAAAAATCAGACAGAAACAGGGTCGAAGGCAACAGGAGATACGACTAAAGAAACGGGGACTGTGCCGACAACAACAGCTCCTGCACCTGTTCCGTCTGTTATGCGTGGCAATCTCTATGACTGCAAAGGTACTCTGCTGATGTACAGTGAAAAAGATACTTCAGGCAAGGAACAGCGTATGACTAACGACGCAAACAAAGTCGCTTTTGCTAACATACTGAATGAAATGTCGGAAGGTCTCGATTTGGTGTATGACAAGAAACTCCGCACACAAAATCCGACAAGCGATACAAAGGTCGGACAATCAATCAAACTGACTTTCGACGCTGATATTCAGAATGCTATTTATAGTTACATGGAAAACACTGGAATTATCGGTTCTGCCGTTGTTATGAGGAGCGACGGCTCGCTTCTTGCGGAAGTTTCCTATCCGTCATACAATCCCGATGATTACTATGGTGTTGAGACAGAAGAGGATTTGGCATGGGGAAATTACGGAAACAAGGCTTTTCAGAACTTTCCGCCAGGTTCGTGCTTTAAGATTATGTCTGAGGTGATTTCAGACAAACACGGTATTTATTCCCTTACCGATGAGGGTACATGGTACTATGACGGAACGTCTATCGTAAACTGGGACCATGATACAAACTGGAATTATCCTATGGAAAGAAGTCTCTATTCAGCGTTCACCAATTCAAGCAATATTTTCTTTGCACGTTCATTTGATACTATCGGCAAAGACGACGTACTTGCGGATTTGGAGAACATATTCCATTTTGTAAGCGATATAGACTGCGATTTCGGTACTATCAGTAATAATATCGAAATTTACTGTAACGACGATTTGCGCCGTTCTGCATTCGGGCAGTCCTATGTAATGACCTGTCCGATTTATCTCGCCGCTCTTGGACGTGAGGCTGTATTCGGTGATATGGTAAAGCCGTTTACTGTGCAGAGTATTGTTGATACAAACGACGTGAAGAGTGTTATCGGAGCAGGTTCGAAAGACCATGAAGTAATTGGTACTATTCCTAAAGAATACAGACAAAATCTGCTTGACGGTATGACAGGAGTAGGCGGTAATCTCGGAATTTATGTTCCGTCGGGATATGAGTTCTACGCAAAGACCGGTACTGCTGAAACGTGGGAGGGCGATTTCCTTTATATTACAGGCATACTTAAAAGTTCAAGCGACGACGGTACGAAAAAATACGGCGATTACAGCAGTTACAATGATTCCTACATAATCGTTACGCAGTTCAGAAATCCGCAGGCTTTCGGATTTAATTTCGCAAGCGAGAGTGCCTCACTCTATCAGGGCATTGTCAACTGCGTTACCGGTCAGTAAAATATATATCAAGGGGACGTTTATACGTCCTCTTTTTTATGTTAAAATAAAAAAATATATCTCTTTTTGCAAAGTATACTTGACATTTTATGCAAAGTGTGCTATACTAAAATTGCAAAGTTAACTTAGCAAAAAAGACAGGTGATTGAATGAAAACAAAAATAAAAGAACTCAGAAAACAGCGTAAAATCTCGCAGGACGAACTTGCGTCGGCTGTTGATGTCACAAGGCAGACTATAACGTCCATTGAATGCGGGAAGTATACGGCTTCGCTCGTTCTTGCCTATAAGATTTCACGCTACTTCAATCTTACTATCGAGGAAGTCTTTGACTTCTCTGATATTGACTAAGCGGAGGTTATTATTATGGAAAACTACAAAAAGATGATACAGCAGAAAATTTCTTCAAATGCAATAATGCTTTGTTTCGGCAGTGCTATATTTATAATAGGTCAGCAGGGCTATTTCTCAAAGTATAAGCCTGACGGAGATTTCGGCGACTTTATAAGTGGCTTTCAGATTGGTTTATTTGTGGGATTGACTATATGGCTGATTGCTTCAACGGCTTATATTGGTTCTGCACTGAAAGATGAGAAAAAACTCAAAGAAATGTACATAAAAGATACAGATGAGCGTAATATGAAAATATCTGAACTTACGGGCATTAATTTGCAGAGGTCAGTATGTTTTCCGTTGCTTTTTTCTGCGGTAGTAGCAGGATATTTCAGTGCGGAAGTGTTTTTCACACTTATTTCTGTTGTTTTGTTTATCAGCATTGTAACTATAGCAAGAAAAATCTACTTCTCTAAAACTCTGTGATTTATTTAAAAACTCCATTGACAAGCGTGCTTTTTTACTGTATAATAAAAACAGAATACTTGTTAATAATAGGGAGTTTAAAATGAAAAAATTCTTTAAAACACTTTCAGGCTGTTTTCTGTCAATTATAGTACTTATAACCGCACAGCTTATTGGTATTGGAGCAGGAGAAATACTGACGGCTGTCGGTCTGCCTGCATTTATCGGCGGAACGGCTGCTTCTGTTCTGTATCCTGTTCTTACATATTTCGGACTGAAGTTTATTTTCCAGAAAATTTACAAAATTCAGTTGTCTGAAATAGGAATAAAAAAATTCAGTCTGAAACCTGTATGGTGTATAACAGCAGTACTTCTGCCGTTGTCTGTAGTTACTGCATTCTTATTTATGGACGGCGAATGGTCTGTGCTGACAGGAGATGATAAAATATCAGTTGTCGTTACAGGTATAGGATTGTACAGCATAGCAGGCGGAATTGTTGAGGAAATGGTATTCCGTGGAATAATAATGGGATTTATCAGAAAAAATTATAATATAAAATCTGCTGTTATAATTCCTTCCATACTTTTCGGACTTATGCATATTATCGGAAACAAACTCAGTTTTATCAGTATTTTACAGCTTATAGCTGCCGGTACGACTGTAGGAATTATGTTTTCTCTGATAATGTATCAGAGCGATAATTTCTGGAACAACGCTTTGGTACACGCACTCTGGAATATGTCAACGGTCGGTCTGCTTCACGTCGGAACAGAACCCGATAACTCCGCAGTATATACATACGTTCTCAGAACGGACAATATATTTATAACAGGCGGTGATTTCGGAATTGAATCTTCTGTTATTTCAATTATCGGATACGTTTTAGTAATCGCAGTGACAGTTTTAATAATCAGAAAAGATAAAACAGGAGGTAATCATGACTTACAGCAGAATGAAAAAATTATTGGCTGAATATAACTGGGACGACGGTCTGGAAATTCCCAGACAAATTGTATCAGACAGCAGCTGCGATTTGGCTATGGCACTGGAAGTATTCTGGCTCGGAGACGGGTTAAGTTATATTCTTAATGATATTTCAGATGATTTTGACAAAGAATGGTGCGGATTTATTGAAAAATTGTACAATGATATAATTAACGGAAAATATCCAAGAACTGAAAATCATTTTACAATTTCTCTGACACGGACGGAAAGATATATTCTTAAGAAAGAAGGAGTGCCGGATATTTTCTACACAGAATTATAAATATTTCTCTCCCGTTTATTTTGCGGAGAGAAATTTTTTATTTGCATTGACAAGCGTATGATTTTAAGGTATAATTAAAATAGTAATCTATTATGCTTGGTGGAGGAATTTTTTATGATGAATATTGCTGTTGCTCAGTCTGGAGGACCAACGTGCGCTATTAATGCCTCATTGGTCGGAGTTTTCAGGGAATCGCTCAAAGTGCCTGAAATCGACGCTATTTTTGGTTCAGTCAACGGAATTGAAGGAATTATCGGAAATCATCTGATTGATATGAAAACGCTTATAAACTCAACTGATGACATGGAACTTCTCAGACAAACACCGTCTACTGTTCTGGGTTCATGCAGGTATAAACTGCCCGACTGGAGAGAGGACGACGCTGTCTATAAAAAAATTACTGATACAATTGTTCAGCGGCAAATCGGTGCATTTTTCTATATCGGCGGAAATGATTCAATGGACACAGTTAACAAGCTTTCCGAATATTTCCATGAAATTTCCCTTGATATAAAAGTAATCGGCATTCCTAAAACAATCGACAATGACCTCTGCATAACAGACCATACTCCCGGATTTGGTTCTGCCGCAAAGTACGTTGCGACGACAATGCACGAAATCATCAGAGACAGTTCAGTTTACAGTATGCCATCGGTTACTATAGTTGAAATAATGGGTCGTCACGCAGGCTGGCTTACTGCTTCGAGTGCCGTACTTCATGCGCTGGGCGAAACTGCCCCGCATCTTGTGTATGTTCCCGAAAGCAGGTTCTCACTTGAAAAATTCATGAAGGACGTGAAACAGGAAATGGCGAAACATAAAGCAGTCATTGTTGCGGTATCGGAGGGAATGGAAGTTCCTGAGGGTGTGCAGTCGGGTGTTGTTGACAATTTCGGTCACAAGTATCTTTCGGGAATAGGAAAGTACCTTGAAGAGACTGTCCGCTCGGAAATCGGCTGTAAGGTGCGTTCGATTGAACTGAATGTCATGCAGAGATGTTCCTCGCACCTCTGTTCACGTACTGACATAGACGAATCAGAGGCAATAGGTGCTGCCGGAGTGCGCTGTGCATTGAAAGGTGAAACAGGAAAAGTAATGGTGTTCCGTCGTGTGAATAATCAGCCGTATACTGTGATAATTGAGACTGCCGGTGCGGACAAAATCGCAAACAAGGAAAAGTTCCTGCCCTCATGTTTTATCACTCCGTGCGGAAACAATATCAGCGACGTTGCAATGGAATACTTCCTGCCATTAATTCAGGGTGAGCTTGATATAATCATGGACAGAGGAGTGCCGAAACATTTCACTATTCAGGAGTCTGTACTTAAATAGGAGTTTTTTTGGATTATGGATATTATAAAAGAAATTGATTTCATGGTGCTTGACTATATCCGTGAGCATCTCCGAAGCGGATTTCTTGACAATATTATGCCGGTGATAACAGCTTTCGGCAATATGGGAATGTTCTGGGTTCTTGTTGCCCTGATAATCTCCGCAAAATCAAAGTATCGCAGGTGCAGTATGACTATGATGATTGGCATGATTGCAGGAGTTTTTATAGGAAATCTTGTAGTTAAAAATATTATCCGCCGTGACCGTCCGTGCTGGATAAATGAAATCGGCAATATGCTTATTGAAATTCCGCAGGATTATTCTTTTCCGTCGGGTCACACAATGTCAAGTTTTATTGCTGCAACTATATTATGTTACTATGACAAAAGATTTGCCGTGCCGTCATTCAGCGTGGCAATACTGATTGCCTTTTCAAGAATGTATCTTTATGTACATTTTCCGACTGATATAATTGGCGGAGCATTGCTCGGTGTCGGTATTGCAGCTATGACTGTAACTCTGACAAATAAATATGTCTTCAACAGAAAAAAGTCTGTATAGCAATAAAGTTAAACCTGTTCCGCTATGGACAGGTTTATATTTTATATTAAAAGATGTCATTATTTTACTATTTTTGTCACGAAAATAGTATACAAAATTATCTGTTTATTGTAAAATAAATACAGTCAATAAAGCTATACTGTCTTAGCACTACGGTATGCTGAAAAACGAGAGGGGTTTTTATTTATGAAGAAAAATACTTTAAGACGTTGTATGGCTGCTGCTGCGTCGTGCATACTTATGGCATCTGCTATACCTGAAATTCCGTTTGCTGTATCGGCTGCTGAAAATTTAATCAGCAACTCAACATTCGATACGGGTACGACTGACTGGGGTACTTACAAAGAAAGCGGCGGTGCTTGTACTCTCACTACAGAGGACGGAAAACTTGCACTGAAAGTCACAAAACAGGGTACTCTCAATTATGCTGTACAGATGTTCTATGACATAATTCCGCTTTATCAGAACGGTGTTTACCGCCTGAAATTCGATATTTCCGCTTCAACTCCACGTTACGTTGAAGCTATGATACAGCAGAACGGCGGTACATATCAGGCTTATACATGGAAGGGTATTGACGTTACAACTGAACCGCAGACAATCGACTATGAGTTCACAATGGAAGAGGAAACAGACATCATGTCAAAGATGTGTTTCAACTGCGGTTTGCAGAAACAGGACGGCGAACTTCCCGAACATACAATCTACCTTGACAACGTTTCACTCGAGCTCGTCGATGACAGCAATGTTGACTATAGTACAGTTCTCGGTGAGGAAAACGACATCAATATAAATCAGGTAGGCTACAGGACTAACGCTAAGAAAACGGCTGTTATCAGAAATGCCGATGCTGTAAATACAAATGAGTTTGCTGTTGTTAATGCAGATACCGGCGAGGTTGTTTACACAGGAACTCTCAGCGAAGGAAAAAATAATACTACTGCCGAAGAAACAAATTATATCGGCGATTTCTCGGAAGTCACTACTCCCGGAAAATACTACATTTCATACGGCGGACTTGAAAATTCCTATACTTTCACAATCGGTGATGATGTTTATAATAATCTTCTTGATTCAAGTGTAAGAATGCTTTATCTCCAGCGCTGCGGTACAGAAATAGTTGATGACAAATTCGGTCACGTTGCCTGTCACGATACAGTCGCTACTATCTACGGTACTGACGAAACAATAGAAGTAAACGGCGGCTGGCACGATGCAGGCGACTACGGAAGATATGTGGTAGCTGCTGCAAAGGCTGTTGCTGACCTTATGTACGCATATCAGACAAATCCGGCAATGTACAGCGACAATATAGGCATTCCCGAAAGCAATAACGGTACTGCTGATATTCTCGACGAAGTACGCTATGAACTTGAATGGATGCTCAAAATGCAGGACAAGAACGACGGCGGTGTGTACCATAAAGTTTCATGCGATGTTTTCCCTGGATATGTAATGCCCGAAAAGGAAACAAAACCGCTTATCGTTATGCCGAAGTCAACAACTGCTACTGCTGATTTTGCAGCTTCCATGGCTCTTGCTTACGAAATCTACAAAGATGTTGACGCTGGTTTTGCTGATACCTGTCTTGAGGCTGCAATAAAGGCTTATGCTTGGGCAGAGGCAAATCCGAATGTTACATACACAAATCCAGATGATGTTGTAACAGGCGAGTACGGCGACAATGTTACAACAGATGAACGCTACTGGGCAGCTTTGCAGCTTTACCGTGCAACAGGTGATACAAAATATATTTCAAACGTATCAACTGCTTCAAAAGGTCTTGACTGGTCAACAGTAGGCGATTACGGCAACATTGCAGTCCTTACAATGAAAGATATTGACAAAAATTCAGATATTTACACAAAGGCTCTCGCAGCTGTAAAGAAACAGGCTGACGATTTTGTAAGTATATCAGACGTTATGCCTTATGGTGCTGCGATTACAAAGTACAACTGGGGAAGTAATATGACTGTTGCAAATGCAGGTATAATTCTTGGTCTTGCTTACAATGAGACTGGCGATGAGAAATATCTCAATGCAGCAAACGCACAGCTTGATTATCTTCTCGGAACAAATCCGCTCGGAACAAGTTTCGTGACAGGTTTCGGAACTGTTTCTCCTGAAAATCCGCACCACCGTCCGTCAATGGCAGTGGGAGAGGCTATGGAAGGTATGCTCGTAGGCGGTGTTAATCAGAACTTAGAGGACAGCGCAGCAAAGGCTTACTGCAAGAGTGTTGCACCGGCAAAACGCTGGGTTGACAATTCAGAAAGCTACTCCACAAATGAAATCACAATCTACTGGAATTCTCCTCTTACATATCTCCTTTCGCTTACTGGCGGAACAGGCGAGGTTGTAACTCCTCCGACTACTGATATTCTCTATGGCGATGCAAACTGCGACGGTACAGTTGACCTTGCTGACGCTACTGCTATTATTCAGCATATTGGCAATGAGGACAAATACGGTCTCAGTGAACAGGGATTGATTAATGCGGACTGCTATAATGTAGGCGACGGAGTAACAGGCGCAGATGCTCTTTTAATTCAGAAGCTTGAAGCAAAAATGGTTGACAGTCTTCCTGTAGGAAAAAAAGAAGAACCTGAACAGCCTGTTCCTGTAGTGACTACAGCAGAAATTAAACCCGTTACAACTCCGGCTGTTACAACAACAGTTACTGTTGCAGATAATAACGGTATTAAAGACTATGGCACTCCCATGAATGCAGATGCAACTGCTGTCGAGGATTTCAGGGACGGCAGTTCAGAACTGTTCTTTGCTTCGGACGGCTGGACTAACGGCGGTTTCTTTAACTGTGGCTGGTACAAACAGAATACTTCACTCGAAAATGATATGCTCAGTCTTACAATAGACAAGGACAACAGCGGACAGTATAATTATTCGGGTGCTGAATACAGAACAAATGACCATTATGGATACGGCTACTATGAGACTTCCATGCAGCCTATCAAAAATGACGGCGTTGTTTCCTCATTCTTCACATATACAGGTCCTTCCGAAAATAATCCATGGGACGAAATCGATATTGAAATTCTCGGCAAGGACACAACAAAAGTTCAGTTCAACTACTTTACAAACGGTACAGGCGAACATGAATTTATGTACGACCTCGGTTTCGACGCTTCGGAAGGCTTCCATACATACGGCTTTGACTGGCAGGCTGATTACATTGCATGGTATGTTGACGGAAAGGAAGTCTACAGGGCTACAGAAAATATTCCGTCCACTCCTGGCAGAATTATGATGAATACATGGAACGGCACTGGCGTTGACGAATGGCTCAAGCCTTATGACGGCAAAACTCCCCTCACTGCACACTATCAGTGGGTAACTTACGACAACAAGAATTAAGATATATTGTGCATCTCTCTCTGAACGGAAAATGCTCCCGATTGTAAAATCGGGGGCGTTTTTCTTTACAAATTATTTTATCTGTGATATAATTAATAAAAAGGAGTGATTTTATGAATGACAGTCCTATGACATCACATCTGTTTGCAAACAGGGAAAATGGTTTCAGATATGCACCTTTTGACCGTGAAAGTGCTTTCTATGAGAGTATATGTTCGGGAAATATAGAACTCGTCAGAATGTTCACTGCACCGCTTTTCTGCGAAGGGTGCGGTACTTTGAGTAAGGATTATATTCAGAACCTGAAGTATCATTTTACTATAACGACGGCACTTGTTGCACGTTTCTGCGTGAACAGCGGTATGAAACCCGAAGAGGCGTACAGCATGAGTGATATATATATCATGAGGGCGGACGAATGCATGGAAGAAGACGAACTCCGCAGAATACACGCAGATATGATTGAGAGCTACACAAGAAAAATGCGCCGTGTACGGACGGAAAAAGTATATTCAAAAAGAATTGTATGCGCTATGGATTATATCAGTGAACATCTTCACAGCCGTTTTAAAATCGAGGACGTTGCGAAGTATCTTAAAATAAATCCCGCCTATCTGTCGAGAGCATTCAGGAACGAAACAGGCATGACTTTTACGGATTACGTCAACCGCAAGAAAGTCGAGGAGGCAGCCGGACTTCTCACCTATTCGGAATACAGTGACCTTGAAATAAGCAGTCTGCTTTGTTTCAGTTCGCAGAGTTATTTTATTAAAATTTTTAAAAAATATATCGGTATTACTCCAAAAGAATACAAAAAAAAGTACAGATTCAACAATTGATTGTGTTATTTTTAATATTGATTTTTTCTCTGATATGTGATATAATAGTCGTTGTTAAAAAATAATCAAAAAGGTGAATATTATGTTTAAGAAAAGATTTGCACTTGCTGTTGTGATTTCTGTACTTGCTGCTATGGCTGTAGGCTGCGGAAATGATGAGGGTAACAGTTCAGAGCCGTCATTGCCTGAAAATTCCGTTGCAGATACAACGGAGCCTGAAACTGAACCCGAAACAGTGGCAGAAACAATTGTAGAAACAGAAGCGGAAACTACTGTTCCGGCAGAGGAAGTTACTACAGAACTGACAGAGCCTGAAACGACTGCCGTTGCGGAGGAAACAGATGTAATGACTAACGGCGACCTCATTCGTGCTATCAACAATGCGTTCGGAATGGTAGGAGGAGTAAGTTTTGAAGAAAATCTTGAAACCGCAAAAGCATGGGACATTGTCGACGCTGACGCTGAACTTGATGAAAATGCTCCTGTTACCGCTGAACTGCTTATATCGGCAGCAATGAGAGCAACAGGATTTGTTGACGGTACATCTTCACTTGATGAAATTCTGGAATGCGCCGTAAGCAGAGGAGTTATTGAAAGTGCCGATATTTCGGCGGTTGACGTTGCAAAGGCTGGCGAAATTGTTGAAAAGGCGTGCGACGCATGGCTTAATCCGGATTTCGATACAAATATATCGGTTGAACTTGTCGAAGGAGTAGTTGACCTTACAGG
The DNA here is from genome assembly GCA_964460175.1 of uncultured Alistipes sp. Lineage (GTDB taxonomy): Bacteria > Bacillota > Clostridia > Oscillospirales > Ruminococcaceae > Ruminococcus. The sequence continues at coordinate 167,149 of CAYWPN010000002.1, read as the reverse complement.
TGTTATTCCTGCTGAAGAGATTTCATATTCTGACGGAGGAGTTACATTCCCTGCGGAATACGCCGACGGTCTGGAAGCAGGTACGGTAGTTATTCTGCCCGACGATACGATTGACGGCACAGCATATAAAATAACTGCTATTGTTATAACTGCGGACAATGTTGCTGAAGTCGGCATTACTCCCGCAAGTATTGAGGAAGTTTACAGCAGTATCAAAAGTGAATAATCATAAAACCGCTTTATTTTCTGTCAATAAGGCGGTTTTTGTGTAAAATCCTGTATTATGTAAAAATGTCATTGACTTTTTTTGCGCAATGTTGTATAATATTATTTATAAATATAACTTGACAACAGGAGGATTACTGATGAAAAAGCACAATAAGACAATAATATGCGCATTTGCCGCATCACTCAGTCTTGCAGCCGCTGTGTCTGCCACTGCTTATGCAGACGAGACAGAACATATTTCTGAATGGGTTACAGACGAAAACGGCAGAATTTTCTACTATGATGAAACAGGCAGTTTTGTCACAGGCGAACAGGAAATAGACGGAGAAGTTTATCTGTTTTCCAAGAACGGAGTTCAGAAAACAGGCTGGAGAACGGTAAAAGGCGAAAGAAAGTACTATGATAATGAAACAGGAAAGGCAGTCTATGGCTGGATTGATTACTGCGGAAAACAGTACTATATAGAGGAAGAAAACGACAAGCAGACAAACTGTATTCTTGAAAATGAGGACAAGAAGCTTGTTCTCCTCGACGACAAGGGCAGTGTCATGACTGGCACAGGACTGACATCATTTGAGGGCAGTTTCTATTTTGTCGGTGACGACGGTACTCTTTCAACAAGCGTCGTTGAAATAGATGGTGTTGAGTACCTTTTCAATGAGCAGACAGGAAAAATGCAGTTCGGCTGGCTTGATATTAACGATAAAAGACGTTATTTCTATGAAGATGCAGCCTATGCAAAGGGAATTACTGAAATAAATGATAAAACGTATGTTTTCAGCAATGACGGTCTGATTCTCAACGGTTTGCAGACGGTGGACGGTAAAGTTTACTATGCGGACGAACAGGGAAAGGCAGTAAAAGGAAAAACTGCTGTCGGCGATGATTTTTACTATTTCGGCGACGATTTTTCTGCACAGTCTGGTATTTTTGAAGTCGAGGGCGAAAAGTATCTTTTCGGCAGTGACTACATAATGTGCAGAGGTATGACAGATTTCGACGGCAAAAAGTACTATCTTGATGCGGAAAGCGGAAAAATGATGTCCGGAAAACTGCTGATTGACGGTAAGAAATATTATTTTGCAGAGGACGGCTCAATGCAGTTCGGCTGGGTAACTATCGGCGAAGACAGATATTACCTCGGCGAAGACGGTACTGCATCTTCCGGACTTACTGAAATAGACGGCAAGACCTATTATTTCAATGCTGATACCAGCGTTATGATGACAGGAAGACTTCTTATCAACGGCAAAAAATATTATTTTGCCGACGACGGTTCTATGCAGTTCGGATTGCAGGAAATCGACGGCGATAAGTATTTCTTTGACGAAGAAGGAAAAATGGTAACTGGCTGGCAGGAAGCTGACGGCAATAAGTACTATTTCAATCCCACAAGCGGAAAAATGGAGAAAAACAAGGTAATCGACAATACAACCGCACTTTCCAAAGAAGGAGCTGCTGTTGCAATGTCGGCAGTGCAGAAAAGGGCGCAGAGTATTATTACATCAACAGGAACGAATGCAACAAATATCTATAATTATGTACGCAACAGGAATGTGTACAGTTATATTGAGGTGACAAGGTCTCTTTCTGATATTGAGGCAAAAGGCTGGGATTACTTCGCAAATTATTCACTGGATAACCGCTTTGTTGTCTGCTATTATTTCGCTGCTGTTACTGACCTGCTTTTCAAACAGGCAGGCTATGAAACACGTATTGTATACGGCACAGGTACTCATACATCAGACCACTACTGGAATCAGGTTTACATAAACGGCAAATGGCTGAATTACGATACCTGCAACGGTTTCTGCGGTGTGTCCGATGAATACCTGAAATCGCTTACTTATACATGGACGCAGTTTGTCTATGCGAAATATTATTAATAAGGAGAAAAAAGTTAAATGAAAAATAAATTTGCGGTACTTGCATTTATAGCGGTTGCATTTTCTGCTGTTTCATGCGGAAATGATGCGCCCGACGAAAGTTCTGTCACGCTCGATTTGCCTGTAGTCACTACAGAAACGGCAGAAACAGAAACGTCTACAGAAGTAATTACAACGGCGAAGACTACAGCAAAAACTACAGTTGTTTCTGAAATATCAACAGCGGAAACAACAGAAGTCACAACGGAAGTTGTTACTGAAGCCGTGACAGAAGAAGTGACAGAAGCTCCTGCGGAACAGGCAACAGAACCGCCTGTTGTCGTTGACGAACCTGAGATAACAGAACCTCCTGAACCAGAACCTCCTGCGACTGAACCGCCTGTACAGGTGCAGTTCAGCATGGACAATCTGAGCGGAAGTGCAGCGGATATTATAAATACTCTCGGCGAACCTCTCGATGTTCAGGACGCAGCAGGCTGTCTCTCAAACGGTGATGACCAGAGAATTTATACTTATGACGGCTTGCAGATTTCGTGCTATATAAACGGCGATACACCTTATATATATCAGATAATGATAACAAACAGCAGTTATTCCACAACGGCTGGCATAACCGTCGGCAGTTCACGCACGGACGTTGAAAACGCTTACGGAACAGGTGAGGAAATGGGCGGTTATGTTGTCTATGCAGGCGAAGGAAAAGAACTTGATGTGCAGTACAACGGCGATACTGTAAGTTCAATTATATTCTATATGGCTGTATAAGGAGAAGAAATGGTTTTCAGCAGTCCTGTATTTCTTTTTCTCTTTCTCACTTCGGTATACATACTGTACCGCATAATTCCTGCAATAACGGCGAAAAATGCACTTCTGCTCCTGTTCAGTCTGTTATTCTACACATACGGTGAACCAAAAGCAATTATTCTGATGATTATTTCAATCGAAATGAACTACTGGTTTGGTCGTGCAATGGAACATAAATTCCGCAAAACTGCTCTTGTCTGTGCAGTCACGGCAAATCTGCTCATGCTCGGAATATTCAAATATGCAGGCTTCGGAGCAGGTCTGCTTGGTATTACCATACCGCATATTGCACTGCCTATTGGAATATCTTTCTATACTTTTCAGGCGATGTCTTATGTAATTGACGCATACAAAAATCCGGAATATATACAGAAAAGTCATTTCAGACTTGCACTGTACATAACGTTTTTTCCACAGCTTGTTGCAGGTCCTATTGTAAAATATTATGACTTTGTCAATCAGATTGACCACAGGGAACACAGTCCCGAACAGACCGCAGAGGGTATACGCCGTTTTATAACCGGACTTTCAAAAAAACTCCTTATTGCGAATACCATGGCGGTTTCTGCTGATTACGTCTATGGACTTGATACTGCTGATTTGTCTGTACCGCTTGCATGGCTCGGTGCTGTATCGTATCTGTTTCAGATTTATTTCGATTTCAGCGGTTACAGCGATATGGCTATCGGACTTGGTCTGATGTTCGGATTTACTTTCAGGGAAAACTTCAATTATCCCTATATTTCGCAAAGTATGCAGGATTTCTGGCGAAGATGGCATATTTCCGTCTCAACATGGTTTAAGGAATATTTATACATTCCTCTCGGCGGAAACCGTAAAGGGAAACTGCGCACCGCTGTCAATAAACTGATTGTCTTTTTCTGTACAGGTTTATGGCACGGCGCAAGTCTCAATTTTATTGTGTGGGGACTTATCAACGGTGCGTTCATGATGATTGAGTCTTACAAGATAATCAAGCCTGAAAAGTGGCTGAGACCGTTCAGGCATATCTATACAATGTTTGTGACAGTCCTTGCGTTTGTATTTTTCAGGGCGGACGATTTGCCGACTGCGTGCAGATTTATCGGTCATATGTTCTGTCCGTCGGGCAATACCATACAGACAGCAATGTTTATGCAGAATTTAACTCCTATGTACCTTGTCATGCTTGTACTTGCTGTATTGTTTTCAATGCCTGTTGTGCGTATTATCGGCGAAAAAACAGCAAAATCAGCAGTGTGTGAGTTCTGCTCCTATGCCGTATCTCTTATACTTCTCGGACTTTGCATACTTACTCTTTCGTCAAATTCATACAGTCCGTTTATATATTTCAGATTTTAGGCGGTGTCAGATGAAAAAACAAAATCTTTACAGAATATATTCCGCCCTGTTTTTTGGAATATGCCTTGTGCCGTCAGTCTGTATGCCATTCGTGAAATCGGGTTCAGCGGAAAAACGGGAACTCGCAGAATTTCCGTCGCTCAGAACGGAGGACGGCATTAATTTTGATTTTTTCGATGAGTTCGATACGTGGTTTTCGGAACACTTTGCATTCCGTCAGCAGTTTGTCAATGCGGACAGCAGAATTAAATCCGCACTTTTTGCGACTTCTCCTGACAGCAATGTTATAGTCGGCAGGGACGGCTGGCTTTATTACGGTGAAACTGCTGATGATTTCCTGAATATAAATACACTCAGCAGGCGTGAAATCTGCAATATTGCGCATAATCTCCGCATGATTGATGATTACTGCAATAAAAACGGTGTGGAATTTGTATTTTTTTCCGCTCCGAACAAAAATTCGGTTTACCCCGAAAATATGCCGTTTAATTACGTTCCTGCGGACAATGCGGATAATTATGAAATGCTTTCGGCGGAACTTGCGGAAGATGATTTCTGGCTTGACATGAAATCGGCACTCCTCAATGCAAATTCAAGCGTACCGCTTTACCACAAGACAGATACCCACTGGAATAATTTAGGAGCATACGTCGGGCATTCGGCAGTTATGACAAAACTCAACAGGAATTTTTGTCCGGCAGGTACAGAATGGCACACTAAAAACGACCGTACGGGCGACCTTGCCCTCATGCTTTATCCCGCTGAAAAAGCTAAAGATACTCAGATTTACAACGACTATGAGTATACATACACTTATCAGGGATTTTTCAGAGGTCTTGATGATATAACGATTAACACAATTAACGAAAATGCAGACGGCGGACTACTTATGTTCCGTGATTCCTATGGCGAAGCAATTCTGCCATATATGGCGGAATGTTTCAGTAATGCGGAATTTTCAAGGACTGTGCCGTATCGTCTGAATAATATTGAAAACAAAACAGTTGTTCTTGAAATTGTCGAGAGAAATCTGGGCAATCTGCAAAAATACGCTCCTGTAATGCCTGCTCCTGAGACTGATATTTCGGGTATTTCTGCGGAAACATACAGCGGTGATATTGTTGTTAATTCAGAGAAAAGCGGTGAATATACGCATATTTACGGTGTTCTGCCCGACGGTTTCTTTTCAGGTGACTGTAACCGCATCTTCATTGAGACAGGCGGGGTGACCTATGAAGCATTCAACTGTTTTGAAGATACTCTGCTTGAGCAGGAGGGTGAACACTGCGGAAACGGATTTTCTGCTTATATTCCTGCTGAAAAAAGTGACGGTAATATAAAAGTTACTGTTGTCGGCGAAGACGGCAGTGCTGTAACATCATATTAATTTTGATTAGAGGTAGAATTTATGAGACATAATAGAATAATTCCATTTGCTGTCGTGCTGACTTTCATGACAGCTGCTGCAATGACATCTTTTGCGGCAGACGAAGTCCCTGTATATCAGGAATTTGACGAAAATGAAGTGAACGGGGCTGTTATTGTTAATGTACCCGAAAATACAACGGCAGAAGTGCTTATCACGTTCACTTCTCCCGAAGTAACAGACGAACCATACTATAAATCAAGTATTGAAGGCGGAAAGTCCTGTAGCTTTGCTATCGAGGGCAGAGACAATACGGAGTCTGACTACAGAAACTACAAGGTAAGCATTGAACTTACAGGCGGAGAATATAATATTACATCATCTGCTATTACTGACGAAATAACTGTCCCTGATGTAAACGACAATCCCGACAGCTATGTTGAATACGTCTATAATTTCACTATCGACGGCGGAGATTTCAGCAGTGAAAAAGACTGGGATATTGTTTCCGAAAAGGACAATATAAAAAATATCGCTGTACATCTCAACAATATCACTATGGGTGATATTGACAGCAACGGAATTGTTGACGCTAATGACGCTTCATACATTCTGACTGAATATGCACTGCTTTCCACAGGCAGTACGGGCGATTTCAGTTCAAGGCAGAACGTTCAGGCGGACGTTAACAATGACGGTATTATTAACTCAAATGATGCTTCAAAGATACTTGCTTACTATTCTGTAAATTCCACAGGCGGAAACGCATCGTGGGACGAAATATGAGGTGTTTTATGAATTTACATGGATTTACTGTCACAGACAGAAAAAAAACCGGCATTGCGGAATTTATCATGATGCGCCACGAAAAAACAGGCGCACGTCTTGCATGGTTCAATAATAAAGAGGAAAACAAACTTTTTTCGATTTCATTCAAAACTGTCCCAGAAGATGACACGGGAGTATTTCATATACTGGAGCATTCCGTTCTGGGTGGTTCGGAACATTACCCCGTGAAAGAACCATTCCTCTATATGCTGAAAAGTTCAATGAATACTTTTCTCAATGCAATGACTTTCCCCGATAAGACTATGTTCCCTGTTTCAAGCAGAAATAACGCTGACTTCATGAACCTTACAAAAGTTTATCTTGATGCGGTTTTCAAGCCTGAAATCTATACAAATCCGAATATCTTCTATCAGGAGGGACACCACATTGAGTACCGCAAGGACGGTGATAAGCCTGCATACAAGGGCGTTGTGTTCAATGAAATGAAAGGTGTTGTCTCGTCAGTACATGAACGCATAGAAAGCAAAATCATGGCAATGCTTTTCCCCGAAAACTGCTACAGATTTGAATACGGCGGACTTCCGTCTGCTATTCCTGATTTGACTTACCAGCAGTTTATTGATACCCACAAGCGTTTCTATCACCCGACAAATTCATATATATGGCTTGACGGTGATATTGACATCGAAACTATGCTTGAACTTATTGACAGCTATCTTTCGGAATACAATAAAAACGACTGGCTGCCTGAAATTCCTTTGCAGACTGCTGTTGCTTCCGACGAAATAGAATATTATGAAATTGCTCCTGATGAGAGTGAGGAAAAACAGTCTTATCTTGCTGTCGGAAAAATTCTTGCCTCATGGCAGGAACGTGAGAAAGTCTTTGCTTATTCCGTACTCTGTGAGGCACTGGCTGGCTCAAACGATGCACCTTTAAAGCGTGCAATGCTCGATACCGGACTGTGCCTTGATATTGAAATGTCGCTGTCTGATAACGTTTTGCAGCCTTTCGGAATATTAAGAGTAAACAATATAAATGCGGACGATAAAGACAATGTTCTTTCTGCTGTCATAGATACTGTTTCCGGTATCATTGCAGACGGTATCGGTCATGATATTCTTTTAGCGGCAGTCAACAGGGCGGAATTTAATTTCCGTGAGGGCGAAGAACCGCAGGGACTTACACGCTGTATCGACGCTATGTCATCATGGCTTTACGGCGGAGAACCTCTGTTATATATCGACTGCGAGGACGTTTTTGCAGGTCTGCGTGAAAAAATTGATACAGGTTATTTTGAAAATCTTCTTTCGGACTGGCTTCTTAATGAAAACGGCAGGGCTGTACTCTGTATGATACCGTCGGATACTTATGGTGAAAAGCAGAAAAAGCAGGAGCAGGAACGTCTTGACAATACACTTGCAAGTATGAACGGCGAGGAAAAATCTGAACTCATTGAACTCAACACGGTACTTGACGAATGGCAGAAAACTCCTGATTTAGCGGAGAATATTGCAAAAATACCTGTTCTTCCGCTTTCGGAAGTAAGTGAAACACCGATTGATTACAAAACTTCTGAAACAGTCATGAACGGCGTGACAATCCTTAATCATCCTGCAAAGAACAAGGGTATTGTATCGGTAAATCTGTGGTTCGACGTATCTGATTTCAGCCGTTCGGAACTCGAAACGCTTTCACTCGTCAACAGGCTTATTTCTGAACTGCCGACGGAAAAATATTCGGGTATCGAACTCACTCAGCAGGTTATCGGTGTTTTAGGAAATCTCAGTACTGATATTTCGGCATTCAGCAAGCCGGAAACACCCGAAAAATGCAAGGTATATTTCAGCGTTAAATCGAGATTTCTCAGGAGAAACCTGACTTCCGCACAGGAACTTATCGCAGAAATACTTACGGCGACAATCTATGATAACGCTGAAATCATAAGTGAGATTATCAGTCAGGATACAGAGGAACTTCGGCAGTGTATTATTACCAACGGTCACCGTTTTGCTATGAGACGTGCAAGAAGTGCGATGTCTGCGGAATCGGCTGTTGACGAACTTATAAACGGTTTTGTTTCCTATGAATTTATCAGCAGACTTGACAGCAGGAATATCAGCGGACTGAAAGAACTTTCGGAACGTGTGTTCTGCAAATCGAGACTTACAGCAAGTGTGACTTCTGCTGAGAATATTTCAATAGAAACGCTTATAAATGCGCTTCCTGACGGCGAAAAAATTTCGTCCGCTGAATTGTCTTTGCAGTCGCTTGAAATGAAACCGGCAAAGACGGAGGGAATTGTAATTCCGTCGGGAGTATCGTATTCGGGAGCAGTTCTTGCGGAAAAAACGGAAAATAAAGCCTTGTGGGACGTTCTTTCTACTATCATGACTTATGAATATCTGTGGAATGAAGTCCGTGTGAAAGGCGGTGCTTACGGTACAGGTTCGGGAACTAATTCTCTGGGCGAAACTGCATTCTATTCGTTCCGTGACCCGTCCCCTGAGCTGTCTTTGCAGACTTATGCAGATTCCGCAGATTTTCTGAAGGAGTATTGCGCTGAAAATCCCGATATTACGCAGTATATCATAAGCACCATTGCAAGAGGTGAACCGCTTATATCCGACGGCGAATACGGTACAACTGCCGATATATTCCGTTTCAGAGGAATTACTTTTGAGAAGCGCAGGGAAATCCGCAGAAATATTCTTTCCATGACATACAGCGACCTGCTTTCTGCTGTGCCTTATCTTGAAAATCAGGGAAGCTACTGCATTATCGGCTCAAAGAGTGCAGTTGACGGACTTCTTGAAAAAAATCCGGATTTGAAAATCATGAATGTGTGAGGGAAAAAAATATGAACATAAAGAAAATACTGACGGCAGTCATGGCACTGTGTGTTATTTCAGGAACTCCTGTTGTTTACAGTGCGGATTACAGCAATACAGTTTATGCGGAAAGTGTTGTAACTTGGGGAAGCATTACTCTTGACAATGAACACCCGTCGGCAATCCCGACGCTTACAGGAATTGAAGCATCTGAACTCAGCTGGTATACTTCGGACAAAAATGTTGCGGAAGTTGACGGAAACGGAAAGATAACAGCTGTAGGCAAGGGTACTTGTACCATTTCGGCATATTATCCGGAGAAAGATACATCATATCAGATTAATGTCACTTCAGATTATGAACCTGTTGAACAGAGTGTGACAGAAGTACAGATGGACGATATTATGTTTACGAACAGCGAAACTTCAAAGCAGATTGTTTTCAATGCACCTGCGGACGTTGCAATAACTTACAGCAGTACAGACGAAAGTATAGCAGTGGTCGACAGCAGCGGACTTGTTACAGCAAAGGGCATGGGCAAATGCCAGATATTCGCCGATATTGAGAACACTCGCTATATTTTCAATGTAACTTCTGTTTATACAGGAATATCATCGGGAGCAGTTAATATCGGAACACTTACACTCACTTCTGAAAGTTCCATGCAGACAATAACTATTCTGGGGGTTTCTCAGGATACGGCGATAACATGGAGCAGTACAGACGAAAGCATTGCAGTAGTCAGCAAAAGCGGTGTTGTTTCCGGAATTAAAAAAGGTAAGTGTATTATCTATGCTGAAACAGAGGAAAAGAAGTATGCTGTGAATATCAATGTTGAGTTCAATATTGAAGATATTATGCGGACTTTTGAAATTGAGAAAACAAATGTTCTTATGCTGTCCTATCCGACAATGACAAGTGATGTTGTCTATACTTCGTCCGACGAGAATATTGCTGTAGTTGACGATAAAGGTAATGTTACCGCAAAGAACATCGGTGAAACTATAATTAAGGCGCAGTCAACAGGCGGTACGGTATGGGCAAGAGTGAAAGTTATTGAAAAATCAGATGATATAAAAATAAATTTAGTCGGTGACGCTAACTGCGACGGTTCTGTTGACCTTGCAGACGCTACTTCTATTATTCAGCATATCGGTAATGAGGACAGATATGGTCTTTCGGAGCAGGGAAGATTAAATGCAGACTGCTACAATATGGGCGACGGTGTAACAGGTATGGACGCTATAGCTATTCAGCAGTTGGAAGCAGGTATAATTAAAAGTCTGCCCGTAAATCCGCAGTCATGAAAAAAAGATATATCATTCCGCTGGCAGTCATAGTATTTTCAGCAGTTTTAACTTTAACCGGAAGACTTTCAAAATCCTTTGCGGATTTCTATGCGGATTACATATTTCCAGTAATTTCAACTCCATATGTTTTTATCAGCGGACTTCTGCCAATATCTCTGGGTGAAATCATGATTGTAACTGCAATTCTTATTGTAGTTATAGGCATTCCGACAGCGGTTGTCTGCATGATTATCAGAAAAACACGCAGAAAAGCTGTTGAAATAACAATAACAGCTGCTTTGTGTATAATTGCTTTTATAGCAGGAACGGAAAGTCTGAACTGCTTTACACTCTATGGCTGTACACGCTTTTCCGAACGCTTTTTTACTCCGAAGGAACATGATAATGAAGAACTCAAGCAGGTTTATGCGCTGCTGATTGACAAATGCAATGAACTTGCAGTGCAGGTGCAGAGGGACGAACACAATAAATTCGTCCTTACTGTTGACGTTGTTGACGAGTGCAGAAAATCAATGAAAAAGGCTTCAGGACAGTATCCGCAGTTAAAAGGGTACTATCCGAAGCCTAAGCCGATTATGTTTTCTTTTTTTATGAGCCAGACAAGTACGGCAGGTATGTATTTCCCGTTCTCCATGGAGGCAACTTACAATAATGACATGGTTGATGAAATAAAGCCCGAAGTTATCTGCCATGAATACGCACATCTGAAGGGTTTTATGCAGGAGGACGAGGCTAATTTCATTTCGTTCATTGCAACAACGGGCAGTGATAATGTTGAAGTGCAGTACAGCGGTTATCTTGAGGCACTCGAATATGTACATAATCAGATTTACAGTAATGAAATAGTATCGGGCTATGAACTCACCGACGGCATTTCACAGGAAGTCCGGAACGACTGGTTCAGATTCCTCCCTGAAACTTACTGGGAAGATAATCAGGAAAAAGAAATTATCCCGACTGAAACGGTCGACGCAGTATATAACACTGCTGCTGATACGAGCATGAAACTCAACGGAGTAGAGGACGGAAATGCAAGCTATTCCAGAATGGTCAACTTACTGCTTGACTACTATTTTCCACCGCAGTAGTCTCTGCCGGAACTGTTGTTTCAGCTGATGCGGTAGTCTGAACGGGAGTACCTGAAATCTGTGCAACGTTCCTGAAATTGATTTCAAGCAGGTTATTCGGCATATCAAACGATGATATGTTTCCGTTGCCGTCTACGGTGAGAAGGTAGTCACCGCCTTCTAAAGTACCGGATATTTCGAGCATACCCTCATTGTCAGAACCTTTCAGCTCCTCAGAACGTGCGTTCGTATCGACTGCTTCAATCAGATTGACAAGCATTGCCTTGACGGGAAGTGCAGATTTCGGAACTGAAAAACTCAGTCCCTTGTAGCTTGCGTTCACATTGCCCTGACTGAAAGCAAGATTAACTCCGCTGAGAGTGTTGGGCGACGAAAACTCAACTTCCCATTCGCTGTCGCCGTAACGCTTTAAATTTCCCTCTGCGGTCAGTTTATCAAGGGTGAGCGTTATTTCCGAACTGAACGGCGAATTAAGATTATTCTGTCTGCTTTGTGTTGTCTGCATCGGTGCGGAACACGATACAAGGCACATACTTAATAAAATAAAAACGGACGAAAAAAGTTTCTTCATAACAAAAATCTCCTTTTGATTTATGATTTGACTTGAACGTCCGTTTATTTGTTCACCTTAATTTTTCTTTGAGAGTTCTGAAAGCGTCTGCAAGACAGTCGATGACATCACGTGGGAGCATAGCCTCCTGGCCAAATTTTTCACAGGCTGCGTCTCCGGCGAGACCGTGCATATAAACTCCTGCGCAGGCTGCGTCGTATGGCGGAATATTCTGTGCGGCAGTTGCACCGATAATTCCTGAAAGAATGTCACCGCTTCCGCCCTTGCTCATACCTGCATTGCCTGTGTGGTTTGCGGAAGTTCTCCGGCGGTCTGCTACGATAGTTCCAGCACCTTTCAGAACGACCGTTATCCCGTACTGTTCGGCATATTTTTCCGCAACCATAATTCTGTTGTCGTTAATCATCTGTGCATCGCATTTCAGCAGACGAGCCATTTCTCCAGGGTGCGGAGTGATTATGACTTCGGACTTCTTGTTCAATAATATTTCTATGTCCCGTGCTATGCAGTTTATGCCGTCCGCATCGATAATTACAGGAACTTCGGCATTCTGCACAATAAAACGCATAATTTCCATAGTATCTTCCGTCACGCCCATTCCCGAGCCTATAACAATGGAACTTGCTTTTTTCATTGCTTCGGACAGTATACTTTCATTGAATTTCATAAAACCGTTTTCGTCGCTTTCGAGTTCAATGAAAGTGGCTTCGGGAGCAAGTACTGAGACAGTATCAATGCACTTTGCAACTGTTGCAAGCTTTACAGTACCTGCACCGCTCCGCAATGCGCCGAGTACAGCAAAAGCAGCAGCTCCACGCATGGAAGAACTTCCTGAAATCACGAGAACACAGCCGAAATTTCCCTTGTGTGCATCACGTTCCCTTTTCGGCGGAAAACCTGCAAGACTGTTGCGCTCAAGCCTGTAGTACTCACGTTTGCCCTCAATAACATCGTATGCGCCGTCGGGTATTCCTATGTTAACGATATTTATATTTCCGCAGAATTTTTTCAGCGGATACTGTGTCATGCCGAATTTGAGACAGCCTAAGCAGATAGTTTCGTCCGCCTTGAAAATCCCTGTCGGGACAGTTCCCTTTGAAGCGTCGCCGCCGCTTGGAACGTCCACAGCAATTTTATATGCGCTTGTGCCGAAAGAAAATATCGTCATAAGTTCCTTGTCGAGTTCGCCTTTGAAACCAGTGCCGAAAACACCGTCGACGAGAATATCCGCCGAAACAACAGCATTTCTTATCTCTGCAATACGTTCTTTCTCGCTTATCAGGATTTTTTCAAGGGCAGGGTCATTTATAGCCTCTTTGTCCTGTATTGTCATGTAATCAAATCCTGAAGCCCTCACAGCCGTACTTACATTCTCACTGCGGTAGCCATGCACTATCTTCACTTTATCGGGAAGTGCGGAAAAGTATTCTTTTGCAAGGTCGGTCGACGGTGCTTTAACAAGATTGACCACAGTAACATTATATCCTCTGTATACGAGAATATATGCGCCTGCGAAGCAGTCACCGCCGTTATTTCCGCTTCCTGCAAGGAAACATACATTCGTATCTTCGGGTTTTCTTTTGTCGTTCTCGGTGATTTCCATGATACGTTCTGCAATTCGTTTTCCTGCATTCTGCATGAGCATTTTTTTTGATACGCCTAATTTTTCAGACCTGTTTTCAACAGCGGACATCTGCCTTGTTGTTACAACTCTCATAAATTCACTCCTTTTGCTTGATTTTCAACTGACGTGGGAGACAGTTATTTATATTGCTCAGCATTTTTTCATTCGGACAGAATACAAGTCTTGTACTGCCATATTCTTCATGCTGAAAATCTGCATAGTATTCGTGACTTTCAATATTATCAGTCGCATATACAACAGTCATATCATCGGTTTCTTCGGGTACGCTCAAATCGTATTTACCGAAAGCCGTGAACTTGCTGACCTGTGTTGAAATCATTTCCCTGCGCTTTGACTGTGCGATTATCTTGTCAACATCGAGGTCGCCGTTTGTGAATGTGTATTCATATTCAACCTTTTTGTTGCGCTGATTGATGTAAGTCATTATTCCTGAAAAAACAGCAAGAATAATTCCCAGAAATGAGAAGAGACCACCGCTTCCGACTGTCAGAACTGAAGTAACAACGAAAAATACAGTCAGACCGATACCGATAACAAGAGAAACCATATTTCTTGTTTTATCACTTTTTGTCAGCTGTTTTTTAACAAGCTGTTCTGCAAAATTATCCATGATTAAATACTCCTTAAAAATATTTCTTTCATTAATATAATAACATATTTTTTACAAAAATTCAATAATAATCAGGAAAATTTTTACGGATAACTTTAAAGAAAAACAGCAGTAATACTATTGAAATCATTTACGGAATATGTTATAATATAAAAGAATATATTTAACGGAGGTTATTTGTATGGCTGAAAACTTCAATAACTGCTCAGTGCAGGATACAGCACTGCTTATAAAAAAACTCGAAGTTTCTGAAATGATGCACAAGCAGATTGCTAAACTTAATTCTGAAAGCAATCTGAAAAAGGCAATTAACGAAGTTCTTGCCTGTGTTGGACAGTATCTCGGTGCGGAGAGGGCTTACATATTTGAAGAGACGGATAATTATTATTCAAACACGTTTGAATGGTGTGCGGACGGTATATCTTCTGAAATCGATACTTTGCAGGATATTCCTGCGGACAGTATCTTCTATTGGGTTGAAACGCTCGAAAAAGGCAGAAGTGTTGTTGTGGGAGATATAGAGGATATAAAATATTCAGACCCGTTTGTCTACAAAACTCTTCGGAGACAGAATATAAGAAGTGCGGTTGAAGCACCCATAGCAACAGGAAGTAAACTTATAGGCTTTATAGGAATTGACAATGCTCCGAAAGATATAACCGCACTTGCTGAGGAGTCACTCCTGCTTTTAGGTACTTTTATCGGTACTGTTATCCGCAATAAAGAAGAACATGAAAAAATCCGCAGAAATTATAATGCTGTAAAAGACAGTCATGATATGCAGAAAGAAATGCTCGATTCCATTAACTGTGGTGTGTTTGCTTATACAGTTCCCGAACATAAGCTGCTTCTTATAAATGACGAGGCAAAGAAGATTATAAGCTGTAAAAAGGGCGATGACCCGATAAAAGCGATTATGGATTTCATTAAAAACTGCATTGTCCCGCAGGACAGACAGCGTGTATGCAGAGTGAAAGAAAAACTGAAAAATACGGGTGACAGCGTAAAGCATTCCTATAAAGTACAGATTGACGGTGAGATAATAGATGTTGAGGCGAATGTGAAGTTACTGCAATTCGCAACGGGTCAGAAATATATACTCTGTTCCATGCTTGACATAACAGAACAGACAAATCTTACAAATTCTCTTGTTACGGAACGGAAAAGTTACCGTGAAGCACTTGCAAACGGTTCAGAGTTCAGCTTTTTCTTTGATGTCACATCTGGTCTTATACATGAGGAATTTATTACAGCTCACGGCGTAAATCTCATAAAAGAACTGGGATTTTCTGTTCCTGTGAGTTTTGACGAACTTCTTGCAAAGTATCTGGAAAATTCCGAAATTATCTTTGCAAACGAGGAAATGGCAAGAAATTTCACCTGCAAAGGCCTTATTGAGCAGTTCAGGGCTGGAATTACAAACGCTGTAACTGAATACCATAATGCAGAACGTGATTTGTACATAAGAACAAACTGCCTTATGTCGTGCGACGAGCAGACAAATCATATACACGCCTCTGTTGTTGCAAGCGATATAACTGAAATCCGCAGAAAAGAGAATATGCAGAAAGAGGCACTGAAATCCGCCAACGACGAAATGAACAAACGGCTTGACGTTATTTTCAACGGCATTTCGGGCGGACTTAAAATCGCCGATGTAAATGATAACTACAGATATGAATATATCAGCGAGGGTGCAGCTATGCTGCAAGGTTACACCGTCAGGGAATTCCTTGATAAATTCGGCAGTCATGTTACAAGCAATATCTGTGCAGAAGACAGCGTAAGGGTTATTGCAGAAGCGGAAAAACAGATGACTGAAAACAACGGTTTCTATGCTGTCAAATACCGCATACCGCATAAAGACGGTTCTGTCCGCTGGGTTATAGACAGAGGAAAACTTGTGGAAGATGAAGTAACGGGCAGAAAACACTGGTATATTCTCATGCAGGACGTAACTGAAATGGAAGAAAGAAATACCCAGCTCAGTAATATCCTCGCAATGCAGGAGGAAATGGCAAACTCTTTCAGCGGAGGATTTTTTGCCTATACTCTTCCCGAAAGAGATATTCTCATTCTCAATCAGGAGGCGGACAGGATTTTTCACAGCATAGATACGGACAACAAAGAATATATCACCAATATCATGACGAAAATTGACAGGGAAGATATAGATGATGTAAGAAAAGCAGTGCATTCACTTCAGAATACTGGAGACCGTGTAAGTTATGTGTTTCATTCCGATACAGTGGACGGCGGAAGAATATCAGTTAAGGCAGATACAAAACTTCTTAGTTTCAGCAGCGGGAAAAAATATATTCTTACTTCCGTTACGGATATAACGGAACAGGAACTCATGGAGAAAAAACTCGACGAAGAACGCAGACAGTACAGAAATGCGCTTGTTTTCGGGAGCGAAACATTCTTTACAGTCGACCTCGACAGAAATATCATAGAAAATCATGTAATTTCTTCCGGCGGTGAAAATCTCACGAAAAATCTCGGTCTGACAATGCCTGTCACTTACGACGAATTTTCAGCAGTATGGCTTTCAGATAAAAGAATAGTATCTGAAAATGCGGAGACTATTTCAATTGCAAAAAGCCGTGACAAACTTACTGAAATATGCAACAACGGTGAGTCTGTTGTAGGTTTTGAATATTATGTTCCTGCTGTAAAGAAATACCGCCGTATTCTTATACTTCTCTATAAAATAGAAGGACACGTCCGTGCGAATTTTGTTGCCTATGACATAACATCGGACAGAAGTGAGGAAAAAAAGCACAGGGATATTATCGGTTCACTCGGAAAGATTTACTCTTCACTTTATCATATATCGCTTACGGAAAAAAGATGTACTGTTCTGAAAGCCCATGCAGATTTAGAGAAATATTTTAATAAATATTGTGATTTCGGATATTTTTTTAATATCTATACGGAAAAAATGGCTGTTCCCGAATGGAAACAGCGTGTTGCGGATTTTTTAAATCCTGAAAATATACGAAGCAGTCTTGCAGACGCAGAGTATACAACGCTTGAATTTCAGCGCAATAATCTTGGCTGGTGCAGGCTTACTCTTGTTGCGTCTGAAAGAGACGAACACGGCGAAGTCATTGCTGTTGTATTCGCAGGAAACGTGATTGACGGACAGAAAAAGGCAGAACTGGCACAGCAGGAAGCACTCCGCACAGCTTACGAGTCGGCAAATATCGCCAATTCTGCAAAAACAGACTTTCTTGCAAATATGAGCCACGATATACGCACTCCCATGAATGCAATTATAGGACTTACGGCGATTGCGTGTACTCATATTGATGACAAGGAACGTCTTTCGGACTGTCTTTCAAAAATCACAATATCATCGAAACATCTTCTCGGAATTATCAATGAAGTTCTTGATATGTCGAAAATTGAGTCCGGAAAAATGGAATTGCAGGAGGACGAATTTAATCTTGCCGAACTTATTGATAATCTGCTTACCATGTCCAAACCTGAAGTCAGTGCAAAAGGTCACGAACTTTCCGTATCAATCAGGAATATTGAGCATGAAAACGTTATCGGCGACAGTCAGCGCATACAGCAGGCCTTTATGAACCTTATGAGCAATGCAATCAAATATACTCCAAAAAACGGCAGTATCAGGCTGACTATTTCCGAAAAGCCGACGAATAAACTGAAAGTCGGCTGTTATGAGTTTATTTTTGAGGATAACGGCATAGGTATGAGTGAAGAATTCCAGAAAACGGTGTTTGAACCTTTTGCAAGGGCAAGAGATGATTTCCGTGTGGATAAGATACAGGGTACAGGACTGGGTATGCCGATTACAAAAAACATAATTCAGATGATGAACGGTGATATAAAGGTTGAAAGCAGACTGAATGAGGGTACGAAAATCACTGTTACCTTCTTCCTTAAACTCAGACATCAGGAGGAATTTACCGACTATGAAAAATTCATTGATTTGAATGTTCTTGTTGCCGACGACGACAAGGTTTCGTGTGAATATACGTGCGATATGCTCGGGGAAATCGGCATGAAAGGCGAGTGGGTTCTCACAGGCAAAGAGGCAGTTGAGCGTGTTGCTGAACATTATGAAAACGGCAATGACTTCTTTGCTGTCATTCTTGACTGGCGTATGCCTGAAATGGACGGCATTGAGACGACAAAGGAAATCAGAAAAAAAGTCGGAAAGCACGTTCCTATCATCATCATTTCCGCTTATGACTGGTCTGATATTGAACTCGAAGCAAGAGCGGCAGGAGCAAATGCTTTCATATCAAAACCGCTGTTCAAATCGAGAATGGTGCATCTTTTCAATGAACTTGTATGCGGAGAGACTAAGGGGAATAGCGGTTCTGAACTTGATGTGTTCAGCAATGAAGATTTTTCGGGCAAACGTGCGCTTCTTGTTGAGGATAATGAACTCAATGCGGAAATAGCAGGAGAAATTCTTGATATGGCAGGTCTTACAGTTGATTTTGCCAAAGACGGTAAACAGGCTGTTGACATAATTACTTCTGTCAGGGACGGCTATTATGACATTATTTTCATGGATATTCAGATGCCTGTCATGAATGGTTATGAGGCTGCCCACGCTATCCGTGCGCTGTCAGGCGATTACGCAAAATCCGTTCCGATTATTGCAATGACTGCGAATGCCTTTGCGGAAGACGTTACAATGGCAAAAAATGCGGGAATGAATGAACATATCGCTAAACCGCTTGATTTTGGTCAGCTTCTCAAAGCACTTAAAAAATGGCTGTGAGGTGAGTTATGATAAAAGTTTTACTTGTTGATGATAACGAAATAAATCTTGAAATCCAGTCAATTTTGCTTAAAAACTGCGGTTTTGACGTGACAACGGCGGACAGCGGTATGTCAGCAGTGGAAATTGCACAGAAACAGGACTTTTCATTGATTTTCATGGATATAAATATGCCTGAAATGGACGGCTATACAGCCTGCCGGCTTATCAGAGAAAAAAACAAGTCTGTGCCTGTGATTGCATTGTCAGCCGACAGAATAGAAGATGACAACAGGTTTATTTCGAGCGGAATGAATGCTTCACTTCTGAAACCTCTGCAAATGACGGAACTGAAAGAACTTCTCGGCAGATATATTTCCGCTGATACAGATGTTAGTTCGGAAGATGATGTTATTTTCGCTTATGACGAACTTCTTGCTGTAATGAAAGATGAGAAGGCTGTTTTAAGTATACTGAAACAGTTCCTGAGCATTCACAGACAGGACTGCGAAATGCTTGTGGAAAATGCTGTAAACGGTAACTTTATCGGTGCAAGGGAGATACTTCACAATATAAAAGGAATTTCGGGAAATATGTTCTGCAAAAAGCTGTACAGAATATCATGCAGTCTGAGTGCTGAACTGAAGCAGGAACGCTTTGACAGTCTGGAAGAGTTCACGGAGGTGTGGGACGCAACTTTTAATGAACTTAATCTGTGTCATGACAGTCTTGCGGAAAAATATCCGTCCGACGATTATAAATCAAACTGGAAATCGCTTTGGGAGAGTTTCTTTTCTCTTGCCTGCGAGTTTGATATTTCCGCCGTCGATATTTTTACCGAAAATATTCAGTCATTTATGGATAACATGAATAAAGAGGATTTCAGAAAACTAAGAAAAGCTGTTCTTAATTATGATTTTCTATGGATTTCCGAAAATATGCAGGAGGTATAAAATGTACAGAGTACTTTTAGTTGAAGATGATACGGCACTGCGTTTCATTTATTCAAAAATGAAAACGTGGTCGGAATGCGGATTTGCTATTTCCGCCGAGGCGACAAACGGTAAGCAGGCACTTGAAATTCTTGAAAATCAGTCGTTTGACCTGATTTTTACCGACATACGTATGCCGTTTATTGACGGTATCGAAATGCTCCGCAAACTGAATGAAAAGGGAAATACTATTCCTGTAGTCTTTGCGAGTTCCTACGACGAATTTGAGTACGCAAGACAGGGGCTTGTTTTAGGTGCGTTTGACTATCTTCTCAAGCCTGTGGAACAGAAAAAACTTGCAGAAGTCCTGAACCGTGCGAAAGAACGGATAGACGAACTCAGCAACAGGGGCAGGACTGCGCCGGTTATTGCGGAAATAATCAGCGGACTTGATATATCGCCCGATGCGAGCAAGTTTACAGGTCAGGTTATCGACTATTTTTCGGAACATTACCGTGAACTTTTCACCGTTGATGATATTGCGGACGCTCAGGGCTACAGCAAGGACTATTTCAGTAAATTATTCAAACAGAATTTCGGTGTAACGTTTCATGACTTCCATTCGAGAGTGAAAATCGGCTATGCTGTGGAACTTCTCCGCACGGGAAACTACAAGGCTTATGAAATCAGCGATATACTGGGATATGCTTCTGTTGACTATTTTACAAAGGTTTTCAAGGAAATAACAGGCACAACGCCGTCGAAGTATAAATCAGGTGATATTAAATGACAAACTATGCGGAAATTCTTATTGTGGACGATATGCCCGACCAGATAGCGTATTCGGGAACTCTTCTGAAAGCAGAGGGTTACAGGGTATTCGCTGCAACAAGCGGAAAGGCTGCTGTCACATTTCTTGAAAAGAGAACACCTGACATGATACTGCTCGATATTCAGTTAGGCGATACGAACGGTCTTGAATTGTGCAGAGTGATAAAAAGCAACCAGAAAACAAGTGCGATACCGATTATTTTTCTGACTTCTGAAACAAGTCCTGAAATAATCAGCAGAAGTTTTGAACTCGGAGGCTGTGATTATGTCAGGAAGCCTTTTATCAAAGAGGAGTATCTCGCAAGAATACGCACTCATTTGCAGATTGCAAATCAGCAGAAAGACCTTACCAATGCAAACAACGAACTTACTATGTTCTGTTCTGCCGTCTCACACGACCTTAAAGCACCGTTCAATATAATAAATATGCTGATTGAAATGCTGAGGGGTGAACTCGGCGAAAATCAGGAACAGGGAATTTATGACATCATGGATATGATTGTATCAAAGGCAACCCAGACAAGAATTATGATTGAAAGGCTTTTTGAGTTTTCAAAGATGTGCAATGTAAAGCCGAAGATGAAGCCTGTCAATATAAAGGAAATCGCTGAAAATATGTTCAGAGACCTGTATGCGCTTGAAAGCGGACGTAAAATTGACTTTATATGCGGAGATTTGCCGACTGTTGAGGGCGACGAAGTACTTATCGGTATAATGATGAAAAATCTGCTCGGCAATGCCATAAAGTATACGTCGAAGAGAGAACAGGCAGTTATAGAAGTGTCGGGAAGTTCCGACAAGACTTACAATAAAATAAAAATCAGGGACAACGGTTCGGGATTTGATATGACCTATGCAAACAAGCTTTTTCAGGTTTTCCAGAGACTTCATTCCGAAGAGGAATTTGAGGGAAGCGGTGTTGGACTTGCACTTGTCAATCGTATCATGGAGCGTCACGGCGGACTTGTCGAAGCATACGGAGAAGTGGACAAGGGTGCTGAATTTTCTTTGCTTTTCCCGAAATATGATTAAAAGAAAAGCCCATACCTGCTGTGAAAGGTATGGGCTGTTTCTTATATTAAGTCTGTAAGGAGATGCTTTCAGACGGTAGATTTCGTAAGACAGCACAATATCGTCCCCCGTGATATAACTGTGTTGTCCTGCCCTGCTCCCGAAGGTTATTGTGCAGATACCTCTGGGAGCAGGCTTTATATAAGGTTTTCTCTTCTCTGACCTGTTATTATTATACCATGTTATTCATGTAAGCAACACCGTAAATTTCAGTTTTTTTGCATTGATTTTCAGTCAAAAAAATCAGGCTGAATAATACAGCCTGACTTTTGACTTATACTTCCCAAATGTCATAATCAATAAGATTAGGATAATTTCTTTTTAAAGCAGCTATTGCCTCAGCTTCTGAACGCATATTTGTATACATTCCATTATATGTTACTCTTTGATTAGTACCAGGAACAATACATCTTACCTGATAACGATAATTGTGATACATAGCAGAACTTCCTCCTTTCAATAATATTTAAATTTTCTTTATATTAATTATATCAAAAAGTTGTGAACAAATATATATATATTATAAACATTTTATTTACATTTTACTAAATTGATATTTATTTTAACCTTATGCAAAGGCATAAGATACTTGACAAACAGCATTGAATTATGATATAATTATGACAAAAGGAGTGATTTCATTTACGGACGTATGAAACGCCTGTTTCTGCGGATAATAGAGGTGATACAATGGATAAGAAGTACAGCATAAAAAAAGTGCTGATAACACAGGAAAGCATAGCGGAGGAAATAGCAAAAGCGGGAAAATATATTGACGGGAAGTATTCGGGTAAACCGCTTCTGATTGTCGGCATACTGAAAGGCTCGTTTGTTTTTCTTGCGGATTTGGCAAAGACTGTAACAATTCCGTGCGAATTCGGCTTTATGGCGGCGCAGAGTTACTACGGCGGTACTGAAACGACGGGAGAAGTCCGCATAACGCTCGATTTACAGCAGGATATTTCAAAGTATCATGTTATAATCGCAGAAGATATTATTGATACGGGCAACACGCTGAAAGCAGTCGCCGATATTCTGAAATCAAGAAATCCGCTGTCGCTTGAAATTATAGCACTTCTCGACAAGCCCGAAAGGCGTACCGCCGATATTGAAGCGGATTACACCTTGTTCACTATTCCTGATAAGTTCGTGGTGGGATACGGTCTCGACTATGACGAATACTACAGAAATCTGCCGTATATTGCGGAAATCGAAACTGAATAATTTTGAATCTGAAAGGATTGGTTAAATATGAATACTGATAAAAGAAAAGTTGTTCTCATCGGAACAGGTATGGTCGGAATGAGTTTTGCATATGCCGTTGTAAATCAGGGCAGTATCTGCAACGAACTTGTGCTGATTGACGTAAACAAGGAGCGTGCGCTGGGTGAGGCTATGGATTTGAATCATGGTCTTGCTTTTGCCAAGTCCAACATGAAAATTTATGCAGGCGACTATAAAGACTGCAAAGACGCTGATATTATCGTTATTGCGGCTGGTGTTGCACAGAAAGAGGGCGAGACACGTCTTGATTTGCTTCAGAGAAATGCAGAGGTTTTCCGTTCAATAATAACTCCTGTCGTGAAATCCGGCTTTGACGGAATTTTCCTTGTTGCAACAAATCCTGTTGACATAATGACAAGGGTAACTTATGAACTTTCACGTTTCGGTGCGTCAAGAGTTATCGGAACAGGAACTTCCCTTGATACCGCACGTCTCCGCTATCTTCTCGGCGATTATTTCACTGTCGACCCTAAAAATATTCATGCTTATGTTATCGGCGAACACGGCGACAGCGAATTTGTTCCTGTTTCTCAGGTAATGCTTGCAACAAAGCACGTGACAGAAATTTTTGACGATGACAGAAATGCCTATTGCATTGACGATATGCAGGATATAGAGGAGCAGGTGCGCACTTCTGCATATAAGATTATCGAGGCTAAACGTGCGACTTATTATGGTATCGGCATGGCGATTACAAGAATTGTCAAGGCTATTCTCGGCGACGAAAACAGTGTTGTTACAGTATCTGCAAAGCTGTGCGGTGAATATGAAAGCAGAAACGTATTCATTGGTGTACCGTGCATAATCGGCAGAAACGGCGTTAAGGAAATTCTTGAACTGTCGCTTACTGACGACGAAATGGAGAAATTCAAGTCGTCTGTGAATATCCTTGACGAAAATTTCAACGGACTTAATATCTGAGATGTATGGCATACTGAAAAAACTAACTGCTGTTCTGTCTGTAATGTTTCTTGCAGGCTGTGAAGATACTGTCATTGAAATGGGTTTCACTCCGCCTGAAGCTGAGCAGACTACTGTAAATCAGGCGGAAATTACCGAAAATGAGGTTTATAACGGCATTGTGCAGTCGCTTGAAGATATGACAATGGTTTCGGAGTATAAAAAAATACTTGACAGCGATACAGTCAGCGGAATTATTGAGAAAATAAGGTCTGAACACCCTGAATTTTTCTGGATTGAAGGCAGTGTTATAACTACTATGGGCGAGAAGTCGGAAATTAAAATCAATATAATTGAAAATCTTTCCGCAGAGGATATAGAACATATGTCCGCCGAACTCGTTTCGTGCGCCGATGCACTCATAAGCAGTATGCCGTCCGGACTGGACAACTATGGAAAAGTCGTCTTTGTACATGACTATATTGTCAATCATACAACCTATGATACGGCAGGCGCAGAAAGTGATGAGAACGGATTGTTTGGAACTGCTTACGGCTGTCTCGTACAGGGGAAAGCTATATGTCAGGGTTATTCCGAAGCCTTTCAGTACATTATGAAACGTCTCGGCATTGAATGCGGAGTATGCAGGGGAGACACCGCACGGGGTCGCCATGCGTGGAATTATGTCAATCTTAATGAAAAGTATTACTGGCTTGACGTTACATGGGACGACCCTGTTCCCGAAAATGACGCTCCCGAAACTTTGTCGCATACTTACTGTCTTATCGATGATGAACGTATGTTCCGGACAAGAAATGCAGACAGTGATTTGAACTTCATTCCGAAATGCTATTCCATGGACAATAATTACTTTGTCCGCAATGGTACATATATTGCGTATTACAGCGATGAGGAAATTTCCGCCGTGCTTGACAGATATGCAGAGGCAGGGGAAGTGGAAATCATGTTTGCCGACGAAAGTTCCTATTCTGAGGCGGTAAGCCGTCTGTTCGGCGAAGGTGATATATGGAATTTTATCGACAGCGAGGAAGTAACCTATACAAATGACGACGTTATGTGCATACTGAAAATAAAATATTAGCTGAAATCCCATGATGAAATGTCATGGGAATTTTATCTGAATACTGCCTGACAAATGCTGAGGATTTTTGTACATAACAGAGAAAAATGACTGCTGATTTCTTGACAGAGTTGTTTTTTTATGTTATAATTGACATAAGAGAGGTGAATTTTACAGAAAAATATATTAAAAAATAACGGCAGTCTGTTATAAAATATTTAAGGAAGTGTGTAAAATGTTTATTGTTATAACCATTGCATCTCTGATAGTGACAATATTACTCTTTATGCGCAGAATTATTTCCAGAATTTATGTTATACCGCTTGTTTTTTCGGGAATGTATTTGTCGTTTACGCTGTTGTGGCTGGCAGTAATTTTTATTGTCACCCGTCCGATAAGCCTTAAAAAAGAATATGTGAAGAACAGCAGATTTTTCAGAGGTTATTCTGATTTTATCCTGTCGTCGCTGAGGCAGTTTTTCAGGATAAAAGTCCATGTAAGCGGAACGGAAAAACTGCCGGAAGAAAAATTTCTGCTTGTCGGAAATCACAGGTCGTCATTTGACCCGATTATTACTATGAATGTGCTGAAAAAGTATAATCTTGCGTTTGTTGCAAAGAAATTCATAATGAAAGTACCGGTTATCCGCAGGCTTATGCACAGGTGCTTTTGCCTTCCGCTTGACAGGAATGATTTGCGCAAACAGGCGCAGACTATCAGGAAAGCGTCTGAAATCATAGTATCGCAGGAAGCCTCTATGGGAATTTATCCCGAAGGCACAAGAAACCGTGACGAAAAACTGCTTCCTTTCATGCACGGGGCTTTTAAAATCGCAAAAAAGGCTGACTGTCCGATTGTTGTTGCAGTCATAAGAAATACAGACCTTGTCACCAAGAATTTTCCGTTCAGAAAAACGGACGTATATCTTGATTTCATTGAAGTAATGGACAAATCGTTTGTTGAAACGCATAACACAACTGAAATCAGCAATATGGCATATAGTCTTATGTCAGAAGAACTCTCATGTACCGTATAAGGTACATGAGAGTTTTTTTATCAGAAACTTAATTGATTTGCGTCGCCTAAATCCTTTGCAGTCTTTGCGGAACATGGAAGCGACTTTGCACGGTATTTTTCAAGCTGTGCATTTTCTGCTGTAACTGTTTCCGCAGACGAAAGCACTGAATTTTTCCTGAGTGTAACAATCTGTACGCCCTGAGTATCTCTGGTGGATTTTGTTAAAATCTCTGCCGTATTGAACAGGAGTGCCTGACCGCTGGACGTTCTCAGTAAAATATTGCAGTCTTCCTGAATGAAAATTGCTGATACAAGCGGTGATTTGTCGGAATAGGCTTTTGTAAGCTTACGGCGGTTTGTCTTTGTCTCATAAGCATTCATGGGTACTTTAGCCGCCTTGCCGTTCTCAAAAAAGAACATCATATATCCGCTGTAATCCGTTGTCGGAACAAGAGTTTTCAGATTTTCACCCTCGTCAAAGCCTAATTTTGCGGGAATATAATCGCCCATAACACTTGCCTTTGCGTCATCGAAAGCACTCGCCTTTGACTTATAAACCTGCGCCTTATCAGAAAAGAACACAAGTTCCGTTTTGTTTGTTGCATCAAAAACCTGCCTGATAAAGTCGCCTTCCTTGAGTTTCTGTTCACTGCTCATTCTCAGTGACTGCGGAGTGATTTTCTTGAAGTAACCGCTGTCCGAAACGAAAATATGAACAGGATAATCGGGCGTATCGTCGACGATTTCCTCTTCTGCGACGTCGGACTGATAATAGAACATGGTTTTCCTTGGCTGACCGTAAGTTTTTGCAACGTCTTTGAGTTCCTTGATGATAATACGGCGGATTTTTTTATTGTCCTGAAGAATTTCTTCCATTTCAGCAATATCCGCACGGAGCTGGTCAACGTCCTGCAAACGCTTTGTGATGTACTGCCTGTTGATATTGCGGAGTTTGATTTCCGCAACGTATTCCGCCTGAATTTCGTCTATACCAAAACCAATCATGAGATTAGGCACAACGTCGTCTTCATTTTCAGTCTCACGGATAATCCTGATAGCCTTATCCAAATCGACAAGAATTTTTGCAAGGGCTTCAAGTAAATGAAGTTTTTCCTTTTTTTTCTGCAAATCGAAAGCAGTACGTCTCTGAATGCACTTTTCACGGAAAGCAGTCCATTCTGCGAGGATTTCACGAACTCCCATAACTTTCGGTGTACCGTCAATCAGGATATTGAAGTTGCACGGATAGCTGTCCTGAAGGGGGGTAAGCCTGTAGAGTTTCTGCATAAGCTTGTCGGGGTCAGTGCCACGTTTAAGGTCTATGGCGATTTTCAGTCCGTCAATACCCGTTTCGTCACGGATATACGATATTTCACGGAGTTTGCCGGCTTTCACCAAATCAACCACTTTATTTATAATCGCCTCAACAGTCGTTGTATACGGAATTTCCGTGACCTCAATGCAGTTTGATGACTTGTCATAGCTGTATTTACAGCGCAGTTTTATACTTCCTCTGCCCGTTTCATAAACCTTGTTGAGTTCGTCTTCGTCGTAAAGCAGAAAAGCTCCGCCGGGGAAGTCAGGACCTTTGAGAGTGCTGATAATATCGTGTTGCGGATTTTTCATAAGTGCAATAGTTGTCTCACAGATTTCCGCAAGATTGAAAGGACAGACATTGCTTGCCATTGATACGGCAATACCCGTATTTGAGTTCACAAGAACAGTCGGGAACGTTGCAGGGAGAAGAGTAGGCTCCTGCATGGTATTGTCATAGTTCGGGACGAAATCAACCGTATCCCTGTCGATGTCACGGAAAAGTTCATTGCAGATTTTTTCAAGTTTTACCTCAGTATAACGTGAGGCTGCCGCTTTCATACTGCTTGAATACTGCTTGCCGAAATTACCCTTTGAGTCAACATAAGGGTGCAGGAGCGATTCGTTTCCTCTTGTAAGGCGAACCATAGTCTCATATATGGACTGGTCGCCGTGCGGATTGAGTTTCATTGTTTCGCCGACAACGTTCGCCGACTTTGAACGCTCCTTGTCGGGACTGAGAAGTCCACGCTTATACATCATGTACAGGATTTTTCTGTGCGACGGCTTGAAACCGTCAATTTCAGGTAATGCACGGGATATTATTACACTCATTGCATACGGCATATAGTTCTTTTTAAGCGTATCGCCTATTCTTTCGTCAACGACACTGCCCGAACCCTCAATATAAGCGTCATGCTTGTATGCGGATTTCTTCGGTGCTGTAGTTTTCTTTCTTGGCATTTCAATCTCTCCTTTTATAGTCGGAATACTGTACGGCAATGCGGTTTTCAGGCTGACTGTCGCACAGATAGAGTACAAAAACGAATGTATATTCAAGCGGTTTCATAACGATATACACAATATCCGCACGGAAAGACGTTGTGATATGACGTGAAACCGGATAGCCGTACCTGTTGTAAAATCCACGCACGGCTTTATGGAATTTAGGTATTTTCTCTGCAATCAGGTCTTCAAAGGCATTCGCAACGAGAAGCTGTCTGTTGACTACGATGTAATGCCCGATACGTTTTCCGTACCGCAACGGCTTTACGACTTTTTTGTGACCTCCTGCGGCGACAGTGCAGAGATAGTGACCGTTATATTCAATAGGCGGAGGCGGTATCTGTGTAGAGAAAGTCCAGTCAGCAGTCATTGTGAAAGCCTTGATAAAGCCGTCCGCACCCTGCCCGAATATCAGCGACAGAATTTCGAGTACAGCGGCAACAGGGAATATAAGTGCAAAGCTGAATATGGTCATAGTTGAAATTTTTGACATGACTTTTCCGAGCCATGCACCGAATTTACTGCGATAAACTGTTTCACGCTCCTGAGCAATGCGGACGTGTTCTGTGATGTGGTATCTTATACGCCGTACCGCAAGCATGACTATATTTGCGAGGTACAGCCAGCAGAACAGTTGCAGGAGATTACAATTATTTGCAAGCTGAATGTACAGGAAAATTCCTGCAACAAGTCCGATAACAGTACAGGCGATTGACATTGCAGATACTAACGGCGGTAATTTTTGGGGCTTGAACAGTCCGAGAACAGTAAGACCGATGTAGCCGAGAACGATTGCAGTCCATATAATCCATGCGTATTCGCTGTGCAGAGGCGTGTGAAGTGAGCCATAACATACAGCTTTATCATAGTCAACGTTCGTCATACCCGACAAACCTGTTAATACTTCAAAAGTAAATAATGCCATGAAATATCCGGGATAAGTACCCAAAAAATCAAAGAAAAACTCATGCAGTTTATTTTTTCTGAAAAAGTTTGCGATATTCAGTCCTGTTATAACAAACGAATAGATAATAAATAAAATAACAATTTCCATTATTCCACCTTAACTTATGTCGGCAAGTTCGAGGTATTCCGCACCATGCTGTGCAATGTAGTCCTTACGTCCCTGTAAATCGTCGCCGAGAAGCATTTCAAATATTTCGGCGGACTGCCTTACGTCTTCCGCTGTAACCCTTATGAGACGGCGTGTATCAGGGTTCATGGTAGTGAGGTTCATCATATCGGGTTCGTTTTCGCCCAGACCTTTTGAACGCTGGAGCGTATACTTTTTACTGCCTATTTTCCTGAGAATATTCTGCTTTTCCTGTTCAGTGTACGCAAAATAGGTCTTGTCTTTGGTGTTGATTTCAAACAATGGCGATTCTGCAATGAACACATAGCCCTGTTCAATCAGCGTCGGAGTAAGTCTGTAAAGCATGGTGAGAATAAGCGTGCGTATCTGAAAACCGTCAACGTCCGCATCGGTACAGATTACGATTTTATTCCAGCGGAAGTTGTTTATATCGAATGTGGAAAGTTCCTTGTTTGCCTTTGCCGTGACTTCAACTCCACAGCCCAGTACCTTGATTAAATCAGTTATAATTTCGCTCTTGAAAATTTTGGTGTACTCAGCTTTCAGGCAGTTGAGTATCTTGCCACGGACGGGGATAACAGCCTGAAATTCGGGGTCACGGGCGAGTTTTACCGAGCCTAACGCACTGTCGCCCTCAACGATATAGATTTCACGTCGGGAAACGTCTTTTGTACGGCAGTCAACGAATTTTTCAACCATATTCGCCAAATCGATAGTACCGGACAGCTTTTTCTTCATGTTGAGACGTGTTTTTTCAGCATTCTCACGACTTCGCTTGTTCAGGAGTACCTGTTCTGAAATCCGCTTTGCCTCGTCGGGATTTTCAATGAAATATATTTCAAGCTGATGTTTCAGAAAATCAGTCATGGCCTCACGGATAAACTTGTTTGTAATCGCCTTTTTCGTCTGGTTTTCGTAGGAAGTCTGTGTGGAGAACGAGGACGATACAAGCACAAGGCATTCCTCAACGTCCTCATATTTAATCTTGCTTTCATTCTTCTGATAGCCGTTGACGGACTTTATATAAGTATCAATCTGTGCGGTGAAAGCACGTTTAACAGCGTCTTCAGGAGAACCGCCATGCTCAAGGAAACTTGAATTATGGTAGTATTCCGTCAGCTTGACCTTATTTGAAAAAGTAACGGCAATATCAAGTTTTACTTTATATTCGGGCTTGTCCTCACGGTCTCTGCCGTATTTTTCAGCAGTCCAGTGCTGGATAGTAGTGAGTGCATTTTCTCCCGATATTTCGGCAACATAATCGGTTATGCCATTTTCGTAGATAAATTCAGTCTCATCAAAACCGCCTGTTTCGTTTTCCGAACGGTAAAGGAAAAGTATGTTCGGGTTAACGACTGCCTGCCGTTTCAGAATATCAAAGAAAAAGTCGTCCGATATGTTTATATCAGTGAAAACGTCCAAATCGGGCCGCCAGAGAGTTTTTGTGCCGGTCTGCTTTTTTTTGCAGGGTTCTTTGCTGAGACCGCCGACGTTCTCACCCTTTTCAAAGTGCAGATTGTACTTGTATCCGTCACGGATAACTTCAACGTCCATGAACTCCGAGGCGAACTGAGTAGCGCACAGACCGAGACCGTTCAGACCGAGTGAAAATTCGTAACTGTCACCGTCGGCATCGTATTTTCCGCCTGCATAGAGTTCGCAGTAGACGAGTTCCCAGTTGTAACGCTGTTCGGTGTTATTGAAGTCAACAGGACAGCCACGACCGAAGTCCTCTACTTCTATACTGTGATTTCTGTAGTGCGTGATGATGATTTTGTTGCCGTAACCAGCTCTTGCCTCGTCAATGGAGTTTGAGATAATTTCAAAGACAGAGTGTTCACAGCCGTCAAGACCGTCCGAGCCGAATATGACAGCAGGACGCTTTCTTACCTTGTCCGCACCTTTCAGCATTGTAATACTGTCGTTGCCATAATCTTTCTTTTTTGCCATATATATCAACCTCTTGTAATAAAAATCAAAAATACGTTCTTTTATTATAACACAAAAAGTATAGTTTTGCAAGTCAATTTCTTAAAATTAAATTAATTTTCAATTACAATAGAGTATCTGCCTTGCATTGATTAAAAAAATATGCTATAATGTTATGTATGATAATGTATTATAATCTTCTATTTCTTACTTCTCTTTTATAAAAAAGAAAATTATATATAAAAAAGAAAAACGGCACTTATGGTACACTATCATACATCGTCCGCCGTTTTCCTGAACGCTTTTCTATAAGTGGGTGAAAAACGGTACTTTTTCAATGTGTTTGCGTTGAATAACAGAAAATTTTTAAAGGAGTTTTGCTTATGGACACAATAAATTCAATAATGTGTGCGGCAGCCATTGCCGGACTTGATATCTGCGCACTCGTCATCATGCTTACTTCATATGCCGAAAGAAAATCAGGCAGAAAAAGGTGGAGTAAAATTTCCGCTGATATGGAACTCGTTGGACAGGACAGGATTTATCCGCTTGAATGCGATGAGATACTTGTCGGCAGGCACGCTTCCGCCGATATACGCATAGTCGATTTATCAGTATCACGCTATCACGCTGTACTTAATGTAACCGACGGCAAGTGGTTTATCACTGATTTGGGTTCAAAGTCGGGAATATACATCAACGGCGCACCTGTTCAGCATACACGTCTTTATGAAAACGATGTAATCAAACTCGGCGACAGAACTCTTGTTTTCAGAAAGAGGGGTGCTGAATATGGCGAATAAATTTGCTTACTTCATGTCGTGCCTGTTCGTACTCATTGCGCACGGTGCTATGCTTGCGAACGTCTTCATAAACGGCAGTTACGACAATCCCAATGAACCTTTTGTCCTCACGGTTGCCGTTGCTTTTATTGACTTGGCATACTTTATAATTATGCCACGTTTCAGACAGCAGACTTACGCCGTGGACTTCATGCTTCTGCTGATACTAAATATGAGCCTGATTTTTCAGTCCTGTTTCGGCGGAATACACCTTGACATCAAGCACCTGATAACCTGTGTGGCTGCACTTACAGCGTGCCGTTTCGGTTACATACTATGCCGTAATCATCGCTGGATACAACAGCAGAAAAAATTTGTCTGGATTGGTATAGGTCTGCTTATGGTCGTTATACTCCTGTTCACAGGCAGCAGAAGTATGTGGATTGATTTAGGTTTCATGACTATACAGCCTTCGGAGTTCATTAAACCTCTGCTCGTTCTCGCCTGTGCAACTTCCATAACAGAACAGCAGAACAAGCACCAGATACTTAAATTCAATATTGTGTACGAAAATCTCATTCTCTTCGGAATAGTCGCTGTCGTTATCCTGTTTCAGTGGTGGTGCAGGGATTTGGGCAGTATTCCGACTTTCGCAGCTATCTATGCCGCAGGATTTATTGCAAGAATTTGTTACCCGAAAGCAAAATTTTCACGTAAAACTATTGTAACCGCAGGAATATGTGTTGCCGTGCTGGGAATTATAGCAATTATCCTTGCTCCTGCATACGTCAAGGACAGACTTTTTGTCGATATATGGAGCAATCCCGACGGAGAAGGTTATCAGCAGACCAAAGCACTTATTGCTATTGCTGAAGGCAGCTGGTTCGGCAAGGGAGCAGGAAACGGCTTTCTCTGCAATGTTTTCGCCTATGAAAGCGATATTGTATTCGCCACAATAAGTGAGGAATGGGGACTTCTTGTTGCTGTAATGACTGTTCTCATGCTCCTTATTATGATTGCAATGCCGCTTGTCAATCCGCCACGCTCCTACTATCACGGCACTATGTGCGCCGGAATTGCTGCCGCTTTCACGGTGCAGATGGCACTTAATATATTCGGTTCGTGCAATATGATACCGTTCACGGGCGTTACACTGCCTTTTATTTCAGCCGGAGGAAGTTCCATGGTGACAAGCGGTTTTATGGTCGGCATGATTGTTGCTTCGCAGTCGCCTGAATTTAAAAATCCTAATCCGAAAAGGAAAAAGCAGTCTGCACAAAGGAGGATTTCCACATGAAAAGTATAAAAAGATGTCAGGATATAATCAAGGTTTTCCTGCTGATTTTTATTGCCGGAATGATTGCACTTGTCGTCAGAATAAACAGAAATGCGGCGTTCTATATGACGCATTCCCCGAATTATGAACTGGGTATGGTTTATGACAGAAACGGCAGTGTTCTGTTTGACGGTATGGACAAGGGCATTTATCCCGATAATTATTTCATTGATGTAGGTAATCTGATAGGCGACGATAAAGGTCAGATGACTAATACCCTCGTTGCAAGGAACGTCGATAAACTGAATAACTACAGTTTT
Source organism: uncultured Alistipes sp. (assembly GCA_964460175.1). Taxonomy (GTDB): domain Bacteria; phylum Bacillota; class Clostridia; order Oscillospirales; family Ruminococcaceae; genus Ruminococcus. Next base: position 133,101 of record CAYWPN010000002.1, on the reverse strand, counting down.
TCGGAAGGACTTGTCAAGGAGGGCGGAAAAGCAGCTATATACACCACTCTCAATCACGAGGCAAACCGTGCTGTGTACGATGCATATATGGGTGCGAAAGGGTGCGCAGTCGCTTATAACTACAAGACAGGAGAACTTCTTGTCTGCACAAGTCTGCCGTCCCTTGACCCGACGAAAGGCTATGCGGATATTGACAGCATGGAAACGGGTACGCTTATTTCCAAAGCAATGTACGGCACTGTTCCCGGCTCAACACAGAAAGTCTCGACTGTTATTTCCGCCCTTGAAATCATGGGAAGTGAAAAGCTTTTTTCTAAATCATTCAGCTGTTCAGGTCACTACACAAATCTTTCCGGAAAGGTTATCGACTGCCATAATTCATACGGTCACGGTACACAGAATATTCAGCAGGCTGTTGAAAACAGCTGTAATCCTTTCTTTGCACAGCTTATTGAAGACAGTGATTTGCCTCTTGACAAATTGAAACAGATGTACACGAAATTAGGCTATGCAGTGAGCGACAACGAAACTGAAAAGGAAATTGAGTATTTTGATATTGACGGAATACAGTGCGAAAAAGCGTCCGCCAAACTTACCGACAAAACCGACTTCAATACGCAGTGGAGCTGTATCGGACAGAGTGAAACACTTGTAAGTCCCATGCAGCTTATGATGTGGCAGAGTGCCATTGCAAATGAGACAGGCAAAATGACTATGCCGCACCTTATCAGCAGGGTTACGGACGTTTACGGCGAAGATACGGAAGTTATGGGGACGGAGTTCAGTGAGGAGATTTTCTCCCCTGATACTGCCTCGACAGTCAAGCAGATTCTGCTTACAAACGGTGCTAATCACTACAGCTGGTCAATCCCTAACTATACAATCGGCATAAAAAGCGGTACTGCACAGGTCAAGGACGGTGCGGAGGAAAATGCGCTCCTTGTCGGCTTTGTCGATGACCCGCAAAACCCGATTGCTTTCTGCGTTCTCCTTGAAAACAAGTACAGCACTGCCGTTACAGCGGAGAATATCGTCAGCGTTATGCTGAATAATCTTTGTCCGTGATTTTTGTAATATTTTACAAAATATAGTGTTATTAATGTACATAATATACAAACTTAACAAAAAGCTATTGTAAAATTCAAATCAATATGGTATAATATAACCATAATATTCAGCTTCTTTTAAGGAAGTTTAAAGGAGGATTTTCATTTATGAAAACTACTATCACAGCAAAAAAAATGTCCGTTCCACAAAATTTCACGGAATACGCAGAAACAAGAATTGATGCAAAACTCAGCAAATTTTTCGATGATGACGCTGACGTAAAGATTGTCATGTCTGAGGTTAAAAATCAGATTGTGATTGAACTTACAGTCCGCTACAACAGCATTATCTTCCGTGCAGAACGCACAGCAGCAAACAAGAATGACGCACTTGACAGCGCAATCGATAAGATTATCAGACAAATCCGCAAAAATAAAACTAAGGTTGAGAAAAAACTCAAGGATACAGCTTTCAAGGAGGCTTTCGCAGAGCCTGTTGAAGAGGTTGCAGACTATAATGTCATAAAAGAAAAGAAATTCCAGCTTCGCCCTATGGACGTTGAAGAGGCTATTCTCCAGATGAACCTTCTGAGCCATGCTTTCTTTATGTTCCTTAATGCGAAGACAGGCACAGTCAATGTCGTTTACAAGCGTGCGGACGGTGCTTACGGTCTTCTTTCACCCGATAACGAATAATGGAGTGAAAATATGATTGATACAGATATATGCACTACCGACAGTATGATGTCAAGACAGATTACTGAAACAAAGGGCTGTTACAGTATTCTTGAATACAACAGGCTTTCGGGCTACAGTGCAATAAGTCCTGCCGACGCTTTTTTCCGTGCAAAGCAGGGTATAAAGAAAAAACAGGTTATCGCTCAGCTTGACGCTCAGCACAGCGTTATTTTGCAGGCAGGTGCTATGCAGATGATGATGGGAAACGTCGTAAGTGATGCAAATATAGGCGGTCTCGGCGGCGCACTCAAAGGTATTTTCAGTGCGACAGCAAACAAGGAAACAGCTGTAAAACCAAAATATTCGGGCGACGGCGTTCTTGTCCTTGAGCCTACATGGAAGTATATTCTCCTTGAGGATTTGGACGAATGGGGCGGAAGTATTGTCCTTGACGACGGCTTGTTCCTCAGTTGTGAATCAACTATTCAGGTTAAAACGGTCGCAAGAAATAATCTCAGCAGTGCAATTGCAGGCGGTGAGGGTCTCTTCAATACAATGCTCGCCGGAAAAGGCGTGTGTGCGCTGGAAAGCGATGTTCCACGGAATGAACTCGTTACTATTGAATTGCAGAATGATACAGTGAAAATCGACGGCAATATGGCTATTGCATGGTCGGGAAGTCTTCAGTTTACCGTTGAGCGTTCAATGAAAGGTCTTATCGGTTCGGCAGTTTCCGGAGAAGGTCTCGTGAATGTTTACAGGGGTACGGGACGTATTCTTGTCGCTGTTACGTGATTTCATTATGCGGAGTGTGAAAATGCTCCGCATATTTTAATAAAGGAGAATTTTTATGGAAAGAGAACATTTAACAGAGTGCTTGTCAAATTTTTTTACTAACAGCTGGCCTTTTTCCCCTGATACATATTTACAGAAACTCTGCGCTCTTGTTTCATATTATGCTGCTGATGATTTTGATGAGCATTTACAGAAAAATTTCAATAAGCTTTATGCAGCATTGCTTGATTTTGATATGATTTGGAAAATAGCACATAATAGTCCAGAGCAGGTTGTCAATCTGAAAGAAAATATTGATAATATTTATGAAAGAGCTAGCGAGATTGATATTGCAGGTTTGACCTTATATGTAAAGAAAAAGGCTATTGCTGCCGGAGATTTTGTTTTGGAATAACAGGAGGTATTTTTTTATGGACGAAAACAAAAGAGCTGTAATTGAAAAAAGAATTAACAGAACGGGCGAAAATCTGAAAAAGAACAACATGGAGTTCTATTATGCTCCGACGAAGGCAGACGTCAGGGATATTGTGAAGTCTCTGCTGAAAAAGGGCGATACTATCACTCACGGCGGTTCTGTTTCCATGGCGGAATGCGGTATCAAGGAACTTATTTCCTCGCCTGAATACAATTACATGGATAGAACAAAAGTTCCGCCTGAAGAAATAAAAGACTTCTACAGAAAATCTTTCTTTGCAGACGTTTATATTTCAAGTGCAAATGCAATCACAGAGGACGGCGTGCTGTACAACGTTGACGGCAACAGCAACAGGGTTGCCGCTATTGCTTATGGTCCTGAAAGCGTAATCATCATTGCAGGATATAACAAGATTGTCAAAAATCTGGAGCAGGCTGAAATCCGTGTGAAGACCGAAGCTGCTCCGCCGAACTGCGTCCGCCTGAACTGCGGTACATACTGCGCAGAGACAGGGGAGTGCGTATCTCTTGCAAATCCCGACAGGCAGATTTATGACGGCTGTAAGGGTGACGGGCGTATCTGCTGTAACTACCTCATTTCCGCACAGCAAAGGCATAAGGGCAGAATTAAAGTTATTATTGTCGGCGAGGAACTGGGTTACTAAGGGGGAGTATATTATTTACAGCTTATATCAGTTTTTATGGATATTTGTAATATACGCATTTTTCGGCTGGTGTCTGGAAGTAGTGTATCAGGCTGTTGAACTCGGAAAATTTGTAAACAGAGGCTTTCTGAATGGTCCTTACTGTCCCATTTATGGATTCGGCGTAATAATCGTTGTGGTTTCACTCAATCCCCTCAAAGAAAATATAATCGTCCTTTATGCCGGTTCTGTTGTACTTACTTCTGCTCTTGAATTTGTTACAGGATTTGTGCTGGAGAAAATATTCAGTCAGCACTGGTGGGACTATTCAGAGGAAAAATTCAACATCGGCGGATATATATGTCTTAAATTCTCACTTTTATGGGGAGTTGCCTGTATAGTGGTTGTAAGGCTGATACACCCGTCAATCGAAAGTTTTATAAACTGGTTTCCGCACAGCGCAGGAGTAATTATTTTAACTGTTGTCTGCACAGGCTTTGCAAGCGATTTTATTGTTACGGTAATGGCAATTCTCAGGATAAAAAAGAAAATAAAACTGCTGAATGATATTTCCGCTGAAATGAGAAGAATTTCAGATAAAACAGGTGAAAAACTCTTCAACGGAGTTGAAAATATCCGTGAAAAGAGTGAGGAACTGAATGAAAAGAATGCACGGCTGAAAAAACGTATGGAAGAACTTCATAATAAGTATCAGCACATCGCTGAAAACCGCAGTTTTACAGTAAGGCGAATTGAAAATGCTTTCCCGAAACTGAAGATAATTCATGTCAAATCTTTAAAGGAACAGTTAAAAGAATTTAAAACTAAAATGAAAAAATAAAACTAAATGCTGTTAGTGATTTCTAACTTAATGCACTCATTTATTCATTAAAAATACTTGATTAAAATGCGGAAATGCTGTATAATATTATTGTATGTGGAACGGTCCGCCGTTCTAAATATCTGAAAGGAGTATTAAAAATGATTTATTCTCATGAAGTTGAAACAATGTGTCCTATCGCTCAGGGCGTTGCTCACGGCGCAGCTCCGATACCGGAGGAAGCAAAATGGGTAAAGGCTAAGGAAATCAAGGATATTTCCGGCTTCACACACGGCATTGGCTGGTGCGCACCTCAGCAGGGTACTTGCAAACTTACTCTTAATGTCAAGGAGGGTGTTATTCAGGAGGCTCTCGTTGAAACAATCGGCTGTTCAGGAATGACACATTCTGCTGCTATGGCTGCTGAAATCCTTCCCGGCAGAACTATCCTTGAGGCTCTCAATACTGACCTCGTATGCGATGCTATCAATACAGCAATGAGAGAACTTTTCCTCCAGATTGTTTACGGACGTTCACAGTCTGCATTCTCTGAGGGCGGTCTTGTTGTCGGCGCAGGTCTCGAAGATTTGGGCAAGGGTCTTCGCTCACAGGTCGGCACAATGTACGGCACTCTCGCAAAAGGTCCTCGTTACCTCGAAATGACAGACGGCTATGTTACTGGTCTCGCTCTCAACGAAGACAACGAAATCATCGGTTATAAGTTCGTAAACTTCGGCAAGATGATGGACTTTATCAAGGCTGGCGACGACGCTAACACTGCTTTTGAAAAGGCTCAGGGACAGTACGGCAGAGTTGCTGACGCTGTTAAAATTGTTGACCCGAGAAAAGAATAAGGAGGATTTCTAAAATGGCTTTATTTGAATCATATGAGAGACGTGAAAAGCAGATTCTTGAAGTTATCAAGGCTTACGGCATAAATACAATTGAAGAATGCGCTGAAATCTGCAAGGAAAAAGGTCTCGATATTTATAAGCTCGTTGAGGGCATTCAGCCTATCTGTTTCGAGAATGCAAAGTGGGCTTACACTGTAGGCTGTGCTATTGCTATCAAAAAGGGCTGCACAAGAGCTGCTGACGCTGCTGCTGCAATCGGTGAGGGACTTCAGGCTTTCTGTATTCCCGGTTCTGTTGCTGACCAGAGAAAAGTTGGTCTCGGTCACGGTAATCTCGGAAAAATGCTCCTTGAGGAAGAGACAGAGTGCTTTGCTTTCCTCGCAGGTCACGAGTCGTTCGCTGCTGCTGAAGGTGCTATCGGTATTGCTGAAAAGGCTAACAAAGTTCGTCAGAAGCCTCTCCGTGTTATCCTTAACGGTCTCGGCAAGGACGCTGCTCAGATTATCGCACGTATCAATGGCTTTACATACGTTGAAACTGAAATGGATTACCACACAGGCGAAGTCAAGGAAGTTTTCCGCAAGGCTTATTCCGACGGTCTCCGTTCAAAAGTTAACTGCTACGGCGCAAACGACGTAACAGAGGGCGTTGCTATTATGTGGAAGGAAAATGTTGACGTTTCTATCACAGGTAACTCCACTAACCCGACACGTTTCCAGCACCCCGTTGCAGGTACTTACAAGAAAGAGCGTACAGACGCAGGCAAGAAGTACTTCTCAGTTGCATCGGGCGGCGGTACAGGTCGTACACTCCACCCCGACAACATGGCGGCAGGTCCAGCTTCCTACGGTATGACTGATACTATGGGTCGTATGCACTCAGACGCTCAGTTTGCAGGTTCTTCCTCGGTTCCCGCTCACGTTGAGATGATGGGTCTTATCGGTATGGGCAACAACCCGATGGTCGGTGCAACTGTTGCTTGTGCTGTTGCTGTTGAAGAGGCTATGAAGTAATTTAGCTTTATATATAAAAAAATCCCCTGATTTTTTTCAGGGGATTTTTTATTTATTGTTATATATTATAATGTCATTCGGAGAACAGTCAAGCACATAACATATTCTTGCAAGTACATCTAAATCCATTTTTTCAACCTGATTATTATACCATTTATTTATAACTTCAAAACGAGTGTTAGATGCTTTTGCAAGATAGTTCCTTGTAATATTTTTTGATTCCATAATCTCTTTCAGATGTAACTCGATTTTCCCATAGTCTTTTATTGTAATGATTGATTTGGTATCTTCCATAATATGCCCTGCCTGTTATCACTTTTTAATATTGATTATTCTATTTCCTGCTCCAGAGAGTCAAATTCAGGTGAACTGAAAAAACTTCCGAGAGATATATCAAGACCATCACATAAAATTTTAATCGTCACTATAGATACATTATGCCTTTTTTCGTCAAACAAGCTGTACACAGTTGACGGAGTTACACCTGATATATTGGCAAGTTCATTTGCCGAAATATCACGTTCACTGCATATATTTCTGAATCTCTGCACCACGGCATTTTTTACTATTGACATATTAATCACCTGATTATATATTGTTAATATGAGAAAGCAGTAAAAGCAAAGCGTCTTCTCTGGCACGTTCATCAGCTTTTCTTGATGCGCTTACAAGATTGATTTCATATTGAGTCAAGCCGTTTTCAGATATATTTTCTCTGCCAAGAAGATAATCAATAGTTACATCAAAATAATCTGCCAGTTTAACAAGTAAATCCGGAGACGGACTTCTGCTGCCGTTTTCGTATCTTGAATATGTTACAGCGGTACAGTGAAGATAATCCGCTATTTCCTGTTGTGAAATTCCTTTTATCAGGCGAAGTTCCTTAAGTTTTAAATTCATAATATTATCTCCGTATAAATAATATCTCCAAATATAATTATACTATTAATTGATAATATTTTTATTACCAATATGGTAGATTTACTATTGACATATTACCGATTTGGAGTTATAATATTACCAAAGAGGTAAATTTATATGAATTTAAAAACTTTTACAGTAAGTTTTTTCGGTCACAGGATTATGAGCAATGCTATTGACGTTGAGAAAAGACTTGAAAAAATTATCCGCAGAATACTTCATGAAAAAGAGTACACGGAATTTCTTGTCGGACGTGAGGGAGAATTCGATATACTTGTATCTTCTGTTATCCGACGTACTGTGAAGTCATGCGGTTACGGGAACAGCAGTCTTGTACTTGTTCTGCCGTACATGAAAGCAGAGTACCGCAATAATGAAAGCAGTTTTCATGATTATTACGACGAAATCGAAATATGTTCCGAATCTGAAAAGGCACATTTCAAGTCTGCTATTATGATAAGAAACAAGACAATGGTTAATCGTTCGGAACTTGTTATATGCTGTATTGAACACGAGTACGGCGGAGCGTATAAAGCTGTGAAATATGCCGAACAACAGAATATTGATATTATAAATATAAAAGTCCCATGATTTTTCAATCACGGGACTGATTATTTCAAGGAACTTTCACAACAGGATTATTGTCCATAAGGACTTCCTTAATCAGCAGACAAAGACTGCCTGTGGTGCTGTTTGGGTCGTCACTGCCGTCAACATTGTTGTAGTAACAGTAAACAGGTGTTTCACCGACGGCTTTTTTATTGTACCATACGACAGTACCGTCCGCAAAAACATATATTGTAAATTCATCATTTGCGAAAGTGTATTCGGGAGTATCCTCGACTATTGTATCACTTGTATCAGACCAGTCCCAGCCGAGAAAAGCGGTACTCAGCGATTTGAGTTTGTCACCGCTGATTTTGCCTGTGTAGAGTTCACTTTCGCAGTAAAGAGAATCTGTCATTTTGTATAGCGTACCGAACGGGGTATACATATCCGCACCGTCCGCAAGGTTCATTGCAACAGCCTCACGGATTAAATTTTCGTCAATGCTGAAATATTTTGTTTCATTATAATTACGGAACATACCGTCGTCAAGCGGTATCATGGCATTAACATTATAAGTCGCAAGGTTCAGGTTATTCATGCTGAAAGACAGCGAATAATTATAGCCGTCTTTTTCTTTTGTGAAACTGATAGTATCATCTGTGGGGTAAAATGCTCCCTTGAGTTCAGGTTCTTCAATTTCCTGCCATTGCAGACTGCTGAAAAATTCCGTCATTTTTTCCGCCTGTGTTTCACTGAGTTCGCTTTCGGGTAAAAATTCCCTGTAGCCGGTGAAATTAATCGTACAGCCGTCGTTTTCCGCAAAAGGTGCGGTACTTCCTGTAAATCCGCCGTCGTAAAGAATATTGCTGAAATTTGTATTTACTTCTTCAAAATCAATTTCATAATACGTAACATTTTCTGCGTTCCTGCATTCAAGCACGCCGTCACGGTAGACAGTGAGATACTCGTCCCCGAAATTGAACTGATAAGCAATACCGCCCATATAATCCTCCTGAGCCTCAATTGTTTTCCAGACGTAATTGCTGAAGGATTTCGCAATTTTAATACGCTTTTTCTCAGGGATTACCTCGCCGTTGAATGAATATTCCTTACCTGCAAAATCGCTGAAAGGTAAACCGCCAATTGAATAGGCATCTGCATATTCGTCCAGCAATACTTTAATGTAAATGCAGAAACTTCCCTGAGTACCGCTGATATTTTCGTAGGTATGAAATTCCTCGCTGTTCCACACTGTAACCGTATCATTCTCGTAAACTGCTATTTCAAGGGAATTTCCGTCCGTGAAGATATATTCGGGTTCGCCGTCAGGTATGGTATCGGTTTCATTCGACCAGTTCCAGCCACGAAAAGCGTCCACAATCATTGCAGTCTCGTCCTCCGTAAGCTGACGGTCATCGAGGGTACTTTTATAGGCGTTCACAGCGGATACGTCAAATGGCGGAGCAAGGTCACTGTCGCCGTAAAGCAGACTGATTATGCCGTCACGGAAAGTTTCGGCGTTGATTTTGTAGTAGTAATTATGCCCAGAAACAAGCTGTCCGTTTTCGTACTCGTCAATATTGTAACTCACAATACCTCTGTCAAGGTAAACGCTGGCATATTCAGTAGGATTGCCCGTCTCATAGTAGAAGTTCATATCGTTAACTCCTCCAACGCCCACAGAATTTGACAGTGTTTCGGGGTCGTCTGAGGGTATGGACTGCCATTCAACAGTGCGGAAGAAGTCGGCTATTTTCTGCGACTGCATTTCGTCAAGTTCGCCTGAAGGAATAATTCCCCTGTAGCCGTTGAACTTAATCTGTCTGCCGTTGAGATTTGCAAAAGGTATAATTATATCTTCTGTTGTCTCTGTAGTAATCTCCGTGCTTGTCTCCGTATCCGAAAAACTGCCGTCACGGGAAATCAGATGTCCTGCATAACCTGCAATACCGACGGCAACAACAGCAACTGCCACTCCTGAAACGATACGGCGTATTCTGTGCGGTCTGAAAGGCTCGACGGTGAACGTTATTTCCTCCTGATTTTCCGCAGTTTCTTCAGTATCACATTTTTCGAGTATACGTTCTTTGAGTTCAGCCGGCATGGTAATTCTTTTAGCCGAACGTTTTAATTTTTTTCCAATCATTTTACATAAACTCCTTTCTGTAGATTTCCGCAAGCAAGGTGCGACCTTTTGAAAGTCTCATCTTGACTGCCGACGGTGATTTTTTTATGATACCTGCTATTTCATTGATTTTGTAGCCCTCGATATAGTGCAGAGTAAGCACAATCCTGAATTTTTCGGGTACTTGCATAAGTGCGTCGAGAATATGGGTACTCTCTTCGTCCTGAACATACCCTGCGAGCAGTTCTTCTGGTTCAGTGCGGTGACGTTTGTTGAACCGCAGAATATCTCTGCACTTATTTGTCGCAACGGAAATCAGCCACGCTTTTTCGTGTTCGGAACTTTCAAAGTCGGGCGATTTTCTGAAATAGATGATAAAAGTTTCCTGCACTGCATCTTCTGCGTCGGCATGATTTTTCAGAGTAAGCAGGCATATCCTGAAAATCATATCACCGTATCTGTCCATAGCTTTTTTAAGTCTGTCCTTTGCAGACAAGGCTTTCACCTCCCTTTGCTTGTAATACGTTTCGGAATGGGAAAAAGTCAATTTTTCATGAAAAAATTCAAGCCGTATACAGATATTCTCCGCATACGGCTTTATGTAAATTATATTAACCTGACTTTTCCGAAATTCTGTCATGTACGTGTGCGCAGTCGGTACATCGTCTGAGTGAATCAAGTTCCATTTTATTGAGGGTTTTTGATAATTCATTGTAAATTACTGTAAATTACTGTATTTTCACGGTTACTGCGGAAATCATCATCTTCAATAACAGGACTGTAACCCTTTTTTCCGCATATGGAACAGGTATTGATGTATTTCTTTGCGGATTTATTCCATTTTTCTATATAAAGTGAATATCCACGCTTTGTATACTTGCTGTGCGACATTAAAAAATAACCTCACTTAATTACAATTTATTTTAATTATAGCATGGATATATGAATAAGTCAAGTGCGGATTAAAAACGGACAGCAAGAACTGTCCGTTAAATGTTTTATTTATTTTTCTTGCAGTTGCAGATAAGCGAAAATGCCATAGTAAACTCGCAGACTGCAATAATA
>CAYWPN010000002.1:0-122077 GCA_964460175.1 uncultured Alistipes sp. | reverse complement strand
CTTGCAGTTGCAGATAAGCGAAAATGCCATAGTAAACTCGCAGACTGCAATAATAAGCCACATAATTTTAGGGATATTGCCGTCCGTTACCGCTGAGTAAATCAGTCCTGAACCGCCGAATATTCCGCAGACAGCACCAATCCTGCCAATCAAAGCTGATTTTTTCATTTCTTTATTCTCCTTTAAACCTCGATTTCCGTATCAAAAATCATTTTTTTACATATCGGGCAGTAATATCCGCTTATGCTGAATTTCGCCAAAGAATACTTTGCGGATTTAACAATACCTTTTCCCGAAAGCATATCGGATAAGTACAGTTTTTCGCCGTTCTCAGTCCAGCGGACTTTGGTTCTGCCGTCGCCTGTAATACAGCCTTCTCTCATGGGACTACTGCAAAAAGGACATTCCATGTTTTCATACCTCCGTATTATAACGGACAGTTCCGGAAAACTGTCCGTTCAAATCAATTTATCTTCTGTTGCCGTTGTCGTCGAAAGTTCTTTTCAGTGCGTTTTCTGTAGGGAAAATAGTGGAAATCATAACAACACACTGTACCAAGCAGAGAATAACACTCATAACAGCAATAACATTTTCTGTACTGTGCATGAAAGGGACGTGAACCAATGCGGATACAATCATGAGAATTACACCGGTTTTCACCCACAATTTTCCGCAGTATTCGTGAGCGAATTTCCACGTATCCATATTTTTGCGGGAACGTTCCGTTCTGTAGCCTATCAGTCCGTTTATGTCTTTCGGATAATTTTTCCGCATTATTCCTCCTGCTATTATCATAATTAACGGGACTAACAAATCGCATACAAGCATAAACCAGAAAAAAATCATTATAAGCACTTCCTTATTTTTCCGGCGGTATTTCCTCAAATGTTTCAGGAGCAGGTTCGGAAGCCGGAGCAGGAGTATCAGGCGTATTCACTTTGGAATTGAGAAATCCCGAAAGAATTGCACGTATATCAACACCCGTAGCCTCTGAAAGACCGTCGGTAATCTTAGTTGTTGAGCTGATTATGTCGCCTACCATACGGCTTGAATTGCCGTCGCCGTACATAGTAATTTTGTCGACGTTTTCAAGCGGAGCAGCTGCATTTCTTACAATATCAGGGAGAGCCTTGAAGTACATTTCAAGTACAGCAGCCTCACCGTATTTTTTCATAGCTTCAGCCTTTGCGTTGATACCCTCAGCCTCCGCAAGACCTTTCGCACGGATAGCGTCGGCTTCAGCCTGACCTACAGCGGCAATACCTTCAGCCTCCTGCATTTTGGCGTACTTGTGGGCTTCCGCTTCTGCTTTCTGAGCCTCTGCCTCCTGTTCACGCTGGAAACGGTCAGCTTCAGCTTCTTTTTTCAGCTGATAGAGTTTTGCATCGGCTTCCTGCTGTGCCTTGTACTTTTCGGCTTCGGCTTTTTTCTTAATCTGCGCATCGAGAGCCTTTTCCATTACTTCCGCCTGTTTTGTCTTGAGTTCTACGTCTCTTTCAGATGCGGCGATATTTGCGTTAGCTTTCGATACTTCGATAGTCTTACGCTGTTCCTCTTTCTGAATTTCATACGCAGCATCGGCGATAGCCATTTGTGTATCGGATTCCTTTTTGAGTTCAGCCTGACGGATAGCAAGTTCATTATTTTTCTGTGCGATTTCAGTTTCGGCAAGGACTTTAGCATCGTTAGCCTCTTTTTTCGCCTGAGCCTTTGCAATTTCGATTTCCTTTTCGGATTCCGCTTTTGCAATGGCAGCTTTTTTCTGGATTTTAGTAGTGTTGTCAATACCGAGATTTTCAATAAGGTTCTGGTCGTCTCTGAAATTCTGCACATTGAACGATACAATTTCAAGACCCATTCTTTTCAGGTCGGGAGCGGCGTTTTCCTGAACTTTTTCGGCAAAAGCCTTGCGGTCGTTTACCATGGCTTCAAGCGGCATCTGTCCGACAATTTCACGCATATTACCCTCAAGAACTTCCCTTGCAACCTGTGAGATGTAAGCCGGTTCTTTATTAAGGAAGTTTTCTGCACCGATATTGATAAGTTCAGGGTTACTGCTTACCTTTATATTGACATTCGCATCAACATTGATATTGATGTAGTCGGCAGTCGGTACAGCACTGGAAGTTTTGACATCAACGGCAATGAGCTGTAGTTTCAGCTTATCCACACGTTCAAAGAACGGTATGCGGATACTTGCCTTTCCTATGATGATTTTCTTTCTCAGTCCTGAGATTATGTACGCTGTATCGGGCGGAGCTTTTATATAGCCTGTCGCAAGTATGATTATCAGCAGTACAACGCCTGCGCCGATAAGTATAGCCGGTAAAATCGGAATATTCATGTTAAATCCTCCATATCATAATTATATCATCGATGATAATATTATTATATATCATATTCACAGATTTGTCAATATATGACAAAATATGACTATATATAAGAATAATTGGCAGAAGATAAAAAAATATATAAGTCAGGAGATTACAAATAAAGTTCATGTGAACTCTTTAGCGGAACAACTGAATATTTTTCTGTTTTTCCCATATAAATTTTTTCATGGTGTTATTCCGACAAAATATTGCATAGCCGATATGTTATAATAAGAAAAAATTTTAAAAATCAGGGTGATAAAAATGGGTAAAATACAAAAGACAGGAAATAATCAGTTTATAAAGATAATTGCAGGACTTTTTCTTTCCTTTGCGGGCGGATTTGTCTTTTCAGGCTCGAATATTGCAGGAATAGCGTCTTTTGCGGATATATCGCTTGCAGGAGCATTAAATCTTCCGTGTGCGGCTGCCGTGCTTATCGGAGCAATAGTGCGTTGTGTGATTACAGATACAGTCGGGCGGAGCATTGTGAAACTTGCGGCGGTTTCTGTTATTGTTATTGCAAAAATGTTTTCGGAGAAATGCAGTCGTCCTAAAGGCTGTGGAATTGTAACTCTACTGTCTGTAATACTTGCCGGAACAGCTGTTTCACTTCTTATCAATGAATTTCCGCAGAAACTGCTGTTCTATGCGCTGTACGGCACAATATCGGGTTTTACGGCTTATTCTGCCTCTGAACTGATTTCTGATTTGCAGGAAAAGAAAGTAGTCAATCTTAACGGAACATTCGGCTGTGTGTACTCAATTGTATACATAGTCTACATAGCTTCACTCTGTTCAATGGAAATCTCATCGATAAATATCGGGCTGATTATATCAGCAGGAATAACACTCATGGCATCTTATTACTATCACAGTATAGGCGGAATTGTATGCGGTGCGCTTTCTGCCTGCGGAGCGTTTTTTGTATCGTCCGAATTAGGTATGATAGCATCTATGCTCCCGATAGCAGGACTTCTTACAGGATTTATAAAAATCCGCCGTATTTTCCTGTCTGCTGTATTTTTTGCGCTGTCATGCTTTATGCTTACTGTTTTAACAGGTTCAGAGGCAAATCCGGCACTAACTCTTAGTATAGTATGCGGAAGTGCTTTATTTGTTGTGATTGCGCCTTATTACTCTGACAAATGGATTTCAGTCGGAAATGAAAAAAAGACTGAATTACCTGATATAAACGGTATAAAAATGAATTTCCTGTCTGATGCGATTGAGGCTGTACGCCTTGACAGTGCAAAGATTTCAGCAGTACTTACGGCAGGAAAAAACACGGAACTCCCGAAAAACCTTGACTCACGCAAGCGTGTGTGCAGTTCATGTTACCGCCGGAGTATTTGCAGGACTATGGAAATGGAAACGGCAGGCGAAATGATACCTGTACTTCCTGAAAGCTGTATCAAAAAACGTGACATTGCTGAGGAACTTGAAAAGGATATCCGCAACCGTACAGCAGAACAGTTAATGCGTCTGCGTTTTGCTGATGAGCGTGAGCTTATCAATGAACAGCTTAAGATTACGGGCGAAATTATCCGGAGTACCGGAGAAAAAGCGGATATACGCTATTCTATGGCAAAAAGCAGTCAGATACTGAAAAATCTTGAAAATCACGGCATGAACCCGTCGAACGTCATGGCTTATTACAATTCCGCAAACAGACTTATAATAGAGATATATTTTGCTGTGAATGAAATTCCTGAAAGCAGGACACGTATCTGCGACCTTATTTCTGACGAACTTGAAATGGAACTTGCTGTGGCAGTCCCGATAAGTTCAGCAAAGGAAATGAGAATATGCCTTTATGAGAAACCTCCGTATGAAATAGAAGTGTATTCCGCTTCTGTGTGTGCAGAAAATTCAAAGATAAGCGGAGACAGTTCAGCTGTTTTCGCCGACGGAACAGGCGTGAACTATGTTGTACTCTCAGACGGTATGGGAAGCGGTAAGAATGCAGCTATCGACTCCCATCTTGTTATCGGAATGTTCAGACGGCTTATCTGCGGAGGAATGAGCTGTAGTTCCGCTATAAGACTTGTAAATTCAATCATGATTACAAAATCCCGTGAGGAATCGTTTGCAACGCTCGACGCAATAAAAATCGACCTCGATAACTGTATGATGACTTCAATAAAATCAGGTGCGGCGGCAACGATAATCCGCAAGGGAGATGATGTTATAAAAATATCATCGCCGACTTTTCCTATAGGGATTTCAACTCAGGCGGAACTTTATACATCGGAGCATGAACTCGCTGAGGGCGACATGATTATTATGTTCTCTGACGGCATAAGCGAAAATGCCTACCTTTTTATAAAGGAACTTCTTCTGGGTGAAAATGGTATCAGGGATATTGTCCGTGAAATAACAGAAAAGGCGGACGTTTTCAATCCCACTCTTCATTCCGATGATATTACTGTTATCGGAATAAAAATAAATGCCGCAGAAAGTTAAAATAAACGTATGAACAATAGTCGAATTGATTACCTTAGTTAACTTTTTTGTGATTTTGATATGTGAAATTATTTATTAATTTGTTTGTGCTAACAATGAAAAATATGGCAAAATTAACAAAAACAACAAGTTATATTTATCACTTTGTCTGAATTTTTGTGCATTTTTGCAAAAAAACTTGAATGATTTATGAAATTGTGGTAGAATATAAATAGCGAAGGAGGCTATATTTATGTCAGTTAATAAAAATAACAATCCTAACGATTTTCCGCTTTACCTGTTTTATCAGGGAAAAAATTATGAAGCATGGAAATTTTTTGGTGTGCATTCCCGAAAAAAAGGCAGAGGCAAGGTTTTTACGTTCAGAGTATGGGCTCCTAATGCCGTAAGTGTTTCAGTTGTAGGTGATTTCAACGAATGGAACAGAAATAAAAATCCCATGAAACTTATTTCAGACGGAATATGGGAGGCTGATATTTCTAAAATCGAACAGTTTGACATCTACAAATACAGCATTGAAACAAAGGACGGCAGAATAATTCTTAAGTCCGACCCGTATGCGTACCACTTTGAAACCCGTCCCGGCAATGCATCAAAAATCTATGAAAGCAGCTATGAATGGAACGATGCAGAGTGGTTTGAATCAAAGAAAGGAAAAATAATTTATAAAAGCCCTGTGAATGTTTATGAAGTCCATCTCAATTCATGGAAAAACACAGGCGAAGAGAATGTTTTCACTTCTTATATAAATTTTGCAAGAGAAATTATTCCTTATCTCAAAAAAATGTCATACACCCATGTTGAGTTCATGCCATTGACAGAATTTCCGTATGACGGCTCATGGGGTTATCAGGTTACAGGATATTTCGCTCCTACTTCACGTTACGGAACTCCCGATGATTTCAGAAAAATGGTCGATATGCTCCATGAGGCAGGAGTTGGTGTTATTCTTGACTGGGTTCCTGCACATTTTCCGAAAGATGCCTGCGGTCTCTATGAATTTGACGGCACTTGCTGTTATGAATATACCGATAATCGCAAAAAAGAACATAAGGCATGGGGAACTCATGTTTTCGATTTCGGAAAAGCAGAGGTCTGCTCATTCCTTATTTCAAGCGCAAACTATTGGTTTACTGAAATGCACGTAGACGGTCTGCGTGTTGATGCTGTTGCCTCCATGCTCTATCTCGACTATGACAGACGTGACGGCGAATGGGTTGCAAATATCAACGGCGGTAATGAAAATCTCGAAGCTGTTGAATTCCTTAAAAGACTTAACGAAGCTATCTTCTCAAAACACCCTGACGCTCTTATGATTGCTGAGGAATCAACTGCGTGGCCTATGGTTACAAAACCAACAAATATCGGCGGTCTTGGCTTTAATTTCAAGTGGAATATGGGCTGGATGAACGATATGCTGAGTTATATGAAACTCGACCCGATTTACCGTTCATTCAATCATGACAAGCTTACATTTTCGTTCTTCTATGCTTTCTCGGAAAATTATATCCTGCCGATTTCCCATGACGAAGTTGTTTACGGCAAATGTTCAATGATTAACAAAATGCCAGGATTTGAATTCGATAAATTCGCTTCATACCGTGCATTCCTTGCTTACATGATGGCTCACCCCGGAAAGAAACTTCTCTTTATGGGACAGGAATTTGCACAGAAAAACGAATGGAATTATCAGACACAGCTCGACTGGCAGCTGCTTGATACTCCCGAACACAGCACAATGCTTAAATATTCCGAAAAACTGAATAAATTCTATAAGGAAAATGCTCCGTTGTGGCAGAATGACGACTCATGGAGCGGTTTCAGCTGGATTTCCAACGACGACACCAAGCAGAGTGTTATTGCGTTCAGACGTATCGACGACAACGGCGACGAAATTATTGCAGTGTGCAATTTTGTGCCTGTACAGCGTGATAACTATCGTATCGGCGTGCCGAAAAAGGGTACATATAAAGTCGTATTCAATACGGATTCGGAGGAATTCGGCGGAAAGGGTCTTTCTGCTAAGTCCTATAAATCCGAAAAGGAAGCGATGCACGGCTTTGATGACAGTATTTCCATGACGCTTGCACCCCTTTCCGTTATGTATCTCAAAACAACTGCAAGAAAAAAGACGGTCAAGGCGGAAGAACCTGCTGTTAATGCAGTAAAGGCGAAAAAGCCGACTACAAGAAAAAAGAAAGTCTCTGCTGAGGCTAAGTAATATAATTAATAAATTTAAATATCAGGAGGAATATTTAATGTATACTAAGAAAAAAGTTGTGGCAATGCTGCTTGCCGGCGGTCAGGGAAGCAGATTGTACGCTCTTACAAAAAACGTAGCAAAGCCTGCTGTACCATACGGCGGAAAATATCGTCTCATTGACTTCCCGCTTTCAAACTGCACAAATTCCGGAATTGATACAGTAGGAGTCCTTACACAGTATCAGCCGCTTGTCCTCAATGAATATATCGGCAACGGACAGCCTTGGGATTTGGATAAAATGAACGGCGGCGTTCATGTTCTTCCACCTTATGAATCACAGGCAGGCGCATCATGGTATGAAGGTACTGCAAACGCTATATATCAGAATATGAACTTTATTAGACGTTACAATCCTGATTATGTTGTAGTTCTCGGCGGAGACCACATCTACAAAATGGACTATTCAAAAATGGTTGATTTCCACATTGCAAACAATGCAGACTGCACAATTTCTGTTATTGACGTACCGCTTGCAGAGGCTTCACGTTTCGGCATTATGATATGCGACGACAAAAATCAGGTGACAGACTTCGTTGAAAAGCCGGCAAAGCCGAAATCAACGCTTGCTTCAATGGGTATCTATGTATTCAGCTGGGATAAGCTTGAAAAGTATCTTATCGAAAATGAAAATGACGCAAACGCAAAGCGTGAAAGGGGAGAAAAGTGGTCAAAAGACTTCGGAAAAGACATCATCACTTCAATGCTTCGTGACAAGCAGAGACTTTTTGCATACGAATTTGAGGGTTACTGGAAAGATGTTGGCACACTCGATTCCCTCTGGGAGGCTAATATGGACTTACTCAGCCCGTCACTTCCGCTTGACCTTTATGACAAGAACTGGAAAATATATTCGAGAAGCAATTATATGCCGCCGCAGTATATCGGCGAAAATGCAAAGGTTGAAAATTCTATGATTGCAGAAGGCAGCTGTGTTGACGGTTCTGTTGATTTTTCAATTCTCTTTGCAGGAGTTACAATTGAAGAGGGCGCAACTGTAAACTACAGTATTGTTATGCCCGGAACTGTTATCAAGTCGGGTGCTGTTGTTGAGTATGCTATTGTCGGCAGTGACTGTGTAATCGAGGGAAATGCACACATCGGCAGAAGTCCCGAACAGGTTGAGAACAGAGACGACTGGGGAATTGCAGTTGTCGGTCATAATGTAACAGTATCAGGCGGTAAATCTGTTGAGCCTAAGCAGATTATCGGCGAGAACATATAAGCGGAGGTATTCACGAATATGAGCAGTGTAAATTATAATGTTTTGGGTCTTATTTTCGCAAGTATGCACGATGCGTATGTAAGCGAACTCACAAGACAGAGAACTATGGGTTCTATCCCTTTCGGCGGACGTTACAGACTTATTGACTTTCCGCTTTCAAATTTTGTAAATTCAGGAATTACAGAAGTCGGCGTTATCACAAAGTCAAACTACGGTTCACTTCTCGACCATCTCGGTTCGGGAAGAGACTGGGATTTAGCACGCAAAAAAGGCGGTCTTCACTTACTTCCGCCATACAGTCAGACAGGTGGTATCTACAAGGGCAGACTTGACGCACTCAACAATATATGGAGTTTTGTGGAGCATTCAAAGGCACAGTATGTAATTCTTTCAAACTGCGACGTTGTTGCAACTATCGACTTCAACGACGTTCTCAAACAGCACATGGACACAGAAGCTGACATCACTCTTGTTTACAGCAAGGCATACTATGACAGCGCAAAGGATAAGTGTGCAACTATTTTACAGTTCGGCGAGGACAACACTATCAATGGCGTTCTCGTTGACCCTGAAATGTCTGGCGAATGCAATCAGTGGCTTGATATGCTTATCATAAGCAAGGAACTCCTCAAGAAGATTGTTATGGCTTCCGCAAGCAAGAATGTCTACAGTTTTACAAGAGAAATTCTCCAGAACAAAAACAGTGAGTACAGGATTATGGGTTATGAGCATAAGGATTTCTTTGTGCGTATTGACAGCATTGATAATTATTATTTTGCAAGCAAAATGCTTCTCAATTCTGAAACAAGAAATGCACTCTTCAATCCTGCAAGACCTGTATACACAAAGGTCGGCGACAATGCCCCTGCAAAGTACGGTCTTGAGTCCGATATAAAAAATTCTCTTATTGCAGACGGCTGTATGATTGAGGGAACTGTTGAAAATTCTGTTATATTCAGAGGAGTAAAAATCGGCAAGGGTACTGTTGTAAAAGATTCCGTTATCATGCAGGGTACTGTTATCGGAAACGACTGCACAATCTCTTCTGTAATTACTGACAAGAACGTTGAAATCAGCGACAATAAAATTCTGGCAGGTTCAGAAACTTGTCCGTCATATCTTCCGAAAAATGCAAAGGCTTAACCATTCCGAAAGGTTGCTGATGATGATATGAATATACTTTTCGCTGCCAGCGAGGCTGTACCCTATTCAGCCTCAGGCGGTCTTGCTGAAGTAGTCGGTTCACTGCCGAAAGCCGTCTGTCAGAAAGGACATAACTGCGCTGTAGTTATTCCGCTGTACAGTTCAATCAAGCCCGAACACCGCAGATATATGGACTTTGTTACAAATATTACTGTTGATGTTTCGTGGCGCAAACAGTACTGCGGAATATATATGCTCGAAAATGACAACATCAGATATTATTTCATTGATAACGAGTATTATTTCAATAGAGACGGTCTTTACGGTTTCTATGACGACTGTGAACGTTTTGTATTCTTTGACAGGGCAGTTGTTGAAATGCTGAAACATATCGGTTTCAAGCCTGATGTAATCAGCTGTAACGACTGGCAGACTGCACTTATTCCTGTATATTTGCAGATTTATTATAAGTATCAGCAGGGCTACAGCAATATCAAGACAACATTTACAATTCACAATATCGCATATCAGGGAAAGTACGGCAAGGAAGTACTCAGTGAACTTATGGGCATTCCTGTGCATAATATGGGTATTCTTGAATATGATGGCTATATCAATATGATGAAAGGTGCGCTTGAAACAGCGGACAGAATTATTACAGTCTCGCCGAGTTACGCAAAAGAAATTCTTGACCCGTGGTATTCATACGGTCTTGACAGAATACTTGTCCAGAAACAGCATAAACTTACAGGCATTCTCAATGGTATTGATACAGACAGTTATAATCCCGAAAAAGACCCGTCTATTGCATGGCGTTTTTCAAAGGATAACCTTTCGGGAAAGGCAAAGTGCAAAAGTGAAATGCTTACCGAACTTGGTCTTACTGTTGACGATGCACCGATAATAGGCATAGTATCAAGACTTGTACAGCACAAGGGCTTTGACCTCATTCGTTCGGTTTTCGATGAAATCATAAAACTTGGATTTAAGTTTGCTGTTCTCGGAAGCGGTGAGAAAATCTATGAGGAATTTTTCATAGAAATGGCACGCCGTTATCCTGACAAAGTATCTGTCACAACAGGCTATGTTCCCGAACTTGCAAGAATTATTTATGCGGGTGCGGATATGATACTCATGCCTTCACAGAATGAACCCTGCGGACTTGCACAGATGATAGCCATGAGATACGGAACTCCGCCTATTGTCCGTGAAACAGGTGGTCTCCGTGATTCCGTGCGTGACAACGGTGGAACAGACGGCAACGGATTTACATTCAAGACTTACAATGCGGACGATATGCTTGACGCTGTCCGCCGTGCTAAACGTGATTATGACGACAAAGAGCGTTGGAATGAACTTGTACTCCGTGCTATGAACTGCGACTACAGCTGGGAAGTTCCTGCCGAAAACTACATAAAAGTTTTTGAAGAACTGATTAACAGTTAAAATAAATTCCCGTGATTTTTCAGTCACGGGAATTTTTTATATGTGCCAGAAAAGCCTGTATTCTGAAAAGAACACAGGCTTTCGCAGTGAGACATGAGGGATTTGAACCCTCGACCCTACGCTTAAAAGGCGTATGCTCTACCGGCTGAGCTAATGTCTCATATTTTGACAAAATTGGTGAGACATGAGGGATTTGAACCCTCGACCCTACGCTTAAAAGGCGTATGCTCTACCGGCTGAGCTAATGTCTCACACAACATAAATTATTATACCACGCATTTTCGGATTTGTCAATAGAATTTTGAGAAAACGGCACTTTTTACAAATTATATGTAATTTTGTGGAAATAAAAG
Source organism: uncultured Alistipes sp. (assembly GCA_964460175.1). Classification (GTDB taxonomy): domain Bacteria; phylum Bacillota; class Clostridia; order Oscillospirales; family Ruminococcaceae; genus Ruminococcus. The sequence goes on along the minus strand of CAYWPN010000002.1, from coordinate 110,812 downwards.
GACAAGCGTACAAAGTTCCGGAAAATACTTGACTTTTGCCGAACGATAGTGTATAATATATATTGTTGAAATGATGTGCTTGTAGCTCAGCTGGATAGAGTGACTGGCTACGAACCAGTAGGTCGGGGGTTCGAATCCCTCCAGGCACGCCACAGAAAGTCCTTGTTTTCAGGGACTTTTTTTATTAAAAACAAATCAGTCCCGATATAAAAAATCCCGTTCTTTAAAGAACGGGATTTCTGTTTATCTTGACTTCTGAGAAAAGGCTGAAACTATGGAAAAAATCAGAAATACAGCAAGGTCAGCGACAACGATAGTTGCACCGACAGGCGTGGAAAATATTATTGAGAGGATAATTCCAGCCGATGCGCAGACCACAGAAGTAATGGCGGAGCATATAATCACGCTTTTGAAACTCTTGAAAAGCCGCATTGCAGAGAGTGCCGGAAAGATAATGAGTGCGGAAATAAGCAGTGAACCGACGAGGTTCATGGCAAGAACTATGATGACTGCTGTAATAATGGCAATCATGAGATTATAGCTGTCGGATTTTATTCCCGTAGCTTTTGCGAAATTTTCGTCAAAAGTCACACTGAAAATTTTATTGTAGAACAGGACAAACACAGCAAGAACTATAACTGACATAATCGTACATAGCAGAACATCTGTTTTGTTAAGTGTAAGAATTGAAGTTGAGCCGAAGAGTGAACCGCAGACATCGGCGGAAATATTTGACGAAACAGGGAATCTGTTTATAAGCATATAGCCTACAGCAAGAGCCGATACTGAAATCACGGCAATTGAAGCGTCGCCACGGATTTTTGTATTCTGTCCGGTTCTGAGGATAAGCACGGCGGAAATTACGGTAACAGGGAGAATAATTATAGTTCTGTTGGTAATTCCGGTGACAGCGGCGACAGCCATTGCACCGAATGCGACATGGGAAAGTCCGTCACCTATGAAAGAAAAGCGTTTCAGCACAAGGGGTACGCCGAGAAGTGAGGAGCAGAGGGCGATAAGAAGTCCGACGATAAAAGCGTAACGCACAAAAGGGAAGGAGAAATAGTATTCAAGTGTATCCATTAAAATCCCTCCGTTTCCATGAATGCACGACCGGCATCGCTGTTTATATATTCGGATTTTGTCCCGAAAAACAGCTGTGTTTTTGATATGTGGAGTATATGGGTGGCATACTTGAGCGATGCCTGAATATCGTGGGAAACCATGATGATTGAAGTTCCTTTGCGGTTAAGATTTGCGATGAGTTCGTATAATTCAAGCTGTGCGTGAGGGTCGAGAGCAGTTGCAGGCTCGTCAAGCAGGAGCATTTTATCAGTAGCACACAATGCCCGTGCGAGCAGTACACGCTGCTGCTGACCTCCTGATAGTTCCCTGTAGCACCTGTCGGCGAGTTCTTTAATTCCGAGCTGATTTATAGTATCGTCAGCAAGTTTTTTCTCTGCGGAAGTATAAAAAGGGCGGAAGCCTTTTTTCGACAGACAGCCTGACAGTACGATTTCACGCACGGAGGCAGGGAAGTCCCTTTGGACAGGAGTTTGCTGAGGAAGATAGCCTATATCTCTTGCGGAAAAGCCGTCGCACCACGTTATTTCACCGCTTATCTGCGGTTTAAGTCCGAGGAGGGCTTTAATCAGCGTACTTTTTCCCGAACCGTTTTCGCCGAGAATACAAAGATAATCACCGCTATTAACGGTGAAATTGAGGTTTTCAGTGACAATGCCGTCTTCGTAACCGAGAACGGCATTTCTGCAAATTATCTGTTTACTCATTGGAACACCTCTTGCAGAACTTCATAATTTTTTTTCATTATAGAATAATAAGTTGTACTGTCGTCTATCTGCTGTTGATTGACGGACTGTGCGGAATCGAGTACAGCAACATTCTGCGCTTTGGACTGCGTATTTTCGATTACAGCGTCGGCGATTGTGCAGTCGGAATTTTCAATTGCAAAAATTGTATCTGCATTGAGTTCGTCGGCTTTCTGTGCAAGGAAAGTAATTGTCTGGAAACTCGCTTCAGTATCGGCGGAACAGCCTGTAAATGCGGCATAGTAGTCAAGATTATAGTCGTCAATAAAGTATCTGAACGGCATACGGTCGCCGAAAATAAGCGTCTGGGAGTTGCTGTCGAAGAGTTCATGAAAATTGTTGTCAAGGAATTTCAAGTCCGTTATATACATATTGGCATTTGTTGAATATCTTTCCGAATTTTCAGTATCAGCAGAAATAATCCTGCTTGCGATTTCAGTAACGCATTTTTCGGCGTTGCTGAGTGAAAGCCAGATGTGTTCGTCGTACTCCGTTTCGTGTTCGCCCTCATGATTATGCTCGTCAGCCATACCCTCTTTTACTTCCTCCTCAACGACGGTATCGGAAAGAACGTCGAGCAGATTTATAACTTTCATATCCTTGTTGACTGCATTTGCAAGAGCGTCCTCAACCCATGCATCAGACTCACCGCCGACGTAGATAAATATATCGCAGTCCGAAATTTTTATTATATCATCGGCAGTCGGCTGGAAGCTATGCAAATCAGAGCCATTGCTGAGCAGATAAGTAAGATTTACGCTGTCGCTTTCGCCGATAATCTGTCTTGTCCAGTCGTAAGCAGGGAAAACCGTGCAGACTATATCTATTTTGTCGTCATCTTTCTGCGTGGCGGAACAGCCTGTAAATAAAGCGGTTGAAATGAGTAAAGCTATAAATTTTTTTAACATAATACACTCCATTTTAAAATTGATAATCATTTTCATTTTTAGATTATATCATATATAACTGCATTTGTCAAGTACCGGAAATAAAAAAAGAACGATTAGACGTTCTTTTTTTCGTATGGGTGTTCGTCGATGTACCTGTCAAGAATTTCCGCAGCAGTCCGCACAAATCTGATGCACGGACGCACTTTGTAGTACTGTTCAGTACGCTGTTCTGGTACGGGATTTTTGTCAACACTGAGATTTTTCAGCAGTTCAAGGCAGTTGATAGTCCCGTGCTGATTTCTGAACTCCTGCGCAAGATACTGTATACGGCGGTAGTGTTCAGCTTTTTCATTGATGTCATTTTTTGAAGTATAGCCATATAGTATACCGGTTATCATGAACATAGCGGAACAAGCACCGCATACTTCCCGCATTCTGCCCATTCCTCCGCCGAATGAAGATGACAAGCGGAGGGCAAATTCCTCGTCCATTCCCGTAACGTCGCAGAAAGCAGTGAATACAGCCTGTGAGCAGTTCCGTCCTTCTTTAAATAACTGGCAGGCTTTTTCAGCATGGTTCATTTTTCACACCTCTTTTCAGTTCAGGAGTTTTGCACGCACAGGCACAGAAAACACTTTCCGCACCGCATTCAGTCAGCAGATTTGCGATTTCCGAAAGCGTTGAACCTGTTGTGCATACGTCGTCTACAATAAGAATACGTTTGTTCTGTACTTCCTTTTTGTCAGAGACCGAAAATGCTCCTCTGAGATTTACTTTTCTCTGTGCTTTTGTTAATTCTTTTTGCGGAAGAGTTTTTCTGTTCTTTGAGACAATATCTGTGCGGATTTCGATATCAAGTATGCGCCCGACTTCCCTTGCAATAAGTTCCGACTGATTATAACCACGTCTGCGGAGATTTTCACGGTACATCGGTACAGGCACGATAAAATCAGCTGTAATATTTGCAGACTTTATCCGTTCCGCAATTGAAGTGCCAAGCGCATACGGAGCGTTTCCGCCTATACCGTCTTTCATGATAAAAATTGCAGGAGAAATTTTGTCGTTATATTCAAATGCAGCAATGAACCCCTTTGATTTCGGTATTATCAGACTGCCGTTATATCTTACAAGACCGTCTTCGCACTTATTGCAGAAACTGTCCGTTGCGCCTATGACTTTATTGCATATCGGACAGCGCACAGGATAAAGCAAAGCCGTGAGATGTCTCAGAAATACATATAAAGCTGACATTTAATCATGCCGTTGTAGAGTTTCCGGCGGCGTTTTGCTTCTTCGCCGAAAAACTGCTCAAACTGTTCATGCGGAGAAATTATATAACTCTGCTTGTTTCCGCCGTGACCGAGAACACGTCCCATCTGCCTGTAGATATTTTCAGCCTCACGGAGTTCAAGAAGTCTCTCGCCATAGGGAGGATTGCATATAACAATGGAGTCATCGGGCTGACGGAATTTAGTAATATCAGCCTGTTCTATTTTCAGCCGTGACTTAATTCCAGCTTTGTGCGCATTGTCGAGGGCAAGGGCAACAGCAGCGTCGTCAATATCAAATCCGATACCGTGAAACGATGCGGAGCGGTCAACATTCTCGACAGCATTTTTTCTCTCCTCCTGCCATACTTTTGAATTGATTGACTGCCAGTTTTCCGCAGCGAAACGTCTGTTGATACCAACAGGAATTTTCAGTGCCTTCAGGGCTGCTTCAATCAGGAGCGTACCACTTCCGCAGAACGGGTCGCATACAATAGTATCAGGGCGAACTCTTGCCAAATCAACAATACCTGCCGCAAGTGTTTCCTTTATCGGCGCAGCATTTGAATTTTTTCTGTAGCCACGTTTATGCAGACCTGCTCCGCTCGTATCAAGGTATATCGTGACAATATCTTTCAATATACTGAACTGTATCTGCACGGGAGCAGCAGTTTCGCTGAACCAGCTGACACCGTACTTTGATTTAAGTCTTTCGACAGCAGCCTTTTTCACGATTGACTGACAGTCAGGAACACTGTGCAGTGCGGAATTGAGGGAATATCCCTTGACAGGAAAGGCATTGTCAATACCGATAAATCTTTCCAGTTCTATTGAACGCACTCCCTGAAACAAATCCTCGAAAGTAGTCGCCCTGAATTCAATCAGTTCAATCAGAACTCTTTCCGCTGTGGACAGGCATATATTAGCCCTTGCCATAATATTTTCGTCGCCTGTGAAACTTATTTTGCCGTCGCTGACTTTCAAATCAGTACCGCCGATTTTGTTTATTTCATATTTCAGTACGCTTTCAAGTCCGAAATGACATGGACAGCAAAGTCTTAATTTATCACTCAAAAAATCACCTCATTTGTTATGTTAAAACCTGCCCATACCATAAGTAAGGACAGGTTTTGTCTTTGTTTATTCGATTTACCAAGTACCAACATCGCCGCCGCCGGTATCTCCTCCGCCGGTATCACCGCCGCCAGTGTCACCACCGCCAACATCACCGCCGCCAGTACTTCCGCCACCGGTATCGCCACCACCAGTGCTACCACTGCCAGTATCGCCGCCACCGGTGTTTCCGCCTGCATTCGGGTCAGTCCAGCCAGTATCACCACCGCCTGTACTTGCATTCGGGTCAGTCCAGCTGGTATCGCCGTCTGTACTGCCTGAGTTTCCCCATGAATTTCCGTCGCTGTAGTCGTTACCCCATGACGAACCGCTGTTTCCTGATGACGAACCGCCTGAAGAAGTTGCTACACCATAGTGATTGCCTGTACAGATAGGAGCATTTGTGGATTTCCAGTAGCCTGTGATACCTCTCGGGCAGTATGCGCCTGCTCTCATTCCTGTTACTGAACACGTTGCCTCTGCAATAACAGTCTCGCACGGGTCGAAGTCAACAGGAGTATCCATGAACATTGTGTCAGCATACGTTCCGATGACATTTTTCCAGATTGAGCAGGCATGAAGTGACTGAGGAAGGGAAAGGTCGTTTCTGTACTGTTCATAACCGATAGTGATACCGCTTGCAAAGTCACGGGTAAGACCGACGAAAGCGGAGTCACTCCAGTTTTCAGTAGTACCTGTTTTTCCGACAAGAGTTTTGTAACTGAGCCTTGCGGTCGAACCTGTACCGTTGTCGATGATATTTTTCATAAGTCTGTTCATAACCCACGCAGTCTCATCGGAAACAGCCTCTGTTCCAGTGTCGGTAGTATTATCAATAAGAATGTTGTGGTTAGCGTCTTCTATTTTGGAGATAACATGAGCTTTGTAATAAGTTCCGCCGTTGCCGTACGGAATATAGGCGTTTACGAGATTCTGCAAAGTAACGCCGTAAGTCAGCGCACCGATAGAAAGAGGTGAAAGATTGCGGTCGTTGAATTCGTTGCCTTCGCCGTACAGGTCAAGACCAAGTTTTTCCGTAGAGAACTCAAATACAGCTTCAGGTGTTAGTTCATTACAAAGCTGTGCAGGCACTGTATTGAAAGACTGCTGGAGGAAGTAGTAAATCGGGTGTATTGCTCCCTGACCCGCTACATTTCCGTAGTTTTTAGGCCATGGCTGACCGTCTTCTCCGAGAACATCGGGCAGAGGACTGTCGCTGTACATACTTCCCCAGTGGATATGGTCGCTTTCAAGTGCGAGACCGTAAGTCGAGATAGGCTTGATTGTAGAACCAATCTGACGTTTGTCACGGACAGCGTAGTTGGTGACAAGAGAGTATTTTTTTTCACCCCACTGACCGACAGTTGCCATAACAGAACCGTCGTATTTCATGGCAGTGAAGGCAACGTGCGGAAGGACTTCTTCAGTCTCGCCGTCACCGTCAAGGTCAACCCATCGGCGTACCCAGTTTGCATCAAGGAAGTTGTTCATATCAAGGAATTTTTCCTCAACATAACTCTGCATATCTCTGTCGATAGTAGAATAAATTCTGTAACCGCCTTTTGTGATACGGTCAATGGCTTCTCGTTCATCAATGTTATAGAGTTCCATAAGGTAGCCTGCCGCTTCCCACATCATAGCGTCGAGTTCCCATGTATAAGCAGTCTGTTCCTGTTCCATTTCTTCAAGGTCTACTTCGGGGTGAAGAGCCTTATATTCGTCTGAATCAGTGAACATTATTTTTTCTTCGAGTGATTCCTGATACTCATCATAGGTAATAGCACCGTTCTTGTACATCTGCCAGAGAACGTGTTCCTGACGTATTCTGTTATTTGCCTTGCCGTCGATAATAAGATTGTTGTTTTCGTCATAGGCATAGTCATTCTGGTAGGCAAACGGATAGTAGTAGTTCGGGTTCTGGGGGATTGCCGCAAGAACAGCCGACTCTGCAATAGTAAGCTCCTCAACGTCCTTTCCGAAATAACGTGTGGAGGCAAGCTGAATGCCGTTGATTGGACCGCCGAAACCGATAAAGTTGAGATATTCCTCAAGGATTTCGTCTTTTGAGTAGGTCTTTTCAAGCTGCATGGCCGCAAAGATTTCACGGATTTTCTGCTGCGGACTTCTGTCGCCTGCTGCCCCTGTGAGGTTCTTGATAAGCTGCTGAGTGATTGTTGAACCACCCTGTTCGGTATCGTAGAAGTGCAGGAAGAGGTTGAGAAATGCGGAGAATGTACGTTTGTAGTCGACGCCGTCATGAAGATAGAAACGCTCGTCTTCAGTGCAGGTGAAAGCGTCACGGGTATGCTGAGGTATTCTGTCGATAGATACCGGAATGCGCTGAACGTCTGTTTTCATACGTTTCAGAACAATAAGTTCCTCTTCGCCGTCCTCATTGATTTCCGTACCGTAGAAGTAGGTATCGCTTCCCGATTCCAGTTCAGTGAGAGTGATACTTGTTGATTCTTCCATAAAGCTTAGTACATATACAGTAAGGGCAGTCGCAACGATAGTTCCTGTTATGATAATAACAAGAAAAAGTGACAGGAGCGTAGTGATGATGACTGAGAGAAGTTTCTGGAAAAATATCAGCACTTTGCTTTTCTTTTTCTTTTTGTGTTTCTTCTTGTCATTGTCATTTCTGTCATTGTAAGTTAAGTCAGCCATTTGTCTTGATGGTCTCCTTTCAGTTGATATACATAATATTATTATAACACATAAATCATGATTTGTTAATAGCCTGTCCGAAAATTTTTCAGATTTGTATAATTTAGCAAAAATCGGTGATAATAAACATAACAATTTCAGCAAAGGAGCGATAATATGACAGGTTCACTTGACAAGCGTATCTATCTCACAATCATGACGGCGATAACAATATCGGGGTTTATTGTTATCTGCACATTCGGGCAGTCCCTGCACCGTCAGCGGCTTGCTTCGAAGATTTCCGAAACGCCGCCGTCACTTCCTGCCGCAGTGTGTACTGTGAAGGAATACAACGGCAGAATAGGAGTATTCAAGGGAGAAAGCTCCGTACCTTACAGGGTGATTGACTACGATTTCTCTCTTCTTTCAGAATACGACCGTGAACAGCTTACAGAGGGTATTGTAATCGAATCGGAGAGGGAATTGCAGCAGTTTATCGAGGATATAGCGACCTGATTATCTGGATTTGCGTCTTTTCTTTCTGCGGACTGAAAATCCGAAGTCGCCGAGTTTACGTCCGAGAGAAAAATATTCCCCGTGAGCATAGGCAGTGAGACCGCATTGCTGTAGATTCAGTCCGCCCTTGCTGTCTATGTACTTCTCGTCAACGTCAATCCCCACGATTTCGGCGAGAAACATGGTATGACTGCCTAAAAGTCTGTTTTCCGTGACCCTGCATTCAAGCGATACGGGACACTCTTCTATAATCGGCACAGACAGCTTTACGGACGGTACTGCTGTAAATCCGCAGACTGCAAATTTATCCGTGTCACGACCGCTTTTAACTCCGCAGAAATCAACCTGCCTGACCATTGCGGAAGTTGTCAGATTAACTGCAAATTCGCCTGATTTCATGATAATATCGTGTGAAAATCTTTCGGGGCGTACTGATATATAGGTCATCGGCGGACGTGTGCAGACTATTCCTGTCCAGCCTATAGTTAAAACATTTGGCTTGTCAGGCGTTCCGCAGGTGACGAGAGCAGCGGGTACAGGGGCAAGCAGTGCACTCCCTTTCCAGAATTGTTTTGGCATAACAGATTTCTCCTTATTGTTCATATAAATACATTATAACACGGATTTTGTTAAATTTCAACCGTAAACGGCAAAAAAATTCAGACAGATTATGACAGATTTTTCGGGTATATAATGATATAATGTGGCTATCCAAAAGGACGGAGGCGGAAAAATGAAGGTAAATATAAAATCCGAAAACGGAACGGCAATAGCAGTCCTCAGCGGTGAAATCGACCACCACACCGCAAAAATGCTCCGTGCTGAACTTGACAAGTTTGTGATTACAATGCAGCCTGATATCCTTGCAATAGATTTAAGCGGTATTACATTCATGGACAGTTCAGGCATAGGGCTGATTATAGGCAGGCACAAACTTATCAAGGAGTGCGGAGGACGGCTTGAGATACGCAGTCCACAGCCTTATATCAGGCGTATGCTGAAAATTTCAGGAGTAGAAAGAATTGTTAAAATAATTTAATTGAGGTGAAACAATGGAGATACTTAACGAAATCAGATTTACATTGCCGTCCCTGTCAGTGAATGAGGGAACGGCGAGGGCAGTTGTATCGTCGTTTGTGGTGCAGGCAGACCCGACTGTAGAAGAACTTTCTGATATACGCACAGCTGTTTCGGAAGCTGTCACTAACTGCATAGTACATGGCTACAGAAATTCAAAAGGAACTGTGAAAATAACAGTGCGCTTACTTCCGAACAGAGAAATATACATAAGAATTAAGGACAACGGCTGTGGTATTCCGGATATAGCACAGGCAATGCAGCCGCTTTTCACTACCGCTCCCGAAGAGGAACGTTCCGGACTTGGATTTTCCGTAATGGAAAGCTTTATGGACAGGCTTTCGGTGAAAAGCAAAATCGGCAGGGGTACTACAGTAACCATGCGAAAGAAGTTGAGTGTACATGGCGGTTGAAACAAAACCTCTTGCGGAGGAAAATCTCGGACTGGTTCACCTATGCGCCAACAAATTCAGGGGGCGTGGAATTGATTATGAGGATTTGTATTCCGCAGGCTGTCTCGGTCTTTTAAAGGCAGTGAAAGCCTTTGACATAAGCAGGGGAGTGAAGTTCTCGACTTATGCCGTCCCCGTGATTTTAGGTGAAATCAAACGGCTTTTCCGTGAAGGCGGGAGTGTTCATGTAAGCAGAAGTCTGAAAGAATTGTCAATGAAATTGCAGAAAATATGTTCTGAATTTGTACAGACGAACGGCAGAGAACCGTCAGTCAGCGAACTTGCGGAGATAACGGGTGAGGCGGAGAGTGATATTTCGGAGGCGTTATGTGCGTCACAGCCTTTGTTGTCGCTTACCGCAACGGACGACGAGGGACAGATTGATGTTCCTGTTGAAGCACCTGACGAAAATATAATCGACCTGCTTGCACTCAGACAGATTATGCTTGAACTTCCCGAAGATGACAGAATGCTGATTGAACTGCGTTACTTCAAAAATTTAACTCAGTCTAAGACTGCGCAGATAATGGGCTTGACGCAGGTTCAGGTATCAAGGAAAGAAAAAAAGCTCCTTGCACAGATGCGCAGGGAACTTTCAGGTTAAAAAATAAGATATTCTATGACGGAATTTGACACAAGAAATCCTCTTGCGGTCAGTGAAATATTTTCGCCGTTGAATTTTATGTACCCTGCTTTTTCGAGCGGGGAAATTTTTTTTATAATTTCATTTCTGTGACTTCCTACGTCGCTGAGATTAAGTCCTTCCGCAAGGCGCAGACGGAGCATGGCGAACTCCTCAAATCCGCAGGGCGAACAGTCCGTGATTTCAACTGGCTGGACATCAGATGTAATAAATTCCTGCAAATCGGGCTTCACCGCAAATCTTCTGCCTTTGTAGCATGAATGTGCCGATGAGCCTATGCCTAAGTAGTCAAGGCATTTCCAGTAACGGCAGTTGTGACGGCTTTCAAATCCCTGTTTTGCGAAGTTTGAAACTTCATACTGCGCAAAGCCTTTTTTGTTAAGTAATTCAACCATATAGAGATAAAGTTCGGCAGTAGTATCGTCATCGGGAATGATATTTCTGATTTCAGGGCGGTTGAACGGCGTATTCTCCTCGATTTTGAGAATATAGGCGGAAATATGAGCAACAGGCATTGAAGTTAAAATATTTATTGAATTTTTCAGGCTGTCTTCCGCCTGATTTGGCAGGGCTATCATCAAATCGCAGGAAATATTTTCAAATCCTGCATTTACTGCGTCAAGGACTGCTTTCTGCGCACGTTCAGCGGAATGAGTTCTGCCGAGAAATTTCAGTTCGTCGTTATTCATGGACTGCACGCCGACAGAAAGTCTGTTTATGCCTGCTTTACGGAGTTTACTAAGTCTGTCAGGGGAAAGCGTATTCGGGTTTGCTTCAATCGTGATTTCCGCATTGTCCGCAAGAGTAAAGCATTTTTTTATTTCTGTGAGAAAAGCTGAAATCTGTTCAGGAGCAAGCAGAGTTGGAGTACCGCCGCCGAAGTAAACCGTATCAACAACGGTTGATTTGTCCGCATAGTGCCGTATATTCCGCAGAACCGCACTGCAATAGAGTTCCGCCTGCATTTTTGTATAGCAGACAGAGTAGAAATCGCAGTAACTGCATTTTCTTGCGCAGAATGGAACGTGAATATAAATTCCGAGCGAGTTCATTTGACAGGCTCAATTCTTATGGCAGGAGCTAATTTAAAGAAAAACGCATTGACAAGTCTCGGGACGATGAGTTTAAGTGCAATTATGCCGATGTCTATGAGGATTTCATATACATAAAGCCACTCATATTTTGTGCCGTATGTTTTCGGCGAATTGAGGTACAGGATTATAATGCAGGCAAATGCGATGACTGAGAAAACCGCATTGAAAATAGTCGCCCCTTTGCCGTTGACGCATCGTCTTCCGCATTCCATGCAGACTTTTCCTCTTGAATTAAGCTGACCTGCCATGGCTTTTGTCAGCGGATTGAATGATTTCTTGTTGCAATAAGGGCAATTATATATACTGCTCATTTCAGTCTCCTTTCGGTTTAAGTTCCGCAAGCAGAGGTGTCTGCGGAACGGTATTCAGTTCATTTCTGAGAAGTCTTGTCCTGCGCACTTTTTTCAGTCTGTCTTCAGGCTGATACATTCTGCGCATTTTCAGACTTTTTGCTTTTCTGTTAAAAATCATGACATCACCTTTAAAAAAATTCTGCTGTTTTCTTTTCAGTATTATATCATCAGGAAAAAGCTCGATATTTTCGTCCTGCAAATCCTGAACAGTCTGCGCTTCGTTATCACACATAATTCTGTAACTTGCAAAACAGTTCTCTTTAAAAGGAAGACGGAAAAACTCAAAACGGCTGACATCTTCAACGTTATTTTTTTCAAACATATTCAGCAGTTTCAAAGCCTTGTCAATTGACCTGAGATTTTCAAGATTTCTGTTTCTGTCTGTATCCTGCTTTTTAAGTTCATTTACAATTTCCTGTCTTTCAGCAGTCAATATATCTATGGCATACTTCATAAAAAATCACCGTTTAACTGTCGAGTTTGAGAACGCTCATGAAAGCCTCCTGCGGAACTTCAACAGTACCGAGCTGTCTCATGCGCTTCTTGCCCTCTTTCTGCTTTTCGAGGAGTTTCTTCTTACGTGTGATGTCACCGCCGTAGCACTTCGCAAGAACGTCCTTGCGCATAGCCTTGACTGTCTCTCTTGCGATAATTTTTCCGCCGATTGCAGCCTGTATAGGTACTTCAAAAAGCTGACGTGGAATATTTTCCTTGAGTTTTTCGGCGATTTTCCTTGCTCTGCCGTAAGCCTTGTCCGCATGGATAATAAATGAAAGCGCATCGACAATATCGCCGTTCAGAAGTATATCAAGCTTGACGAGTTTTGACGGAACATAGCCCATCATTTCATAGTCGAAACTTGCATAGCCTTTTGTGCGTGACTTAAGAACGTCAAAGAAATCGTATACAATTTCATTTAACGGAAGTTCGTAATGAAGTTCAACTCTTGTGTCGTCGAGATACTTCATGTCCTTAAAAACGCCACGTCTGTCCTGACAGAGTTCCATGATGTTGCCGACGTAATCGGACGGCGACAGAATACTTGCTTTAACCACAGGTTCTTCGGCAGTCTGAATGAGCGCAGGGTCGGGGTAGTTCGTAGGGTTGTCAATATACTGCACTTCACCGTTTGTCATGGTTACTTTGTATATAACGGACGGAGCAGTAGTAATCAAATCGAGGTTGTACTCACGTTCAAGACGTTCCTGAATGATTTCCATGTGGAGAAGTCCGAGAAAACCGCACCTGAAACCGAATCCGAGTGCGATTGATGTTTCAGGTTCAAAAGAAAGCGAGGCATCGTTAAGCTGTAATTTTTCGAGTGCGTCACGCAAATCACCGTACTTTGCACCGTCGGCGGGATAAATTCCGGAAAAAACCATGGGATTTACTTTTCTGTAGCCTGGCAATGCCTCATCGCACGGGAAATCGTTGTTAGTGACCGTATCGCCTACACGGGTATCGCCTATACTCTTGATAGAGGCGGAAATATAGCCAACTTCACCTGCTTCAAGTGAACCATTGTTGATGAGTGATACAGCGTCCATAAAGCCAGCCTCAACGACTGTGAATACTGCACCGGTAGCCATGAGACGGATATTATCACCAACCTTTACTCTGCCCTCTTTAACACGTACATAAATGATAACGCCCTTGTAGGCATCATAGTAGCTGTCAAAAATAAGGGCTTTCAGCGGTTTTTCGGGGTCGCCCGACGGAGCAGGAATATCAGTAACGATTTTTTCGAGAACCTGTTCAATATTAATTCCCATTTTTGCGGAAATTCTGGGAGCGTCCATTGCGGGAATACCGATGACGTTTTCGACTTCAGCGCATACACGTTCAGGGTCAGCGGACGGCAAATCGATTTTATTTATAATGGGAACTACTTCCAGGTCGTGTTCAATTGCAAGGTACGTATTTGCAAGGGTCTGCGCCTCAATGCCCTGAGAAGCGTCAACAACGAGTATAGCACCCTCACAGGCGGCAAGAGAACGTGAGACTTCATAGTTGAAGTCAACGTGACCGGGAGTGTCAATTAAATTGAAAATATAGTCCTCGCCGTCCTGAGCCGTGTACTTAAGGCGGACTGCACGGGCTTTGATAGTGATACCACGTTCTCTCTCGATGTCCATATTGTCGAGGAGCTGTTCTTCCATGTCACGCACAGCAACGGTTTCGGTCTTTTCAAGAATACGGTCGGCAAGAGTTGATTTGCCGTGGTCTATATGTGCAACGATACAGAAATTTCTGATTTTATTATTAGCCAAGTTCATTCCTCATTTCATGATATTATTATATAATTATAGCAGAAAAAATTTATTTTGTAAAGACTTTTCTGAAAAATTGACAAACCTGTTAATATGGTGTATAATATAATAAAAAGGGGGATTTATATGGGAAATATTTTTATATGGCTTTGTGAATACTGGCATATTATTGCAGTATGCGTGGTAATTATATGCCTGCTGATAAACGAGTCCACACGAAAAATCACTTTTAAGGTACTCTGCGGAATATTTTTGGTCATTCTTACTGCATATGTTATATTTCTCGGCTGTGTGTGGATTTTCGGCGTTGACAATGGTATGTTCGTATTTGGTCTTGTGATTTTAAATCTGACTTTGTTAGTAGGGATATATATGGGTGCGAGTGAGTTACGCCGTGTAATCAGGCTTCATAAAAAAGGTATCCGCACTTATGGTACTCTTATAAGACGTTCTCTCAGCAGCAGAAGTTCAAGCGTTATTGAATACAAGATTGACGGTAAAAAATATGAGTGCAGAAGTCTTTCACCTTTGAGAAAATATGAAGAAGGCTGTGAAAAAGTACCTGTTGTATATGATGCGGAAAATCCCGAACTTTCGTGCATAGAAAAACATGAATTCGCACCTGTAATTGCACTTCTGAGCACATATGCAGTCTTGGAAACCGGAATGATTATAATAACAGTTTACTTTTGCTTTGTTATATTTTCTTGACTTTTGTCGCATATTGCTGTATAATCTACATATAAAGTATCTGAAACAAAGGAGGATTTTTTAATGACTCAGGAAAAAATCGGCAGAATTAATGAACTGGCGAGAAAATCGAAGTCTGTCGGACTTACGGACGAAGAAAAGGCTGAACAGACTGAACTCCGTAATGAATACAGACGGTCTGTTGTCGGAAATCTTGCGGCACAGCTTGACAATACATATATTGTTACACCTGACGGCAGAAAAAGAAAAGTCGGAGGAAAATAATATGGTATACAATGATTTATTCAGTGTGGCAGTCAAAGCGTCTGAGAATGCCTATTGCAGATATTCGGGATTCCATGTGGGTGCGGCACTTCTCTCCGCCGACGGTCGCATATTCACGGGCTGTAATATTGAGAACGTATCGTATTCCCTGACAAACTGTGCGGAGCGTACAGCAATATTCAAGGCAGTTTCGGAGGGTGTTACGAAGTTCTCCGCAATTGCTGTTGCAGGAAGCAGGACAGATGATTTCTCAAAGCCATGCGTTCCGTGCGGAGCTTGTCTGCAAGTGCTGAGTCAGTTCTGCGGCGGCGGATTTCCGATAATTCTTGCGGACGGCGCACACAGATTGTCCGATTTTCTGCCATGCGGATTCAGTGAGGAGAATATGAAATGAAGAAGATAAATGCATTTTATGACGATTCTACAATAAGAGTATATCAGGCTTATAACAATCGTATTGCAAATGAGGCAGTAAAACTTGGAACGTTTGGAAAATCATTCAAAAGAGAACGTATGACATGGATTAAGCCGTCGTTTTTATGGATGATGTACCGTTCAGGCTGGGCTGAAAAGGAAAATCAGGAGCATATACTTGCTATTGACATAAAACGGACAGGATTTGACGAAATTCTTGAAAATGCCGTGCTTTCGTCATATAACAAAAGAATGGGTATTTCCCGTGATGAATGGAAAACAAAAGTTGCTGTTTCGGAAGTACGCTGTCAATTTGACCCTGACCGTGATATATATGGCAATCCTCAGCAGGTGAGAGCAATTCAGCTTGGTCTGAGGGGTGATGCTGTCAGAAGATATATTGATGAATGGATAGCCGGAATAACTGACATAACCGAAGATGTCAGGTATCTGAAAGGTCTGAGGGACAATGAAATTCTGACCGCCGATAAGCTTCCTGCTGAAAGGGAATATCCTGTATGCGAAAGAATCAGAAAAATACTTTGTATGGAGGAATAAATGTTAAAGGATAAAATAGAAAAACATCTGCTTGAAGTGCAGAAGCCGTCACGCTATATCGGCGGTGAAGTCGGAAGTATAACCAAAGACAGAAAAAGGGTCGATGTACGCTTTGCGTTCTGTTTTCCAGATACTTATGACATCGGTATGTCGCATCTGGGAATGAAAATTCTTTATTCCCTTATAAATGAAAGAGAAAATTACTGGTGTGAACGCTGTTTCGCTCCGTCGCTTGATTTTGAAGAAATTATGCGTAAAAATGACATTCCCCTGTATGCGCTGGAAAGTCTTGACCCGATAAGTGAATTTGATTTCATAGGTTTTACAATGCAGTATGAGCTGTCATATACAAACGTTCTCAATATGCTTGATTTGGCAGGTATACCGGTTTTCGCAAAGGACAGGACAGACGAACTCACACAGATAGTAGTTGCAGGAGGACCTTGTGTATGCAATCCCGAACCGCTTGCGGATTTCTTTGACCTGTTCATATTGGGCGAGGGCGAGGAAGTCAATCTTGAACTCATGGACTTGTACCACGAAATGAAACAGCAGGGTGCAGGCAGACTTGATTTTCTGAGGAAAGCGGCACAGATTGAGGGGATATATGTACCACAGTTCTATAAATTCAGCTATAAGGCAGACGGTACTATAGAAAAACTTGAAGTCACGGACAACGCACCGAAAACAGTCAGGAAGCGCATAATCAGGGATTTTGACAAGGTGTATTACCCTGAAAATTTTGTTGTTCCGTTTACTGAAATTGTCCATGACAGAGTATCCGTTGAGGTACTGCGTGGCTGTATACGTGGGTGCAGATTTTGTCAGGCAGGATTTATATACCGTCCTTTCCGTGAGAAATCGCCCGAAACTATCTGTAAGGAAACGAAGTGCCTCTGCGAGAATACGGGCTATGACGAAGTATCGCTTGCTTCACTCAGTACAAGTGACCATTCTGAAATTGACGATATGTTAACACAATTAATTGATTATACGGCTGATGAGAAAGTAAATCTTTCACTGCCGTCGCTGAGGGTTGACAATTTTTCGGAAAGTCTGCTTGAAAAAATAAAGAAAGTACGCAAAAGCGGTCTGACATTTGCTGCGGAAGGCGGTACACAGCGTCTGCGTGACGTTATAAACAAGAATGTCAGCGAAGAGGAAATCATGAATACCTGCAAAATCGCATTTGAGGGCGGTTACAGCAGTGTAAAACTTTATTTCATGATGGGTCTGCCGACGGAAACGGACGAGGATATAGTCGGCATTGCAGAACTCGCACAGCGTATCATCGACTTATTCTATAGTATCGAAAACCGCCCGAAAGGCAAGGGAGTACAGATTTCCGTAAGCTGTGCCACTTTCGTACCGAAGCCGTTCACGCCGTTTCAGTTTGAACCGCAGGACACCCGTGAGGAAATTGAACGCAAGCAGAAACTTCTGCTCAGTTCAGTGAAGACGAAAAAAATAAGGGTAAGCTACCATGACTGCAATGTCAGTCTGCTTGAGGCAGTGCTTGCAAAGGGCGACAGACGGCTTTGCAATGTCATTTATACTGCATGGAAGAAAGGCTGTAAATTCGACAGCTGGAGCGAATACTACAGGTTTGATTTATGGCTCGAAGCTTTTGCGGAATGCGGTGTTGACCCTGCTTTCTACGCTAACAGACGTTTTGAATACGACGAAATTCTGCCTTGGGACCACCTTGATTACCTTGTAACCAAAGAATTTTTTATCCGTGAAAACAAAACGGCGCACAAATCAGTTACGACGCCTAACTGCCGTCTGAGATGTTCAGGCTGCGGAGTTAATAAAGCTGTGGGGAGGGAATGTTTTTGTTAAGACTGAGAGCAGTTTTTGAGAAATCGGGAAGAGCGAAGTACATATCGCATCTTGACCTCAACCGCTGTATGCTGAGAATTTTCAGACGTTCAAAACTTCCCGTGTGGTATACGGAGGGCTTCAATCCGCACCCGTATTACAGTTTTGCACTTGCTTTGTCGCTTGGATTTGAGAGTTCATGCGAAATAATGGATTTCAATATAACCGACGACAATATGTCGCTTGACGAAATAAAGGACAGGCTTAATACTGTAATGCCTGAGGGTATGCGTATAATTTCGGTAGCGGAGCAGGTTAAGAAAATCACGGCGATTACTCAGGCGGAATACAGTTTCTCACTTGTGGTGGACGATGTGCAGTCGCTTTATGGTGCGGTGCAGGAACTTTTAAATCAGCCTGAAATCCTGATTGAAAAGAAAACGAAAAAAGGAGTTAAAACAGTTGACATAAAACCTGAACTTGAAGTCATATCATGTGAACTCACAGAAAGTTCAGTTGACATGGTGATGAGGCTTCCTGCCGGTACACAGACCAACTATAATCCGACGCTTTTTATCGAGGCGTTGAAAAATTCCTGTGAACTGCCGTTTGAAACCGAAAAAATCCGCCGGACAAAAATTTTATGTGAAAAAAATGAAAAATTTTTCTGAAAACACTTGCTTTTTTTTGAAAAATGTGTTATGATATAAAAGCATTTGAAATCCGTCTGCGAATTTGCAGATGAGAGTTAATGCCGAAAGACATTAAATTGAGCAGTCCTCTGCCGTGGTTTGTCCTGTGCGGTAATGCTGAACCGACTTGGGATTGGGTATGAATGCTCGGAAATTTAGGAGGAAATTAAAATGGACGCACTTAAATTAATCAGCGAATCAAGCATGAAGGAAAATGTTCCGCAGTTCAATGTAGGTGACACTGTCAAGGTTCACGTACAGATTAAGGAAGGCGACAAAAGCCGTATCCAGATTTTTGAGGGTACTGTTATCGCCAAGAAACACGGCGGAATAAGCGAAACTTTCACAGTAAGACGTGTTGCTCACGGCTGCGGAATAGAGAGAGTTTTCCCGCTCCACTCACCTGTTGTTGACAAGGTAGAGGTTATCAGACACGGTAAAGTCCGCAGAGCTAAACTCTATTACCTCAGAGACAGAGTTGGCAAGGCTGCAAAGGTTAAAGAGCAAATCCGCTGATTACATCGTTTACAGGCTGAACTCGCCGGTGTTCCTGCCGGCTTGTTCGTCTCAATCCGCAGGGACTTCACGTCCCTTTTTTGCTAATTATTAACATTATGTGAGGTAAATTATGGACAGCAATAAAGAAGCCGTTGAAAATGAAACCGATGTGCAGAATGCAGAAACCCCCGAAACTGAAAACACTGACGCTGAAAAGCAGGAAAAGAGTAATGCTGCCAAAGATATTCTTGAAATAGCCGAGTCAACCATTCTTACAGTTTTCGTGGTTTTCATGATTTTCACTTATCTCCTGCACCCTGTAAATATTGTGGGACATTCTATGGTTCCTACTCTTAACAAGAATTACTCAGGCATAAGAGCCGAAAAGAATGATACGGACAAGATTTTTATGTCAACCGTTTACCTCGATATTAATTACGGCGATATTCTTGTTATTGAAAAAGACGAAAACTATCTTCTTGATGCAGAGGGCAAGCCTTACGTTTCCGATACTGCATCTATCGACGAATGTATCATCAAGAGAGTTATTGCAGTCGGCGGACAGACTGTCGATATACGTGACGGTCAGGTCTATGTTGACGGCGAACTTCTCAGCGAGCCTTATATAAATGAACCGAATTCAACTTCTGATTTGGGCGCATTCACAGGTCAGTATCCGATTACAGTTCCCGAAGGCTATTACTTCTGCATGGGCGACAACAGAAATCATTCCACGGACAGCCGTGCAGCGAGCGTCGGACTTATCAAAAAAGACCAGATTTACGGCAAGGCTATTGTCAAATATTCTCCGCTGAGTGAATTTGATATTCTTACTGATTCATGGAAAGGTTAAAGAAAATCCTTGATTTCACGGAAGAACTTATCATAACTTTCTTTGTCTTTCTGCTTATTTCAACATACATCGTCAGAATTTTTTCAATATCGGGAAATTCCATGAGCAGTACGCTTGAGGCAGGCGACAGGGTTATTGCAAATCTTCTTCCGCAGGATTATCAGCAGGGCGACATTGTTGTTATCAGTTCGCACACAAGCGTTACGCTGAATGACGATAATTCGCTCCGTATTCTTGACAGTGCAAACGGCAGAATTGTTAAAAGAATTATCGCAACAGGCGGACAATCCGTTGACATAGATTTCGGAGCAGGTGCAGTCTTTGTTGACGGTGAACGTATTTTCGAGGAATACCTCACTTACGGTCTTACCCACAAGGACGAGGGTGCATTTGATTACCCTGTGACTGTTCCTGACGGCTATGTGTTCGTAATGGGTGACAACCGTTCCGTATCGCTTGACAGCCGTTCTGCCGAAATGGGATTTGTTCCCGAAAGCGATATAGTCGGCAAAATTCTGCTGAGAGTATCACCATTCGATAAATTCGGTACTCTTGAATAGGAGGACAAATGGAAAATACCGATATGAAAACTATACAGTGGTTTCCTGGTCATATGGCAAAGACAAGACGTGCGATTGCTTCAAATCTGAAACTTGTCGACGCTGTTGTGGAAATCATTGATGCAAGAACTCCAATGAGCAGCCGAAATCCCGAAATCGACAGCCTTACTTCGTCGAAACCGAGAATTGTACTGCTCAATAAATCCGACCTTGCGGACAGCAATGCAACTTCCGCATGGGTTAATTATTTTAAAAAATCAAATGTCACTGCTCTTGCGGTTGACTGCAAATCGGGCAGAGGACTTAATAAACTCATGCCGGTAATTAAATCAACCGTGCTGAAGGAGCTTATTGAAAAGCGTGAAAAGAACGGTATGGCAGGCGCACCGGTTCGTCTTATGATTCTGGGAATACCAAACGTCGGCAAAAGTTCTCTTATAAACAGACTTGCAGGCGGAAAACGTGCGAAAGTCGAGGACAGACCTGGGGTTACAAGGGTCAAGCAGTGGGTTAAGTTGAAAGACAATACTGAAATGCTTGATATGCCAGGAGTGCTGTGGCCTAAGTTTGAGGACCAGTCTGTAGCAGTACGGCTTGCATTCACGGGAGCAATAAGTGATGATATACTTGACATTGAAACGCTTGCCATGAAACTGCTCAGCTATCTTGCGGAAAATTATCCGAATTCCCTGAAAGAACGTTATAAAATTGAGATTTCAGACAGCGACGACGGACCTGCACTTCTTGAAAAAGTAGGCAGAAAGCGTGGAATGGTAATTTCAGGCGGTGAAATCAATACGGAGAGAGCCGCAATAACGGTGCTTGACGAATTCAGGAGCGGAAAATTAGGGCAGATTACGCTTGAGTTACCGCCGGAGGAGTGAACTATGACAAAGATTATTCTCCACAGGGAACTTTTCGACTATGACAGTGAAATCCGGAAGAAAACGCCTGTTTTCTGCGGAGTTGACGAGGCTGGACGAGGCCCTCTTGCGGGCGATGTATATGCGGCGGCAGTCGTGCTTAGTGACGGCGTACTGATTGACTATCTCAACGACAGCAAGAAAATTTCAGAAACAAGACGTGAAAGTCTGTACGACGAAATAATCAGAAAAGCAGACGCTTACTGCATTGCAACGGCTACCGTTGAGGAAATCGACAGAATGAACATCTTACAGGCGACCATGCTTGCAATGAAACGTGCAGTAGAGGGACTGAAAATTCCGCCGCAGTTTGCGCTGATTGACGGAAACAGACTTCCCGAACTTGATATTCCTGCGGAATTTCTTGTCAAGGGCGACGCAAAGTCCGCATCGATAGCGGCGGCATCGGTACTTGCAAAAGTCGCACGTGACAGGTACATGAAAGATATTGCGAAAAAATATCCCGAATACTGCTTTGAACAGCACAAGGGCTACGGCACGAAGCTGCACCGTGAAATGCTGATAAAGTATGGCGCAAGCGAAGTTCACAGGAAAACTTTTCTGAAAAAGATTTTAGGTGAAAAGAATGACTAAAATGGAAATCGGCAATATCGGCGAAGAGAGTGTATGTGCATATCTCGCTGAACACGGCTACACTGTAATCGCAAGGAACTACCGCATAAAAGGCGGAGAAATTGACATAGTTGCCGTCAATGCGGAATATATCGTATTCGTCGAAGTCAAGTCACGCAAGCCCGACAGTATGGTAAGCGGATTTGAAGCCGTTACAAAGCGCAAGCAGGGTCTTATTATAAAAACCGCAAGTGATTACTGCATAAAGCACCCCACCGAACTCCAGCCACGTTTCGACGTTGCGGAAGTCATAATTGACAGCGGAAAAGTGCTTGGCATTGATTACATACAGAATGCCTATGATACAACAGGCTATAATTTTATTTTTTAATAAAAGGGTGATTTTATGTTTTACAACAGTACAAGAAACAGCGGAGTGAAAGTCAGCAGTGCAGAGGCTATTACTCAGGGAATTTCAGCAGAGGGCGGACTTTTTGTCCCTGAAGAAATTCCGGCACTTACTCTTGACGAGATAAAGGCAGTCGGCGGAATGAACTACGCTGACAGAGCTGCTTTTGTCTTTTCAAAGTACCTGACAGACTTTACAGAAGCTGAAATACATTACTGTACAGATAACGCATATTCCACAAAAAACTTTGAGACTGAAAATATTGCGGAAATCGCACATCTTTTCGACGGAACATATATGCTCGAACTGTGGCACGGTCCTACCTGTGCATTCAAGGATATGGCACTCCAGATTTTGCCGTATTTCCTTACTACTTCCGCAAAGAAAATCAATCTCGATAAGAAAATAGTCATTCTCGTTGCAACTTCGGGTGATACAGGCAAGGCTGCCCTTGAAGGTTTCAAGGACGTTGAGGGTACATCTATTCTTGTTTTCTACCCCGAAGACGGCGTAAGTCCTATGCAGAAGAGACAGATGAAAACTCAGGAGGGCGGAAACGTCGGGGTCTGTGCAATCAAGGGCAATTTCGATGACTGCCAGAACGGTGTAAAGGCTATTTTCACAGACAGTGACGTTAAATCTGCACTCGACGAAAAAGGTATGATGTTTTCAAGTGCCAACTCAATCAACTGGGGACGGCTTGTTCCGCAGATTGTCTACTATGTTTCGTCCTATGCTGAACTCGTGAAAGACGAGGAAATCGCACTCGGCGACAAGATTAACATTGTTGTGCCTACCGGAAATTTCGGCAATATTCTTGCCGCATACTACGCAAAAAAAATGGGCGTGCCGGTAAACAAGCTCATCTGTGCTTCAAACATCAACAACGTTCTCACGGACTTCATAAATACAGGAGTTTACGACAGAAACAGAAAGTTCTATGCAACAGTATCGCCGTCAATGGATATTCTTATTTCAAGCAATCTTGAAAGACTTCTCTACATTATGACAGGCAAGAACGACGCTGTAATCAATGAATGGTTCGGCAAACTCGCAGAAGAGGGCAGGTATGAAGTAAACGACGACGTTAAGTCACAGCTTACAGAGGAGTTCTGGGCTGGCTTCTGCGACGACGAGCAGACAAAGGCTACAATCCACAGCATTTATGAGAAATACTCCTACACCTGCGATACTCACACAGCAGTTGCAGTGAAAGTCTATAACGATTACAAGCAGGCTACAGGCGACAGCACAAAGACAATTATTGCGTCAACAGCAAGTCCGTACAAGTTCAGTGCGGCAGTGCTTGAGGCAATCGAGAACAGCAAATCTGACATCGACGAGTATGCGAAAGTTGACAGAATTGCGGAACTTTCCGATATTCCTGTACCGTCTGCACTTGCCGACCTCAGAAACAAGCCTGAACGTTTCAACGACGTAATCGACAAATCAGAGCAGAAAGACTATGTTCTGAAAACTCTCGGTATCTGATGAGCCTGTATGTTATCGGCGACCTGCACTTGTGTTTCTGCAATCCGTCAAAGACGATGAGCATTTTTGCAGGCTGGGAAAATTATCAGGAACGGATTAAGTCGAACTGGCTTGAAACAGTCAGCAGTGAAGATACGGTTGTGCTTGCAGGTGACATCTCGTGGGGAATGACAAGAGAGGAAGCACAGCCCGATTTCAGATTTATAAACGAACTCCCCGGGCAGAAAATCATTCTCAAAGGCAATCACGATTACTGGTGGGGGACTGTCAGAAAAATAGAGGATTTCCTGTCCGCAGAGGGATTTGATACAATAAAGATACTTCACAATAATCACTATGCTTACGGCACTTACGGAATTTGCGGAACTCGTGGGTGGGTGAATATGAACGGCGAAACACAGGACGAAAAAGTCCTGAAAAGAGAAGTGCAGAGACTGGAGACTTCAATAAAGTCCGCTGTTTCGGCAGGTCTTGAACCAATTGTATTCATGCACTATCCGCCGGTTTTCGCCACGAATTTCAATTATGACATACTTGAAATTCTGTACCGCTATAATATAAAGGAATGCTACTACGGTCATGTACATGGGCGGTCGGCACACGAACTCGCAATAAAAAATACGTATGACGGCATAAATTTTCACTTGATTTCAGGTGATTATATACAATTCAAACCCGAAAAAGTATTGTAGAATTGTAAGAAATGTAGAAGTCGTAAAATATAGTAGAAATATTTTTCGGAATGTGGTATAATATTCCATGTATCGCAATGATGTATACTATAATATAAATATAATGGAGGATTATCATGTTAAAATCATCAACAAAAACAGATGTGAACACAACAGAACTTGTCATCTCTATCGACGCAGAAGCTTTTGAGGCTGCTGTTGAGAGAGAGTATCAGAGACAGAAGAAGAATATTCAGATTAAGGGTTTCAGAAAAGGCAAGGTTTCAAGAAAGCTTGCTGAAAGAGAATTCGGCGAGGGCGTTTTCTATGAGGGTGCAATCAATGCACTGATTAATCCTGAACTCAATGCAGCAGTAACTGCTGAAAAGCTTGAACTCGTTGACAGACCAAGTGTTGAAGTTACTTCAATTGACAAGGAAAACGGCGTTGAAATCAAGGCTGTCTGCGTTACAAAGCCTGTTATCGAAATTGCTGATTACAAGGGAATTAAAGCTCCGAAGGCTGTCAAGGAAATCACTGAGGACGACATCAATCAGCAGATTGAAATCATCAGAAAAAAGAATGCACGTATCGTTTCAGTTGAGGACAGACCTGCACAGCTCGGCGATGAAGTTATCATCGACTTTGAGGGATTTTTCGGCGATACTGCTTTCGAGGGCGGTAAGGGCGAAGACCACCCGCTTAAACTGGGCAGCGGTCAGTTTATTCCCGGATTTGAAGACCAGATTGTAGGAAAGAATATCGGCGATGAATTTGACATAAATGTTACTTTCCCTGAAAATTATCAGATGGAAGACTATGCAGGCAAGGACGCTGTTTTCAAGACAAAACTCAAGGCTATCAGCTATGAGGAAATGCCTGAAATCGACGACGAACTCATCAAGGACGCTACTGAATTTGACAGCGTTGACGAGTACAGAGCAGACATCAGGTCAAAACTTGAAGACGCTGCTGTAAAGCAGGCTGACAGCGCATTTGAAAATGCTGTTCTTCAGGCTGTTATTGACAAGGTTGATACACCTATTCCGAACTGTATGTTCGAACAGAGAATTGATGACATCGTTGCTTCTTTTGAAAGACAGCTTCAGGAACAGGGAATGAGCCTTAAACTCTACTGCCAGTATACAGGTATGGACGTTGACGCAATCCGTGATACTTACAGAGACAGAGCAGTCGGAGAAGTAAAACTCCGCCTTGCACTTGAAAAAATCGCTGAACTTGAAAATGTTGAGGTTTCAGATGACGAAATCAACGAAGGTCTCGCTCCTATTGCAGAAGCAAACAAAATGGACGTTGAGACAGTAAAGAGATTTATTCCTATGGACGATTTCGTTACAGACCTTAAAGTTCAGAAAGCTGTTGAAATTGTCAAGGAAAATGCTGTTGTTGACAATTCCGCTGCTGAGGAAACTTCAGAAGAAACAGCAGAATAACTGCACATAAGATAAGATGTTGTCCCGCAAAACAGTGGGACAGCACTTTTCTGATAAAGGAAACAAAGAAAGGGCGATGAATTATGAGCTTTATACCTTATGTTGTTGAACAGACAAGTCGTGGAGAGAGGTCATACGATATTTTCTCACGTCTGCTGAATGACAGAATTATTATGCTTTCAGACCAGGTAAGCGACGCATCGGCAAGTGTTGTTGTTGCACAGCTTCTCTTCCTTGAAAGTCAGGATAGTGAAAAGGATATTTCACTTTATATTAACAGTCCCGGCGGTTCAATCACTGCGGGTATGGCTATATATGATACAATGCAGTATATCAAGTGCGACGTGTCAACTATCTGTATAGGTATGGCTGCATCTATGGGTGCTTTTCTGCTTGCGGCAGGTGCAAAGGGCAAGCGTCTGTCACTTCCTAACAGTGAAATTCTTATTCACCAGCCTCTTATCGGCGGCGGCGGTATTTCGGGACAGTGTACTGATATTAAAATCCATTCAGACCACCTCGTGAGAACACGCCAGAAAATGAATGAAATGCTTGCTGCAAACACAGGCAAGCCGATTG
The DNA here is from genome assembly GCA_964460175.1 of uncultured Alistipes sp. GTDB lineage: Bacteria > Bacillota > Clostridia > Oscillospirales > Ruminococcaceae > Ruminococcus. The sequence continues at coordinate 84,190 of CAYWPN010000002.1, read as the reverse complement.
AACAAATTCAGATTGATACAGAGCGTGACAACTATATGACCGCTCAGGAGGCTATGGAGTACGGACTTATTGACAAGGTTATTGAGAAAAGGTAGGGTTTGCTGATTATGGCAGGTTTTAAATCATGCAGTTTCTGCGGTAAAGGCGAAAACAAGACAAACAGTATGTTTTCCGCAGGAAATGCTAATATATGTGACGAATGCGTTGTCTATTGCTATGAACTTCTTTATGGTTCGGCTTATACAAAAGCTCAGAAGAAAGCGGCAAGCAAAGAAAAGCCTGCCGACCTGTCTTCAATGAAACTTCTCAAGCCGATTGAAATAAAGAACTTCCTTGATGATTATGTCATCGGGCAGGACGATGCGAAAATCTCTCTTGCTGTTGCCGTATACAATCACTATAAGCGCATTATGAGCCAGAGCGAAGAGGAACAGAAGAGTGATGACGATATCGAACTCCAGAAAAGCAATGTGCTTCTTTTAGGGCCTACAGGCGTGGGAAAAACGTTCCTTGCGCAGACACTTGCTAAAATCCTGAACGTTCCTTTTGCGATTGCTGACGCTACTACAATCACAGAGGCGGGATATGTAGGAGACGACGTTGAAAACGTTCTGCTCCGTCTCATTCAGGCTGCCGATTACGATATAAAAGAAGCCGAAAGAGGTATCATATATATCGACGAAATAGATAAGATTGCAAGAAAATCCGAAAATACGTCTCTTACCCGTGATGTAAGCGGTGAGGGCGTACAGCAGGCACTTCTTAAAATTATTGAGGGTACTGTTTCAAACGTTCCTCCGCAGGGCGGACGTAAGCACCCAAATCAGGAGACTTTGCAGATTGATACAAGAAATATCCTCTTTATCTGCGGCGGCGCATTTGACGGTCTTGAACATCAGATACAGAAAAGAATAGGTAAATCGCCTATCGGTTTCGGCGGTGAAATCAAAACCGTGAAAGAGGAAAAGAGCAACATTTTCAAGCAGGTTGTCCCGAAAGACCTTGTTAAATTCGGCATGGTGCCTGAATTTATCGGCAGACTTCCCGTTATCTCCGTTCTTGAGGAACTTGACGAAGACGCTCTTGTCCGCATTCTCACTGAGCCGAAAAATGCTCTTATCAAGCAGTATAAAAAGCTGTTTGAATATGACGATATTGAACTTGAAATTGAGGACGACGCACTTATCGAAATTGCAAAGAAAGCTATTTCGCAGAAAACAGGTGCAAGAGGTCTCCGCTCTATTCTTGAGGGAATACTCATGAAATCCATGTATACAGTTCCTTCCGACGGAAGCATTGCAAAAGTCCTTGTGACAAAGGAATGCGTTACCGAAAAGACTGAGCCTGTCCTCATCAACAGAAGAAACAAAGTCGTTTCATAATAAAAAATTACTGCCGGACATAAGTCCGGCAGTTTTTTGTTATCTGGCAGATTTTCAGCAGCCGCAGCCACAGCCGCAGTCGTTGTTGTTGTTATTGCCACAGCCGCAGCCGTTGTTGTTATTGCCACAAGCAAGGAAGATGATGATAAGAAGGATTACCCACATACAGCTGTTGCCACCAAAACATGAATTACACATAATAAATATCTCCTTTGAAGATGTATTTGAACCGCTCTGTCTGCGTTTCATATTACATATTATGCCATACGGAAAAAAGTGTTACAATTTTTGCATGAAATATTTTTTTCGACTGTTATCGCACTGATTACGTGGCATAATATAGTAGTGCATAATATAACAGGAGGATAATTTTATGAACACAGACAAATTCACCAGAAAGTCCGCTGAAATAATTGAGGGAGCAGTTCGGTCAGCCGAGGAACTTGGTCACACATATATCGGCAGTGAACATCTTCTGCTGTCGATAGCAGGCGACGGAACGTCCGACGCTTCGGAAATTCTGATTGAGAATGGTGTTGCCTACGATGATTTGCGGTGCGAAATTGTAAATCTTGTCGGCATGGGTACTCCGTCAATCCTGAACTACCGCTACTTCACTACCGCATTGAAGAGAATACTTGAAAATTCGTGCGGTATCGCTCAGAGCGACGGCAAGAAACTCACTTCTCCCGAACATATCCTCACGGCGATTATCCGTGAGCCGTCGTGCAGTGCTTGTACTGTTATCAGGAAAGCAGGCGGAAATATGACCGGTATATGCTCGTGCCTTGAAATGATTTCCTCTGCTGAAGTCCGTGAAAAGCTGTATGAGGCAGTCAAGCCCAAGGCTTCACACCTTCCGAATTTGTTCAGATACGGCAGAAATCTGACTGATATTTCGCTGATTAAAAAAAATGACCCTCTTATCGGGCGCATAAAAGAAGTGGAACGTGTTTTGCAGGTGCTTTCACGGCGCAACAAGAATAACCCTTGTCTTATCGGTGAAGCGGGAGTGGGGAAGACTGCTATCGTTGAAGGCGTGGCTGAACTTTTCGTCCGCAATCTTGTCCCAGATACACTCAAAAACAAGTTCATTTTCTCCCTTGACCTGACTGCACTTCTTTCCGGAGCGAAATATCGTGGCGACTTTGAGGAACGTGTCAAGGCGTGCATTGACGAGGCAGTGAACGCAGGAAATATAATTCTCTTCATTGACGAAATCCACACAATTGTCGGAGCAGGTGCGGCGGAAGGTGCAATTGATGCCGCAAATATCATGAAACCTCAGCTTGCAAGAGGTGAACTTCAGATTATCGGTGCGACTACTTTCGAGGAATACCGCAAGTCCATAGAGAAAGATACTGCTCTTGAACGTCGTTTTCAGCCTGTGCAGATTGATGAGCCTGACCTGAAAGGCTGTATGGAAATCATGAGAGGGCTGAAATCAAAGTATGAGAGTTTTCATGGCGTTGAAATTTCTGATGAGATGATTGATTTGTCCGTAAGTCTTGCAGTCCGCTATATTTCGGACAGATTTCTTCCCGATAAAGCGATAGATGTACTTGACGAAGCGTGTGCCTGTGCGAAAATCCGCCATAATTCAGGACTTCGCAAATCCGACAGTGATTTTATTAAACTAAAGGACAAAAAATTCACCATAGAAAATCTGAATGAGATTATCAACGGCAGTGCGGTTGTGACCGAAGAGGATATATTGTCCGTGATTTCCATGAAAACCGGCATACCTCTTAACAAGATAACGGCGGAAGATACAATCGAACTTTCGTTTCTTGAAAAAAATTTGTCGGAGCGTGTAATCGGTCATAAGTATGCCGTAAAGAAAGTGACGAATGCGGTCTGCCGTGCAAAGTCGGGACTTCATGACAGTGAGAGACCGTCGGCATCGTTTATGTTTGTGGGCAGTTCGGGAGTTGGCAAGACTGAACTCGCCAAAGCCCTTGCGGAATGTCTGTTCGGCAGTGAGAAAAGTCTTATCAGAGTAGATATGTCGGAATACATGGAGAAGCACTCCGTATCGAAAATAATCGGCGCACCTCCCGGATATGCAGGATATGACGACAAAAACGGCAGTCTCTGTGAGAAAATCCGCAGAAGTCCGTATTCGCTCGTGCTGTTTGACGAGATAGAAAAAGCGGACACGGAAGTGCTGAACATCATGCTCCAGATACTCGACTACGGCATACTGACTGACTCAAGCGGACGGAAAATCAGTTTCCGCAACTGTATCATCATCATGACATCGAATATCGGCGCAGGCGGAAAGCAGTCGCTTGGATTTGAGCAGTCTGCACAGGAGGACGAAAATATTATCCTCGATGCAGTTCGGGCGCACTTTACTCCCGAATTTGTCGGCAGACTTGACGAAATTATCGTCTTCCACAGCCTGAAAACTGATGATTTGACGAAGATAAGCGCAAAGGCTCTTGATAATCTTAAATTCAGGGCGAGTGCGCTCGGGATTGACCTGACCTATGGTGAGGACGTAATAAAGGCGGTCGCTCAGGCAAAGGAGACTGACAGATACGGTGCAAGACCGATAAAACGGCGTGTTACAGACCTGATTGAGAATGAACTTGCGAAGATGATTATAAATTCATGCATTCAGAAAGGCGATACTGTGCGGATTTCAGCGTCGGACGGCAGAATTTGCTTTTCAAAGGGAGTTGCTGTCTGAGAAAGCACTTATTTTCGGAAGCAGTTTTAATGCGGTATTCCTGCCGATACGGTATACTTCAAGAAGTATGTCCATATTGTGTTCAATATGACCGACGGGGAGCTTTTCGGGTGGAGCTATAACAAAGGCTCTGCCCTCCTTTTCCGCCATATTTATGTACTTCAGTTCCGCATTATATTTCGCAGGACGTTTCTCAAATGCCTTTACAAATTCAGGGTAACGGCGATATTTTAACTTAATCAGAGGGAGTATCTTGCTTGCGGACTTCACATATTCCCGTGGCTGAGTGAGTACGACAATATTCTTGTCATATCCCTGAGATTCCATGAATTTCAGCGGAATTGAACTTGCTATACCGCCGTCGAGGAATTTTCTGCCGTCGATTTCGACAATTTCAGAGAACAATGGTATTGAAGCACTTGCCCTGATGTATTCGAGTTCACGGAAATCAGCCGTCCTCATGCGGTGGAATACTGGTTTACCTGTTTCAATATCCGTTGCGACCGTATAGAATTCCATGGGATTTTCTGTAAAGGCTTTTGTGTCAAAAATATCGAGTTTATCGGGGATTGTATGATAGCAGAATTCCGCATTGAACATATTGCCGGAAGTTATCAGTGAAAGCACACTGCAATAGCGTTTGTCACGGCAGAAGCGAAGATTATAGCGGATAACCCTGCCGTTCTGACCCGACTTGTAATTGCACCCGAAACAAGCACCTGCCGAAACTCCGACAGCACCGTCGAAAGTAATATTGTTTTCCATAAGAACGTCCATAACGCCAGCGGAAAAAAGTCCACGCATTGCACCGCCCTCCAAGACAAGTCCTGTTTTCATAAAAAATCTCCTTATCAGGTACACCGCCCATAAAGGACGGTGTTTTGTTATTATTTGTACCAATAGCTGTGAAAGCCTGAATTATAAATTTTTGCACCTTTCGGAACTTGTATCAATGCGTTGAATACGTTGTAATAGTCACCCGCACCCATTCCGATAGCTAAAGCTCCGAGAGTTCCAAGAATTATAAGATTCGGGAAAATGAGGAATAATATAAACGGAATAAACCCGAAAACTATATTAGGACAAAGACTCATCATAATAAAGCGTAACTTGCTCATATCCTCAGTGCCGACAACGAAAAGCATACCCTGCTTTAAATTCTGATACATAAAAACGTCATTTTTAAAGCAGAGAGCGTGCAGGAATTCGTGTGGGACTAACGAAACAAGTGCAAGAATAATTCCTGCAAAACTTGGTGTCTTTCCTGATATGAAACTAACTATAAAAATAAGTACAAAGGTTATTATTATTGCCAGTATGTTCATAATTACGGCGAATTTTTTCATTTCAGGTTCTCTGAACTGTACAAAGCCCGACGGGTGTTCACGCTGTGGGAGTGAATTTTCGTCGCCGTTGTATGTGCCAGCATAGTGGAATTTCATTTTATATTCCTCCATAGAAATTATTTTGCCTGAATTTGAAAATGATTTTCATATTAGTAGCAGGTTGGTGCAGGTTTAAGCGTTTTTATAATAGTATTTATAAAAATTTTTTTTAAGAGAAAGGTTTAGAAAATGGCTGAAACCTGCACTGACCTGCACTTAAAAGTTATAACTAATTAATAAATATTTCCTTATTCAGTTATTTTTCTTGCTTCGATATAGAAACGCTTGTCGTCGGCATGACCCATGGAGAAAGTTTTACGTGGAAGTGCGCCGTCCTTGATTACGGTCGGGAAAAGCTGGGACTTGTCCATATCAGGCAGAATAAATGCGATACCGTTATGTTTTTCGGCGAGTGCCCTGACGTTCTCAATGCCGTGAATGTAGTCGATTTTTCCGCCGTTTTCCCTGATATAGCCGTCAAGGAAGTTCTGGAGTGAGCCGACGGAGAGATTTGAGGTTGCATTATGGATATAGAGTTTTCTTGCCTTGCCGTTGCGGACGATTTCAACCCACTGTTCAGCAGGATTTCCCGAAAGACTGAGATTTTCCGACAGTTCAGAAATCAGCTTGTCGCAGTCAACGTCGTACACAAGACGGTAAATAGCTTCGAATTTGAGTGCTTCACTATGGAGATTGACGATTTCCGCAAGGGCATAGCGTGCAGGGTGATTACTGAAATCCTTGTCGGGATTTTCTCTTTTAAGCTGTTCATAAAACTCCTTAGCTGTAGCAAGAGAGTGATTGCCGTCGCCCATAGCGTAGAGGAGTACGGGAGTATCGCCGTATTCTGCACGGAAAGTTTCGGGGAGTGCGGAAAGTGCCTTGTCAATGCGTTCCTGCTCCGTTTCAGGCACGAGATAACCGCTGATACTTCCGCCGTTCTGCATAAGTTCAGTCTCATAGAGTTTAGTCATGGCGGACTTGTCAACGCCCTCAATGACAGTGAAATTCGGGTCGTCAATGAGTATCATGATGTGCGGGAGTTCGAGAGACGCACCCTGACGGACTTTAATTCTCGGCGGAATACGTTCAATGACAGTTGCTTCCGTCGCACGCACCTGAGAAGTACTTCCCTTGTTGAAGTCGTATTCTTCGAGGTCTATCGCACCAATCAGTCCTTTGCGGACAATGCCGTTGCTTTGAACTCTCTCGACATAAATCATTGCATTTTTGTACTCCGTGAAGATACCGTCATTCAGGTACTTGTCCATAGTGGAATGAATGTTCTCCGTCCTTTGTGCAACGTTGTCACTCTCAAGGTAGATTTCGGGCAGAATGAGGTTGAGTGCAGACGGGAAGTCCCCGACGTTCTTTTCGGTCTCACACCAGTATTCAGGCTCGCTGGTGTACTGGTCGCAGGCGATTACCGCCCATCTGCTCATGTCGATTGTTTCATTCGGGATAAGAATATCCGCATTTTTAAAAGCTGTAGTGTTCATAATTTATAACTCCTCTGAAAAATTTATGATTATATTATATCATCAAATCATGTTTTTGTCAAATTCTGTTGTATTTTTTACGCAGACGTGCTATAATATATTTATCGACAAAAAAGGAGAATTAAAAATGGCAACAAAATCACCCGAAAGAATTAATGCACCTGCCGACAAGGGTCTGACTTCCGCACAGGCAAAGGAGCGGAAAAACGCAGGTCTGAGCAATATTCCGCCTGAACCGCCGTCAAAGTCAGTCGGTGAGATTATAGCGGACAACACTTTCACTTATTTCAATATGATTTTCGTCATTCTTGCCTGTCTGATTATCTACGCAGGAACTTACAGGGATTTGACTTTCATTCCGATAATTGTTGCAAATACGCTCATCGGCATTATACAGGAACTCCGTTCAAAGAATACTCTTGACAAGTTGTCCGTCATGAACGCTCCTGAAACTGTTGTAATCCGTGACGGCGCAGAAATTTCCGTACCCTCAAAGGAGGTTGTCCTCGACGATATAGCCGTGTTCCGTGCAGGAAATCAGATAAGTGCGGACGCTGTTATAATTGACGGTACTGTCGCAGTAAACGAGGCACTCCTCACTGGTGAAACCGACGAAATATACAAGAGTACGGGCGATATTCTGATGTCGGGAAGTTTTATAGTATCGGGGGAATGCCGTGCGAGACTTGAGAAAGTCGGTGCGAACTCCTATATATCACAGCTTACGGCACAGGCTAAGAAGTCACGCAAGGGCGAGCAGTCGGAAATGATACGCTCACTCAACAAAATTGTCAAGATTGCAGGGTTTATGATAATTCCCATAGGACTGATGATTTACTGCCAGCAGCATTACCTTGAAATGAATACAGTCAGCAGTAGTATACAGTCGATGGTTGCGGTAGTAATCGGCATGATACCTGAAGGACTTTTTCTGCTTGCAAGTACCACCCTTGCAGTAAGCACGCTGAGACTTGCAAAAAGTAAAGTACTCGTCCACGATATGAAGTGCATAGAAGCCCTCGCAAGAGTTGACGTTCTGTGCGTTGACAAGACGGGTACTATCACTGAAAGCAGTATGAAAGTTATGGAAGTAACTCCCGTTGCGGATTTGCCGGCGGACAAGCTTATGTCAGTTGTCAGCGATTTTGCCTCTGCGCAGTCGGCGGACAATGCAACGATGATAGCTATGAAGAATTATTTCCATTCGCCAACCGGACAGAAGATTATTTCCTGTACCGGCTTTTCGTCGAAGTTCAAATACAGCAGTACTACTCTTGAAAACGGTTCGTATATTCTGGGTGCGCCCGAATTTGTCCTGCACGGAAAAGCAGAGGAATACAGGGAAATTATCAATCAGAAAGGAATGAGAGTGCTTGTTTTCGGCAGATATAACGGAACTCCCGACGGCAAGGAACTCACGGCAGAGACCGTGCCTTTGTGCTTTATCACGATTGCAAATCCGATAAGAAAAAATGCTCCGGAAACATTCAGATTTTTTGCGGAGCAGGGTGTTGAAATCAAAGTAATATCGGGCGACAATCCCGTGACTGTCTCCGAAATCGCAAAGCAGGCAGGAATTGCGAATGCCGGAAATTATATCGACGCAGTAACGCTGAAAACAGATGAGGCAATAGAAAATGCGGTCGCTCACTATACAGTTTTCGGCAGGGTTACTCCTGAACAGAAAAAAAAGTTTGTCCTTGCACTGAAAAAAGCAGGTCACACCGTTGCAATGACGGGCGACGGGGTGAACGACGTTCTTGCACTGAAATCGGCGGACTGTTCAATTGCAATGGCTTCAGGAAGTGAGGCTTCTGCGCAGGCTTCACAGCTTGTACTCCTCCAGTCCGATTTCTCGAAAATGCCCGACGTTGTTATGGAAGGGCGCAAGGTTGTCAATAATCTGGAGCGTTCGGGAAGTCTCTTTCTCGTCAAGAACATATTTTCTCTTATCATGGCACTCGTCACAATCTTCTGGGGAATAACATATCCTCTGAAACCTGCGCACATCTCGCTGATAAGCGCATTCACAATCGGTCTTCCCGGATTTTGTCTGTCGCAGATACCTAATCATGACTTAATCAGGGGGAACTTCATGAAAAATATTCTGCTGAAAGCACTTCCGGCAGGCATAACGGATGCAATAATCGTCACTGTTATGGTAATTTTCGGAAACATATTCAGTTCGTCGCAGGCGGACATTTCGACTGCCTCCACAATCCTCATGAGCGTTGTCGGCATGATGATACTTTTCAGGATAAGCAGACCTATGAATGCAGTAAAATGGACGATATGGATTGTATGCGGACTTCTCCTCACATTCAGCATGATTTTTCTCGGCGGATTTTTCAGTGTTTCCGGAATGTCCGTGCAGTGCATACTTCTGTGCGTGAATTTCTCAATCATAGCAGAACCGACTTTGCGTTATCTTACGCTTTTCATTGAAAAAACAGGCAGACAGGAAAAGAGCGGCTGATTACTCAACCGCTTTTTTCCCGTAATTTAGCAAAAAAACAAATACTTTGGAAGATAGCTTATTTTGAAATAAGTGCGAGCGTATCTCTTGCAATAAGAAGTTCCTCATTTGTAGGAACTACCCACACTTCAACTTTACTGTCCGGAGCGGAAATCTTTGTGAGTTTTCCTTTCAGACCGTCATTGACCGATTTATCAAGTTTTATACCGAAAAATTCCATGTTTTCGCAGACCTGTTCACGAACATCATAGGCATTTTCACCGATACCGCCTGTAAAGAGAACAGCATCAAGACCGTTCATTACAGCGGCATAAGAGCCGATGTACTTCTTGATTTCGTAAACGAGCATATCGGAAACAAGTTTAGCCCTTTCGTTACCGTGCTGTGCGGCATCCGTGATGTCACGGTTATCAGAGCCGACACCCGAAACACCGAGAAAACCTGATTTCTTGTTCATATAGTCACTCATTTCAGAAGGTGAGAAGTGGTGCTTGTCCGCAACGTAAGTAACAGCAGACGGGTCAACCGCACCTGAACGAGTACCCATAACAACGCCGTCAAGGGGAGTGAAACCCATTGAGGTATCAACTGATTTTCCGCCGTCTATAGCTGTTATAGAAGAACCGTTTCCGAGATGACATGAAACGATTTTCAAATCTTTTATATCCCTGCCCATAGCCTCAGCGAGAGCAGAAGAAACAAATCTGTGAGATGTACCATGAAAGCCGTATTTTCTTACGTGGAGTGTTTCATAGTCATCATATGGAAGACCAAACATATAAGCCTTCGGGGGCATTGTCTGGTGGAATGCTGTATCGAACACAACAACCTGCGGAACGTTTTCAGGAATTACATTTTTGCAGGCACGGAGAGCGAGAGCGTGCGCATGGTTATGTACGGGAGCAAGCTCACGGAGTTCGTCGATTTTATCGATGATTTCGTCTGTAACGAGAACTGATTTATCGAAAACGTCAGCACCCTGTACAACTCTGTGACCTACAGCTGAAATTTCGTCCATGCTGTCAATAACTTTTGCGTCGCCTGTAGTAAGAGTTTCGACAAGTTTCATGAAAGCTTCTGTATGAGTTGGAAAATTGCAGTCTTCATTGAGTTCTCTGCCGTCAGCAGTTTTATGTGCAATATGACCATCTATACCAATTCTGTCGCAGTTGCCCTTAGCGATAACACTTTCGTCAGCCATATCAATAAGCTGATATTTAAGCGAAGAACTTCCTGCATTAACAACTAAAATAATCATAATTAAATTGAATTTCCTTTCGAAAATATTACCATATATTCATTATATACCATTGTTCAGAAAAAGTCAAGTACTTTTTGGAAAATTTTTTTAAAATTTATTTTTTAACTATATCTTGACAAATTTTGTTTTTTAAACTATAATAATATAACAACAGATAAGGGAGTTAGCAGAATGAAAATAAGCGGAATAGTTTGCGAATACAACCCGTTCCATAATGGTCACGCATATCATATTGAGGAAACACGGCGCAATGGAGCAACGCATATTGTGTGCGTTATGAGCGGAAATTTCGTTCAGCGCGGAGACGTTGCTGTGCTGGACAAGTTTACCCGTGCGGAACTTGCTGTGCGGTCGGGTGCAGATTTGGTGATTGAACTTCCTGTGTCTTACTGTCTGTCATCGGCGGAGAACTTTGCAAGGGGAGCGGTATATCTTCTGGATAATCTGGGCTGTGTTGACGAAATTTCTTTCGGGAGCGAATGCGGAGACCTGAACAGGCTTATTAATGCCATGAATATTGCCGACGAAATTTCCCAGCTTGAAACCGTCAGAATGTTCAGGGAATGCGGATATACTTATCCCCGTGCAGTAAGTGAAATTCTCAGGAAAATTGATAAGGAAACGGCTGAGATAATCTCAGAGCCGAATAATATTCTTGCGGTGGAATACCTCAGGTCATTGCAGTATCTGAAATCGGATATAAAGCCTTTCACAGTGAAGCGTTCAGGAGCGAGGCACGACAGCGCAGAAACGTCCTGTGATACTGCAAGTGCATCTTATATAAGGGAGCATATTAAGTCGGCAGAAAAATTTGTTCCGGAAATATCGGCGGAGGCACTCAGATACGGTACGGCTGATTTAAAATACCTTGAACGAGCCATATTATATAAGGTAAGGACGGCGACGGACGAGGAAATTTCAGCAGTTCCGGACAGCAGAGGACTTATTGAACGGATTTACGGCAATCCTGCGCAGTCCCTCAGCGGACTTTTCAGTTCAGTGAAGTCAAAAAACTGCACTATGGCGAAAGTAAAGCGTGTTATACTGTCTCTGCTGATAGGTATACCGAAAAATACAGGTTTTCCGCCTTATGCGAGAGTACTGGCATTCAACGGAAGAGGAAAAGAGATACTTTCATTAACAAAGAAAACAAAAAAAATTCCTGTCGGGACTTCCCTTGCGAAACTGGGCAGACTTAACGCAGATACGCATTTATTTGCGGAAATCGAAGCAAGGGCAACGGATATATATTCTCTTGCATGGGAGAAAATCCAGCCGGTTGGACAGGATTACAGAAAGAAAATGGAGATTATCAATGATTAGAAATTTTAAATTTATATCCGCATTCATGGCAGTTGCCGTGCTTACTTCATGCGGACGGACGGTACAGCCAATGGGAGAAAACGAGGTATTAATGTCTGTACCTGTCACGACTGTACAGACAACAGTGCCTGTTACCGAACCGGTAACAACTGACAATGTTTCCGGACAAATCGGAGCTCCGGAACATATTGAGATAGACCCGTATATGCCTGATGAGTATAAGCTGCCGGATTCCTGCGTGATTGACGGATTTGAGACGGTTTTACAGGAACCTGAACTCCCGACGGGCTGTGAAGTAACCGCACTTGCCCAGACTCTGAATTTTTACGGCTTTGATATTGATAAAGTCGAATTGTGCGATGTTTTCATGCCCATAGACCACGACGGCTACTATACCATGAATGAGGCATATTTAGGCGACCCTCATGCAACAAACGGATTCGGTTGCAATGCTCCCGTTATTGCAGAGACAGCCGATTATTATTTTACTTATATCGGCTCGGACTGGTATGCGACAGACCTTTCGGGAATTTCGCTGGAAGAAGTATTCTATCAGGTGGAACAGGGCAGACCTGTTATTGTCTGGACGACCATAGACCAGATTGAAAGTCATGCGGAATTTCAGTTTCAGCTTGGCTGCGGTGAGGATTTCTACTTCAATCCCTTTCAGCACTGTGTGACAATCTACGGCTACGACTATTCAAAGAGTATTGTCCATATAGCCGACCCCCTCGCAGGAAATGTTGAGTATGATATGGAACGTTTCGGACGCATATATGAAGTTATGGAAAAACAGGCGGTTATACTTGTCGGAAATGACGAATCCGCAGGAAAAGTCTATACTACCGAAGAAGAGCAGAAAGTACTGCTTGAAAATATGTTTCCCGAAGAAGATAAGGAAATCAGGGAAAAAAGTGCGGAGGAGGATAATAATGATTAAAAGTATTATATTCGACCTCGACGGAACGCTTATCAGTTCAATGGAAGTGTGGTATAAGGCTGACAGGGAATTTCTCATGGAAAACGGCATAGAAAATCCGCCCCGTGAGTTTTCGGAAAGGCTCAAACAGCTTACTATTGACAAATCATCGGAACTTTTTATAAGCGAGTTCGGACTTGATTTAACCAAAGATTATGTAATCAGGCGTATTGAGGAAATCGTCCGCAAAGAGTACGAAGAGAGAATACAGCTGAAACCCCATGTAACCGATTTGCTGGACTTCCTTGACGAAAAGGGCATAAAGTACTGCGTTGCGACTGCTACATACAAATCACTTGCTACAGCCGTTCTCAGACGGTGCGGAATTGCGGACAGGTTTGCTTTTGTCCTTACCGATGAGGAGTACCCGAAGGGAAAGAAGTTTCCAGATATATTTTTAGGGGCGTGCGGACGTTTCGGGAGTGAGCCGTCTGAAACTCTTGTCGTGGAAGATTCCGTGCATAGTATAGAAACGGCGAAAAATGCGGGATTTCCTGTTGCGGCGGTGTACGATAAATCGGCAGAACCCGACTGCGGACGCATAAAGTCCCTTGCGGATTATTATTTTAATTCAGTTTACGAAATAAAGGAGTTGATAGAATGAATAAGAGAGTTATGGTGGGAATGAGCGGAGGAGTTGACAGCTCCGTTTCGGCACTTCTCCTCAGGGAACAGGGATATGACGTAATGGGTGTTACGCTGAAAATGTTCAGCGACGATGATATTATTCAGGCGGAAAAGGAGGGCAAGACCTGCTGTGCGCTGAATGACGTTCTTGACGCAAGAAGTGTTGCGTATAAGCTGGGATTTGAACATCTTACTTTCAATTTCAAGGACTGTTTCCGTGAGAAAGTCATGAGGCAGTTTGCGGACAGCTATATTTCGGGAAGAACTCCCAATCCGTGCATAGAGTGCAACAGGTACGTGAAGTTTGACAAAATGCTCCGCAGGGCGTTTGAACTGGGCTATGACTATATTGCTACGGGTCATTATGCCGTGATTGAGTACGACGAGGAGAGACAGCGTTATCTGCTGAAACGTCCGGCGGACAGGCGCAAAGACCAGACTTATGTCCTGTATTCGCTTACTCAGGAACAGCTTGCACATACTCTTTTCCCACTCGGCAGACTGAATAAAGCGCAGGTGCGTGAAATTGCAGAGAAAGCAGGTCTTGTAAATTCGGACAAGCCCGACAGTCAGGATATATGCTTCGTCCCAGACGGAAAATATGCGGAATTTATCAGGAAGTTCGCAGGATTTAATGCGCCGGAGGGTGATTTTGTGGGTACAGACGGCAGAAAGCTGGGTACTCATAAGGGCATTATCAATTACACCATAGGACAGCGAAAAGGTCTCGGAATTGCACTCGGCAAGCCTGCCTACGTCGTCCGCAAGGATATTGCCTCAAATACCGTCGTTATCGGTGAGGAGCAGGATTTGTATACGTCTGAACTGATTGCAGAGGACGTTAATCTGATTTCTGTGGAAAGTATTTCCGGACCGATGAGGATTACCGCCAAAACCCGTTACGGACAGACTGAACAGCTGGCAACTCTTTTCCATGAGGACGGAGTGTATAGGGTTGTGTTTGATACTCCGCAGAGGGCAGTGACAAGCGGTCAGGCGGTTGTTTTCTATGACGGCGATATTGTCGTAGGCGGTGGAACAATTGTTTAGGCTGGCAGATAATTGCAGATAAACTGCTTTTTATATAAAGTATTATAAAAAAAGAGGTAGGAAAACAGTGATTATCTGCAAGCCATTTTGTAATATGGAGAGATACAATGGAATTTAAATTTGAGAAACTTACTGAAAAAATCTTTGTCTGTGCAAGCGAGGAACACCGTTTCGGGACGGACGCATTTCTGCTCGCCGATTTCTCGCACTACAGACAGAAAGACAGCGTATGCGATTTAGGTACGGGGTGCGGAATAATTCCGCTTATCATGCAGAAAAACCGTCCGCCGAAGATTATCTATGCCGTCGATATACAGCCCTCGGCAATTGCACAGCTTGAAAAGGGTATTGAGAAAAGCGGTATCACGGGGATTGTCCCGATATGTGCCGACCTGAAAGAACTCTGGGAAAACGCTCCTGTCGGTCAGCTTGACCTTGTAACGTGCAATCCGCCGTATAAGGCAGACAACGCAGGAATGCAGAGTGAACTGACGGCACAGCGTATCGCACGGCACGAGGTTATGTGTACCATTGACGACGTTTGCAGGTCTTCTGAACGCCTGCTCAGATTCGGCGGACGTTTATGCCTTTGCAACCGCCCTGAACGTCTCAGCGACGTTATATACGCCATGAAATCGCATAATATAGAGCCGAAGAGAATACGTTTTGTCTCGAAAAATCCGCAGACTGCGCCGTGGCTTTTCCTGATTGAAGGGAAAAAGGGTTCAAAGCCTTTCATGCAGACTGAACCTCAGCTTTATATCAGGGACGGAGAGGATTTCTCCGCAGAATTACAGAAAATCTATAATACAGGGAAGTGACATGATGGGTATACTTTATATAATAGGAACACCTATCGGCAATATGGAAGATATAACGCTCCGTCAGCTCAGAATGCTTGAAGAGGTTGACTTTATCTGTGCCGAAGATACAAGGGTTACGCTGAAACTGCTTAACCGCTATGAAATCAGGAAAGAACTTGTCAGTTTTCATGAACACAGTACAAAAGTCGAAGCACAGCGGATTATTGACAGACTTCTTTCAGGAGAGAACGCAGGAATAGTGACGGACGCAGGTATGCCGTGCATTTCAGACCCAGGGGAAGTATTGGTGCGGTTGTGCTGTGATAATAATATAGAAGTGAAAGTAGTTCCGTCGGCGACTGCATTTGCTTCTGCCGTTGCGCTTTCGGGCATGAACTGCCGTCGGTTTACGTTTGAGGGCTTTCTGCCGGTTCCGAAAAAGGAACGCACTGAACGTCTTGAGATACTCCGGAATGAAACGGCGGTCATGGTATTCTATGAAGCTCCGCATAAGCTGAAAAATACTCTTGCTGACCTGCTTGAAACTTTCGGCGAACGCAGGATTGCAGTTTGCCGTGAACTGACAAAGATACATGAGGAAGTCCTGAGAATGACGCTGAGTGAAGCGGTGGGGTACTATAATACCACAGAGCCGAGAGGAGAGTTTGTCCTTGTGGTTGAGGGACGGCGTGAAATCAGCAGTAAACCGTCTCTTGAACAGGCTATGGAGCAGGTGAAACGTCTGATTGAAACGGGTGAGCGACCGACAGAAGCCTGCAAGGCAGTCGCAAAAGAAACGGGATATAAAAAGGGTGAACTCTATTCCGCCCTGCAATCATGACAATTCTGTAAATCTGCACAAAATATATTGCAATTTTATTAAAAGTGTGATATAATGTCAATAGTTTAATTTAATGAATACTTTCATATAATTTAATATGATTTTTTCTGAAAAGAGGTTAATTAAATGATTTGCGATTTACATTGTCACACAAAGCTTTCCGACGGTTCGCTCGGAATTGAAGAGATTATCTCACAGGCAAAGCGGACAGGTATTGACTGGCTTTCAATCACCGACCACGATACGACGGCTTCTTTCTCAAGAGCCGATATTCTCGGACAGCGTGAGGGAGTTAACATACTCCACGGCATTGAACTCTCCGCATGGGACAAGGAAGAGGGAAAAAAAGTCCATATTCTCTGCTACGCTCCGCAGAAACCGAACAGACTGGAAATCCTCTGCATGAAGTCGTGCGAAATCAGGCGGGAGTGCTGTAAGGAGATGATAGCGAAAGTCATGGAGAAATTCCCGATAACGACTGAAAGCATACTGCGCCACACAACGTCGTCGAAAAGCATATTCAAACAGCACATAATGCGTGCGCTTATCGATTACGGCTATGCACTTGAATTTTACGGCGAACTCGACCATGAACTCTTCAACAGGGTGGACGGCACTTGCTACGTCGAAAGAGAATATCCCGAAGTAGGTCAGGTTATCGACCTCATACACACTGCACAGGGCGTTGCGGTCATGGCGCACCCTGCACAGTACGACAATATCGAACTCCTCGAAAGACTGGCGAAATCAGGGAAAATCGACGGCGTTGAAGTCGGACACTATTCCGCCGACGAAAACTACCGTCATGAACTCAATGCAATCGCCGACAGATACGGACTTATAAAAACAGGCGGTTCTGATTTCCACGGTCTCTACAATTCAGTCCCGACACATCTGGGAAGTGAAACAACGACAAAAGAAAATCTCGACAGAATATTAAAAATGACTAAAAAGAAGTGAATTAATTGAAAATAATGCTTTATGTGCTTTCAGTACTGTTCTTTGCGCTTTTTGTACTGTTTGCCGTTCCTGTTTTTGTCGGAATATGCAATATCGGCAACATAGCAGGCGCAGTTGTGACCGGTATTCTTACGGCGATATGTATTTTTCCGGATAAGTTCAGCGGAATTGTCTCACATCTCAGAGAACGTCCGTCCGGCAGGGGACTTGTTGCAGTAACAGGCGGATTTTCCGCCGTCTGCATACTTCTTGCACTTGTGATAAGTTTTTTTATGCTGAAAGAAATCAACGACAAGCCGAAAGGTAATTCGACTATGGTAGTTCTCGGCTGTCAGGTCAAACCGGACGGCGCAAGTCTCATGCTCCGGCGCAGACTTGATACTGCCTTTGAGTACCTCACGGAACACGAAGATATGAAAGTTATTGTTTCGGGCGGAAAGGGTGCGGACGAGCCAATGAGTGAGGCGGAATGTATGTTCGATTATCTTGTTGATAAAGGAATTTCCCCTGACAGAATTTTCATGGAGGACAAGTCCACAAACACGGCGGAAAATATTGAGTTTTCAAAGAATATTATCGCACAGAACGGGCTTTTCCCCGATATTACTATAGTCACGGACGGCTTTCACCAGCTCCGTGCGGATATGTTCGCAAGGGAACAGAACATAAGGGCATACAATATTCCTGCGCCGACTTCGTGGTATCTCGTCCCGACTTACTGGGTTCGGGAGTGGTTCGGCGTTGCCTACTATACTATTTTTTAGGAGTGAAAAAATGATAAGAAAATTAACAGCAATTTTTCTTGCTTCAGTTATCGGGGCAGTTCCTGCCGTGAACGACAAAAAGGCAGTACTGAACAGGAAGTTCACGCTTTCCGTACCGCATTTCTCGCAGTCCTCATCAGGAGAAACGGAAGTCACGCCATACGTCGCACCTCTGGAAAGTTCAGGCAGTTCAGGCACATTTCCTGCAAGTTTCGATTTGCGGACAACGGGGAAAGTCTCTGATGTACGCAATCAGACCGGCTACGGTACTTGCTGGGCGCATTCCGCAATTGCAAGTGCAGAAAGCAGTATAATCGGCAGTAAGCCTGAAATCAACCTCTCTGAGTTCCATACAGCCTACTACACGTATTCGGGCGACGACCAGATAGACCCTGTTTCCGATGACATCGACAGCCAGTTCAGCAGAGGCGGAAATATTTATGCTGTCACTAATCTCTGGGCGCAGTGGATAGGTCCTGTCTTTGAAAAACGCCTGAAATACGGCGATACCGACTTTTTCAGCAATGAAGACGATGTATGGTTTATGAAATATCAGTCCGACTATCATATGAAAAACGCCTATATGTTCGATTTCGACGAGGAGAGAACAAATTCCGACGAGGTGAATAATTTAGTCAAGCAGTTTGTCTATGACGGAAACGCCGTCGACGTTTCTTTTTTCTCTGATACAGGTAAATTCTACAGTGAGGAATTTGCTTCCACAAACAGCAATAAAAAACCGAAATTCGCTAATCATTCCGTTGCGATAGTCGGCTGGGACGACAATTTCCCTGCTGATAATTTCAAAGTCAAGCCCGAAAGCAACGGTGCATGGCTTGCGAAAAACAGCTGGGGTACTGAATACGGCGACGACGGCTTTTTCTGGATTTCCTATGAGGACAGCTCCCTTTGTGAATTTGCAGTCTATGAACTCGAGGACGCTGATACTCACACAGATAATTTCTTTCATGATACTTTCGTTTCCTTGCAGTCACTTTCGGCAGGCAACGACAGCGAAACAAATGAGCCGTCCTATATGGCGAACGTTTTCTATAGTGAAATCGGCGGAACAAATATTGATGCAGTTTCTACATATATAAATGTACCTGATACGGAGTACGAAATAACAGTCTACACCAACCTTGAGGACAATTCGTCGCCCGTTTCTGGAACTCCGACGGCAGTCACAAGAGGAAGGCAGTCCCTGACGGGCTATGTCACAATTCCGCTGGACGACTATGCGTACATTGAGGGAGACACATATTTTTCAGTCGTTGTGAAGCTGTACAGCGAAAATTCCCCGTATGTCATTCCTGTTGAAACCTGCATTGCTGTTACGGACGACAAAACAGGTGAAGTCACAAGCCTGAGCAGTTTTACGGATTATTACAAGATAAAAGACTACACAGGCATGAACGAGAGTTTCTACAGTGCCGACGGCGAGAACTGGCTTGACGTATGCGGTGAGGAATACATCTACGCCAACGAGGAGGAGCAGGAAATTCTTGCCGGACTTGAATATGACCTCTTTGACGGCATTGACCCCGACGATACAGAGGCACTCGAACACGCTCAGCTTGCACTTGATGTATACAAGGACTTGCTTGCAAACGGCACAACGTCTGTTGCAATGGGTAATATTTCCCTCAAGGCACTCGGAAAACCTGCTGGCTGGTGCGGTTTTTCGCATAATGAGGGAGTAGTTCCCGACGGCACAAAAATTGAACTATATTCCGGAAAAGACGAGGATATTTATTACTATATCGGTAATGATTTTATAGATGCTATAGACGGAGAAGTTATAAAATATACCGAACCGATTGAAATAACGGACTGCTGTACAATAGCTATAGGAAGTGAAGACGGTACAATTGCCTATAACTACAAAATATATATTCCGCAGTCTAAATTCAAGGGTTACGGCGATGCCGACGGAAACGGTCTCATAGATGCGGTCGATGCAAGTGCGGTGCTTGAAAATTATGCGTGGGTTTCAACAGGCGGAGGTAACATTATTGAACCATTTCTTGAGGATTACGCTGACATCAATCATGACGGCAATATCGACGCAACAGACGCAAGTGAAATTCTTGCAGTTTATGCAGAATTATCCACAAAGTGAACAAAAGTACGATATAAAATGCGGTGAAAAATTGTGACGGTTAGTGAATAGCAATAAAACTAACAGCTTATATATAGTAAATAAAGTCAAAAGACAAGTAACCGAATTGTAACTTTTAAAAAATATTATGTGACAAGTCACAAAAAACAGCTGTTGAAACTATACAAAGTGCTTAAAAAATATTAAAGAACGCTACAAAGCATTGACTTTAGCAAAAAAATATTGTATATTAATATTACGAAAGCAATACGTCTGCGATAAAAGCAGTTCGCACAGATGACATTCAATCGGCACAAGGGCAGTTTCCTATATTAAGGGACGCTTTGCGGAGACTGTCGCTGAAAGACTGCCTCTGTGGTAAGGCGGAAAACGTCCGCAGAAAAGTATTGCCATGAGCATTACACAGGCGCAGTTGCCTTGTAATAGTTCCCGTGCGGAACAAACGGCAGAAAAAATGCAATGCCGAGGCGGTGGCGAGGACAATCGTCAGGCTTTCTGCAAAGCGGAAGTTATGCCGAAATCATTCACTTTTTTTACATTATTATGCCATATTGGTTTGGGCATAATACATATTTAAGGAGGAAAAACCAATGAACAAACTTAAAAAGACATTAGCATTAGTTGCTGCTCTTGCTATGACAACAACAGCTTTCGCAAGCTGCGGCGATGACCCGAGCAGTTCATCATCTTCTTCGTCTTCTTCATCTTCTGAGGCTTCAACACCAGATGACAGCACATCAGATGACAGCACATCAGACGATGCATCAGGCGACAGCTCAACAGATGACAGCTCAGCTGGCGGCGACGCTGCAACAGGCGAGATGGACCCCTCTGTAGGTCAGGGCGGCGACACTCTCACAATCGTTTCATGGGACCCTGCTGACGTTCCGAAGCTTATCGCTCAGTGGAAAGGTCTTGACTATGATACAGTTGCTGATGACCTCAACAACAAGGCTGTTGAAGGCGTAAACTTCGTTTCATTCGGTGTAGGCGGTTCTGAAGCTGCTGAAAACTATGACCAGTATATGGCTACAGGCGACGACCTCGACGTTTATTTCTGTGAGGCTGACTGGGCTCTCAAGTACATAAACGACGACAGCAAGACACTTCCTCTTGAAAAACTCGGTCTTACAGACGCTGATTTCTCGAACATCTATTCATACACAGACGCTATCGGCAAGGACTCCAACGGCGTTCGTAAGGGTATTTCATGGCAGGCAGCAGCAGGCGGTTTCGCATACAGAGCTGACCTCGCTGAAGAATATCTCGGCGTAACATCTACTGAAGAAATGCAGGAACAGGTTGCTGACTGGGATAAGTTCGTTGCAGCTGCTACAACAGTAAGCGAAAAGTCAAGCGGTTCAGTTGCTCTTGCTGACTCACTCGGTGGTATGTGGCAGGCATACGCTTGCAGCCGTACAACTCCTTGGGTTGTTGACGGTGTTCTCAAGGTTGACGATTTCTGCAAGGAATTCGGCGATACAGCTAAAACTCTCTGGGACATCAACGGCGTTGGTCACGATAACCAGTGGGACAACGAGTGGACAGCTAACGGTGCAAGCGGCAAGACAATGGGCTACTTTGTTTCTACATGGGGCTTCGGCGCATTCTTCCTCACAGCAGGCGGTTCAAGCCTTGAAAACGGCGTTCTCACACAGGGCGAGCAGTACGGCAAGTGGGCTCTCTGTCAGGGACCAACTCCTTTCTACTGGGGCGGTACATGGATTGTTGTTAATCCTGGTACTGATAATGGTAACGAGGCTCGTGAATTCATTCTCTCTGCTACATCAGACGAAACTGCTATGAAGGAATTCGCTACAAACAAGCCTGAGTATGTAAACAACTCAAAGGTTATGGACGAACTTATTGCTGCTGACACAGTATTCAATGCTGACATTCAGGGCAACTTCAAGGATAACCAGAACTTCTATGCTGAACTTGCTGACGTTGCTAAGCAGATTGACTTCAACGGTCTTATCACTCCTTACGACGCTACAGTTAAGGCAAGCTTCCTTGAGGCTGTAAGAGACGAATACTGCAAGAACGGTGCTTCATGGGAAGATACAGTTACTGCATTTGAAGACAAGGTTCTTGAGGCAATTCAGGACGTTACTGTTGAATAATTCTTCTGAATTTTCGTCAGAACAACTGAAAATATTTATACCTGTGGAGTACTTCTGTGCTCCATAGGTGTATATTTATTTAACAATAAAATACCGAGAGGGTGTGTGTAATGGCATCAGCTGCACAGCGACGTATCAAATCAATCAGCTATGCAAAATACGGCTATATTTTCATTCTGCCGTTTTTTCTTGTTTATTTCTTTTTCCAATTATGGCCGCTTATCAACACATTCATTGTCAGCTTCCATGGCAATGGCAACGATATAGAGAGTTTTGTCGGTTTTGATAACTATAAAATTCTTCTGTTCGGCGGTGACAGACGACAGGACGTAATTCACCAGAAATTCGTTCAGTCTCTTGGCAATACTGTTATCCTTTGGATAGGTAACTTCGTTCCCCAGATTGCCCTTTCACTTTCATGTGCTGTATTCTTTACAGAAGCAAATCTTAAAATTCCGGGCAAGGAATTCTTCAAGATTGTTATGTATCTCCCGAATATCATCACAGCTGCATCAGTTGCAGTACTTTTCCTCCAGCTTTGCGGACAGTCAGAGTCAACTCCAGGCGCACTGAACCTCCTGCTCAGCAAAATAGGCATCGTTGACTATGACGCAAGTTCAAAGACATACGATGTTATTGAATTTATCGAAGGCACAGCACAGTCCCGTGGCGTAGTAATGTTTATCCAGACATGGCTCTGGTTCGGCAACACGATGATTATGCTTATGTCAGGTATTCAGGGTATTAACCCGTCACTTTTCGAGGCTGCAAGTATCGACGGCGCAACATCAGGTCAGGTATTCCTCAAGATTACACTCCCGCTTCTTGCTCCTATCATGTCATACACTCTGGTTACATCAATGATTGGTGGTCTCCAGATGTTTGATATACCGCTCCTTTTCCATAAGGGTACTACTGTTAACGAAAACCTTAAAACTATTGCTGTACTTATCTACGAATATTTCCACGCACAGGCAAGTGAAAATAAAATGGGATATGCAGGTGCAGCATCTGTTCTCCTCTTCATTATCACTCTTATCCTCGGCTGTATTGCATTCTATATGTCACGTGACAAGGACGCTATCGCTAAGAAAAAGCAGAGAAAGAAGATGGCTAAACAGCTTAAAATGGAAAGTAAACAGTTTGGAGGTTTTTCAATATGAGTAAAATGAAAGATACTTATGGTGAGCAGAAAAGCTACACAAAAAGCCTTAAAACCAAGTCTATTATCCTTACTGTCTGGTTCATTATCCTGACAATTATCTGTCTGCTTCCGATTTATATTCTTATTATCAACGCAACACGTACACACGCACAGATTTCGGCAAATGTAAGTCTTATTCCGGGCGCAAACCTGCTGAAAAACTGGGACGCTATGACGGCAGACCCGAACTTCAAGCTTTCTTATGACGCACTCAACGGTTACAAGAACAGCCTTATCATCACAGTATGCTCAACAATATTCACGGTTTTCTTCTCAGCACTCACAGCATACGGTATGCACGTTTACGACTTCAAACTCAAGGAAATTTCCTACACAGTCGTTCTTCTTGTAATGATGATTCCTATGCAGGTAACATCTGCCGGTTTCGTAAGCTTTATGGCTGACCTCGGACTTACAAATACATACTGGCCTCTTATCATTCCTGCAATTGCAGCTCCGTCAGTAGTATACTTCATGCGTTCATATATGCAGTCCTCATTCTCAATGTCAATTGTAGAAGCTGCACGTATCGACGGTTGCAGTGAATTCAGAACATTCGTTTCTATTGCTATTCCGCTTATGAAGCCCGCTATTGCTGTACAGGCAATCTTTGCATTCATCGCAAGCTGGAACAACTTCTATACACCAAATATGATTCTTATCAGTGTAGACCTCAAACAGAAAACACTTCCTATGATGGTTGCCGCTCTTCAGGCTTCTGATAAAATCGCTAACTTCGGTGCTATTTACCTTGCAATCGCACTCAGTATCGTGCCGATTATCATTGCTTATGTATTCCTTTCAAAGTTCATTATCGCAGGCGTTGCCCTCGGTGGTGTAAAGGAATAAAAGCAGACTATTTCATAAAAATTACAGCGTACTCCGGTACGCTGTTTTTTTTGCATAAAATACCTTTTCAGTGAATATTATTTATTGAAAGGAGTGTCCGCAATGCAGGAATGTACAAGCTATAAGATTATAGCCGACTATCTGCCCGAAAAAATCAGACGGGCTATGATGAACGTCGGCAGAAATGAACAGGAGAAACTATGCGAAATCCGACTTTTCGGCGGACGGGCTGTTGCGTTTATCTATCCCGATAAGGCAGCTTATTTAACAAATTCGGGACTTACTGCCAGTTTCAGAAATACTGCTGTTGTCGTCGCCCAGTCGGACGATATTACACAGACCGTCGATGCACTGTCGCATTATTCGCTCCACAGTTGCGAACGGGAATTACAGCAGGGATTTTTTGTCCTGAAAAACGGAATACGTGTCGGGATTTCGGGAATGTATTCCTCAAATGGTGTAATCAGGGAAATAACGGGTCTGAATTTCCGCATGGCACGGAACGTATGCGGAAGTGCGGACGGTATTTTCAGACTGATTTCCGCCGAAAATTCGGGAGTTCTTATCTGCGGGAGCGTAAATTCAGGCAAAACAACTGTTCTCCGTGACCTCTGCCGTCTCGTCGGGAACAGAAAAAAGGTAACTCTCGTGGACGAACGGAACGAGATTTCCTATGTACATAACGGTACAGCGACGAATGATGTGGGTGCGCTGACTGATATTCTCGTCGGCTGTCACCGTGCTGACGGTATAATTTCAGCCGTGCGCACTCTCTCGCCCGATTACATTTTCTGCGATGAGATTTCAACTGACGAGGACAGCAACGCTATTCTCAGCGGAATTGGCTGTGGAGTGAAATTCTGTGCGACAATCCACGCTGATAATTATGCGGATTTGCTGAAACGTCCGATAGCACAGAAAATTATTGGTGCGTTCGATTATGCCGTTTTTCTGAAAGGTGCGGAAAAACCGTCTGAAATTGCTGAAATAAGGAGGATTTCACCATAATGTTCAGGATTTTATCAGCCCTTGCATTCACAGCAGTCGGCGGAATTGCCGGATTTTCAATGGCGGACAAGCTCAGGGAAACACGCAGGATTTGTGAGGAAATAAACCATCTTTTTCAGCAGACTGTCTTTTTTATCACGTACAGGCAGGACGATATTTATGCAATATGCCGGAATTTCAAGTCCGACAATGAGTTAAAACATCTGACTTTTCTGCAAAGTCTGCCCGAAAGCTACAGTGCGGGCGAGGACTTCCGCAAAATCTGGAATAATGCTGTTGTCTCGCAGAAAAATATTGGCACGGAAGAAAGGGAACTCCTTGTGCATTTCGGAAGTATACTGGGAAAAAGCGACGCACAAAGTCAGGCGGAGGCGATTTCCGGATTTATGAAGGAACTGGACAGGATTACGGAAATCCGCACGGAAAATCTGCTGAAAAAGGGTCGGCTGTACCGCAGTGCAGGACTTCTTTTCGGCGTTATGGCAGGAATACTTGTGATTTGAGGGTGAGGGAATGGATATTGATTTGATTTTTAAAATCGCAGGAACAGGAATAATCGTCGCCGTGCTGAACCTCGTTCTGAAACGTGCGGAGCGTGAGGAACAGGCAATGATGACGACGCTTGCAGGATTAATCGTCGTTCTTGTGATAATCGTCGAGGAAATCGGCGGACTTTTTGAAACAGTCAAGACGGTGTTCGGGTTATGGTAGACAGAAGTATTGCGACGGCAGTTTTCTGTGTGTGTTCGGCAATTCTTGCGGTTCTGCTCCGCCAGCACTGCCGTGAGCAGTCCATGATGATTGCCCTTGCCTGCTGTACTGCCGTTCTGGGCGGATTTTTAGCTGTTTTCAGTCCCGTTATCGACGAAATAAGCGGAATTTTTTCAGACGCAGGAATTTCAGACAGTTATCTTTCATTGATTTTCAAGGCAACTGCAATCTGCCTGATAACGCAGATAACGTGCGAAATCTGTCGTGACAGCGGAGAAAGTGCGATTGCTTCTGTTGCGGAAATATGGGGGCGTGGTGCGGTTACTTTTATCAGCCTGCCGCTCGTAAAGGCTTTGCTGGAGCAGATTAACGGAATTTTTTAAGGTGAACTTATGAAAAAAATAGTTGTGATTTTTATTTCGGTAGTCCTGATTTTTGTCGGTATATCGCCGTTTTCTGCGTATGCGGAAGATACGGAAAATCCCTTTGACGAAATTTCGCAGGAACTCGACAACCTGCTTGACGATTACGATTTAGGCTTCGGGATTGACGATATATCAGAACTTTCGTTCGGCGAACTTATGGGGCAGGTGAAAAATTCGCTCGTTTCCCGACTTGACGCACCTCTGAAAATTCTATGTGCAGTTTTTCTTGTGATAATTTTCAGCACGCTCATGAAATCGACTGGAAGTACCGCACTGTCGAAAAACTCCGCTGATATTTATAATATGGTGTGCGTGATGGCTGCCGTTACCGTCATAGTACCGCAGCTGCTTACGGTTTATGGTGAAACACTTACGGCGATACGTGCCGGCGGAAGTTTCATTCTCGTGTTTGTCCCGATTTTTACCACTGTATCCGTTGCGTGCGGCGGCTTTACTTCAGCTGGAGTTTACCATATTATGATGCTGGGTGCTTCGGAATTTATCGTCCGACTTTCCGAAAGCTGTCTCATGCCGGTTCTGAGCGTGACCGTTGCGCTTTCCGTCACGGGAAGTATTTTCCCGAATACTTCGCTTGACAGTGTGGTCAATCTGCTGAAAAAGTCGCTTACGTGGGTGATTTCAGTCACCATGACGCTTTTTACCGGATTTGTTTCACTGAAATGCACGATAACAGGCAAGACCGACGGAGTTGCGACGAAAACTACAAAAATGCTTGTTTCGGGATTTGTCCCTATCGTCGGCGGTGCAGTTTCCGATGCGTATTCAACAGTGAAAGGCAGTTTTGAGGTAATCAGCAGTACAATGGGTGTTGCCGGAATTATTGCAATTGCGCTTATTATGCTCCCGAAAATTCTTGAAATCGCCGTATACCGTGCTGTTATGTGGATTTGTTCTGCTATGGCTGATATTTTTTCCGCAAACTCAATATCAAAACTGCTTAAAGGTATTGATGGCGGACTTGCTATTGCACAGTGTGTTCTTGTCTGCTACGGCGTTATATTTATTATATGTTCTGCAATTTTAATGAAAACATTCTGAGGTAATTATGGAAAATGTAAAATCTGCTGTAATGGCAGTATGTATAGTATCGGCGGTGAAGTGCCTTATCGAAAGTGTTTCGGGAGCTTCAAAACTTAAAAACCAGCTTGCAATGGTACTCAATCTTCTGCTTGCTGTAGTGATGATTTCACCGTTTGTAAGCGGTATATCTGACTTTGAACTTCCTGAAATTTCGGGATATGAGTTTGAATACGACAGTTCCGGCGACGTTTATGCACAGGCTCTTGCAAATGAAACAGCAGACAATATTGCGGAAGTTCTTGCGGAACAGATAGCGTCGGCAGGAGTTGGGTGCGAAAAAATTGAAGTCGGAGTTAATATTTCGCCTGATTACAGCATATCTATTAGTAGTGTGACAGTCACATCAGAGGATTTTCAAGCGGTTGCTGAGATAGTGAGGAAAAGTCTCGGGGACGGAACGGAGGTCATAAATGCCATTGATTGACAAACTTAAGGAAAACAAAACTGTTCTCGCTGCGGCTGCCGGTGCTGTCGGACTGCTTCTTATCATGATTTCAACTGTTCTGCCGGACAAGGAGCAGTCCGCACCGTCTGCCGAAATATCTGAGACGGCGGACAATGAAAGTTATCGGATTGAAACTGAAAGCCGTCTGAAAGAATTTCTTGAAAAAATTGACGGCGCAGGTGATGTGGAGGTCTATCTCACAGTCGGGAGCAGTGAGAAGTATGTATATGCTTCTGAGGAAAAGAAAGTAAAAACAGATAACAAAACAGAGGAGGAGAATAAATATGTGATATTCGGAAGTGAGAAAGAACCTCTGGTTGAAACGGTGGAAACGCCCGAAATCACGGGTGCTGTTATTGCCTGCACAGGCGGTGGAAGTTCTGTTGTTGAGGAACGCATTTACAAGGCTGTTTCCTCCGCTCTGGATATACCCACAAGTAAAATATATGTAACAAAAATGAAATGAGGTAATTTTTTATGAAAAAACCAACTGTTATTATAGGAAAAAAGCAGATTATCATGACTTGTCTCACGCTTATGCTTGCGATTGCCGTCTACATAAATTATGCGTCTGCTCCGAAAATAACAAAGGACGGCGAAATAATCGAAACTGCCGAAATGGGCGATACAGTTAACTACGGCGAAACTGAATTTGTTGATAATATTGACAATTCCGCCGAACCTGTGAACGCCGGCAGTGATACGGAGGACGGCTCTGATTATTTCGCTCAGGCAAGACTTGACAAAATGAATAACCGTGACGAAGCTGTACAGACTTTGCAGACTATCATCGGCGGCGGCGACCTCACGGAAGATGAACTCGTTATCAATGCCCTTGACGCTGTGGAAGTCTCAAAGCTGATTGAAACAGAAGGTACTATCGAATCGCTTGTAAAGGCACAGGGTTTTGAGGACTGCGTTGCTTACCTCGACGGCGAGACTGCTAAGGTCGTTATCAAGACAAACGGGCTTGATAAGGCACAGGCTGCGTCGGTAAAAGAAATAATTATGAGTGAAACAGAAGTTCCGGCAGAAAATATTAGAATTTTTGAAGTAAAGTAGTTGAAAAATTTTTGCATTTTTGGTATAATATAAGAATAGGAGTGTAATGCGGACTTTGTTAAAATATTACACTCAAATATTCATCGAAATGGGAGGATAAAATGGGTGATGTAAAAAGAAAGACTTTGAGCAGTCTGAAAATATCAGAAGATGTTATCATCACTGTTGCAAGGCTTGCTGCGCTTGATGTAAAGGGTGTTGCAGGTCTTGCAGGTGAAATCAACAAAATGAGCAAACTCAGAAACAACGCTCCTATTGTTGTTTCAATGATAGAGGACGTTGCTGCGATTGATGTGAAAATCAAGGTGAAGAGCGGTATCAAGGTTACTCCTGTTGCTCAGGAAGTTCAGACTGCCGTCAAGGACAGTGTGCAGTCGATGACAGGCGTTGCCGTTGCAAGAGTAAATGTCATTGTCTGCGGAATTGTTTTCTGATAAATATGTTAATTTGATAGGAGAGAAAAAATGTCGAAAAATAAAATTTCAAGAAGTGAAATAAGGGACAGCGCATTCAAGCTGATTTTTGAAAAGCTCCTGCGTGATGATGATATTCAGGAACTTTATGAGACTGCTGAAGAGGTGGACGAAATCATTGTTAATGATGATGTAATTAAAATGGTTGATGGCACTCTTGCTCATGTTGAGGAAATCGACGGTATTATTGAGAAATACAGCAAATCACGCAGATTGTCCAGAATTTCAAAACTCAATCACGCTATTCTCATGCTTGCACTCTATGAATGTATCTATGATGACAGAGTACCCGACAGCGTTGCAATAAGCGAGGCAGTCAATCTTGCAAATATGTACAGCTATAAGGAGGACGCAAATTTCATAAACGGACTTCTCGGCGCATTCAACCGTGACAGCAAAGCAGGTGAGGACGGAAATGCCTGAATTTCTGGGAATTGATACAAGCAATTACACAACGTCCGCCGCAGTATATTTCAGCGACGAAAACAGGATAGTCCAGTGTAAGAAGCTTCTGCCCGTGAAAGAGGGTGAACGTGGTCTGCGGCAGAGTGATGCGGTATTCCACCACACAAAGCAGTTACCCGAAATCATACGTCAGCTTGCCGGAAAAACAGGAAAACTTGACTTTTCTGCTGTGGCGGTATCTGCAAAACCACGCAATATCGAGGGT
Source organism: uncultured Alistipes sp. (assembly GCA_964460175.1). Taxonomy (GTDB): domain Bacteria; phylum Bacillota; class Clostridia; order Oscillospirales; family Ruminococcaceae; genus Ruminococcus. The sequence continues at coordinate 53,952 of CAYWPN010000002.1, read as the reverse complement.
TCATATATGCCGTGCTTTCTGTGCGGTGAGGGATTTGTGATTTCATACACAGCATTGCAGAAAATCCCGATGTACTCAACTTCTCACCAGACAGGTCACATTCTTGCGGCACTTTATTCTGCAAACAGACCTGAATATATCAATCAGCCATTCATTGCGTTCCACGTAAGCGGCGGGACGACTGACTGCCTGCTGTGCAGACCTGATAAGGAAAATATTTTAAATATATCGGAGGTAAGTACTTCCCTTGATTTGAATGCAGGACAAGCCGTTGACCGTATCGGGCTTATGCTCGGACTGAAATTTCCGTGCGGTATTGAACTCGAAAAACTCGCAGTCAATGCGGACAGGCATTTCAGAATAAAGCCTGTACTGAAAAACGGTTCATGCTGTCTGTCAGGACTTGAAAACAAGTGCAGATATATGCTTGAAAACGGTGAAAGCAGGGAGAATGTTTCCGCTTACTGCCTTGATTTCATAGCGGAGACTGTTCTTGCAATGACTGATTATGCGCTCGGGGAATGCGGTAATATACCTCTTGTGTTCGCTGGCGGTGTGATGTCGGACAGACTGATAAAAGACAGTATTATTTCCCGTTACAATTCGGCAGTCTTTGCAGAACCCGAATTTTCGTGCGATAACGCAGCAGGAATTGCATTTTATGCTTATTTAAAACATACGGGGGTGGGAAAATGCCTGTAGTTACAGTAACACAGATGAATGAATATATTGCTTCCATCGTGAAAGGTAACACTAATCTGAAAAACGTTCTTATCAAGGGTGAAATTTCAAATTATGTGCATCATTCAAGCGGTCACAGATATTTTTCACTGAAAGACGGTAAATCTGCAATAAAGGCGGTAATGTTCAGATATGCCGCTGACAGACTGAAATTTGAACTCGCAAACGGTATGGAAGTAGTAGCACAGGGAAATATCACAGTTTATGAGCGTGACGGAGTGTATCAGATACAGGTGACGGATATAATTCCCGAAGGTGCAGGAAAAGAGAGTACAGCACTTGAACAGCTTAAGAAAAAACTTTCGGCGGAGGGTATTTTCGCACAGGAACACAAAAGCCGTCTGCCTTTAATGCCGCAGAAAATCGGCGTTGTTACTTCACGGACTGGCGCAGTAAGGCATGATATAGAAACTACTCTCACAAAACGTTACCCTTTATGCGAACTGTATGAGGTTGCGACGAAAGTACAGGGCGAAGACGCTCCGCAGTCGATATGCGCCGGTATTGCAAAGGCTGAAAACGCAGGGTGCGACGTTATAATCGTAGGACGTGGCGGAGGTTCGGCGGAGGATTTGAGTGCGTTCAATGATGAGACTGTCGCAAGAGCAATATATAACTGCAAAGTGCCTGTTATTTCCGCTGTCGGTCACGAAACCGATTTCACTATAGCTGACCTTGCTGCTGATGTCCGTGCGGCTACTCCGACGGCGGCGGCAGTGTTTGCGTCGGGATTTCCTGTTGATGACATTATACATTATATTGAAAAAACTGAAATCAGTATGAATAATGCCATGCTTAATATTTTTAATGGAAAATGTGAGAGACTTGCAATGCTTAACGCACGTCTCGAAGCGCATTCGCCCGAAAATCAGCTGAAACTTATGAGTGAAAAGGTCGATAGTCTCAGCAAAAAGGCGGAAACAGCAGTAATCCGCAGAATTGAGAGGACAGAGGCACAGCTTGCGGAAAAAATAGGCAGACTTGAAAGTCTCAGTCCGCTGAAGGTAATGGCAAGGGGTTATTCGCTTGTGTATAAAGAGAAGTCCCTTGTGAGAAGTTCAGCAGATTTGTCGGAGGGAGATAATCTGGTTATAAGATTTGACAAAGGTGTTGCAGAAGCAGAAGTAAAAAAGATAAGGTGATTTATTATGAATGAAAAAAACGTTCTGGAAGAAAATATGAAAAAACTGGACAGCATTTTGAATGAGCTTGAAAAGGGCGATATTCCGCTTGAAAAGCTTGTTGAACTGTACAGCGAGGGAGCAAAGTTGTCTGCTGTCTGCAAAAAACAGCTTGACGAAGCGAAGATTAAAATTACGGAGGTATACAATAATTATGAGCAGTTTTGAAGAGAAAATGGCTGAATATGTGGAGTTTGCAGAAAAGGAACTCAGAATATACAATAATTACAGCAAAGAGAACAGACCACAGGTAAATCTTATTGACGCTATGAATTATTCTCTCAGTGCAGGCGGAAAGAGAATACGTCCTGTGCTTGTTTTCGCATTCTGTGAGGCTTTAGGTGCGGACAAGGAAATCGCATCTGCTCCTGCCTGTGCAATAGAAATGGAACACACGTTCTCACTTATTCACGACGACCTGCCTGCAATGGATAACGATGACTTCCGCAGAGGAAAGCCGTCATGTCACAAGAAATACGGCGAGGCACTTGCAATTCTTGCAGGCGACGCACTTGCTGTACTGCCGTTTGAGATTATTGCTGATGCTCCCGAGCTTACTGCTGAACAGAAAGTTCTTATTATTTCAGTTCTTGCAAATTCAGTCGGCAGAGACGGTATGATTGGCGGACAGGTTATTGATATGGAGAATGAAAACCGTACAGATGTTGACGAGGAAAATCTCCGCAATATGTACAAATGCAAGACAGGTCAGCTTCTTGCTGTTTCGTGCGTCATGGGTGCAATCTGTGCGGACGCTTCAACTGAAACTATCAGGGCTGCCGCTGAATACGGTATGCGCCTTGGTTTTGCTTTTCAGGTTATTGATGATATTCTTGACGTTACAAGCACTACAGACGAACTCGGCAAGCCTGTAGGAAGTGATGCGGAGAACAACAAGACTACTTTTGTAACTCTCTATGGTATCGACAAGGCAAGAGAAATGGCGGACAAGGCTACGGCACAGGCACTTGAATGGCTTGACGCTATCGATAACAACGAATTTCTTAAGGAACTCACAGAAGTTCTTCTCAGACGTAAAAAATAAAAGGAGTTGCGGAGATTTTCTCCGCTTTAGATAGAAATGAGTGAATTTATTAAGAATGGAAACAGGGTGACGATTTCAGAATTAAATCTCCCCGAAGATTTGAAAAAACTTTCGGTTCAGCAATGCTGGTATCTCTGCGGTGAAATAAGAAATATGCTGATAAATACTGTCTCAAAGACAGGCGGTCATCTTGCGTCGAATTTAGGCGTTGTCGAACTCACTATGTCAATCCACCGCAATTTCAATTCGCCTGAAGATAAAATTGTGTGGGACGTCGGACATCAGGCTTATGTTCATAAAATCCTCACGGGAAGAGCGGATAAGTTTTCAACTTTGCGACAGGAGGACGGAATTTCAGGATTTCCTAAGCCGGAAGAGTCTCTGCACGATACATTCATATCAGGTCACAGCAGTACTTCTCTTTCAGTTGCCTGCGGAATTGCAGAGGCTATGCGCATTCAGGGTAAGGACAACTATACTGTTGCTGTAATCGGCGACGGCGCAATGACTGGCGGAATGGTGTATGAAGCTATGAATAACTGCTGTTATCTGCAAAGCAACATGATTGTTATTCTGAATGACAATAATATGTCAATTTCGAAGAGTGTAGGCTCGCTTGAAAAGTACCTTACATCATTGAGAAATTCCGAAAAATATCTCGATACAAAGAGAAAAGTTGAGAAAAATCTCACACAGATACCTGTTGTCGGAACTAAAGTCGCAAAGGGCGTGAAACAGGCGAAAGACGCAATAAAATCAACTATACTTGAAAGAAATCTATTTGAGGATATGGGGTTTATATATCTCGGACCAATCGACGGACATAATCTCAGGGATTTGGAACAGGTTATGCGAATGGCAAAGTCATTTCATAAGCCTGTATTTGTCCATGTAAAGACGGTCAAGGGAAAAGGCTATCTTCCTGCGGAAAAAAATCCAGGGGAATATCACGGTATCTCTAAATTTGACATACGCACAGGAAATCCCGAAGTTTCGGCAGGCGACAGCTATTCCACCGCTTTCGGAAAGGAACTTGTTTCCATCGCACGTAATGATGACAGAATATGTGCGGTCACGGCAGCAATGAAGTATGGTACGGGACTGCAATATTTCGGCAAAGAAATTCCTGAACGCTTTTATGATGTCGGTATTGCGGAACAGCACGCCGTTACTTTTGCGGGCGGACTTGCTTCAATGGGACAAATTCCCGTTTTTGCAGTGTATTCCACATTCCTGCAAAGGGCGTATGACCAGCTAATCCACGATATAGCTGTAGGCGGACTGCATCTTGTTTTAGGCATTGACCGTGCAGGAATAGTCGGCGATGACGGCGAAACTCATCAGGGAATGTTCGATGTTCCCATGCTTACTTCAATCCCGAATACTGTCATATATTCGCCGTCGTGCTATAACGAATTAAGGTACTGTCTGCGGAAAGCAGTATATGACGAAAGAGGACTTGTTGCCGTGCGCTATCCACGAGGTGCGGAGGAGGTAAGTTTCCACAGAAGTACAGACAATGCGGATTATACATTCACGGGAAACAGCAGTAATATTCTTATTGTATCATACGGCAGAATTTTCAATGAAACTTACAAGGCACAAAGTCTGCTTTCGGCGGACGGTATAGAGTGCGATTTGCTCAAGCTTACAAAAATTTTTCCTGTTGACGATAATATTATATATAAAATGATGAGATACAAGTGCATTGTCTTTTTTGAGGAAACTGCTGAAAACGGCAGTATTTCCGAAAAAATAGGTAATATGCTCATTGAAAGCCACTACAAAGGCGACTACAGCAGGATTACAGCAGGCGGATTTATAAAGCAGTCGTCAGTTAAGTCGGCACTTGACAAATTCGGTCTTACCTGTGAAAAAATGGCGGAATACGTCCGCATAAGGAGTATTGAAAATGGCAAGACTTGATGCGGAACTTGTTTCAAGAGGTATCGCACGGAGCAGAGAACGTGCCAAAGAAATGATTAAGGCAGGAGCAGTCACAGTCAACGGAATGACGGCGAAAAAAGCGTCCGATGACGTTTCGGCAGACGATGTCATTCAGTCATCGGAGCAGGAAATCTATGTCGGCAGAGGTGCGCTGAAACTCGAAAAGGCTTATGAAACGTTCGGACTTGATTTCACGGATAAAGTATGCCTTGACATCGGCGCATCGACAGGCGGTTTCACGGAGTTTATGCTGAACCACGGTGCAGGGAAAGTCTTTGCAGTCGATGTGGGTCACGGACAGCTTGCGGAAACTCTCCGGAATGACAGCCGTGTGGTGAATATGGAAAACACCGATATAAGAGAAGTCACAGCCGACGATTTCGGCGGTACTGTCGATTTTATATGCGCTGACGTTTCGTTCATTTCGCTGACTAAAATTCTGCCGAAAATCCATGAACTTATCAGCAGTAATGCTGTGGCGGTCGTACTGATAAAACCGCAGTTTGAAGCAGGAATAAAAGATGTCGGCAAGAGGGGAATTGTGAAAGACAGAAAGGTGCATAACCGCATATTGTCCGGAATTGACAGTTTTGTGCGCCTTGCCGGATTTGCTCCGGTGAAATATACGTTCTCTTCAATAAAAGGCGGAAGCGGTAACATAGAATATCTGGCGGAACTGAAAAAATCAGCGGAAAATCCGCCTTTGTGTGATTTCAGAAAACTTGTTGACGAAGCATTCAGCTGTTTGTAGGAGGTTTTTATGAAAGCTGTATTGTATCCGAATTTTCAGAAAAAAAACGCACTCAGCTGCGCCCTGAATGTATGTGATGTGCTTGACAAATCAGGAATACAGGTCAGCATAAGTGCGGAATACAAAAAAGAATTCAGCGGAAAGCCGTTTGTTCTGTTTGAGGATATTGATGAGGCTGTGCGGACTTCCGATATAGTCATAGCAATCGGCGGAGACGGTACAATTCTGAGGTGTGCGAAATTTCTCATGGGAACAGATGCCAAACTGCTCGGAATAAATACAGGTACTCTCGGTTTTATGGCAGGTCTTGAGGCGGACGAACTGGACAAGTTAAGTCAGCTGACTACAGGAGAGTATGATATTTCGGAGCGTATGACGATTGATGTTACAATTCATGGTAAAGACGGCGATACTGTTTTAACGGCACTGAATGAAGTTTCTGCACGTTCGGGAAGTTTCAGGATAAGCGACTTTGAAGTGTATGCTGACGGCTATCTTGTCGGAAAATATCGTGCTGACGGCGTTCTTTTCAGTACTCCGTCCGGTTCGACAGCGTATGCGCTTTCTGCCGGAGGTCCTGTCATTGAACCCGATTTGGAGTGCATAGAAATGACGCTTATTTGTCCTCATTCGCTTTTTTCAAGGGCTACTCTTTTTTCCGCCCATAAAAAACTTAAATTAATTGACAGAACAGCAGGGGAGCAGTCTATAGTAATAAGTGTGGACGGCGATGTCAATTATCGTATCGGCGAAAATGAAACTATAGAGATAATGCGTGGCAGAAATAATCTTAAATTTGTTAACTTGGTTGGTAATTCTTTTCATGAGTCGCTGTGCAGAAAGATGTGCAGACCTATAAAATAAGCAGGTGAGTAGTTATGAAAAATCAGAGGCGGGAGGCAATTCTTGAAATTATAGCGTCAAAAGCCGTAGCAACACAGGAAATGCTTATAGAACTGCTTGCGGAGAGAGGTATAAGCGCAACGCAGGCAACTTTGTCCCGTGATATTCAGCAGTTGTCGCTTGTGAAACAGCGTGACGAAAACGGCGTTTACAGATATACAGTTCCTGCCGTCGTCGATACCGAAAAAAGTATTTTCGAGGAGGCTGTTACAGGTGTTGACTATGCTATGAATATTATTGTGCTGAAATGCCGTGCAGGTATGGCGCAGGGAACTTGCGTTGCTATTGACAGCGTAAAGCATGACGGTATTGTTGGTACGATTGCAGGAGACGATACTATTTTTATCCTCACAAGAAGTGAAAACGATGCAAAGAAACTTGCAAAAAAATTCAGAAGTGAGATTTTCAGCGGAAAGTAGGGAACTTATTCAGATGTTAAAAGAGATTTATATTAAAAATCTTGCGGTTATCAAAGAAGCTGTAATACCGCTTACCGATAAATTGAATATTTTTACGGGCGAAACAGGTGCAGGAAAATCAATCCTCATCAACGGAATAAATGCTGTTCTCGGACAGCGGTGCAGTAAGGATATTGTCCGTACAGGCTGTGACAAGGCAGTGATTACGGCACTTTTTGTAAATCTTTCAGAGAATGTCCGTGCGAAACTCGACGAACTTGGTATTGATTACGAAAACGACGAAATAACAGTCACCCGTGAAATAAGTGCGGACGGCAGGAGTGTTGCAAGAATAAACGGCAGAACGTCTTCCGCATCAAATCTGAAAGAAATCGGCGGTATGATGATTAATATTCACGGTCAGCACGATAATCAGGTACTTCTTGACAGTGAAAAGCACCTTGCTGTCCTTGACAGTTTCGGCGGAGATGATACCCTGCTGAATGAATACAGAGTTACTTTCCGTGAACTGCAAAGCACAGCACGCCGTCTTGGCGAACTCAGAAAGCTTGAAAAAATCAAGACAGAACGCATGATTTATCTGAATGAAGTCATTGCGGATATTGGTACGCTTGAAATTTCAGAGGGCGAAGATGACGAACTGGAACAGGAATACAATACCGCCAAGAACTCCGAAAGTGCAGTTATTGCAATAAAAAACGCTGTTTCCGCTATTATCGGCGAAGATACGGCAAATGATATGATAGTATCGGCGGAGGGCGAAATATCGGCGTTCACGGACGATATGCCCGAAATCAATGCACTGTATGAACGTCTTTCGGCAGTTGAAATCGAACTGAATGACATTGCAGGCGAACTTGAAAAAACTGCGGATAAGGCGGAAGTCGACGGACAGCGGATTGAATATCTCAGGGAGAGAATAAGTTCAATCAATAAACTTAAACGGAAGTATATGGCAGACTGCACTGAACTTGTGAAGATGTACAATGATGCGTGCGAGGAAATAACTCAGCTTGAAAATAATGACAATGAAATAAAGTCACTGAGTGAAAAGCGTGAGGAACTGCTTCACAAAGTAACGGAGCAGGCAAAGGCTTTGTACGATTACCGTGAGGAAGTTGCAGAGAAATTCGTTAATTCTGTTACTGCTGAACTGGAATTTCTCAATATGTCAGGAACTGTTATAAAAGTTCGCCACGAAAAAGGCAAACTGACCGTAAACGGCATGGATACTGTTGAATTTCTTATATCGGCAAACAAGGGCGAAGAGCCGAAACCCATTGCAAAAATAGCGTCGGGCGGTGAACTTTCAAGAATAATGCTTGCACTTAAAAGTGTGATTGCGGACAGCGACAGTATAGATACTATGATATTCGACGAAATCGATACGGGAGTAAGCGGAAAAGCTGCACAGAAAATCGGTGTGAAACTGCGTGAAATCGGGAAAGCAAGGCAGGTTATATGCGTTACTCACTTGTCACAGATTGCAGTCATGGCGGACAATCATCTGATGATTGAGAAAAAAATTATCGACGACCGCACGGAAACAAGTGTAACACAGCTTGATTTCGTCGGCAGGACGGCAGAAATCGCAAGAATAATGGGCGGAGAAAATCCGAGCAGTCTCATGCTGAAAACTGCCGAAGAGGAATTAAGAAAGGCAGAGAATTTATGAAAATATACTCCACACGCCACGGACAGACTGATTTCAACAAGCAGGATTTAATTTTGGGAACTACTGATATTGAACTGAACGAAACAGGCGTATCACAGGCACGTCAGCTTGCGGAAGAAATAAAGAAAACCGGCAGTATTGATTTGATTATTGCCTCGCCTATGGTGCGTGCTTTCACTACGGCGAAAACGGTTGCGGAATATTGCGGAATTGAACTTGTCACAGACGACAGGCTTCGTGAATGGGATTACGGCGAGTATGAGGGCAAATCACGCTATACAGACGGCTTTTTTGCCGGTAAACGTGAATTTGCGGTGCGTATGGGAAACACAGGCGAATCGGTTTTGCAGTTAAGTCACAGGGTTTACAGTCTGCTTGACGAAATTATTAAAAAGTATAACGATAAGAATGTGCTTCTTGTAAGTCACGGCGGAATTTGCCGTATTATTGAGACTTATTTTCATGATATGACAACAGAGGAATACAGCAACTTGTTTATGGGAAATTGTCAGCTTATTGAGTATAATATTTAACTGAGGTGATTTATGAAAATTGGTGTTGATTATTATCCTGAACAGTGGGACAGTTCATTGTGGGAGAAAGATGCCGAAATGATGGCGAGAACAGGCGTAAAGATAGTGCGCATGGGCGAATTTGCGTGGTCAGGGATTGAACAGCAGGACGGCGTTTTCGATTTTTCGTGGCTCGACAAAGCAGTGAATATCTTTGCAAGGTACATGATAAGAGTAGTTATGGGAATACCGACAAACTGTCCGCCTCTGTGGCTTTACGAAAAGCATCCCGAAATTATCCGCACAGGTATGGACGGAAACAGGGTACAGCTTGGAATAAGAGGTCACAGATGTATTAATTCGCCTGCTTTCAGAAATTACGCCTACAGAATGGTAAATGAACTTGTGAAGCATTATTCCGCAAACCCTGCTGTTATCGCATATCAGATTGACAATGAACTGCGTGCTTATCAATGTACCTGTGATGTGTGCAGAAATAAATTCCGTGAGTGGCTTGCGGACAGGTACGGCGGAGTCAGGGAGATAAACAGAGTATTCGGCAACAGCGTATGGAGCGGAGAATACAGCGATATGTCACAGATACAGCCCCCGTCGGATTACCCTGAGGCATGGCAGAACCCTGCACTATGCCTTGACTGGTATCGCTTTACTTCTTTTGCGACTGCTGATTTCGCTAAAGAAATGATGCTGATTGTGAAAAAATTCTGTCCGAAAATTCCCGTGACCACAAATGCGGATTTCAGTGGAAACACTCCCGATTTCTACGAATTATTTGACCTGCTTGACTTTGTTTCATATAATAACTTTCCGCCTGTGCGTATTCCCGACAGTCCCGACGCTTATTATTCCCATGCTTTTTACCTTGATTTAATGCGTGGAATTAAGGAAAAAAATTTCTGGGTCATGGAACAGTTGAGCGGAATGACTGGTGGCTGGACTCCCATGTCTCCTGCACTGAAATCTGGTATGCTCATGGGGTATTCCCTGCAAGCCATGATACACGGAGCAGATATAGTGCTTCATTTCAGGTGGCGGACGGCTCTTACGGGTGCGGAACAGTTCAATCACGGCATACTCGACCATAATAATATCCCGAACAAGCGTTTCTTTGAGTTTTCTGAACTCTGCAAGCGTGCAGAACAGCTGAACGTGCTTGACAATACATTTATAATTTCGGATATTGCAATTCTCTATTCCCCCGAAAGCGCAAAGGCACTTGAAAATCAGCCTCAGACAGAGAATTTCAGCTATATGCACCAGCTGAAAGCATTCCATTCCGCATTTACTCATTTCGGTGCAAATATCGACGTGATTTCGCCGTCTTCCGATTTGACGAGATACAGACTTGTCATTGCGCCGTCGCTTTTTGTTAATAACAAGCGTGAGACGGAAAATATATACCGCTATGTAATAAACGGCGGAACACTTGTTCTCACAAACAGAAGCGGTGTGAAAGATGAGCATAACAACTGCATTATGGACAGTCTGCCGACCGTTTTCAAGGAACTGATAGGCGCAGAAGTCACAGAATATAATCCGATAGGAAATCAGGTGCGGACTATACGTGATTTCGCAGGAAATGAGTTCGTCTGCACACAATGGTGCGATGTTCTCCGTCTTACGACGGCAAAAGCCTATGCGGAATACAACAGCGGTGAATACTGGTGTATGCCTGCCGTAACGCTCAACAGGTACTGCAACGGCGTTGCTTATTATGTCGGAACAGTCTGCCATGCTGATTTTTACGAGAGTTTTGCGTCAAATCTCATGATGCAGACGAGAATACCAAAACTTAAAGGACTGCCGAGAGGTGTGGAAGTTACTACACGGACTGACGGCAAAGACGAATATATCTGCTTTTTCAATAATTCTGAAAGTCCTGCGGCTATTCCGTTGCCTAAGCCGATGTACAGCGTTATCAGTTCGTCGGGCAAGGATATGCTGAATTTAAAACCGTTTGAAGTGGATATTGTAAGAAAGTAGGCGGAATATGAAAATAGTATTGCAGAGAGTTAATTCGGCTTGTGTTGCCGTAAATGGTGAAATATGCGGAAAAATCGGCAGAGGTTATCTTATTCTGCTGGGCGTGGGCAATGAGGATACTGAAAACGACTGCCGTCGTCTTGCGGACAAGATAATTAAGTTAAGAATTTTTCCCGACGAAAACGGCAGAACTAATCTTTCACTTGACGACGTAGGCGGAGAACTGCTTATAGTATCACAGTTCACGCTGTATGCCGATTGCAGTCACGGAAACCGTCCGAGCTTTATAAATGCAGGAAAACCTGATAAGGCAGAACAGCTTTATAATTATTTTGTTGACTATTGCAGAAGTAAAGGAAAGCACGCCGAAACAGGTATTTTCGGTGCGGATATGAAAGTATCGCTTGAAAACGACGGTCCTTTTACTTTAATTCTTGAATGATTTTATATATAAAAGGAGTAGAATATGAATAACTGGAACAGTGAGCAGTATCTGAAATTTGAGAAAGAACGCACACAGCCGTCTGTGGATTTGGCAGCCAGAATAGATATTAACGCACCCAAAAGAATAATTGATATTGGCTGCGGTCCGGGAAACAGTACTGCCGTTCTCAGAAGAAAATTTCCGTATGCTGAAATTCTCGGGATTGATTATTCTCAGAATATGCTTGAACGTGCTGTTCATGACTATCCTGATATTTCTTTCCGAATGACTGACATTTCAGAAGACAGCTGGAATATTGACGGAAAATATGATATTGCATTTTCAAATGCCTGTATACAGTGGGTTCCCGACCATTGCAGACTGCTTTCAAAGATTATGTATATATTGAATGACGGCGGAAAAATGGCTGTGCAAATTCCTATGAATTACAATGAACCTATCCACAGGATTATAGAAGAAATTTCAGGCAGTGAAAAATGGTGTGAAAAATTTCCCAATCCACGAATTTTCTACACGCTGACTATTGAGGAATACTATGATATTCTGACGGAAATTTCATCTGATTTTGAAATCTGGGTTACAACATACTGTCACCGTATGAAGTCTCACCATGATATTATTGAATGGTACAGAAGTACTGGTTTAAAGCCTTATCTTGAAGTGCTGAATGACAGTGAAAAGGACGAATTTCTGGCTGATATTTTTAAAGAGGTGCAGAAGCAGTATATTTCTCAGAAAAACGGAGAAGTAATTTTCAGATTTCCGAGAATGTTTTTTACAGCAACAAAATAAAGCCGTTTTGCTGACTTATGACGGCATAAAATAATCACTTCATGGGAATAATATTCCATGAGGTGATTTTTTTGCAGAAAAAGGGTGAACACAGAATTATTTTTATAGTATCATTGTTTTTTCTCACATTTTTTGGTCTGTCACTGAATTATTTCAGGATTTCCTATGAACAGCAGTATGTTGATACGGCTATTGAAAATTCTTTCGTGACAATTCATGCCGGAGACAGTCAGGGGACTATATACGACAGAAATTTCAGACCACTGACTAATGCCACAGAAAAAATAGTAGCAGTAGCAGTGCCGTCCTCCGCCGATTATAATGAACTCCGTTCTCTTGCAGTTGATAAGGAAAAGTTTTCTGATGATTACGAAAAGGGTCTGCCGTTTGCATTTGAGTGTACCGCAAAGGGAACAGATACGGCAGGAGTTACATTTTTTGAAATACCCGAAAGATACAATGGAAATATTGCTCCGCACGTCATAGGCTATCTTTCGGACGGAGCAGGTGCGTCGGGAATTGAATATGCTTACGAAATGCTTCTGCGTTCAGGCAATATGGAAAACAGCGTGACTTATTCAACTGACGGTTTCGGACATATTCTTATAGGTGAGGGCAAGACAGTAACAAGAAGTACAAAGCAGAAAACCGGCGTTGTAACTACTCTTGACAGCGAAATACAGAAAATCTGTGAGACCGCAGGAAAAGATATAGACAAGGGTGCGGTAGTCGTTTCGGACATAAAAACAGGTGAAATACTGGCACTTGCAAGTTTTCCGGAATACGACGTTCAGGATATTGCACCAGCCTTGACCGACGAAAGAAGTCCTATGATTAACCGTGCGCTGTATTCTTACAGTGTCGGTTCAATCTTTAAACTTGTAACGGCTTGTGAGGCTATGAATACCGATTTTGCGGGATATATGTACGACTGCACAGGTTCATGCGACGTTTTCGGACAGAATTTCAGCTGTCATAATAAAAATGGGCATGGAGTGCAAAGTCTCACTCAGGCTATAACAAATTCATGCAATCCATACTTCATTTCAGTGAGCAGGTATTTCGATATACCGGAATTCAGAAATCTTGCATTTTCATTCGGTTTCGGCAGAGAAATTTTTCTTTGTGCCGGAATGATTTCCTCCGCAGGAGTTCTGCCGACTGTAGAAGACCTCCTTGTGCCTGCTGAACTTGCAAACTTCTCGTTCGGACAGGGCAAACTTACTGCAACTCCCTTACAGATAAATCAGATGACCTGCGCAATAGCAAACGGCGGTGAACTTGTCATGCTCCGCCTTATCCGTGGAGTAACCGTTGACGGCGAAACAGTAGGAAATGAAAAATCATTGCAGAAATCACGAATTATGACATCGGAGAATGCAAGGGAACTCCGCAAATTCATGATTGCAGCCGTCTATGAGAATGAAAACTCAAACTCTGCCGCAAGATACGTCCGCACAGCCGCAAAGACTTCCACCGCACAGACAGGCAGATTTGACGAAAACGGCGAGGAACTCTGCAATGCATGGGTAACGGGATTTTTTCCTTCAAGTGCGCCACGGTACGCAGTAACAGTGCTTGTCGAGGACGGCGGTTACGGCAATGATGCAGCTGCTCCTGTTTTCAGTGAAATTGTGGACAATATAGTAAACAGATAGAAAAATTGCCCCTGAAATATTTCAGGGGCAGGTTTAAACTGATTTTCAGCTGAAAAATAAATCAAGTAAACGATAAATGAAATTGTATCCGACAGGTTAAAAAAGCTACGTTTCTTCAAATTTTTCAATATCAAAATCCGGCGGAGTATCAATTTCGTCCGAGACGTATTTTCCGTTTTTCTTTCGCTGTTTTACACATTCAGTAAGCAGATATTCTATCTGTCCGTTTACCGAACGAAAATCATCTTCCGCCCATGCTGATATATCCTTGTACAGCTTTTCGGATAACCGGAGCGGAATTTGTTTTTTCTGTGCCATATCAGTAGAGACTGCCCGAATTTACAATGGGCTGTGCGTCGTGATTTCCGCAGAGAACGACAAGCAGATTTGAAACCATAGCGGCTTTGCGTTCTTCGTCGAGGTCAACCATACCGCTTTGGCTGAGACGTTCAAGAGCCATTTCAACCATACCTACCGCACCATCAACAATCATTTTTCTTGCGTCGATAATTGCGGAAGCCTGTTGTCTCTGGAGCATAACAGCGGCAATTTCCGGAGCGTATGCAAGGTAAGTTATACGTGCCTCAACGATTTCAAGACCGGCATTTTCAACTTTCTGCTGAATTTCGTCACGGATTCTTTCTGCGACGATTTCGCTTGAACCTCTTAAACTGCCCTCGTCGGCGATACCGTCGCCTGTCGTGTCAACATTCGGAGCAATATCATAAGGGTAAATGCGGACGATGTTTCTTAAAGCAGCATCACACTGAAGTGAGAGATATTCTTTGTAATTGTCAACATCGAAAACAGCTTTGGCGGTGTCTTTTACTTTCCATGTAACAGCAATTCCGATTTCAACAGGATTGCCTAAACAGTCGTTTATCTTCTGACGATTGTTGTTGAGAGTCATAATTTTGAGGGAAATTTTCTTGCTTACCATTTCAATTTGTCCGTTTGTGGAAATAAGTGCGGAAACAGAATCCTCACCAACGTCGCCGCTCTGGCGGAGTTTGGTTTTAGCGGCGGGATTTACGGCAATACAGAACGGATTAACCCAGAAAAAGCCGTCGCCCTTTAAAGTGCCGTGGTACTTACCGAAAAGAGTGAGTACAAGTGCCTCCTGTGGCTGAAGAATTTTCAGTCCTAAAAACGGAATCCAGCCGACAACAAGCCATATTATGCCGATTGCAAGCAGAATCGGTACGCCCATTATGCCAGTTACTAAGAGTACGATAGCCAGCAGATAAAGCATAATCCAAAGTAAAAGCATACCTGCTCCGTTAGGTTTCTTTGCTAAAATTTTTTCTTTCATGATTGTTTTCCTTTCATTGAAATAAGATTTTTCCTTTGATATCAATATGATATCATAAAAATTTCATTTTGTCAAGTACTTTTTTCAAAATTATTGGAAAATATTTCAAAACCATTGACATTTTTCGTAAATAGCATTATAATAATAGTGTATGAACTCAGGCATTCAGCCTATAGTTATAATTTTTTACTGTTAAAAGGAGTAATATTAATATGCAGTGGACAGGACTTAATGACCTTCGTGAAAAATATCTTCTGTTTTTTGAAAGCAAAAACCATACAAGAATGGCGAGTGCTTCTCTTGTACCGCAGGGCGACAAAAGTCTGCTCCTGATTAATTCAGGTATGGCACCCCTTAAAAAATATTTTCTCGGACAGGCTGTTCCTCCGAATGTGAGAGTTACAACCTGCCAGAAGTGTATCAGAACACCCGATATTGAAAGTGTGGGCAAGACCGCACGTCACGGTACTTATTTTGAAATGCTCGGAAATTTCTCCTTCGGTGACTATTTCAAGCCTGAAGCTATCGCATGGGCTTGGGAATTTCTTACAGAAGTCCTTGAAATTCCTGCTGACCGTCTCTGGATTACAATTTATGAGAGTGACGACGAAGCTGAACAGCTCTGGGAAAAAAATATCGGTATACCACACGACAGAATTATCCGTCTCGGCAAGAAAGATAATTTCTGGGAACACGGTTCAGGTCCTTGCGGTCCGTGCAGTGAAATCCACTTCGACCGTGCAGGCAGCGGCAGAAAGCTCGACCGTGCAGGCTTTGAAGCAGAGGGTGACAAGGATAATATAATCGAAATATGGAATCTGGTTTTCAGTCAGTTCGACAGCGACGGCAACGGTCATTATGCTGAAATGAAGAGCAAGAATATTGATACGGGTATGGGTCTCGAAAGACTTGCCTGCGTTATGCAGAATGTTGACAATATTTTTGAAGTCGATACCGTGCAGAATATCATGAAGCATATTTCCTCCATTGCAGGAGTTGAGTACAAAAAAGACGACAAAACGGACGTTTCACTCCGTGTAATCACAGACCACATCAGGAGTACAACTTTCATGGTAGGCGACGGAATTATGCCGTCAAATGAGGGCAGAGGTTATGTTCTCCGCCGACTTCTCAGACGTGCTTCACGTCACGGCAGACTTTTAGGTATTACAAGACCATTCCTCTGCGAAGTCTGCGATACTGTAATCAATGAGAACGCAAACGCATATCCTGAACTCGCAGAAAAGCGTGAGTACATCAAGAAAATTATCGGCGTTGAGGAAGAGGCTTTCGCAAAGACAATTGACAAGGGTACTGAAATGCTCAACGGCTTTATTTCCGAACTCACAGAAAATAAAAAGAACGTACTTTCTGGCGATGATGCATTTAAACTCTCTGATACATACGGTTTCCCGATTGATTTGACTATTGAAATCTGCGAGGAAAAGGGTATTACTGTTGACGTTGAAAGATTTAAGGTACTCGCACAGGAACAGCGTGCAAAGGCAAAGGCAGACCACCTTGCAAAAGCCGGCTCGTCATGGGCTGACAACAGTATCAAGGTTGAAGCTCCTGCAACTGTTTTCACAGGCTATACGGATTTCACGGCAGAAAATGCGGAAATCCTTGCAATATACAAGGACGGTACAGAAGTTGAATCCGCAAATGAGGGAGAGGACGTTGTAATCGTACTTGACAGAACTCCGTTCTATGCTGAAAGCGGCGGACAGGTAGGCGATACAGGTACAATTTCCGACGGTTCAGCAACAGCAGTTGTCGCTGATACAATCAAATCAGAGGGACATTTCCTGCATATTGCTTCCGTGACTGAGGGAACACTCCGCAAGGGAGCAAAAGTCAATGCTGAAATCGACAGAAACCGCAGAATGTCTATTATGAGAAATCACACTTCCGCACATCTTCTCCAGTACGCACTCCGTGAAGTTCTCGGCGACCACGTACATCAGGCAGGTCAGCTTGTCAATGAAAAAGCCTGCCGTTTCGACTTCAATCATTTCAGTGCGGTTACTCCCGAAGAACTCGCAAAGATAGAAGAACTCGTCAACGCTGAAATTATGAAAGCTGTTGAAGTTACTATGGTTGAAATGCCGATTGAAGAGGCAAGAAAACTCGGAGCTATGGCACTTTTCGGCGAAAAATACGGCAGTACAGTCCGTGTTGTTACTGCTGATAAGTCGGTTGAGTTCTGTGGCGGTACTCATATCGCAAACACCTCACAAATCGGACTTTTCAGAATTGTTTCCGAAGGTTCTGTTTCGGCAGGCGTGAGACGTATCGAAGCAGTAACGGGAACAGGCGTTCTTGATTTGCTGAACGAATACAGAAATACTATTATCAAATCCGCAAAGGCACTGAAACTTGCAAACGTCAACGAACTTCCCGAAAAATGTACGGCTGTTGCTGCTGAACTCAAGGAAAAGGACAAACAGCTTGAAAGTCTCAGTCAGCAGATTGCAAACGCAAAGACTTCCGCAATGTTCGACAACGCACAGGAAATCAATGGAGTGAAAGTTGTTTCCGCAAGAATGGACGGTACTGCTCCCGACGCACTGCGCAAAATGGGCGACAGCGTAAAGGACAGACAGGAAGATATTATCGCACTTTTTGCAGGAGTAAACGGTGAAAAAGGTACGCTTTACTGCGTATGTACAGCCGGCGCACTCAGCAAGGGCGCACACGCAGGCAAGCTTGTACAGAAAGTATCTGCACTCACAGGCGGTAAAGGCGGCGGCAGACCTGACAGCGCAATGGCTGGTATCGGCGATATTGCGAAGACTGATGACGCTGTTAATTCATTTGCCGGAATTGTCAGGGAATTTATCAAGTAAAGGAGAATTATTATGGACTGCTTATTCTGTAAAATAATTAACGGAGAAATTCCGTCAAGTAAGGTATATGAGGACGAATTTGTGTACAGTTTCAAGGATATTGCACCAATTGCGCCTGTTCACTATCTTGTCATTCCGAAACAGCATATCTGCTGTGCAAACGCAATTGACGAAACAAATTCCGCCGTTGTTGCAAAGGTATTCGAGGCTGTATCGAAAATCGCAAAGGCTGAGGGTATTGAAAGCTACAGACTTATTAACAACTGCGGAGACGATGCAGGACAGACTGTAAAACATCTTCACTTCCATATGCTTGCAGGAGTAAAAATGGGCTGGGGTGCTGAATCTCTTGGCAAGACCGAATAAGGAGGAAATCAAAATGAGTAATATATGGTGTTGGGATTGTATAAATTATACTGGAAATCGTTGCATTATGGGTATGGACATGGAAGATAATCACTATGGTTCATGTATTTGGTATGAGGAAGAAAATGATGATGAAGAGGAAGATGATTAATAAATGGCAACTTACAAGATGACAATAGCAGGGCTGGAGCGTGAACTTCCGCTCTGCCCTCTTAATGAAAAACTCGATATTGCGGCATTTGTAATGTTTTCGGACGTAGAGGTAACAGTAGCTTCAGCGACTGAACTCCTGAAAAAATGCCCTGATTTTGACGTGATACTTACGGCGGAGTCAAAAGGAATACCGCTTGCTTACGAAATGGCACGTCAAAGTGGCAAGCCTTATGTAGTTGCAAGAAAGTCGGTCAAGCTTTATATGACAAATCCCGTATCTGTTACAGTAAAGTCAATCACTACCGCAAGCGAACAGACGCTTTATCTTTCTGCCGAAAAGGCTGAGATAATCAAGGGAAAGAATGTTCTTCTGGTTGACGATGTAATCAGCACTGGCGAATCGCTCAAAGCTCTTGAAAAACTCGTTTCAGAAGCCGGCGGAAATATTTCCGCAAAGACTGCTGTACTCGCAGAGGGTGACGCTGCTGAAAGAAAAGATATTATCTTCCTTGAAAAACTTCCATTGTTCTTTAAATAAAATACGAAAGATGTGATTGCTATGAAACGAAAAATGATTGGTATATCATCGGCTTATCTGTCGGGATTGTTTTTCGTTTCATTCTTTATTGACAGGTACGGACTGATTATGCTCATACCCGTTTCGGTGACAGTGCTTGTCATCGCAAAAGTACGTAAATTCAGCCGTTTTGATTTGTATATGATAGTATTCTCTTTCCTTACTGCCTGCACTGTGAATTTAGTCTACACTGTAAACTTTTATCTCTCCGCAACGGAATTTGAAGGCACAAAAGGCAGTTTCTCAGGAAAAGTGACTGATTATGAAGTCTATGAGGGAGACAGGGCATCATATATAATTGATGGCAGAATAAACGGAGGACAGCGGACAAAGATACTTTTATACTGTTACGAGACAGGTGCAGAATACGGCGATATTATTACACTGAAGAACTGCGATTTTCTTGGGATTGAAAGCGACTACCTTTTCAACTCAAAGGATTACTACAAATCACGTCATATTTTCCTGCGTGTAAGCGGTGCGGAGACTGTTGATGTGGAGTATACCAATTCAGCAGAGATACAGAAATTTCTTGCGGACTTCCGTGAGAGTACAATAAATAAGATGTGCCTTACTGTCGGAAATGAGACAGGTGGATTTCTTGCAGGAATGATTTTCGGTGAAAAAAAGTACATCGATGACAATACGAAAACGTCACTTTACCGGAGCGGAATAGGTCATATTCTTTCTGTTTCGGGACTTCACGTTTCTGTTATTGCGTCTCTCATCATGATGATTATGGGAAAACTTAAAGTCAATAAATTTGTCAGTTTCGGCGTAATCAATCTGGTTTTACTGTTTATGATTGCCCTTGCGGATTATCGTGTGTCAGCAATAAGGGCAGCTGTAATGCTCGATATTATGTACTCCGCAAGACTTTTCCGGCGGCAGAATGATACACTCAATTCAATAGCAGTCGCCGCATTTTTCATAAGTCTGGCAGACCCTTATGCAGTGTATAACAGCGGATTTCTGCTGTCCATTTCGGGTACTTTCGGAATAGCGGTATTCGGAAATTTCATGGCTGAAAACGTGGAAAGAAAGTCAGTGAAATCACTCATAATAAGTACCTGTACCGCAGTTTCCGTAATGCCGTTAAGTCTGTATTACTATGAGGAAACGTCGCTGATTTCTCCGCTTGCGAATGTTTTACTTGTACCGCTGTGTACCTGCGCACTTGTTTTCGGTCTGCTTTATATAATTACAGGTATTGGTTTTCTGCTGTATACGGCAGATATTTTTATAAAGCCTGTGATTTGTATTTCAGATATGATTTCGTCTGTTGAATTTCTGCACATTCCACGCATGGACGGCATTTTTCCTGTACTTCTCATGCTTGCAGGAATTATAACAGTCTGCCTGTATTTATGTAAGGCAAACAGGCGCATTGTATGTATCTCTATAGCAGTATCGCTTTTTGTATTCTCTTTTTCTGCCGAAATATCAGGGAAAATGCGTGAAGACAATGTTATTGTTGCGGTATTGGGAAAAGGAAATAATGCTGTTATTGCGGTGTCCCATAAAGGAACGACAAATATAATAGATTTAAGCGGTCACTACCGTTCAGCAGAGTACGTCAGAAAGTATCTTGCAATAAACGGTTTGTCCGCTGATACACTTATTCTCACAACAAATATTGCTTCACAGGATATTGTCTATGAAACTGAATTACAGCATTTTTCAGTTGGCAGACGGTTTGCAGTGAACAGCAATGAAATCTACAGAGACAGGTTTGAACTTCTGAATGATACCGGATTTACGCTTGATACAGGCGAATATATTATCATGTACGATAAAAATATGATGTCCGTCTGCTGTAACGACTGCGAAGTAAATTTCTCTCCTGCAAAGGAAAATATACATACCGGCGGACTTTCCGTATACTACGGCAATATCACTAAAAATACGACTGTTTATGATGACAGTATCTATCTTGAAAATATGAATAACTTTGAGATAATTCTGTTGTCGGACGGAAAATATACCATAAGGAGACTATATGGCTAAACTTGATGCAAAATCACTTGTTTCCGCACTGAAAAAAGGCGAACTCAGCAGGGTTTACTATATTTTCGGCGCAGATGTTTCGGGTGTTGAAAGAATGACAAAACTTATAATCAGAACTGCTGTCGGCGATAATGAGGACTTTGCACTTACAAGAATACAGGGCAATGAAATTAATTTTTCTCAACTTTCTGATATTGTTGAACAGTTCCCTATGATGTCGGAATATAACTGCGTACTCATAAACGACTATAACTGTGAGAAACCGCTTGACAATATGCGTGGAAGAAGTCCTGACGATATTACCAAAAAACTCCTTGAAACACTGAAAAATATTCCTCCGCAGACTGTTGTGATTTTCAATGTCACGGGATTTGAAGTAAAAGTACAGCGTGATTACAGGACAAATCAGAATGTAATCAAGGACAAGAATAAAAAACTTGCTGACTTTGCAGTGAAAAACGGTACTCTTTGCGAGTTTCCGGTAAAAACTTCCGCTGACCTCGCAAAGATAATAGTATCGAAAGTATCAGCAAGAGGCGGACTTATTTCCTACGAAAACGGCAGGGAACTTGCGGAAATGTGTCTCTGTGACGAAATTGCGGTAAATAACGAAATAGACAAGCTGTGTTCCTATGCGCAGGGCAAGGAAATCGACAGAAATACACTCAATATGCTTGTGAGTGCGCAGAACGATGTAACTGTGTACAATCTTGCAAATGCAGTCGCCTCACTCAACACACGGGAAGCCTTTGAAGCTGTGAATGAACTCAATATAGACAATGACAACAGAGGTGCAGTACTTTATGCGATAACAAGTGCATTTATTGATATGTACAGGGCAATATGCGCAAAAAAAGCAGGTGTAACTCCAGAAAAAATGGCGGCGGATTTTGATTACGGCAAACGGACTTTTGTTGTGAAAAATGCGTTCCGTGACAGTTACCGCATGAGCCTTGAACGTCTTCGGGAATGTATCGTGATACTCCGTGATACGACAGTAAAGCTGAACACCACAACGGCAGACGCAAGAACTGCTATAGAACAGGCAATCACAAAAATGCTGGTTACTTCAAAAAACAGAGGTTGAAAATGATAAAGATAGAAGAGGCAATTATAGTAGAGGGAAAATACGACAAAATCAAACTTTCGTCGATTATTGATGCGGTCATCATAGTGACGAACGGCTTCGGGATTTTTAAGGATACGGAAAAACTCGAACTCATACGCTGGTATGCGAAAAAGACAGGCATAATCATTCTTACGGACAGTGACAGTGCGGGACGGAAAATACGTGGATATATCAAGGGTGCTGTGAGGGACGGCAATATAAAAAACGTCCATATTCCTGATGTTTTCGGCAAGGAAAAGCGCAAGCGGACTGCGTCGGCGGAGGGAAAGCTCGGTGTTGAGGGAATTGATGTCCGCACGCTTGTTTCCGCATTTGAAAAGGCTGGAATTACATCTTCCGAACGTACTTCTCCGCCCGATATAACGAAATTTACTTTGTACGAACTGGGTCTGAGCGGTGGAAATAACAGCAGTACGCTCCGCAAAGAATTGCAGAAGTCTCTCGGACTTCCGTCACTTCTTTCGGCAGGCGCATTGATTGAAGTTCTCAACACGATGATGACCGCAGACGAACTCGCTGAAAAAGTCCGCATTTTACAGGAGAAAAACAATGGTATATAGCAGTCTGCTTTTTATTTACGGCTTTTTTCCGCTGTCGCTGACAATATATTCCGTTACGCCGAAAAAATTCAAGGATATAGCCCTTTTTCTGCTCAGTATGATTTTCTGCGGACTGTTCAGCCTGAAATTTCTGTTTTTCATGCTGATTTTCACAGCCGTTAATTACACTTCCGCAAGAATTACCTATAGTCTGAAGTGGAAAGAACAGAAGTTCCGCAAGTTTATGAGTATACCTTTTGCAGTGGGAATACTGTTCAATATGCTGTCGCTTTTTGCGTTCAGGACTGAAATATTTTCAGTGCTTATCAGGCCGTTCAGTTTTCCTGAAAGTTTTTTCCCTTTCGGAATATCACTGTTTACGCTGTCCGCAACGGGCTACCTGATTGACGTATACAAAGGCAGAATAAAGGCGGAAATCAATTTTATCCGCTTCGGACTTTTTATCATGATGTTCTCACGGCTTCTTATGTGTACTGTTATAAGCTATGATAGTTTTCTGAAAGTATGGCGCAGGAGGAAAATACGTTTGAACGAACTCAGCACAGGAATGGGACTTTTCGTGAAAGGTCTTGCAAAGAAAGTAATCGTTGCTGATACTCTTTTTATGCTGTATTCCGCAATAAAAAGCACAAATAACATACCTGTTCTTACTGCATGGATTGGTGCGGTTGCGTACATGATGTGCCTGTACTTCACTCTTTCGGGAATTTCAGAAATGGGAACAGGTATTTCGTACTGTTTCGGCTATGGATTTCCGCAGAGTTTCAACTATCCGCTTTTCAGCAGCAGAATACGTCACTTTTCGGCGAAATGGCACATACAGGTTATGCAGTGGTTCAGGAAATACGCTGTACAACCTTTCAGGAATGTTATAAAAGCAAAGTACATCAATGTATTTATGATATTCCTTGTATGGATATTGATGGGATTTTTCTACACATTCAGTCTCAACGGAATTGTATTCGGACTTCTTATGGGTTTTGCTGTTATCATTGAAAGCAGGCTGAAAAATGTCAGAATGCTGAAATCAACAGGAATAATCTGCAATTTTGTGGTAATAACAATCCTGTCGGTATTTCTTTCGTCTGAAAGTATAAGCGAGGCACTCCGCTATATATGGGCGATGATTGGCGGAAACAGAATGGTTGCCGATACGCTTACAGCATATTTTGTAAAATCATATATCATAATATTTCTTGTGGCAATGTATGCTTCAACAGATTTATTCAGAAACACAGTCAGAAGAATTAACAGAACACGTTTCAGATTTATTACAGCTGTTTTTTCTCCTGTTGTGACTGTTTTAGTATTCGCCGTATGCACCGCACTGATTGCGTACACGGGAAGTTCGGAAAATGTACTGATACGGCTGTAGGAGGAAAAAATGAAGATTTCAAACAAAATTTCAGCACTTCTTTTACTTGCATTTATTCTTGTGTTTCTGATTTTTTCGGTACTTGATGCAGGAAAGTCCGGTGACGAAACCGCTGATTTTCCTGAAATCACGTGGGAGAGTCTCCTCAACGGCGACTTCGGACATCAGCTGATTTCTTTCGCTGCCGACCGCTTTGCAATGCGTGATAACTGGATTTCCGCAAGCGCAAGACTTAAATCGGGAATGTGTGAAAGTATTGTCAACGACGTTTATATCTCCGACAGCAGACTTGTTTCAGCAGATATATCGTCAAGAGGAAGTGCGGAAAAACCGGCAGAAGCTGTAAACGAATTTGTGAAGAACTACAGCGGAGCGGTGTATTTTGTTGCAGTGCCTACATCATCGGGAGTATACGGCGATATACTTCCCTCCTACCTTCTGCAATCCACCGAAAAACAGCAGATTGACAGTTTCTACACTGAACTTGATAACAGTATCCGCAAAATTGATGCATACAGTATACTTAAAATGTTAAGCGACAACTACATCTACTACAGAAGCGATACGAAATGGACAAGTTACGGCGCATTCTGTGTTTACAGGACAGTTATTCAGAAGCTCGGATTTATGCCTGCCTCATATGACAAGTACACCATCGAACACGTCACGGACAGCTACAAGGGCAATCTGTACAGCAGAACGCAGTATATGGAATCAAAGCCCGATTTGCTTGATATTTATAAATATACAGGCGGTGCGGAGATAACGGAGTGCAAGGGGTATGACAATAACGGTATGGTGTACCGCAAAAATCTCTATGACCGTGAAGCAGTGCAGTCCGATGATATGTACAGGCTGTATATGGGCGATAAACTCCCGCTTGTGAGAGTGCATACGGATATAAACAACAACAAGAAAATTCTTGTAATCGGCGATGATTATGCTTCCTGTTTTGTGCCGTTCCTCACACAGCATTATAGTGAAATCGCATTTGTTTCTCCCGAATGTATGGAAAAAGATTTAAGAAAATTCCTCAATCCCAATGACTATGAACAGTTATTGTTCCTTTTTGGGATTGATACTCTTATGACTGAATAAGGAGAGTGTGAAAATGAAAGCATTGATTACAGGTGCAACATCAGGTATCGGCAGATGTATTGCGGAAATCCTCAGCAAAAAAGGCTGGGAACTCGTTCTCACAGGGCGCAATGAGGAGATGTTGAAACAATTGCAGAAAAAATTCGGAAGAACTGAAATAATTTCCGCTGATTTGTCCAGAGAAAGCGAAGTTTTCAGGGTTTACGGTTTCTGCAAAAACAAGAAGATTGATTTGCTTGTCAACAATGCGGGCTACGGGATTTTCGGCAGATTTGACGAAACAGACCTCGCCGACGAACTGAATATGATAAACGTCAATATAAAGGCACTCCACATACTCACCAAACTTTTTCTCCGTGACTTTAAAAAGCGTAATCACGGCAGAATACTGAATGTTGCGTCGTCCGCAGGATTTCTTACAGGTCCACTGTTGTCATCGTATTATGCGTCCAAAAATTACGTTGTACGTCTTTCGTTTGCGATTGCAGAGGAACTCCGCAGAGAGAAGTCGAAAGTCAGTATAACTGTACTTTGCCCTGGTCCTGTCGATACGAATTTCAATAACCGTGCAGGAGTTACATTCAGCATGAAACCGTTGTCGCCCGTATACGTGGCAGAGTACGCACTGAAAAAGACTTTTGCAGGACAGCTTATAGCAGTACCAGGGCTGACCGTCCGTGCAGGACTTTTTGCGTCAAGATTTGTGCCGTACAGACTGCTTGCAATGATTACTTACGGTATTCAGAAACGGAAAAAACAGATATGAGAGATATAAGCTACAGGGTCGCACTGGGCGGAATTGTATCATCGCTGTGCCTGCTTTGTATGTTCCTTGCAGGAATTATGCCGATGTTCTATTTAATTCTGCCCATGATTGCAGGAATACTCCTCATGATTATTGCAGAGGAAGTCAGTTTAAGCTGGGCGTGGCTGACCTACATAGCTGTCGTAATACTTTCTCTGTTCATTACTGCCGACAAGGAAGCCTCGCTTGTATTTATAATGATATTCGGTCACTTCCCGATAATACGTCTGCATCTGGAGAAGGTAAAGTTAAAATTACTGCGCTGGTTTATAAAACTGGCAGTATTCAATGTGTGTGCGGTATCGTTTTTCTATGTCACGGTATATATTTTCGGCATACGTGAAATGCTTGAGGAAATGAACGAGTACGGCAGATATGGTGCGGTTATACTCCTTGTGCTGTGCAACATTATTTTCGTCCTCTATGACCTTAATCTGTATCTCATGTACGGCATATATAAGGTGAAGTTTGTGCCGTTGCTCAGGAAAAAACGCTGATTATAACTGTATACAGCTTATGCTGTATGCAGTTTTTTTGTAACCCGAAACAGAAGCAGGGAATATAATAAATAAGCGAAGGGAGTGGAGTTCATGAAACGATACCGCAGAAAGAATAATCGGATTGCAGTTGCAGTAATAGCAGGCGTGTTAATTCTGCTGATTATTGCAGTAGTCCGGTTTGAAATGGCAGTCCGTGCGTCAGCGGAAATTCAGGCGGAGCAGGTTGCAAGGCAGTCCGCAAACAGAATAATCAATGAAACAGTATCGGAATATATTTCCGCAAACGAATATACATACAGTGATTTTGCGGATATTATGTGTGACGACAGCGGTCGTGTAGTATCAGTCGAGGCAATTTCGGGAAATATAAACCGTGTGCAGTCGGAACTTGCAGAAAATATAAATCAACGGCTTGCGGACAACAAACAGATTTCGGCGGAAATTGCAGTCGGTTCACTGAGCGGTTCGTACCTCCTTGCCGGTCGTGGAAATTCTGTGAAACTGCGTATCTGTCCCGTCGGCGATGCGGAAGTCACACTGAAAAGCAGTTTCACTTCTGCCGGAAACAATCAGACCATGCACCGTATTTATGCTGAAATATCGGCAAATCTCGTATCGTCGATACCGCTTTACAGCTTTGAGACAACAGAAAATTTCGAGTTCCTGATAGCAGAGACGATAATTGTCGGCGATGTTCCTGATTATGCTGTGAAAGCATGGAGCAGTTGAATTTTTCTGTAGACAATTGCCTGTGAATGTGCTATAATTATAGTAATTATTTTATGGGAGCGATTGTATGAAGTCAAAAAATATAACAATAGGGATTACTGCTCACGTCGACGCAGGCAAAACAACTTTTTCAGAAGCTATGTTGTACAGAACAGGGCAGATACGGAAATTAGGCAGAGTGGACAACGGAAATTCTTTTCTTGATACAAACTCTATTGAACGTGACAGAGGGATAACGATTTTTTCAAGTCAGGCGGAATTTACTACAGGCACAACGCACGTAACACTGCTTGACACGCCCGGTCACGTTGATTTTTCCGCCGAAACTGAACGCACTATGCAGGTGCTTGACTACGCTGTGCTTGTCATAAGCAGTACGGACGGAGTGCAGAGCCATACTTCAACGCTGTGGAAACTCCTGCGAAAGTATGAGATACCTGTTTTTATTTTCGTCAATAAAATGGACTTGACTACTGCCGAAAGAAGTTCCATACTTGATAAGCTGAGAAGTCAGCTTTCTGAATGCTGTACGGATTTTTCAGAAAATATCGCCGAAAACTGTGCGTCGTGCGATGAAAATCTTATGGAACTCTTCTTTGACGGCAGACTGACTGAAAGTGAAATAACAAAGGCAGTTGCACAGCGCAGAATATTTCCTTGCTTTTTCGGTTCGGCACTTAAAATACAGGGAATTGACGAATTTCTTTCGGGAATTGACATCTACACCGCTGAACCTGAACACTATTCAGATTTCGGCTTGAAAGTCTATAAAATATCGTACGACAGCAAGGGAACTCGTCTGACACATCTGAAAGTTATGGGCGGTGAACTGAAAGTCCGCAGTGAACTGACGTACAGAACGGCGGACGGCGAGGAAGTAACAGGGAAAGTAAGTTCAGTGCGTTTCTATTCCGGAGAGAAATTCAGGACGGCGGAAATTGCGTCGGCAGGCGAAGTATGTGCAGTTACAGGGCTTGACGGAACTTATTCGGGGCAGGGTGTCGGCTGTATACGAAATTCCGACAGGGCAGTTTTAGAGCCTGTTATGACGTACCGTGCGGAAGTCCCCGAAGACAGAAATATTTATGACGTGCTGAAAGATATGCGACAGCTGGAAGATACAGACCCGCAGCTGCATATTGTCTGGAATGAACAACTCAGGGAGATACATATTCAGCTTATGGGAGCGGTACAGATTGAAGTATTAAGTCGTCTTATAGAGGAAAAGTACGGCTATGCTGTATCGTTCGGTAATGGCGCAGTCGCCTACAGGGAGACTATTGCGGAAACTGTGGAGGGCGTGGGTCACTATGAACCTCTTCGCCATTATGCAGAAGTGCATCTGCTTATTGAACCGCTCCCACGCAACAGCGGACTTATTTTTGATACAACTGTATCGGAGGACAGGCTTGACCGCAACTGGCAGAGACTTATTTTAACTCATCTTGAGGAGAAAACTCATATCGGAGTTCTTACAGGTTCACCGATAACCGATATGAAAATTACTCTTGCGGACGGTAAGGCGCATATCAAGCATACAGAGGGCGGAGACTTCCGTCAGGCTACATACCGTGCAGTACGGCAGGGACTGCGGAGTGCGGAAAGTATTCTGCTTGAGCCTTATTACGACTATGAACTTGAAATTCCGTCGGAATACGTGGGACGTGCAATAGCTGATTTGCAGAGAATGTCCGCCGATTTCAATCCGCCTGAAACAGTGGGTGAAATGTCAGTCATAACAGGTTCTGCTCCTGTTGCGGAAATAAACAGCTATCAGACGGAAATTATCGGTTACACAAAGGGCAGAGGGCGGATTTCCTGTGTGAACAGCGGTTACAGGGAGTGCCACAATGCAGAGGAGATAATCAGTTCAATCAGCTATGACTGCGACGGCGATACGGAAAACAGTGCAAATTCAATTTTCTGCACTCACGGAGCAGGAATGAATGTGAAGTGGGACGAGGTGCGGAATTATATGCACCTGCCGTCATGCCTTGAAACTCCGGCAGAAGTACGTGAACAGAAAGTACGCCGGTTTGTTGAAAAGACAGTCTCCGACAAGGAATTAATGGAGATTTTCGAGCGCACCTACGGTAAAATCGACAAGCCACGCAAAGCGTTCAAATCGGCAAAAGTTCCGGCTGATTACAGCAAGCCCGTGAAAGTACCTGTTTACAGTGGAACGGATTATCTTCTTGTGGACGGCTACAATATAATCTTTGCGTGGGACGAACTGAAAGTCATTGCTGAAAAAAGTCTCGATGACGCAAGAAAAAAACTCGCCGATATTATGTGCAGTTATCAGGGCTACACGGGCTACAGGATTATTCTTGTGTTTGATGCATACAAAGTCAAAAGAAATCACAGGGACGTTGAGAAATACTATAATATAAACATAGTTTATACAAAAGAGTGCGAAACTGCCGATACGTACATTGAGTGTACAAGCCATGAACTTGTTAAAAATCATCGTGTGCGTGTTGCGACTTCCGATGGTGCAGAACAGATGATTATTCTGGGCAACGGTGCTATGCGTATTTCAGCAAGCGAACTCCGCAGGCGTGTGGACGATATGAATAAGGCGATACATGAATTTATGGAAAGTTAAATGGTGATAATATGAAAGATAAAATCATACAGAAACTTAATAATTGTTTAAGGGAAAATACTGTGATGCATACAACATACTGGTATCCTCTTGTCGAAATAAAAAGCGGAATATCTGCCGCTGCTTATTATATCACGGATATTTATAAAGATAATCAGATAAATCTCATAGAGAGAGTGCTTTATAAATGCGGCATCAGAACAGTTAATACAATTCAGCCGGAATTTTATGAATACCACGAAAATGAGGATATATTGGAAATACTTTATGAAAAAGATGAGTACGGCTATTGCTTTCCTTATCTTAGCGAAATGTTTATCTGGGATTTCTCTGAGGAGTGGCTGATTTATATTTCTCATGAACAGACAATATCTTTTACGGGAAAGAAAATTTCGGAAACAGCAAAAGATATTATTCCGGAAAAATATCTGATAGATTATGAATAAAGTTAAAATAAAAAATTTGTAAAAACACTGGAAATTTTTTTGTGAATATGTTATAATAATTTTGATTGGTTATGTACAAAGAAGTACAAACCGAAAATTTACTTATACAGGAGGACTGTACATGAAAAAAGTGCAACTGACAGAAACTGTTCTGCGTGACGCTAATCAGTCATTAATGGCTACACGTCTGCCTTATGCTGATTATGAGGGAATACTTCCCGACATGGACAAGGCTGGCTACTACTCAATTGAGTGCTGGGGAGGAGCTACTTTCGACTCGTGTCTGCGTTACCTCAATGAAGACCCTTGGGAGAGACTGAGAAATCTCAGGAAAAATCTTCCGAATACAAGACTTCAGATGCTTCTGAGAGGTCAGAACCTTCTCGGATATAAGCATTACCACGATGACGTTGTTGAGAAATTCATTGAACTTTCAATCAGGAACGGCATTGATGTTATCAGAATTTTTGATGCCCTCAATGACTTCAGAAACATTGAGACTGCTCTCAATGCAACAAAGAAGTACGCAAAGGAAAAGACTATTGCTTCAGGCTGTATCTCATACACCCAAAGTCCCGTGCATACTGTTGACAAGTACATAGAGATGTGCAAGGAACTCAAGACTATGGGATTTGACACAATCTGTCTCAAGGATATGGCTGGCACTATGTCTCCTTATGAGGCTGAACACCTCATCAAGGGTATCAAGGACGCTATCGGTGATATGACGCTGATACTTCATACTCACTGCACCACAGGTATGGCTTATATGACTATCACAAAGGCTATTGAATCAGGAATAGACGTTATTGATACGGCTACTTCGTGTTTCTCAGGCGGTACTTCTCAGCCGTCCACAGAAACTATGTTCTATGCCCTCCAGCAGTACGGTATTGACTGCGGTCTTGACGAGGAAATCATCAACAAGGTAAACGACTATTTCAAGCCCATAAAGCAGAAGTATATTGATAATGGTCAGCTCAATCCGAAAAGTCTTGCGACTGACGCACAGGCACTTGTCTACAAAGTTCCGGGCGGAATGCTTTCAAATATGATTGCAAATCTCACTGATATGCACGCTATGGACAAGTTTGACGACGCACTTGCTGAAATCCCGAAAGTCCGTGCAGATTTAGGCTATCCTCCGCTTGTTACTCCGCTTTCACAGATGGTAGGAAATCAGGCTGTAACAAACGTTCTTGTGGGTGAACGCTATAAGAATATTTCCAAGGAAGTCAAGAACTACATCAAGGGAGAATACGGCATTGCTCCTGCACCGATTGACCCTGAACTTTCAAAGAAAGTACTGGGTGATGATATGCCTGTTGACTGCCGTACAGAAGACCAGAAGCGCACAGGTGAAGACTTCAAGTCAGCTAAAGAGGCACTCGGCGACCTCTGCCGTTGTGAAGAGGACGTTATGAGTTATATCTGCTATCCCGACCAGACTGTCAAGTTCCTTGAAAACCGCAAGGCACAGGAGGAAAATGAGGCAGTTTACACAATTGAAGAGATGTAAGGAGGTAATTCCATGAATTTCTTTACTCTTGCCGTGAAAGCAGTTGACAGCGGTACAAAAATGGAGATAGGCGATGCTGCAATAACTGCGGTATTCGGCTATATTGTCGTATTTTTCGGACTTATTCTGCTTATGGGTCTGCTTTATATCACAGGTTCAGTCTTTTCAAGCAAGGAAAAGAAAGCTGCTGAGAAAAAAGCTGCCGAAGAGAAAGTAGCTGCCGAAAAACCCGTTGAAACTGCTCCTGCACCTGAACCGGTATTCGCAAAAGGTTCAGCAGGTCACATAAAACTGCATGACGTTCCAGACAAGGAAGCTGCTATGATTATGGCAATTGTTGCCGATACATTGCAGACTCCGCTTAATGAACTGCATTTCATTTCCATTAAGGAGGTTAAATAAGTATGAAATATAAAGTTACTCTCAACGGAAAAACTTATGAAGTAGAAGTTGAAAAGGGCAAGGCTATACTGCTTGACGAATATGAGGCACTTGCTCCAGCACCTGCACAGGCTGAAACTCCTGCACCAGTTGCCGCAGCACCGGCAGCCGCAGCTCCTGCACCTGCCGCACCCGTAAATCTTGCCGCAGGTGAAACAGTAGCCGCACCAATGCCGGGAAATATCCTCCGTGTTGAAGTTAAACAGGGCGATACCGTTAAAGCGGGACAGATTCTTGTTATTCTTGAGGCTATGAAAATGGAGAACGAAATTGTTGCTCCGAAAGACGGCACAGTCGCACAGGTTGTCACAAGCAAAGGCGCAGTTGTTGATACAGGTTCACCGCTTGTCATCATAGCATAAGGAGGGCGGAAAATGGATATTCTTCAGACCCTCACAGATTTGTGGGAAGGTTCGGGCTTTCATAGTTTCTTTGTCGACGGCGGCTGGAAAAATCTTATCATGATTGTAATTTCCTGCGTTCTGCTTTACCTCGGCATCAAGAAAAAGTTTGAACCGCTTCTCCTCGTCGGAATTGCATTCGGCTGTCTGCTTGTAAATCTCTCTTACTTCACTCCCGAATCGACTGACGCACTCTATCACCCGCAGTTATGGACTGATTTCCTTGACCATAACAGCGAATACTATCACAGTTACGGTCGCATTCTCTCAAACGGCGGACTTCTTGACATTCTCTACATAGGAGTTAAAGCAGGAATTTACCCCTCACTCATATTCATGGGCGTAGGTGCAATGACCGATTTCGGTCCTCTGATTGCAAATCCGAAAAGTCTTCTTCTCGGAGCTGCCGCACAGATGGGCGTATTTCTTGCATTTTTCGGTGCTGTACTTCTCGGCTTCACGGGAAATCAGGCTGCTGCTATCGGAATTATCGGCGGTGCGGACGGTCCTACAGCTATCTTCCTCACAACAAAACTCGCTCCCGAACTTCTCGGACCTATCGCAATCGCAGCTTATTCCTACATGGCACTTATCCCGATGATACAGCCTCCGCTTATGAAGCTTCTCACAACGGAAAAGGAACGCAAGGTTAAAATGGAACAGAACAGAGTTGTTTCAAAGACAGAGAAAATTCTTTTCCCGATTATCGTTGCAATGTTCGTTATACTTCTTCTTCCGTCAACAGCTCCGCTTATAGGCTGTCTCATGCTCGGCAACCTCTGGAGAGAGTGCGGAGTTACGGAAAGACTTTCAGATACAGTACAGAATGCCCTCATGAACATCGTTACTGTATTTCTCGGAATTTCAGTCGGTGCAACAACAGCGGCTGACAGTTTCCTCAATCCTCAGACATTCTTCATTATCATTCTCGGACTTACAGCATTCTGTTTCTCAACAATCGGCGGACTTCTTGTCGGTAAACTCATGTATGTGCTTACAGGCGGAAAAATCAATCCGCTTATTGGTTCAGCAGGCGTTTCAGCTGTACCTATGGCGGCGAGAGTTTCGCAGATTGAGGGACAGAAAGCAAATCCCTCAAACTTCCTGCTTATGCACGCTATGGGACCTAACGTTGCAGGTGTTATCGGCTCTGCAATCGCAGCAGGTTTCCTCCTTGCTGTTTTCGGCTAAAAAAGGCTGTACGGTTTTCCGTACAGCTTTTCTTTTCAGTAAATTTTGTTGTTTTGTATATATCTTTGCTGATACAATGCAGATTTCCTGAAAAGTATGTACTTAAAAAAGATGTTTTTCTGATGTCACAAGTGAATTGAAATTGATGCTTTTTGGTGAATAGTAACGAATACTGTAAACAAAAGCTGTGCAGATTATTCTGTACGGTTTTTTGTTTTTTCAGTAAATTTAATGTCATTTCGACATAAAATCCTAAAAATATTCCCGAAAACACTTGACAATGCTTATAATTTGTATTATAATGGAAAAAGGGATTTGGTAAAATACTAAAACAAAAGAGAACAAATGTTGTGTAAATTTTTTACACAATTTTTTGTCTGGACATGATGTAGAATGAATGGAGGGTTTTTACATGAAAAAGAAGAAGAAAAAGCTCAGACTTCGCAAGAGTGCAGTGAGAATAATTTTCGGGCTTATGTTTATTTCTGCCGCTATTTTTGTCGTTGACAGCATAAAGCGTGAACTCTTTAAGCAAAGCACAGATACAATAATTTCTGTTGATAAAAACAGCGATTTTCTTGCAAAAGATGAGCAGCCTCCTGTGGTGAATACAGTTGTATTCGACCCGAACTCAAAACCGTCCGTAACAACTCCCATCGTTGTGCAGAACGCAGGCTTTTCCGAAGTTTCGTTCACTTCTGACAGACTTTCTCATGGACTTCTTGCAATCGCAGAAAATTCACAGCCTCTTCCGCTTGACTGCCCCGACGAAATGGTGAACGTTTCAGAACAGGCAAACGAATTTTACAGAGTTGAGGGCGAAAACGTAATGCTCCACACGGACGCACTCGACGCACTCAACAGGCTCATGGAGGACTACCACAATGAAACTGAACTTGATGATTTCGTCCTTTACGGCACAACCGATACATACACAGGTGCGGACTCAACCTGCCCACGCTGGTTTGCGGAGCGTTCCAACGGCTATACTGTTGACCTTACTCTTCTCGGTGTCGGCTCATATCTTGAGTTTGACGGTCTCGACGAGGAAGGCTGGGTTGTGGAAAACTGCGCAAAGTACGGCTTCATTGTCCGTTACCCCGAAGGGAAAAGTCAGATTACAGGCGAAAGCTATTGTCCATGGCACTTGCGCTATGTAGGTATTGCAAATGCAATGATAATGACTGAAAAAAATATGTGCCTTGAAGAATATGTCGATTTTCTGAAAGGGTATAAGGTGGACAAGCCGTTTACCTGTAAAGTCGGAGGATTTGGCTGTGTGATGTACACTGCCGAAACAGAAGAGGGTGAAACTCCTGTGAAAGTGCCGATAAGCGGCAGCTATGAATGGTCAGGAGACAACAGAGGTACATACATAATAAGCTACAGAAACTGAGTATTCAGCTCCGATTTATTTCGGAGCTGTTTTGCATAATATGTGCAATATCGGCATAAAATAATGCGGGGTGATAAATTATGAAAAAAATCTGTATTATTTTATCTGCCATAATCACTTTTCTGCTTGCTGTTCCGTGCATTTCCTTTGCGGAGGACTTTGAGGAAATAAAGTCGTATATTCTGGTTGAGGCGAGTACGGGAACAGTAATAGAGGAAAAAAATTCGTCACAGCGAATGAATGCGGGTTATCTGAGTAAGCTTATGACTTTACTGCTTGTTGCGGAGGATATTGAAACAGGAAAGTATCTGCTGTCTACCGAACTCACTGCATCGTCATCTGTGACAGGGACAAAAGGTGCTGTTGTATGGCTTGAAGCCGGCGATAAAATGACAGTTGAAGAACTGATAAAATCCATAGTTATCGGCAATGCAAACGACGCTGTTACTGTTCTTGCGGAAAAATCCGAGCAGACTGTTGAAAAGTTCGTCATGCGTATGAACAGTGAGGCGTTTGACATAGGTCTGCGGAATACCGCTTTTTATTCACCCTACGGCTACTATGACGAAAGGGAATACACTACAGCAAGTGATTTGGCAGTTATCTGCACAAAACTTGCAAAATATGACTTCATTCAGCCCTATTTCAAGACGTGGCGTGATTTTGTAAAGTCGGGACAGACAGAACTTGTCAACGAAAATACACTTGCAAGGACTTATGAACGTCACATCGGTTTCAAGGCGTGCCATTCCGACGAAGCTGGATACTGTATTGCCGAGGGCGGTAAGAATGACAGCGGAATGTGCTATATTACGGTAATTCTGGGTGCGGAAAGTGATGACGTTTCTTTGAGTTCGGCAAAAAAATTAATCAACAAAGGTTTCAGCGACTATAAAGTAACAGCAACGATGTTTCCTGACGAAATGCTTATGCCGATAAAAGTCCGCAACGGAGAAGAGAGTGCAGTTGAAATCCACCTGAGAAATCAGAGTAATCTTGTTGTACCTCGTGGAGTGAATGAACTCAGCACGGTTGTCGTGATACCTGAATATCTCACTGCACCGCTGAAAAAAGGGCATAAAATCGGTACAGCAGGATTTTACAGCGAAAAAAATCTTGTATGTGAGATAGATATAATCACAAGTGAGAAAGTTGACAAGTTAACACTGGGATATGTTTTCAAAAAAACGTTGTATAATCTGCTGAAATAATACTGTTGAAACTTGTCATATTCTTACAAAACATGAATTATTTCACAAAGATACTTGAAAAATTTCTCACAATATGGTATAATCAAATAGATAATTTAAATTGCAGGATTTTCTGCATTATGGAGGTATTTTTAAAATGTCACTGAAACTTAACACAAAGTATCTTAAGGATTTTATCAATGCTGACGAACTTGCGGGCATTAAACCGCAGGTTGAAACAGCTGCAAAAACACTTCACGAAAAATCAGGTCTCGGAAATGATTTCCTCGGCTGGGTAAATCTTCCGACAGACTATGACAAGGACGAATTTGCAAGAATTAAGGCAGCAGCCGAAAAAATCAAGTCAAATTCTGATATTCTCATTGTTATCGGTATCGGCGGTTCATATCTCGGCGCAAGAGCTGCAATAGAACTTCTCAAATCGCCGCTTTATAATAATATGTCAAAAGATACTCCCGATATTTACTATGTCGGCAACAGTATCAATCCTACATATCTCAATGAGGTTATCTCACTCTGCAAGGACAAGGACTTCTCTGTTAATGTAATCTCAAAGTCAGGCACAACAACTGAGCCGGCACTTGCTTTCCGTATCTTCAAGAAAATGGTTGAGGACAAGTATGGCAAGGAAGAGGCTAAAAACCGTATCTTCGCTACTACTGACAAGGCAAGGGGTACTCTCAAGAACCTTTCCGACGCTGAGGGCTATGAGACTTTTGTTATTCCCGACGATGTAGGCGGTCGTTTCTCCGTTCTTACTGCTGTAGGTCTGCTCCCGATTGCTGTTGCAGGCTGTGACATCGATGCACTTATGAGAGGTGCTGCAAAAGCTCAGGCCGATTTCTGTGCTGACTTCGACAACAACGACTGCTACAAGTACGCCGCACTCCGCAATATTCTCTACAGAAAAGGCAAGTCCGTTGAAATGCTCGTCTCATACGACCCGAGTTTTGTAATGATGTCTGAATGGTACAAACAGCTTTTCGGCGAGAGTGAGGGCAAGGACAACAAGGGCATTTTCCCTGCTTCCGTTACTTTCTCAACTGACCTGCACTCCATGGGACAGTATATTCAGGACGGCGCAAGAATTATGTTCGAAACTGTTGTTGACATCAAAAATCCGAAGTCTGACCTTTTCCTTGAGCCGGACGCTGAAAATCTCGACGGACTTAATTTCCTGACAAATCAGAATATGTCCGTAGTAAACCGCAAGGCATTCGAGGGAACTGTTCTCGCTCACACAGAGGGCGGAGTTCCTAATATTATCCTCGAACTCGACGACACAACAGAGGAAAACGTCGGCTATATGATTTACTTCTTTGAAAAGGCTTGCGCAATTTCAGGCTATGTACTTGGCGTTAACCCGTTCAATCAGCCAGGCGTTGAAAGCTATAAGTCAAATATGTTCGCACTTCTCGGAAAACCGGGATATGAGGGCGCAAAGGCTGAACTTGAAGCAAAACTCGGCTAATCCGGTTTGCAATAAATCAAACAAATAATACTGTCTGTAAAGACGGAAGGAGAAAAAATATGATTAAGCTTATCACAGGTAAAAAAGGCACAGGTAAGACAAAAATTCTTATCGACCAGATTAATGATGCAGTAAAGTCAACAAACGGCAACATCGTCTGCATCGAAAAAGGCGACAACATCAGACGTTCTATCAGCTTCAGAGTAAGATGGTGCGACGTTGAGCAGTTCAGCATTGACAGCCTTGACTCTTTCTACGGCTTTGTTGCAGGTATGCTCGCAGGCAACTACGATATCAAGGACGTTTTCGTTGACGGTATCTTTAAAATTGCAGGAAGAGACTATGAGGCTTTCGGCGCAATGCTTGAAAAACTCGACAAACTCACAAGTGATGATTCTGTTATCACATTCACTGTTTCTGCTGACGAAAGCGAACTCACAGAAAACGTTAAGCAGTTTATCAAGTAATTTCAAAAAAATTCCTGATTTCCTATTGACATATTGTGTCAATTGGTGTATAATTAAGAATATGATGCTCTTTAAGGATTTTTAATATGAAGATTAATTTAAAACAGCTTTTCAGTATCACGGGCGAAACCGTCGATATTGATTACAAAATTCAGGCGGACGAGCTTTCGGAAATCAAGGGCTGTGTCTTTGATACTCCCGTTTCCGTGAAAGGCAGAATTTTTAACAGGGCAGGTGTGGTTTATCTTAAATTCACGCTTGATTTCGCCCTGAAAACTGCCTGTGACCGTTGTCTCAGAGAAATGGTGAGAGATTATCATTTTGATTGTGACCATATTGTTGTTCCTTCTGTAAGCGGCGATGACGATGAGTATATCGTTGCGGACGGCGAGAGCATTGAACTGAATGACATCGCAGTGACTGATTTGCTTCTCCAGCTGCCCACAAAAAACCTGTGCAAAGATGACTGTAAAGGTCTCTGCATGGTATGTGGCTGTGATTTGAATGAGTTCACCTGCGAACATCAAACATCTGAGCTGTGAAGCTCGTATTAAGGAGGTGCCAAAATGGCTGTACCAAAGAGAAAAACTTCCAAATCAAGACGTGACAAGAGACGTTCTGCTGTATGGAAGCTCGATACACCCGCAATGTCCAAGTGTGATAACTGCGGTGCAATCAAAGCTCCGCATAAGGTTTGCAAAAAATGCGGATTTTATAAGGGCGTTAAGGTTCTCAATCTTGATGCTGAATAATCGGCTTATTCCCGATACATGAGGAGGAGAGGAGGTATCACTTTCTCTCCTTTTTATTATTACAGGTGCATTATGATTAAAATAAAAAATGTTATTTCAGGTTCTCCTGCCCGTATCGCAGGAGTAAAAGAGGGCGACTGCCTTGCGGAAATCAACGGGCATGAGATAAAAGATGTCCTTGATTATATGTTCTATGCTTCGGAAACGGACGTTCTGCTTACTGTTCTCCGTGACGGCGAAAAACTCAGCTTTTCCGTCGAAAAAGACGAATACGACGATTTGGGTATTGAAGCTGATACTTTTCTTATGGACAGGAAACAGCGGTGCAGTAATAAGTGCGTTTTCTGTTTTATCGACCAGATGCCGCCGGATATGCGTGAAACACTCTATTTCAAGGACGACGATGCAAGACTTTCTTTTCTGCAAGGCAATTATGTCACGCTGACAAATCTGTCGCAGTCGGATATTGACCGGATTATCGCCATGAAACTGAATATCAACGTTTCTGTCCACACTACAAATCCTGAACTCCGTGTGAAGATGATGCACAATAAGTTTGCAGGCGAAAAACTGGACTTTATCTATCAGCTTGCGGAAAACGGTATTCACCTCAACTGCCAGATTGTGTGCTGTCCCGAACTGAACGACGGTAACGAATTAAGGCGCACATTGTCTGATTTGGGAAGTCTTATGCCGAATATCGAAAGTATTGCTGTTGTACCTGTCGGGATTACAAAATTCCGTGAGGGACTTTTTCCACTTAAAACTTTTGACAGAAAGTCGGCTGGTGAAACAATTGACATTATTGCTGAATTTCAGGAGAAATTTCTTGCGGAATACGGCACAAGAACTGTTTTTCCGTCGGACGAATTCTTTCTCATTGCAGAACGTGATTTGCCCGATATGGCGTACTATGAGGACTTTACTCAGTACGAAAACGGCGTGGGAATGCTGCGCTCGCTGATTGACGAATTTGAACAGGCTCTTGAAATGGCTGAATGGGACGGCGGAGAACGTCATGTATCAATTGCGACAGGCTATGCTCCGTATTCAATAATCTGCGGTCTTGCACAGATGGCGGAAAAGCGTTTTCCACTGCTTGAATGCGACGTTTACCGCATACGCAACGACTTTTTCGGCGATACTATTGTTGTTACCGGACTTATTACCGCTCAGGACCTGACCGCACAGCTCCGTGGAAAAAATCTGGGTGAAGAACTCCTTATATCGTCGTCCATGCTGATGACGGACAGCAGTATTTTTCTCGATGACCTGACAGTAGATGACGTTGAAAGAGAACTGAATGTCAAAGTCCGTTCAACCAATAACGACGGTTTTGAACTGCTTGATGCTATTATGGGAATTAATTAAAATAAGAGAGGAGAAGATATAATGCCATTACCGATTGTTGCAGTCGTGGGCAGACCGAATGTCGGAAAATCCACACTTTTTAATAAACTTATCGGGCAGAGACTGTCCATTGTCGAAGATACTCCAGGTGTTACAAGAGACCGTATCTATTCAAAGTGCGAATGGCGTGGTAAAGAGTTTATGGTTGTTGATACAGGCGGTATCGAACCCGAAAGCGACGATGTGATTCTTGCACAGATGAGAAGGCAGTCCGAACTTGCTATCGAAAAGGCTGACGTTATAATCTTTGTGACTGATATTCGCTGTGGCGTAACTCCCGACGATTATGCAGTTGCGGAGATGCTTCAGAAGAGTGGCAAGCCGGTTATTCTTTGCGTGAACAAGGTGGACAGTCTGGGTGAACCGCCTCTTGAACTTTATGAGTTCTATAATCTCGGTCTGGGCGACCCGTACCCTGTTTCGTCCGTTCACGGTCACGGCACAGGCGATATGCTCGACGAGGTTTACAAGTATCTTCCTGATACCAGCGAAGAGAAGTACGACGAAGATTTTATAAAAGTTGCTGTAATCGGCAAGCCGAACGCTGGAAAATCGTCGCTTATCAATAAAATTGCAGGCGAGGAGCGTGTTATTGTCTCCGATATTGCAGGAACTACACGTGATTCAACTGATACAGTAATCGAGAACGAGTACGGGAAATTTGTGTTTATCGATACGGCTGGTATACGCAAAAAGTCGAAAGTTACGGAAAAAGTGGAGCATTTCAGCGTACTCCGTGCGTATATGGCGGTTGACCGTGCGGACGTGTGCGTTATTATGCTTGACGCAACGGAGGGTTTCACTGAACAGGACTCCAAAGTTGCAGGATACGCTCACGAACAGGGAAAAGCGTGTGTGGTTGCGGTAAACAAGTGGGATTTGATTGAAAAAGACGACAAAACCATGCAGGAGTTCCGCACAAAACTTGAAAATGATTTCAGTTTTATGTCATACGTCCCTTTTGTGTTTATTTCAGCAAAGACAGGACAGAGAATTAATAAGCTGTATGAACTGATTAAATATACAAACGACCAGAACAGCATGA
The DNA here is from genome assembly GCA_964460175.1 of uncultured Alistipes sp. Classification (GTDB taxonomy): domain Bacteria; phylum Bacillota; class Clostridia; order Oscillospirales; family Ruminococcaceae; genus Ruminococcus. The sequence goes on along the minus strand of CAYWPN010000002.1, from coordinate 12,061 downwards.
GAATTTCAACAGGAATGTTGAATGACGTTCTTGCATATGCTACTACAAGGGTACAGCCACCGTCCGACAAAGGCAGACGACTGAAAATCTACTACATGACACAGCCGTCAACAAAACCGCCTACTTTCGTCACTTTCGTCAACAGAGCAGATTTATTCCATTTCTCATACAGGCGGTATATTGAAAATCAGATACGTTCAACATTCGGACTTGAGGGAACGCCTGTTCGCTTTGTAGTCCGTGAAAGAGGAGGAAGTGACAAATAATGAAAGTATTTCTTGCTATAGTTCTTGCGTGCGCATTAGGCTACTTTATGGGAAGTCTCAATTTTTCGATAATTATTGTCCGCATAATGAAGGGCAAGGATATTCGTACAATGGGAAGTAAAAATGCAGGACTGACAAACACATACCGCTGCTGCGGTGCATTGTGTGCGGTACTTACTTTAATCGGCGACTTGTGCAAGGGAGTTTTTGCCGTCAGCTTGTCAAAACTGATTGCCACAGCACTTGATGCAGGTTTAAAGCCTGATAACGATACGCTTTACATCGGATTTATTGCAGGATTTTTTGCGATTATCGGTCATGTTTTTCCTGTTTACTATCATTTTAAAGGCGGGAAAGGTGTTCTTGTGGGAGTATCAACATTTCTTGTGATTGAACCACGTGTTTTTCTTGCGCTTATTATAATTTTCGCTGTTATGCTTGCGCTGTCAAAATACGTTTCTGTCTCTTCAATCATTGCGACTGCATACGCTCCGCTTGCTGTACTTCTTATGTCGTGGATTGTAGACGGCTGTTCATTCGGCAGAAGTTTCCTTTATATGATACTCTGCTTACCTATGGCGGTAATGGTAATATATATGCACCGCACGAATATTGAACGTCTGAAAAATGGTACGGAAACAAAGTTCTCATTCAGAAGAACAGGAAAATAAGAAAGGCGGTATAGTATGGCAGATATAGTTATTCTCGGTTCAGGCGGATTTGGTCTTAGTCTTGCTGTTTCCGCACTCCGGAAAGGCAGGCACAAAGTAACGGTATGGTCTAAATTCCAGCAGGAAATCGACGATATAAAGGCAAACGGCGAACATCTTCAGAAACTGCCGGGAGTGAAAATTCCTGAAGAGATTAACCTCACAAGCGATATTTCGTGTATAAAGGGCTGTGATATTCTGATTTTCGGCATACCGTCAAGCTTCACACGTTCAGTCGCACAGCTTGCAAAGCCGTATGTTGACGACAGAATGGTTGTCGTGAATACAGGCAAGGGAATTGAAGAGGGAAGTCTCAAGCTTATGAGCGAGGTAATCGTGGAGGAAATCCACACAGAAAAACTTGTCGTTCTTTCAGGTCCTTCACACGCCGAAGAGGTCGCAAGGGCAATTCCGACAACTATTGTTGCGTCGTCTGCCAACAAGGAATGTGCGAAGTACATTCAGGAGGAACTTGGTGGAAATACCCTGCGTATTTATCTTAATGACGATGTGAAAGGCTGTGAACTCGGCGGAGCTTTGAAGAATATCATCGCCCTCTGCTGTGGTATCTGCGACGGCATGGGCGGCGGAGATAATACAAAGGCGGCACTCATGACAAGGGGTATACATGAAATCGCTAAACTCGGAAGAGCGGCAGGAGCAAATCCGCTTACTTTCAGCGGTCTCACGGGCATCGGCGACCTGATTGTCACCTGTACCAGCGTTCACAGCAGAAACGCAAGGGCAGGCAAACTTATCGGTCAGGGAATATCTCCCGAAGAAGCCGTAAAGCAGGTCGGTACTGTCGAGGGTTACTTCTGCTGTCATGCCGCATATAAACTCGCACAGAAACTGGGTGTTGAAATGCCCATTACTGAACAGCTAAACAAAGTTCTGTTTCATGGCGGAAGCGCACAGGAGGCTATTACTGCACTCATGAGCCGTCCCATGATTTACGAACACGAAGAACTTCAATTTTAATATGAGGTGAATTTTATGCCAGCAATTCTTAAATATCAGGGTCATATCCGCAACTGGAAAAGTCTCTGCGACGAACTCGGAATTGACAAAACTATCAGAAGAGAACAGCGTGAATATGAAATTATCGAGAAAGCCTACACAAAATGGGGTCATTCTATGGCTGAACATCTTTACGGAATGTTTGCGTTCTGCCTTTTAGACGATGATGATAATCTTTTTGCGCTCCGTGACCATTTCGGCACAGTGCCGTTTTATTACTATATGACAGAGGATAAAAGACTTCTGTTCGGTAATACAATTCATGATATTATGGCAGAATGGGGCTTTGTAAAGGAACTCAATCCCGATATGCTCCAGATTTATCTTTCGCTTACTTACGTTGCCGGTGAAGATACGTTCTTTAAGGGCGTAAAGAAACTCATGCCTGGTCACTGGCTCGAATACAAGAAAGGCGAACTCAGGATTGAACGCTACTGGAAGCCCGATTTCAAGCCCGATTACAGCAAATCGCTTGACGAATGGGCGGACGAAATTCACAGCACTTTACAGCAGATTATGCCAGAAGTGCTGGAAGACGGCGAAACAGCGGAGTCGTTTTTGTCGGGCGGTGTGGATTCCTCTTATGTCCTTGCAATGTCAAAAGCAAAACGTGCTGACTCCTGCGGATATGACGATGAGAGATTTGACGAGTCGCCGCTTGCAGAAAAAACTGCCGAACTGCTTGGCGTGGAGTTTTCACGTTCAATAATAACTCCCGAAAGCTATTTTGAAACAGTACCGTATGTGATGTACAACATGGAACAGCCATTGGGTGACGCTTCAGCGATTGTCTTCGCACTTGGTTGTAAAGCGACTGCTGAACATACCAAAATCTGCTATTCGGGCGAGGGTTCAGACGAATTTTTCGGCGGTTACAATATGTACCGCAACGCTGAGAGATACGGTGATAACCTGAAAAATTTCTATGTCGGCAATACCAACATCATGAAAGAGGACGAAAAACAGCGTATTCTGAAAAATTATAATCCTGATGTTCTGCCGATTAATCTTGTTAAATATATTTACGACGAGACTGAGGGTCTTGACCCGCTTACAAAGATGTCGGACGTTGATATACAGATATGGCTTGAGGGCGATATTTACCTGAATGTCAACAAAATGAGCAGTGCGGCAGGTCTTGAAATCCGTATGCCGCTTACCGACAGACGTATTTTTGATATTGCGTCACGTATGCCGTCGGAATATAAAGTAAATGATGTGACGAATAAGGTCGCATTCAGGACTGCCGCCGCAAAGGTACTCCCCGAAGAGATAGCATTCCGCAAGAAACTTGGATTTATCGTGCCAATCAGAATATGGCTTGCCGACGAGCGTTACAATGCTGATGTGAGGGCTAAATTTGCAAGCGATATGGCTGGACAGTTCTTTAATCTCGACGAAATTCAGGCGCTTTTCGACGACTACATCGGCGGAAATTCTGATAACTGGCGGAAAATCTGGACTATTTATACTTTCCTTGTATGGTATGAGGAATATTTTGTTAAAAGATAAGAGGTAAAAATTATGTCAGAAATTGTTACAAGATTTGCACCGTCCCCGACGGGCTTCATGCACATAGGAAATCTGCGTACTGCGCTTTATTCCTACCTTATTTCAAAGTCGCAGGGCGGAAAATTTATCCTGCGTATTGAAGATACAGACCAGGTGAGACTTGTCGATGGTGCAACGGACGTTATACTTGATACGCTGAAAATGACGGGTATCGAATTTGACGGCGAGCCGTACATTCAGAGTGAGAGACTGAATATTTACAAGGAGTATGCGGAAAAACTCATTGAAAGCGGTCACGCTTATTACTGTTTCTGCACACAGGAGAGACTTAATTCGCTCAAGGACGATAAGGGTATCGGCGGTTATGACGGTCACTGCCGTAATCTTTCGCAGGAGGAAATCAGGAAAAATATCGAAGAGGGCAAACCTTATGTAATCAGACAGAGAATGCCCGACGAGGGCAAAACTTCCTATGTGGACGTTGTTTATGGTGAAGTGGAGATTGACAACTCCGAACTCCGTGACCAGATTATGATTAAGGCGGACGGTTTCCCGACTTACAACTTCTGCCACGTCGTTGACGATTACCTTATGGGTGTTACTCACGTCGTGCGTGGAAACGAGTACCTTACTTCAACACCGAAATACTGTCTGCTTTACGACGCTTTCGGCTGGGAACGTCCTGTTTATGTTCATTTACCGTTGCTTATGGGTAAGGACGAAGAGGGAAATATATCCAAACTTTCCAAACGTCACGGAGCAGTCAGCTTTCAGGATTTAGTCAGGGACGGTTATCTTCCCGAAGCAATTGTTAATTATATTGCTTTACTGGGCTGGTGTCCGAAGGAAACAAATCAGGAGTTTTTCACTTTGGACGAACTCAAATCAGCCTTTTCGATTGACGGACTCAGCAAAGCTCCGTCGGTATTCGATTACGAAAAACTGAAGTGGTTCAATTCGGAGTACATCAAGAAAATGCCTGTCGAGGAATACGAGAAAAAGGCACTCCCGATACTCAATGAACTTTGTGAAGACTACATCGATACAAAGAAACTCGCAGGACTTCTCCACACAAGAATTGCATATTTCGGTGAAATTCAGGAGCAGATTAAGTTTGTCCTCATGCGTATGGATATGGACAAGGATTTGTATACCAACAAGAAAAACAAGACTACTCCTGAAAGTTGCAAGGAAATCCTTGCTGACGTTCTCCCGATACTCGAAAACGTAGAGGACTGGTGTAATGATACGCTTTTTGCCGTGCTGAAAGAGTACGCCGTTTCGCATGAGAAAAAAGCGGGAGCTGTAATGTGGGCAGTGCGTGTTGCGGTCGGCAGACAGGCTGTAACTCCCGGCGGTGCTACTGAACTCATGGAAGTTTTCGGCAAAAACGAGACTATCGAGCGTATTAAGCTGGCAGTCAGCGAACTTGCATAAAGGAGACATATTAAATGAAAAAACTGTTGATAGGAGCAATTGCGGCTGCCGGTGTTATAGCTGTTGCTGCGTACACAAAACATCTGCATGATAAGAACAGCTTTGTTGAAGAAGATGACGACTGTGACTGGGATGACGACGTTGAAGAAGAGGTCGTCGAAGAAAACAGCGGTGAAGAAGAAATTATTGAAGCCGATACCGCAGATAATAGTCCGAAGTATGATAATGAAATATCACAAATGATTGATATTCTTGAGACGGCAGACAAGCTGATTAAAGATGAGATTTTTGATATGGCTATGTTCAGTATAAGACTGGGCATGGAAACAGGAGTTAAGTGTATCGTTTTGCATGGTTTAGGTGAATGTTCACAAAGTGGCTTTGGCAGTGAAATAAAAATCTGTCAGGAACACGGGCTTTTGTCTGATGATTTAATCAATGATTTGCAGGAAGCAAGAAAAAAATGCAATAATACTGCGCACAATATCAAAGAAAATTCAGGATATGACGATGCGCTTTTCTGCTACAGGGTGCTTGAGGAACTGATAGACAAGGTACGTGAATTTGCATAAAAATAAGAGGACGTTTCAAAGCGTCCTCTTTTATTTTATTCGTCAGTCTTTGCGAACTGGCTTTCGTGGCGTGTAAAGAAGTCGGTACGGGGCGGAAGGAATTTCAGTCTGTGATTTTCGCCCGTGAAATAAGTCAGCGGTTCAAAAATCGTCTCCCACGACCATATACGCTCATCGACCTGCAAATATTCACGGAGTTTTTCAGTGCCGAAAGGCGCAAGAGGGTGGAGGAGTACGGCAGTTGTGCGGATAATATGGAAAAGATTTGCGAGAACCTGTTTTTTGTCCGGATTTTCGTCATTCAGAGCCTTTGACATATACTTGCTTCCATTGCGGATATAGCTGTCGAGAACATAAGTACACTGGTGAAATGCGAATTTTGCCATGTACCGTTCAAATTCGAGTACAGCCTTTTTAGCGTCCGCAAGGATATTCTCTTCGGGAACGTTGTCGGGAAGAATGCCGTCGAAATCGTTCTGTGTAGTGTAGAAAGCAGTGCGTATCATGCGGTTGTATACGTTTGAGAGGAGCAGACCGTCCTTTACAACAGGGTCAGCCTCGTCGGGATTTGCTTCGGGATTGAGAGGCTTCGGCATAAAGCTGACGGAACGCTGTCCCAGACCGAGACCGAGCCAGTGCATACGTAGCTGTTCAGGAGTGTAGTAATTCAGGAGTTCGTCTGCCATAGGCGGTTTTACTGCTCCTGAACTCGACGCTTTTTTATCAAGGAAAAGGATATGGTGATTTGCAACGATAACAGGCATCTGGAGTTCGCCGTCGGGCGGATTTGCCGTTTTCTCTTCACTTTCCTGCTGTGCCATCCACATAGCAGGTTCAGCGATACCGTAGAAATAAATATTGTCCTGTCCTATGAACTGGTATACAGTGGCATCTTTACTGCACCAGTAGTCTTTCCATTCCTCACGGTTGTGACCAATCTGCTCAAGATAAGTTTCGGTGAATGAAACAGGAGCCCAGAGCGACTCAGGCCATACCCACACAGTAAGACCGTCCACGCCGTCCATGACAGGAGCAGGAACACCCCATTCGATGTTGCCGGTAAGTCTGAACGGAACAAGTGTTTTGCCTGTTCTGTATCTTATTCCGTTTTCCGTGAGTATACGGCAGGCTTCGTCGCAGTCTGAAAGCTGTGTGAACTCAATAGTAAACGACGGCTTTTTCTTTTCCTCGATGTAATTATGTTCAGGCATAGTGTCCCTGAGTGCGAAATATTTCTCTTCATACTCACGCTTTACATAAATTACAGGCGGTTTGAGAAATTCGTCGATAGTCTTCCATACTACAGGGCGAACGTCCTTTCGCTTTTTGAGTTCCTCAACCCATTCTTTCATGAGATTTTCATAGTCACGGAGTTTGAAATACCAGTTTGTGACGGGCTTCATTGTCGGAGTTTTACCCGTGAGAGTGCTTACGGGATTAATCAGGTTTTCGGGCATATACTGGTGACCGAGGTCGCATTCGTCAGCGTAGCCTTTCTCGGAAGTACAGCCCTCAACGGGACATTTTCCGATAACCTGTCTGCCGTTCAGGAAACAGCCTGCTTCCTCGTCGTAGAACTGCATAGTTGTAATCTGACTGAGCTGACCTTTTTTGTGGAGCGAGCTTATAAACCAGTCTGTCACTTCCGCATGGATTTCCTTTGAACGTCCGAGACCCGATGCAGCGAACAGGTTCGGCGAAATACCGTATTTTATGAGAGTTTTCTCCTGCTTGTCGTGGTTGGACTGAACAAAATCTTCCAGAGAGCCTTCAAATTCACCTTTTTCGACTTTAACTCTCCAGCCCTCCGCAATGGGAGAGCCGTAGCAGTCCGTACCCGTGACGAAAATAACGTTGTCCTTTCCTATTCTGTCACGCAGAAAACGTGCGTAAGTATCGGCGAAAACCATCATTCCGCCGACGTGACCGAAATGGAGTTCCTTGTTTCCGTAAGGCATACCAGCCGTGACAACAGCACGTTTCGGAAATTCGGGACGTGGTATTTCAAAATTCTTCTTATCCTTTTTGTCTGACATTTTAAATATCCCTTTCTTTAATATTCAGTTCATGAAGAAATTACTGTCAATAATGCTGATTTCATTATCTTTCGAGGCTTTTTCCATGACAAGAACAACGTCCGCCTCTTCTTTTGTATTGACAATTTCGATATTTTTAACTTCAAAGAGTGTATTGAGGTAATCGCCGAGAGAGAACATAGGTTTGTCGTGGAAATTCATGTTGTAAACATAGGAAGTCGGTGTGCCGTCGAAAATAAGCACCCTATTCACAACGTCTACATAGCCATAGTTAATCGTTCTGTAATTTCCGGTGAGGTAATGCGAATAGAAGCAGTTTTTGCTTGAATAGTGCTTTACTTTCTGGTCGATTTTCTGGACTGCCATCATTCCGACATAGACTTCCTGCAATTCCTTGAAAGTATCAACACCGCTGTATATATTGATATTTGCGGAAAACTTGCTGACTTTTTTACTGTTGAGGTCAACATCAATGTACTCCGCAGCGTCGCTGTGCGTAATATCACCGCTATATATAATATCGTTGTTGCCGCTTCTGAAATTACCGCTCCAGCCTATATTGATATTATTTCCGTTGACATCAATCGCAGCACCGTGGAGGTCAACGTCAACTCTTGTCGGGTGATTCCAGTAGACGAAAAAGCGAAGCCTGTCGATATTGTCGGGAATTTTTATTGCGAGACCACTTCTGATGTAACCGCCCTCGTCGGATTTTTCGTTGCAGTTGATAACGGACATATCAACGTCGTAGTTCTGAAAATCGCAGAAGACCTTTTTGCCCTCCAGTCCTGTGGTAACGCTTCTGAGGCGTTCTTCGAGAATGGAAATACACAGACTGAACATTTTTCTTGCCGGAATAATGCGATTGATTATTTCAGTTTTCTTTTTTTCAAATTCAGCACGCTTTTCAGCATTGGACTTTTTGTTTTCTGCAATTTCCCTTGTCATCTGCTCCCTGTAGATATTGAATTCTTCGGCAGTAAAATCGTCGCTGTATTCAAAATCGTCGTCAAAGCGGATTGTTTTTTCCTGAAATACAGCGTTTTCGTCGAAATCCTTGTATTTGTTTATGATTTCACTGAATTTGTTTATTGTTGTAACTAAAGTCTGAATGCTGAGTTTATCGGCATTTTCGAGTATAGCCGATTTCAGTTTGTCAGGCGAACAGCCTTTTCTGATAAGCCAGTTCATTTTGCGGAAAAGTTCGCCCGGACGTTTCGCAATAAACCCGATAGCCTCGTCGGGATTTGTGTTAATCAGTCTTACGGCGGTACTTGCCCATGAATGCAGTTCGCCGTTCATAAGCTGATTTACAGCCGTTTCGTGTTCGGGACTTCTCGAAAGACTTCCGAAACTGAGGAACGGCAGTATAACTTTAATTCTTTCTGCTTTTTTCAGCGAAAGAATGAGGTTTTCTCTGAAATCCTTTGCAGGATAACTCTCAAGAAGTTTCACAAGGACTTTTTTCTGTGAAGTTCTGAAGTGATAGTGATTTCTTGTGAGTGTGTAATCTATGCACTTCCATACGTCGCCTGTATGCTGGCATATTGCTTTGAGTGCGGAAATTTTCTCTGCACTGTCAATATTATTTGTGAATATGCAGTAGAAAAGTTCAAGGAGGTTCTGTTTGAACGGCACACGGAGTGCGGAAAGCTGTTCGGGAGTACAGAAACCGACAGCCGACTTGACAAGCATAACTTCCTTGCCGGTCATGCGCTCCGATTTGCCTGTGACTTTCGATACAGCCTTTATGTACATTTCGCTTTCAGGAACAAGTCCTATTACTTTTGCTTCGAGGAGTTTTGTATCTTCGACTGTTTTTTCCGGTGCGTCGGGATTGGGAAGCCAGCCCTTTTCAACAGGAGTACCCATAATCTCTTCCATGCCGTAAGTGGACATATAGTGCAGTAACTGGTGGAAACGGAACTGCGCTGTAGTGAGTTCCATAACCTGAGACGGAAAATCAGGGTACATCGGATTTGCCTTGACATCTCCGACAAGACTTTTAACATGACTGAAAAATCCGTCAAGACTTGCACTCTGACTTAATCTGACAATATCATTCGGGGAAAGAGTATAGCCGATGTTGACGAGTTCGTCGTTGACAGTCATAGCCTTGACGAGATTATCCTCATTGAGTTCCTGATTTTTTTCGTCGAAACTGACGAGACGGAGTTCAGAGAAGAGAAGTTCCGCAAAACCTGTGCCGATTTTATTTTCCATAATAATGCACCTCCATAAAAAAGCCGATAAAAAAACAATGGCAAGCTAACTGATAACACGCAATCCGTACAACTAAATTTTTGTCGGCGAACCGAAGTTCACTCCGACGGAGTTCATAATTATAAAAGGAAGTTATCGGTTAAGCAATACGAACACGCTTGCCATTGTCTGATGATTATATTTGATGGCAGACAGGCTGATAACACACATTCATACGGAAACTACTAACGGTGTCTTGCGACAATCCGCTTTCCTGCAAAGTAAAAGTAAGTTATCAAAATCCGCAGAAACGTCTGCCGATGATTGCAGGCAAACTGATAACACACAATCACACAGCATATTTTTTCAATTAACAGTTGAATAAAAGGAAGTTATCATAAGCTGTGGACACGCCTGCAATAAAATTTATTGTAGTTATTATATCACATAAATATGCAGATGTCAAGTACTTTTTTGAAAAAAATCACAAAAAATTATTTTTCGAGACTGCTGAAAGCATTGCTGACGATTTTTTCGTCTGGAGCTTTTGTGAAACTGCTTACAACAGGTACTATAATAAGTGAAATTATCATTGCAAATGCACCTGCATTAATCGGTGAAAGAAGATTGAGGGGACAGTCAAGACTGATTACAGCCTGCTTTATACCGTCAAATGCGCTGATGTTCATACTGAAAAGGAACATATGTACTAAAGTTATGCCGGTACCCGTGCAGAGACTTGCCCATACAGATGCCGGAGACGCTTTTTTCATGAAAAGTCCGTAAAGGAATGGTCCTAAGAATGCGCCGGACAATGCGCCCCATGAATATGACATGAGCGTTGAGATTGAAGCATTTTTGTTGCAGGCAATTATTACGGAAATAACAAGGAATACTGCAATAAATATGCGGATTGTAAGCATCTGTTTCTTGTCGTCGAAATTTTTTACATGGGGTTTGATTAAGTCGTTTGTGAGTGTTGAACTTGATGTGAGAACGAGTGAAGAGAGTGTGGAGAGCGAGGCGGAGAGGACGAGTACAACAATAAGTCCGATGAGCATATTTGGCAGAGCCTCCTGAATGAGAGCAGGAACCATTGTATCGTATACTGGCTTGCCGTTGACTGTTTCGATTAAGGTTTTACCTGTTTCGTTTTCGTCGAGAGTACAGTAGAGACGGACAAATCCGCCCATGAAGTAAGAACCGCCTGCAACGACAATTGCAAAGAAAGTCGAGATAATCGCACCTTTTTTAATAGCCTGTTCGTCCTTGATTGCATAGAATTTCTGCACCATCTGCGGAAGTCCCCATGTACCGAGGGAAGTAAGCAGGACAACGCCGAAGAGGTTAAGAGGGTCAGGACCGAAGAGCGAGCCGAGTGTATTTTCAGGAGTATTTTTATCGGAAATAAGGTTGAGTGCGGAGACTGCTTCGGAAAATCCGTTCTTTTTCTGAACTGTAAGCACAACAACAGTTGCAATGCCTATGAGCATGATAATTCCCTGAAAGAAATCGTTGAGGGCGGTAGCCTTGTAACCGCCGAGAGTTACGTATATAGCGGAAAGCACAGCCATAAGCAGAATTATGATAGTTCCGCCGTGTTCGCCAAGACTGAAAACCATTCCGAAAAGACGTGACAAGCCGTTGTAAACCGAAGCCGTGTACGGTATCAGGAAAATGAATACGATGAGAGCAGAGGCGGTCTTGAGCGGTTTTGAATTAAATCTGTACTCAAAAAATTCCGGCATTGTCTTTGCTCCGAGATGATTTGTCATGAGGCGTGTACGTCTGCCGAGCAGAAAGAACGGTATCAGACTTCCGATTATAGCGTTGCCGATACCGACCCACGTAGCAGATACGCCGTAACTCCAGCCGAATTGTCCTGCATAGCCGATAAATACGACCGCTGAAAAGTACGTTGTGCCGTAGGAGAAAGCGGTCAGCCACGAGCCGACACTTCGTCCGCCGAGCATGAAGTCTGTGGTTGATTTTGTGCGTTTAGAGGTATAAAAACCGATACCGACCATAATTGCGACGTAAATTGCGAGAATTACGAATGTTGCGGTTTTTGAACCCATAAAAATCACTTCCTTTGTAATAAAAATTTTTGGACTTTAAAGAATTAAAGTCATTACTGTACTATTATACTATAATCCTGTCAGTCTGTCAATAGTTTTTTTATAAGTTAAAAAAATAAAATTTATTTTTCCTCTTGACAAATGTAATTTTATGTTGTATAATAGTATGTGTTATCGAGGTGTGGCTCAGTTTGGTAGAGTACTACGTTCGGGACGTAGGGGCCGCAG
>CAYWPN010000001.1:266419-361143 GCA_964460175.1 uncultured Alistipes sp. | reverse complement strand
GTCCGTCCGACAGCTTTATTATTATATCATGTATTTTTTCATTTGTCAAGTAAAAAAATACATACTATCCGCTGATAATTCTATGCAGATTTCACATATCTGTACAATTATTTTTCTTATAGCAATTCTTCTTTTAATACTGAAAGTTCTGTAAATAACATCATTTTAAAAAAGATATGACCAAAAAAGATGTTTTTTTGACATCAAAAATGAATGTACAAATAAAAATTCCGCACGGCTATTGATTTTTAAGGAACAAAGTGTTATTATATTATTATACTATTATAAGGAGACCGCCATGAGTATTACATCATCAACAAACAGCTTGAATAAATTAACAAAGAAGTATCTTTCTGATATGAAACCGAAATGCGTTCACCGCACACTTCTGCTCCGCACACTTATCATACTCAAAGAAATGTACCCAGAAACCGAAAATTTCTTTGCTCCTGTTGTCAGGACTTTTATGAGTTATTCCAAACGCCCCGATAAAAAAGGTGACTACGAAAACGGTATGGGCAGACATTATTATTGTGCAACAAGTGTTTCAGGCAGGGAACTTTCTCCCGTAAACAGCTATTTCCGCAATGGTACGGGAAAATTCCCGAAAAGCGCAAGATTTATGCTTGAGGAAGATTATACAATGGCTCTTGTCATGCAGAGGGCAGGGCATATGGAGAAATCTGCCGAATTTCTGGGACGTGCCGTGCATATGCTTTCGGATATGTGCTGTATTCCTCACACTTCGTCAATGACTTACTTCTCTTCAGGACGAAAGTTTCACAAGGCTTACGAAAATGTTGCGGAATTAATCTATCCCGAACTTGTTCCTGAACAGCATTTTCCGCAGCTTCCTGATTTTTTCAGAAACAGGAGCAGTTTTGCTGATGATTTGAATGCAATTGCCCTTGAAACCGCAAAAGGAATAAAATCTGTTGAAAGTTCTCCTCTCAATGCCGTGAAACAGCAGCTCCTGAGAACTGAACGCATTCTCGCCGCTTTCCTTCTGAGATTTCTTAATGATACAGTCACCCATGAACGCAAGGCGCACTACATAACAAACAATTCAGGCTGCCGTCTTCTGAAAGGTACATCAAAACTTGCTGTCAAGGTCACAGAGGACGGAATTGAGTTTCATGGCGTAAATCCTTCACCTGAATCCGATATAAATGTGACGGACACAGTTTTCTACATCGCCCACCGCTACAACGGACTTTTCACTCTTTCACCTGTAAAAGACAAAAAAGGACTTGTTCTTGAGGTCTCCGACAAAAAATTCGTCTGGCGGAAATTTGACCCCGTCCATGGTGAACAGCTTTTCAAACTGCTTTAATATACAAAAAAGTCCCGTATTTCAGGGACTTTTTTATTATACACCGCTCTGACCGTAGTTTGAGAGAACACGGGCGGACGGGTCATTTACGTTACAGCCCTCCCACTCCTTGTTAGGCATCCAGAAATCAACAATCATTTCACTGTTGCCGGAATAGTATTTCTCGAAAATTTCACGGTAGAGGAGAGATTCTTTAGTAAACGGCTTTGCATGGGTATACTTTTCGGACTTCTCTTCAAATTCCTCCTGTGTATACTTTGTTTCAGCGTATTCCTTGAGGTAATCCACCATAGAGTGACCGACAGCATCGGAAAACGCTGCTTTTTCACGGTAAAGAATATCATGCGGAAGATAATCACCCTCAAAAGCGTGGCGGAGAAGATATTTTCCCTTGTTGTACCTGTTGAGTTTCATTTCAGGGTCAACAGCCATAACATATTTAACGAAATCCAAATCTCCGAACGGTACTCTTGCTTCAAGAGAGTTCACGGAAATACAGCGGTCTGCACGGAGTACGTCGTACATATTCAGTTCACTCACACGCTTGACGGACTCTTTCTGAAATTCTTCAGCTGACGGCGCAAAGTCAGTATATTTATAGCCGAAAAGTTCATCGGAAATTTCACCCGTAAGAAGTACACGTATATCAGTCTGTTCATGAATAGCCTTGCATAGCAGATACATTCCCATACTTGCACGGATTGTGGTGATGTCATAAGTACCAAGCAGCTGAATTACAGTTTCAAGAGAGTTCAGAACATCGTCTTTTGTAATAATAACTTCCGTGTGGTCGCTTCCTATGTAGTCGGCAACCTGCTTTGCGTACTTCAAATCGATAGCGTCCGTATTCATACCGATAGCGAAAGTCCTGATTGGCTTATCGCTTTTCTGCTGAGCGATTGCACATACAAGCGACGAATCAAGTCCACCCGAAAGCAGAAATCCGACTTTTGCATCGGCAGCAAGACGTTTTTCAACTCCTGCAACAAGTTTGTCGTGAATATTCCTGCACACTGTTTCAATATCATCATGTATTACCTCGTCAACCGCCGTAATATCGCAGTAGCAGATAAATTCACCGTTTTTATAGTAATGTCCCGGAGGGAACGGCATAATCCTGTCGCAGACTTCAGTTAAATTTTTTGCCTCGCTTGCAAACACCATTGAACCGTCTGCGGATTTTCCGTAATAAAGCGGACGAATACCAATAGGGTCACGGGCAGCTATGAACTCATGCGACTGCGCATCATAGATAATGCAGGCAAATTCCGCATCAAGTTTTGCAAACATTTCAACTCCGTACTCCCTGTACATCGGCAGAAGTATTTCACAGTCACTGTCACTTCTGAAAGTATAGCCTTTTTTAATGAGTTCCTCACGCTGTTTCAGAAAACCGTAGATTTCGCCGTTGCATACAGCATAGTTTCCGTTGAGTTCAAACGGCTGCATACCTTCGGGAGTAAGTCCCATGATTGAAAGCCGCTGAAAACCAAGCACGCCGTCCTGCAATTCGATAATCCTGCAATCGTCAGGACCTCTTGAAACGGTTGCTTCAAGTCCTCTTGTAACTATTTCCATACCACCGCTTTTTCCGCAGCAGCCCATAATTGTACACATCTCAAATTCCTCCCACAAAATTCATTACTTATGAATTTTCTCATCAAATTTATTCTTACTGCTTGCACCGCTTACATCAATAGGATAACTTCCGGTGAAACAGCCATTGCAGAAGCATTCTCTGTCCGCCAGTTCGCATAATTTCCCGACGGGCAGATATGCAAGGGTATCAGCACCGATAGCCTCTGCGATTTCGTCAGCCGAACTGCAATGACTTGCAATCAGATTTTCCTCGCTGTCAATATCCGTACCGAAATAGCAGGAATGAACAAACGGCGGTGATGATATTCTTACATGGACTTCCTTTGCGCCCGCATCACGGAGCAGTTTTATAATTCTTGCACTTGTCGTTCCACGCACAATAGAATCGTCAATCATTACAACACGCCTGCCCTCGACACTCTCACGGACTGCATTAAGTTTGATTTTAACCGCATTTTCACGCTGATTCTGCTGCGGCTGAATAAAACTTCTGCCGATATATTTATTCTTTATAAAGCCTATTCCGTATGGAATACCACTTTTGTTTGCATATCCTAACGCAGCATCAAGCCCCGAATCGGGTACGCCTATAACAATATCCGCATTTGCTGGACTGCATTCTGCAAGTATTTCTCCTGCCCTAACTCTTGCATGGTGGACTGAAACTCCCTCAATCACTGAATCCGGACGGGCAAAATAAATATACTCAAAAATGCAGATATTATTTTTCTTTTTAATGTGAGTGCTGATTGACTTCAGTCCGTTTTCGTTGATTAAAACAATCTCTCCTGCGTCAACATCACGGATAAACTCCGCACCCACTGTCTCCAGTGCGCACGATTCAGAAGCAACAACGTAAGCACCGTCATGAGTTCTGCCGATACACAGCGGACGGAAACCGTTCGGGTCACGGAAAGCAATCATCTTTGTTGCCGTCATAAGTATGCAGGAATAAGCACCCCTGATTTTCGGCATAGCCTTTTCAACCGCCTCCTCTGTGGAATGACATCTCAGGCGTTCACGCACGATTGCATAAGTTATAGCTTCCGTATCGGAAGTGCCGTGAAAAATCGCTCCCGACATTTCAAATTCACGTCTCAGTTCCGCCGCATTTATAAGATTTCCGTTATGAACAAGTGCGAGGTTTCCCTTTACGTGACGTATCACAAGCGGCTGAATGTTATTGGGATTTTTTCCGCCGAAAGTTGAGTATCTTACATGACCGACAGCCATATTTCCCTTGCCGAGATTATCAAGCACATCACGGTTGAAAACGTCCGAAACAAGACCATCCGCCTTTTTGTGAGTGATAACACCGTCGTCACATACTGCAATACCACAGCTTTCCTGCCCTCTGTGCTGAAGTGCATACAGTCCGAAATATACGGACGACGCAACATCAGCGGTTTTGTTTTCATAAATGCCGAAAACTCCGCATTCCTCATGAACAGAATTAAACATAGCGCACCTTCCTACAAATATTGTTCATTGATTTTATCAATTATTTCTGAGGCGGCTACAGTTTTTTTCTTGCGGTTTTTCATGGCGTACTGCTCAAGATAGGAGTGTGCCTCTTCCTCCGTCATGTGCCTGTACTGCATAAGACAGAACTTAGCCTTGTCAATCAGCTTGATTTCGTCGATTTTACGCTCAAGCCTTACATTTTCCTCATAAAGCACATAGGAACGTCTTATCGCAGTATTCACTGCTTTTATAACCTGATACAGAATCTGCCTTGAAAAAGGCTTTGCAACAAGTATAATGTCACCTCTGTCAGCACGGGGGCTGACTTTTTCATAATTTTCGCTTTTTACGAGTACCACACAGCTTGCGGCTGTTATTTCCGACGCATATTCAGCAAGTTCAATACCTGCTTCATCTGCAAGAGGACTGTTTATCAGCACAAGTTCAAATGAACGGAAGCTGCTTATTATTTCTCTTGCATGATGTGCATTTTCAGCTATTGTAACCTTACAGTGAAAAGTTTCTTTTAAAAAAGCCGATAAAGTTTCCGCCGCAGAGCTGCTGCTTGAAATTACAATAACATTTTCCAAAGCGAACCTCCGTTATAAACTGTGAAAGTATTTTTTTTCTTCGTACAGTTCTTTATCATATTCAGAGGAATATTCTTTCCATTCGTCCTTTGCACTGCTGATAATAACGTCAAGCAGTTTTTCGGGAACATATTTTTTCAGAAATTCCGAATTTTCTGCTGTCTCCGCCGCTTCCATAAGATTTGCCGGCAGTTTGTCATAAGATTTGCTTTCAGTATTGAATTTTTCGGGCATTTCAAATCCGCCCTCAATTCCTTCAAGTGCGGCATATATTATAAGTCCGAAAACGAAATAAGGATTGCATACACAGTCAGGCGCACGGAGTACTATCGGAGCTTCTCCCTCTGTTTCCGTATTGAACTTCAGTATCTGCTCCTGCTCCATATCCGACCATGTTATATATCTTGGAAGTGAAAACTCCCCGAATCTGCTGTATGAATTTACTATTGAGTTTGTAAACACAGTATATTCACGCAGAAACTTCAGCATTCCTGCCGCTGCCATGTTTACTTCATTTATATTGTCCGCCGGCTGATTATCGCCGAAAAAGTCACTGTCACGGAACACGTTTACACCTATGTGCATACCGTTTCCGCAGTCACTTCTGACAGGTTTCGGCATAAAACTTGCGTGTATTCCGTGCTGTTCCGCAACTGATTTCACCGCAGACTTGAAACTGAGAAAAGTATCGGCAGCTTTAAGCGCAGACGACGCATTGAAGTCAATCTCGTGCTGTCCGTGACCTGCCTCGTGCCGTGAAGATACGGGGTGTATACCCATCTGCTCCAGCGTGTAGCACACATCACGGCGGAAATTCTCTCCCTTATCATCGGGGGCAGTATCGCAGTATCCTGCAAAATCATGCGGAATTTTTGTCGGAAATCCGCTTTCGTCATTCCTGAACAGCATAAATTCACTTGATGTGCCGAACCTGAAACACCAGCCTTTGTTCAGTGCGGTTTTTGTTGCCTGCCTGAGAAAATACCTTCCGTCCCCCTCAAATGGAGTACCGTCGCCGTATCTCACATAGCAGAACATTCTTATAACTCTGCCGTGCTGTGGTCTCCATGGCAGAACGCTCATTGTCTGTGCGTCGGGGATAAGATAGAGGTCCCGACCGTCCGAAACTGAAAATCCATAAATTTTCTTTGCTGTAATTCTTACACCACGTTCAAAAACCGCTGTCATTTCACTTGAAAGAACAGATATATTTTTCAGCATACCCTTGACATCGCAGAATGTGAGTTTCACGAATTTGACATCGTTTTCCTCAATATATTGCAGCACTTCACTTTCAGTATAAATCATAGCAATTCTCCTTAAAGATTTGTATAGCCCATGAGGTAATCATCGACCTCCCTTGCAGCGTCTCTTCCCTCACGGATTGCACGTACAACAAGCGATTGTCCTATGTGCATATCTCCTGCCGTGAAAACCTTTTCAACGTTCGTGCTGAAGCGTCCGATTTCTGTATTGACATTTGTTCTGCCGTTGAGTTCAACGCCGAATGCCTCTGCAATATAATTCTGTGCGCCGAGAAATCCTGCTGCAATAAGACAAAGTTCACACGGAATAATTTCCTCACTGCCCTCGATTTCTTTCGGTATCATTCTGCCTGTTTCCTCGTCCCTTGCAAATTCAAGACGGACTGTCTTTACAGCAGTTAATTTATTGTCCTCACCCTTTATAAACTCCTTTACAGTAGTGCAGTATCTGCGAGGGTCGCAGCCGAAAACGGCAGCCGCCTCTTCCTGACCGTAATCAGTCTTGCATACTCTCGGATATTCAGGCCATGGATTGTTTTCTGCTCTTTCGTCGGGGAGTTTCGGCATCATTTCAAGCTGTACTACAGAAGCACAGCCATGACGTACAGAAGTACCGACACAGTCATTTCCCGTATCACCGCCGCCGATAATAACGACGTTTTTACCCTCTGCCGAAATATAGTTATCATCGGCAAGTGCGGAATTAAGCAGACTTTTTGTTGTCGATTTCAGGAAGTCAACAGCGAAATAAATTCCGTCCGCATCACGTCCCTCAGCTTTTATGTCACGGGGATTTGACGAACCGCAGGCAAGTACAACGGCATTGGACTTTTCAAGAATTTCGCCTGCCGAAACATTGTGACCAACGTCTGCATTTGTAATGAACCTTACACCCTCCGCTTTCATGATTTCCACACGGCGGTTTATAACGGATTTTTCAAGTTTCATATTCGGTATGCCGTACATAAGAAGTCCGCCTGCCCTGTCCTCACGTTCATAGACTGTAACAAGATGACCTCTTTTGTTGAGAGTATCAGCCGCCGCAAGTCCTGCCGGTCCTGAACCGATAACAGCGATTTTCTTTCCGCTCCTTACTTTCGGGACTTCCGGCTTGATAATACCGCTTTCAAAACCATATTCAATAATAGCATTCTCATTTTCCTTTACGGTAACGGGGTCGCCGTTAAGTCCGCAGGTGCAGGCTTTTTCGCAAAGTGCAGGACACACCCTCGATGTGAACTCAGGAAAATTATTTGTCATGAGCAGACGCTGTAACGCCTGCTCCTTGTGGTCGTGGTAAAGCAGGTCATTCCATTCGGGAATGAGATTATTAAGCGGACAGCCCGAAATCATACCACGCATCATTTTTCCGTTCTGACAGAACGGCACACCGCAGTCCATACATCTTGCCGCCTGTAATTTTCTCTGCTCCTCACTCAATGGCTCATGGAACTCATTGTAGTTCTTTATTCTCTCCAACGGCTGACTTGCCGAATTATCATTTCTTTCAAAATCAAGAAATCCTGTAGGCTTACCCATAAATCAGCCCTCCTTCTTTGTAATATAGAATGCTTCGATTTCAGCCTGTTCACTGCTCATTCCCTTTTCCTCAAGAGCAACGACAGTACTTTGAATTTTTGCGTAGTCATGCGGCAGAATTTTCTTGAAACTGCCGATATATCCTGCAAAGTTGTCAAGTATTCTCTTTGCCTTTTCCGAACCTGTAGCATCGTAATGCTCCTGTATGATGTTCTTGAGTTCAATAATATCATACTTGTTTGTAACGGCTTCAAGCGATACAAGAGACTTGTTAATCTTCATATACAGGTCTCTTCCCTCGTCGAGAACGTATGCGATACCGCCAGACATACCGGCAGCGAAGTTCTTGCCCGTACTTCCGAGGATAACAGCACGACCGCCCGTCATGTATTCGCAGCCATGGTCGCCGACACCCTCGCACACGGCAACTGCACCTGAATTTCTTACGCAGAACCTCTCCCCTGCAATACCGTTTATGAAAGCTTTACCGCTTGTTGCTCCGTACAAAGCTACATTTCCTGCAATAATATTCTCCTCAGCCTTAAAGCCGGAGTTTTTCGGTGGATAGAGAACAAGTTTTCCGCCTGAAAGTCCTTTGCCGAAATAGTCGTTGCTGTCGCCGACAAGTTCAAGCGTGAGACCCTTTGGAATGAATGCGCCGAAACTCTGTCCGCCGCTTCCGTTGCACTTTACTGTGAAAGTATCATCAGCAAGAGTATTGTCTCCCCATTTTTTAGTGATTTCAGAACCGAAAAGCGTACCGAGCGCACGGTCTGTATTCTGAACGTTGATTTCAATGGTTTTCTTTGTCTTATTTTTAAGGGCAGAACCCATTTTCTTCATAATAACAGTTTCGTCGACGGTCTTTTCGAGTTCAAAGTCATAGATGTCCTCTTTCCTGAAATAGTGACCGCTGTTGCTGTTTTCTATATTATCGCAGAGTATCTCTGAAAAATCAATATTTCCGCTTTCGGATTTCTTATAAAGCAGGTCTGTACGTCCGATAAGTTCATTTACTGTACGTATTCCGAGTTTAGCCATGTATTCCCTGAGTTCCTGTGCAACAAAGTGCATGAAATTAATGATGTACTCAGGCTTACCCTGAAAACGCTTTCTGAGTTCTGGATTTTGTGTTGCAATACCCATAGGGCAGGTATCGAGATTGCACACACGCATCATCACACAGCCCATTGTTACAAGCGGAGCAGTAGCAAAGCCGTATTCCTCCGCACCGAGCAGAGCCGCAACAAGTACATCACGACCAGTCATAAGCTTGCCGTCCGTTTCAATCATAACTCTTGTGCGCAGACCGTTCATGATAAGCGACTGATGAGCCTCAGCAAGACCGATTTCCCATGGCAGACCTGCATTATAGATTGAACTGCGTGGAGCTGCACCCGTTCCGCCGTCGTAACCCGAAATCAGTATAACCTGTGCGCCAGCCTTTGCAACACCTGCCGCAACAGTACCGACACCAGCCTCCGACACAAGTTTTACGGAAATCCTTGCATCTTTATTTGAATTTTTCAGGTCATAAATAAGCTGTGCCAAATCCTCAATTGAATAAATATCATGGTGCGGAGGCGGAGAAATAAGTCCCACACCTGCCGTTGAATGACGTGTTTTGGCAATCCACGGATAAACTTTCCCCGACGGCAGATGTCCGCCCTCGCCTGGTTTTGCACCCTGCGCCATTTTTATCTGAATTTCCTTTGCCGATACAAGATATTCGCTTGTAACTCCGAAACGTCCCGACGCTACCTGCTTGATAGCAGAACATCTGTCCGATTTCAGTCTTTCGGGAGCTTCACCGCCCTCGCCTGAGTTCGACTTACCGCCGATTTTATTCATTGCAACCGCCATACATTCATGAGCTTCCTGCGAGATTGAACCGTATGACATAGCACCCGTCTTAAATCTGTGGCAGATACTCTCAACACTCTCTACTTCCTCTATCGGAATACCGCCGTTTTCGTCGAATCTGAAATCAAGCAGACTTCTGAGAGTAAGTTCATTGTCCTCACGGTTGATTGCCGACGAATATTCTTTGTAGGTCTCATAATCACCTGTTTTTGCTGCCTGCTGTAACAGGTGAATTGTTTCGGGAGTATAAAGATGGTCTGATTTTCCTGAACGGAGTTTGTGACTTCCCGAACTTGCAAGTTCCTTGTTGACATGAAGTCCGAGCGGGTCGAATGCGGCAGTATGGAGTTTTTCCGCACGCCTGCTTATATCATCAAGAGTAATTCCGCCAATTCTGCTTACCGTTCCTCTGAAGTACCTGTCAATAACAGATTCCGAAATGCCGACTGCTTCAAACAGCTTTGAACCCTGATAAGACTGTATTGTTGAAATACCCATTTTTGACGCAATTTTGACAATGCCATGAAGTACAGCACTGTTGTAATCAGCTTCAGCCGCATAGAAATCCTTGTCAAGCATACCTGTATCAATAAGGTCACGGATAGTAGCCTGTGCAAGATACGGATTGACGGCACAAGCACCGTAACCGAGAAGTGCCGCAAAATGATGTACTTCACGGGGTTCTGCACTTTCAAGTATAATAGCAACTGCTGTACGCTTTTTTGTGGAAACAAGGTGCTGCTGTAATGCCGCAACTGCAAGGAGCGACGGAATAGCTGCTCTGTATTCGTCAACGTCT
Source organism: uncultured Alistipes sp. (assembly GCA_964460175.1). Taxonomy (GTDB): domain Bacteria; phylum Bacillota; class Clostridia; order Oscillospirales; family Ruminococcaceae; genus Ruminococcus. Next base: position 350,691 of record CAYWPN010000001.1, on the reverse strand, counting down.
CTGTCGGAGAGTATGAGAATATTAGCACCCTCCCTGTAAGCCTTGTCTGCGTCAATGAACAGACGTTCGATTGCCCTTTCGAGAGATGTACCTATATAATAGGTAATCGGGATAACAGCAGTTTTCAGACCGTCAACTTTCATGCTCTTGATTTTCAGCATATCCGTACTTGTAAGAATAGGATTTTCGACTTTCAGTACATGGCAGTTTTCAGGCTTTTCCTCAAGAATATTGCCGTCCTCGCCTATATACGTGCTTGTATCGGTAACAATTTCCTCACGGATAGCGTCAAACGGCGGATTTGTTACCTGAGCGAAAAGCTGGCGGAAATAATTGAACAAAGGCGGATTTTCGTCGTCAAGCGGAGGAAGCGGAATATCCGAACCCATTGAAGCAATCGGCTCTGCACCGTTCTCCGCCATTGGTAAAATACTTCCTCTTATATCCTCATAGCTGTAGCCGAAAGCTTTCTGGAGTTTTTCGAGTTCTTCATGGGAATAGTTTTGCACAGCTTTGTTAGGAATGTGAAGTTCATGAAGTTTAACAAGATTACTGTCAAGCCATTCACCGTAAGGCTGACGTGAAGCATAATAACTCTTGATTTCGTCGTCGTCAATAAGACGTTTCTGCTTTGTATCAGCAAGAAGCATCTTTCCGGGGCGGAGACGGTCTTTTCTGACAATTTTCTCAGGCGGAATGTCAATACAGCCTGTTTCGGACGAAAGAATAAGAAAACCGTCGGAAGTAAGGCAGTATCTCGACGGACGGAGACCGTTTCTGTCGAGTACAGCACCCATAACGTCGCCGTCGGAGAACAGTATCGAAGCAGGACCGTCCCACGGCTCCATCATTGTTGCATAGTACTGATAGAAGTCGTGCTTTTCCTGTGAAATGGTACGATTGTTTTTCCACGGTTCAGGAATTGTAATCATAACGGCTAACGGCAGGGGCATACCTGACATCACCATAAATTCAAGGGCATTGTCAAGTCTTGCGGAGTCTGAACCGTTTGAATTGATAGCAGGAAGAATTTTATTCATATCATCGCCGAAAGCGTCGCAGTGAACAGTCTCTTCACGGGCAAGCATCTTGTCTGCATTGCCTGTAATAGTATTGATTTCGCCATTGTGGACAATAAGTCTGTTAGGGTGAGCTTTCTGCCAGCTCGGCTGAGTATTCGTTGAAAATCTGCTGTGAACCATAGCAATTGCCGATACAAAAGCACTGTCCTGCAAATCGCTGTAGAATTTTCTTAACTCATCAACAAGAAACATACCTTTATATACAACAGTACGGCTTGACAGCGAACATACATAAGTATTCTCGTTAGCCTGTTCAAATATACGTCTTGCAATGTAGAGTTTGCGGTCGAAATCAAGTCCTTTTCCGCAGCCGTTAGGACGTTTCACAAATCCCTGCATAATACATGGCATACTGTCGACAGCTTTCTGTCCGAGTACATCAGGATTTGAAGGGACTTCCCTCCAGCCTATGAACTCCATACCCTGTTTTTTGAGGATAATTTCAAACATCTTTTTTGCCTGATTGCGTTTGAGTTCACTTTGCGGAAAAAAGAACATACCTACACCGAAATCACCCTCGTTGCCGATATTCAAGCCGGTTTTCTCAGTTTCAGACTTAAAAAATTCATACGGTATCTGCGAAAGAATACCAACGCCGTCGCCTGTCTTGCCCTCAGCGTCTTTACCTGCACGGTGTTCAAGTTTTTCTACAATAGTAAGAGCGTCCTCGACAACTCTTCTTGACTTTTCGCCGTTGATATTGACAACCGCACCGATACCGCAGTTATCGTGTTCAAACTGCGGACGGTAAAGTCCCTGTCTCTCAAAAGGAACTTCCTTTCTGAAATCGTCCATTATGGTCACACCTCTCATTTTTATTTATATGTTATATATTCTCCCCTTCCAGCCCCGTTGCTGAAAATGATATATAAGCAAAAAAATAAAGAACGCCCTCAACAGACAACTTGCCTGTCGGGAACGTCCTTGTTCTATGTTATTCTATCATATTATTACAGAATTGTCAAGCGGTAATTTTAATTTTGTTATTTTCAACTGAATATTGTAAACTTATCAATCAAAACTGTATAAAACGTAAAAACTTTGCAAAAGGGGTTGACAAATCCGTAACAGCAGAGTATAATAATACTGTAAACAGCAAAGGGGCTGCGGAATACATGAGTATTCTGTAGTCCTGTCTTTTTATGTGCGCATACTTAATTATACACAACGGGGTGTATGATTTTCCGGAAGTTTCCGGAACATCATATACCCTTTTGTATTTGCTGTAAGGAAAGAGAGGTAATCATCATGACAGAAATAACACAGGAATTAATGGACGTTATTGAAAGTGCTGTCGGCGATAAAGTCTTCGGAGTATGGTTTCTGATAGCAGTTTCACTCGTATTCTTCATGCAGGCAGGTTTTGCAATGGTTGAAACAGGTTTCACCCGTGCAAAGAACGCAGGCAATATCATTATGAAAAACCTTATGGACTTCTGTATCGGTACAGTAATGTTCATACTTATCGGCTTCGGACTTCTTCTCGGTGAGGACTGTATGGGTCTTATCGGCAAGCCCGGATTTGATATTTTCACATCATACGACAATTTCGATTTCTCAAACTTCGTATTTAACTTAGTCTTCTGTGCAACTACTGCAACAATCGTTTCAGGAGCTATGGCAGAAAGAACAAAGTTTATTTCATATTGTATATACTCTGGAGTAATCAGTGCTTTGGTTTATCCTATTGAGGCGCACTGGATTTGGAGTTCAGACGGCTGGCTCTATCAGCTTGGTTTCCACGATTTATCAGGTTCATGTGCAATCCACATGGTCGGCGGTATTTCTGCACTCGTAGGCGCAACTATACTCGGACCTCGTATCGGCAAATTTACCAAAGACAAGGACGGCAATATAAAAGTAAATGCTATTCCGGGACATAACCTTACAATCGGTGCATTGGGCGTATTCATTCTGTGGTTCGGCTGGTACGGTTTCAACCCTGCCGCTTCACAGTCTGTAGAAATGCTCGGTTCAATCTTCCTTACAACAACAATCGCACCGGCTGTTGCAACAGTAACGTGCATGGTATTCACATGGCTCAAATACGGCAAACCCGATGTATCAATGTGCCTTAACGCATCACTTGCAGGACTTGTCGGAATTACAGCAGGCTGTGACGTAATGGACGCATTCGGAGCAATATGTGTTGGTATAGTTTCAGGCTTACTCGTATGTTTCGGCGTATGGTTCCTGGATTATGTACTTCACGTTGATGACCCTGTAGGTGCAGTGGCAGTACACATGATGAACGGTCTCTGGGGTACAATTGCAGTAGGACTTTTCGCAACAGACAAAGCTCCCGGATTTGCAATCGCACAGAACGGCGGCGCAAGCGGTATAGCAGGAAACGGTTTATTCTACGGCGGTGGATTTGAACTTCTCGGCAAACAGCTTATCGGTGTTCTTGCAGTAGCATCATGGACAGCAGTAACTATGATAATCATATTCCAGATAATCAAACACACAATTGGTCTCCGTGCTTCAGAGCAGGAGGAAATCCTCGGACTTGATGTTACAGAACATGGTCTTATCAGTTCCTATGCTGACTTTGCTCCGTCAATGAGTGATGTTTCAGTGTATGGATATACAAAAGACGATGCAAAGAGCGTTGTGAAAGTTCCGCACGTACCTGTTGATGAGGCTGTTGAAGTAAAGAACTATTCAGCACCTTCAGTAGACGGCGAAGTGAAGATGACAAAAGTTGTTGCAATCTTTAAACAGCAGAAACTTCAGGATTTCATTCAGGCTATGGAAGCAATCCATATCACAGGCATCACAGTAACAAACGTTCTTGGCTGCGGTATGCAGAAAGGACAGAAAAAGTATTATCGTGGTACTGAAATTGAAATGAACCTGCTCCCGAAAATCAAGGCGGAAATTGCAATCTGTGCAGTTCCTGTCGACAAGGTTATTGATTCCGCAAGAGCAGCACTCTATACAGGCAACTACGGCGACGGTAAACTCTTTATCTACGATATTGAGAACGTTATCAAAATCCGTACAGGAGAAGAGGGCTATGACGCTTTGCAGGACTCACCGGAGGAAAACAGAGTACTCATGGGAGCAAGCGATAAATAATTAATGCATTTAATCAGATTTCAGAACGACTGCAAACAAAAATTCAAAAATAAATTCTCCCGCAGTCGTCTGAATTTGATTAATATATATTATAAAAACAGGAGAAAAGCAGATGTCAGCAAAGTATATTTTTGTGACAGGCGGAGTCGTTTCAGGACTCGGCAAAGGAATTACAGCAGCTTCATTGGGCAGACTGCTGAAACAGCGTGGTTACAAGGTGACCATACAGAAATTTGACCCGTACATAAACGTTGACCCAGGTACAATGTCGCCGTATCAGCATGGCGAAGTGTTCGTTACGGACGACGGTGCAGAAACAGACCTTGACTTAGGTCATTATGAACGTTTTGTGGACGAAAATCTTACAATCAATTCAAACGTAACAACAGGCAAGATTTACTGGAATGTCATTACAAAAGAAAGACGTGGAGATTATCTCGGCGGTACTGTTCAGGTTATTCCACACATCACCAACGAAATCAAGAACAAAGTCTACAGTGCAGGAAAGGACGTTAATGCTGATGTTGTCATCACTGAAATAGGCGGAACGGTCGGCGATATTGAATCAACACCGTTCCTCGAAGCTATACGTCAGGTTGGAACTGAACAGGGACGGAATAATGTCTGTTATATTCACGTTACACTTGTACCGTATATCGCAGGCTCGGAGGAACTCAAGTCAAAACCCACACAGCATTCAACAAAGGAACTCCTTTCAATCGGCATACAGCCTGATATAATCGTATGCAGGAGCGAAATGCCGATACCCGAAGATATGCAGGCGAAAATCGCACTTTTCTGCAATATCCGCAAGGAAGACGTAATACAGAATCTGACTGCACCGTCTCTCTATGAAGTACCGCTGTGGCTGGAAAAAGAAGGACTTGCACAGTCAGTATGTCATCATCTCGGACTTGAAGACCGTACTCCTGACCTGACTGAATGGACTGAAATGGTTCAGAGGGCAGAAAATGCGCACAAAAAAGTCACAATCGGACTTGTCGGAAAGTACGTTGAACTGCATGACGCTTATCTGTCAGTTGCGGAGGCTTTACGTCACGGCGGAATAGTAAACGATGCAACTGTTGATATTCAATGGATTGATTCAGAAAACATCACAGCGGAAAACGTCGGCGATATGCTGAAAGACTGCGACGGAATAATCGTTCCGGGAGGTTTCGGCAAACGTGGCATTGAAGGCATGATTGAAGCTGTCAGGTACGCAAGAGAAAATAAGATTGCATTCTTCGGAATTTGTCTCGGTATGCAGATGGCTGTTGTGGAATTTGCAAGAAACGTCGCAGGACTGAAAGACGCAAATTCTGCGGAGTTTGCAGATACGGCAAATCCTGTAATTCATATTATGGACGAACAGAAAAATATCGAGCAGAAAGGCGGTACAATGCGGCTGGGTCTCTATCCGTGCAGACTGGACAGCAGTTCAAAGTGCCACGAAATTTATGGCAGAGAACTGATTTATGAACGTCACCGCCACAGATATGAGTTCAATAATGCCTACAGAAAACCGCTTGTACAGGCAGGACTTAAAATTGCAGGACTTTCCCCTGACGAAAGACTTGTTGAAATTGTGGAAATTCCAGACCACCCTTGGTTTGTGGGAGTACAGTTCCACCCTGAATTTAAATCAAGACCAAACAAGCCGCAGAAGTTGTTCGCAGACTTCATAAAGGCTTCATTAAACAAATAAATTATGTGAGGAGAATTATTATGGAAAAGGTAACAGAATATTTCGGTTCGATGGTATTCGACGACAGAGTAATGAAAGCACGTCTTCCTGAAAAAGTCTACAAAAGTCTGAAAGAGACTATCGACAATGGAACTCCGCTTGATGCAACAGTAGCAAACTCCGTTGCTGCTGCAATGAAAGACTGGGCAATCGAACTCGGTGCAACACATTACACACACTGGTTTCAGCCGTTGACAGGTCTTACAGCAGAAAAGCACGACAGCTTTATTACTCCTGCTCCTGACGGACGTGTTATCATGGAATTTTCAGGAAAAGAACTCGTCAAGGGTGAACCCGACGCATCATCATTTCCCTCCGGCGGACTTCGTGCGACATTTGAGGCTCGTGGCTATACAGCGTGGGACCCGACTTCATACGCTTTTATTAAAGATGGTACACTTTATATTCCGACTGCTTTCTGTTCGTACACAGGTGAGGCACTTGACAAGAAAGTACCGCTCCTTCGCTCAATGGACGCACTCAACAAGCAGGCACTCCGCATACTGAAACTCTTCGGCAATGATGAAGTAAAAGTTGTAAAGACATCTGTTGGTCCTGAGCAGGAATATTTCCTTGTACCTGCTGAACTCTATGCACAGAGAAAAGACCTCATCATGAGCGGACGTACACTTTTCGGCGCAATGCCTCCGAAGGGTCAGGAACTCGAAGACCACTATTTCGGCTCAATCAAGCAGAAAGTATCTGAATACATGGCAGACCTCGACAAAGAACTCTGGAAACTCGGCATACTTGCAAAGACAAAGCACAACGAAGTTGCTCCTGCACAGCATGAACTTGCACCAATCTATACCACAACAAACATTGCGGCAGACCATAACCAGCTTACTATGGAAGTAATGCAGAAAATCGCAAAGAAACATGGACTTGTCTGCCTGCTCCACGAAAAGCCCTTTGCCGGAGTAAACGGTTCAGGTAAGCACAACAACTGGTCTATCTCAACTGATACAGGTGTAAATCTTCTTTCACCCGGTGAAACTCCTCACGAAAACGCACAGTTCCTGCTTTTCCTTGCAGCAGTAATCAAGGCTGTTGACGATTATCAGGATTTACTTCGTCTTTCAGTAGCAACAGCAGGAAACGACCACAGACTTGGTGCGAATGAAGCTCCGCCTGCTGTAATTTCAATCTTCCTCGGCGACGAACTTACCGCTGTCCTTGACGCAATCGAAAGCGATACAGAATACAACGGTACAAAGAAAGAGAGAATGCAGCTTGGTGTTGATGTACTTCCGAAATTCCGCAAGGATACAACTGACAGAAACAGAACTTCACCTTTTGCATTCACAGGCAATAAGTTTGAATTCCGTATGCTCGGCTCATCAAACAGCATTTCGTGTGCAAACATTCACCTCAATGCAGCAGTTGCAGAAGTACTCAGACAGTTTGCCGACGAACTCGAAAAGGCAGACGACTTCAACACTGCACTCCATGCACTTATCCGCCGTACTATCAAGGAACACAAGAGAATTATCTTCAACGGCAACGGTTATGACGACGCATGGATTAAAGAAGCTGAAAAGCGTGGTCTCCTCAACCTGAAAACTACAGCAGACGCAATGCCTAAAATCTGCGACAAGAAAAATATTGATATGCTCACAGCTCACGGTATTTTCACAGAGGCTGAAATATATTCACGCCGTGACATCATGCTTGACAACTACGTAAAAGCTGTAAACATCGAGGCTCTTACAATGATTGACATGGCACGCAAGGAAATCATTCCTGCCGTTACAAAGTTCACTGCTGATACTGCATCGGCTGTAGCTGCAAAAACGGGAGTTGTTTCAGTAGCCTGCAAGTACGAAAAGAGACTTATCACAACTCTCTCCGACCTTACAGACGAAATGGACGAAGCTGCAACAGCACTTGAAGGTGCAGTTGCTGAACTCAAGGGTATTGAGGACGTTGTAAGCGCATCTGAATTTGTCCGTGACAGCGTACTTCCGAAAATGGATACTCTCCGTGACGCGGCAGACAAGGCTGAAACAGTTACTGCTGAAGATTACTGGCCTTTCCCGACATACGACAAGCTCCTTTTCGGCGTAAAATAATCAAAACATCTACTTTTCTCCCCATAGATACCCTTCCTGATTTTCGGTTCAGGGAGGGTATTGTTATAATATACTTATTTTTTTAATCACGTCAAAAAAAATGAATGAAATTCACCAAAAATAAAAATCCGCAAAAATATTCTTGAAAAATCTGTCGGAATATGATATAATTGTCAATTGGTGATAAAATTTTATTTTACAGGAGGTATATCTTATTATGCTGGCAGCACAAATTTTTGCCATAATCATATTTGTTGCAATGTTTCTTATGATTGTAATGGATAAGATTGAAAGGCATATCGTAACGCTTGGCTGCGGACTGCTCACTCTAATCATTGTTTTCGGAATATGTATGAGAAGCGGCACTGCAATCTGGCAGACTATCGCTATCAGTGATTTCATCAAGCCTGAGTTCTGGTATCAGGTAACTGAAAGCGAAAGCAAGGGCATCAACTGGGCGACTATTATATTTATCGCAGGTATGATGATTATGGTTGAGGGAATGGCTAAAGCAGGATTTTTCCGCTGGCTGTGCATGAAAATAGCATTTCTTGTAAAGTGCAGAACTATTCCCGTATTCATTACATTCATGCTTATGGCGGCTGTATTGTCCATGTTCATTGACAGTATCACTGTTATTATGTTCCTTGCGGCAGTAACTATCGAACTTGCACATCTTCTGCACTTCAATCCGGTACCCATGATACTTTCGGAGATTTTCTGTGCAAATCTCGGCGGTTCTGCTACAATGTGCGGTGACCCGCCGAATATCATCGTCGGAACTTCTCTTGGTTTCTCATTCTTTGACTTCCTTACTAATACCGGCTTATGCGCAGGTATCTGTCTTATATTCACAATTGTATTTTTCTATCTGGTATTCAGAAAAGAACTCGCTCCCACAAGCAATGAACCCGTTGACATAACAAAACTCCCGAAACCGTCAACGGCTATTACAAACAAAAAAGATTTCATTGTAAGCAGTGTTATTTTCGGACTTGCTGTAATCCTGCTTGTAACTCACTCAATAACACATCTCACAGTTGCAACAATCGGCTTGTTTATTGCTGTTGTCACTCTTATAGCATTTGCCAGAAATGCGCTTGAATTACTTAAAAAAGTTGACTACAAAACAGTCCTCTTCTTTATCGGATTATTTATTGTTGTCGGCGGACTTGAGGAAACAGGTATACTTAAATATATTGCTGATTTCATAGGCGATATAAGCAACGGAAATGCTTACATAATGGTTGCAATTATCCTGTGGATATCGGCTCTTGCAAGTGCATTTGTTGATAACATTCCATTTGCCGCAACAATGGTTCCCGTTATACAAAGTCTTTCCGCAACAACAGGAGTACCGATTGATATGCTCGCATGGACGCTCTCCATCGGTACAGACATCGGCGGAAGTGCCACACCAATCGGCGCATCTGCAAATGTTGTCGGAACTTCAGTTGCGGCTAAAAACGGCTACCCTGTAAGCTGGGGAAGATACTGTGCAAAACTTGCTCCTGCTACTCTTATAGTACTTGTCATTTCAACCGCATATATTTTCATGAGATACTTATAATAAGGAGGAAACGAAATGTCACAGATTATTATTTCAGTCGGACGTGAGTTCGGCAGCGGCGGACGTGTTATCGCTGAGGAACTCGCTAAAAGATTTAACCTTCCTATATACGACCGTCATCTTATTACAGAAATCGCCAATAAAACAGGCATGACGCACGCTGAAATCGAGGCACTTGACGAAACACCTAAATCAAGACTTACTTCACGCCGTGTACGTGGTTTCAGCAACTCAATTGAGGACAATATCGCTGAAATGCAGTTCGATTTTATCCGCAAAAAAGCCGAAAGCGGAGAGTCATTTGTTGTCGTCGGAAGATGTTCGGAAAGCAAGCTCCGTGACTTCGACTGCCTTGTCTCACTCTTCATTATAGGCGATATGGACGCTAAAATAAAGCGTGTTATGGAAGTCTATGAAATGAATGAAAGTGAGGCAGAGGAGTTTATATCCAGAAAGGATAAAAAAAGAAAACGCTACCACAACTATCATGTAGGACTTCACTGGGGCGACAGCAGACTGTATGACCTCACCGTTAACAGCAGCCGCCTCGGAATTGACAAGACAATTGACTTCCTCGAAAGCTATATCAAGGCTCGTATGGGCAGATAAAATAAAAATACTTCTGATACTTTTGTCAGAAGTATTTTTTTGCCCGAAATACGTACTCTACTATACGTAGATATATAAAATTCCACGTTCCGTGTGTGTACGGCTCTGAATTTTTCGTGTATAATTAAAACAGAAAGGAGGACAACTCAATGAATCAGGAAAAAATCGGCAGGTTCATTGCCGAGACAAGAAAAGCAAAAAAACTCACCCAGAAACAGCTTGCAGAAAAACTGTGTATCAGTGACAAGACAGTTTCAAAATGGGAGTGCGGAAAAGGACTTCCCGAAGTTTCGCTTATGCTCCCGCTGTGCAGTCAGCTTGATATTACAGTAAACGACCTGCTTTCGGGTGAAAGGATTTCGGAAACAGACTACAAAAAGAAAGCGGAGGAAAATATGATGAATTTGGTACAGGAAGCTCAGGAGAGCAGAAAGAAGATTATTTTATCAGCAATGACGGCAGGTGTTACTGTTTTCGCCGCAGTGCCGCTTGTTGTTGTATCGGGTATGCTTGAAATGGAAACATGGGCAAGAGTACTTCTCATTGCAATCGCCCTTATTATAGTAGCAACAGGAATTGCTATTGCCTGCATACTTGACAGGGACGCAGGAGCATTTGAGTGTGCGGAGTGCCACAACCGTTTTGTTCCCGAATATAAGGCGTATATCATGGGTCCCCATACTATCACCAGAAGAAAACTGAAATGTCCGAACTGCCACAAGTCCACTTACTGCAAACACGTTCTCACAAAGTAAAAAAGTCCCCCTGTTTCAACAGCAGGGGGATTTTTATGCTTAAATACGTATGAATATCAGTAATTTATCCACCACTCAGGAGTTATTTCTCCGAGTGTGATTATTTTTTCATTTTCATAGTCAAGCATTATTTCTATTGACTTATAGCTGTCAGGCATAAGCTGAACCATAAGCTCACGGCAAGCACCACACGGTGCGCCTGATGTACCGTCGGGCAGTAATGCAAGTACCTTTGTTATGGTGTATTCTCCGTTTGTTATCATATTAAAAATTGCGTTTCTTTCAGCACATATTCCCAGAGTTGAATTAGTGTCAATACATACTCCGGTATAGATTTTTCCGGTATCTGAAAGTATTGCGGCAGAAACTTCTCCGCCTGTGATATATTTAGATATTCTTCTTGCATTCTGAACTGATTTTGCCGCCTCATACATCTCGTTCCATACTTTATCCATTTGATTATCACCTCCATAAATTCTGATTCAAATAACAGCAGTCTCCGGAATCAACCGGAAACTGCTTTGAAAAGGTTTTTTTGTGACTATTCAGCACTTTCGTCCTGATAGATGTCATAAAGCGGACTTTTATAAACCTGAATACGTCCGGGGATTTCGTCATAGAGTGTAATACCGAGTTCGTCGAAGAGCGGGAGCAGATTATTGGTGAGTTCCGTGCCGACGGGTACTACAAAGAAATCATATTTTTCAGGTTCGATAATTTCATTTGTTGCAGCATTGTAGTCGTTGTTATCAAGAAGATAAACTTCGTCACGGTCAGCAATATGCGGAAGAAGCCATGTATCGCAGATAACAGAAGCGTCCTGCGGAATTTCGTCGAGCATTTCCTCAAGATTAGCATAATATTCAGCACTTGGCTTGTGATTTTCGTAGTAGCTTATATTATGCGAAACTGTACCGAGTGAAACAACCAGTGCAGCCACGCCGAGAAGTACAGGGATTTCCTGTTTTCTTGTCTGACCCATATCGTCAATATTGATAATGCACATATAAAGGAGCAGGCAGGAAGGACCAAAGATATACTGATAGCCGATACTTGCTGCGTATCCGTATCCTGCACCGACAACAAGGTTCATTATTACAAACGGTATCATCAGCAGAAAACGGTGGATTTTCTTTGTAAAGAACGGTATGAAAAGCATCGGGAGAAGAACCTGAAGGAAAAACGGCACTGTTGTTTCTTTTACAAACAGACTGAAGAAATAGGCAGGGTCAAGGAGTACGTTCTTCATAACTTCTGTAAGTCCGCCCTCGCTGTCAATCATAAGCAGACCAAATCTTGTGGAAGTCATCATCTGACCGTCGCCGTGTTCGGTCAGCCAGTTAGTAATGAACATCATATAGGCACCCGAAAAGAGAGCCATAATAAGACCGTGCATTCTGTGGATATTTCCCTTGTTTTCAAAGAACATATAAAGTCCTATGCAGACGACATAAAGCGGAGCATCTTCCTTTACTATGCACACGAGAACTGAAAATACATAGAAGAGAACATATTTTTTGCCGTCCACTGCCCAAAGAAGCCACATCAGCAGAGTAGGCAGGAACGCATTTTCGTGGAAATCGTATCCGCATGGTGCAATAATTCCTGCACAGAACGTGTAAGCAAATCCCATAAAAATCAGGGAAACACCTTTGAGATTGTGACGTTTTGCCATGAGAAACATCGGAATTACTCCGCCCATTGCAAGTACAGCCTGTGCAATAAGGAGCGTCTCTTCTTTCGGGAATGCCTTATAGAACGGCACAAGTGCGTAGAAGATATATGAAGCGTGAACATAGAAGTGAGAAAGCGACTTGTCACGTTCACACGTCGTCACTGCTGTGAGGTCTTGTGCAAGTGAGTGATACATCTGTACAAACAAGCCGAAATCGTGGGTAGATGTGCCGAAATTTCTGTGACGATATATAGTGAATATGCTGACGAATACAGTTACAAGGACTGCGGCAGAAAGAACAATAATTCCGCATACCCACCATGGTATTCTGTTGTACAGCTTTTTATTCCTGATTTTACTAAGTGCATAGTAAATAAAGACAACCGATATAAGCATTACGCCAAAGGAAAGATAGCTGTCATTACTTCTCCACATAAGGACGACATCAAAGTAAATGATTGAAGCAATTGTAAACGACTGGTCAATTATGCGGAATTTCTGCGGAGTTACTTTATATATCGCCGTCATTGCAAGAAATACCCCTGCCATAAGCAGAACAGTAAATATTACACTGATATTCGGTATAAATTCGCCCCATTTTGATACAGACAGCACATCATTTCTGCGCTGTATGACGATATTTATTCCCGAAACAAGAAAAAATGCACCGATAAATCTTATAAGTGCCATATCGGGAATGCCGAAACTTTCAAGAAATTCCATAATCTTTCCGGCAAAGGATTTCAGGCTGAATTTTTCCGGCGGACTTTCCTGTACCGTTTCAGGATTTTCATTTTCGGGAACGTCCTGAATTTCTGTCAGGTCTTCATTGTTTTCAGTATCAGCACTGATTTTTTCTGTGTTTTCCATTAAAATCAACAACCTCCGTCTTATAACGTTAAAATACGTTTATTATTATAGCACAGTTTATTGAAAAAGTCAACAAAAACCGCCTATATAAATCAGACGTATGAAAATGCATTTTTTCTCACAAAAAAACAGCACTGCAATGCAATGCTGTCATATAAAATCAATTATTCTGCTATTTTGTTTCCTCTGCCGATTTCAGTCTGTCTTGCGATTTCCTCGTATTCGCCGGTAGCGCAAGCGTCAACAAATTCAAGGGCATTGCCGTCGAAATAGAACCAGATACAGAAACCGACAAGACCTGTATTGTTCTTGATGTTGATATTGAAATCGATGGTATCGCCCTGTTTGCAGGCAATATTGTCGCCATAGAAAACAAGTGCGCCTGTTTCATTTGAAACGTCAGTCGCTTCGATTTCGCCGTTGTTTACTCTGATAATACCATCAATAACTTTTGAAGGCTTAACCGATACAGCTGCAACGTCTGAGAGGTCGGGGGCAATTCTGATTTTGTAGTCGCCGTCGGGAATGTCCTCTTTTACCTTGAATGTAGCCTTGAGCATATCGCCCTCAAAGAAGAAATTTTCGTCCTTTGAAACGTCAAGCCACATAGCATATCTGCCGTCATTTTTTGGTGTATAGTCGGAATTTGCAGGAGCCTGAGTTGTATCATCGGGAGTATCAGGAGTGTCAGAAGTTTCAGGAGTTTCCTCAGCAGGAACTGTAACAACTTCCGTAACTACTGCAACCTCAGTAACAGGCTGATTGTCTGCGTTTGTCTGCACTTCACCGCCTGCGTCTGTAACCTGAACGACCTGTGTTACAGGCTTATTATTTGCGTCTGTAACTTCCTGAACAGCAGTAACAGCAGCATTTACGGCTGTGGCAGCAGTTGTTGATTTTGCGTCAGCCTTTGTAGTAGTAACAGCAACAGGGTCATCGCCGTCAAGGTCAAACTCGCCGTCACCTGCGAGAGGATTTCCGTCGCCTGCCGAACCGATGTTAAGGGGCATCTGCATAAGTTCCTTTTTATCCTCGTCGGACAAAGATGAGGAACTTCCGCTGCTTGTTGACGAACTGCCGGAATTATTTTTACCGTCCGAACAGGAAGCCATACTTGTTGCAGCTACACAGAGAACAGCAAAAACTGCTATAATTTTTTTCATAACATTTTTCATGATTTCGTATCCTTTCAATATGTCTTTTTGCAGATACTTTCTGCACTTCATATATATTATACACAAATGAAAAGGATTTGTCAAGACGGACAGCAAATTGTAATCAATTATTTTACAAAACTTCACTTTTTTATCACAAAAATCATAATTTTGTCACAAATTACTATTGACTTTTTACTTATGTTGATGTATAATTTCGTTAGGAGTTTATAACTAACCAGCAAAGGAGTAACCCTAATGCTTAAAGCTATCTGTTCACATAAAGAACTTACCGACAGCGTTTTTTACTGCTGTATTGATGATATTATCTGCGCACCCGAAGTCGAAAGACTGAAAACTATCACTCACCACATCTCAACAACTCGCTTTCAGCACTGCCTGAACGTTTCATATTACTGCTATCAGATTTGCCGTGTACTTCATCTCGACGCACGTTCCGCCGCAAGAGCAGGTCTTCTGCATGACCTCTTCTACTATGACCGCAAGGAATATAATTCACAGAAATCAAAGGGTCAGCCGAGCCACAGCAGAAAACATTCCGATGTTGCTGTGCATAATGCTGAACGCCTTACAGAAATCAGCCCGAAAGAACGTGATATTATAGAAAAACATATGTTCCCTATGACGCTGTCCTTGCCGAAGTACACAGAGACTTACATTATTACATTCGTTGACAAATACTGTGCTATACTGGAATTTTGCGTTCCTAAGGTGCAGAAAATTATAAATATCAGGAGGACTTCCAATAATGAAAATTGAAACAAAATGCCTGCATTCAGGCTACACACCAAAAAATACAGAACCGAGAGTTGTTCCGATTGTACAGAGTACAACTTATGTATATGACTCCACAGATGACGTTGCCGCTGTATTCGATGACCCGACAAAAAGCCTGATTTACTCACGCTTTGAAAATCCCACGGTTATGGCTGTAGAAGAAAAAATCGCAGACCTTGAGGGCGGTATCGGTGCAATGTGTACATCGAGCGGACAGGCGGCTTCACTCTGCTCCATACTCAATATTCTTCAGGCAGGCGACAGCTTTATTTCCACCTCAACAATCTATGGCGGAACTATAAATCTCTTTGCCTTTACTTTCAGGAAAATGGGTATCGAATGCATTTTCGTTGACCCTGATGCCTCAGAGGACGAAATAAGAGCGGCATTCAAACCCAATACAAAGGCTGTTTTCGGCGAGACTATCGCAAATCCTGCACTCACTGTGCTTGACATAGAGAAATTCGCAAAAATCGCACACGAAAATAACGTTCCGCTTATCGTGGACAATACATTCCCTACGCCAATCCTCTGCCGTCCGATTGAGTTCGGTGCGGATATTGTAATCCATTCCACAACAAAATACATGGACGGTCACGCTGTACAGGTCGGCGGTGTAATCGTTGACAGCGGCAACTTCAACTGGGCAAACGGCAAGTTCCCTGAGTTCACAGAACCCGACGAAAGCTATCACGGTCTTATCTACACTCAGGCTTACGGCAAGGCTGCCTATATTGTCAAGGCACGTATGCAGCTTATGCGTGACTTCGGCTGTTATCCGTCCGCACAGTCCGCATTTTACCTGAATTTAGGTCTTGAAACGCTTGCAGTCCGCATGGAACGCTACTGCAAGAACGCCATGACTGTTGCTGAATACCTCGAAAGCAATGACAAAGTTGAAAGTGTTAATTATCCTGCACTCGCAAGCAGTCCATATAACACACTCGCAAAGAAGTATCTCCCCGACGGTACAAGCGGCGTTATTTCATTCGTAATCAAGGGCGGTCGTGATACTGCTGTCAGGTTCATGGACGCACTCAGTCTTGCTTCAAACGAAGTCCACGTTGCCGATATAAGAACATGCGTTCTCCACCCTGCAAGTGCTACTCACCGTCAGCTTACCGACGAACAGCTTGTTGCGGCAGGTATCAACGGCGGTATGATACGCCTCTCCGTCGGTCTTGAAAACGTCGATGATATTCTTGACGACCTGAAAACTGCTTTTGCGGCTATATAGTGTGAATAATATAAAAAAATTTTTCAGCTTTACAAAACTCCTATGGATTGGCGGAATAATCGGTCTTATACAAATGATTTCAGATACTCCCGTTTATTTCTGGGATATTATGAACTATATGGGATTGTATGCGGCAGTAACGCTGTTTTTAATCCACAGGGACAAACCGCCAAAAAAGCAGTTTCTTGATATATTCCTGTTTTTCATGGGAATTGACCTCTCCTGTATACTTTTTGTGATTAACAAATACAGCTTTTTTTCGGGAATTGATAATATAACCGCCTTTTTATTCCTGATATTTGTCCTTACAGCAAGAGGTATACTGATGGCTGTATGGGGATTTCTTACAGTAAAATGCCGGAACAAAGGCTATAAAGGACTATATTTCATAATGCTGATACCGTTTTTTGCCCTGATTTTCTGGAATTTGCAGAGAATACTTTCGAGACATGGGCATATCCTGA
This sequence comes from uncultured Alistipes sp., assembly GCA_964460175.1. Classification (GTDB taxonomy): domain Bacteria; phylum Bacillota; class Clostridia; order Oscillospirales; family Ruminococcaceae; genus Ruminococcus. The sequence continues at coordinate 333,577 of CAYWPN010000001.1, read as the reverse complement.
ACGGAAATATAAAACAGCAAATAATATGACTGTTCTGCCGTATTCAGGTCCTGTACCTGAAAACAAGCTTGCTGTTGCAATAATTTACCTCACAGTCCTGACTATATGTTTAATCTTCTACGTAAGGAGCAGAAAAAATGATTTACACAAAACTGACGGTCAAGGCAATGCGGACAGCTTACAATGCACATCACGGACAGACTGACATAAACGGAGTACCGTATATATTCCACCCTTATCACATCGCCGAACAGATGACCGACGAAATTACAACCTGTGTGGCACTTCTACATGATGTTGCTGAAGATACTGCTGTAACGATTGAACAGCTTGAAAGTGAATTTCCTGCCGAAGTAACGGACGCTCTCAGACTGCTTACCCATGATAAGAATACGGATTATTTCGACTATATCAGGGCAATCAGGAATAATCCCACAGCAAAAGCCGTAAAGCTTGCCGACCTCATGCACAATATGGACAGAAGCCGTATCGTTGATTTATCGTGCGTATCTCAGGAAAAACTTGATTACTGGAACTATAAATATTCCACAGCACTGAAAATCCTCACAGAATAAACAAAAGGGACGCTATGAAACGTCCCTTTTCTGTTAATCTTTTTTAAGTAACTGCCTGATAACCATTGCACCGCCTGCCGCCGCAAGTCCGAACATTGCAATAAATATGTAAGCATTTGTCGTTCTCCAGCGGATATTGACGCTCATGATTACCCCCGCAAGTACTATCACAATCCCGACGGCAAGCACAATCCAGCCGAATACTTTCCTGTCCATAAGGAACAGCATTACAATCCCTATGAGAACAGGCAGGAAAATAAGTCCGTTCGGCAGACTGTATCCGCCGAAATGCAGAAAACCAGTACCCCATGAACTTCTTACATCGAGGTTCTGGAAAATCAGGAAAAGACCTGCCGCAAGCATAAGAAGACCGCAGAAAAACTGCATCAAATCATTTTCAGCTTTACTTTTTCTGGTTTTGCCCTCTTCAAGTTCTGCACGGATTTTCCGGAGTTCCTGCTGATATATGTCATCATTATTTCTTTTAGCCATAATGTTCCCTTACTTTGTGCCGAAAATGCGGTCGCCTGCATCGCCCACACCAGGGACGATAAATTTATCCTCATTCAGTCCGTCGTCCATAACACCTGTGTAAACGTCAACATCAGGGTGAGTAACACGGAGTTTTTCCACTCCCTCAGGCGAGCAGATAATGCACATAAACTTGATGTTCTTTACGCCGAGTTTTTTGAGTTCGTCAATAGCGGCAACTGCTGAATGACCCGTTGCAAGCATAGGGTCAACGATAATAACGTGACGTTCAGCAATATCGTCGGGCATTTTTGAATAGTACTTGACAGCCTCTTTCGTATCGGGTTCACGGAAAATTCCGATGTGTCCGATTTTCGCAGCAGGAACAAGGGCGGTAACACCCTCAATCATGCCAAGTCCTGCACGGAGTATCGGCACAAATGCAAGTTTTCTGCCTGAAATGACTTTAGTTTTTGCAACCGCAACCGGTGTTTCGATTTCGATTTCTTTCAGCGGTAAATCTCTTGTTGCCTCGTAGCAAATGAACATTGCTATTTCCGAAACGAGTTCACGGAATTCCTTTGTACCTGTATTCTTGTCCCTCAGCAGTGAAATCTTATGCTGTACAAGAGGGTGATTGATGATGTGCAAATCTGCCATAATTATTCTCCTTTTTGGTTATTTTCTATTTCAGTAATAAGGTCAACACGTCTCTGGTGACGGCCGCCCTCAAATCCCGTTGACATAAATATTTCAGCGAGTTCACACGCAAGACCATTTCCGATAGTTCTTGCTCCCATACAGATTATATTCGCATCGTTGTGAAGTCTTGTGTACTTTGCGGAAAATCCGTCGGAACAGAGTGCGGCTCTTATTCCCCTGAATTTATTCGCCGATATTGACATTCCTATACCTGTACCGCAGATAAGAACGCCTTTCTCGCATTCCCCCGACTGCACAAGTTCGCAGACAGCCTTTGCAACGACGGGATAATCGCACGGCTCGCCGTCTGTACCCATATCTTTTACTTCAAGTCCCATGGAAGTCAAAGTATTTATAACAGCCTTTTTCATTTCAACTCCTGCATGGTCACAGCCAATTGCTATCATGACTAACACTCCTTTTTCTTATTTTCCAGTTCCTTTTCCGCTTTCACTTTCTGTAAGTACGATACTTCGAGTTCGTCCGGCAGAACAGATTTTTCTGACAATGCTCCGAGGCACACACCATACGCATTCTGTAACCTTGACTGTGGCGGAGCTATTGTGAACTTCGGCGAACGGTAGTTCATAAAGAAATCAGGCGCACCGTCCCCGCAAAGCAGTACTTCTTTTCCGTTGAACGCAAGAAACTCCGCAAGTCCGTCGGTACTTATTATTTTCTCTTCGCATATCTGCGTGAGTTCATATCCGTTGCCTGAGTAAGTGCAGGTGTAGACGAGGTCAGCCCTTGCCTTCATGAGTGCGCATATTGTACCCTTGTATGCGATATTATTGTAAGCAAGTGCCTTAAGCGTGGAAACTCCGGCACAACGGCAGTTCTGAGCGAAGCCCATAGCCTTGACGACGGAAACACCTATTCTCAGTCCTGTATAACTCCCCGGACCGTCCGCAACAGCAAACAACTCTATATCGGAAATATGCTTTCCCGACTGTTCAATCATACTTTTCACGGCAGGCATAATAACCTGAGAGTGAGTTTTTTCAGTGTAAAGGGAAGTTCCGGCAAGAAAAATCTCCGTATCCGTATCAAAAAGCGCACAGGAAGCTGTTTTTCCTGATGTATCAATTCCAAGCAGAAGCAAATCTGTCACCGTCCTCTATAATAATTTCCCTGTCCGTATCGCCGACAGCGTTTATAGTGATATATATTGTACTTTCCGGCAGAAATCCGGTAATATTCTCAGACCACTCAATCACGGCAATATTATTTCTGAAATCGTAGTCCCAGAAGCCTGAACTCTCAAGGTCGTCCTCAGACTGAATGCGGTACATATCAAAGTGATAAAGGTTTATTTTTCCGCAGTATTCGTTGACGAGCGCAAAGGTGGGAGAAGTCACGCAGTCCGGCAGTCCGAGACCGATTGCAAGTCCACGGGTGAAAGTGGTTTTGCCTGCTCCGAGAGTACCTTTGTACGCTATCATGTCGCCTTTTTTCAGCAATGCACCAAGCTTTCCGGCGATTTCTATTGTCTCCTGCGGTGAATGTGTTATAATCCTCATAATCAGAAAAGCCCTGAAATATTGCCGTTAACGTCGCAGTCAATGCTGAGTGCGGACGGAACTTTCGGAAGTCCGGGCATGGTGAGAATGTTGCCCGTGTAGACTACGACAAATCCTGCACCCGACGAAAGTCCTGCATCACGTACTGTTATATTGAAGTTCTTGGGCCTGCCCAGAAGTGACGGATTATCCGAAAGGGAATACTGTGTTTTGGCTACGCATACCGGAAGATTTCTGAAACCTATACTTTCAATTTCCTTGATAGCCTTTTCTGCCTGCGGAGTATAGTTAACGCCGTCTGCACGGTAAATTTCCCTTGCAATTGTCTCAATCTTGTCTTTGAGTGGCAGTTCCGTTGAGTAAACCGGTCTGAACTTCTCTCCGTTATCCTCTGTCAGTGCGATAGTCTCACAGACCTTATTTGCGAGGTCAATACCGCCCTCTCCGCCTTTTGCGAAGACTTCGCACATAGAGACTTCAACGCCCATTTCAGAACAGAAGTTCTTTACAAACTCTATTTCAGCGTCCGTATCAGTACCGAAACGGTTTATTGCAACAACAACAGGTACATGGAATTTGTGCATATTTTCTATATGGGTCTGTAAATTGACAATACCCTTTTCCAATGCCCACAGATTTTCCTTTGAGAGATTATCTTTCTTAACTCCGCCGTTGTACTTCAATGCCCTTATTGTTGCAACGAGTACCACGCACGCAGGAGTAAGACCGCCGTAACGGCACTTGATGTCAAAGAACTTCTCCGCACCCAAGTCAGAACCGAAACCGGCTTCCGTAATGCAGTAATCGCCGAGTTTAAGCGCAAGTTTTGTGGCACGGATTGAGTTACAGCCGTGAGCGATATTGGCAAAAGGTCCGCCGTGGATAAATGCAGGAGTATTTTCAAGCGTCTGCACGAGATTTGGTTTAAGCGCATCTTTCAGCAGGGCAGTCATAGCACCTGTACAGCCTAATTCACGGGCGAAAACGGGTTCACCGTCGAGATTGTACGCAACGAGGATATTTCCGAGACGTTTTTTAAGGTCTCCGAGGTCAGTAGCAAGGCAGAGTATCGCCATAATCTCTGAAGCGACAGTAATATTGAAGCCGTCCTCCCGTGGAACGCCGTTTGCCTTTCCGCCGAGACCGACTACTATATTTCTCAATGCACGGTCATTCATATCCATACAGCGTTTGAAGAGAATACGTCGCTGGTCTATGCGGAGTTCATTTCCCTGCTGAATGTGATTATCAGTCATAGCGCAGAGCAGATTGTTTGCGGACGTGATAGCGTGCATATCACCTGTGAAGTGGAGATTGATGTCTTCCATGGGAACAACCTGAGCATATCCGCCGCCAGCCGCACCGCCTTTAATTCCGAAGACAGGACCGAGAGAGGGTTCACGGAGGGCAAGTACAGCGTTCTTCCCGATTTGTCCCATAGCTTCGGCAAGTCCTACGCTTACTGTAGTTTTTCCCTCACCGGCAGGAGTGGGATTTATAGCAGTAACAAGAATAAGTTTGCCGTCCTCACGGAAAGCAAGCTGAGAATACAGACTTTCCGACAGTTTAGCCTTATAGTGACCGTAAGGCTCAAGATAATCATCACTTATGCCGAGTTTTCCGGCAATTTCACCGATTTTCTTCATTTTCGCATTCTGTGCGATTTCTATATCAGATAACATAGGCAGACCCCTTTTCTATAGTATTCTATTATTATACCACATATCTCCGGAAATTGCAAGTATTTTTATTCAGGGACGATTAGGTACGATGAGGTACGGTCAGGTACTGTATATTTTATCGTCCGTCACCGTCCCTGTTCTGTTAACAGAAAGTTTACAATTTTATTCAACGTTAATCCATTGAAAATTACTGTTTTCAGGTGCACTAAAAAAAGATGTTCAGACATCGCACACAGAAAGGATTTTTTTATTATGGAAAATGTTTATGAAGAACTTATTGAAATGGCTGAGGACAACGGCATCAGATATGTGCTTGATACTAAGACCGTCGATGATATTCTGGAAGAAAGCTATATCACTACTTCCTGTATCGTTGAGGACTTTCTGGGCAAAGGAGTATATATCTTTGCAGGTGCGCCGAAAGTGGGCAAAAGTTTCATGATGTTACAGCTTGCCTACTGCGTCAGCAAAGGTATTCCGTTCATGGATAAAAACGTGTATCAGAGTGATGTTCTTTACCTTGCACTTGAAGATACATACAGCAGACTTCAGAAGAGAATTGCTGTAATGTTCGGTACGGAAGACAACCCGAAACTTCATATTGCCGTTGAGGCAGGTACTATTCCTGATAATAACCTCATAAAACAGCTTGAAAACTTCATTACAATGCACAGACAGACACGTCTTATTATTATCGATACATTGCAGAAAATACGTGAAGTAAGCAATGACTACAGCTACAGCAGGGATTATGCCGTTATATCTGAAATTAAGTCATTTGCAGACAGCTATGGAATATGTGTTGTCATAGTACACCATACACGCAAGCTGTACGACAGCGACAAATTTATGATGATTTCGGGTACAAACGGTATTATGGGCTCGGCTGACGGCGCATTAGTCATGTATAAGCACAAGCGTCTTGAAAATGAAGCAATAATTGAACTTTCAGGACGTGACCGCACTGATGAGAAGATAACAGTCAGACGAAATCCTGATAATCTCTGCTGGGAACTCAAGGAAACCACAGCAGTACCTGAAATCACTGAACTCAATGACCTTGTTAAGATTATCGGCTGTTTTATCACCTCAGAAAATCCGAAGTGGGAGGGTACGGCAACCGACCTCATAGACGACCTTAATCTTACCGGTCAGATACAGCCCAATATGCTTACAAGAACACTGAATATCAACGTAAACGAACTTTACGACAATTACGGCATATGTTATGTCTGCAAGAAAATCAACAACAAAAGAATGGTTAAACTGCTTCTTGATACAAAAAAAGGGACGGTGACGGACGATAAAATACACAGTACCTGACCGTACCTCATCGTACCTTATCGTCCCTGATAATCCTTATAAGGTATTGCATTTTTCTGCGGAAAGTTGTATAATAATAGAGAAATATAAAAGAAAAGAGGATTTTTAAAATGGACGAAAAAGAAAAAAACAATCCGCTTGCGGCAGCACCAGTACCGAAACTTATGGTTAAGTTTGCCGTACCGAGCATAATAGGTATGCTTGTAAGTGCGCTGTACAACATCGTAGACCAGCTTTTTATCGGTAAAGGCGTGGGCGTTCTGGGAAATTCCGCAACAAATATTGCTTTCCCGTTCTCCACCATGTGCATAGCTGTCGCACTTCTGCTTGGTATAGGCGGAGCTTCGTGCTTTAATCTTGCAATGGGTCGTGGAGATACAAAAAGGGCCGGCTACTTTGCCGGAAACGCTTTCACAATGCTCATTGCAAGCGGTGTGGTGATAATGCTTATCACTTTTGCATTCCTCACCCCCCTGCTGAAACTTTTCGGTTCAACAGACAACATTCTGCCTTATGCGCAGGATTATGTATTTGTATCGGCATTCGGTTTCCCGTTCCTGATACTCACCACAGGAGGCGGTCATATAATCAGGGCTGACGGAAGTCCGCAGATGACAATGGCGTGCAACCTCACAGGCGCAGTAATTAACACGATACTCGACGCACTCTTTGTCCTTGTATTCGACTGGGGAATGAAAGGTGCAGCACTCGCAACAGTTATAGGACAGGTCGTTTCCGCAGTAATCGTGATAGTCTACATACGCAAATTCAGGACAGTGAAACTGACAAAAAAACATTTTAAACCGCAGCGGGCAACGGTACAGCGCATTGCTTCAATCGGCATGGCATCATGCTTCAATCAGCTTGCTATCATGATAGTGCAGATTGTACTCAACAACTCACTCAAGCACTATGGTAAATTGTCGGTGTATGGTGCGGACGAGCCTATAGCAGTCGCAGGAATTGTAATGAAAGTCAACATGATAGTATTTTCGATAGTAATCGGACTTGCTCAGGGTACACAGCCCATTGAAAGCTACAACTACGGCGCAAAGACCTACAGCAGAGTACGTCAGGCATACACTCTTGCACTTACAACAGGTGCAGTTATTTCAGTCATTGCATTTGTCTGCTTCCAGCTTTTCCCACGTCAGATACTTTCCCTCTTCGGAACAGGTACGGAGACTTATTTCGACTTCGGTACAAAGTTTTTCCGTGTGTTCCTCTTCTTTACGTGGCTCAACTGCATTCAGCCGATTTCCTCAACGTTCTTCACATCAATAGGAAAGCCGATAAAAGGCGTATTCCTCTCGCTGACAAGACAGATAATCTTCTTCATACCCGTGCTTATAGTACTTCCCATGTTCATGGGCATTGACGGCATACTCTACACTGGCTGTACAGCAGATTTGCTTGCAGGTATAATTGCCGTAATCATGACTATATTTGAATTTAAAGATATGAAAGGACTTGAAAGAAATGATACAGGATATCCAGCCAAAGCTTGATAATTCTTTTGAGATAAAAAATCCCGACGAAAACAGTATTGTATTTCACTTCGACGGTAAGAACGTTCTCTGCCGTGACGACAATGAAAAGCCGTTTCCTGTTCTGGCGGACTTCGTTCTGCCTGACGACCTGATTTACCTCTTCACAATCGGCGGTCAGAAATACTTCCTGCTCCGTGACGGCGCGGTAAATATTCCGACGGGCTTTCACTACGCCGACGTAAAGAAATTCAGGAGCATTGAGGGTATGGACAGGGCAGGTATATTTGCCCTTGCAACTGCCTTTCACCTCTGCGAATGGTACAACAGTTCACGATACTGCGGTAAATGCGGAGGAACTACAGTCTATGACAGAAAAGAACGTGCCGTAAAATGCACGTTCTGCGGAAAAATAGTCTACCCACGCATTAATCCTGCTGTTATAGCAGGAGTTGCCGACGGCGACAGACTTCTCATCACACGGTACGCCAGAAACAGAGGCGTTTCCCATGACGCTCTTATCGCCGGTTTTACCGAAATCGGCGAAACTCTCGAAGAGACGGTACAAAGGGAAGTCATGGAGGAAGTCGGACTGAAAGTAAAGAATATCCGCTACTACAAGTCTCAGCCGTGGGGCTATTCAGGCTGTATACTCGTCGGATTTTTCTGCGATGCTGACGGCGATACAGCAATAACCATTGACAAATCAGAACTCTGTTCAGCCGAATGGGTTCAGCGTGAGGACATTCAGGGTCAGCCCGACGATTTAAGTCTCACCAACGAAATGATGATGGTGTTCAGAAACGGTAGTCCTTTATAATAATTTCGCCGTCTATTTCAACAGTAATCGTATGCTGTCTGCCGAAACCGTTGAGACCTGCATTTTTTATAACTGACGGGTAGTCTTCATAGGAAGTATCAAGGTCGACATTTCCTGTTATACCGTCAATCATGCCTGTAGACGACTTCTGCCACATACCCACGTTTTCCGGCTTTTCAGAATAGTCCGCAACCCAGAGGGCGTATTTCCGCCGGATTTCCTCTGTTGTGTACTCATAAAGGGTACTGCGTGACATATAAAGTCCTGCAAAATATCCCGATTTTTCAAGAGTATCAAGAAAAGCAGTTATTATTTCTGCGGTTTTCCCTGAAGAGAAAATTCTCTCGTCCTCAACATCGTAATAAACGGGGTACTCAAAACGCCTGTTCCTTATCACCTCAAGACAGGCACGGGCTTCCCTGACGGCATCTTCCGGACTTTCCGCATAACTGAACCAGTAAGCACCGCATGGTATACCATTTGACCTGCAACCCTCATAATTTGCCGTGAAACGTCTGTCAGTCTGAGACACAAGCCGTCCGTAACCTGCACGGATTATCGCAAAATCAGTCCTCACCCTGCTCCAGTCAATTCCGCCCTGCCACTCCGATACATCTATTCCGTCTGCCATAAAATCACTCCCTGAAAATTGTTATACTTATTATATTGATTTTGTTTCAGATGTGTGCTATAATTATATTATAAAATCAAAAAGGAGAATGAATATGAAAACTATAGGAATAATAGGTGCAATGCCGTCAGAACTCGCAGATATAAGAAATACGCTGGGAGAAGCCGAAGTAAAGCGCATTTCAGGATTTGACTTCCATATCAATCAGTACAAGGGAAATACTCTTGTAAATGCCTGCTGTGGAATAGCAAAGGTTAACTCCGCACTCTGCACTCAGGTGCTTATCGACAACTTCAAGCCTGAATGTATCATCAATACCGGAGTTGCAGGCGGTATGGACAAAAGCGTGAAAGTATGCGATATTGTCATCTCAACGGAAGTACTTCCGCACGACCTCGACCCGCATTTCCTGAACGACTATCCGCCGTACTGCGCAGTATTCAGGGCGGACGGAAAACTTGTCTCAACGGCAGAGGAAGTCTGCAAAGAAAACGGCATTGCAAGTCACAGAGGACGTATTGTTTCAGGTGAGGCTTTTGTCTCCGACAATGCACTCAAAGCGAAAATAAAAGCTGATTTCAACCCGTTTGCTGTCGATATGGAAAGTGCGGCAGTCGGTCATGCGTGCTATCTCAACAGTACGCCTTATGTGAGTGTGCGCTGTATTTCCGACAATGCCGATGACGACGGTGCTATGTCTTTTGATGAGTTTGAGAAAATCGCCGCAAAAAGAGTTGCTGAAATCGTCCTCACCATGACTGAACGCATTGAATGAGAAAAAATGAGACTTTATACGTCTCATTTATATAACATAATATTTAACAGAAAGGAAAACTGACATGAAAAAACTTTTAGCTGAACTGACAGCTGTTGCTATGCTGACCGCTATGGCATCATCTGTAACTGCAAATGCAGAAGACTACATACCGACGGTTTACTTTACTCCTCATGCAGAGACAGACAGCGACGGCACTATCACCGTTACCCGTGAACAGCTTATGCAGGGACTTACTATCACGGCGGACGTTTTTATTGACGACCAGTCAAAATCCTGCTGGAGCGTTGACCCGAAATGGAAATCCTCATCGGAATTTATCAGGCTCGGAAATATAATCAATCCGCAAGACCCCTGCATTCCCTATGCTTACGCTGAAGAGAAAGACGGCGTACTCCAGAGTATAAAGCACAGGGTTGCTGTCGGCGGAAATGAGAAATATAATTCCCTGTTTTTTACCTGCGATTTCGGAACTGCTTTCTCTTCCAAACTTACTCCCTACGGCGAAAATACAAACGATTATCCGCTTACAAGCTTTGATATGGTATTCGACAAAAATACACCCTATGGCGATTATGAAGTGTATTTCCTTACTTCCCATGAGGACGACCCAGACCAGCCATACAGCAACGTATACATGAAACTGGAAAGCGGTGGAAATTCTCCGGCGATTATCCCGAATGTGAAGAATATGTACATAAAAGTAACGGGAGCGAACAAGGGCGATGTCAACAACGACGGCAAAATCGACGCTACCGACGCTACTGAAATTCTCGCAGATTATTCGCTTACTTCAACGGGAAATGACAGCAGTCTTGACGAAAATCAGTTCTTTGCTGCCGATGTTGACGAAAATTCAACTGCCGACTCCAACGACGCTTCTGTTATCCTCGCTTACTACTCCTACATTTCAACAGGCGGTGAAATGAGTATAAGCGAATTTGGTACGCAGTCATGATAAAAGTTCTGATTGCAGACGATATTGAAATAATCCGCACAGGTCTGAAAGCCGTTCTTTCGCAGGACAGCGGAATAAAAATTGTCGGCGAGGCAGTGAACGGACGACAGGCTTATGAACTCTCCGTCCGTTTAAAGCCCGACGTTGTGCTTATGGATATGCGTATGCCCGATTTTGACGGAAGTTACGGCACAAGACAGATTAAAGACAAAGTAAAAGGAACGAAAGTTCTTGTCCTTACTACGTTCGACGACAAGGAAACCGTCAGCAGAGCTGTTGCAAGCGGTGCGGACGGCTATATCCTCAAGGAAATGGACAATGAGCAGATTATAAATTCAATAAAGGCTGTTGCAGGCGGAGTGAACGTTTTTTGCAGTAATATCTTCCAGTCAATCAAAAAAACGGAAGTACCGCAAAAACCTCACGATTTCGACCTCACAGAACGTGAAACCGAGTTCATACGCCTCATTTGCGACGGCTGTGACAATAAGCAGATTGCGGAAAATATGTTTCTTGCGGAGGGAACAGTCCGCAACAGCATTTCAAAACTCCTTGAAAAACTCAGTCTCAAAGACCGCACCCAGCTTGCCGTATTTGCAATAAAGAATAACCTCGTTTAGATAAATATTTTTATGAAAGTAGAAAAACCATTGCCGGCGGAAGAGGAAAATTTCACCTCTCCGCCGATTTTTTCTGTCCGTGTGCGTATTCCTGAAAGACCGTTGTTCTCCCTGATTTCCGCACAGCCTTTGCCGTTGTCGAGAATATAGACTTCAAGGCGGTCTGCAAGAAATTTCACGATAATGTCAATTCTGTCCGCTTCTGAATAGCGCATGGCATTCGTAAGTGTTTCACGTACATTGTCATAAACTTCATGTATACAGAAATCAAAACGACCGTCCTCTTCGCCCTGAAAGCATACGTCAACATCAATATTGCGGACAGCGGAAACAACAGTCTGAACCGCCCTTGTGACAGAAGTCATGAACTCGTCGTCACGGAGATTATTTATCGAACACCGCAACTGAGTTATACCGCTTCTGGACAAACCGTCGATTTCCGCAACATATTCAAGGATTTTGTCCCTTTCAGTTTCAATCTGCAAAACTTTCGCAAGGGAACTTATCATAGTAAAAATATGACCCGCGGTGTCGTGGATTTCCTGTGCTATCCTGTTGCGTTCATGTTCAATTGAGAGTTTTTTTTCGGCTTCAGCAAGTTCATAGTATTCTGATACGTTGTTCATGATAATTACAGTAAAATCGTCGCTTATATGAGAACACCTGATATTATAGTAACAGCCGTCAAGAAGTATATCGCCGTTGTCCGTACCGGTCTGCGCAATGAAATCTGAAAGTGTGCGGACTGGTGCTATAATCTTCTCGGCGTACTTATTCCGGTAAGTCATACAGCCGTCTGAACTGAATACGATTACTGCCGTACTGATATTGTCAATTGTATTGTTTATTGCAATTCTGTTTATATTCAGCAGTCCGTAACGACGTATAGCAATCAGTATCATAATAACCGAAAACGCAAAGAACAGCGGAGTGAGTTCGATTTCAGATTTTATTACGCCCGAAACGGTAAGTATATTTATCAGCAGAGGTATGACCGTCGCAAGCACAAGCATTATTCTCGAACGTTCGTTCTTTCTGCTTAGAAGTATTATTCCTGATATAATCAGAATATAGAAGAGTAACTGGAAAATGTAGAAGAGTACGCCGTAAGTGCTTGTTCTGCCCGAAAACTCCACATAGTACAGCTTATGGAGCGGATTTGTCGCTATAAAAGTGAACATGACCGCCGGAACAATATACAGGATTTTCATGTATTTACTGTTAATCCCTGCATATTCCGCCGAAAACATCAGCCAGAACGGCGAAAAACAGCATATCCCGATATTTCCTATAATATAGCTTATCCATAACTGCCTTACGCTCTCCGAAAACAGTATAAGAAGCTGAGAGACGAGCCACAGGGCGATTGAAAGCTGACAGGCTATGAAAAGTCTTGTCATGGAATTATTGTTTCCGCACCGCATTATCCAGCATACCGTGCCGACCATTCCGCACAGTCCCGCAAACAGAAGAAGTGACGATATTAAAGTGAAGTTTACCATGTCCAGTCACTGAATTTCTTTGCGACGGTCGATTTCATAGTTTCGCCGTTCTTTTTGCATACTTCATTTATTGAAGCAATGGCAATGAATACAGCTCCGACGATAAGCAGGTACAGCCACCAGCCTGCACTGTTGAAATACCTGATAGTCGAGAAGATTGTCATGATTACAAGCGCAAGGGACGATGCCACAAACCACGTCTTTGACTTTACAAAGAACGAGAATACAAGTACTCCTGCCGTAACCGCAAGAACAAATATTCTGTTCGCTACGCTGTCAAAAACTATACCGTCTACTATAAGACTTGCAAACGAAATAATAAATATTACTGTAGACGCTGTTTTCGAGCCGTTCGGGTGATTTTTCCAGATAAAACGGTAAGCAACACCGAGAAGTGCGAATATTGCTATATTCACCTTGCTTGCTGTCATGGAACTGTCAGGTCTCAGGAATGGTCTTGTCATGAACGCAAAGCAGGCAAGTGCAGATGAGAACGAAAGTATAACACACGCATTGTCCTTACTTGTATTACGCTTGATAAATCCGGCAAGAAATACAGCTAATCCAATGGTGCGGAGGAAAAATGCTGTCCTGTCAAAGAACGGAAAAGGCATTACTGCAATCCATGAACTCAGCAGAATTACGTCGATAAGGGTTTTATTTTCTTTTTTTACTGTAAAGCCGTTCGGGAAAACTATTCTCGAAATCACTATAAGAACAACGAAAAGTGCAAACATTACATACATTCTCGGCTCGTCATATCTGCCGATATAGTGATTAAGTACGCTGTTTGTGAGGAGTATCAGACTTGCAACAGAGGCAACAGCAGTTATATTGCAGTTCATGGAGTAAGATACAATAAAGTGAATAACGCACAATGCGACAGGTATCATGAAAAGCTGTGAATACGACGATATATTGAAGAGAACGCCGGCTGAACAAATCATATTTGCATATATACATACCTGAGACTTAACAGGGTGATTTGCATGAAACTCAAAGTTAATCTTCGGCAGGAATATGAAAAATGCTGATACTGCGATGTAAACAAGAACAAGTGCTCCGAAAACAAGGGTTTCTGTTTCGGCGGATTTGTCAAATCTGCTGTTCATATAAACTGCCATAAAAAACGGAAGTACGGGAGAGAAAATTCCTGATGCCGTCTGGATTGAAGTGTCTTTATTGAGCGAATAGCTGACAATTCCGATTGAAGTAACGGCAGGAACAATGAGATTGAGAAGATAATAGTCGTCATTTCCTGCGACAAATGATACGATTGTACCGATAATTGCTCCTATGAGGGTGATAATATGGCAGGAAAGCAGATTTTTCGGAATAACTCTGTTGACTATGTAGAATACCGCTGTAATTCCGGCAAAAAGGAGCATTGAATTTTCAGTGCCGATTGTATCTTCCGCAAGACAGGCTGTAATAAATCCGGTGTATAAGCCTGTGAGATTGAAGAAAATGAACAGCCACTTCTGTTTTTTGAATATCCCGTACATGAGAAACTGAACAAGGAGTACCGCAAGGACAGCGAAAGTATATACAGTCGGTTCAAAAGTAGTTCCGAGGACGTAAATTCCAGCCATGACCTGATAAACAACCGCCGAAACGTCGCCCACTATAACAACAGGTCGTTCCATTTCAGTATCTTTCTGCGGTTTCATGAAGTGTATAACGGCAGTAATACCAGCCTGCACCATAGCAATTACAACGGCAAATTCCTTATAGTAATCGGTCGGCTGAATACAGAAGAATATTACCGCAAGCGATATGAAAGAGGCACCGATATAGTTGAATGATTTACTTTTATATATCGTTCTTGCAAGGAATGAGGCAGAAGCAACTACAATGGCAGATGCTCCGTACAGCAGTGGCGCACCGTCTCCGTGTACCGCAAACCATTCGCCAAGAAAATTGTAATAGCCTGCTGTTATCAGTGATACAACCGCAATAATTGTTCCTATCATATAGAACGACATGGATGTACGGTTCAGCCTGATTACTTTTTTCATAAGGAAACTTATTCCGAAAGCAAGGCACGCCTCCGCAAGAAGTGCAAATACACGTCCCAGAGACGACATATCAACCCAGTTTGCGACGACAAATGTAATTGCTGAAAGAACTATGAACGCTGTACCTATCAGGAGCATTATTGCCGACGCACTCAGTTTCTCCCGTGGCGGTTTCGGCGGTTCAGGCTGTGGCGGAATATATTGTCCGTTCATATAATAGCCGTTTTTCTGTTTGTCGGACTTCACTATTGCGACAATAACACATACTACCGCAACGGGAACAGCAAGGATAATGCCTAAAATAAATATGATAAAAAATCCCATAATAACACTCCTTTTGTTTTTGTTGATTATATTATACCATAAATTTCCGGATATTTAAAGATGTCATCTGTCACTTTGTGAATGACATTTGTCACTTTTTATCATATCATACTATGTTAAATATGTCAATAAACAGGAAGTTACAATAAGTTACAGATTTTCTCAGCGTCTTCGACAGAAAGCGACCTGACAGTAAATCTTGACTTGCTTTCGGCGGTAAACCATATTCTTATGTGACATTTCTTATTGAATATTCTCTGCAAAGGCGACTGTATTTTCTCTACAATAACAGCTTTCCTGTTTTCAGCAATTACTGTATGAAAACTTGTCATCTTTGAACAGCGGACAATTATTCTGTTTCCGTCGATTGAAATTCCGCTCTCAAAAAGTGAGACAGTTTTTACAAAAGTAAGCCATACAAGCGGAATTTCTCCCATGATTACAAGAAAATAAAGCAGTTCCGACAACTGCGGAAAGTATCTGCTTCCGAAACAATACAGCAGAAAAACAGCAATAACTCCTGTCAGGGGAAGCCATATATAGCTCATTATGCCGGATTTAGCCGGACGGAAATCAAGTCTTTTTTCAGTTGATATGTTGATTTTTTCAAACCAGTAACCTAAATTGTCCTCTTTTCTTATCGGAGAAATAACAGGCAGTTGTTTGCTGTCTGTACCGTAACCAGCACAGCTTATATTGACCGACACAACGTCACGCATACTCATAATTAAATTCTGGCGCAAATCCGTGTAGTTGATATGGTCTGTCCTTATTCTGTATTCCTTTCGGTTTGTAATTCCGCACGAAACATTGATATAATTTTCGTCTGCCGTCGCCCTGAACTTTGAATATCTTAAAATATTTACAATAAATGACAACAGCCATGCCATAAGAAAGAAAGTTCCTGTCAGAATTGCGGTTCGTGGTATGCCCATGATAAAATTTTCACTGATTTTCACGGTTGTTTCAGTTATTCTTGCAAGCCATACATTCACAATATCATGCGCAATGTCACCGCCTTTGAAAAAGAACGTCGCAATATAAACCGCTCCCGACAATCCGCTTGAAAAAAATGCGGAAAACAGCAGTACATCAAGCGTTGACGAAACAGGAAAACTGTCTTTTTTGTTTTCGGTATCAGGTTTCGGAATGCGTTCCATAAGTTTGTTTCCTACTTCCATTGTGACAAGAAGTTCCAAATCGGTTGATTTGAAAACTCCCGCCCTCGTATCACATTTGAACGTCATTGCTTTAAAAGGTTTAAGAAAGAAAAGCCGTTCGGAAGTAACTGCACTGACATTCTTAACAGGTATTCTTTTAGTCACTTTTATCAGAAATTCACTTGTCTGAATTATTTCGTCGTCTGTTATGCTGATATAGGTAAACCACCATTTCACAAAGCCGAAAAGCAGGATTATTCCCAGTACGGCGACATCTTTCCATGCTCCGCTAATCCACGCATATAAGCCCTGAGGGTCGAAACTGAGGACAGTCGCACCACGCAGAACAGGGAAAATCAACAGCCATATATTTTTCAGTGAATAGCGCAGTATTCTGAGCCAGTGTTCACGATACATCACCGCACCTCCGCAGAATTTTCATTGCATTTTCATTGCTGAGAAAAAGCAGGCGCAGACTTCCTCCATAGACAAACAGAACAACGAAATTAAGTCCTGTTTTATCTGAAAACGGTGTGCTGACAACAGTACTGTACTGCACTGTGGAATACCTCACAGACTGGTGAGATTTCATGAAAACTCCGCTGTGACGGATTATTTTTTCGTCAGTCATTTCATAGCTTAACGTCGCAAAATATATCGGCAGATAGACGAAAATCAGAAACAAGTCAATTAACAGCACCGCAACCGCAAAGATTATCACTATAATATCAACAGGAACATATATTCTCACTGCCCCGACCAAAATCACAGATACAGCAGGAATAATCACTCTCAACGCTGTGAGTGCATTTTTTTCAGGTTTAAATGTATTCATACTCCACTCCTAAAACAAATTTTGGCATAATTATATTATAACTCAAATAATCTATAAAGTATACCTTTTTTTGTAAATTTGCGGAGGAATTTTTATGCTCGAAAAAATCAACAATCTTGTGTGGGGGAACGGTCTTGTCCTCCTGCTCCTCGCTGTCGGTTTAATTTTTACCGTAAAGCTGGGGTTTATACAGTTCAGTCTGCCGAAATTTCTGTTCAGCGGACGGAAATCAAATAACAGCGGACTTTCTCAGCTGAAGACGGTCTGCATGAGTTTAGGCACAACAATGGGTACAGGAAACATCACAGGTACAGCGACTGCCCTCGCCACAGGCGGAGCTGGTGCTGTATTCTGGCTGTGGGTATCGGCTTTTCTCGGTATGGCAACAGTCTATGCAGAGAACGTCCTTTCCGCAAAGTACAGCGACGACAATGCAAAAGGTACAATGGCTTATCTCTCCTATGGACTTGATATGAAATGGCTTGCATGGATTTTTGCCCTCTTCTGTGTACTTGCTTCGTTCGGCATGGGCGGAATGGTACAGGTAAATACTTTTGCCGAAAGTCTGCCGGTAAATCCGGTAATCATTTTTGCAGTCACCTTTGCAGTCATATATGCAATCACAAGCGGAGGTGCTGAACGCATAGGAACTTCCGCACAATATCTGCTCCCCGTTGCCTCTGTCGCCTACGCTGTCGGCTGTACCGCTGTACTTATTATGTTCCGTCATAATATACCGCACGTTTTCTCCGAAATATTCAGACAGGCTTTTGATTTCAAATCAGTTTCGGGAGGATTTGCAGGATATGCCGTTTCAGTCGGGATAAGACGTGGTATTTTCTCCAATGAAGCAGGTCTGGGAAGTTCACCTATTCTGCATAGTTCAGCAGGTACGACAGAACCGCACACGCAGGGTATGTGGAGTATGTTTGAGGTGTTCTTTGATACGATACTTTGCTGTACTCTCACTGCTGTTACGCTCATGTCCGCAGGAAGTCTGTCCGTTACTGATACTTTTTCCGCTGTTATGGGTGATTTCAGCAAGCCCTTTGTTTCCGCTGAACTCTGCATATTCGCCCTCTGTACCGTCATAGGCTGGTATTACTGCGGTGAGACTGCATTCAGGTACATAACAGGAAAAAAGAACAGACTTTTCTGCTTTCTGTTCGCCCTGATTTCGTCGTCGGGCGCACTCTTCTCCGCACAGTCCGTGTGGACTTTGTCCGATATATTCAACGGTCTTATGGCATTTCCCAATCTCATCGCCCTGCTGTTTCTCATGAAAAACGTGAATAATTCAAGTA
The DNA here is from genome assembly GCA_964460175.1 of uncultured Alistipes sp. Classification (GTDB taxonomy): domain Bacteria; phylum Bacillota; class Clostridia; order Oscillospirales; family Ruminococcaceae; genus Ruminococcus. The sequence continues at coordinate 314,870 of CAYWPN010000001.1, read as the reverse complement.
AAATCTGCCAAAAATAACAGAAAACAAGCAAAGGAGATTTTCTATGAGTTACATCGGAGAAAACGAATATTTCAGTTTCCGTGACGGCTATTGTGAAGCAAAACTGCCCGTATCATCAACGGAAGCCTCTGCGCTCGGCAGGACTATTGCACCGTTCTTTACTCGTTTCTGTGCCGGAACATCGGGATTTGAACGTCTGCCGATACTTTATGCGCTGTGCTGTGGTATTTCAGAATGCGGAAAAGATGTGTATGTCTGCGAAAATACCGATATGCCGTCATTCAGGTTCAGTTTTCCTCTTCTTTCTGCGGACTGCGGTATATTTATCAGCGGAGAAAGTGAAATCAGACTGTCATTTTTCGACAAATCAGGATTTGCCCTGCCCGAAACAAAATTAAAGGAAATAATGAACTCATCACCTCATGAACCGTCGGAGCATTCAGGCAGAATAAACTCCGTGACATCGTTCAGGAATATCTATATCAACAATATTGCCGATACTCTCGGCAAAGACTGCAAGCCAATTAAAGCAGGCATAAGCTGTGGAAACAAGGCAGTCCGTGCAGTATGGCTTGAATTTTTCACGGGCGACAGCGACGAACTTGTATTCCAGATTTCAGACGACGGACAGCGTGTCAATGCCTATTCGACTGCTGTAGGATTTATCTCCTACGAAAAACTTGTCCTCGCATACTGTCTTGACAAAACGGAAAACGGCGGTACTGTGTGGCTTCCCGACGATTTTCATTATTCTGCCGAATGCATAAATCCCGAAAAGATAAAGCGTTTCAGTACGGAAACAGGTATTCCAGAAAACGCAGGAGATACCCGCTTTCTCCGTGATGCACTGTATATGTGTACTCATATTGCTGAAAATCTTGTCGAAACGGTGCAGAGACTTCCGCATATTGCAAGTGCAAAAAGAGAAATAACTCTCGACAATGCAGAAAAAATTCCGTCAAGACAGACTGTCAACGACAGAAAAGGTCGTGTGATAATTACAAAAAGCGGTCGGAACAGAATTTCTCTCCTTGCGCAGACCCTATCCGCCGAAACAGCCTCCGAACTTTGTGCCATATGGACAGAAAAATTCAGAAAGCATAATATCCGGTAAGATTAAATATTATAACAATATTCTATTCTATTGACAAAGACAATTATTTTCTGTATAATTATATTATGTATCATTGTTATTTGTGCAGTCGGAAAAAGTCAGATTAATTAAGTATTCATATCAGAATAATATACAATGTCTGTTTTTTTAAATTCTCTGACTTTTTCCGTTGCTTACATATATAAAAACAAACTACCAAGAAAGTGAGGCTGATAACCAGTGAATGAAAACAACACCACTCATAAAAGACCACGCAGAAACACTGTATCAAAGAACGGAACACAAAAAAGAGTTTACAGAAAAAACAATTCTGCACCAGAAAAAACTCTTCCTGTTGCTGAAACTACTGTAACTGCACTGCCAAAAACAACCAGCAAGAAAAACGAATTAAAGGACAATCTGAAACCGAAACGACCGTCAAAAAAGGAAACACCCAAAGCACCGCTGAGAATTATCCCATTAGGAGGACTTAACGAAATCGGAAAGAATATGACAGTTTTTGAATGCTGCAACGATATGTTCATTCTTGACTGCGGACTTGCATTTCCCGACCCCGATATGCCGGGGGTTGACATTGTTATTCCCGATTTTACCTATATTGAGAGAAATATAGATAAACTTCAGGGTATTGTTATAACTCACGGTCATGAAGACCACATAGGCGGTCTTGTATATCTGCTCAGAAAACTTGATACTACTGTCAGGATATATGCTACAAGACTTACTATCGGGCTTATTGAAGGAAAACTGAAAGAAGCAGGAGTAACAAATGCTGAACTTATTGTCAAGAAACCCAGACAATCCGCAAAAATGGGCTGTATGGGCGTTGAGTTCGTCAAGGTCAACCACTCAATCCCCGACGCTGTCGGCATGGTTATCCACACTCCCACAGGCGTTGTAATTCATACCGGCGACTTCAAAGTCGATTTCTCCCCCATTGACGGCGAAAGAATAGACCTTGCTTATTTTGCGGAAGTTGCCACAAAAAAGACTGTTCTTGCACTTATGGCAGACAGCACAAATGCAGAACGTTCCGGATATACACATTCTGAAAAAACAGTAGGCGCATCATTCGACCGTCTTTTCCGTCAGGGCGAGGGAAAAAGAATAATAATCGCAACTTTTTCCTCCAATATCCACCGTGTTCAGCAGATTATCAACTCTGCTGTTAAGTATAAGAGAAAAGTCGCTATACTCGGCAGAAGTATGGTGAATGTAATGAATATTGCAATAGAACTGGGCTATCTTGAAGTCCCCGACGGTGTTATCATCGACGTTGAAATGATGCCGATGTATGAAAATGAACGTATCGTTCTTATAACAACAGGAAGTCAGGGCGAACCTATGTCCGCACTCACAAGAATAGCAATGCATGACCACAGAACCGTCTCCATTACTTCAGATGACTTTATTATAATTTCCGCAACCCCCATTCCTGGAAATGAAAAATATGTTACAAAAATTGTCAATGAACTCCTGAAATCAGGAGCGGAAGTAGTATACGAAGCCATGTATGAGGTACACGTTTCGGGTCATGCCTGTCAGGAGGAACTCAAACTCATTCATGCAATCACAAAGCCGAAATTCTTTATCCCCGTTCACGGCGAATACAAGCACCTCAAGAAACACGCTGAACTTGCAATGCAGATGGGTATGCCGAAAGAAAATATAATCATAGCCGAAAACGGAAATGTTATCGAAACAGACAGCGTAACAATGAAAGTCGTATCACAGGTGCCGTCCGGACGTATTCTCGTTGACGGTCTCGGCGTGGGCGACGTAGGCTCTATCGTTCTCCGTGACCGCAATCATCTCTCGCAGGACGGCATAATCATCGTCGTTATCGGAATTGAACGTGCCACAAATCAGCTCGTTGCAGGTCCTGATATTATCTCCCGTGGATTTGTCTATGTCCGTGAATCCGAAGAACTTATGATAGGTGCAAAAAATGAACTTACAAAAACACTCAACGGCTGTTCACGCATGGAAATGAAAGAATGGACTACTCTCAAAGGTAAACTCCGTGACACCCTTTCCGACTATATTCTCGGAAAAACAATGCGCAGACCTATGATTTTGCCGATTATCATGGAGATATGATAATCCGGAATTATAAAACCGGAGTTGAATAACTGTACATTTTATGCGCTGATAACTCCGGACTTTATACAGGTTTCCGAAAGGAGTATAAGAAGTGAAAAAAAAGTTTCCGGCGGTGTTTTTTACGCTTGTTTCCGTTATTCTTGTCTGTCAGATAACTGCGTCTGTAATGCTTTTCAGATACAATATAACCTGCGGACTTATCGGAATTATTTCTGCTGTAATTCTTGTCACAGTCCTTATAATTTCCGCTGTGCTTTATTCCAGAAACTTTATGCGCCATATATTCAGAATGAATAATCATCTTGAAAATTCCGCTGCCGATTACATGAATAATCTCCCTGCACCCGTTGCGGTTATAAACGAGGATAATAAGTTTGTATGGTACAACCAGAGTTTCTCTGACAAGATAAGCCGTGGTTATGACGTTTTCGGGCTTGATTTCGAGGAATACGTAAAACTCGACCTTGACGCTGTAATGAACGGCGGTACTCCTTTATGCCGTATAAACGGTGCTGTGTATAATACTGTATGTGAAAAATTCGAGGAGAACGATATTTCTTTTCTTATAATATATTTCCATGACGAAACTGAATACTTCAATCTGAAACAGAAATGTGAAAACTCTCACCCGAATGTAGTTATCCTCACTATTGATACCTACGACGAAATTATGCAGAATGCAAAAGAAAGTGAAAAGGCTCAGGCTTCTGTTGAAATCGAAAAGCTTATTGAACAGTTCATGAGCAGTACCAACGGATTTATAAAGAAAATATCGCCCAATACCTTCTATGCCGTTATCGAGCAGTGTCATCTTAACGAAAAAATCCATGATAAATTCAAAATTCTTGATTTGGCAAGAAATATAAAAATTGCCGGAAAATATCCGCTTACCTTTTCAATCGGTGTCGGACAGGGTGCTGATTCCCTTGCGGAAAGCGAAAAAATCGCACGGCAGTGTCTCGATATGGCTTTAGGTCGTGGCGGAGACCAGGCTGTTGTGAAGTCCGACAACGGCTATCACTTCTTCGGCGGAGTTTCCAAAGGTGTCGAGAAAATGTCACGCACAAAAACAAGAATTATCGCAAATGCAATGCAGGATATTATCATGAACTCCGATAAAGTCTTCATTATGGGGCATCGTTTCGGCGACCTCGACTCCGTCGGTGCATCGTGCGGAATGGCTGGTGCGCTCCGCATGATTGGCAAGCCTGTATATATCGTTGTGGACAGAAATGCAAATCTTGCGGCAAATCTTATCGACCGTGTCGAAAACCAGACCGATGACAAGCTTTTCATTACTCCTCAGGAGGCTGTTGAGGCTGTCGGCGACAACGATTTGCTGATTATCGTCGATATTCATAATACAGACTGCCTTGAAAGTTATGAACTTTATGAGAAAATGAAACAGTCCGTTATCATTGTCGACCACCACCGCCGTGCAGTGCGTTCAATTGAGAATGCAGTCATATTCCACCATGAACCGTATGCCTCTTCTGCCTCCGAAATGGTTACCGAAATTATCCAGTACTTCAGATTTCCGGACGACGAAAAACTTCCCATATGTCATGCAGAAGCTCTTCTGGCAGGTATTATGCTTGATACAAAAAGCTTTGTCATGCGGACAGGCGTGCGGACTTTTGAAGCTGCCGCATTTCTGAAAAAACTCGGTGCTGATACAGTCGCTGTGAAACTTCTTTTCTCCAATTCGTTCGAGGCTTACAAAAACCGCTCGCAGATTGTCTCAACGGCACAGATACATAACGATTGTGCAATTGCCGTTGCAGACTTTGTCTGCGACGATATAAGAATAGTCGCACCGCAGGCTGCGGACGAACTTCTTAATATAACAAATGTAAATGCCTCGTTTGCGATATACAGAACAGGCGATACCGTGAATATTTCTGCACGTTCTCTCGGCGCAGTCAATGTTCAGGTTATTATGGAAATTCTTGGCGGAGGCGGTCATCAGACAATGGCTGCCACTCAGCTTAAAGATATAAGCGTTAATGAGGCATTCAATCTTCTTATTGATGCTATCGACAAGCGCAATGACGATGTTTCGTCAAAAGAAAAAATAAATACATGAAAGGAAAAATATTATGAAAGTTATTTTTGTAAAAGATGTCAAAGGTTCTGCCAGAAAAGGAGAAATCAAGAATGTTGCGGACGGTTACGCAAGAAATATGCTTCTGCCCAAAGGACTTGCTGTTGAGGCTACTCCCGAAAATATCAACAAGCTTGAGGGACAACAGGCATCTGCACAGCACAAAATCGATACGGAAAAGAAAAATGCAGTGGAAAATACAGAGAAAATCAACGGCAAAAAAGTTGTAATCAAGGCGAAAGCAGGTTCAAATGACCGTCTCTTCGGCTCTGTTACGCCTTCTCAGGTTGCAGACGCAGTCAGGGAGCAGTTCGGTATACAGATTGACAAAAAGAAAATCTCCCTCAGCACTGACATCAAGAATTTCGGCACTTATTCTGCTGTCATCAAATTCTATACAGGAATTTCAGCAAAAATCGATGTTGAGGTTGTACAGGGCTGATGGACAGTAAAGTTCTTAACCTGCCAGCACCAGAACTTCCATACAGCATTGAAGCTGAACAGTCGGTTATCGGAGCAATTCTCTCCGACAAGAATGTTATGCCTCTTGTAATTGAAAAAATAAAACCCGATTACTTCTATAATGAAAATCTGCGAAAGATTTATAATATCATCTCAGGAATGTTCGTAAGCGGTTCAACTATCGATGTGGTTACTGTTCTCAATGAGACAACAAAACTGCATATATTTGAAAATCAGACAGAGGCAAGACAGTTTTTTGTGGAAATCGCCAATATGCTCCCCTCTGCAAAACACGTTGAATCATACTGCAATATTATTTCCGACAAATATTTCATAAGAAGTCTCGGATATGTTGCAAGGGAAATCCTCGACGAAATCCAGAGCGGTGAACAGAATGCACAGCTTCTGCTTGATTCTGCCGAACAGAAAATATATGATATACGGCAGGGGCGCACAGTCAGCGGTCTTGTTCCGCTGAGAGAGGCTATTTATGAGGCTTACGACAGGTTAGGCAAAATTTCAGGCGAGGACAGGGAAAAGTACATCGGCGCAAGAACAGGTTTTACTCAGCTTGATAATATAACTTCAGGACTGAATAAATCCGACCTCATAATTATAGCTGCACGTCCCGGAATGGGAAAAACCTCCTTTGCCATGAATATTGCAAAGAATGTAGCAAAATCAAGCGAAAAGGACGTTGCCGTATTCAATCTCGAAATGTCAAGGGAACAGCTTGCTACCCGCCTGCTTTCAACTGAGGCTCGGGTGGAGTCCAATACTTTGCGCAACGGCAGAATAAGTACTGACCAATGGACAACACTTGCAACAAGTGCGGGCTATCTCGGTACTCTGCCAATGCTTATCGACGATACAGCAAGTATAACAGTACAGCAGATGAAAGCCAAACTCCGCCGTGTGAAAAATCTTGGTCTTATTGTTATCGACTACTTACAGCTTATGGGTTCAACTTCAAAATCCGACAACCGTGTAACTGTGGTTTCTGAAATAACAAGACAGCTTAAAATCATGGCAAAGGAACTGAATGTGCCTGTAATACTGCTTTCACAGCTCTCCCGTGCAGTCGAAGGACGTAACGATAAAAGACCTATGCTTTCCGACCTGCGTGAGTCCGGTTCAATCGAACAGGACGCTGATATTGTACTGTTCCTGTACCGTGACGCTTACTATAATAAGGAAAGCGAACAGCAGAATATTTCTGAATGTATCGTTGCAAAAAACCGTCACGGCGAAATAGGTACAGTCAAGCTGATATGGAACGGTCAGTTCACACTTTTTTCAAATCCTGAAAATGATATTCCACCCGAAAACTGATATGATTAGTAAAATTATTAAATTTATAGAAAAATATAATATGCTTTCCTGCGGAGATACTGTCGTCTGCGGACTTTCAGGCGGTGCGGACAGCGTTTTTCTGCTTACGGTATTGCGTGAAATCTGCGGAAAATCCGGCTTTTCCGTTGAGGCTCTGCACGTCAATCACTGTCTGCGTGGCGAGGAAAGCGACCGTGACGAATATTTCTGCCGTGAACTCTGTAAAAAACTTTCTGTTCCGTTCACGGCTGTTTCATGCGATGTCAGGGACTATGCGGAAAAAAATTCACTCTCCTGTGAGGAAAGCGCAAGAATACTGCGCTACAACATTTTCAGAGAATACTCTCAGGGCAAAAAAATTGCCACTGCGCATAATGCCGACGATAACCTTGAAACCGTCATTCATAATCTTATCCGTGGAACTGCACTGAAAGGTCTTGCAGGCATACCGCCGGTGCGTGAAAATATTATCCGTCCGGTTTTAATTGCCTCCCGTTCCGGAATTGAGGAATATCTCCGAAAAATCGGGCAAAACTATGTTACAGACAGTACTAATCTCACGGACGACTATACACGCAATAAAATCCGCCACAAAATAATTCCGCTTATGAAGGAAATCAACAGCTCGCTTATTGAAACGTCCGTCCGCTCAATTGATGTTCTGCGGAGCGAAAACGCTCTCATCGAAACTGAGACTGACAATGCGGACGGAATTTTTGTCAATCCTGCGGAATATAATGAGGTAATCAGGCGCAGACGGATTTCACGTCTTCTGAGTGAAAATAATCTGCCTGTTTCAAACAAGCGTCTTGCGGACTGCGACAATATTCTGCTGAACGGCGGAAAACTCAATATTTCAGGCGATATTTACTTCACACCATCAGGACTGCAAGTGATAAAGCCTGCTGAAACGGAATTAATCTCAAAAGAACTCAGAATAGGCGAAAACAGTATTTTCCCCGACGCAAAACTTGTCTGCGAAATCATCGATTGTGATAATTCAATGAAATTTGATTTTGTTAACAGAAAATTAACATTTTATCTGCTGGATTATGATAAAATAATAGGTAGGACTGTTGTCAGAAACAGGAAGTTCGGCGACAGGCTCAGACTGCACGGAAGAGGTTTTACTTCTTCTGTAAAAAAATTAATTAATGAAACAATTCCTGTGGCTGAAAGGCGTTCCCTGCACTTTATCGAAGACGAAGAAGGTACTGTTTTTGCGGAAAAAATCGGCATTGCCGAAAGAGTTGCCCCAGACAGTAACACTAAACGTCTGCTGAAAATTCATATCACAAGGAATTAGATTGGAGTGTGCATCTTGACACCAAAAAGAAGCAAAGGCATTTTTACTTATATCCTTATTGTCATGCTGTCCGTTTTCTGCCTGTATTTCGTTATCTCAAAGCTGTCAGGCAATTCTGAAAATACAGAATATACATCGGTTATCAGCCACTTTGACAATTACGAAGTTTCATACTACGAACTCGATCTGGGTTCGGGTGAACTCACATATCAGCTGAGAGGCGAAGTTGATATGCACGTCTATAATGTGCCTAACGTCAACATATTCCTCAGCGATACTGAAAATTACCGTAAGGAATACAACGAAAAATATCCCGATGACCCGCTTGTGCAGAACTATATCAAAATCACTGACAGAACATGGATTTATTCCCTCATACCTGTAGTCCTTACTGTACTCCTCGGAATTTTTATCATCTATTTCATGATGAGACAAAGCGGAGGCGGAGGCAAGTATAATACTTTCGGCAAGGCTAATCTCAAAAATCAGGCTGGCGGACGTAAGGCTACTTTTGACGACGTTGCAGGTGCGGACGAGGAAAAACAGGAACTTCAGGAAATCGTTGACTACCTCAAGCACCCGAACAAATATGCTGACATCGGCGCAAAAATCCCGAAAGGCGTACTCCTTTTAGGTCCTCCCGGAACAGGTAAAACACTCCTTGCGAGAGCTGTCGCAGGTGAGGCAGGCTGTCCGTTTTTCCCGATTTCAGGCTCGGACTTCGTTGAAATGTTTGTCGGCGTTGGTGCTTCAAGAGTGCGTGACCTTTTTGAACAGGCTAAAAAACACGCTCCTGCCATTATTTTCATTGACGAAATCGACGCTGTCGGTCGCCACAGAGGTGCCGGACTTGGCGGAGGTCACGATGAGCGTGAACAGACACTCAACCAGTTACTCGTTGAAATGGACGGTTTTTCGGGCAGTGAAAGCGTTATTGTAATCGCAGCCACTAACCGCCGTGATATTCTTGACCCTGCTCTTCTCCGTCCGGGACGTTTCGACAGACAGATTGTTGTCGGCTATCCAGATGTCAAGGGACGTGAGGAAATCCTCAAAGTCCACTCAAAGAACAAGCCGATTGCCCCCGACGTTGATTTAAAAGTAATCGCACAGACTACTCAGGGCTTTACAGGTGCAGACCTCGAAAATCTTCTGAATGAAGCTGCACTCCTCGCAGCAAGGGCAAACCGTATGGCAATCACGGAAAAGGACATCGAAGAGGCTACAATGAAAGTCATTGCAGGTCCTGAAAAGAAATCCCGTATCGTTACGGAACACGACAAGAAAATTACTGCATACCATGAAGCAGGTCACGCTGTTGCTGCGTACAATCTTAAAACACAGGACAAAGTGCATCAGGTTACTATAATCCAGCGTGGCATGGCGGCAGGTCTCACTGTTACACGTCCCGACACCGACGATATGCACGTATCACGAAATGCAATGAGAGAAAATATAATAATGCTTCTCGGCGGACGTGTTGCGGAAGAACTTTTCCTCGATGACATCTGCACGGGTGCTTCAAATGACATTGAACGTGCAACGAATACCGCAAGAAATATGGTTACAAAATACGGATTTTCAAGAAAACTCGGTACTGTCGTTTACGGCTCGGACAACGACGAAGTATTTCTCGGCAAGGATTACGGTCACACACGCAACTACAGCGAAGCTATGGCGGAACAGATTGACGAGGAAATCAGAAGTATCATTGAAAAGGCGTACAGCGACTGCAAGACTATCCTTGAAAACAATGCCGACAAAATGCACAGACTTGCAAGTTATCTCCTGAAATTCGAGAAAATCGACGGCGCAGACTTTGAACGTCTCATGCAGGGAGAAGATATTGAGGAAGAAAAAGAATATCAGAGTATTTTTAACAAAAATGACAAACAATCATGACAGAATATTCCCGTGAGTTAATTCTCACGGGAAAAAATTTATTGACTTACTGCGTATTTTGTGGTAAAATATATTATATTGCCGAAAGGAGAATTTTTATGTCGAAAAATGAAATAGATTATATATGGACTGACAAGAAGCGCACGATTTTCGGTCTTCCATTGTCGTTCACAAGATATTACCTCACCGAAACAAAATTCATTACACAGGTAGGATTTTTTAACATCAGAGAAGACGAAATCGACCTGTACAAAATCACCGACAAAAGTACTACACGTTCTTTCTGGCAAAGAATATTCGGCTGTGGTACTATCACAATTCACAGCAAGGACGTTGAAACGCCTACAAAAACTGTGCAGAGTATAAAAAATGTCCGTCAGGTGCTTAATCTCATTGATAAATATATGAACCAGATGCGTGACCAGTACGGCATTCGTGGGCGTGATATGTATGATGTACATGAACATCAGGATTTCTACAGCGAAGATACAGAATAATTTTGCGGAGTATAAGTAAAATGATTTCATTTATTAAGGAAAAGCTGTCCTCATGGGATAAGCTGAAAGCAGAAAAAAGACCTATTTTTATTTATGGAATGGGCGACGGTGCATTGAAAATCATGTCCGTTTTCAAGGAAAAAGGTATTCTTATTTCAGGGATTTTCGCAAGTGATGAGTTTGTACGTGGTCACTCGTTTCAGGGTTACCGTGTACACAAGCTGTCCGAAGTCGAGGCAATGGTCGAGGATTTTGTTGTTGTCCTTGCATTTGCGGCAGGCTATCAGTCAATTGTCGATAAAATAACTGAACTCGCCGAAAAGCATACCCTCTATGTCCCCGATGTACCTGTTGCCGGCGACGGTCTCTTCACCTATGAATACTGTGTTGAGAATGCGCACAAGATACAGCAGGTTTATGATATGTTGCAGGACGACTATTCAAGGCGTGTGTATGCAAATATAATCAATTTCAAGATAAGCGGTGATATAAGCTATCTTGCAAGTGTCACCACGCCGAAATCGGAGATATACAAGGAAATTATAAAACCGCACCTCAATGAAACATACGTTGATTTGGGTGCTTACAACGGCGACACAATACAGGAACTACTTGAATTTACAAGAGGTATCTACACAGGCATTTACGCAGTTGAACCTGACCGCAAGAATTTCAAGAAACTTATGAAATTCGTGGACGGTATGCCGCATATCTTTACTTTCAATGCGGCGGCATGGTGCGTTGATACGGAACTTCCGTTCTCCGCAAAAGCTGGCAGACAGTCCGCTATAAATGCAAGTTCTGATACGTTTATTCAGGCTCGCTCAGTTGACAGCATACTCGGCAGGAAAAGTGCGACCATAATCAAAATGGACGTTGAAGGTTTTGAGCGTGAAGCTATATGGGGTGCGGCAAATACTATTGCAAAGTACTCCCCTCGCCTTATGATTGCCCTTTATCACCGCAATGAAGATATTTTTGAAATTCCACTGCTTATCAAGACAATAAATCCCGACTATAAGCTCTATATCCGTCACCAGCTTTATATTCCTGCATGGGAAACGAATTTATATGCCACTCTGTAAAAATAAGCACCCGACAGAAATCGGGTGCATTTTTTTACAGGTCTTTCTTTTCGTATATCCTGACTGACAACAGCCATGAGAGTACAAAAAGTACGAGGATAGCAGCGACAATCAGCTGAATATATACTGTGATTTTTTCAGGAATGCTTGTTATATCCTGTGTCATCGTTATAAGTAATACAATCAATCCGCTTATTACTAAGTTTACTATGGCAACAAGCTGCCGTCCTTTTACGGAATTAAATCTGAAATTCAGCGGTAAACCGACTATCGGGTAAAAAAATCCGACAACGGCTGAGGAAATCAGTATCATAACAAGACTGTCCCACGAAAATTCAGTTTTCCCTATAACATATGACAGTGCATAGCATACAGAAACAATAACAAGTGAACAGATGTTCAGTATCAGTATAATAAGATATTTCGACGAAACTATTGTCTTCCGTCCGTATGGCAAAACGATTGAATACTGCTGCCACCTGCTTATTTCGTCCGCACTCATGAAATTAACCGACCAGACCGACAGAAGAAGCGGTATGAACATAAGTACACGTACATTTCCAAGCAAAATTCCGTTGAGAACTGCTGTACCGAGAAAAATCAGCATTGTAATCCAGTTTTTGCGGAATGTGTACAATTCTTTTAACAATAAACCTTTCATAATAACACCTCATAAATCCTTTTTTTCGTATATTCTGATTGACAACAGCCATGAGAGTGCAAATAGTACGGCAACAGTGAGAACAATAATCAAAGGAATATATTTTGTAATACCGCCGGAAATCACCCCTGCAACCTTTATAACAGTAACTGACATTCCGCCGCAAACTCCTGCTAAACCCATTACCAGTAATCTTGCTTTTTCTGAATTGAATTTGTAATGCAAAGGCAGAACTATCATCGGGAACACCAATCCCATTACGACTGAAATAACCATAAATATTATAAGCGTATCTGCCGAAAATTCAACTTTTCCCACTGCAACGGCAATCAGATAGCCAACTGTGACAATCAGCATGGAAACAGCGTCGAGGAACAGTATACAAAGATATTTTGCCGAAACTATAGTTTTTCTTTCGTATGGCAGTGCGACAGAATACTGTTTCCAGCGGCTTACTTCGTCCATATTCTGAAAACTGACTGACCATATCGACAGAAACAGCGGCAGCATAAGTATAATACTCGGTTCTCCGCTGAAAACTCCGCCGAGAATTAATCCGGCTATTAAAATTGCGGTTACAATTATTATTTTTTTAAACATAAGCAGTTCTTTCAGCAATAAACCTTTCATTTGTTTTCCTCCTTGACCATGAAAACGAACAAATCTTCGATTGTTATAGGCTTTACTTCAAAAGTACGTGGAATTTTATTCCTGTCAACGATTGCCTCAACTCCCCATTTATTTGACTTTGTACCGATTACCGCCGATTTATCAAGTTCCCTGAGCATTTCCGGCGTGGTATTGATAAAGCCGTACTGCTCAAGAAGACGGTCTTTTTCCTCACAAAGCATAAGTCTGCCCTCATGCAGAAACGCTATGTAGTCGCAGATTTTCTCCAAATCACTGACGATATGCGACGAAATCAGTATTGAATGACTTTCGTCACGGGTGAAATCGTTGAATATATCGACAATCTCGTCACGCACAACAGGGTCAAGACCGCTGGTTGGCTCGTCAAGTATCAGCAGTTTTGCATTGTGCGACAGTGCAACAGCTATTCCAAGTTTCATTTTCATTCCCTTTGAAAACGATTTGAACACTTTCTTTTCAGGAAGTCTGAATTTACGGATATAGTCAGCAAAAACGTCGTCCTGCCAGTTTGAAAAAGTACTCCTCATAACTGCCTGAATTTCCTTGACATTGAAATCCTGCGGAAGTCCCACTTCGTCAAGAACAACGCCAATATCGTTCTTTATTTCGGCTGACGGCTCTTTGCCGAATATCTCGATACTTCCGCTGTCGGCACGGATAATTCCGAGCAGTGACTTTATAGTCGTACTTTTTCCCGCACCGTTTTCGCCGATAAGTCCCATTATACAGCCCTGTGGCAGTACAAGACTAAGATTTTCAAGGGCAAATCCCTTGTATTTTTTTGTAAGATTTTTTACTTCAATCGCATTCATAAAAATTACTCCTCATCAAGATATTTAATCATTTCGATTATGTCGTCCGTCGTAAGTCTGCACGACGACGCAAGCTGTTTAATCTGCATAATATGCTCCTCGATTTTCTTCAGATTTTCTTCCCGAAGCATTTCCGTATTTTTCGGCGCAACAAAACAGCCTTTAGCCTGAACGGTATAGATAAAGCCCTCTTTTTCGAGTTCGTCATAAGCCCGTTTTGTCGTGATTACGCTTATCCGCAAATCCTTTGCGAGACTTCTGATTGACGGCAGGGGGTCATTTTCCCGCAGTTCTCCGCTGATTATCAGACTTTTCACCTGCTGATAAATCTGGTCGTAAATCGGAGTACCGCTTCTGTTGTCGATAAATATATTCACTGTATCGTCCTCCTTTACTGTATATATACAGTATACACAGTAATTACAGATTTGTCAAGTACTTTTGCAAAAAAATAAAGACTGTAAGTTAGCATAAACTTACAGTCCCTTTAATTATAATTACTTATATCAGCTTTCGTTCATCGCAGTATTCGCATTCAAGGAGAGTTTCGTCTCCGCTGAACCTGAAACTCTTCGGCAGATACTCTTCGTGATTGGTTATGCACTTCGGATTATCGCATTTAACTCCGCTGTAGACCTTGCCCCTGAGCGTTTCGGAACTCTTTTTTTCGCTGAGTATGGTGAGAATGAGTGCCATACGTGCAAAAACGCCGTACTTTGCCTGAGTGAAATACATTGCACGGCTGTCATCGTCCACCTCAACCGTGATTTCGTCAACTCTCGGCAACGGGTGCATTACAATCATATCTTTCCTTGCAAGCATCATTTTCTGCCTGTCGAGAACGTATGTATTTTTCTGCGCAAGATATTCCTCACGGCTCGCAAAGCGTTCCTGCTGTATTCTCGTCATGTAGAGGACATCAAGTCCGCCGATAGCCTCTTCCAAAGTATCCACTTCTTCATAGGTACTGCCGTTCGCCTTGATAATATCCTTGATATACGCCGGCATACGAAGCTCGGGAGTTGAAATGAAGATAAACTTATTGTTTTTGAACATACTCAGAGCCTTACAGAGCGAGTGGACTGTTCTGCCGTTAATCAGGTCTCCGCACATACCGATTGTTAGTCCGCTGAGGGTTTTCTTCTCAATTTTCAGCGTAAGCAGGTCAGTGAGTGTCTGTGTGGGGTGCAGATGACCGCCGTCGCCTGCATTGATAACAGGACAGTCCGCCGTAAGTGAAGCCGCCTTTGCCGCACCTGCAACGGGGTGACGGATTACGAGAATATCCGCATAACTGCTTACAATTTTCGTCGTATCCTTGATAGTTTCGCCCTTTGAAACAGACGAATTTGCAGGGTTGTCAAAACCTATGATACGTCCGCCGAGACGGAGCATAGCCGTCTGGAATGACATCTGCGTTCTTGTGGAAGGCTCATAGAAAAGAGTTGCCATGATTTTTCCGTCGCACTTATGGGCGTATTCCTGCGGATTTTCCTTGATTTTCACTCCGAGTTCAATAAGGCTGTTCCACCATTCAACAGGGTAATCACTCAAATCGATAAGGTGCTGATATTCTGACTGCATAATTTTTTCTCCTTTATTTTTTATGTAACAGTGACGGAAGTGACATATAATTACTGTTTTCTTACTTCTCTTATAAAAAATAAAATAATATAAAAGAAATATAAAAATGCTGTTTATCCGTCACTATGCGTCACCGGATTTTTCAGTTGTTTTCAAAATAGACTTTATACCACACAAGGAATGTGAATACAGTCCAGATTTTACGGCTGTTGTCTGCCTTTCCGTCTTTATGGTCGTCAAGAAGTCTGATAAGCGGTGCGGTATTGAAAAATTTCCTTGAACTTTCACTCTCGAATGCCCGACGGACTATGCTGTAATACTTATCCTCTTTCAGCCACACACGTATCGGCACAGGAAATCCGAGTTTTTTCTTTTCGGCAGTCTTTGCGGTCTGTTCGGGAGTATCTTTCTTTGCGGCAAGTCTCATAGCATATTTTGTTATATATTTTGTCTCTGCCGTTCCCTTGTCATGAGTAACACGGTATTTCACCGGTATCTGTTCCGCAAGTGCCATTATTTCCTTATCAAGAAACGGCACACGAAGTTCAAGGGAATTTGCCATGCTCATCTTGTCAGCTTTCAGCAGAATATCACCCATAAGCCACAAATGCAAATCAAGATACTGCATTTTTGTCACATCGTCCTGACCGCGCACACGGCTGAAGTAAGGCTTTGTGATTTCAGTCGGGGCAGGAGCGTCCGTCCTGATTTTCAGCAGTTCCCTGCGCTGTTCTGGAGTGAACATATAAGCATTGCCTATAAAACGTTCCTCCACGGTTTTACCCTTGCGGACAAAGAAATTAATTCCACGGTGTGCAGGAAGTTTCTCCGCAATCTCTCCTATGCCGTGCCTTATGCTCATCGGGATTTTATCGTACAAAGTACCGTCGGGGTCGCTGTAGACGTTATATCCGCCGAAAATTTCGTCCGCACCCTCGCCCGAAAGTACTACTTTCAGTTTCTGTGAGGCTATATTGCAGACGAAGTAAAGTGCAACAGCAGACGGGTCTGCAAGCGGTTCGTCCATATGGTACTGGATTTTTTCGAGACTTCCCCAGTATTCCTCCGGAGTAATAACCTTGCTTGTATTCTCCTTGCCGATAGCCTTTGAGAAGTTCTTAGCCCAGCCGATTTCGTTGTACTTTTCGTCACTGCCGAAACCGACGGTGAAAGTTTTGTCAACGTCCGCAACGGAAGCGACATAACTGGAGTCCACACCGCTCGACAGGAACGAGCCGACCTCAACATCGGCAATTTTATGAGCCTCAACGGAATTATGGAAAGTATCGGAAATCCTGTTAACCCACTCTTCGAGATTTGGTTTTCCGTCCGCATTGAAATTAACGTCCCAGTAACGTTTTATCTGCATTCTGCCGTCCTTGTACCTGAAATAATGAGCCGGCATAAGTTTATAGACGTTTCTGAAAAAAGTTTCTCTGGTGGGAGAATACTGGAAAGTGAGATAATTTTCAAGTGCGGTCGTATTGAGTTCCTTTCTGAAATGCGGGTGGGCGAGAAAACTCTTGATTTCCGAGCCGAACATGAGTGTTTTTCCCATAATGGCATAGTACATAGGCTTTATGCCGAAAAAGTCCCTTGCGCCGAAAAGTTCACGCTTATTCTTATCCCAGATGACAAATGCAAACATTCCACGGAGCATATTGAGCAGTTTTTCGCCGTATTCCTCATAGCCGTGCAGTAAAACTTCCGTATCGGTGTTTGTTTTAAAGATATGCCCAGCCTTGACAAGCTGTTCACGGATTTCACGGTAATTATAAATTTCGCCGTTGAAGATAATCACCATTGAGCCGTCCTCATTGAAAATAGGCTGGTCGCCCGACGAACTCACGTCGATGATACTCAGACGGCGGTGACCGAGCGCAATATTTTCGTCAACATATTTTCCCTCAGCGTCAGGACCTCTGTGCCTGATTTTATCCATCATTTCGCCGATAACTTTGTTGGAATTATCGATAAAATTAGTAAATCCTACAATTCCGCACATAAAAAAACCTCCTGCATAAATTCTCCACAGTTATTATACTACATTTTTCAGAATTTTGCAACAGTATCGGGAAAATTTATTTTTCTCTTTTCCATCTGAATTTCGTCTGCCCTTTATATTCGTACTGCTCAACTTCAGGGAAAACGGTTTTCCTGCCGTATTTTGTCTCGACCTGCGTTTTTCTGCCGGATAAAAGCGCAGTAATCTGCTGTTCAGTAAGTTCCTGATTGTAAATTATATGACTGATATTCATTCCGCATTTATTTTCGCAGAAAAAGCCGAACTGCCCTTTTCTTACAATTCCACTGCATTTCGGGCATTTATAAATTCCAGACCTTTCTTTTTCCGGTGCGGATTTCTTTCCGGCAGGCTTGCTTTTTGCCGGTAAATCAACAGGAGTATGCAGTCTGGCGAAGTTCTCCGCATACTGTTTCATTTCCTCGTCGTACAAATCGCAGACACCCTTTCTGAAGATAATGCCACGCTGTCTGTTTGCCTCATTCGCCTTTTCCATGACGGGAATAAGTTCATCAACCTTTACTATATGACTTTTTATCTCCTCTCCTGCTTCGCTGCGGTCAAGAATGCGTGAAGTATTCGAGAATACTATCACGGGATAAAATCTGTCTGCAAGTTCAGGAAACATACGTTTCAGCACGTCTATATGTTCCCTGTTCTGCTCAGCAGGCGAGGGGAAACTTTTATTCTCTGTTGTATTTATAAACTGTCCGTCGCCGTCGATTTTGATATTAAACCCGTAATTCTTGCACTCTATCACAAAAATCATACGTCTTGTAACGGCAATAAAATCAATCTGCGCAGGCTTATTCTTATACACAAGCCGTACATCGTGGAGCAGATACATGGGATATTTACTGAAAATCAGCTTGCTTTTAACAAAGTCCTCTCCTGCGTCGCCTGCTTTCGTTCTGTAGTCCACATTACCAGCAGTTTTCTTGCTTTTTATCAGAACAGCTTCATTAAGTTCTTTTGAATATTTCATTTTTTTCCTCTCATATACATTTTCCCCTGAAAAAAATCAGGGGAAATCTTGTTAAACGTTATAAATAATTTCCGAATAAGTTGGTATCGGGTATAAATCCTGCGGCATATTTATTTCGATTTCGTCTGCAACTGAACGCATGATGTCCATTTCTGCAAGAACATAGTCATGATAGAACTCTGCCTGTTTCTGAACATCGGAAATCATACAGGCATCTTCAACGATTTTTTCAAGTCTCTCAATGGAACTGTAAAACCTGTCGCAGAGGTCGTTGAGTTTTTCAGCGATTTTCTTTTCTGTAATTGCTGTCATGCCGATTTCTTTCTTTGCAGAAACCGACAGCACCAGCTTATTGAGATAATCAAGTGCGGCAGGAAGGAGCTGTTTGCGAGCCATTTCAATCATAGTGCGAGCCTCGATACGTCTTGTTTTGGAATATTTTTCAAGGTGTATTTCCGTTCTTGCGGCAAGTTCATTTCTGTTGAATATGCCGAATTTGCGCAGTATGCGGAGATTTTTCTCGTCTGTGTAATGAGGCATACAGTCGACGATTGACGGATAGTTCGGAAGTCCACGTCTTTCGGCTTCTTTCACCCATTCGGAAGAATATCCGTCGCCATTGAAAATGATACGGCGGTGAGCCTTGAGAACGTCCTTGAGGAGCTTTTTCAGTTCAGTCTCAAAGCAGTCGCTTCCTTTGTACTGTTCCAGTCTGTCGGCAAACCAGCTGAGTTCTTCCGCAACGATAGTATTCAGAAGTGCATTAGGACAGCCGATGTTGTCGGACGAGCCTACCATACGAAACTCAAATCTGTTTCCCGTGAACGCAAAAGGAGAAGTTCTGTTTCTGTCAGTGGAGTCCTTCGGGAATGACGGAAGAGCGTTCACACCGATTTCAAATTCCTGAGCCTGCGTCTTGTAAACGCCGTCCTCTTCAATTGCTTTAAGTACTGCGTCGAGTTCCTCGCCGAGAAACATGGAAATAATTGCAGGAGGAGCTTCGTCCGCACCAAGCCTGTGGTCGTTTCCTGCCGAAGCTGCGGAAAGTCTCATCAAATCGGCATATTCGTCAACACCCTTAATCAATGCACAGAGTATTGTAAGGAATTGCAGATTTTCCATAGGCGTATCACCAGGGTCAAGCAGATTTTGTCCGTCATTCGTTGACATGGACCAGTTGTTATGCTTACCCGAACCGTTTACTCCCTCAAAAGGCTTTTCGTGGAGCAGACAGACAAGTCCGTGTTTCAGTGCGACTTTTTCCATGACTTCCATAGCAAGTTCATTCTGGTCAGTGCCGAGATTGGAAGTAGTGAAAATCGGTGCCATTTCATGCTGTGCCGGAGCAACTTCATTGTGTTTTGTTTTGGAATAGATACCGAGTTTCCAGAGTTCCGTGTCCAAATCCGCCATATATGCCGCTATACGTGGCTTGAGATTTGCAAAATACTGGTCGTCGAGTTCCTGACCCTTCGGCGGTTTTGCACCGAAAAGAGTACGTCCTGTTAAAATCAAATCTTCACGCTGGTCATATTTCTCCTTGTCAATCAGGAAATACTCCTGCTCCGCACCGACTGTTGAAGTAACTCTTGTTACATTTTCGTTGCCGAAAAGTCTGAGAAATCTCACGGCGGACTTGCTGAGAGCGTCCATTGAACGCAGAAGAGGAGTTTTCTTGTCGAGAGTTTCACCTGTGTAGGAAATAAAAACAGTAGGAATATAAAGGCTCCCCTCTTTCACAAAGCAGTAGGAAGACGGGTCCCATGCAGTGTAGCCTCTTGCAGAACTCGTCTGTCTCAGTCCTCCGGAGGGGAATGACGAGGCATCAGGTTCACCCTTTATGAGTGCCTTGCCCGAAAACTCCATGAGCGCAGTACCGTTCTCCCCGACGCTGATAAAGCTGTCGTGCTTTTCGGCAGTAGTACCAGTCATAGGCTGAAACCAGTGTGTGTAATGAGTTGCGCCTAATTCCAAAGCCCATTCCTTGATAGCATTTGCAACAACGTCCGCCGTCTCCATATCAAGCGGAGCGCCCTTTTCAATATTACGTCTGAGATTTTTATACACGGTTTTCGGCAGTCTTGCTTTCATGACTGTTTCATTGAACACATTACAGCCGAAAATCTCCGGAATATTAATCATATACTTTTCCTCCCATATTTCAGATACATTAATATTATAGCATATTTATCATCGTCGGTCAATATTCATAGTAAAAATTTTTTATTGTACAAAGAAATATTTCCGGTCAACGCTTGACTTCTGTGCTTTACAGTATTATAATGTTAAGTGGGAGAATTTAACTGTGAAAGGAAGATTGATATGAAGTTTACTAAAATGCACGGCATAGGCAACGACTACATCTATGTTAACTGCTTTGAGGAGACTGTCGCTGAACCCGAAAAGGTTTCCATGATACTCAGCGATGTACGCAAGGGCATCGGCTCAGACGGTCTTGTGCTGATTATGCCGTCCGATAAAGCCGATTTCCGTATGCGTATGTTCAATATCGACGGCTCAGAGGGTAAAATGTGCGGCAACGCAACACGCTGTATCGGTAAATATGTCTACGAAAAAGGTCTCACGGACAAAAAAGAACTTACTCTCGAAACTCTTTCGGGAATAAAATACCTCACTCTTTTTGTCAATTCTGATAACAAAGTCGAACTCGTTAAGGTTGATATGGGCAAGGCTGTCCTCGAACCAAGAAATATCCCTGTTGACTGCGACGGCGACAAATTTATTGACCGCCCTGTATCTGTTCCGGACGGTTTATATTATGTGACCTGCGTTTCTATGGGAAATCCCCATGCCGTTATATTCACAGACGATATATATTGTCTTGACCTTGAAAAAATCGGCCCTCAGTTTGAAAATCACAAACTTTTCCCCGAAAGAATTAACACGGAATTTATTGAAGTCCTCGACAGCCATACTCTCAATATGCGTGTGTGGGAACGTGGAAGCGGTGAGACTTTCGCCTGCGGTACCGGTGCTTGTGCG
This sequence comes from uncultured Alistipes sp., assembly GCA_964460175.1. Taxonomy (GTDB): domain Bacteria; phylum Bacillota; class Clostridia; order Oscillospirales; family Ruminococcaceae; genus Ruminococcus. The sequence continues at coordinate 293,246 of CAYWPN010000001.1, read as the reverse complement.
TCCGCCGTTGCCGCTGTACTCAACGGTTACTGCAACTACGATGAGGAAATCCTTATCCACCTGCGTGGCGGTGACCTGCGCATAACGTATCAGTCCGACGGCACTGTAATGATGACTGGTTCTGCCGACTTTATCTGCGATGGTACTGTTGACGATAATTATATTAACTTTATGAAGGAGTGCTTATAATGCCACAGCTTAACGAAAATTTTCTTAAACTGGAAAAAAATTACCTGTTTATCAATATAGCTAAAAAAATAAACGCTTTTAAAGAAGCAAATCCCGATGCCGATATTATCCGTATGGGTATCGGCGACGTTACTCTCCCGATTGCACCTGTTGTAATTGACGCAATGAAAAAAGGCTGCGACGAAATGGGAGTAAAAGAAACTTTCAGGGGCTACGAGGACAGCGGTGCAGGATATGACTTCCTGAAAGAAGCTGTTTCGGGTTACTACAAAAGTTTCGGTGCTGACGTTTCACCTGACGAAATCCGCATAAATGACGGTGCAAAATCAGACTGCGGAAACATCGTCGATATTTTCGGCAACGATAACGTTATCCTCGTCACTGACCCTGCATATCCCGTGTATGTTGATACTAACCTCATGAACGGCAGAAAAATCATCTATGCAAATTCCAACGAGGAAAACGGCTTTGCAGCTATGCCCGATTTTGACGTTCATGCTGATATAATCTACCTCTGCTCACCTAATAACCCGACAGGCTCAGTCTACACGGCTGAACAGCTTAAAGTATGGATTGACTACGCTAAACAGAATAACGCTGTAATCATTTACGACAGCGCATACGAAGCATTTATCACAGAAGACGGTATTCCGAGAAGTATTTTCTGCATTGACGGCGCAAAGGAAGTCGCAATCGAAATGTGTTCGCTCTCAAAGACAGCCGGTTTCACTGGTATGCGCTGCGGTTATACTGTTATCCCGAATGAACTCATAGTAAAAGCAAGTGACGGAACAGATGTTTCAGTAGCACAGCTCTGGGGTCGTCGTCAGGGAAGCAAGTTCAACGGCGTTTCCTACCCTGTTCAGTGCGCTGCTACTGCTGTTTTCTCCGAAGAGGGACTGAAACAAATTCACGAAAATATCGCCTACTATCAGGAAAACGCACGCATTATCGCCGATACTATGACTTCTCTGGAAGTAAAATTCACAGGAGGAATAAATTCGCCGTATATCTGGTTCAAATGCCCGAAAAATATGGGCAGCTGGGAATTCTTCGACCTCATGCTTGAAAAGATTGCTGTTGTCGGTACTCCCGGAGCTGGTTTCGGCAAGAACGGCGAGGGCTGGTTCAGACTTACCGCTTTCGGCGACAGACAGCGTACTATCGAGGCTATGGAACGTTTTAAAGACTTCGTTAAATCTTTATAATATTATAGTTACACAAAAAAGGGAGCTTATATGCTCCCTTTTTTATTTATTCAACAGTTACGCTCTTTGCGAGATTTCTCGGCTTGTCTACGTCATATCCCTTTGCGACAGAAACATAGTAGCCCAGAAGCTGAAGCGGTATTACAGAGAGACTTCCTGCAAAATGCGGGTCAGTCTGCGGAATATATACAGTAAAGTCTGCCAGATCCTCCATACTGTAATTGCCGTAAGTTGTAAGTCCCATGAGAGAAGCTCCACGGCTTTTCACCTCAACCATATTGCTGACAGTTTTTTCGTACAAATCAGGCTGAGTGAGTACGCCGATAACAGGTATACCATTTTCAATAAGGCTGATTGGTCCGTGTTTGAGTTCACCTGCTGCATAAGCCTCGGAATGAATATAGCTGATTTCTTTCATTTTGAGACTTCCTTCAAGTCCGATAGCGTAGTCAATTCCACGACCGATAAAGAAAGCGTCCTTGCAGGCTGCAAGCTTATTTGCGTACCACTGTATGCGTTCCTTGTCCTCAAGAATTTTCTCAATCTTGCACGGAATTGTATCAAGTTCTTTCAGAAGTTTGTCATACTGTTCCTGCTCCATTTCACCTTTTGCAAATGCAAACTGCATAGCAAGCAGATAACCTGCAACAAGCTGTGTGCTGTATGCCTTTGTAGTAGCAACGGAAATTTCAGGTCCTGCGAGGGTATAGAACACATTATCCGCCTCTCTTGCGATTGATGAGCCGACAACGTTCACAATACCCAAAGTCTTAACACCGTTCTCCTTTGCCATTCTCAGTGCGGCAAGACTGTCTGCTGTTTCTCCCGACTGGCTGATAATGATGACAAGGCTGTCCTTTGCGAGTTCCATTTTTCTGTAACGGAACTCCGATGCAAGTTCAACACGAACCTGAACTGAAGTGAAGTCCTCGATTACATACTGCACTGCCATTCCGACATGGTATGCTGAACCGCACGCAACAATATAAATCTGCTGTATTTTTTTCATTTCCTCATCACTGAGACCGATTTCACCGAAACAGATTTTGCCGTCCTTTACAACAGAATTGATAGTATCTTTGATAACTTTCGGCTGTTCGTGAATTTCTTTCAGCATGAAATGCTCATATCCGCCTTTTTCGGCAGCTTCAGCGTCCCACTTGATTTCAACAAGTTCTTTATGAATTTCCTCACGGTCAATATCGTAGAAAGTAACAGCACCCTTTTCAAGCTTTGCAATTTCCATGTTGCCGATATAGTAGACGTTTCTTGTATACTTAAGAATAGCAGGAACGTCAGAAGCAACGTATGTTTCGCCGTTTGCGATACCGATAATCATCGGGCTGTCCTTACGTGCCGTATAGATTTCGCCTGCATAGTCCTTGAACATAACGCAAAGTGCGTAAGAACCCCTTATGCGTATCATGGCACGGGCAATACTGTCAACAGGTCCCTGATTGTACTTTTTGTAGTAGTAGTCAATCAGCTTGACTGCAACTTCTGTATCAGTCTGAGAATTGAAACTGTAACCGCTTTTTGTGAGTTTTTCCCTGAGTTCCTGATAATTTTCGATGATACCGTTATGCACTGCAACAACATTTTCATCGTCGCTTGCATGAGGGTGAGCATTGAGAGTGGACGGTTCTCCGTGAGTAGCCCAGCGTGTGTGACCTATACCACAGCTTCCGTTAACTGCACTGCCGTTGTTTGTCATCTGCTTGAGAACTTCCAGTTTGCCCTTTGCCTTGATAACAGCAGTTTCTCCGTCGCCGTCACGGACTGCAATACCTGCTGAGTCATAGCCTCTGTACTCAAGCTTTGAAAGACCGTCAAGAAGAACCGGTGCGGCCTGTGCATCTCCTGTAAATCCAACAATTCCACACATAATATATAAAACCTCCTGTAATACTGTGCAAAAAATAATATGCAATTATATTATACTATATTTTCTGACTGTTTGTCAAGCCTGAAAACAGACAATAATCAATAAAAAAAACGGATATTTATAGCAAAATCCCACGTAATAAACATGGGATTTCACCTTATCTGTATTTTTATGGTTTCGGATTACCGCAGTTTGCACAAAATCTGCCTGTATTTTTCGTACCGCATGAACAGGTCCAGCTGTTATCATCTGGCTTTGCCTTACCGCAGTTCGCACAGAATTTACCTGTATTCACTGCACCGCATGAACAGGTCCAGCTGCTGTTCTCAGGTTTCGCTTTACCGCAGTTTGCACAGAACTTGCCTGTATTCGACGCACCGCATGAACACGTCCAGTTACTGTCTGACGGTTTCGCTTTACCGCAGTTTGCACAGAATTTACCTGTATTTGAAGTACCACAGGAACATCTCCATGAATTTGAATTTGTATTTGTAGCCGCCTGCGCCAGCTGCTGTCCCATAGCAAAAAGGTTCTGTGCATTCATTCCGCCCATACCCTGCGCCATATTCATGCCGTAAAATCCAGCCACAGCACCATTCCGGTTTCCTGCCGCAGTACCCATAGCCTGATTTTGTGCCTCGATGATACTTGCAGCGGCATTTGTCGGATTTGTGTTCCATGCCATATTTTCAAATTTCTTGATATTATCCTCGTCCTCTTTCGGAATAGATACGGACTTTATGGCAACTCTGCAAATCTCAATACCTCTGTCGTCTTTCCAGTCATTTTTCAGGACTTCTTTCATTGCCCTTGTAACCTCGTCCGTATGGAGCGGTAACTCGTCATAGCGCACAGTTGAAGTAAGTCTTGCAAACGCAGGCTGAAGGTGGCTCATAAACTCACTGTACAGCGTGTTGTCAATCTGCGCACGGCCATAGCTGTTTGCGATATTTCCGCATACATTAGTGAAAAACAGGAGCGGGTCTGTTATCTTGTAGGAGTATGTTCCGTTACAGCGCAGACCAACTGTGAAACTTCTGCCTAAATCCTGATAAGTAACCCTGAACGGAACAGGTGTTGAAGTTCCGAACTTGTTGTCCGTGATTTCTTTCACATTGAAGAAATAAATCCTCTGGTCGTGTGCAGCTGTTCCGCCGAAGGAAATACGCTTGCCAATCTGTCTGAAAGTCTCTTTTATGTCACTTCCCAGACTTCCGCCGAAGAGGCTTGGTTCTGTTGACATATCATAAGTGTACTCTCCCGGTACTGCGCACACTTCAACAATCTGTCCTTGGTCGACGATTATCATGCACTGTCCCTCATTAACGACAATCACACTGCCGTTTGTGATGATATTATCGTCCCCCTTGTTGTTTGAAGACTTCTTTCCTGCCTTCTTCCTGCCCTTGACAACAAGTATATCGGACGGCATAGCGTCACAGTAGAAATAGTCTTTCCACGTATCAGCCATAGTTGTACTGATACCTGATACGACTGCTTTAATTAGTCCCATAGTAAAAATCTCCTTTATAATCAGTTTATATTATTATATCACATTCAGCCGGAAAAATCAACAGTTTATTCCCAGTTTTTCCATATTTCCGGACAATAGCCGATAACAGCCTTTTTTCCGTTGCGGACAACCGGAGTTCTGATAAGATGCTGATTTTCAAACAGTTTCTCTTCCCTGTCGCTGTCAAGCAGATACTTCATGAGAGTGAGAGTATCTTTGTCCTTTGCCTTTTCGTCAATCATACTGTCAATACCGCCGACGGACTGCATAACTGACGTAAATTCGCCTTTACTCATTCCCTTTTCCTGCATATCAATAAGCTGATATTTTATTCCACGTTCCTTGAAATAACGTTCAGCCTTTTTTGTGTCAAAACACTTCTTTTTACCGAAAATCTGTATCATTTCCATCACCTCTCTGAAGTCATTGCAAGCACAAATGCTGGCGGAAAATTACGGAATGCAACGGAAATATTGCTGATTTCAAAAAAACGCTCGAAAAGTTTTTTCTTAAAAAGCGTATACTGAAAAGTTATGAACTTTCCTCCGCTCTGTGCAATTATTTTTCTTGTTTCCGCAAGTACTCTTTCAGATATTTTATGCGGAAGTGAAACAAAAGGAAGTCCCGATATAATGCAGTCAATCCTGTCCGCTCCGCATTTCTGCATATATTTCCGTAAATTCTGCGCATTCCCGTGAATTACATACACATTACGGCATTTTGCAAATCTTCTGCGGAGTATCCTGTAAAAACGTTCATTACGCTCTATCACAAGAAATTTAGTGTCCCTCTTCTTGTGCCTTATTACTTCTGCTGTGAAAATTCCCGTACCTGCTCCGTACTCCGCAATGACAGAGCAGTTTTCAAAATCAATATTTTCAATCATTTTTTCCGCAAGATACTTACTGCTCGGCGCAACCGCACCTATAGTCTGCGGGTGCTTGATGTATTCGGCAAGAAATCTGATATTCATAATAAAATGCTCCTTTAAAAACTTCGTTCTCTTCTTTCAGTAATCTCAAAACTTATACTGATTAAATCAAGTCCGTTCTGTGCGAAATAAATTCTTACCGCTGTGAAGTGCGAGAACATCGGTATTTCCTTGGAATACGAAACAGGCTTACCGTCTGTACCGTTCCATGTAAAAGTACCGTTTGCCGTTCCGACTGTGAAAACAGTCAGCGGTATCTGCGCAAGTTCTCCCTGCGTGGACGACGCTGTAACCGTAAGTCTGTACCAGCCCGGATTATTGACAATAAGCCCGAAACTGTAATCCCTGCCCTTTTCGGACTTCATACCGCTTAAATCAAGCGTGAAATTATCGTCAAATTCATAGTACTCAACAGGCTTATCCGACGGTATATCGTCCGCACTTCTGTTGATTATCTCAATTTCGTCCGCAACGCCCATAAGCCGTTTAAGTGCGTTTGTATGGAGCAGAAAATTACAGATATTCTTTGCATTCCTTTGGAGTTCAGAACGCTTCAAATCGCCGGAAACAAGACTTTCAAGCGTATTATCATCGTTATTTCCTCCGTCAGCACAAACCATATACAAGTCATTCTGTGCCGCAGCCATTGCGGAAAAATCAGTCTTATCAGGTTTACCGCCACGCCTGTTGATATGCGCCCACCAGTCTGTCATGACAATACCTGTATAGTTCCATTCCTTGCGGAGAAGCTGCGTGTTGAGGTCATAATTTCCTGCCGTCCATAAACCATTGATACTTCCGTAAGTTGTCATGATACTGTCCGCACCGCCCTCTTTGACAGCTATTTCAAAGCCTCTGAGGTAGATTTCACGCAATGCCCTTTCAGATACAACACTTTCAAGAAAATGCCTGTTTGTCTCCTGATTGTTTGCACAGAAGTGCTTTATAGTGCCTGTAACTCCCGATTTGTGCAGTCCACGCAGTTCAGCCGCAGCCATTGTGCCTGTGAGATAAGGGTCTTCGGAAAAATACTCGAAATTACGTCCGTTGAGCGGATTACGGTGGATATTCATTCCCGGTCCGAGCAGACAGTCAACTTTATTTGCCGCCATTTCAAGTCCGAGCATTTCAAAGAGATTTTCAGCAAGTTCCTTGTTGAAAGTGGACGCTATAAGCGTACCGTTCGGCAGACTGAATGCCTTTGTACCGCAGTCAAGGCGCATTCCCGACGGTCCGTCGTCGCAGCACGCAGCCGGTATACCGTACTTCGTGAGACTGTCCGAAACTCCGCCGAATGCACTTGCCGTACCTGCTGTAACCCTCGGACTTCCCATGCCCTCGCCACGTATGATACAAGACAAGTCCTCATCCGAAAGCTGTGCTATGAACTCGTCCATAGTGTTCGCACCTGAATAAACGTCCGCAAGTTTTATCCCCCTGTCGCCTGTGTATTCAAGTTCTTCCGGAAGATTTTCAGTCCGCCTTGCGTTCTCGTCCACTTCATTCAGCGGTACAGGTTCAAAGACAAGTCCGCCGTGGTTTGCCATACGCTCAAACGGTTCAACGGGTGCAAGTGCCTGACTGCGTTCGTCAATAATTACATCATTTAACATACCAATATAGTCAATATAAATCATATTTTCAGTATCGGCAACGTAAAGTCTGTACTCGCCTGCTTCATGTAACCAGCAATTCCTGTAACCTGTTACTCCTGAATCATCATAAGAACATAATTCGTCCCAATCAATTTTAAGACATAAATCCTGCGATTCATTTGGCGCAAGAGTTTTTGTTTTCTCAAATCCGCAGAGAACTTTTTTCGGCTGACCAAGTTTTCCCTGCGGTTTTTCAACATACAGCATAACGACTTCTTTTCCGCTGTATTTACCTGTATTCGTAACACGAACATATATATTCATTTTTATATCTGCATCATCTGAGCAGAGATACTCTGTCCTGAAAGTCGTGTAAGACAAGCCGTAGCCGAAAGGATAACGCACTTTTTCAGGTGCAAACGTATCAAAGTACCTGTAGCCGACGTAAATATCCTCAACATAGTAATTCTTATTCTTTCCGCCGAAATACTTATGCGACGGATAATCTTCTATACTGTATGCGATTGTATCAGGCAGTTTTCCCGACGGTGATACTTCTCCTGCAAGCACCATTGCCGTACCTGTTCCGCCTGTCATACCGCCCTGCCATACGTAAAGAAGTGCGTCAGGCTTGCAGTCCTCAATGAAGTTTATGTCAATCAGTCCGCCGACATTGAGTAAAACAATTACTTTTTTAAATTCCCTGCGGACTTTAACAAGCATATCTTTTTCGAGTTCCGTGAGCAGAAAAGAACCCTCTTCAAACTTAACGTCCTGCTCCTCGCCGGCTGTCCTGCCGATTATTACTATTGCAGTATCACCCTTTTCAGCGGACTTTTTAACTAAATCATCATCAAGAGGCATTTCAGCCTGCGACCAAGGTTCAGTTCCCCAGCCTGTACCAGAATCAAACGGATTTTCACTCTCCCATTTTCTGTATATGTCAAGCAGTTCCTCATTCAGCTTTACTCCCATGTCAAGCAAGCCGTCAACTATGCCAGTGACTTTCGATACGTTCACCATTCCGCCTGAACCTGTACCGCTTTTATAGTAATTCAGCTGAATACGTCCGAAAACAGAGACTACCTCATCTTTTTTCAGCGGAAGTGCGGAATTATCATTCTTAAGCATTACAATTCCCTCTGTGACAGTTTCAGCAGCAAGTTTCATATATTTTTCCCAGTCCAGAATTTTTTTCATATAATTGTACCTCACTTAAATAATATAATCAGGTACTACAATTATAACAAATATTTCATTATTTTGCAATAGTTTTTTATAAAAAAAGCGGACAATTTTCTGTCCGCTTTTATTTACATATATTTATAGTCTTCAAGATATTGTATCAGTTTTTTTGCTTTATGAGCAGGAACAGTAATTTTTCTGTCATCAACAAAAATGCGAAATGCTGGTTCTAAAATAAAACCACTGCCCCTGCCTTCAAGAATACGGAAGTCCCTGATTTCAGAAACATTAAAAGACCAGTTATGCCTGAAAGGTTCTCTGCAATAAAATTCACCTGTATCTGTATCAATTTTCATTTTCCAGACTATCAGATAAAAGGCACGAATCAAGCCAAGAAATGCTAAAATTACGCCTGTTACCGGATTGTCGAAATGAATCAGACCAATGCCGAATATTATCAGATACCCTGCTATTATAACATTAAACATTGAAATTTTTCCGACTTTGATTTTCATAAAACAATACCTCATTTCATAATATAATCAGATACTACAATCATAACAAATATTACGGTATTCTGCAATAGTTTTTATAAAAAAATATTAATGCCATAGTATTTATGATTTTATCACAGATACTATGGCTTATTCTTTTAATCAACAGGCGGTCTGCTTACGGAATTTTCTGAAATTATATATTCATAGTCGGTGTTCAGCTTTTCGGGAAACAACAGATATATTGTTTCGCTTTCCCCGACTGTATAGCTGTCACAATATTCCATGTACGCCATATTTTTCATGATATACAGAAAATCGCCTATGTTCTTTTCTTTTAATTTCTGTACATCTCTGATTTTCTCGCCAACGACAACAGGAGTACAAAATTCCTGATTTGCGCCCTTTGTGCGTATTTCAAGCACTGAAAGCGGTTCGCCGTTTTCGTCAATCCAGTATTCATTATTTGTTATGTCGAGCATTACCCATTTATTCAGACTGCTGTCCCACACTTCATTTACAACGTGACAATCGCTGTCATAACGGGAATTAGGCATAATCCAGACCTTGCGTGAATAAATCCCCAGCGACAGGCACATTTCATTCAAAATCTGAGCCTTTGCCCTGCAATTTATTCCGCATGACTTCTTATCAAGACTGTATTCCAGTAAAGGCAAAGCACTCATTTCAATATGGTTGTCGTAATCGCTTTTATGCGTAAGACGGGGCGAAAATTCATTCATAAGACGCACAGCTCTTTCAAATTCCGAGCCGTCCCCTGCTGTTTTTTCGAGATTATACTTCTCTTTCAGCACAGCATAGTCATCAGCCGAAAAATCGTATGTGATTTCAAAATCTTCTCCGTCTGCAAATTCAAGATTATTGAACAGAATACCTGCTTCCATGATGTAGATTTCTTCGGTACTTTGCAGATAACTGTCATCGCTCCAAAACGCCTTATAAACGTTTATACCGATACTTGCAATAAGTGCAACAGACAGTCCGATTAATAAAATTTTTTTCATTTATTTCACCAGCGCAAAATAACCGAGAACAAGTATACCGAGTACAATTCTGTACCAGCCGAACACCTTGAAATCGTGCTTTTTGATATAATCCATAAGGAAATTGATTACAAAAATTGAAACTACAAACGCCGTAATCATGCCGACTGCAAGTATACCGAGCTGTGCGCCGTCAAATCCGCCGTCGTACTTGATAAGTTTAAGCAGACTTGCCCCGAACATTACAGGCACAGCAAGGAAAAACGTAAATTCCGCTGCAACTGTTCTTGATACGCCGATAAGGAGTGCGCCGACTATTGTTGCTCCTGAACGTGATGTACCAGGGAAAATGGCTGCTATAAGCTGAAACGCACCGATTATCAGTGCTGCTTTGTATGTAAGTTCGTCAATTGTGTTGATTTTGGATTTCCTTTTCTTATTCCAGTTTTCAACAACAATAAATGCCACGCCGAATGCAATAAGCGCAATTGCTATAACCCAAGGTTTGTAGAAAAGTTTCTCGAAAGTTTCGTCGAAAAGCACTCCGATTACAGCCGCCGGCAGACAAGCCACAATTACTTTGAACCACATCTGCATAATATCAGCCTTGACGTATGAGCCGAAACCGTCCTTTTTCCATGGGTGCGGATTGTTTTCCCTGCCAAACGGAAAAAGTTTCTTCCAGAAGATTATTACGACTGCAAGGATTGCGCCAAGCTGAATGACAACATTGAACATACTTATAAAAGCATCATTTGCCTCCGCATCACTGCTGGCTTTCAGCTGTAAAAATTCGTCAACAAGAATAAGATGACCCGTACTGCTTACGGGAAGCCATTCTGTTATACCCTCAACAATACCTAAAATAAAAGATTTAATAAATTCCCAGACCATATTATTTTCCTTTCTTAAATAAAACTTATTAAATTATACCACATTATCAATTATATGTCAAACAATTTCTGAAATAACTTTTTGTTTGCATCTACAAACTTATTAAAAAAATTCGCTATTGACAAAATCAATATGAGGTGATATAATATAATCACTAACAAAATCAGTTTCCGGAAACTGAAAAATATGCAAATTAGTCAAAAAATATATTTTTCAGAGGTATAATTATGAAAATCAATGTTATCGGTGAACCTGTTTCTCAGGAAGAAATCAACGCTTATATTGAGTACGGCGAGAAAAAATACAGCAACAAGGTTATCAAAGAGATGACCGTCAGAACGGACGGAGATTTCGTTGACCTCAAATTTGAGTTCGCTGATATTCCTTTCGACCGTGTAAGACGTATCACAGGCTATCTTGTTGGTACTCTTGACCGTTTCAATAACGGTAAACGTGCAGAGGAACATGACAGAGTGAAACACTCAGTCTGAAATAAATAATAAACTATGGAGGTAATTTCAAATGGCTAAATATGTTTGTCCCGTTTGCGGATATGTTCACGAAGGCGACGAAGCTCCCGAAAAATGCCCGCAGTGCGGCGTTCCGGGTTCTAAGTTCATCAAGAAAGAGGAAGAGGCTGGCGGTCTTGTTTTCGCCTGCGAACACGAAGTAGGCGTTGCAAAAGCTGTTACTGATACTGAAATCATTGAGGGTCTCAAGGCTAATTTCTCAGGCGAATGCACAGAGGTAGGTATGTATCTCGCTATGGCAAGAGTCGCTTTCAGAGAGGGCTATCCCGAAATCGGTCTTTACTGGGAAAAGGCTGCTTACGAAGAGGCTGAACACGCTGCTAAGTTCGCTGAACTCCTCGGCGACGTTGTTTCACCTTCAACAAAGGAAAATCTCGAAAAGAGAGTTGCTGCTGAACACGGTGCTACAGAGGGCAAGCTCGCACTCGCTAAGAGAGCCAAGGAACTCAATCTTGATGCTATTCATGATACTGTTCACGAAATGGCAAGAGACGAGGCAAGACACGGTAAGGCTTTCGAGGGACTTCTCAAGAGATATTTCGGTTAATCTGATACATAATCAAAAGGGACGTTTTTACACGTCCCTTTTAAATTTATCATATATAATTAAACGTTTTAATCAAGTGAATATAAACGACACATTTCTCAATTATTGAATTTCAAATAAATAGTACGCCTGACAGGAGTCGAACCTGCGCACATGACGTCGGAGGTCACTGCTCTATCCACTGAGCTACAGGCGCATGAAATATATTCCAAAGAATACATTGATATTATTATAACACAAACTATTGAAATTTGCAAGCATTTATGGTATAATTATTTCAGAAAGATTTTTTATTTTTATAATCTGCACAACGGAGATGATATTTTGGAATACATATATATTATAGTTGCACAAACAGGAACTAAACCTGCTAAATTTTTCAGATTTTTTACTAAAAAGCCGTATAATCATGTATCGCTTTCCGGAAGTGCGGACTTGTCCGAAATGTACAGTTTTTGCAGAACATATCGTCCGTTTCCCCTCCCTGCAACATTCAACAGGGAAATTGTCGGCAAGGGAACTCTTGGAAAATTCGGTTACATTCCCTGCGAAATTTACCGTATCAAAGTAACCTATGAACAGAAACAGAAATACAATAAAATAATTAACCATTTTGCTGCAAACAGAAAAATCTACTCTTACAATCTTCTTGGTCTTCTTGCCGTGTATTTTAATATAAACTGGAAACGTGAAAACTGCTTTGTATGTTCGCAGTTTGTGGCATACACTATGGAAAAAATCGGAATACCGCTTGAAAAACCGTTCAGCCTGTACAGACCTGACGACTTCCGCAATTTTCCCGATGCTGATTTGTTCTATGCAGGTGAATTAAACTGTTTCTATGATGACATCATGACAAGCAAGGGTATTCATGAAAGAACAGCAGTTCCGCCCTCAGTTCATCGGGCGTAAAAAGATAAGCAATAAAATATGCTTTGTTTTCAGGAGAAATTCTGTCAAGACTGAAATTATAACTCCTGTTCAGTATTTTCAGTTCAGCGCAGTCTTCCCCTACATTAAGACTTGCAGGTGTGATTTTTTCATCTGTAAGTCTGTTGTATGAATTTGTATAAGCATAAAGAAACATCTGCAAACCGACGGTAAGGACGATATATACAAAAACTGCCCTCACCGCCGTTTTATTTTTTATCTTCATGTTTTTTCACTCCTTAATACTGTTAAGTAAATTACACAAGGAACGTCCGATAAGCTGTCCCGAATACTGTACCTGCTCCAGTGTATTGCCGTGCGAGCCTACCTCAATCAGCAGACTTCCCGTTGTCAAATCCTGATTATAGTGCCTGTAATCGAATAATATGGGACGTGTGAAACCAGCGTAATCCTCTTCAAACTGCTGCTGAAGACTGCACGCAAAATGGAAGTTCTTTATGTAATCCGGCATACCAAGTGTACCGTCATCGCACCCCGATATTATCATAATCTGAGCAGCCTCCCTGCCGTCAATTTCAATATACGGCTGTGCCGCAAACTCCGAATTTGAAATAGCGTCACGGTGAATATCAAGGGCGACTTTTATCGTCGGATACTGCTCCAGAATTGGCACTATACTTTCCCTGCTCCGGCCGTATGAGCCGTTATAGGACGGATAATCATGGACTTCCGTGACATGAATAACGCCTATTCCCTGTGCCTCGAGTTCTGCCTGTATAGCATTTCCTACCATAATCATATTCTTTGTCTCATCGGTAGTCCTGTAGTTGAAACCTGCATCAAGATTGTCACGCACATAAGGTTCAAAACTCTCTGTCGTGTGAGTGTGATAGATAAGCACCTGTGGTTCGTCTGTGTCTGATATGGTAAAATCCGGAGGTTTACGGCTTTCCTCAATAAGACTTTCATTTGAAAGAGAAGTCTTGTTGTTAACCTGTCCGCCGTCTGCGAGATTAAAATAAGTAGTACCGCTGTATTCTCCGTAAGTCGTGCGTGTAATGGGTACTCCGTCAGCAGCCCATTCTGTAGGATAAGGCTTGTCACCCGGATTTTCAGAAACCATATCAAGCGGACTTTGCAGTCCTACTTCATACGGAAATTCCTCTGCCTCAACTCCATATCCCTCTGAAAGAATAACCTTGCTGTCCGGAACGTCTTCCGGCGCATTTTCATGTGATACACTGTACGATTTCTGCACAGTCTCTTCAGTACCGCCGACTGAGATACTGCCCATTCTGTCAACCGCCGACTTTATAACAGGAATGCCTTTTGCAAGTCCTGCTGTACAGAACGGCACAAGCATAAGCGCAATACATTTCACCGTCCCTGCAATCTTACGGCGTTTAAAGCGTGTCATAACTTCACCTCATTATTATAACCTTTTATTCCAATATATTCACAGTCCTGAAAAAATATTACTGTACAGGCATTTTGCAGAACTACAGTGAATAAATTATAGAGGGTGATTTTTATGTACAGATGCTATAATGTCAAAAGATTTTTCCATCTGCTGATGATAGATGCAATTGTTTTTTCAATATGCGGATTTTTTTTCTTTATCGGGAAGATTTTTCTGTCTTCCGCACAGGACAACGAAAAAGGCGTATTCCTGCCTGTAATCATGTATCACAGCGTGTACGGCGATACCCCTGCGGAATACATAGTAACTCCCGAACAGCTTGAAAACGACCTGCAATGGCTGAAATCAAACGGATATTCCACTGTTACGGCGGAGGAAGTGATAAATTATACCCGAAATAAAGGAAGTCTGCCCGAAAAATGCGTCATGATTACTCTCGACGACGGTTTTTACAATAATCTCTCTGTACTCCTGCCCCTGCTCGAAAAGTACGATATGACTGCTGTAGTCTCAGTTGTGGGAAGCTACACTGACAACGACGCTGTCATTGACCCTCACAATCAGCGTTACTCCTATCTTACATGGGACGATATCAAAGAACTACAACAGTCGGGGCGCATAGAAATCGGTAATCACACCTATAATATGCACTCTCTGAAAGGTGAACGTATCGGGTGCGGTATGGCGGACGGCGAAAGTGAAGCTGATTACAGAAAAAAGCTGAACGACGATATTTCACAGTTACAGAACGAACTGACGGAAAATATCGGCTGTACTCCTGTTGTATTCACTTACCCTTTCGGCAAAGTAAGCCGTGAAAGTCTGCCTGTGATACGTGAAAACGGCTTCCTCATGACTTTGACCTGCCGTGAACTCCCGAACTATATTACTCACGATACCGACTGTCTCTACGGCATAGGACGCTACAACAGGAGCGGTCTTTATTCCACAGAGGAGTATATGTCAAAACTCCTTACTCAGTAAAAAATCCTGCACAAAAATGTGCAGGACTTTTTGTTATAATTCAACAGGTTTTTCGCCGTAATCATCAAAGAAATCTCTGTCACCGTCGTCATCAAAAAATCTGTCATCATCATTTACGTCATTGTCATAATCGTACTGATTATAGCTGTCCATGAAGCCTTTCATAAAATTGTCGAAAAATTCATCGAAATTTTCATATCCGCTGTTTTCCCACCATTCGTCATACTTCGGGTCACGGTATTTCTGGAAATCTTCAGGCACTTCGCCTGTCTCCTGATATTCCTCAATATACTTGTCGGCGTTCATTGCAAATTTCATCATATCCATGTACGGTTCTTTAAATTCACTAAAAACAGTGTTCGTAAGAATTACCGAAATCACCATAAGGACAAGCGAAAGCGACGAAATAACAATTCCTGCAACAGCAAGTCCTTTGCCCGCCCACTTTTTCGCAAGCGATACTATACCGAAAACGATTGAAAGCGGTGCAAGGACAAAAGCAGCACAACAGCAGAAAACAATGTTCACAATACTCAGTACAAAACTCGTGACTGCCGCCCACATCGGTTTCTTTACATCTTGGAAACCCTGATTATAATTATACTGTCCGTTCATTTTTCAATTCTCCTTTCAGTAAACCGTTTCCCATGTCCAGTTGCGGATTTCAAGTTCATCAAGATTGTACGGTGTGCGCTGATAAACACAGTAATTCAGCCAGTTTGAGAACATGAGATTTGCTGTACATCTCCACGAAAAAACAGGTGTGTTTTCGGGATTGTTGTCGGGAAAATAATTATAGGGCATCTGAATGTCAATTCCTTTTTTTATGTCACGGAAATATTCCGAAGCGATAGTATCCCTGTCATACTCAGAATGACCTGTGATAAAGTATTGCCTGCCGTTTTTGTTCGCAATTATATGAACTCCCGAAATTTCGGAGCTTGTCAGTATTGCAAGCTGTTTTTCCTTTTCAATATCCTCACGGCGAACTTCTGTGTTGCGGCTGTGCGGTACATAAAAGATATCATCAAATCCACGCAGCAGCAGACTGTTTTCGACTTCCGTTTTATGTGGAAAAATCCCGAACATTTTCTTTGCGAGAGTATATTTAGGTATACCGAAATGATAATACAGTCCCGCCTGTGCAGCCCAGCAGATATGCAGTGCAGAGAATACATGAGTTTTAGACCATTCAAAAATTTCAGTAATCTCATTCCAGTAATCAACCTGTTCATAATCAAGAAGTTCAACAGGTGCGCCCGTTACTATCATTCCGTCATAACGGCAGTCCTTTATTTCGTCAAAAGTCTTGTAGAAAGATTCAAGATGGTGACGTGAAGTATTCTTTGAGACGTGCGATGCCATTTGCAGAAGTTCAATATCAACCTGCAAAGGAGTATTGCTTAAAAGTCTTAACAGCTGGCATTCCGTCTCGATTTTTTTCGGCATTATGTTAAGGATTATAACTTTCAGCGGACGTATATCCTGATGTTCCGCACGTTCTTTCGACATTACGAAAATATTCTCTTCACCCAGAGTTGTGAATGCAGGAAGTTCAGATGATATTCTTATCGGCATATCTCAGTCCGCCTCCTTCCTGTTTTTACACGACTCACAGGCATTCATAAAACTGTCGAGATTTCCGCATACATTGCTGTCACCTGAAAGAAAATGAAGTTTCTTTAAATTATCAAACTTTTTTCCGTCGGGAATATCAAAAATCATTGTTTCAATTCCTTTGAGGACGCTTTTAAACATCACAGAACGCACAAGGCCGTCACACAGCATAAGGTCGCCGTTGTCGTCATAATCATATACAACAGTTCTGCCGGCTTCATATGCGTATGCGATGTACCCCGTTGCTATGCCATGCTCCATAGCCTCAGTTATATGCAGATTATCTGTTCTTTCTGTAAGTTCCTCATAACCTGTATTATCAAGTTTTTCCTGAATTTCAAGCATTTACTTCTCCTTGCCTATAGCAGTCCTTAATGCACGAAGTTCCTCTGCTGTCAGTTCACGCCATGTACCTGGTTTGAGCATACCCAGCCGCAGAGGACCAACGCTGATACGGCGCAGTCTTGCGACTTCCAGCCCGACAGCCTCGCACATCTTACGGATTTGTCTGTTTCTGCCCTCTCTGATAGTAATCAGCAGAACAACTCTTCCCTGCTGTTTCTCCTTGACGACAACAGTTGCAGGAAGAGTTTTTCTGCCGTCGATTTCAACGCCCTCCGAAAGCTTTACAAGCTGTTCGTCATTAATGTCAGGGCGCACAGTTACACGGTAAGTCTTTGTTATATGCTTGCTCGGGTGCATTATGTTATTAGCCAGTTCGCCGTCGTTAGTAAAGAGTAGCAGTCCCTCAGAATTTCTGTCAAGTCTGCCGACAGGGTAAACACGTTCTTCAACGTCCTCAAGCAAATCCATGACACAGCGTCTGTCCAGTTCATCCGAAACAGTCGTAACATAACCCCTCGGCTTATTCATCATGATATAGATAAAATTCTTCTTTCTGGGCATATAGATACGCTCGCCGTCGATAGTGATAATATCCTTGAAACCGCACTTATCGCCAAGTTTCACGGGACGACCGTTCAGTTTTACTCTGCCTTTTGACATGAGTTCCTCAGCCTTACGGCGTGAACAGAAACCACTGTCAGCAATCATTTTCTGTATTCTTATTTTTTCCATTTTATCTCCTTTCAGGAGAAAAACTCCTTGATTTTAGTAATAAAGTCTTTTTTCTTTTCAGGTTCGGGAAATTTATACTCTGCATTTTCCGCAGAATACAGCGGAATTTGCTTTATTTCCCTGTTATTGCAGTATATACTCAGCGTTGCAAGTTCGTCGCCCTCATGCACAGGAGCGTACACAAACGGCGGAGCGTTGACAACAAATTCAAAGTCGTCTGCACCGGCAGAAAGTACAGTGAAATCAACGTTTTCAGCCGTAACCGAAATTTTATCCCTGTCGCTTCCTGCAATATCAAGCTGAATTTCAGGGATTTCAGGCGATACAGTCTTTGCAAGTTCAAAGCACTTGTCATAAAGCGCAATATGGTCATTCCAGTCGTTGCGGTCGTTGAGAGTAACACAGATGAGATTTTTTCCGTCACGTTCACAAGCCGATACAAGACATCTTCCAGCCTCGTCGGTGAAACCTGTCTTCACTCCATAAGTACCGCTGTACAGCGAAAGAAGCTTGTTGGTATTCTTCAGCCAGCGTGTATAAGGCGGATTGCCGTACTCCAGTTTTATTGTCTCACTGGAGCATATCTCCCTGAAAGTATCATTCCGGAGTGCCACAGAAGCAAGTATCGCCATATCGTAAGCGGACGAGCCGTGACCTTCTCCCTCAAGACCCGACGGCGTGACGAAATAAGTCTTTGTGAGACCGATTTCCCTTGCCTTATCATTCATGAGTTCAGCAAAATTTTCGATACTTCCGGCAATTTTTACTGCCGTTGCATTTGCGGCATCATTTCCCGAAGGCAGCAGCATTCCGCAGCACAAGGCATATTTTGTAACAATATCGCCCTCCTGCAATCCCATAGACGAACCCTCAACATGAATTGCATCACTGTCCACGACAAACTGCTCGTCAAGATTTCCGCTTTCAAGGCAGATTAAAGTTGTCATGATTTTTGTCGTACTTGCCATAGGGAGTTTCTCATTGCTGTTATGCTCAAACAGGATTTCGCCCGTGTCAGCGGAAATAACAACAGCTGCCTTTGCAGATATTTCAGTTTCACCCTCAGCGTGTGCGTCGGGAATTTGTATTCCGCACAAAATCAGCATTGACAGAATTAAAGCAGACTTTTTCATAAAACACATACCTCCGCAAAAAATATCTTCTTCTGCATAATATGCGGAAAAGCCATGCTATATTACATCAGTCGCTGAGAGAAACCTCGCTGTCAGTATCTGTTTTACCTGCCTTTTTCTTTGCCATGATGTTCTGGATTTTCTCGACAATGTTCGGAACAGCGTTGATTGCACTGTTTACAGGGTCATTGCCCGAATCAACTGTAACCATTTTAACATTGCCGTCGGGAGAGATTACAAGAAAGCCCTCAGGTTTGATACTTATTCCTGCACCTGCTCCGCCTGCAAACAAATCCTTGTCATACTTCGACGGCAAATCAGAACCGCCTGAAGCAAAACCGTAGCATACCTTTGAAATCGGAATAACAGTAGTACCGTCCGCTGTTGTAATCGGCTCGCCGATAATTGAATTAACATCTGCCATTTCCTTGACTTTTTCCATCGAAACGCCAAGCAGTTCATTTATATTTGTCTTCTTTTTTGTCTCCATGACATAAAACCTCATTTCCTTGATTTTTTTAATTTTTTCTCATACCTCTTCTGCGGAATGAAAAATCTGAATATATATGTTATCAGGAACTGTATTCCTGCAACAATCGGTGTAATAAGTCTGAAATTAAGTTTTGCGGAAACGTCCCAGCGGTTTTCCTTTGCCTTGAAATCGGGGAAAATATCAACCGTCCTGAAATCCGCACTGCATACAGTGCTGACCCAGCCAAGCAGATTGTACACTGCTCCGCTTATTCTGCCGTAATTCATGGCACATTTATATGCGTCCTCACCCGTAATCATGAAATCAATATAAATCCTGCTGAACTTAAATCCCTTGCAGATACGGACAAGCGGTCTGTCCGCTGAACGAACTACATCAAGTACTTTTTCGATTTTATCCTCATATCTGTCGATTTTATCAATAAGTTCATCGATTTTTCCCTCATGTTCCTTTTCAGCGGATTTCTTCTCTTTCTTTGATTTATCTTTCTTTTCAGTCACTGCTTTTTCGGAATTGTCAGTATTTTCAACAATATCATCTGTTCCGTCATTATTATAGATTTCATCTGGTTCAGGCATCAGGACTTCCTCAATATCATCTTCAATACTATCGGCATTCCCGAAATCATCGTTATCATCTTTATTTTTCTTCAGCTTTTCAATAAGCTTGCCTGCAATACCCTTTTTGTCGGAACTATAAAGATTGACAAATCCATAAATGACTTTATAAGTAATTTTTTTATCAATATAGGAAATTTCCGCACTCACCGGAATAACAAGAAACAGCAGCATAACTGCAAGAACAGCAAGAACTATCCACAAAAGAATTTTTAAAACTATCATTACTGCTCCTTTCGGTTAAATATTTTCATCTGAACTGTCATCGATGTCAAATTCAAGCTGACGGGACGGCTGAAAATCTGTAAGCGGAGGTAATTCGGAAAGCGAACCAAGTCCGAAACAGCGCAGAAAATTCGCTGTCGTGCGGTACACGAGCGGTCTGCCCGGAACATCAAGTCTTCCTGCCTCTTCAATCAGAGCCTTTTCGACGAGATTATTCACGACAGACGAACTGTCAATTCCACGGACGTTTTCGACAAATCCCTTTGAGACTGGCTGATTGTACGCAATAATCGTGAGGACTTCCAGCG
Source organism: uncultured Alistipes sp. (assembly GCA_964460175.1). Lineage (GTDB taxonomy): Bacteria > Bacillota > Clostridia > Oscillospirales > Ruminococcaceae > Ruminococcus. The sequence goes on along the minus strand of CAYWPN010000001.1, from coordinate 272,506 downwards.
AGGCATTGGAAAGCGGAGTATTCCTCTTTGTTTCCAGTGCTGCACGGATTTGTGGTGCAAACTGCTCACGGGTACACATCTGATAACTTCCGTCAAGATTTTTTATGCAGATACCGCTTCCGCAGTCGTCATAGCGTTCATTCAGCAGATTTATCATCGTCGGCACTGCACCGGCATCAATTCCGCACGCCTGCGCAATACGGCACAACTCAACAGGTTCACCACCTGCAAAGAGTACCGCCTCTATTGCTCCGAGTTTTTCTTTGACTTCCACTTCTTTCTCTCTCCTTTGAAAAATATAGCAGTATTGTCGTCGCTGATTGTAATGCGCCCGAAACGTGTCAGTTCAAGGACGGCAAGAAACGTCGCCACTCTTTCAGAACGGTCACGCACACCGTCATACAGCCTGTCCATTGATACTTCACCCGTCGAATAGAGTTCACGGAGAATATGCACAACTTTTGTCATAACAGGAACAATCCTGCGCTTGACGACCGCATTAATCTTGCTTTCTATGTGGACTTTCTTCATTTCCGCCTTTATTTTCTGCGGAGAAATCGAATTGTAAGCCATGACAAGAATTTCAGGGTCATGAGTGAGCGTGTATGTTGTGTCGGCTTTGATTTTCATGGGCTTGCGGACGAAAATATCACCTGTATTTCTTTTGGCAAGTGCCTGTGCGGCAAGTCTGCACAGCGACAATTCAATGAGTTCGCCCTCAAGTTCTTTTTTCAACTGTTCAGCCTCTTCAGGTTTCGGGAGAAGTGCGGCAGTTTTTATGTAGATAAGTCTCGCCGCCATTTCAAGAAACTCACCTGCAATTTCAAGATTTTGCCTGTGTACCTCGTCTATATAAAGCATATACTGCTCCAGAAGTTTCGATATTTCTATATCATATATGTTCAGCTTATGCTTTGTTATAAGATTTAACAGTACATCAAGAGGTCCTTCGTACACATCAAGTTTGTATGTTATCGTCTCCATATCAGCCGAACACCAGCGGTACCCATGCACTTGTCAGATTAAGAAGACCATAGATAAGACTGATAATCCAGCCGAGCGGGTCAAAAAGTCCGAAAGTGAGACGTGGCATAAAGAACAGTGCAAGGAGAATTATTGTTGACCACTGATTTATCTGGCGGTAATTCCTGAAATACCAGTTATGGAATTTCGGCGGTGCAAAGTGATTGAGGATATTAAATCCGTCCATTGAGGGCAGCGGCAGAAGATTGATAGTACCAAGGCAGACGTTTATGCTTGCAAGGAACGATATAATAAGCGCAACTGCCGTAACAGTCATGCTGTTTCCGCCTGTATAAATAATAATTCTGTACAGGTTCATGCAGATAATTGCGAGAATATAATGTGTAAGAGGTCCTGTGAGAGAGAGAATAAGTACTCCTTTTCGTGGGTCTTTCATGCGGTTAAAGTTGATAGGCAGAGGTTTCGACCAGCCAAATCCACAGAGCATGATTGCAAGTGAACCGAGCAAATCAAGATGTGCTATAGGATTGAGCGTAATTCGTCCCTGTATCTCCGCCGTATCGTCGCCAAGAGACTTTGCGACAAGTCCTTTCACGGAATTAGTTACCGGCAGTACAAGGAAAAGCATTAACGCCCTTGAAAAAAAACTGAGAAACAATTGTAAACTGTTCATATCATGCACCTCGTCAATCTTTTTAATTAATTCTGTTTTGATAAAGCTATGTAATATCTATTATACTACAAATGCACAAATTTTTCAAGTCCAAAATGAAAATTTATATGCTATAAAAAAATTTTCTGTTTTTTTTCAAAAAACACTTGCATTTTCCAGAATAATGTGATACAATATAATTGTTGTCTGATAATATGCTATGTATTATTTGATTTATGATTTCTATAAGGAGGTGCAGCCTGATGGCAAAATGCGATATCTGCGGCAAGGGAGTTACATTCGGAATTAAAGTGTCACACTCACACAGACGTACAAACAGAACATGGAAGCCTAACGTAAAGCGTGTTAAGGCTATCGTCAAGGGTACTCCTTGTCATATCTACGCTTGCTCAAGATGCCTGCGTTCAGGTAAGGTAGAAAGAGCGTAATCGACCTACATCACAAAAATATCGGACGTTCTTCGGAGCGTCCTTTATTCTTATACGGGAGAACAATAAATGACTTATGAAAAATTAAATAATCTGCTTATTTCATTTGAAAAAACTGACATTGAAAGTCTCCATAAATATGACTGTGATTTGTTTATGCTGTTTTATGATATATTCAAAGATACGCCGTTTGCAGAAATTCCTGATACTGCGTTCATGTTTATGGAAATTGACAGCTGGTACGGGACAAGTATGCGTGGCGGAGTGTGGCAATACTATGAAATCAATTCAGAAGAACAAGGTAAATCCGAAAGAGTAGCGGAATACCTGAAATCTCAGGGCGGATATGATGATATGGCTGATATTTACGCATTCGGCATACACGATTATCAGAAGTATGCAGAAATTGGCGAATATCCTGAAGAATGGCTTGCCGAATCAGATAAAATAGATGACTGGATATATGAAAACGAGAATTATATATATCAATGGAAGAAAAATCTGATTTTGAATCACAGAAATGAAATACTGAATCTCACAAAAAAATAACACTGTCCAAATAAACAGTGTTATTTTTGTTATTTTATTTTACATGATTTGCTAAACCTGCAATATTCTGCGATTTAACGTCGTCCGCAACAAGTTTTGCAACTGCATTCGCACCCTCTTCGCAGAAGTGTGTGCCGTCGGTTGAACCCTCAACAACTCCCATAAGGTGATATGTGAGTGCCTTGTCGTAGCCGATTGAATTGTAGTGGTTAACCATAAGTGTATTCAAATCAATGCATGGTACGTTGTATTTAGCTGAAAGCTGTTTGCACGCATCGCAGTAATTTGAATAGCTGTTAATGAATTTTCCGCCTGAATACGCTTTCATGCCGATGACTGTTGTAACAAGTATCGGTGTTGCGCCCTTTGCCTGTGCGGATTTGATAAATTCCGTCATGTACCATTCATAAGAACCGTCCGCCGGATTATTAACATCATTGCAGGTGGGAGCATATCTGTCGGCATTTGACGCACCTGAATCGTTTATAGCAAACTGCACCATTACATAGTCGCCCTCTTTGAGATTGTCAACGATTGTCTGCCATCTTCCCTCATCGTAAAATTTCTTTGTTGAACGTCCTGCGATGGAGTGGTTAGCAACTGTCACATCTTCGTCAAAGTAATCTGCGAGGTAGTATCCCCAGCCCTGCTGCGGAGCATACGAAGCACGGTAACTCTGTACTGTGGAATCGCCTGCGATATAGATTGTAGGTTTGCCTGTATCAACATCAGGTTTCGGCTCTTCGGGAACATAAGTTTCAGCAAACGGCTCATCTGTAGGAGTAAGCGTGATGTAGTCAAGATTAGGTCCGCCGTTTTCGGTAGCAGATACAAACTGAATTGTATTTTTTCCGGCGACAAGCGGAAGAACTATGCCAAATTCCGTCCATGAAGTCCATGCGCCTGTACCTGTAAACGACTGCACCCAATAATCTGTTATATTGCCGTTTACATAAACTTTCATTTTTCTGTCGCTGTCAGTACCATTTGCAAATCTTATATGCGTCATATAGTTGCCGTCCGCATTGACTTCAACATTGAAAGTAACACTGCTGTCAAGAATATTGTCAAGGTTAAGATAGCCGATTACTTCACTCTTTTCTGTCGGTGAAGTCTTCGTAAATCCTTCGTTTACCGTTTCTGCAACACCACTGCTCCATGACTGGTCAACTGCATAGTAATGCGGGTCTGCCGTAGTCGTAACAGGCGGTGCTGTAGTTGCCGGAGGAGTGTATACAGGAAGTTCTTCAAGACCTGCTTCAACTTTCTGGAGCAGTATAGCATCTGCGCCTGTAATTTTTCCGTCGCCTGTGCAGTCCGCATTTATAAGTCCCTGTTCAGAAAGTGCATATTTGTCCTCATTGCCGATATGCTGAATAATAGCTGTAGCGTCGGCAAGGTCAACCGAACCGTCGCAGTTTGCATCGCCTAAAACAACTGCCGGAGATGTTTCTGTCGGAACTGCTGTAGTCGGCTGAGTTACTGTAGTCGTTACCACAGGTGCGGTAGTTTCTGCAATTACAGCCTTATCAATAAACCAGTCCTGACAGTTTGCGCCGTTCACTTCCCACTGCTGAATGTTTGCACCTGCATCTCTGAGAGCGTCTTTTACTTCAACTGCCGACTTGTCATCGGAAACTTTTGTTCTGATTTTATATGAACCATCTGCATTCTTTGTGAATTTAAATTTCTGATTGTCTGTACCTTTGAATACATAAAGTCCTACATTCTGTCCGTTGAGTGCCTTATTTCCCGATACATCAAGATAAACATCGCTGTTTGCGGGGAGAATATAATAATAGCCGTCCTCTGCCGATTTCAGTTGCCATACATTATAAGGAGCAGGTGCGGTCATTCCCCACTGCTGAACATTCGCACCGCTTTCAATTTTGCCGTCCGCAACCTCCATGTAAAGACCGCTGTTGACATTCCTGAATGAGTATGTCACGCTTTCGTCGAAAATTTCCGCTGTAACTGCGTTTGCATTGTCGAAATCGTAAAGCTGTGACATAAGTTCCGCAAGTTTGAGTGAACCTTTTTTGCTTTGGTGGAGGTCGTCCGCTGAACCGTCCGCCTGTATTGCGTAGTATTCAGCCATACCGTCATAACCGACAGACAAGCCGAAATCCTGCCACGGATTGAAGAGGTCGATAACAGTAACATTCTGTTCAGTACCGATTGTATCAAGCTGACCGCCGAACCAGCGTCCCGAAAGAAGCGGACTCCTTGTGAGGTCGCCACGTCTGCCCTGCTGTTTTACAAGTACTACAGTCATTCCCTTTGATTTAGCCGTCCTGACCATATCACTGACTGTTGTGTAGTACTCGTCAGCATTTGAATAATTAGTATCATTGATACCGATTGATATAACGTAAATATCGCCCTCTTTTCCGTATCTCTCAATAGCATCAAACTGTCCTGCATCGACGAAGCCTTTTGCATACTGACCGCTTGCCGCCATATTGCGCACCTGCCAGTCCTCTGAAACGTAATCGCCTAAAAACTGTCCCCAGCCGTGCTGTGAAGTGTCGTCGACATTATAATAATTCGCTACAGTGGAATCTCCGCAAAGCCATATAGTCTTATTTGTCTCACCTGTAGTGTTAATCTGCCTGATTTCAATTGCTGAAATCGAAAAAGGAGTATTTGCTCTTCCTGCAACCGCCTGAATATTCAGCTGACCGTCCGTAACAGGTATCTGCACTTTTTCAACAGCGTTATTGCCCGTCAGATTAATCATCTGGAGTATGCCTTCCATTCTGATTGATGTACGTGAACAGTCACCTGTTATTACAGTAACTTCATACAGACCCTTCTGCAAATCCACATTGAAAGTATTTGCGCCGTCCTCCGATTTGAACTGCACCGCATCACTCAATGCGCCTGCTCCCTTTGCTGTAACGTCTGCGACATTTGCAGTCTGTGCAAACCCATAGCCTTTTGAGGCATTATAGCTGTCCGACGCTGAAACTCCGGTGTAACCAGATGCCGTGCCGTTTCCGCCGAAATCGAACTTCCAGTCAGTTTCTGCTGCATTTGTCTGTGGCAACGTTATTCCTGTAAATGATGACAGTGATAACGCAAGAGAAGTTAAACCGCTAAGAAATTTTCTTGACTTCATTAAAAATCCTCCCGTTCAATATTTATTCTTTATTTAATTATATCATAACAAATTTACAAAGTCAACTTACTGAGTATATAATTTTCAATCATGTTTATGACATTTTCTAACGGCAGTCTTTCTGATTGTACAGGATAATGTCATATTTTTTATAATCAAGAAAATAATATTGCATACCAACTTTTTTTAACCACTATTGAAAACAAAAATTTTTTGTGTTATAATAATTATACACAATTAACTGCAAAAAAAAAAAAAAAAAAAAAAAGGAAAAAATAAAAAAAATAAAAAATAAAATTGGTAACAAAGAACGGCTTCGAAAAAAATTAATT
>CAYWPN010000001.1:0-266409 GCA_964460175.1 uncultured Alistipes sp. | reverse complement strand
TTTTAACCAATATTGAAAAAAAAAATTTTTTGTGTTAAAAAAATAAAAAAAAAAAAAATGCAAAAAAAAAAAAAAAAAAAGGTAAAAATGAACAAAAGCAATCTTCATAGCGGTCACAGAGAACGGCTTCGCAAGAAATTCATTGACTTTGGTTCTGACGTAATGCTTGAACATGAAATCATTGAACTTCTGCTGTTTTATATTATTCCACGTATGAACACAAATGAAACTGCACACTATCTCATAAAGGAATTTAAAAATTCAGGCGGTATTTTAAATGCTCCGGTTGACGAATTGACAAAAATCAAGGGTATAGGACAGTCGTCCGCTGAATTTCTGAAATTTTTCGCTGATGTTTGCAGTGAGTACAATACATTAAATACGCTGTCTGAAAATACTGACGGAGATAATAATCTTATTGAATATTTCCATGATTATTTCCTTGAAACAAATTCAGATATATGCTTATTATTAGGCATAAACAACAGGTTTCAGATAAAAAGTCAGATAAGTTTCACAGCAGAAAGCATAATCCACAACAACAATGAAATCAAACGTATTGTCGAATTTCTTCTGCGGAATAACTGCACAGAAACTATAATGGGCATAAATCACCCCGAAAGAAACGCCGTTCCAAACAGTACTGATTTTGCTGTAGTAAAAATTTTAACAGAAAAACTTTCTGTACTGAATATCGTTCTCACCGACTGCATAATCTGTAGCAATCAGGAAACATTTTCTTTAAAACAAAACGGCGCTTTTTCATTTGAGGAGTAATAAATATGATACCGGATAATGAACTTACAATTCAGGAATTAAGATATAAATACCGTTCGGAAGGCTATAATTCACTTACAAACGACGAAAAAACACGTCTGTTTATTTCATATGCTGAAAAAGGTGATAATATTGACAAAACTGCGGAAAACATTATTAAAATATACGGAAATATACATACCGCATCTGACGCAAGTATACTTTCACTTATGAATTCATACGAAATAAGTCCGTCAAGTGCTATTCTGCTTAAACTCATTCCCGTTCTCAGTATGTCATGCGCACTTTATAAGAACGACGATATAAAATTCAATTCGTCGGAGAACGCTAAGAATTTCTTTTATACACTTCTAAGAAACGGCAGTGTTGAAAAAGCAGTAGTAATGGCATTGAACAAGGATTTCAGGATTATTGACAAATATGTAATTTCAAGCGACAATACAGACAAAATCGATATATCATTCAAAAAAGTGTATGAATTTGCAAAGAATTACCATGCAGTTTATATAATTGTTGCGCATAACCACCCGAAAGGTGATGTTGTTCCGTCTGAAAACGATATAATTGCAACAATAAAAATAAAAGATGCACTAAGTCTGATTGATGTACAGCTTGTCGACCACATAATCATCGGTGCAGATAGTGCCTTGTCTATGCGTGAATATCTGAATGATGATACTTTTGACCGTCTGGAAAAATATAAAATCACCACGGACGGACAGTAACCGCCTGACTGCCAAGCTCCTTGTAGCGTTTTTCGGCAGTCTCTTTTTTATATGGCACAACTGCACCTTTCTGAGGGTCATTGAAATAATAATTCTCGTCGTCATATCCGACAAGTACAAGACAATGTTCGTTTGCAATCCAGTCAAAACTTTTACCCGTATCTTTTATAGTCCACGCATTCCTGATGATTTCAGTATCACTCATATTTATACTTGCCCATACTATAACAGGCTCGCCGAAATCTATGTATTCAATACATAAATCATGCAGACTTATTCCAGAGAGATTGACTGCGTCAAAATATTCGTCTTCAAGATACTTATTCAGGCAGTCGAGGAGGGCAGGAGCATAACAGCCGTAACCGCTGTCTGTACGTGGATTGCCTATGAACGCTTTGTCAGGGTCATCAAGATATACCTTGTCCCCCTCATATTCAGCTTCGGACTGTTTTATGTAGCCCTTGTCAATGAGTTCTCCTGCTGTTATGTCAAATCCATAGAACTTCAGAAGCATTGATGCGCTTACAAGTTCACAGCCTGTCGGGTACTCCTCTGTCTGCGATATGTATGGAACATCTATGCAGACAAAATCTGTAGTTGTTGCTGAAGAAGTTGTGTTTTCTGTAGATAATGTCGTTTTCACTGCAACTGATGTTGCTGATTGAGTAGTCACGGCGGATTTTTCTGTAACAGTTCGGGTCACTGTAGTTTCAGGAACTTCATGTATTTTATGACTTTCAAGTATTTCCGCTATATTATAAGTCACAGGTTCTGTATACTCTTCACTGGCTGAAAACTCGTCCTCATAGAACATAGTCTCCACAGCCTGCTCCTTACTGCATGAACATACGCTGAATAAAATCACAGCGGAAAGAAAAGATAATTTAAGTTTTTTCATTTATTTTTCTCCTGAACTGCAAAAAATTTGCAAATTTTTTTCGGTTTCTTTGACTTATTATAAATCTTCTGTTAAAATTATAATAGACTATATATTATTATCAATTATTTTCACGAAAATGTCAATACTATTTTTTAAAGAAAGGCTGAATTTTTTATGATAAACATTTTAATTATTGAAGATGATGAGAATATCGCAAAAGTTATCAAAGCTACTCTGCAAATGGTAAACTATGATAGTTTCTGCTGTTATGACGGAAAATCAGGTATGGCAGAAGCTGTCAAAGGCGGTTACGATGTCATTCTGCTTGATATTATGCTCCCTGAAATGAGCGGATTTGAAGTCATGGAACGCATAAAAGGCTGTGGCACTCCTGTTATCTTCCTCACTGCCATGCAGGACGTTACAGATAAAGTACACGGCTTGCGGCTGGGTGCGGAAGACTATATCGTCAAGCCTTTTGAGGCTCTCGAACTCCTCGCAAGAATAGATGTTGTCCTGAGACGTTCCAACAAAACACAGAACATACTCACCTATGAAGATATTGTTGTAGATATAAGCAGGCACACTGCCACACAGAACGGCGATATAATTCAGCTTACACCAAAGGAATTTGATGTGCTTGTCTACTTCCTGCAACACACCGATATTGCCATAACAAAAGAATGTCTTCTGTCGAATGTATGGGGATATGAATTTGCAGGTGAAAGCCGTACAGTCGATATACATGTACAGCAGTTACGCCGGAAACTCAATCTCAAGGACAAGCTGATAACTATTCCGAAACTTGGCTATCGTCTGGACAGGCAGGAGTAACAAATGAAACTCTGGCAGAAAATATTCCTGAGTTCTCTTATGCTTATAATACTGACTGTGAACATAGTTTCTGTTATAATTCTTGATAACAGTCACAGACTTATTATTGAGCGTGAACAGTCCCACGCCGTTAATGAACATGAGTATTCAAAGGCAGCTTTCATAAATGCAGTGACTTATGAAAAACTCATCTCTGGTGAACTCACATTCGATATTTACAAAATAACACTGATTGCAGTTGACGTGGTAAATGAGAACAATCCCGATACAGCAATTTACAGCTCATCAGGAAATATGGTGGCAAGAAATATGTCTGATAAGCTTAACGCAGTAGTCCGTGACAACTTCATTGAAAACATCGATACTACAGGAAACGAATACGGAACAGCTGTTTTTCCCGTCGAAGATAAATATATGATGCTCATCGGTTCAGCTGTGAAGGTTGAGGGAATGACTTATTTTTTAGTCACAGCAAGCGATATATCCGAAATATACACAATGAAAGAACAGCAGTCCGACTTCATAAGGCAAGTCAGCATAGGTGCGTCAGCTGTAGTATCACTTATTTTACTCGTCATGACTATTGCCCTGCTCCGTCCGCTGAAAAGGCTGAACATCTATACAAAGGCAATTGCAGGCGGTAAATATGATATGAGAATAAAGCGCAAAGGAAGTCTTGAATTCTGTCAGCTTGCGGACAATATGAACTCCATGGCGGAGGCAGTACAGTCCCATGCACAGAAACTTGAGAACGTCGCTGAAACACGGCAGACTTTTATTGCAAATCTCGCCCACGAAATGAAAACTCCGCTTACCTCTATTCTTGGTTTTGCCGACTTACTCCGCATAAAGAAAAATATCTCCGACAGCGACCGCATGGAGTACGCAGGTACTATCGTAGAAGAGACAAAGAGACTTCGTTCACTTTCGGGTAAACTCATGGAACTGATAACCCTTGGCGGTACTGACATAGAGAAAAAGCCCGTCAGTCTGCCGAAACTCATTACAGAGACAAAAACTGCATTAACTCCGTTGCTGGATAAGAACAAAGTTTCGCTTGTATGCAACTATGAGGATATTACTGTTTCTGCCGACGAGGAACTTTTCAAATCGCTTTTGTACAACATCATTGAAAACGCTGTCAAGGCTTCACCGATGGGTGAAAAAATCATACTCAACTGCGCTATGTACGAAGGAGACGCTGTTATTACAATCACGGATTTCGGCATAGGTATGAGCAGGGAAGATATGAAGAAAGTATTTGAGCCTTTCTATATGGTTGACAAGTCCCGGAGCAGAAAAGCCGGCGGAGCAGGTCTCGGACTTGCATTGTGTGCGGAAATTGCCAAACTCCACAACGCTGTGCTTGAAATCGACAGCAAACTGAATGAAGGTACGACAATATTTATAACAATTTCAGGAGGTGAATGCCTGTGAAACACAACATAATTTTTGCTCTTCTCACTGCCGTCATTCTTGTATCGGGATTTTTTGCGATTGATATTGTTCAGATTTTCAACAGAAGTAATAATGACGAAGGCTTCAGGAGTATCAGCAAAACAGAAGATAATGCCGTGTATCTTTCTTCTGAACGTGAAATAATCAATCCTATGGCAATTCTCAATAAGTCAAACAAAAAGGTAAACACCACTCAGAAAGAAATTGCGTCTGCTGTAGTAAAAGCTATGTCACGCTATAACAAAACTACTTATATTGCGTGTGGAACTGATATAAAGCTTGATGAGGCATGGCAGGACGGCGGTAATGACCTTATATACATCTACAAATGGAAGTACAGAAACTATGGCAGAAAAAGCGAACGTCTCCTTGACTGCATAATTGATACGAATGACTACAATATCATCTACATCAGATTTTATTCCGAAGAGGTTCACGAACTGCCAGCCTCCGATTTGAATAATGGTCTCGACAAAATAAGAAATCAGTCAAACGAATTTTATCCAAATATTGAAAATATTCACATTACTATGTCAGACGTTCTTAATGAACTGAGAATGTCAGAACAGGAATATAACGGATATGAAGAATGGGATATGGACCCTACATTTTATAGTAGTTATTATGAACGTGAATTCTATGATTATCTCGGCGAGGAAACACAAATCTATTCACCTTCTCCTTATTATATAGACAGATACACCGATATGCAGGAATTTGTAAATTATATATATTATGGCAGTGAGCTTTATAATTTCTGGCTTTCTCCTCTTGATATGTGCAGTTCAACTCTTATTCACTATGGAGATGACTATTCCGACCAGTCAGATATGAATGATACTTCCACCAGAAAAAAAGGAATAGTTGTCTATCCTGTTAACTATATACTCGACGAATTTATTTATGAAATGCCTCAGTGGTTTACTCCGTCCTACTCAACCAAAGACGGCAGAATATATCAGACTATCACACTCAATAACGGCAACAAGGTTACTGTAATTTACTCTGTTAAAGAAGATATGGTTGAAGGATTTTATTTTGAAGGAAATTAACAAAAGCCTGAGCAAAAAACTCAGGCTTTTGTTTTTACTTTTTAACTGCTGATTTTATAGCTTCTGTCTTATCGGTTTTTTCCCATGCAACGCCCAAATCCTCACGTCCCATGTGACCGTATGCGGCAAGCTGTCTGTACTGCGGTTTTTTCAAATCAAGCATCCTGATTATTGCAGACGGTCTGAGGTCGAACACTTCCGAAACAGCGTCAGCAAGCACATTTTCGTCGACTTTTCCTGTACCGAATGTATCAACAAGAATGGAAATCGGCTTTGCAACTCCTATAGCATAGGAAAGCTGTACCTCACACTTGTCAGCAAGTCCTGCGGCAACGATATTCTTAGCGATATATCTTGCGGCATAAGCGGCACTTCTGTCAACTTTAGTCGGGTCTTTACCGCTGAATGCACCGCCTCCGTGACGTGAGTAACCGCCGTATGTATCGACAATAATCTTACGTCCTGTAAGACCGCTGTCACCCTGTGGTCCGCCGACAACAAAACGTCCTGTAGGATTTATGTAAATCTTTGTATTTTCGTCCATGAGTTCAGCAGGAATAACTTCACGGATAACCAAATCCTCAATATCACGGCGGAGCTGTTCAAGTGAAACGTCTGCGGAATGCTGTGATGATACGACTACAGCATCAACTCTCACAGGCCTGTCGTCGTGGTACTCAACAGTAACCTGCGACTTGCCGTCGGGACGGAGATAGCGGAGCGTACCGTCCTTGCGCACTTCCGTGAGTTTCAGTGCAATCTTATGAGCAAGCGAAATCGGCAGCGGCATAAGTTCAGGGGTTTCATTGCAGGCATAGCCGAACATTATACCTTGGTCGCCTGCACCGTTTGAAAGACCGTCACTGTCGCCGTTCTGCTCACGGTACTCATAAGCCTCATTAACTCCCATAGCAATGTCTGGCGACTGTTCGTCGATTGAAGTAAGTACTGCACAGGTGTGTGCGTCAAAGCCGTACTTTGCACGGTCGTAGCCAATATCAGCAACCACTTTTCTTGCGATTTTGGCAATATCAACGTCGGCTTTCGTGGAAATTTCACCCATGCACATTATCATACCCGTTGTTACAACCGTCTCGCACGCAACACGGGAATTTTCGTCCTGTTCAAGCATTGCGTCGAGTACGGCATCTGAAATCTGGTCGCAGATTTTATCGGGGTGTCCCTCTGTTACAGACTCAGAAGTAAAAAAAACTTTTTTCATCTTTTTGACCTCCATTAAAAAAGCACTCCTGTCCGGAGTGCCATGATTTTTGTAAAAAATCCTCATCTTCCGGAAATAATACCGCAGAATTTAGCACCGTTGCATTAATGCAGGTTGCCGGACTTCACAGGCTCTGTTGCCTCCGTCACTCTTGATAAGGTATGATACTATTATACTACATGAATATGCGTTTGTCAATAGTTTTTATAAAAATAATCGGCAAAAAAATTTTCATCATATTTTCACAAAATTATCACAAATTTTTCTTAAAATTTCTTTATAATAAACAAAATAAATTAAAAATGAAAAGAGGTTTGTATATGTTTCATACAATTCTTGAAATTATAATGCTTAATATTGTCAGTTCCGTACTGGCTGCACCACCACTTTTAATATATTTTTTAAAAGCATTAAATAATGTACTAACATTTTTGTTTTTTGCTGTATTACTGTGCAGTACTGTACTCAATGTAATTCTTGTTGTGTGCCTTGATATAGCAATCGGCTGGAAAATATTCTTTATTGCCATATTTGTTATTGCACTAATTTCGCCTAAAAGTGAATTATTTTTGATGTTTTCAGGTTCATATATTATTAACTGTATGTTTCCAGAAGCAATTACAAATGCTTTAAATGAACATATTCTTCCGACTGCATGGGTAGCAAACAAAGTATATATGTGGTCTGAAATCACAAGACCTGATATTGATAATAAAATTGTGTTGTTTGTGTTCTGTATAATTACTTTAATTATGCTTATCGTTGAAGGTATGCGTGGTAGCGTATTTGACGACTATCATTCAGATTATTCTAACTCATAACGTACATAAAAAGCCTGTCTTTAACCGGACAGGCTTTTTCCTGCATTACAGAAATTATTACAGCAATATCGGCTTGTAACTCAATACCTTATCTGCTATTTCTTCGGGAGTCATATCGCTCCAGAATATGTAATCCGAAATTTGCGGGTCAGTTACGCCTTTTTTAAGATTTTCAATCAGACATTCAACCTGTTCTTCAGTCTTGCCTGAAACATCTGTTATTTCTTTTATCAAACAGATAATTTCTTCTTTTGACAGCAATACAATAACACTCCTTTAAAATTCGGCAATTACCTTGATTTTTCCTGTGATATGACTGTTGAACTCCGCAAGGCCTTCAGCCGGTATCCATAATTCCTGATGATACGACGCTCCTACAGTCTGCACTTCATATCTTCCGATATAATCATCATCAACTTCAAATTCAGTAACATACCCTTTATAACCTGAATTTTTATCCCTTGTATTCCATTTTTCAGCAATTTCTTCTGCATATTTCCTGTTAAGTACGGGATAAAAAACCGGCTGTTCCGGAAGTCTCGGCGGAAATTCACTGTAACCGCTTTCAGCAATAAGTGCAAGTTCTTTTTCGCCGACGGGTCTGTATAATATCATCTCTGCACCTCATTTCATCAACAGAAAGTTATTTTTTCATAACTTTTACAGATTTTACGATAATTATCACACTATAAATGCCCACTAAAAGCATAGAAATTCCTGAGAAAAAGAAACCTATTGTATATTTTATTGGAATAACAATACCAAGCCAGCATATAAAAGAAAGAATTATTGAAATAATCGGGTGTACCTTTTTCTTTACAAAAATAAAAGCTAAAACTGCACTTGCAATTCCTGTAATAAATAATACTCCTAAAATAACTAAAAGTATGGTAACAGCCTCTTCCATTATTTACCCTCCAAAAATAATTTATACATCAACTCTTTTTCCTGTATCCCGTAGGAGTAACGCCCACAATTTTCTTGAACTGCCGCATAAAATGCTCTTCATTCTCGTAACCGCACATAGTAGCAACCTGAGATACTGTACAGCCCGTCTCGCTGAGTATTTCCTTAGCTTTCTCGATTTTTCCGCTGATTACGTCAGTCATACACGATACGCCGAAAATTTCACGGTAGACGTGCTGAAAATAGGAGCGTGACATATTGACATCAGCCGCCATTGTATCGACGTTCCATTTCATCTGCGGATTGCGGTAAATCTTCTCACGGAGTTCAATAAGCGAACTGAAATGCGGTTCAGCAACTGCCTGTATGCTGTCCCTGTGAGTACAGCCCTCCGCAGCTTTCATAAGCAGAGTTTTCATCATGAAATCAAGCATTTTAATTCGTCTGCCGTTCATGGAGTAAAACTCTGCTGTGATATTCCGCACAAGCTGACTGATAAAACCGCTGTCGGAATTATTTATAGGCACATTGAAATCGAGTTCCTCATCAAGAAAATCAGTATCTTTGTCAGCTTCAAATGAAATCCAGTCGCATATAAGGAAATCGTCTGCCGACGAATAATTGACAGCAGTCGTGCCGTCGTAGATTATCAGCGTGTTTTTCGGCATAACTTTATTATTTATTGATATTCTGCTCCGTGCGAGAACAAGCAGGCAGGTATTTCTGTCAGAAATATATCTGTAACCACTGTTGTAAACGCAGTTCCAGCCGACCGAAACTATATTCAATCAATCACTCCTTTTCGGCTATATACCGCCATTCTATATTGCGCCAGTATCTTTCTGCATAGTCGATACCAACTCTTGCAGCCGTCTTTATTTTTGGTCTGTAGCCGTCGTCTTCAATCCGTATTCTGTCATTACCGCATATTTTTTCACCATTGAAACTGCCATCGATTTGCAGATATTTAGTCAGTTTCGCAGGACCGTCGTGAACTTCTCCGCACCGCATCAGTATACACTGTGGCTGTTCTTTTTCGCCTGTAACAACGTTCATGAGCCAATGCACGCCGTAACAGCGGTAAACATACAGCAGTCCGCTTTCAGCATAAAGCATCTCTGTCCGGTTTGTCCGTCCCTTTGAAGCGTGGCAGGCTTTGTCCTCCACACCTCTGTACACCTCAACTTCCGCTATTCTCTCACTGATTTCCGTTCCGTCATCAAGTCGGCGGACAATGATTTTTCCGACGAGTTCAGGAGCGACATCAAGCGCATCACGATTAAAAAATTCATCTTTAAGAACCATAATTATACCCTCAGTTTACTTTCAATTTCCTCATTCGGCTTGACAAATGCCGTTTTATAGTTTGTAAATATAACTTTTCCTGGTTTTGCTCCCGACGGTTTTTTCACGTACCTTGCAAGGCAGTAATCAACAGGCACGAGGTCTGAACTCCGCCCTTTACTGTTGAATGCCGCAATAATTGCTGCCTCTTCGATAGTTCTGTCAGGCGGAGTTTCACCGTCTGTAACAACAATTACATGAGAACCGGTTATACTTTGTGTATGAAGCCATATATCTGATTTTTCGGCAAATTTAAGTGAAAGCTGGTCATTCTGATGATTGTTTCTGCCGACAAGAATTGTATATCCGTCACTCGATTTATACTCAATCGGTGGTAACGCTTTCGGAGGTTTCGACTTGCTTCCTCCTGATTTTATATACCCCTGTTCACGAAGTTCAATTCTCAGCTGAATTATATCGTTTTCATACTCAGCACGTGTAAGAGCGTCGAAAACGCTGTCAAGATACTGCAATTCCTCTTCACCTTTTGAAATCTGCTCAGTTAATTTTTCCTCTGCCGTAACGCATTTTTTATACTCTCCGTAATAATGCTGTGCATTCTGCGAAGGTGTTTTGCGGACATCAAGTTCAATCGTGATTTCAGGATTGCTTTCGTCATAAAAATTGACTACAGTCGCCGATAAATCGCCTTTTTTTATGCGGTAAATATTTGCGGAAATAAGGTCTCCGCAAAGTTTGTAGTAATCCTTTTCAGCACATTCGGAAAGTTCCTGTTTCTGTGCTGAAATTCGCCTTGACGTGCGCTCCGTAAGGTTTACAAGCAGTTTAAAAAGGTCATTTGCACGCTGTTTCGTGCGGACTGTCCTGTCCCTTTCACAATAGAAATAGTCGAGGAGTTCGCACGCTGTCGGGATTTCCTTTGTGTACATAAGAGTACCAAACTGATTCAGGCGGATAAAAGAAAAATCTTTTAACACACCCTCTTTTGTACTTGCTGCCGAAAAACAGCAGTTCCCGTTGACAAGCTGTTCACGGGTTTTCTTGATTATAAACAGCAGCCGGTCAAGCTGGTCACCGTCAATTGTATCACTTTGCAGATAATTTCCACGACCTGCAAAAAACGTCCATTCCCTTGCAAGTATTGGAGAAATTCCTTCGAAAACACGTATCAGAGCCTTTGAAAGTTCAGCGGAATTTGTCTCCCTGAGCCGTGCGACGATAGTTTCAGGGTCAGCAGTAAGAAAATTCAGTCTGTCATCCCTTGGCGGAAGTGTGTATCTCATTCCGGGAAGCACCATTCTTTCCCTTGACATTTCCTCGTCAACACGCTTGATACTGTCGATTATTTTACCCTCGTCGTTTATTATAATCAGATTGGAACATCGTCCCATAATCTCGCAGGCAAGAGTTATTTTCACCACGTCGCCCAGCTCGTTCACGCACTCGAAGTCAAAAAAGAGTATTCTTTCAAGACCGTCCTGCCGGATTTCAACAAGTCTGCCACTGCCGATTTTTTTGCGCAGGAGCATACAGAACATCGGCGGTACTTGCGGATTGTCAGGCTGTTTCTGCGTTATGTGTACCCTTGCACTACCTGCATTCGCCGAAATATAGAGCTTTTTTTTGCGGATTGATATAACGATTTCCTCACGGGACGGCTGGTAGATTTTTTCAATACGACCGCCGACAAGTTCCTGCAATTCATTTTTCACCGCATAGAGAAATGCTCCGTCCAGAGCCATAAAATCAGTCCTTTTCTGTTTTTTTGTAAGTCAGGATTTCAAAATCCGCCTGTGTTTCCAGATATTCAAGACTATTCAGGCGTTCCTGTTCAGTTTTTCCGGTTCTGTAGTAGTATGGAGTCATGGAAAAAAGACTTTGAATATCTGCCTTGTTATCAATTTTCATCGTAAAATTAATATGTTCAGTACTTATATGGCGGAATCTGTCCAGTTCATACGGCTTGACCTCATTTTTATATGGAGTATCATAGACCGCCTTTTTGAGTTCCCACAGATGATTTTCGGACGGTATAACCATAATCATAGTGCCGCCGGATTTCAGTACACGGAGATATTCTTCTTTGCAGTACGGAGCGAACATTGTAAGTAAAATGTCACAGCTTTCCGACTGCACAGGAATATGAAACACGCTCGCAACAAGAAAACTTATACTTTTATAACGTTTTGCCGCCATTTCCACAGCATCTTTTGAAATGTCAATCCCGAAAACTGAAAGTACAGAATTTTCCGCACGGACAGCCGATGTATAGTAACCCTCACCGCAACCTGCGTCAAGAATTATATTTCCCTGTTCAGCGTACTTTATAACCGTTTTGCACACTGCTTCACGCAACGGCGAATAATAGCCTTTTTCAAGGAAATCACGTCTTGCACGAAGCATAAATTTATTGTCGCCGTGAACTGTACCGTGTTTTGCAGTCAGAAGATTTAAATAACCGCTTTTTGCCATATCAAAGCAGTGATTTTTCGGGCATACGTAACTTTTTCCCGATAAAGCGAGCTTTTCACTGCATACAGGGCAGATAAATATACTCATTTCCCACCTCATAAATACATATCGGGATTAATAAAAGGAGCAGTTGAACTTTTTGCAATTTCAATATCAAGCAACGGGAACTTCTCCTCAAGCACACGTCTTAACTCCCATAAAACAAGATTTTCTGTGTGGAAATGACCGCAGTCGAAAACAGTAAAACTATGGTTATTTGCGTCAATCCACACATCATGCTTGACATCGCCCGTAATAAGTACATCACAGTCATTTTCAATTGCAAGTCCGAGAAGTGAACCGCCCGAACCCGAGCAAACCGCAATTTTTGATATAAAGTATTTACATGATTTACTCATTCTTATATTTTCAAGTCCGAAGATATTTTTCAGGATTTTAACAAAATCACGGATATCAATATTATTTTTAAGTTCAATAATATAGCCTAAACCTGTACCATTGCCGAAATCCTCCAGATATTCAATATTTTTTAATTCACCGCATTTTTCGGTAATTTTTCTGACAATAACGCTGTTAGTACCGCCCTCTGCAATATCAAGATTAGTGTGCATACAGATTGCCGATATATCGCACTGAATCAGGCTGAAAACAGGATTTCGGGTATCTATTTTTTTAATCGGATTGAATATTACAGGGTGATGAGAAATTATCAGTCCCGCTTTTTTGCTGTCTGCCTCCATTACAACAAGATCGGTAATGTCAAGTGCAAGCAGAATTTTTGATGTATCCATAGATACACTTTTAACGAGCAAGCCCGAATTATCCCACTTTTCCTGCAAAGAAAACGGATATTTTTCGTCAAGGAAACTATATATATCTTTAATACTTTCGGGTTTCACGCCCTCAATAAGTTTTCGGCTCAATGCCCTGCAATGAACTGCATCGTTAATTCTGCCTGATTTTTCAAGCGATACCGCCTTTTTCTCAAGTCTTTCGGATTGCTTTTGGCGGTATTTTTTACCCATTTCGTCATCATCATCAAAAAATCCGGCAATAGCTTCATATTCTGTCAGTCTGTGGTACGCATCTGTATCAGTACATATTTCCACGCACATAACCGTATAAATCTTGTCGCCGTCCTCAACAGCCTTTTCGGTAACATCACCACAGCACATATTTTCAACAAGAAATTTCCTCAGAATTTCGGGCTTTGTCATAGGCTGTAAAATCATACGGAGGTCAATACCAGAGTAGCATGATTCAAGTATGCTAACAATCGTTTCTCCGCCCATACCTGCAATTACAACATCGGTCACGCCATCAAGATTTATATTTTCAAATCCGTCGGACAGCACAAGTTCAACTTTATCCGCAACACCGTACTTTTCGACGTTTTTTCTTGCGCATTCAAGCGGTTTTTCGTTAATATCAGAAGCAATTACTTTTTCGCATTTTCCTGATTTTATCAGTTCAACAGCAAGATAGCCATGGTCAGTACCAACATCGCATACCGCACCTTTACCGCTTACAAATTCCGCACACAATTCAAGTCTTTTATCAAGCATAAATTTACTCCTGTTAAAAAATTCAGCGTGCCGACAAAATCAGCACGCTGTCGATTTACTTACGCTTTTTCAGCAAAATGCTTGTTGAGCTTTTCAACGAGTTCATCAGGATTTGTACCGTGAACAGCACAAGCCTCTTCGATTGTTTCTCCTCTTGACGCAGGACAGCCCAGACAGTGCATACCCATATCAAGAAAATAAGGAGCAACTTCAAAATCAGCATCGAGAATATCGCCGATGATAGTATTTTTAGTAATTTCCATAAAACATATACTTCCTTCCGGTTAATTTTTTAATTGGTGCAGATTGCAGGTAATGCCCTGAAATCCGCCTTAGAATGCACCATTCCCACCGCATAACAGGAGAATGGCACATAGGATTGCATGGGATTAGTCTTTGTTAAGACGTGAAAAACAGTCGCTGCAATAAACGGGTCTGCCCTCTCTTGGTTCAAACGGAACTTTTGCCTCTCCGCCGCATACAGCGCAGACACCTGTGTACATCACACGCTCACCTCTTCCGCCGTTTTTCTTTGCGTCACGGCAGCTCTTGCATCTTTTCGGCTCATTGGTGAGACCTTTTTCAGCAAAAAATTCCTGTTCGCCTGCTGTGAAAACAAATTCATTTCCACAATCCTTACAGACTAAAGTCTTGTCCTCGTACATTTTAAAATACCTCACTTATCAGATTTGTGTTACGACAGGAATTGCACCTATACTTCTGCGAACCATATGGCATACAGCGTTCTTGATTAAACTACATAACCGTTTCAATGTTTTCCGAAATATGCACGGATTTTCTTTCTCGCTCTCTGCATGGCACTATCCACAGATTTTTCGGAAATGCTTAATTTTCCGGCGATTTCCCTGTAACTCATGCCCTGAATATAAAAGCTGAAAATTTTTCCCTCTGTTGCGGAAAGAATACTATCCACAGCATACCATAATTCAGAAAAAAATTCTTTATTTATATAAATACTCTCAGGAGTTTCCTCCTCTGAAATAGACTCCGCCGAAATATCGTCCAGACTTTCGCAAGGGAGTGAATTTTTTCTTGATTTCACAAGAAAAGTTTTCATCTGATTTACAATGCAGACTTCCGCAAAGGTGGAAAACTTCACACCTCTGTGAATGTCAAATGAAGCAATTGCCCTCAGAAGTCCCATAAGTCCTTCCTGTCTCAAATCATCTAAGTCAGCATCGGAAGAAGTATAAATTCCTGCTTTTATAAAGACGAGTTTCATGTAGCGGAATACAAGTGCATTCACTGCATTTTTGTCGCTTTGTGCGATTACGACAAGTTCCTCGTCAGTTTTTCTACAGAATTTATTTAAATTGAAATCCAAATCAAGCAAGATATTCACCCAACAATCAATCTTATCTGTATTCAGTTTTAAGAGTATTATTATATTATTCCCGACAATCCGCAGGAAAACCGCAGAATGCCGGAAATAAAATTCATAAATCAGTCTGCATTCTTAGCTGCTTCCTCTTCAGCAGCCTTAAGCAGTTCAGCCATATCAAATCCGAAATTGCTTACAGGCTTTTTCGGTGCAGGCTTAGGAGTTTCACGGACGGGCGGAGTTGCAGGTTTCTGTGGTGCAGTATTTACAGCAGATTTTGCAGGCTCAGCCGGTTTTTTGATAACAATATCGTCCATTCCGTAAACAGCAGGAGATTTCGGAGCATTCTGCTGAACAGCGGATTTTGGTGCGTTGGCAGGCTTGAAATCAGCTTTTTTAACTTCCGCAAGCTTTATATTGTCGTCTTTGCCTGTTTCCACGGCTTTTTTAGCCTCGCTTATGATATTATTTGTTTCCTTGAGTTTTTCAGTTGTCTGAACCGCAAGCTTGTTTACAGCATCTGTGAGACTTGTAAACTTGCTGTTGACACTTTCAATCTCATTGAGGAGAAGATTACGTACAGTAGATGACATTTCATTAAGTTTTTTAGCCTCAACATTTGCATCTCTCACTGCTTTATCGGCAACATTATTTGCATCATCGACAGTTTTCTTAGCAGTTGCATTTGCGTCGTCAACAGTCTTTTTAGCCTTGTCGTCTGCCTCCCTGATAATTTTATCAGCTTTTTCCTGAGCTTCTTTCAATGTGGACGCAGCTTTTTCCTCTGCTTCCTTCTTGCTCTTATCAGCTGATTCCTGTGCATTATTGAGAATATTACTCATAAGGTCATTCAGAAGAGCAGTAGGATTGCTCATTTTCTCATTAAGCTTTGAAATTTCGCCCTTGAGTTTTGTAATCTCAGCATCTTTGCTTGAAACAGAAGAAACGTCTTTTGTAAGTTTGGCAATCCTGCTGTCCTTATCAGCAGATTCCTTAGTCTTTGCGTTAAGCTGTTCGGTCTTTGACTTTATTTCAGCAACAGCCTTTGCCAAATCCTGTTTAACTTTTGTAAGTTCAGCATTTACTGCGGAATTATCAGCAGCAGGAGCAGCACCTGTTTTCTGTGCAAGCTGTGCTTTAAGTCTGTCAATTTCTCTTTTAGCGGCATCGAGTGCAGCGTTATTCTGTGGCTGTGCTGTACCTGCGGATTTCTGCTGTGCAAGCTGTGCCTTAAGTGCAGCGACTTCCTTTTTAGCAGCGTCAAGTGCAGCCTGATTTGCATTTCCTGTAGGAATGCCTTTACCGGCTTTTATCTGGTCAAGCTGTTTTGTGAGTTCTTCATTTTCTTTTCTTGCAGCTCTCCAGCCGTTATTTGCAGCATTGAGTTTTTCCTGAAGATTATCAATCTGAGTTCTGTACTTTGCGATTTCCTGCTGGTCAACGGCAGGTTTATTTGCTCCTTTCGCCTCTTCAAGTTCTTTTTCCATTGATTCGATTTTTGAATTTAATTCGTCAAGATATTGTAAAACGTCCTCCTTGACAAAACCACCGCCGATTTTAGTGGTACGTAATACGGTTGGCTGTTCCATTATTTCACTCCGTTCTCCGCATGAATTTGCGGCAGTATTTTTAAGCATAAAGTGCCTTATAATAATTATACCACATTTTATGTAAAGTTTCAATTATCAACTATGTAGAATTTTCAGGTTGATTTCTGTGTATTCCGCCGAAAAATTAAAAGGCGACTGTCACAACAATCGCCTTTGAAAGCAAATCAACTGCCGAGAATTTTAAGAATATCGTCAAGGTCATAATCCTGAGACTGTGGCTGAGGCTGTCTTGTATTTGACGGGCGTTCTTCAGCTGCACTGAGACCGTCGATAAGGGGATTATCTATTTTAATAACTTCTTCTTCAGGTTCTTCCTTTGCAGGAGGAGCGACAAACTCTTCCTCTTCTTCAATAACAGGAGCGTCAGGGTCGTCAAAACCTGCTGCAATAACAGTAATTGTCATTTCGTCCTGCATACCTTCCTTGAATGCAGTACCGAAAATAAATTCAACATCGTCTGCCGCTGTATCTGTAATCATCTTTGTAGCTGCGTCAACATCGGAAGAGAGAACATCTTCGGACATAGCAATATTGATAAGAAGTCTCTTTGCGCCTGAAATTGAAGTTTCAAGAAGCGGGCTGGAGATAACTGCATTTGCAGCCTCTTTTGCCTTTTCCTTTCCGGAGCCATGACCGATTGCCATGTGTGCATATCCGGCACCTCTCATAATTGTGGAAACGTCGGCGAAATCGAGGTTTATGTAACCCTCTTCAACGATAAGATCCGAAATACTCTTTACACCTGTTTTAAGAACATCATCTGAAAGTGAGAAGGACTGCATCATAGTAAGCTGCTGTTTGCCGTCGAGAAGTTTTTCATTAGGAATGACAATAAGGGAATCAACATATTTTCTCAGTTCTGCGATACCTCTTTCGGCCTGTGCCATTTTCTGTTCTCTTTCAAAAAGAAATGGCTTTGTAACAACTGCAACGGTCAGAATATCCATTTCCTTTGCGATTTTTGCAACGACAGGAGCAGCACCCGTACCTGTTCCGCCGCCCATACCTGCGGTAATAAAAATCATATCAGCACCCTTAAGATGTGCCTCTATTTCGTCCCTGTTTTCCTCTGCACTGCGCTGTCCTATTTCGGGCTTATTTCCTGCACCTCTGCCCTTAGTAAGTTTTGCACCAATCGGTATTCTTGTTGTAGCCTTTGATTTATTCAAAGCCTTTGCGTCAGTGTTTATAGCAATATACTCAATATTGCTTACACCTGAGTCAACCATACAGTTCACGGCATTACCGCCACCGCCGCCAACGCCTATGACCTTTATATTAACATCGGGTTCCATTGCTTC
Organism: uncultured Alistipes sp.; assembly: GCA_964460175.1. Taxonomy (GTDB): domain Bacteria; phylum Bacillota; class Clostridia; order Oscillospirales; family Ruminococcaceae; genus Ruminococcus. Next base: position 248,139 of record CAYWPN010000001.1, on the reverse strand, counting down.
CTCATAATTGAAATCTGACATTTTGAAACTCCTCCTACTTTTCTTCAATCTTTGTCTGTGAATTTCAAGCTATAAATACACTTATAATTTTAGCATATTCCACTGATTTTTGCAAGTCTCACAGCTATTATTAATTAATTTCTGCACATTGTACAATTTTTTAATATATTTTAATTAAATTTTTATGAATTATCCCCATTGGTCAGGAACACCGTCATTATCATAATCTGTGTAGCCATAATCGGGAATACCGTCTCCGTCAATGTCCATCCAGACTTCCTGGTCATCAGGAATACCATTTCCGTTATAGTCATTCGGGTCATCAGGATAGCCATCACCGTCATAGTCAGCGAAATATTCTCCGTACTGGTCAGGAATACCGTCGCCGTCGTTATCAGTCAGACCGTTGCCGTAACCATAATTATTGTTATAATTATAGTCATTGTCATAACCATAACCATAATCATAATCAACAACAGGTTCAGTTGTTGTGACTGCAACAGCAGTTGTAGTGCTTGCTGCTGCCGTTGTAGCCGTCTCCGCAGTAACAGCCGTTGCAGCTGTAGTCACCGTTTCTGTAGTTGTCACGACTTCGCCGTTTCCTCTGAAACTGCACTGATTTGAACCCACCATTTTAAGAAATCCTTTTTTGCCCTTGATTGTATCATCATTCATAACATTCTGTGCGAGGTCGAGTTTATATTCCACATCGCTCCAGTTGCCCATTTCAAAAACAAGTCCGTTTCTGTAATTAACAACAATTTCATACTCATTTGTTATGTCAATTGATTCAATCAGTGCATTGTCGTCCCTGTCAAAACGGCTTATAATCTGCGAAAAAGCATCATACTTGTTGGGATTTACGGACTGAAGTGCTTTTCCTGCCTCTGTTTCGGAAGGTTGAAGTCCGTAGATTATCGGAAGATTTTCTATGTCTGAGTAAAAATTATTATCTGAAAGTATTTTTCCCTGTCGGCTTACCAGCAGTACACCGTCATCATACTGCACATTATAGGCGGGAATACAGCGTGTAACGTTGATGCGGAGCGTTGACGGAAAATCCCTGCTTACATCTGCCGTTTCAACATATAAAAGCTCGTCCATTATTTTCTGTTCGGCTTTTTTTGTATTCAGCCGAAACAGATTATCTCCTGCACGAATGCCTGAAATTTTTACAATATCCATCTCGCTATAAGTCTGTGACTCTCCCGAAACGACAATCTTATCAATATTAAACAAAAAAGTAAAACACATTGTAATGCCGATAGTAAGAACAAGCAGAATAATAGTGATTACATACACGCTCATCATGCGCTTTCTTCTGCGCATACGTTTACCGCTGTTCTGCCGTTCAATATTTGTCTTTTCCACATCATTCATATTAACTTAAACCTCCGACTTTACTCCCTGATGATTTTTCCTCCAAGAGAAGAAACAGTCTCTTCAAATTTTTCATAACCTCTGTCTATGTGGTGAATACTGCCGAGATGTGTTGTACCCTCCGCAGAAAGTGCTGCTATTGCCATAGCTGCACCGCCACGCAAATCAGTTGCATCAATATCAGCACCATGGAGCGACTTAACTCCACGCACCACAGCGACTTTTCCCATAACCTGAATATCTGCACCCATTTTTACAAATGCGTCTGTATGACGATAGCGGCAGTCGAAAATATTCTCCTCAAAAACACTTGTTCCGTCAGCAGTAATTAGTGCTGCCATAAGCACCGCCTGCGCATCTGTAGGAAAACCAGGGTGCGGCATTGTACGTACTCTGTCTTTCAGCGCACGAAGTCTCGCACCTTTGCGGACGTATATTCTGTTGTCCGCAAGATATATTCCGCAGCCCGTCTGCTCCATAACGGAAATGAAAGGTTCTGTTTCGGAAATACAGGCATTTTTAAGTATAAGTTCTCCTCCCGACGCAGCAGCCATTGAAATATAAGTAGCACAGACAATTCTGTCGGGCATTATCGTATATTCACAGCCATGAAGTTTCGGTACTCCGTTTATAACAATCCTGCTTTCGCCGTCACCTTTTATATCCGCACCACAGCACCGCAGAAAACGGCACAAGTCGCATATTTCAGGTTCACGGGCAGCATTATTTATAATCGTTTCTCCTTCCGCCGTTACTGCACACAGAATAATGTTTTCCGTTGTGCCAACAGACGGAAACAGCAATGAAATCTTTGCTCCATGCGCTCTTCCCGACGGTATACGGCAATGTATTCTGCCATTACTGTCGGAAATATCAACGCCCATTTTTCTCATTGCAGCAAGGTGCATATCAATCGGACGTGAACCGAGTTCACAACCGCCGGGAATGCTGACAATACATTCTCCCATTCTGCCGAGAATAGCTCCCATAAACATTATCGATGACCGCATTTCACGCATAAGTTCGTCGGGAATTTCAAAGGAAGACGCTCCCGACGAATTAATCACAGCATTTCCCGATGATAACCGGCACTTACAGCCGAGACAATTTAAAATTCTTGATGCGGAATATACATCGGTAAGCACAGGACAGCTTTTAAGTACGCATTCACCATTTGCAAGAAGAGTTCCCGCCATTATCGGCAATGCACTGTTCTTACTGCCCTGTAGATTTATTTCACCGCTGAGACGATTTCCGCCTGTAATAACAAATTTCTGCAAACTGACCACCTCACAGCTTTTTGTTTATATTATGCTGTAAAGCGGATTTCAGTTACTTTGCCTTTGCTATAAGTTTATCAACCACTGCAAGTATGCGTTCATTTGTATCATTCAGGTGCAGACTTGCCGCACTATGTGACATGACTGCAACTTTATCGGGATTTTTATAAAGCTTTTCGATTTCTGAAATAATTCTCTTAGGCGATGCGTCTTTCTGCTCAATAACTTCCGCCGCACCTGCTTTTCCGAGTACCATTGCATTGTGATACTGATGATTTCCTGCAACAATCGGCGAGGGAATGAGTATTGAGGCTTTGCCAGCCGCTTCAAGTTCCGCAAGAGTTGACGCTCCTGAACGGCATATCACAAGGTCTGCGGCAGCAAGGCACACGTCCATATCATTTATGTACTCCGTAATTCTCAGACGGTCGTTTTTCAGCGGAATGCCTGCGGATTTCATTGCCTGCGGAAAAGTATCCTTTCCCATACCGCCATAGCCGTGAATGTGATTTATTTTCAGTTTTTTTCCGTAATGCCACTTGATTGCTTCTGTCATTGTATCATTGATACAGCCTGCGCCGAGACTTCCGCCGAAAGAGAGTATAGTGAAATCGCTGTTGAAGCCAAGTTTTTTACGTGCCTCCGCCTTGCTGATATGATTTATATTGCTCCGCACTGGGAGACCAGTAACGCTGTACTCAAATTTGCTTTCGTCCATGAAATCAAGTGCCTCTTTGACTGTAAGCATGACATAATCGACTTCTTTTGAGAGGAGTTTATTTGTAACTCCGGGATAGGCATTCTGTTCGTGTATTGCTGTCGGAATACCCATTCTTGCGGCTTTTCTTATAACAGGACCTGCGGCATATCCGCCTGTACCTATAGCAATATCAGGTTTGAAATTATTTATAATCTCCTTTGCCCGCTTTCCTGAAGCTGCAAGGTAGGCAGCCGCTTTTATATTTCTGCCTACATTTTCAAGTGAGATTTTTCTCTGAAATCCTGCTACTTTAATTGTCTCCATTCTGTAGCCTGCCTGCGGTACAAGCTTTGACTCCATACCTTTCGGAGTACCTGCGAAAAGAAATTCTGCATCAGGATATTTCGATTTTATTATATCTGCGATTGCAAGTCCCGGATTTATATGACCTCCTGTGCCTCCGCATGAAATAAGAACTTTCATAAATCTGCTCCTTTAATCAAATATATTAACTTATTCTTCCTGTTCGTCCGCCGAAGGTTTCTCAGGCGGATAGTAACGATGTTTCGAGATATTCAGCATAATACCCATTTCAACAAGCTGCATAATTAAAGCAGTACCGCCGTAACTGAAAAACGGCAGACTGATACCCGTATTCGGAATGAGGTTGCTTACAACGGCAAGATTGAGAACAGTCTGTATGCCGATTTGTGTGGTAATACCTACAGCAAGCAGCATTCCGAACCTGTCTTTACAGCGGACAGCTATTGAAAATCCCTCGACAACGAGAAGAAAGAATACTATTATAATTGCAAGTGCGCCGACAAAACCGATTTCCTCGCATACAATCGGGAAAACGAAGTCATTTTTCGTTTCAGGAAGATAAAGATACTTCTGACGGGAGTTGCCGAGACCAAGACCGAAAAGTCCGCCTGAACCGATAGCAATAATAGAGTTTGCAGTCTGCCATGTATCATTTAAAACGTCAGCAAAAGGGTCACGCCATGATTTTATACGAACCTGAACATAACTTCCCGGCACATTGTACTGCCAGAAAATATATCCTGCCGCCGCCGCTATAGCGGTAATACCGAGCGGAATATACTGCTTCAGATTAGCTCCTCCGCAGAGAATCATTGCAATAGCGATTGTTCCTATAAGAAGAATACCTGAGATATGCTTTTCAAGTGCAATCAGAATAACATAGAAACCGAGATAACCTGCATATTTAAGAATACCGGTTTTGAAAGTATTCATCTTCCTGCCGTCCTTTTCCATACTGTAGGCGAAAAATACGATAATTGCCAGTTTTGCAACTTCTGACGGCTGAAAGTTAACAGGCCCTATGGTGAGCCATCGTTTTGCACCCATTGAACCGCCTTCAGTGTTTCCTATAAAAAGTACCACAACAAGAAGTATGGCAACACCAAAATACAACAGCGACGCAATATTCAGCTTTTTCACCAGCGGAAATTCCATTTTCTTGAAGTTATGATAATCGAAATTCATGAAAAAAATCATCAGAATAAAACCTATTATAGCGTTCGCCGCCTGTTTTTTAGCATAATAGAGACCATCGCCGAAATCGCTGTAAGCCCACGCATAGCTCGCAGAAGCCATCATGACAATTCCCACAACAAGAAGTATCATGACATAGGCAAAAAAAGACAGACTTACATCGCTGTTCCTGCCACCGCCGAAAAGTACAACAAATACACCTTTTCTTCTTTTCTTTCTTTTAGTTCTGACTATATTGGGCATACCGGTCTCCTTTCACAAATTTAAAATACCAATAATGTTACTATTCCTATAATTCCGAAAATAATTCCTGCGAGAGAAAAAGTTATAACAATTTTATATTCGCTCCACTTGCACATCTCGAAATGGTGGTGTATAGGGGTCATCTTGAAAATACGTTTACCCTCTCCCGTTTTCTTTTTGGTATACTTGAAGTAGCTTACCTGTATCACAACAGAGAGTGCCTCTATGATGTACACCATTGCAACGAGTATAAGAAGAAGATGCTTGTGAAGTACAAGCGCAACACCTGTCACGGCTGCACCGAGAAACATTGAACCTGTATCGCCCATAAAACACTTTGCAGGATTGAGATTCCATATAAGGAAACCGAGACAGCCGCCTGCGAGTGCCATAGTAAAGCATGAGATTTCATTCTGTCTGAGTATTGCACAGCAGACTGTGAAAACCAGCATAGCCGAAAATGTAACTGAACCGCAAAGACCGTCAACGCCGTCTGTAAGATTGACTGCGTTTGTTAAATATATTATAACGGGTATCATTATAATATAGTAGAATATTCCTAACTGCGGTGACTGCCAGAAACCTAAATCGATAGATGTTGAGCCGTCGCCGAACTTATAAAGCATGAAAAGAAATCCGAGACCGAAGAGAGTCTGCAAAATGATTTTCTGAATTGCAGAAAGTCCGTCATTATTTTTTCTTGCAACTTTTGTGTAGTCGTCAATAAATCCGATAAGTCCGAAAAGGAGTGAGAAAATAAGTACACTGAGAAGTCTGTAGAAAGCATTGTGCGTTTCAGCGTCAGTTGCGTCAAGTCCTGCCTGTATGCGATAAGTCCAGTACCCAGCAATAGTCATGATTACAGACGAGATAATGAACATAAATCCGCCCATTGTCGGAGTACCCTGTTTTTTGGCGTGCCATTCAGGACCGTCCTTCACCTTTATCGGCTGACCGAATTTTATTTTATGCAGAAACGGCACAAGCCATTTTCCTGATACGGCGGCAATCCCGAAAGAAAGCAGCGCCGTGAGCAAGTTAATTATCCAGAATGACATTTACAAAAACAACTCCTTTTTCTCTCCTGTTACAGCAGTTTCAGACCCTCTGCAACAATTTCTCTTTCGTCAAAATGAATGTGTTCCATGTTGGCAAGAATCTGATAATCCTCGTGACCTTTTCCTGCCAATACTATTATATCACCTTTTTCAGCAATTTGCAAGCCATAGAAGATAGCTTCTTTTCTGTCAACGACAACATCATACGGAATATCCGTTTTTTCGAGTCCGACAAGTATATCTTTTATAATATCTTCGGGGACTTCATTACGTGGGTTGTCGGAAGTAACGATAAGTCTGTCCGCATACTTTGCTGCTGCCTGAGCCATTTTCGGACGTTTTGCGGCATCTCTGTTTCCTCCGCAGCCGAAAAGGCAAATCAGTCTGTTTTCTGTGTATTCCTTAACGCTCCTGAGAATATTCTCGATAGCATCGGGAGTATGTGCATAATCGCAGATAACAGTGAAATCCATGCCCGTCGGAATAACCTCACATCTGCCTTTTACTCCATTGTAATTCTCAATTGCATTTATAATACTGTCAGTATCAATACCAAGTCTGATACATACAGCTATAGCTGCTGTCATATTTGATACATTGAACATTCCAGGAATATGTGAATTTATAAGCATAACTCCCGAATTTGAAAGCACAGCAAATTTATTCCCCGTTGACTTTATATTCACTGAATCAGCTTTATAGTCAGCAAGTCTTTTATTTATACAGAATGACAGTTTATTGCAGTTCACTTCATTGTAAAGTCTCTGTCCGTAATCGTCATCAATGTTGATTATGGCAGTATCGCACATATCAAAAAGCATTTTCTTTGCCTGATAGTAGTCTTCCATATCCTTGTGATAGTCAAGATGGTCCTGTGTGAGATTTGTAAACACAGCTAACTTAAAGTGAGTTGAGCCGATTCTTTTCTGTACAAGTGCAAAGGAACTGACTTCCATAACGACGTACTCACAGCCTGCGTCCGCCATTTTTGCAAGTACCTCCATATACTCGAAAGCAAACGGAGTTGTATTGTCTGTATGCAGGATTTCATTGCCGATTTCGTTCTGTATCGTACCGATGAGACCTGTCTTGTGACCTGTACTCATAAGTATGTGCTTGATTATGCTTGTCGTAGTAGTCTTGCCGTTTGTGCCTGTAACGCCTATAAACGTCATTTTCTTTTCGGGGTGTCCGAACCATGCCGCACATACTTCGCCATACAGCTTACGTGTATCAGATGTAATAATCTGTCTGTCACCCAATCTTAAATCACGCTCGCAGACTACAGCTACAGCACCTTTTTCAAGCATTTCAGCTGCTGCATTATGACCATCGAAACTTCCGCCCTTGATACAGAAGAACAGACTTCCGCTCTGTACTTTCTTTGTGTTGTCTGTAATCGATGTGATTTCTGTATCGCCGATTGAAATAACGGCTTTGTTTTCAAGTAAATCTTTTAGTTTCATAATCAATCTCCTATAAATCAGTCTCCGCTGTCATATACCTGAAATTCAAGTTCAATCGTCGTGCCTATCGGAACAGGTTCGCCCGCAGCCGGCGACTGACTTTCCACAACTGCACCTTCACGGTGTATAGACGCACCTTTTGCAACATAATTCAACCGCAGATATACTATCGAATCGTTGGCAGTTTCAGGGTCTACGCCTTTAAAATCGGGAACTGTTACATATTCCTGAATAGGATTAAGGTCAGTGTAGAGGTAAACCGTACCGCCTTTTGCAATCGACGAACCTGTTATCGGCGACTGCTCAACAACTGTAGTACCCGAACCGATAACTTCATAATTTGCGCCAAGTCCATCAAGAGTAGCCTTTGCATCTTCAAGTGACCCCTCAAGAAGAGGTACTTTTATATCAAGTTCAGCAAGTTCCTCGTCTGTGTATTCGGGACTTATTCCCAGATACGGCAGAACGTCTGTGAGGATTTCCCTTGCTGTAGGCACGGCAACCTGACTTCCGTAATATTTTCCACCGTTATTTCTGAAATCAGGCATATCAGCAAGCACAAGAAGTATAATTTCAGGGTCATCGGCAGGAGTGAAACAGCAGTAAGATGCACCATATTCCTGTCTGCTTGCGTCTTCAACAGCACCCTGCACAAGCGTCTGTCCCTTTTCAGTTTCGGAAAGTCTCTGAGAAGTACCCGATTTTCCGCCGATTGCATAGCCCTTTATGTTAACATTGCCGCTTCCGTTATCAACCGTTACATGATAAAGTGCATCACGCATTATAGCGGAAGTTTCCTCTGAAACAACCTGTCTGCGAACTGTACGTTCATTCTTGAGTACGACATTTCCGTCCTCGTCAAGAATTTTCTCAACAACATAAGGCTGTAACAGATAACCGCCGTTTATCGCAGCGCAATAAGCTGTAATCATTTCAAGCGGAGTTATTGTGTGGTTCTGTCCGATTGAAGACATACCCAAATCGACATTTGTAAACAGGTCAGAGGATTGTATATTTCCTTTTGATTCAGCAGGCAAATCAATCCCAGTAGCTTCTTCAAGTCCGAAAGCGTCAAAATAATAGAGGAATTTTTCTTCTCCCAGTCTTGCGCCGATTTCCATAAATGCAGGGTTGCAGGAGTGCATGAGTGCCTCCTGATAGGTCTGTGCGCCGTGACCGCTTACATCGTGGCAGTTTACAGGCTGTGCCATACCATCAAGCTTTATAGAACCTGAACAGTAAAAGCTGTCCTTTAATCTGTCAATAAGATTTTCTTCAAATGCAGCGGCACTTGTGATAACCTTGAATACAGAACCCGGCTCGTAGTTTTCAGTAACGCACTTATTGCGCCACTGCGTTTCTCTTGCCTCACCTTGTATTCTGCTGTATTCCGCATCATCGGTTATAGTCTTTAACTGCTCCTCTATTGCAGAATCGGCAATTTCATAAGGATTATTCAAATCATAACTCGGATATTGTGCCATACCGTAAATTGCACCCGTCTTTGCGTTCATGAGAATAGCACAGCTTCTGTTTTTTGTCATGTAAGTTGTCGCCATTTCCTCAAGGTGCTTTTCAAGGTAGTACTGGATATTCATATCAATGGTAAGATAAACGTCATTACCGTTTTTTGCGGGATAGGTCTTTGAATACCTGTAGGGGAGTTCGTTTCCGTTGGAGTCTTTTGCAGAAATCGTTCTGCCGTCCGTTCCCGAAAGATAATCATCATAATATGACTCTATTCCATACATACCGTAACCGTCGGCAGCAGTAAAACCAATAACAGATGCGGCAAGTTCATTCTGCGGATAGTAACGCTTTGTATCCTCCTCAACATTGAGACTTACAAGGTTGTACTGATTGAACAGCGCAAGGACCTCATCTGCAACGGGCTTTTCAACCTGTTCCTGCAAAATACTGTACTGATTATTCGCCTCCATAGCCTTTGTAACTTTTTCGGCAGTAATTCCGAGTTTTCCCGAGAGAACGGAAATTGCTTCCTCACGGAATGTCTGTGCGGAGGACGGCAGGGTTTCTTCGACAATAACCTGAACTTCAACGCCGTTTTCATTCGTAGTAGTCTGCATTTCAGGCTTATATGTACCATTTTTTATCTGCTCATTGCGTTCGTCAATACGCTTCTGCAAGCTTTCCATATCCTTGCGGAACTGTTGCGGGTCAAGGAAAACTTTATAGACAGACGCACTTTTCGCAAGCGCATTTCCTTTTGAGTCATAAATTGAACCACGATGGGCAGAAATTGTGATTGAACCGAAATGCTGGTCGTTTGCCATAGCCTGATATTTTTCATTATCAAGCACCGAAATTACAAAAAAATTTCTTGCCACAATAAAAAACAGAATAAGAAAAACAATAGTCATGACCGACTTTGCTCTTATTTTCATTGATTTTGTAGGCAAATTCTTGTTATTAGCCATATATTTTCCTTTCTGTTGAAAGTTTCTTATAAATAATAAGGCAGGGTAATTAACTGCCCCGCCTGTGACATCTTTTTTTCTGTACGATGTCTTTGCCCATAAGATGATACACGATAATGTGACACTTATAAAAGAGGAACTGCTTTAACTGCTAATCATTTTTCAGGAAAAGCAGCTCCGTTAATATTTCCGTTCACTCGTCTGTATCTCCGTGTTCTACATAATCACTGCGGCAATATCTCTGTCTCTTGCCGTTGTATACAGTTCAGGGGCAGCCTGTATTATATTTATATTTGTACTACCCTCTGAAATATTCCACACAGGCATCAAAAAAGCGTTTAATCTTTGCAATAAGGCTTTCGTCCTGCTGAGGAATATTCACAACGTCGTCGGTCTGTATCTCAATATACTGGATTTGTGAGGAGTCTATTTTCTGCATACCCAGCACATTTTCGGCATAATCCTCGACATTTTTAGCAGACATTTTGCTGTCAAGCTCCGACTGAAGCCTGACATTCTCAGCTTCGGCAAGACTGAGTTCATTATTAAGGTCAGAAACTCTGTTGTACATGGTGTTCCGCCTGTCGAAACTGTAGATTACTGCGCCAAGCATTACGACAGCGAGAGCGGAAACGGCAATAATGGTAAGTACAGAACCGATTTTTGTTTCAGTATTACTCATATTAATTACAGGTTTTTTCTGCTTTCTGCCTGCTTTGGATTTTTCATTGCTTTCAGCAGTTTCTTCCGTATAATCATTATCAAGTTTCTTGACAGTATTATCTTCAGCCATTACAATCCGCACTCCTTTCTATAATTCTGAGTTTGGCACTTCTGCTTCTGTTGTTTTTTTCAAGCTCACTCTGAGCCGCCTCTATAGGCTTTCTGTTCACAAGAACTCCCTGCGGCTTGTGTCCGCATACACATACGGGGAAATCAGGCGGACATATACAGCCCTTGCACCACCTTGCAAATCTCTGCTTGACAATTCTGTCCTCCAGCGAATGAAAAGTGATGACGGCAAGTCTGCCTTGCGGTTTCAGGCACGCAAATGCTTTATCGAGACCCATTGAAAGATGCTCAAATTCTCCGTTGACAGCAATTCTTATTGCCTGAAAAGTTTTTTTACAGGGATTTTTGTCTCTGCGGGCTTTCTGCGGAATGCTTTCCCTTATAATATCGGCAAGCTGGAGAGTTGTTTCAACCGGCGCATTTTCTCTTGCTTTCACAATATTTGAAGCAATACGGCGTGAGAATTTCTCCTCTCCGTATTCAAAAATGATATTTGCAAGCTGCTGCTCCGAAAAACTGTTAACAATATCAGCTGCACTCATTCCCTCCTTGCTCATTCTCATATCGAGCGGAGCATCAACGGAATGATAGGAAAACCCTCTGCTTTCTTCGTCAAGCTGATAAGAGGAAACTCCCAAATCCATGAGAATACCATCAACACAGCTTATTCCAATTTCTGACAGAACGTTGTCAAGCTCCGAATAATTACGGTGAATGACAACGGCATTATCAAACCCAGACAGTCTTTCCGAAGCGGCTTTCACAGCATCGGGGTCACGGTCCAGGGCAATAAGCCTGCCTTTTGCACTTAATTTTGCAGCAATTGCAGAGGAATGTCCGCCACCGCCGGCAGTACAGTCAACATATACGCCGTCGGGATTTATATTAAGTCCCTCAATACATTCAGCAAGCAGAACAGGTGTATGTCTGAAATCCATAAAACAACTCCTTAATTCAAGAACGCATACAGACTGCAAACTGCGGTCATTCTGCATATCCGATAAATCTGCAATTCACGGTATTCCGTGATTAGCAGTCAAAAGTGTTTCGTTTTTCAGTTCTGTTCCTGCTGTATACAGCACGTTCAGTGATTCCGTTTCACGTAAATCGCCGGCACGGAACTTTTCAATTCCGTTTTATTGAAATACGTTCAACTTCGGCTGAAAAATCCTGTTTCTGATTTTTCAATCATCGGCAGGCAGTCACAGTATTGCAGAACTTCTCACAGAGCAGACGGCTTATCTGCAATCAATGCTGAAATAAGAATGTCACAAGCATAATATGTCATTTTCCACTTATTTCAGCTGCATAACAAGCCAGAAAACCCTATAATTTATTATAACTCATTTGTAAAAAATTTACAAGATGCATTTTCTATAATATTAAACTGAAAAAACGATATTTTTTTATTTATATTATATAAAAAACAAATTTAGCCACTGTAGTAAAAACATATGTTCCTTTTATTTGGTTAACTCTTATAATTTTGTGTTTAACTTTTTTCATTAAAAGCAACGAAATTGCAGAACAAGCAAGTGAAATAAATAAATTTCACAGGCTTATTCTGCTTGATTTTATAAATTACCACAAAGGCTCACTGTAAGTCGGGTCAGTCCAGATGTCCGTCCACGGCTCAGTATACGGTTCAGTATATGGCTCAGTATAAGGTTCAGTGTACGGCTCATCGTATGGGTCTGTATACGGCTCATCTGTAGGTTCTGTCGGTTCTTCTTCAGGTTCTGTCGCCGGTTCTTCAGTTACAAGACCGATGTCTGTCGGATAGCTGTTCGGATAATAAACAGACGGGGTCTGAGTATATTCAGGGTTGACCACTGTCGGAGCTGATGTATCATCTGGTATTTCCTCGCCCTCAGGTCTTGGAGTATAGAAAACGTTGAATTTTGAAGATTTCAGTCCTATTGCAAGCTTGAACTCATATCCCTTAACTGTCAGCTGGTCATCGATGTTGACATAAGTCACATAGCCCGTCGTATCGGAATACTGCGGTTTCAGCCAGTTCTGCGGATTATCTGAAAGTTCAATATTATATGCACTTTCAATCATATTCCGCAGCTGAAAATCGTCGATATATGTAACTGTTCCATAATGCGGGTCATACACTGCATCGTAGTCGCTTGAAACAGAACAGAGGTACGGAGGAGCGGAGTAGAACACTTCCGAGCAGTTAGCAGTTATTCCGCCGCTTGATGCGGAGAACATAGTCAGTGCATAATTGCCGTCATAGTAGAGTGCCTGTCCGAGAACTTCCGCAACAGCGTCGACAACAACCTGTGGCGGACAAGGCTTGCATCTCAAATCCCTTGCGTCATTTCCGTTATATTTGCAGTAACTGTAAACTGCAACTGCCTGTGCCTTGATAGCCTCATAGCTCATAGTTCCGCCGATTTCGTTGTAAACAATCTGCGACACCATCGAAAGAACGTCGCCCGAAACTCCATTGACTGTTATTTCCTCATCTTCGGCAAGACCTGTATTCATGAGATAAGTACCGGGATAATAGTGGAAAAGAATATCCTGATAAGTCCAGCCGCTGTACATAGCATAGAAATTCGCACCGTTCTGGCTCATTCCTACGCCGTGACCCCAGCCGTATGTCACGACTGCGAATTTTCCAGGAATACTTTCAATGACAGGTTCGCTTTCAAGCCACGGAATATCTCCGACGTAACCGCCTGTAACATTAAGTTCAACAGGAGTTGGTTCTTTACTCTTCGCTTCAGGTGAAGTCTCATAGCTTATAAGCGAAAGACTGTCGTCATATTCGTCGAGTTCAGCCTTGAACCACTCAATTTCCTCTTCTGTTTCCTCAGCTGGAATTTCAGCAGACGGCTCTGTAGCTGTTTCTGTAACAGTCATCACGGTTGTTTCGGCAGTTGTTTCCGCTGTAGAAGAAATAGTTGTTGTATCTTCCGCAAATGCAGTAACAGGCACGGCACTCAGAATAAGAACTGTCCCTGCAATAACTGCCATAGTTTTTTTAAATGAATTTTCACTCTTCATTGGTATCACCTCATAAAAACATTTTTACTGTTCTGTAGTATCAGTATCTTTATGCTTTTCATTATACGCCGATGTTCCCTTTATAGTAGATAAGTCGGTAGTTTCACCGTCACGCAGTCTTCTTGCGATTATCAGAAATCTTGAATTGTCCTCATCTGCATAGCAGGTGGAAAGGGTAAGAAGTTTATCTCCGTATTTCACGTCAACTCCTGTATCGACAAGCTGTTTTTCCCTGACGCAGTCCATATAGTAGTTGAAATCCTCTTCTGTATCAAGTTCTTCCATATCCCAGTAAATAAAATCGGAGTACCAGTTTCCGCCTGTGATAAGACAAGTAACAATTACATAATCATAATCTTTATAATTTGAACTGAACTCAATAAATGGGTATTTACTGAAGTAAGTCGGGTCTTGTCTGTATCGTCTTATAGAACCGAACATCGTATTATTCGCCATATTGTGACCGTAGATGATGATATTCTCTGACTGTTCGTCCTCAACTCCGCCGAAATTATCACGGTAATCAGTATAGAGAGAACCTGCAAACTTGTAACTTCCATCAAGGTCACGGTGCAGATAGTATTCGTTTGCACTGCTGGCAGTACCGCCGTAATACGCAATACCGGCTGGAATTTCTCCCGGGTCTTTGAGTACGGGATAATCAACGTTAGTTCCTTCGATTTTAAGCCAGCCTGTAATATCCTTGTTCTGTTTCAGGAGTGCTTTTGCCTTACCTGTCATACCCTCTTCGGACGGAACATAGTCATATACCGGAAGCACTACAGGCTCAGTTGCCGGCGGTTCTGTAGGAGCTATGGTCGTCGGAGCTTCCGTTGCTATGCTCACAACAGGAATATCCTGTTCCTTTGGAATACTTATGTATGCAAATACGCCGAGACCGACGGCAAGCACAAATGCTCCGCAGGCTGAAATAATTTTTGCTGTTCTGTTCATCTGTTCAATCATTCCTCAGTTTCGCTTTTTGATTTATCAGGACCATACGGCACAAATTCTGCATTCGGGTCATAGTATTCATTAGTCCTTATCTGATAGTACATTGTCGGGAACTTTATGTTCGGGTTTGCCTGACTTTCTGTACCCTCATAAATATCTTCGTCGGGACGGACTTTTCTTGCCATTACAATCAGTCTGCCGTTATCTCCGAGAAGTGTATTGCAGGTTGAGAGAGTAAGAAGTTCGTCGCCGTACTTTACATCAACATTATTTGTACGGAAAGTTCTTCTCTTTGCCTCATTGACGAAATCATAGAAATCCTCTTCACTGTCGAAATCAAGCTTGTTCCAGCAGTCGAACTTCGTATCTGTCTTATCCTCTGCATCAAGAATAAAAGTAGAGAATATTTTATAGGTATAGCTTTCGTACCTTGATTCAAAATAGAGTATCGGGTGCTTGTCGTAGTAGTCATAGTTTCTGTAGTAATATTTCAGCGCACCGAACATACTGTCGTCGCCCATATTGTGACCGTAGACAACAATATTGTCTGAATTTTCAACGGCAAGATGATGGTCTTCGCCGACTTCGTCAAAGTGATTGCGGTAGTCTATGAAAAGCGTGCCTGCACGTGATTCTCCGCCTGTAAAACTTTTGTCAAGGTACTCAAAATTATCGTCTGCCTGCACAACAGCAAGTGAGAACACATCTTCTCCGTCAACCGTCGGGAGCGTAAGAAATCCGATGTAATCAGGGTTCATGTCAAGAAGTTTTCTGGCAGATGTCCGCATTTCGTAATATTTCTGCGGAACACCGTTTTCGTCAATCACAATTTTATCTTCTTTTTCGGGTTCATTATATATATCATGAATATCAGTGATTTCATTATTGCGCATACCGTTCCGCCACAGGTCTATGTAGTAGTCACCGACCATATATCCGCAGACAAATATTGCAACAATTGAAATAAGAAAGACGATTTTTCTTGTGCTTTCAAGTGCGCCGTCACCCTTTTCCGGAAAAAGCCCACGGATTTTCTGTGCAAAGGTTTTTTTCTTCTTTTTTGCAGATTTCTTTTTTGGTTTCGGGTGACTGTCCGGCAATTCCGCACAGTTTACACCGTCCTGTCTTGCACGGTGTACAGGCTTTACAGGCGGAAGAGGTTCACGGTTTCTTACGGACTGCGGTATCTCCGCATCTTCGGGCTTTTTTCCACTGTTAATAGCCCTGCGGATAGCCTTTATCTTCTCTGCTCTTGCAAAAGCGTCATTATTCACTTCATTATTATTTTCATTCATTCATTTTCCACCTCCGTGGAGATATATTTATATAAGTATATTGTACACTATTTGCTGTGGACTTGTCAAGTCAAAGGCTTGAATTTTCACACGATTAACTTTAAATTTGCAGAAAGCGTTCACTTTTCAGTTATTTTGTACAAATAATTATGGTAAATTATGTATATTACGCTGTTATATCCGGTAATCGAATGTTTTCAGTTCTGTATTTTCTACAGCCTTTGCAATAAGCGGTTCAAAGTCAAATTTTGACTGCGCTTTCTCAATATCAGCAAGTCTCGGCTTTACTTTCGGGTGACGTGGAGTGAATACAGTACAGCAGTCCTCATAAGGCTCAATTGAAGTCTCGAAAGTATCTATCTTTCTTGCGATGTCAATGATTTCAGTCTTGTCCATTCCTATGCACGGACGGAATACAGGTATTCTGCAAACTGCGTCGGTACAGGCAATAGCAGCCATAGTCTGACTTGCAACCTGTCCAACACTTTCGCCCGTAACAAGTGCAAGGTCATTGTCTTTTTCAGCTATTCTCTGGGCGATTTCCATCATCAGACGACGCATTATTATTGTGAAATACTCTTCAGGACAGTTATCCTTGATAGCCTCCTGAATTTCAGTGAAAGGTACACAGAAAAATGCAATTCCTCCGCAGTATTCCGTAAGTTTCTGGCAGAGAGTTTCAACCTTCAGCTGCGCCCTGTCGGAAGTATAAGGCGGACTTACATAGTGTATTGCCGCAATATGCACTCCCCTTTTCGCCATCATGTATGCCGCAACGGGACTGTCAATTCCTCCTGAAAGCAAAAGCAGAGCCTTTCCGCTGCTTCCCACAGGAAGTCCGCCTGCTCCCTTGATATTCTCCGCATGAATGTACGCATTTGTATCACGCACTTCAACAGTAACAGTAACTTCAGGATTTTTCACGTCAACGCTGAGATTTTTGTACTTTTCGAGAAGCACACCGCCTAATTCCGCACATATTTCGGGCGATTTCATGGGAAATGCCTTGTCTGAACGCTTTGCATTGACTTTGAAAGTCTTTGCAGTGCTGAGTATATCATCAAGATATTCAACTGTTTTAACTTTTATGTCCCCGAAATCCTTTTCACAGACGCACGCACGGCAAAGTGAAGCTATACCGAAAATCTTCCCCACACGCTCAATAACTTCGCCTAAGTCAATATCCTCATCAAGCGGTGTTATGTAAGTCGTGGACTGCGCTGATGTAAGCTGGAAATGTCCCAGACTTTTCAGTCTGCGCTTTATGTTTTTTGTAAGCATATCCTCAAATGTACGCTTGTTCAGTCCCTTGAGAACCATTTCGCCATATTTTACAAGTACAATTTCTTTCATTTCAATCTCTCCTATAATTTTATATAATTTTCAATTTCTTCCGCATTTGTCAAATCAACACATATTTCCGCATTCCAGTCCATAAGCAGAAGCGGAGCAGTATTTCCGAGAACATTAAGTATCCTGCGCCATATATCACGGTTTTCGGGAACGATATAAATCCCAAGCCACATCGCACTTATTATGCCGTTTACGTCTTTTTCCCAGAATACAGCAGTATTGTTATCAATTCCCCGTGAAAAAACGGGTTCACTGTCCTCTATCCAGCGCAGATATTCGGAATCAACCTCGTCAAATTCAGGCAGAAAATAAAGAACTTCCGCAATTTTTTTCTGACTGATTTCCGCTTCTTTTATCGAATGTGGACTTTCATTACGGACATATATATCAGAAAAGCCAAATTCTTCACTGTGTTTATCTGCAAAATCATCTATTTCGCCGATTTGTTTCAGACAGAATTTTTTCGCACTAAGCGGAAGAATTTCTGTCTGACAATAATCATCTTCATGAAAATAAACAGTTCGTTTCATAAAATTATCCTCTTATTGTTTCTGTCCCCTCACGGAGTGCCTTTGCGAACTCTTCAAGTTCCTGTTCAGTAGTTTCCGCCGTCATACTTATCCGCAATGCACTGTCTGCATTTCTGTCCGATATACCGAACTCACTCAATACTCCGCTTTGCTGTCCCTTTGAACAAGCCGAACCACTGCTTACATAAATCCCCTTGCTTTCAAGAAAGTGCAGCATGATTTCAGAACGCTTTCCCACTGAAATATTTACCACATAAGGCGAAGCGTCATCGGCGGAATTTACCGATACACCATCAATCTGTGAAATATTTTCCAGCAGATGACTTTTCAGCATTGATACTCTTTCATATCTTTCTTTTATTGTCGGACTGTATTTCTCAACTGCCGCGCCGAATGAACAGATAAGAGGTACACTTTCAGTTCCCGAACGGATACCTTTCTCCTGCTTTCCGCCTGTAATTACTGGCAGAACACGAACTCCTTTTTTTATGTAAAGCGCACCTGTTCCCTTTGCCCCGTGAATTTTATGTCCGCTGAGCGAAATCAAATCTGCATTGAGTGCCTTTGCCTTGAATTGCAGTTTCATATAAGCCTGTACGCAGTCGCTGTGGGTTATAATATCAGGAAATCTGCGTTTCACTGCCGAAAAAGTCTCTTTCACTGGCAGAATATAGCCCGTTTCGTTGTTGACGTACATCATAGTGAGCATGACTGTATTTTCGTCGCATGAATTAACAAAATCGGCGGAATAAAATCTGCCATCGCTCCGTGGAGATACACGGATTACTTCAAATCCTGATTTTTCGAGTGCTGACAGTGTTTCGTCAACTGATGCGTGTTCAACGGACGATGCTACAATTTTACGCCGTTTTCTGCCGTATGCGGCACAAATCCCACGGAGTGCAAGATTATTGCTTTCGGTCGCTCCTGAAGTAAAAATAATATTGTTTGCCTCCGCACCTATTGAGTCCGCAATTATTTTTCTTGCATTGTCAACGGCAAGCTGTGCGTCAAGTCCTGCACGGTGCAGAGAGGACGGATTGCCGAAGTTTTCAGTCATTGCGAAAACAGCAGCCTGTACTGCTTCCGCACACGGCTTTGTCGTCGCTGCATTATCTAAATATATGAACATATAATCACACTTTCTCGCATGGTTTTATAGAATGTTTTTTTATTATAACATATTTTGTCGCAAAATGCTATAGGTAAAATATATTTTTAATTATTTTAATTGCTTGACAATTTATTCATTTTATGATATAATGAATATGGTGATTAACTATGGATAACGAAAAAAGAGCAGAAATGCTTATAAAAAAATATAAATTTAACTTTGATGCAATCCCGAAAAATGAAATAATCAACCTTATAAATGAGGAAATTGAAAACCATAAGTACAACAGCAGTTCCGAATATATACGGCTTCTATGCGGTTATCTTTACTGCATAGGTGATAAAAGCGATATTGATTTAATCAGAAAAGCAAAACGTATAAATATGGACGTTGGCTGTATGATTGATGCTGAATGGATTGACAGTCTTGAAAACGGTGGTATTGAAGATATTGAAAATAATGTCCGCCCAAGAAATGAAATCATCGCTGACTTTACAGAATACTATCGTAATTTTCAGGAAGATGGTGAAAGCTGAAAAAATTTTCAATTTTTTCAAAAAAGTACTTGACAAGCTGTAATTTTTATGCTATAATAAACTCACCTCGTTGTTTGGGGTTTATTTTTTATGCCCTGTAATGTGAGGGAGGCAAACAACCTATCTCTGTTTAGCGCAGGGAAAGTAATTTTTTCAGGAGGTGCCGATATGAGAGTTAAGATTACATTAGCTTGCACTGAGTGCAAACAGCGTAATTACGTTTCCAAGAAGAACAAGAAGAACGACCCCGACAGAATCGAAATGATGAAACACTGCAAATTCTGCCGCAAACACACTCTTCACAAGGAAACAAAGTAATCGGAAGGAGTATTTTAATGGCTAAAAAAGACAAGAAAAATACTGCTGACGAAGTGTCCGAGACTTCCGAAAAGGAAAAGAAGGACAAGAAAAAATCCGAAAAACCTGAGAAAAAAGAGCCTAACAAGGTTGCAAAATGGTTCAAGGATTTGAAAATTGAGTTCAAAAAAGTAGTATGGCCTGACAAGAAAACAGTGTTCAACAACACAAGCGTTGTTCTCGCCGTTGTAGTTGCATCTGCCGTCCTCGTCGGTCTGCTCGATACGGGCTTTCTTGCCCTTATGCGACTCATCTATCAGCAAGGTTAAAATCACGGAAATCTGAGGAGGATTTGATATGTCAGAAGCAGCAAAGTGGTACGTTGTACACACATATTCGGGTTATGAAAACAAGGTTGCCCAGAATATCGAAAAGGTTGTTGAAAACCGTAAGCTTCACGACCTTATCCAAGAAGTCAGAGTTCCCACCGAAAAAGTTATTGAAACTGTCAATGGCAAGGAAAAGGAATATGAGCGCAAAACCTTTCCGGGATATGTTCTCATTAAAATGGTAGTCACCGACGATACATGGTATATCGTAAGAAACACCAGAGGCTGCACAGGCTTTGTCGGTCCTGCTTCCGTTCCTACACCGCTTTCAGAAGAAGAAGTCCAGAAAACATTCGGCATCGACGTTTCGCCGATTGTTGAAGTCAACTTCAAAGAGGGCGACAGAGTTCAGATTTCGGGTACTGCTATGGACGGCTTTATCGGCATTGTCCAGAGCATAAACTTAGACGACCGCACTGTCAATCTTCTTGTTTCAATGCTCGGTCGTGAAACACCTACTACTGTAGCATTAAATCAGGTTATAGCAGTAGATGAATAATCAAGGTCAAAAAAAGAAACCGCATGGTTTCAGTGGGAGAGGTAAAATTATTCTTGCCTCGCCATTTACCACATTTATGGAGGTGCGAATTACATGGCACAGAAAGTAGTTGGCTACATTAAGCTTCAAATCGCAGCAGGAAAGGCTACTCCTGCACCGCCTGTTGGTCCGGCTCTCGGTCAGCACGGCGTTAATATCATGGCATTCACTAAGGAATTCAACGAGAGAACAAAGAACGACATCGGTATGATTATCCCTGTTGTCATCACTGTTTACGCAGACCGTTCTTTCTCGTTCATCACTAAAACTCCACCCGCAGCTGTCCTCATCAAGAAGGCCTGCAACATCAACAGCGGTTCAGGAGTTCCAAACAAAACTAAGGTTGCTAACATCACCAAAGAACAGATTCAGAAGATTGCTGAGCAGAAAATGCCCGACCTCAACGCAGGTTCTCTTGAGACTGCTATGAGCATGATTGCTGGTACTGCTCGTTCAATGGGCGTTGTAGTTGTTGACTAATCAAATTTAACGAATGATGCACGGGAAATCCCGTTCAGCGTTCTATTGGTGGGAGGAAAATTCCGCTAACCGTTCCGCTATATGCGTGCGGTATTACCACTTAAATAGGAGGAAATATAATGAAACACGGCAAGAAATATGTTGACAGTGCAAAAACTGTTGATTATGCAAAGCTTTATGAGTCCGTTGAGGCTCTTGATCTGGTTTGCAAGAATGCAAAGGCAAAGTTCGACGAAACTGTTGAGGCTCATATCCGCCTCGGTGTTGACTCCCGTCACGCTGACCAGCAGGTAAGAGGCGCAGTTATTCTCCCTAACGGTACTGGTAAATCCGTTAAGGTTCTCGTTTTCTGTAAAGAAGACAAGTATGAGGCTGCTCAGGCTGCCGGTGCTGATTATGTAGGCGGTATGGACATGGTTGAGAAAATCCAGAAAGAAAACTGGATGGACTTCGATGTTGTCATTGCTTCACCTGACATGATGGGTCTCGTTGGTCGTCTTGGTAAAATCCTCGGACCTCGTGGTCTTATGCCAAACCCCAAGGCTGGTACTGTAACTCCCGACGTTGCCAAGGCTGTAACAGAAGCTAAAGCTGGTAAGATTGAGTACCGTCTCGACAAGACAAATATCATTCACTGTCCTATCGGCAAGGCATCTTTCGGTGCTGCAAAACTCGAAGAGAACTTCAATGTTCTCATGGAAGCTATTGTTAAGGCAAAGCCTGCTGCTGCTAAAGGTACTTACCTCAAGAGCTGCACAGTTACTTCAACAATGGGTCCCGGAGTTCCTGTTGCTACAAACAAGTATGGTGTCTGATTAAATAATAAAATTATATCGTCCTGTGTATTTTTCACAGGACGATTTTTTATACTTATGCGGGACTACTTTTTCTTAAATACATTAATTTTTTCTTACTGCTGAAACTGTGTAACCTGCCTTCTCAATACGGCTTTTTATTATTTCGTCATCTACTTCCACCGCATACGATACTTTGAGTTCGCCTTTTTTCAAATCGACACGACCTGCCGTACCATCTATATCGTTGACGATTTCTTCAACACGGTTTTTGCAGTGTTCGCAGTGCATACCGCCGATTGTAAAAGTTTTCGTGTAGATTACATCAGATAATTTCTTTTTCTTAGGCTTGTAATTTCCTCCGCCGCAGCAGCCGCCCTCTCTCTTAAAGTGCTTTACTGTACTGTATACTCCGACAGCAACAGCAATGATTATTATTCCTATGATGATTATATTTTCCATATTGTTACTCCCTGCAAAAAAACAGGAATAAAAATTCCTGTTTTCTGCTTTTATTTATTTTTATCTTCACTTTGACATTTTCCTTTGCATTGTTTTGCGTAAGGACAGCCTATGCAGTGTTCGCCACGC
Organism: uncultured Alistipes sp.; assembly: GCA_964460175.1. Classification (GTDB taxonomy): domain Bacteria; phylum Bacillota; class Clostridia; order Oscillospirales; family Ruminococcaceae; genus Ruminococcus. The sequence continues at coordinate 225,372 of CAYWPN010000001.1, read as the reverse complement.
TTTTTTGCACGGACAAGATAAATTACTACAGCTGTTATTATCACTGCAACAACTGCAATGATTATAATATTCTTAATCATAGCTTACTTTGCAAGGGCATATTCGGTCTTGATGTTGCTGTTTGAACGTTTTGCAATTACAACAATTACAGTAATCATAACAAGTATAGCAACAAGACCGGCAATAGCTGCGCCTACATTAAGTGATGACGGAGCTGTGAAGAGTGTACCGAGTGTGTATACAAGATATGCTACAGTATAGCCTGTACAGAGTTGTAAACCGATACCACCCCATAACCATTTTGCACTCTTCATTTCGGAAGACATAGCACCGATTGCTGCAAAGCAGGGCGGTGTGTAGAGGTTAAACATAAGGTAAGCAAGTGCTGCAACTTTTGTGATTGCCATAACTGAAGCAACTCCTTCGCCTGCGCCTTCCATAAGTACAAGGTCTTCTGTATCGATGAGGTTTTCAAGTCCGACAAAGCATACAGCGAGAGTTCCGACAACATTTTCCTTAGCAATAAATCCGGTTACTGCTGCTGCTGCAAGCTGCCAGCTGAGTACTCCAACGATTGGAACAAGAAGATAAGCGAAAGGACTTGCAATTGAGGCAAGTATTGACTGGTCTGCCTCTTCTGCAACATGGAAACTCCAGTCAAATGTCTGCATAAGCTGAACGACTGTATTGCAGAGAAGAATGATTGTTGAAGCCTTTACTATGTAAGCCCAGCCTCTGTCGCACATTGACTTGAATGCGCCCCAGAGTGACGGCACTTTATATTCAGGAAGTTCTATGATAAAGAATGACTTTCTCGCTTTAAATCCTGTGATTGTGTTTACAAGAAGTGCGCCGAGGAATATAAGTGCAATACCTGAGAAGTACATCAGGAAACTTACCCAGCCTGCATCATCAAAGAATGCACCTGCAAAAAGTGCAATTACAGGAATTTTTGCTCCGCATGGCATAAACGGTGTGAGCATTGCTGTTGCACGTCTTTCACGTTCATTTCTGATTGTACGGCTTGCCATAATTCCAGGGACTGCACAGCCGACTGTGATAACGAACGGGATAACTGATTTACCTGAAAGACCGACTTTCTTGAAAATCGGGTCAAGGACGACAGCAACTCTTGACATATAACCGCAGTCTTCGAGAATAGCAATAAGGAAGTACATAATCATAACGAGTGGCAGGAAGCCGAGAACTGCAATCACACCACCGATGATACCGTCAACGAGAAGTGCAGAGAGGAGCGGTGACGCATCTTCGAGAAGTCCTCCGACCCAGCCCTGAAAAGTTTCAAGCCAGCCTACGAGAGTATCTGCAATGAACGGACCAACCCATACCTGTGAAATCTGGAATACAAGGAACATAACAACCGCAAAAATAAGTATTCCCGCAAATTTATTTGTAAGAACAGCGTCAATTTTGTCGTTGATATTTCTGTCTTTTGTGAGTATCTTACGGCTTTCAACGCCTTTGACAATCTTATTTACAAAATCGAAACGTTTACGGTCGGCAGCTTCAACAACTGCTTTGTCTGTGAGGTCAATATCGCCCTGAATGTATGGTGCTTTCTGCTCCTTGCCCGACTGTTCAACAGCAGCCTTTACAACTTCTGCAAGTCCTTCTGACGCTATTGAACTTGTGTTGACTACAGGACAGCCAAGAAGTTCGGAAAGCTTGTCAGCGTCGATTTTTGTCTCCTTTTTCTTATTGATGTCGCTTTTGTTGAGTGCAACAACAATCGGAATGCCGAGTTCAAGGAGCTGTGTGGTAAAGAAAAGACTTCTGCTTAGGTTTGTGGCATCAACGATATTTATAATAACATCGGGGTGTTCTTTCTTTACATAAGAACTTGTGATACTCTCTTCACTTGTGAAAGGCGACATTGAATAAGCACCGGGAAGGTCGACGGCGATAAGTTCCTTGCCGTCTGTGTAGGATTTTTTAATTGAATGTTCTTTTTTGTCAACAGTAACGCCGGCCCAGTTGCCGACTTTTTCATTTTTACCTGTCAACGCATTGAACATCGTTGTTTTACCCGAATTCGGGTTACCTGTCAAGGCTATTCTCATAAAGAGTTCCTCCTTTAATATAATTTATAATAAATAACATATAGTTATTGTATACTAACATCAAATCCAAAAAATTAACAATCGTCTGAGCGATTGTTAATCCACAACAATTGCATCTGCAAGCTGTTTGTCAATATTGTATCTGCCGTCCTTGATAGAAACGACACAGCCGCTTTTAAGATGTGAAACGACTGTAATGCTTTCTCCGCTGTAACAGCCGAGAGAAAACAGGAAAGAATTAAGTTCCTCATCATCACTTCTGATTTCACGGACAATATATTCCTTACCCTCTACAGCATCTTTCAATGTCATAAGCAAATCCTCCTTCAAAGTTATTACTTACTAACCTATTAATATTATAATATCATTCGGGAAATTTGTCAAGCAATTTCCTGAAATTGAATTGATAATCGTCGTAGTTTATAAATAGCTTATAATATAAACAAGTTTTTTTATGCAATTGTACAAACTTCAAAATTGTCTCCGCACTGTTTCTGCTTACATAATAAACTATTGAAAAATTACGACCACATAAAAATATATCTCAGTGAAAAATTGTCCGCAGACTGATTTGTACTGATTTTCTAAAAAAACTATTTACATTATCCGCAAAACATGATATAATAAAATCAGATTATTAATTCACGGAGGTTTTTCATGAGTACTTCTCCAAAAGAAATTCTGAAATTCGTTGAGGAAAATGATGTTAAATTCATAAGACTTACTTTCTGCGATATTTTCGGAAATCTCAAAAATATAGCTGTAATGCCGAATGAACTTGAACACGCTTTTGCCTATGGTATACCTTTTGACGCTTCTGAATTCGGCGAAAGCAGTTCCGATTTGTTTCTTGTCCCCGATATATCAACTCTTTCCGTTCTGCCATGGAGACCAAAATCGGGCAGGGTTGTCCGCTTTTTCTGCGCACTTAAAAATCACGACGGAACAGACTTTATCGGCGATATACGCACAAATCTGATTAACTATATAAACGAACTCCGTTTGAACGGCTATTCATGCGAAATGGGTACACGGTGCGAATTTTATCTCTTTGAACTCGATGAAAAGGGTAATCCGACCAATATTCCGCACGACAACGGCGGTTATCTCGATGTTGCTCCGCTTGATAAGTGCGAAAATGCAAGACGTGAAATATGCCTCTCTCTTGAGGAAATGGGACTTAAACCAAAAAGTTCCTGCCACAAGCACGGCTTCGGACAGAATGAAATCGATTTCCATGAAAATGAGCCTGTGACTGCCGCAGATGATATGGTGCATTATAAAACCGTTGTCAAGTCAATTGCTGCACAATGCGGACTTTTTGCGTCATTTATGCCGAAACCTTTTGAAAACGGACATGGCAGTGCATTGAATATCTCAATAAGCCTGAAAAAGAACGGCGAATATATTTTCGGCGATACTCCCGAAAACATTTCCCATGAAGGCAAGTGCTTTATTTCGGGAATACTACGCAGAATACCAGAGATTACGGCTTTTCTCAATCCGACATTAAATTCATACAGACGTTTCGGCTCAGGCTATGCCCCGAAATACGTGAACTGGTCGTCGCAGAACTGCTCCCCTCTTATAAAAATACCATATACTACAGGAACTCCGCCGCTTATCGAACTCCGTTCAGCAGATGCTGCCTGCAATCCTTACATAGCTTTCAGGCTTATTCTTTCTGCCGGAATCGAAGGAATAAAATCAGGTGATTCTTCACTTTATGAAAATTCCAACAAAACATTGAAGCCTTTGCCTGAAAGTTTTGAAGAAGCCTTGAAAATCGCTGAAAACAGTGAATTTGTCAGAAATAATCTTCCTGAAAATGTTATAAAAATTTTTATGGAACATTCAAAAATAACAATTCCTGAATACAGCAGAAAAGGCAATAAATTCCGTTTTGAATACGACTCTTATTTTGATAAACTATGAATAAAGCTATTATTATATCCCTTCCGTGCGGAACGGCTGACTTAATTGAAACAACAGCGAAAAATGCAGGATTTTCGGCCACAGTCGTTTCGGGCGGAAACGAAACACGCCGACTAATCCGTAACGGCTGTAACCCTGACCTGATTGTGATAAACACTCCCCTCTCCGACGAATTCGGGCATGAACTTGCTGAGGACTGCATTCTTGAAACGTCCGTCCCTGTTATACTGCTGTGTTCAGGCGATATTGCGGACGAACTCACGGACAGACTTGCTGATTATGATATAACCATACTTGCAAAGCCGGTAAGCCGTGAAATTCTTGCGGAATACATAAATCATGGAAATGAAATAAAGGAAACAAGAGAAGTACTCAGCAGAATTGACGATATAAGACTGATTAACCGTGCCAAAGCCGTACTCATGAAGTACCTGAAATTCACTGAACCACAGGCTCACAGATATATTGAGAAACAGGCTATGAATAACCGCTGTACAAGACGGCAGGCCGCTGAAAAAATTATAAATACATACGAAAGATAGAGTAAAAATATGAAATTCAAAAACAGATTATCATTTTTAATTCCTGTAACTATCAGTATTTTTTTGCTTTCGGGCTGTGCAGATGACTTTTCATCTGAAAATACCAATGATGCAGAAAACATTACCGAAACAACAGAAACTGCAAATCAACAGGAAAATAACATTATTGAATATATCACAGTTGAACCTCCTGAAAACGGCTGGACTACTGAAGAAATCATGAATGTAACATATTTCTGTGATTATAAATTAAACTATCCTTTATCTGTTGAGTATCTTGGCGATGATTTTAAATTATCTCATTACAGCAAATTACTAGCAAAGAAACGTCTTGTTCCGGCAACACTCAGTTATAAGAATAAGCAGTTTGCCAATGCAACTGTAGTTAAGCCCGACAAAGAAACGATGATATATAATATTGTACTTTTTCCCGATATATGTGAAGTGGAAAATGTTGAACCTTTTGTAATAAACGGCGTAAAAATGTACGACAGCTTTGAAGATACACTTAATGCTTTGGGCGATAACTATAGTTATAAAAGTGATGACTGCCTGATGTATAATGACAGAAATACAAACGAATCACTATACAGCTTATTCTTTGAAAATGATAAGCTTGTACATATTAATGTTGATTTTAAATTTGATATTGATTTGCCTCTGTACAGAGATTTGAGGCAGGACAGGAGGTTATAAAATGAGACTTGATGGTATAGGATTATTCGTAACTGATATGGCAGAAATGATTCGCTTTTACAGAGATGTTTTAGGTTTTGAAATCAAAGAAAATGAAGACGCTGTAAATGTAATGCTGATTAAAGACGGAACACTATTTATGCTTTACAGCAGAGAAAACTTTGAAAAAATGACAAACAGAAAATATGAATATGTAAAGGGATTTAATGGTCATCACGAAATTGCTCTGTATGTTGATACATTTGATGAGGTAGATGAAAAATATAATGAAGTCATCGCCAAAGGAGCTGTATCTGTATTAGAGCCAACAACAGAACCTTGGGGGCAGAGAACCTGTTATATTGCAGACCCTGAAGGTAATTTAATTGAAATCGGTTCATTTAACAAACCATTTGAACGATAAATTTCAATTTAAATAAAAATCAGACCGCATACAGCGCATATAAGTGCCGTATGCGGTTTATAATTTTAAGTGGTTGAAGCGATAGTTCCCGTAATTACAAGAGTACTTGTGCCGGGCTGTACTGCCCATGCACCTGTAGCTGCGTCCTGAGTGTACGTTGCCGCAGGTACTGTGATTTTGCCTTCAAGCGAACTGAAATCTCCTGTTGCCGTACTATAGCTGTAATCAGTATTGAGTACCCATGGATTACCATTGAATGTGACAGACGCTATATTCAGTATCGGATTGAAAGTATCCCTGAAAATAACATCATCTGTGCTGATAACATTTTTACTGCCGTAGTTCTGTATATTGAAAGTATAAGTGATAGTACCGTTTTCGGGTACGACAGCAGGGTCAAGGGACTTGCTGATAGCAAGATTTGCATCATCACTGTGAGTTACAACAGCCTCTGCCGTAACAGGTGTGACAATGCCGTCGCCCGTTATCATCACTGTATTGGTAATCTGTGCATCTTCACCCAATGGTGCAAAAGGATTTGTCCTTACTGTATAAATCACGGAAGCGTTGCTTTTCGCTGGAACACTTATTCCGCTGATTGTCAACGGCTCTTCCTCTGTGACCGTCGGGTCTGCCTGTTTCACACCGTTAACGTAATAACTTACGGAATTTGCAATATAATTCAGTGGAGTAAGTCCTGCCGGAAAATCCTCTGTGGTGTATTCACCCAAATTATCCGTAAGAGTGAGATTTGTGAAATCCGTATCACCGCTGTTGATTATATTAATCACATAAGTGACATTGCCGTTGCTGTTATAACTGTCTGTGGTAGCATTTTTGTTTGCAGAAATAACTCCTACAATTTCGCCTGTCGTTATATTTGAACCTGTTACGTTTCCATTATAGGAAAGCGTAGCCTGATTGTAAAAAGTTGCCATGAAAAAGTCCTCCTTTTTGTGCAGTCTGTATCACTGCTTTTATATTGTATGCCCTTATGAATAAAATGGTGAAAATTTCATGAAAACTCTTTTATTTTTTTCAAAAGTATGATATAATAATATCAAGATAAATTTTCGGAGGACAAAATGAAAAATACATTATATTATCCGCACTGTACAAAAGAAAAATATCTGCAAGCCTTTTTGCTGGGATTTCTCACGCTTATCGTGACCCTGCTCCCCGTCATGATTGTTGACAAAGGCTATTTTATTTACTACGGCGACTATAATGCACAGCAGATACCATTCTATAATCTTGCAAATGATGCTGTACGTTCAGGGCAGTTCGGCTGGAACTGGTTCACCGATTTAGGTTCTGATTTGCTTACCTCCTATTCGTTTTATCTCATCGGAAGTCCGTTTTTCTGGCTTTCCGTACTTCTTCCACGTGGACTTGTCACTTTCTCCATGCCCTTTCTTCTCGCATTAAAACACGGTTTTGCCTCACTTACAGCTTATATCTATATCCGCCGTTTCGTCCGAAATAAAGAATGTGCGCTGACAGGTGCTTTGCTGTACGCTTTTTCGGGATTTCAGATATTCAATATATTCTTCAATCACTTTCAGGACGTTACAGCATTCTTTCCGCTTATGCTGATTGCCATGGAGGAAAATATAAATAACCGCCGCCGTGGGTGGTTCGGACTGATTGTCGCTGTTATGGCAGTTATGAACTACTATTTCTTCACGGGACAGGTTGTTTTCCTGATAGCTTACTTCATTATGCGTATTCCATGCAGTGATTTCCGTGTTACTTGGAAAAAGTTTTTCGGCTTGCTTATCGAGGCAATACTCGGAACAGCTGTAGCAGGATTTATTCTTCTTCCGTCCGCTATGGCAATTCTCGGCAACTACCGTGTGAGCGAACGTCTGAACGGCGAAAATATGATTTTCTACTATGACAAATCAAGAGTACTGCGCATAATACAGAGTTTCTTCCTGCCCCCTGATGTTCCTGCACGTCCCAATCTTTTCAAAGGCGACGGCTCGAAATGGTCGTCAATAGGCGGTTACTTTCCTTTATTCTCAATGCTCGGCGTGATTACTTTCATGCGCACAAAGAAAAAACACTGGGCTGTACGTCTTTCGGTATTCTGCATAATATGCGCCTTTATCCCGATACTGAACTGTATGTTCTATACTTTCAATGCTTCATACTATGCACGGTGGTTCTATATGCCGATACTTATTTTCGCAATGATGACGGCACAGGCACTCGATGACGAAGATGCGGATTTCATGCCTGCAATCAAAATCAATGCAGCTGTTATACTTGCATTCGGCGCAGTCTCGTTCATTCCCGAAAAAAAGGACGGCAAACTCAGCTGGTTCACTCTCCCGAACGACTTCGCTTACTTCTGGCTTACAACAGGTATCGCAATAGCATTCCTGATTTTTGCAGTATATATAATTCAAAGAAAAAACAAAGGTTTCAGGTATGGCTCCCTCATGGTGTACAGTACGGCGGTGGCAAGTTTAATCTGTACGCTTACTACTGTCATTTATGGTGCTGTTACTCCGTCTTCCGCCGAAAGATATATCAATATGGCTGTCAAAGGCGGTGACAGCATTGTTGAGGAAGTTTCGGAAGATAACTTTTTCCGTGTGGATATATCCGAAAACAACGACAATTTCCCGATGATATGGGGACTTCCGAACATGAGAGCATTTCAGAGTGTTGTCGAGACTTCCATCATGGAATTTTACGACGAAATCGGTGTACAGCGTGATGTTGCGTCCCGTGCCGATATTTCACACTACACTCTTCGTGGACTGCTTTCAGTAAAATATTTTTACCGTGAGAAAGTTGACGGCTATACTCTTCAGGAACTCTCAGAAATGGAACAGAACGGCGAAAGTCTTGAAGCAAGCGAAATCAGCGACAATAACGGCGTAAAGGCTTCACACGTCGATATTGCAGAGTATCTCCCTGAATTTGAACTCATTGCAGAAAGCGATTATTTTGAGGTCTATGAAAACAAGCTGTACATTCCTATGGGCTTTGCCTATGATACGTACATCAAAAAAAGTGAAGCCGAAAGTCTCAAGAAATCCGACCGTGAAAGACTGCTGATTAAGGCACTCGTGCTTGACGACGAAACAGCAGAAAAATATACTGATATTTTAACAAAAGCCGGCGGAAGTATAAAAAATATGACCAAATCAGACTATGAGCAGTCCTGCATTGAAAAGCAGAATAAATGTTCGGAGCAGTTTTCATGGAACTCCCACGGCTTCACTTCCGAAATAACACTTGATAAACCTGAACTTGTATTTTTCAGCGTTCCTTACAGCAAAGGCTGGTCAGCGGAAGTAAACGGTGAACCTGTGGACGTTGAAAAAGTTTCATACGGTTTTATGGCTGTACCTGCTCAGGAAGGCAGAAATACAATTACTTTCCATTACAGCACGCCGTACTTCAAAGAAGGTCTCATTATTTCAATTATTGCAATCGTTCTGCTCGCCGCATATACTATAATATGCCGTTCTGCCGACAAAAAAATCAGAATAAACAGATTTTCACACAGTTATGACTATAATTCATGTCAGAAAATAACAGCTTCTGAAATATATTCCGGAAACTGTCACAAAAATAAGGAGGACTAATTATGCACCTTGACGAAAAAACAATCAACAGCGATGTAATCTATGAGGGAGTAATTTTTACTATAACTCATGATACTGTAGAACTCGAAAACGGAAACACTGCTGTCCGTGACGTACTTCTGCACCATGGCGGAGTATGTGTTATTCCCGTGACTGACGAAAACGAGATTTTTCTTGTAAAGCAGTTCCGCTATCCTTTCCGCACCACCACAAGAGAAGTTCCTGCCGGAAAACTCGAAAAAGGCGAAAATCATGCAGAATGCGGAAGACGTGAACTTCTTGAGGAAACGGGCTGTACCTGTGATGAGTACATCTATTTGGGCGAAATGCTCCCCACTCCTGCTTACAATTCAGAAGTAACTTATATGTACATGGCAAGAGGTCTGCACTATGACAAGCAAAGTCTCGACCCCGACGAATTTCTTGATGTTGAAAAAATTCCGCTTGCAGACGCAGTAAAACTTGTCATGGACGGTAAAATCCGTGACGGTAAAACGCAGATTGCAATACTCAAAGCCGCAAGAATACTGAATATATAAACATTATAAAAAGCCCCGCCGCAAAAAAGGGCAGGGCTTTTAAAATTAATATGTAGCAGTGTCTGTGTCTTCCTCTGCTTTTGTCACGGCATTTTCTGCCTCAGCAGCAAGAAGTGCGGTATGCTGTTCGTAAGCTGCAAGGATTTTTTCCTCGATAAGCTTTCTTGCTTCAGGTGAAATCGGGTGAACAATGTCACGGAAAACACCATTTTCGTCCTTTCTGCTGGGCATTGCAACGAAAAGTCTCGTCTCACCCTGCACAACTTTGATGTCATGGACAGCAAGCATATCATCGATTGTAACCGAAACGACTGCACGAAGTCTGCCGCCTGACATAAGTTTTCTGATTCTTACGTCTGTAATCTGCATTGTTTTTTCCTCCTTATAATAATAACAATGTACGACATATATTATACTCCAAAACCCTTATTGTCTGCCAAACAGACAAATTATATGTCTAACTTCTATTATAACTCATAAAAGGAAAAAAATCAATACAAAAATGAAAATATTTTTATTCCATATGAAAAATATAAAATTATGGAAATTAAATTTCAATTCTCTATTGAAATAATTACAGAAATATAGTATAATAATATAATAGGTTAGTTATGCACATAATAAAGGCATAAGGAAAGGTGATTTATTTTGGACAGAAATATTTTAAACGGCAAAAAGCATATTCATTTTATAGGCATTGGCGGTTCGGGAATGTACCCTCTTGCGCAAATTCTGCACGGGCAGGGCTACTACCTCACAGGTTCTGACAACAACGAGACTGAAACCCTCGACGCTGTAAGAAGTATGGGAATACCTGTTTTTATAGGGCAAAGGGCAGAAAATATCAAGGGTGCGGATTTAATCGTCCATACTGCTGCTATTATGGCTGATAATCCTGAACTCATTGCGGCAAAGGCAAGCGGAGTTCCTGTTCTGGAGCGTGCAGACCTGCTCGGCATTGTAACAGGCTGGTATGACAGGGCAATCTGCGTTTCGGGTACTCACGGCAAAACCTCCACTACTTCTATGATTACGCAGATTATGTACACCGCAGGTATAGACCTGTCTGCATATATAGGCGGAAAACTGCCTTGTATAAACGGAAGCGGTATTGCAGGAAAAAGCGATATTCTTGTATGCGAATCGTGCGAATTTGAAGACCATTTCCTGAAGTTTTTCCCTGATATTTCTGTTATCCTCAATATTGATGCCGACCACCTCGATTATTTTGGCACTCTCGAAAATATAATCAAATCTTTTCATAAATTCAACGAGAACACATCTAAGTGCATAATAATCAACGGCTCGGACGAAAATTCAATGAAATCACTTGAGGGCATTACGGGCAAGGAAATTATAACATTCGGCAATGACAGTTCATGCGATTACTACCCCGCAAATATCACACACGAAAACGGTCTCCTCACAACTTACGATGTAATGTACAAAGGCGAAAACCTCGGAAAAATCACACTCCATGTTGCCGGAATACACAATGTACTCAATTCCCTTGCAGCAGTTGCAGCAGCAAGATACTGCGGTGTTGATTTTGAATACATCACAAAAGGTCTTGCGGATTTCAGAGGTGCTAAACGCAGATTTGAAAAACTCGGCGAAGAAAAAGGTATAACAGTTGTTGACGATTATGCACATCACCCGACAGAACTTGAGGCCACTCTCAATGCGGCTATGGAAATGAATTTCCGAAAAGTGTGGGCGGTTTTCCAGCCATTCACATTCAGCAGAACAAGTCTTCTGCTCGACGATTTTGCAAGAGTACTGCAAATCCCTGATTATACCGTGCTTACCGACATCATGGGAAGCCGTGAAAAGAACACTTATGGTATTTTCACACGTCATCTTGCGGAAAAAATTCCTGACTGCATATGGTTTCCGCAGAATGAGGCGGAAGAATGGACGGACGAACGCAAGTATTTCAACTTTGAGCAGATATGCGACTATATATGCGGAAATGCACAGAAAGGCGACCTGATTATAACACTTGGCTGTGGCGACGCTTATAAAATCGCAAAAATGATATTAAAAAAATTAAAGGAGAACTAATCATGTCTAAGCAAACAAAAGAAGAAAAGAAGATGAAAGTTTTCAGCTTTATCAGGAGTAAACTCAGCAGCGGAGTTTCTCCGTCCGTAAGAGAAATCATGGAGGCAATGGAATTCAAGTCCACATCAACTGCACACCGCTATATCAATGCACTTGTTGCAGACGGACTTATCGAAAAAACAGATGCCCTAAACCGCTCCCTCAGACTTCCGAACAGCAATTCCACAGCCATTCCGATTATAGGTACAGTCACAGCAGGGCAGCCTGTCACTGCATTTGAGGATATTACAGGATATATAAGCTTTGAAGCTCCAAACTATGACCCGAATGAACTCTTTGCACTTAAAATAAAGGGTGAAAGCATGATTAATGCGGGTATTCTCGACGGCGATATTGTAATCGTTCAGAAAGATACTTATGCAGAAAACGGAGATATTGTTGTTGCATTTATTGACGGCGAGGAAGCAACCGTAAAACGTTTCTACAAAGAAGACGGCAAATATCGTCTCCAGCCTGAAAATGACAGTATGCCGCCTATTATCCTTGATGATTGTGAAGTTCTGGGCAAAGTTATAGGACTGAAACGTTATTACTGATTAAAATATATAACAAGAGAAAGGAAGATACAAGGAAATGCTTAACGACGTAAAAGTGATAATCTGCGGAAAAGAATACAAGCTGAAAACGGCAGAATCGCCGAATTATGTTTTCTCCCTTGCACGTTCACTTGAAAGCAAAATAAATGAACTCACAAACAGCGGTACTTCCCCGTATACTGCCGCTATCATGATTTCATTAAGTCTTCTCGACGACCTCAACAAATCAAATCAGAGAGTTGAGAATATCCGCACACAAACAAAAGAATACGTTGATGAGGCAGGCAAAAACCGTATTGAACGTGATGCGGCTATGAAAGAAATTGAGGCTCTCAAAGCAAAAATCACTCAGCTTGAAAATATGGTAAAGCTGAAACAACTCAAGGACAGTATTGAATGAAATGTCCCGAAATACTTGCTCCTGCCGGAAGTATGGAAACTCTTGCCGCTGCTCTCCGTACAGGTGCTGACGCTGTATATATCGGCGGAAAAAAATATTCCGCAAGAAATAATGCTGCAAATTTCGGGGAAGATGAGTTGTCATGTGCCGTGAAATTATGCCACAGATACGGCGCAAAAATTTATCTCGCTGTGAATACAATTATTGCCGACAGCGAAATGCAGGACTTCTGCGAATACATCAGATTAACAGCAAAAATGGGTGTGGACGGCTATATCGTGCAGGATTTCGGTGCGTGCGATGTGATAAGAAAAACTGTCCCCGATGCTGTACTCCATGCGTCAACACAGATGTCAGTACATACAGCCGTCGGAGTGCGTCTGCTGAAAGAAACAGGATTTGCAAGGGTTGTTCCTGCCCGTGAACTTCCAAAAGATACTCTTGAAAAAATCTGCCGTGAGGATATAGAAACAGAAGTTTTTGTACACGGTGCGCTGTGTATGTCCGTATCGGGACAGTGCTATATGTCAGCAGTTATGGGTTCACGCTCCGCAAATCGTGGGTGCTGTGGACAGGCTTGCCGTCTGCCTTTTTCCGCACAGGGAATAAGTGAACGCTGTTCTCTTTCGTTAAAAGATTTATCCCTTATCGACCATACAGCAGAATTAATGAAAATGGGTGTTAATTCACTGAAAATTGAGGGCAGAATGAAACGTCCGGAATACGTTGCATCGGCGGTAAACGAACTGAAAAAGGCTATGAACGGCGGAAATTATGACAAAAATCTGCTTATGGGAATTTTTTCACGAAGTGGTTTCACTGATGGCTATTTCACTGGCAACCGTTCAGGAATGTTCGGCATAAGAAACAAGGAAAATGTTATCGCTGCAAAGTCTCTGTTTCCGAAAATTCACGAACTTTACAGGAGTGAACGTGCTGTCCATGAAGTTAATTTTAATGCTGAAATAAAATCGGGCAGACCTGTAACTATAAAAGCAGTATGCGGTAATATTTCGGCGGAAGTTCAGGGAGATTGCCCCGATACCGCAAGAAATTCGCCGACTGATTTCAGCTCGCTCGAAAAACAGCTGTCAAAACTGGGTGATACTGTATTTTTTTACGGAAGTCTCACTGCTGATATTGACAACGGACTTTTTGTACCTGCCGGAAAACTGAATGAACTCAGACGGAATGTTATTGGAAAACTATCTGAACTCGTTACGGAAAAAAATACTCCGCATTACACAGTAACAGAATATATTCCTCAGAAATCCGCTGTAAATCATACCAAAACAGACGGAAAGCTTCCTGTGCGCACTTTCTGCCGGACTATGGAACAGGCACGGACAGCAGTTAAGATTTCTGAATATGTGATATTGCCGTCTGTTCTGAGCATATCCGAGCCTTTTCTTGCAGAAATGTCGGAATACAAGGAAAAAATAATTCTCTCACCTCCGAGATTTATTGTTGATGAGGACAAGCTTGTTTCACGTCTTGCGGAAATCAGAAAACTCGGATTCAGTCATCTTCTTTGCCACACGATTGATTCTGTGGCAATCGGAAAAAATCTCGGCTTCAGGCTTCACGGAAATTTCACGCTGAATGTATTCAACTCTTTCAGTGCGGAATATCTGCGCAATATCGGTCTTGAGGACTGCATTTTCTCAGTTGAGGCAACACTCAGCCATTTCAGTAAGATACGGACAAAAATGCCTTTGGGTGCTGTGGTTTACGGAAGACTTCCGCTTATGCTTACAAGAAACTGTCCAATCAGGAATGAAATCGGCTGTAAACAATGCACAGGCTGTATTATTGACCGTACAGCACGTAAATTTCCTGTTGCCTGCTCCGGAGACTATGTTGAAATTCTCAATCCCGATATTCTTTATATGACTGACAGAACTGGCGAATTTTCAAATATAAGCTTTACTGCCGTACTGCTTCACGACGAAAATGCAGAACAGACAAAATCCGCAGTGTCAGGCGAAAAACCTACAGGCAACATAACAAGAGGACTTTACTACAGAGGTGTTATATGAAGCTCATTTTTAAAAAAATTGACGAAAGGGCAGTTATACCGTCGAGGGCAACAAAATACAGCGCAGGACTTGACATCTGCGCTTGTCTTGATGCTCCTGTAACGCTTGAACCAGACGAAATAAAAATGATACCAACAGGTCTCACTGCAATGACTGACTGTGACGACGTTGCTATGCTGATTTACCCACGCTCCGGACTTTCAACCAGATACGGCATTTCACTTGCAAACTGTGTGGGAATTGTCGACAGCGACTATCGTGGCGCATGGTTCATTCCACTGATAAATCATGGAAAACAACATTTCACAGTTGAACATGGTATGAGAATTGCACAGCTTATCCCGACAAAAATACTTTTCCCTGAAATCGAAATAAGCGACACACTCACCGAAACAGAACGTGGCAGCGGCGGTTTCGGTTCGTCAGGACTTAAATAAAAATAAGGAGTTTTTTCAATGAAATATGCTGTATATATGTCATTTCTCACTGTATGTGCATTGGTTCTCGGAGGTATGCTCGGAAACAGGGCTGTCGGTACAGACGGTTTCAGCTGGCTCGGATATTCCAAAACTTTCGCCTTTGAACCGGGAACTTTCCTTGATATTGACATTCTGAAACTTTCTTTCGGAATAAGCATTACTATAAATGTTGCACAACTTCTGCTTATTGCAGCTGCAATTTTTATCTATTATAAAACAGCACCAAAAATTTTTGCAAAATAATGTACATATTTTGCTGACGATACAAGGAAAAATTTTTCTGTGAAAAATATTGTCCATTTGCAGAATTAGTGATATAATAATATATATGTAGAAAAAATTAAGGAGCTTCAGAATGTTTACAAAAGATATTGGTATAGACCTCGGTACTGCAAATACCCTTGTGTATCTCCGTGGAAAAGGTATTATTATAAGAGAACCTTCGGTTGTCGCTGTCAATACACGCACAGACAAAACACGTTATGTCGGTATGGAGGCAAAGGAAGTTATCGGCAGAACTCCCGGTTCTATCGTCGCTGTCCGTCCGCTGAAAGACGGCGTTATAGCAAATTTTGATATTACAATAACCATGCTTCAGGAATTCATAAAAAAGGCTCTCAAGGGTACAATATTAACAAAAGCAAATGTTATTATATGTATTCCGTCGGGCGTTACTCCTGTTGAACGCCGTGCGGTGCGTGAAGCCTGTCAGAAAGCAGGCGCAAAAAATGTGCTTATTATTGAAGAACCTATGGCGGCGGCTATCGGTGCAGGACTTCCAACAACTGACCACGTCGGAAGTATGATTATTGACATCGGCGGAGGTACAACAGAAGTTGCCGTAATCGCACTCGGCGGAATTGTTTCATCACGTTCAATCCGCTGTGCAGGCGACCGCTTTGATACTGCTATAATCAATTACATCAAGAAAAAATATAATCTTCTTATTGGTGAAAGAACGGCTGAAAACATCAAACTTGAAATCGGTTCTGCATTTCCCGGTGAAAAAGAAGATAAAATGGAGATAAAAGGGAGAAACCTTGTCAACGGACTGCCTGAAAACGTCGTTGTAAATTCTGCTGAAATCCGTGACGCTCTTGTTGAACCGCTTGCAAATGTGATTGACGCAATCAAAAGCACGCTCGAAGAAACTCCGCCTGAGCTTTCCGCCGATATTATCGACCACGGTATAACACTTTCGGGCGGTGGTGCATTGCTCAGAGGTCTCGACAAGCTTATCAGCCGTGAAACAGGTATGCCTGTATATATCGCCGAATATCCACTTGACTGCGTTGCCGAAGGAACTGGAAAAATTCTTGAAAATATCAGTAAATATCAGGACGCACTGACTGAAAACATCAGGTATTATTAAGGAGGCACTTAATGCGTGAATTTCTGAAAAGCACACGGTTTAAAGTCCTGCTTGGTTTTATTGCTTTCCTTGTCGGCATTATGATTTATTCCGTTACAAAAGGCGGATATTCTTTTTCGGGAGCTTCTTTCTTAAATACAATAACTAAACCATTCAGGTTTATTTCAAACAATATTTCTACGAAAATAGAAAACGTTGTTGACAGATACGAAAACTCCGACTTCTATTATATACAAAATCAGGAACTTCAGAAAAAAATCGGTGAATTAAACAAACAGCTTGCTGACTATGAAGACCTGAAAGCAGAAGTGGAGGAACTCCGCAAGCTTGCTGTAATCAAGGACGAACACCCCGACAGTGTTTTTTCCCAGCCCGCCGAAGTTCTCGGATATGTCACTAATGACCCGTTCAAATCTTTCACTATCGACAGGGGTTATGCGGACGGTATCGAGCCTTACTGCCCTGTTGCCACTTCCGAAGGTATTGTCGGCATCGTCATTGAAGTATCACAGTATACCGCAACAGTCCGCACCATTCTTTCTCCCGATTTGTCAATAGCTTCCGTATGTTCCGCAACAAATGCGGATTTCGGCATAATTGAGGGAAGTGTTATTACCGCCGAAAACAACATGACAAAATTAACTCATCTGAATATCAACCACGAAATCAAAAAAAATGACCTTATTATAACGTCGGGCAGCAGCGGACTTTTCCCGAAAGATTATCCAATCGGTACTGTTAAAAGTACAGGAGTTGAAACTAACGGTCTTACTGCTTATGCGGAAATTGAGCCTTGCGTTGATATTTCCAGATTGCGTTCTGTTTTCGTCATAACTGACTTCGCAGGAAAAAAGGAGGCAAAATATGAGGCTGAAAACACCCCGTGAGAAACGTATTCTCTATATAAAAACAACTTCCCGATGGTTATTGTATTTCCTGATTATTTTCCTCTCATTCACCGCTATGACTACAGGTACATGGACAAAACCTGTACTTCTTGTGCCTGTCGCACTGTGTATCGCTATAAGCAATGATACTATGGTCTCTGCTTATACGGGTGCATTCTGCGGATTTATGATTGATATTGCCTGCGACCGCCTTTTCGGCTATAATGCTGTTATTCTTACAGTTTTCTGTGCACTTGTCTCTCTTGTCCACGACCTCTATCTCCGAAAAAAATTTTTCAACTATCTCTGGATAACTGCCCTTGTCTCTTTTCTGCAATGCTGGCTTGACTATAAATTCTACTATGAAATGTGGGACTATGCCGACGTTGAACGTATTTTCCATAATGTTACACTGAAAGTATGGCTTTACACCATGATTTCTTCTGTCATTATCTATATAATTTTCGCCATAATCAATAAATTTCTTATGCCTAAAGAACATCTTACTATTGAAGATGTCATAAGAACGAACTAAAGGAGGATTTTATTTTGCATACAATTTCAGACACAATAAAATCATTTGTCATTATAACTTTAGTTGTGCTTCTTGGTGTACTTGCATCGTCAAAACTCATGAAATTGCAGATTGTCGGCAATAATGACATCTCATCATCGCACAAATACGATGCAGGTGCTTTCACCTTTGAACGTGAAGTTGCATCGACAAGAGGAGAAATCGTCGATTACAGGGGAAATGTCATCATAGGAAACAACTCCCGATGTGATATTGTACTGCAAAAGGCTTTTTTCCCTGAAGATTTGCAGGAGGGCAACGCAATACTCCTTGAAATCTATAACGCACTGCTTGACAATAAGTATATATTCGAGGAAACTCTGCCAATTACTTTTGAAGAGCCGTATGAATTCAAAGAAGATGATGTTTCACGAACTACTGAACTTCTTAACCTCAATCCTTATGCAACCGCTGAAAACTGCATTGACAAACTGATTGCGGATTATGAAATCTCCGACGAATATTCCGCAAGGGAAAAGCGTATGATTTGCGCTATGCGGTACACTATGCTTGACAAGGAATTTTCCTACAGCAACGACCTGATTCTTGTAACTGACGCTGATGATGATATGGTGATACAGTTAAAAGAATTAAGTAACGTCTGCCGTGGCATAGAGGCTGTTGATGCTGCTGAAAGAACTATAGTACGTGGCGATATACTTCCACACGAGATAGGTACAGTAGGACCTATATGGGCCGAGGAATACGACGAACTCAAGGAAAAAGGCTACGCTATGAATGATACTGTCGGCAGAAGCGGTATTGAAGCCGCTATGGAAAAGGAACTTCGTGGTGAAAGCGGTACAGAGGAAGTAACGCTCCTTAATGGTGCTATAGTCGACATAAAGACGACGAAAGAAACAGTTCCCGGAGAAACAGTAAAACTAACTGTTGACGGTAATTTTCAGACAAAATTGCAGGGAGTTCTTGACAATTTTCTTGCAAACTACGGCTGGTACGGCGGTGAAGCCGTCACAAAAGGCGCACTTGTTGTACTCAATGCAAAAACAGGTGCAGTATTAGGAATGGCAAACGCTCCGACATATAATCTGAAAGATTTCGCCGAAAACTATGACGAACTCCTTGAAGCTGACGGCTCGCCGATGTTCGACCGCTGTACTCAGGGACTTTATCTTCCCGGCTCTACTTTCAAAACAGTCACGGCTACGGCAGGTCTGAATGAGGGCGTTGTTGACGGAAGTACATCGTTCTATTGCGGAAGATACTACGATTTTCACGGCGGAAATTTTCAGTGTACAGGTTTTCACTCCTACATTTCAGCAAGACGTGCTATAGAGGTTTCATGTAATATATACTTCTATGAACTTTCCGCAAAACTCGGTATTGACAATATAACAAAATATTCCGAACTCTATGGTCTCGGCTCAAGTCTCGGACTTGAAACAGGCGACGCAGAAGGTTTTCTTTGTAATCCCGAAACATTCGCCAAAAGAGGTCAGGAATGGTATATCGGTTACGTCATTCAGGCTGGTATCGGAAATCAGGACTATGGCATAACTCCTTTGCAGCTCGCTACGGTTGCTAATACAATAGCAAACAGAGGTACACGCTATAAGCCCTATCTCGTGGACAGCCTTTATACTTACGGTTCAAATAAACTCGTTCAGAAAACAAAGCCTACTGTTGCACAGGAAATCGAACTCAACAACGACTATGTATACGACTATATAATCGGCGGTATGGAAGATGCTGCAAGAAACGTTCCTTACCCATATTCACTCACGAATTATCCGTTCAGTGTTGCGATAAAAACAGGTACTCCGCAGACAAGTCAGGACAACAAGAACAAGCAGAACTCTGTATTTATCGGCTTTGCTCCTGCCGATGACCCCGAAATCGCCTTTGCAGGTGTAATTGAGGGTGGTGAATACTCAAAATATATGGTGCGTGGAATTATTGATGCTTACAGTGAATGCTATGGCATAAATGGTTCAAAGCCGACCGCTGAAGAGGGACTGCCCCCCGAAGTGCGTGGCGGTACTACTGCTTCAACAACAGCTACAACCTCCACCACAACTGCTTCAACCACTACAGGTACAGGAACTTCCGGAAAATCTGATAATAAGTCCACAGGCAAAAGCACTGCCACTACAACTGTAACTACAGTCACAACGGCTCACTGAAATTAAAGGAGAAGAAAATGAGTTTTTCATTATACTACACTGCAACAAGAAACAATAGTCTGACGGAACAGGAAAGTAAAAAATGCAATGAAATAATAGGTCACTATTGCGCTAATTATCCTTTCAGGCAAAAAGTAGAGGATTTCTGCATTTACAACGTCGCCGACAATGAAAACAGAATTATTTTCAACGGCGCAACAAAACTTCCGCATTCTTTCAATCTGCTCACACAATCAGCGGAATACTGGCTGAAATGCCTTACAGATATAACCGAAATACTGATTGGTGCAGACTGGAATGTCCGATTTGATGATGTCAGTCTGATTTTCGATGATGTAAATGGCTGGAGATTTCCGACGGACGAAGAATATAACAATATAAAAACACCATAGTGATATGCTATGGTGTTTTTGTATAATCATCTTTTTCTGAGTTCCCAGAAAGCAACGGCACTTGCCGCCGCAACATTAAGTGAATCCACGCCGTTTGCCATAGGTATTTTTACAGTAAAGTCGCAGGCTTCTATGGTGGACTGTTTCAGACCGTCGCCCTCTGTTCCGAGAATTACGGCTATTTTCTGCAATTTTTTCAGTTCGGGATTATCAATATCAACAGTATTGCTGTGAAGTGCCATAGCTACCGTTTTAAATCCGAAACTTTTAATATACCCGACATAATCAGGAGACTTTCTGTCTATGTAAGTCCATGCAATCCTGAATACATTGCCCATACTCACCCTGACGGAACGCCTGTAAAGCGGGTCACTGCTTGCGGAAGTCAGCAGAACTGCATCGAAATCAAGTGCCGCCGCTGAACGTATGACTGCACCGACATTCGTCTGGTTCATTACGTCCTCAAGCACGGCGACTCTTGTGGCGGACGACAATATTTCGTCAGCCGAAGGAAGTTCTTTTCTTCTCATGGCACAAAGTACACCCTGCGTAAGTTTAAAGCCCGTAAGCTGAGTAAGCAGACTGCTTTCCGCTGTATATACCGGAATATCTCCGCACCTTGCTATTATATCGCTCGCCTGTCCGCAGATGTATTTACGTTCAATCAGTATAGACAGCGGTTCATAGCCTTCATCAAGTGCAAGACGTATAACTTTCGGGCTTTCTGCAATAAATATTCCCAGACGATTTGGCTCAAAAAAACGTTTCAGCTGAATTTCATTGCTCGAAATGTACGGCACTAACTCAGGCATAGTCAAATCATTTACTTCAATAACCGGCATAGCTTATTCCTGCAATCCTTTCTTATCGTATGTATCAAGAAAATTATGCGTACCGCCTGCGTCCTTGTAGGCGATGAGCGTGTTGAGATTGACATTTTCAACGCTCCTGAAAATATTTTTCTCAACCTGCGGATTGATTTTTTTCAGTTCAGCAATAAGGTTTTTGACTTCCATACGCTTTGAAACAGAATGACCATTGTCGTCAATATCTGAACAGGTTTCCGTGAATTTACAGGCACACTGTATGAAATGCAGGTCGTTATAACTGCACCAATGCTTTATGTCGGCTTCTCTTACTAAGTACATAGGTCTGATAAGTTCCATACCCTCAAAGTTTGTGCTGTGCAGTTTCGGCATCATAGTCTGCACCTGTCCGCCGTACAGCATACCCATAAGAATAGTTTCGATAACGTCGTCGAAATGGTGTCCCAGTGCTATTTTATTGCAGTTCAGTTCCTTTGCCTTGCTGTAGAGATAACCACGTCTCATTCTCGCACATATATAGCAGGGGTTTTTCTCAATATGAAAAACTGAACCGAAAATATCACTTTCAAATATTTCTATCGGAACAGAAAGTATCTCCGCATTATGCAAAATCTGATGTAGATTTTCATCATTATAACCAGGATTCATTACAAGGAAAACAAGTTCAAACGGAAATTTATCATGGCGTTTCAGTTCCTGAAAGAGTTTCGCCATAATCATGGAATCCTTACCGCCCGAAATACATACTGCTATCCTGTCATTCGGCTGTATGAGTTCATATTCGTTAATAGCCTTTGTAAATTTACACCATATACTTTTCTTGAATTTCTTGCGCAGACTAAGTTCTGCCTGTGCTGTAATATCATTTACCATAAAATCACCTTTATGTAAATTCCCCAGAAATATGGGGAATTTCTGTTAATTGATGGCAGAAAGAGGGTCTATATAGCTGCCGTTGTGCATAACTTCTATATGAAGATGCGGAGCGACTGCGCTTTCAATATCAGCCGTATTTCCCACAGTACCGATTAAATCACCGCTCACCATAATGTCACCGCACTGCACTTCAAGACCGTTGGAAAGTCCGCAGTACTTTGTTGTGAAGCCGTTATGATGGTCAAGAAGCACAGTAACTCCCCACACGGCATCATTTTCAATCTCCATTATTTCTCCGCCTGATATTGCGTATACTTCCGAACCGACTTCCGCCGCAATATCCACACCGTTATGTGTCTGCCATGAACCCGTTGTGATACTTTTGACAAGTTCGCCGCCGCTGAATGCGCCGACAATCTCACTCATATCCGCAAGCGGAGCTTTGACGTTCTCAAGCTTTGTCACACCCACAGGCTGAACATTCTCTTCCTGCTGTTCAGCGATTACAGGTTCTTCATAATCAGGCTCATATATTTCTTCCACAGGAACTGTAGCAACAGGCGGAGCAGTTATAATCGGCGGAGCAGTTGCAATAACCCTCGTTGTTGACGGAACTTCCGTTCTGTAAGAATACGCCGTCACTTTCGGGACGTTATCAACGTGTCTGTCAACTGCCTCATTCGGTTCTGACTGTTCCGAAACATTGCTCGCCGTAAACTCTTCAGTAAGCTTCTCGCCCTGTTCATACGCAAAATAGCAGGCTGAACCAATCATAACCGCACTTATGCCCAATGCTGTATAAAATCCCTTTGAACCTTTTTTGTTATCTGAAAATTTTTTCACGCATAACACCTCCGTCAATATTGTTGACGGAATAAGGCAAATTATACGCATTATTCTGAGAATTTAAACAGGATTATGAAACAGGATTAAGCAAATCAAGCGAGAATTTTCTTGAATCAATATCGAAATAATTCTCAACTTCCGCAACATAGTATCTGAAACATATTTTTCCGTTGAAAACAAGAACATCGCCTGTTTCGGAAATACCGATACTTTCAAGCTGCCCGTCCGAAAGTTCACTCAAAGGAACATTGTAACTTCTTTCTATTTCAAAAAGAGTGTAGCCCAGTTCATCAAGATGTGAATTATTGAATATTTCTATTCCGTCTGAATCAAGTTCATTGAGATATACTTTGTTTCCTGATTTAACTTCTGCCTGTTCAATAAGCTCATCGGTCGGGTCAAGAACATAATACATTCCCGAAGCGTCCCTGCCTATATCGAATACAGCAAGCTGCTGTTCATTCATTTTGTCAAGCTTTATCGGAGAAACATCAGATGCAGTAAAACCCGCCTCAAACAGAGTATAGATATTCACGTCTGAAATCTGAAAAGAATTGTCAAGAGTATATCCAAGATTTTCATAGTCACTGCGTGTGACTTCGACTTCTATATCCTTTGAAACTTTATTGAGGTCTTTGGTTATATCCTCCCGTTTCTGCTCCTGCCATTCAACACTTATTTCCTCGCACATCGGACGGACATTATAGACAGTATGCTCCATGTTTTTCAGTCTGAAAGTAACAAAAGGATAAACAACATCAGCGTAGTTCGGTTCAATTATTACTGATGTACTGCCGTTTGAAGTATCTTCTGTGTTTACTATCTCATACCTGTATTTTCCTGACGGTGAAACACCGCTTTTAAGAATATCAGTCTTTGCAGTAGTCACAAAGAACGACGTGAACAGAAAATAGCCCAAGGCAGCGAAAATATAAAGCAGAAGGATAACAGTTCCGACAACAGTTTTCGTTCCCTCGCCTGCCCCCGACAGCAAAAGTATCAGCACACCTGTAATCACAATAGGAATAAGCATTGCTTTCTCGCTGAAATACAGCACAACTACAGGTATCATTGCAGTAAGTATCAGAAAACTTGATATTCTTGTGAGAAGCTGTCTGCGTGTGTACAGCATAAGTATCAGTGCTATCACGGACACTGCCGATACAACAAGGCACAGCGACAATCTGTCATCAACGTGGATTGAATAAAAAATTGAAAAGTACGCCAGACCGCATACACCCACAGTATAGAGTGCCGCTATGAGCGATACGAAACGTTTTGTCCATACGTTTGAAAAGAAAGCTTTCATTTTTACCTCCGTAAATAATTATAATGTCATTTATAGCTGTATTTTATCATACATAATTATATTATACCATTTTTGAAATGAAGTTACAAGTAGTTTTTGGAATAAATGGTTACTAAATGGTTACAATTTTTCAATACTTTACAAATTCCGCATAATGATGTATAATATATTACAGAAAAGGAGGACTTTCTGACATGAAAAAGCTAAGTAAAATGCAGATTATATTTCTTGTTCTGACTTTGGCAGTTATGGTCTGCATATTTTTATTTTCCTGTGAAAATTCAGACCAGTCATCTGAAACAAGCGGAGAATTTGTAAAAGTTATAATCAATGTTTCTTATGAGGACTTTGACAGAATGCCGGAATACCAACAGACTGAAATTCAGAATAATATAAGCCATATTATAAGAAAAACAGCACATTTTTCAATATATACAGTTCTGGGATTTTGTTCTTCTTTTGCAATCGGCAAAAGAAAACTGATAAGTCCGAAAAGTGCAGGAGTTATAATATTCTGCTTTCTTTATGCCTGTTCCGATGAACTGCATCAGTATTTTGTTCCGGGGCGTGCGTGTATGTTCACCGATGTACTTATAGATACCTGCGGAAGTATTACAGGACTTCTGATTTCCGCCCTGATTGTAAAAATAATAACAAAAAATGCTGTGCCGGAATAAGCACAGCATTAATATTATTCCTCTTCTTTTTTAATCTTGAAAATCGCACGGAGTATTCCTGAAAGAAATTTCGGGCTTTTAATCACAACTATTTTCATTATGTACCTCCTTTTTTCAGTGATGTATTATATTATATTCACAGAAAAAATTTTGGTTACATCTTTGAGCGAATAACAAGTACAATTCCTGAACTGATTTTAAGAAAAGCACTGTCCGCCGTGATTTCATTGCTTACGCCAACCGGAAACGACGATGTAAGAGTATAATTTTCAAGCGGATATTTCACTCCGCTGTATTCGCTTATAATTACTGTATCAGTCAGTGCGAAAATTGAAAAATACCAGCCATCACGCTTCGGGTAATAAACTCCGCCGGCACTTTGCAGCGTTATTTCATTGTCAGCGTCGGCAATGCGCATATTACAGCCGTTTTCATAAGCATAAAGCAAAGTCTGCACATTTGCAAAAGTATGGTCAAATCTTTTACCCAATGCGCCGTAAAGCACAATTTCAGTAAATCCACGGGATATAGCGGTTTTCACTGCAAGCATGGTATCTGTATCATCTTTTTCTGGAATACTCCTGTAGATTTCAACATTTTCGGGAAGTTCGTCCGTATAGGAATCAAAATCGCCCATAATCATATCGGGAACAATCCCCAGTTTTTCGGCATATTTATAACCACTGTCTGCACAGATAACAAAATCGTCCGAAACGTCAATAAAACTGAGGTCTTTGATTTCACCGCCCGCAAAAATCGCACATTTCATTTTAATTCCCACTCCTTAAGAAGTTTCGCTTCCTCATACATAGCGCAGTAGCTTTCATGGCGGATTTTCGGGATAATTCCGCTTCTTACCGCCTCAATCACAGCACAGCCCTTTTCGCAGGTATGGGAGCAGTCTCTGAAACGGCAGTTTTCAGGCAGACCTTCAAATTCACGGAAACAGCCTGCAAGTTCTTCTTTGCGGATTATATCATAGCGGTTTGTTTCAAACGTTGAGAAACCAGGAGTATCGGCAATATAACCGCCGTCCGCCAGCCCGTAAAGTTCGGCATGACGTGTAGTGTGCTTACCTCTTCCGAGTTTTCTGCTGATTTCGCCCGTCGGAATATTCAAAGACGGGTCAACAGCATTGAGGAGCGTTGATTTTCCTGCTCCTGAATTGCCGGTAAACGCACTTATTTTTCCTTTGAGTAGTTCACGGACTGCCTGCACTGAACTTTCGTCGCTGTAGTTGATTTCAAGCACCTTTATTCCTATTGCGCCGTAAACTTCACGTATCGGCTTGCTGTCGCCCAAATCGGTTTTTGTGATTATCACAACAGGCTCGATTTTTTTGTATTCCGCAATAGCTATAAACTTGTCAAGTATCAGAAAATTTGGGGACGGACTTACTGTTGATACGATAAAAATAATCATGTCAAGATTTGCAAGAGGCGGTCTTATCAGGAAATTTTTTCTCTCCCCGATTTCAGATATGACACCGTTTTCAAGTGTCACATTGTCACCGACAGAGGGACTTATTCCTGTTTTGCGGAAAATACCTCTTGCCTTGCACTCAAAAATGCCGTCAGGGGACTTTACAGTATAAAGTCCCCCTAAGCATTTCAGTATAATTCCGCTGATTTTATCAGAACTTACCATGCACCGTTTCCGCCTGTATACCAGAACCAGTAACCGTCTGCACCCCATTCGCCGTTTACATAAGGATTATACCATTCCCATACGCCGTTGTGGAAGTCTCCGTCAACATACTGATTGTACCATCTCCAGTTGCCGTCTGCACCCCAT
The DNA here is from genome assembly GCA_964460175.1 of uncultured Alistipes sp. Lineage (GTDB taxonomy): Bacteria > Bacillota > Clostridia > Oscillospirales > Ruminococcaceae > Ruminococcus. The sequence continues at coordinate 198,295 of CAYWPN010000001.1, read as the reverse complement.
TCGCCGTTCTGTCCTGAAGTATACCAAGCCCATGCACCGTTTCTCCAGTCGCCGTTTTCGCCCTCTCTGTAATATACCCAGTTGCCGTTGATGTCATAATCGCCGTTCACACCGGGCTGATAGTCGTTAGGTGCTTCTGTAGGCTGTTGTGGAGCTTCTGTCGGATTTTCTTCTGCTGTCGGGAAACCGTCAATCTGCTGTAATGCTGCTGTAATATCTCCGCCGGAAGTGCAGGTATACGTACCCTCAGCAAAGTTAAAGCTGTACGTTCCTAAAGTAGTTCTCTTGCCTGTATCCAAGTTTGTGATAATAACCTGAACGCTTACGTCTTCGCCTGAACCGACAACTTTCTTTGTGATTGACTGAAATTCAGGACAGTAAAGAGTATCTGTTTCCTGTGTATTCGGTGTACCGTCCTCATTGGAGAACATAAATCCTGCAACGAAACGTCCGTATGCTTCAGCAGGGAGGTCAATCGGGAATGAAATTTCACCGTCGGGTTTCTTACCGTTGCTTACGCTGAATGTGATTGTTGTACCGATTTCAACCTGCTCATCAGGTTCAATATCCTGCTTTACAACCTTGCCCTCATCTTCGTATGACGGAGTGAGAACAGTCTCTATTTTCAGTCCCTTGTAAGCAGCAAGCATTGACGCATCTTCAATTGTCATGCCTACCCAGTCTTCAACCTTTACTTGTTCAAGGTCTTTTCCGATACTTACATATATGATAATTGTTGAACCCTTATGAGCCTGCTGACCTGCTTCAGGTTCTGTCTTGATAACATAGCCCTCTTCAACTTCGAGACTTGATGACTGTTTGATTTCGCCGACAAGTCCTACCTGTGTAAGCATATCTTTTGCAAGTTCACCGTTCTTGTTTGTAAGGTCGGGAACTTCAACGGTCTCCATACCTTTACTGATTACAACTTTAAGAGTATCGCCCTTTTTGAATTCAGTACCAACATCAGGGTCCTGTGAAATAATAACACCTGCTTCAGCCTCGTTGTACTCTTCGCCGTCCTCTTCAAACTTGATGTTGTTGCCGTACATAGCCATAGCCTCATTGAAGTCCATACCGACTACATCAGGCATTTTCCAGTCATTCTGCGGTCTTGACGTGCCTTTAATCATATCTGAAAGGAGCATTGCAATAACAATAACTCCGACGATAATAACAACAACGACTACTGCGGTAAGTACGGGAACTGCAAGCGACGAACGCTCTTCTTCCTCTTCTTCTTCGTCTTCGTCATCATCATAATCATCATCGTCTTCATAGTAGTCATCATTGCTGTACGCATTTCCGTAAGCCTGTCCGTAGCCTGAGTCGCTTGGCGAAGCATAACCGCCGTCTTCTTCTTCTGCATAACTGCCCGAACCAACGTACATAGTTTCCTGATTATCGTCGTCTGCGCCTTCTTCCTGATAGTAACCGAAAACTATAGACGGATTAGCCTTGAAACTGTCAATATCGTCGAGCATTTCGTCTGTACTCTGGTATCTGTCAAGCGGGTCTTTCTCCATAGCCTTGAGAACTATCTCCTCAAGACCGTCCGGAATATCAGGATTTATTGCTCTCGGACGTTCCGGAATATCATGTATGTGCATAACCGCAATCGATACAGGATTATCGCTGTCAAACGGCTTCTGTCCTGTAAGCATTTCATACATCATCGCACCAACGGAATAAATATCACTCTTTGCGTCCGTGACGCTGCCGCCTGCCTGTTCAGGACTGATGTAATGAACACTTCCGATAGCCTGGTCTGTAGCAGTTTTACCCTCTTCTCTTGCAAATTTTGCAATACCGAAGTCCATGACCTTGATAGTACCGTCATCAAACATCATTATATTCTGCGGTTTGATGTCTCTGTGAACAATTCCCTTGTCGTGAGCATGCTGCAATGCACGGAGAATTTGTATCACAAAGTGTACAGTATCTTTCCATGTAAGAACCTTTTCTTCCTCAATATACTCTTTCAGAGTAATTCCCTCGATATACTCCATAACGATATACTGGAGCTGTTCGGAGAAACCTACGTCGTAAATCCTGACGATATTAGGGTGAGAGAGAACTGCTATTGCCTTTGATTCGTTCCTGAAACGGCGGAGGAACTCCTCATTTTCTGCATATTCCTTTTTCAGAATTTTGATAGCGACAGCTTTGTTGTCAATAACATCAACGCCTTTATAGACTTCAGCCATTCCGCCTTCGCCGATAAGTTCAGTTATTTCATATCTGCCGTCAAGTTTTTTGCCGATATACTTATCCATTTTTTATCCTTCCTTCATATTGATAATTTATTATAAAATAATAATAACATGAATTAACCGGAGATAACCGCAACTGTAACGTTATCTCTTCCGCCCTTGCTCAATGCAAGTTCAATAAGGGCATCTGTCATATTTTCAAAGCTGTTGTCTGAAATCACATCAAAAATTTCATCGTCACTGCAATATCCAGACAATCCGTCCGAACAAAGCAGAAGATTTATTTTGTCCTTATAAGTCAGAGTAAATGTATCAGTAAGAACTGTTTTGTCAACACCTACTGCCCTTATCAGCATATGACGCTGCGGGTGATTTACCATTTCTTCTTCCGTAATTTCGCCACGCTCATAAAGCAGTGCAGCAACATTATGGTCTGCTGTAATCTGATAAAGTCCATCCTGAGTAATCACATAAGCACGGCTGTCACCTACATTCGCAATATACGCAGCCTCGGAATTGACAAACGCTGCAACGCACGTTGTACCCATTCCGAAATTCTTGAAATCAAGCCTTGCTTTCGTATAAATAACAGAATTTGCCGCCGAAACAGAGGAAATCAATAATTTTCTTATGCCATCGCTGTCAAGTTCCTCGCTGTAGCCGTCCCTGAAACGCTGAAAAAATTCACTTACTGCGATTTCGCTTGCCTCTTTTCCTGCACGTTCTCCGCCCATGCCGTCGCATACAACGGCGAGAACATTATGACCGAAATATTCACAGCGCACGGAATCCTGATTTTCTTCACGTTTCAATCCTATATCCGTCCCGAACCTGAATTTCATAGGTCTGCACCTCCATTCAATACATTTTCATTGGCAGCGTCACGTCTCAGCTGACCGCAAGCCGCCTCTATGTCACTTCCAAGTGTTCGTCTTATTGTAGCATTTATGCCGTGTTTTGTAAGTCTGTCTGCAAAATCCGCAACAGCATTCTTAGCAGTTCTGTAGTTTCTCTCACGAACCTTGTTAACGGGAATAAGATTTACATGACAGTTTATTCCTCTCAGCAAGTCAGAAAGCCTGTCCGCATCATTATCAGACGAATTTACATCGTCAATCACGGCATATTCAAAAGTAATCCGCCGTCCCGTTGCCGAAATATAGTGACGGCAGGCTTGCAGGAGTTCCTGTATATTATATGCACGGTTCACAGGCATTATCTCATTTCTTGCGGAATTATCGGAACTGTGAAGTGAGATACAAAGCGTCAGACCAAGATGAAGTTCCGCAAGTTCGTAAATCTTCGGGACTATTCCGCAGGTGGACAATGAAACGTGCCGTAGACTGAAATTATTACCGTCCTTGTGAGAAAGCAGTCCAAGAAATTTCAGTACATTATCAAAATTGTCAAGCGGTTCACCTATACCCATAAGCACAAGATTTGAAATCTTCACACCCGAATTTTTTTCGGTCTCATAAATCTGCATAAGCATTTCCGACGGTTCAAGGTTTCTGATAAATCCCGCAATGGCGGAAGCACAGAACCGACAGCCCATTCTGCACCCCACCTGAGTTGAGATACACAGACTGTAGCCGTAGCTGTATTCCATTAAAACAGTCTCAATAAAATTACCGTCATGAAGTCTATAAAGATATTTTACAGTATTATCCATACAAGATTCAAGTCTTTTCTGCACAAATAGTCTGTTTACACAAAAATTTTCTTTCAGACGTTCTCTTAATTGTGCAGAAATATCAGTCATCTTATCAAAATCAAGGACTTTTTTAACGTGAAGCCACTGAAAAATCTGCTTTGCCCTGAACTTCTTTTCACCCATTTCAATAAGCAAATCCTGTAATTCCTGTAAATCAAGACTTAAAATATCAATTTTTTCCATTGGCTCACCGTCCTTGTCAATATTTTTTCCTGAATTTCGTTATGAAAAAACCGTCGCAGTCATTTATAACAGACGGCAGAAGTGTTATTCTGTCCATATTTTCAACAGTTTCAATTTCAGGGTGATTTGCCAGAAGTCTTGCGACAACATCTTCATTTTCCGCCTTTCGCACGGTACAGGTGGAGTAAATCATCTCTCCTCCAACAGCAAGATATTTCAGTGCATTTCCGGCTATTTTGTACTGTATTTCAGGCAGATTAGCAAAGTACGCAAGATTTTTGTACTTTATTTCAGGCTTGTGCTGAATAACTCCCAGCCCCGAACACGGAACATCGCAGAGAATTTTCGTGTACTTCGGCAAATCCGGATTAAATACAGAAGCGTCGCCGACTTTTGCAGTAATATTCTTAAGTCCAAGACGTTCTGCACCGTCCCGTATAAGCTGTACACGATGTTCATGCAAATCAAATGCGTGAATTTCGCCCCTGCCGTTCATCATTTCCGCCATTGTAAACGTTTTTCCGCCAGGTGCGGCACATATATCAAGCACAAGGTCATTTTCTGTCGGATTCAGTGCCATACAGCAGGTCTGCGATGCGATTCCTTGAACGTGAAAAAATCCTGATTTGAAAGCATCTGTATTAATCACATCTCCGCTCGAAACCGCATATATACATTTATCTTTGTATTTAAATTCAATCTTACCCACACAAGATTCAAATAATTTCAAAAACTCCTCATGTGTGCATTTCAATGGATTTCTGCGGATATACGTCCATTGTGCAGGCTTTGAGGCAGCTTCCAGAAATTCCGTTGCTGTTTTCGTACCATAGTCGTTCACAAGACTTTCAATCAAAGGCACAGGAACGGAATATTTTACAGAAACAGCGTCATTTCCCGATAAATTATAGTTAATTTTTTTACCGTCCCTTATGAAATTCCGCAGAACTGCATTGACCATTCCGCTGGCACTCGTCTTTCTGAACTGCTTTGCAAGTGCAACACTCTCATTTACTGCCGCATTATCGGGAATACTGTTCATAAACAAGAGTTGATAAATTCCGCAGCGAAGTATAGTCACGACAATGCTGTCCATTTTGTCAAGCGGACGTGAACAGTACTTTGACAAAATATAGTCAAGCGTGATTTTCCACTGAATTACACCATAATAAATTGCTGTACACAGCTTTTTTCCCTGAATATCGAGGTCGGATTTTTCAAGTCCGCTGTTAAGCTGAATATTTGAATAGCTATTGTCTGTGAAAGTTTTATCGAGCAGTTTTGCCGCAAGATAACGTGGATTAGTCATGTCTCACCCTCGCAATCAGACGGAGCAGCTGCAAAATTGAAGTAACAAGCGAAACAACATAAGTCATTGCCGCAGCCGTCAGGACTTTTCTTGCCGGCGGAATTTCATTCGCAGCAAGTATGCCTTCGCTTTCAAGAGTTTTCAACGCACGGTTACTTGCATCAAGTTCTGTCGGGAGCGTTACAAGCTGAAAAATCACAACCGCAGCAAACATGGCTATACCTATATAAACAAACAGTTCTGAAATTATCAAGCCTATGATAAACACAAAGTACCAGAAACGTGAGCAGATATTCACGACAGGAACAATCTTTGAGCGGATTACAATAGGAGCATAATTTTCAGCGTGCTGACAGGCGTGACCGCATTCATGAGCTGCAACACCTATTGCCGCAACAGAAGTCTGCCCATAAACTGAATCAGACAAGCGGACAACATTTTCAGTCGGCGAAAAATGGTCAGTGAGACTGCCTGAAATGCGTTCAATGCGGATATGCTGTAATCCGTTGCTGTCAAGAATTTGCCGTGCAACACGCTCCGCCGTAATTCCACGAGAATTACTGACTGTGCTGTACTTTTTGAAGGTACTTGTAACTCCCCACTGTGCAAGAAGCGGGAGAACTAACATAACAATAAGCAGAATTAAATCCATAAATTATCTCCTCAACCAAGTTTTTCGCCTTTTGTAAGTTTCCTGCCACGAAGAAAATCAGCCGTTTTCATACGCTTACTTCCCTCAAGCTGAATTTCATTGAAAATTATAACTTTATCATTACAGCTTACTGCAAATTTCTCTGCATCTGCAATAGTACCGCATTCTGTAGGAGCGATACTGTCCGAAACTTCGGAGGAAAATACTTTCAGCCGCTTTCCGCCGAGCATTGTAAAACCTGTCACTCCCCTGATTGTGTTGTGAACTTCAACTGCCGGTTTCGTAAAATCAAGCGCACTCATTTCTTTTCTAATCATGGGTGAATAACAGCTTTGCGAATCGTCCTGCTTTTCAGGATTAAGTGTACCTGCCGAAATTCTGTTGATTGTTTCCATGAGAACTTCCCCGCCGATTTCCGCAAGACGACTGTACAATTCCGAATAGGTTTCGTTTTCGCCGATTGGAACGGATTTTTTTATCAGCATATCACCTGTGTCAAGTCCCTCACTCATCTGCATTGAAGTAACGCCCGTTTCGGTTTCGCCATTCAGCAGAACCCAGTTTATCGGTGCAGCTCCTCTGTATTTCGGCAGAAGTGATGCGTGAATATTGATACAGCCATATTTTGGCAGTTCAAGAATTTCTTTCGGCAGTATCTGCCCGTATGCCGTAACAACAATGAGTTCAGGAGAGATTTCACGCAGAATTTTCATTGCGTTTTCAGCGTCCTCACCCTTACGGAGAGAAACCGGCTGATACACAGGAATATTATATTCAACCGCCGCTGACTTGACAGGTGTGGCAACCATTTTGTAGCCTCTTCCCTTCGGCTTGTCGGGCTGAGTGAAAACCGCTGAAACTTCATGATTACTTTCAGCAAGTTTTTTCAGGCATGGAACTGCAAAATCAGGAGTTCCCATAAAAACTATCTTCAAATTCATTCCTCCTCAGGTATGAAAAATTCCTCAACAAGTTCAGTGAAAACGTGACCGTCGAGATGGTCGTTTTCGTGTGCCGTACACTGTGCGCCCAATTCCGTGAAATCCATTTCAAACCATTCACCGTTCCTGTCCTGCGCCTTAAGGTGAACTTTATAAGGACGTGTTACATATCCCCACAGGTTAGGGCACGAGAGACAGCCCTCCTGCACACGCTGTTTTCCTGAACGTGCCGTTATCTCGGGATTTATCGCCTCAATACGTCCTTCGTCAAGGTGCATTATAAAAATTCGTCTGCATATACCAATCTGTGGTGCGGCAAGTCCGACACCCTGCGCCTTATCAAGAGTTTCGTGCATATCATCTAAAAGCACAGCAAGTTTTTGGTCAAATTTCTCCACAGGTCTGCAAACTTTGTGGAGTGCCTCGTCTTTATCTGTTAAAATTTTTCTAAGTGCCATAATTAATTTATCCTTTTTACTATATTATACACCAACATCGCCGTTTATATCGGCATAGAAGGTTATTTTTTTCATATCTTTCAGTTTTGCGCCCTCTCTGAGAATACTGCTTATAAAACCACGCATTTCGGGATTATTCTTGTATTTCATTATAATCCTGCGGCGGTATTTGCCGTTGACCCTGCTATGAACTGCTTTGAGTACGCCAAAGACACGCACCGGAGTTTTAGGCTGTAACTCATTCAGTTTATGTTTCATAAGCATGAGTACCGCTTCGGACGCTTTTTCTGTCAAATCCTCTTCCTCGCCTGCAATACAGAACACGCACATATCACAGAACGGCGGAAAAATCATTGAACGCCTTATTTCTATTTCCTCTTTGTAAAATCCGATATAATCCTGTTCGGAAGCAAGTGCCATGACATAGTGTTCGGGAATGAAAGTCTGCAAAACCGCCCGACCTTTTTTTCCTCCACGTCCACCACGCCCTACGACCTGCGTTATAAGGGAGAAAGTTCTCTCATAACTCCTGAAATCACCGGCATAAAGCGAACCGTCAACGGACATCACACCGACAAGAGTAACATTCGGGAAATCAAGTCCTTTGCCAATCATCTGCGTGCCTACCATTATGTCATATTCGCCGTTTCCGAAAGCCGTGAAGTTCTTTTCGTAGGAATATCGGGAAAAAGTCGTATCAGCGTCCATACGGAGTATTCTTGCAGACGGGAAAAAATCCTGCAATTCCTCTTCAAGCTTCTGAGTACCGAAGCCCATTATTTTCAGCTTATCCGAACCGCATTCAGCGCATTTTTCGGGAATATCACACGCATATCCGCAATAGTGGCACATCATTTTGTTGTTTTTTTTGTGATATGTCAGCGGAATGGAGCAGTTTTTGCAGTAAACAGGCTTATAGCATTTGCAGCAGCTCATTATCGTGCGGAAACCACGCCTGTTCAGCAGCAGAATACTTTGTTCGCCGTTTTGCAGATTGATATTTACTTCCTCAACAAGTTTACGGCTGAACTCCGAAATATTGCCGTCCATGCGCTCCTCATTCATATCAACAACTGATACTTCAGGGAGAATGTTTGTTCCATATCTGTTTTTGATTTCAATGAGATTATAAATTCCTTTCTGCGCAAAATAGTAACTCTCAACTGACGGTGTGGCAGACGCAAGCAGAAGCACACTGTTATTATATGCACACCTTTTTTTAGCTATATCATGGGCATAGTAACGTGGCGAGCATTCTGATTTATATGTGCGTTCGCCTTCTTCGTCAATTATAATAAGCCCGATATTTTCAAGTGGTGCAAAAACTGCACTCCTCGTGCCGATTACAATATCAGCCTCGCCACGCTTTATCCGTTTGTATTCATCAAGCCGCTGACTGAGGGAAAGTCCGCTGTGGATAACTGCAACTTTTTCCCCGAAAATCAGCCGGAAACGACTGAGTACCTGCGGAGTGAGACTTATTTCGGGAATAAGCATAATCACACGGCGGCCAAGCTTTATTGTATTATCAATTAACTTTTCAAAAACCGACGTTTTTCCACTTCCTGTAACTCCATGAAGTAAAAACACAGACGGCTTATTTTCTTTAATATTCGCAAAAATTCTGTCATGCGCCGACTGCTGTTCATCTGAAAGCACAACTTCCGATATGTCAATTTTTTTTTCACTAATCTCACCGACTGAACGCAGAACTTCTTTTTTGTATTCCACAGCCGCACCCGTTGCAACAAGCCGTTTGATTACAGCCTCCGTAAAACCGCACATATACGCTGCTTCTCGGACTGCCGTTGAGCCGTATTCACGCAAAAAGTCAACAGCTTTTTTTTGTTTCGGAGTAAGCCTGAACTTATCGGGTTCATTCAGGTAGGCATCGCTCAGGCATACTATATTTACCGTTGCATCACCCACACGCTGCCGAAAATCATTGCTTGATTTGAGTGCATCTGCGTCGAGAAGTTCGTCAACAGAAAGTCTGCCGTTTTCAGCAATATAACTGACAAGAAATTCCGTAAGCAGACTGTCGCTGTCAAATGATTTCAGTGTGTCAAGAAGATTTCCTGATTTCTCCGAAAGTGCGGAAATATCATCGAAATTTTTAACAAGACTGAAATTTTCCTTTGCCCTGATACTCATTGCAGGCGGAAGCATGGTTTTCACAGCGTCGAAATAAGTGCAGAATGTGCGTTCATGAAGATATTCCGCAAGTTCAAGCTGTTCCGCAGAAACAACGGGATTTCGGTCAATCTGCGCAATAACTGATTTCAGTGCAGACGTATTTCCGTCCGACAGGCGCATTACAACGCCTATTTTCCGCTGATTTCCACGACCGAACGGTACAAGAACCCTGCACCCCGCACTTAATTTCATGCTTTCAGGAAATCTGTAACTGAAAAGCATATCGAATGAATAAGCAGTACCGCTTACGGCAACTTCTGCAACCGGCGGCATATCAGTCCTCAGTGTTTACAATTCTGTATTTACCGCTTGCGATTTCCTCAACAGCAGTCTTGACGGGTTTTTCCTCCAGAACTTCCTTTTTCTCATAAAGCTCATCTGAAATTTCCCTTGCACGTTTTGCAACAGCGATTACAAGAGAATAGCAACTCTCATTCTTTGAAATAATCTGATTTACTGCTGGTCTTAACATAAAAAACACCTCTCTGTTAGTCTTTGTTTACTTTCAACTGTTCTGCACGGATTACTGCAAAAAAGTCATTTACTGCATCTTCGAGTGCGCCGTTCACGATATTGTAATCATATTCAGAAACGAACGACAGTTCTCTTTCTGCCTGCGACACTCTTTTTTCAATAATCTCTTCACTTTCAGTGCCACGTTTTCTCAGTCGTCTGCGGAGTTCGTTAACAGACGGAGGAGAAATGAAGATAAAAAGTGCATCGGGTCTGAGACTGCGGATTTTCATAGCCCCCTGTACTTCAATTTCAAGAATTACATTTATACCTTCATTCAGTCTGCTTTCAACTTCCGAAACAAGCGTTCCGTAGTAGTTGTCGCAGTAGCAGGCATATTCAAGAAATTCATTGTTCTCGATTTTCTTTTCAAAATCCTCTTTTGTAAGGAAATAATAGTTCACGCCGTCAGTTTCGCTCGCACGGGGATTACGTGTTGTAGCGGAAATCGAACAGTAGAAGTTCTTATCCTTGAGAATTTCGGCAAGCATTGTTCCTTTTCCACAGCCTGACGGAGCAGAAAATACAATCAATCGCCCTTTATTCGTCATCATCTGTACCTCCGTTTTCATTTATTCTTGCTGCAAGAGTTTCCGTAACAATCGACGACAGCACTATATGACCGCTGTCCATGATTATCACGGCCCTTGTTTTTCGCCCATAAGTAGCATCAATCGCCCGTCCGCCGTCCTTAGCCTCCTGAACAAGCCGTTTAATCGGTGCGGAATCGGGACTTACAACCGCAACAATTCTTGATGCGGAAATCATATTTCCGTAACCTATATTAATCATCATGGCTGTTTACTCAATATTCTGTATCTGTTCACGGATTTTTTCAAGTTCCGCTTTCATATCGACAACAAGTTTTGTTATGTTCAAATCCTGTGCCTTTGAGCCGATTGTATTAACTTCACGGTTCATTTCCTGCACTATAAAATCAAGTTTTCTGCCGATAGCGTCACCTGTATCAAGCAAGTCTGTAAGCTGTGAAATGTGACTTCTCAGGCGGACCGTCTCCTCGTCAACAGCAATTTTTTCTGCAAAAACAGCCGTTTCCGTCAATATGCGCTGATTGTCGATGTCCTTACTTTCAAGAAGTTCACTGATTTTCTGATAAAGTCTCTTTCTGTAATTTTCAGTAGTCTGCGGAGAAATCTCCTCAACCTTTCCGACCATTTCAAGAATAAGAGAAGTCTTTTCAAGAACGTCTGTCCGGAGTTTTTCGCCTTCTTTTTCACGCATTTCCAAGAATTTATCAAGTGCTTCACCAGCAACTTCAGCAACGTCATTCCAGACCTGTTCTTCGTCATCGGGAGTTTTCTGCACATTGAAAATATCAGGAAGTTTAATAAGCTTTGAGAGTTTAATATCATCTTCAAGATTAAGTTCTTCCGCAACACTTCTCAATGCATTGACATAGCCCTCCGCAACGCCCTTGTTAACTGCAATTTCTGTGTCTCTGCCCTCGATATTATTAATGCTGACATTAACATCAATTTTTCCACGGGAAACTTTCTGTTTCAGCAGTGATTTAAGTTTATCGTCTATATAGCTGTAAGTTCTCGGAACTCTCGACGAATATTCATAATATCTATGGTTCACTGAACGGATTTCCACAAGAATGTCACGTCCGTTCAGAATTTTTTGTGTACGCCCATAGCCTGTCATGCTTTTCAGCACTCAACCGCCTTCTTTCATTAAATTTTTGCGTATTTACACTATTATATTATACCACGAATGCAAACAAAATGCAAGCCTTTTTTACAAAATAAAAGGGACGCAGGATAGCGTCCCTTTAAAAATCGTATGAGCAAAATTTATTTAACAGATTACTTTCCGAGAGCGTCGTACTGTTCCTGTGAAATCGGGAACTCAGGCTGTGTAATCTGTCCAGCTTCCATGCGCTGAATGAGCATAGCATCTGCACCTGTTACTGCACTGCTGTCGTTTGCAACGATGTTAGCATTGATAGCACCCTGTTCTGAAAGTGCATATTTGTCAGGGTTGCCGATTGACTGGATAATAGCAGTAGCATCTGCAAGGTCAACAGAACCGTCCTCGTTAGCATCGCCCCAGAGAGTTGCAGTAGTTGAACCGCCTGTTGTTGTCTGTGACGGGTCTTTAGTAGGCTTTGTTGACGGGTCAGCATTCGGGTCAACATTAGGAGCAATGTCGTCCATGTAAGAAGACATCCAAACGAGAGGAGCATTCCAGTTGATTGTGATTTCGTTTACAGACCATGCTTCAGCGTTGTCAACATAGCACTTCTGAGGAGCAAGAGTACCTCTCTTCATACCAAGACCGCCGATGTACGGGTCCTGCATACCTGAACCAGGACCACCGGAAAGAACGCCGGCAGGAGCCAACGGGAATGATGAGTCAACACCGTTACACCAGAGTCTGTGGTGAGGATATGTGAGAGTTCTGTCGCCGTAGCCTGAAACGTATGAGAAGTCATTTCCGTTACGTCCGTAGATATAGTCAAGAGCCTCAGCAGCACCATTGATGTACTTGCTGTTGTTTGTTGCATCATAAGCATAAGCCATAACGATAGCGTTGTTGATAACAAATGAGTTTGAACCCCACTCATATCCGTCAACGACTTCTACAGCATCAATATTTACAGAATCAGTAAATGTTGTACCGTGGTAAGGAATACCCATACCCTGATTTTCCTGTTCACTGATATATACATCAGCAGCAGCAGTGATTGAATCATTTACCATCTTAGCCTTGTCAGCAGAGAGCTTATCCTGATTGAGATAGAGTGAGAGTGTTCCGAGACCAGATGTACAGCCCCAGTTGAACGAGCTGAGTGAACCCTTGTTCTCGCCACCGCCGAGGTTATAAGTAAGGCTGTATGCCTTATCATTGCCTGTTGAGTCGTTCGGATTAGAGTAAGTTTCCATCATTTCCTGATACTTTGTATCGCCTGTTGTAATGAACAGCTCAGAAGCAGCCCAGTACATATCATCGTATACATATGTATCACCATATGCACCACCGCCCTTGGACTGGTCAAGTGGAGCAAAATATGGGTCATCTTCCCAGTTGCCTGAAGCAGCCTTCCAGCCGTCGCCTGAATTAACAACAGCATTATAGCCAGCCTCAGCGTACTCAAGACACTTCTTAGCATAGTCAGCATCGTATTCTTCCCAGAGACGTGAAGCCTGTGCAGCACAAGCAACCATGTTAAGAGTAGCTGCATACGTCGGAGGCTTAACGATACGGATACAATCCTCGAAGCCCTCATAAGCCCAAGCGTGAATAGCAAGACCTGTCCACTTGTGGTCGTGAAGCTTGTGGTAAACCATGCCTGCATTTTTGCCATAATATGGGTCATCGGATTTAACAATCATATCAAAGAACCAGTCAAGTTCAACCTTAGCTTCCTGAAGTGCATCAGGAATATTGTCGTTGCCCTCAGGGATTACAACTGAACCGTCAGTCCACTTGTTGTCTGTGCCGAGCTTCTTTGTCATTTCGTAAGCGTTCTGGAGTGTCCATACAGAAACACCGCCGTTTACAACGTATTTACCGTGGTCACCGGCATCGTACCAGCCGTATGTAGCTGTGATTGAATACTTCTTATCAACGTCTGTACCTTCACCGTTATAGAGGTCCTGCCATTTAGGCTGTACAAAAGCAGTATCAGGATTATGACCGTATTCGCTGTGAGCAAGTGTGGACTTATCGCCTGATGTGATGTAAGCTTCTTCTATCGGGATACCTGAACGGTTCTGATAGTAATAGTTGAATGAATCTCTGAGAACGCCGTCATAGATAGAGTTGTCAATGCGGAATTCGTGTGACTCGTTCATTACATAGTCAATGTTAGTTTTCCAGTTGGTCCATATAACCTTGTCGCCGTCAATCTTTGTATCGTAAGCACCCTCAACAATACCGGACTGTGTGCCGGAAACACCAACTGTATCGTGAACAATGAGCTTATATGTTCCTGCTTTATCAAGTTCTGAGAAATCACAGATATGAACGTTAGAACCGGAATCCTTGTATCTTGTACGTGTTACATTGATGCCGTCGATTTTAACGTCTTTAGTTTCAGGTGTGCCTGAATCAGGGTCAGCACCGAAAACAGTTGTCTTTCCGGAGTAAACAACCTCACCTGATGTTGAATCAACAACATCGAAATCAAGAGGTGTGTCAGCATCTGTTACATAAGAAGCTTTCTTATTGAGAGCCTGATAGTAACCAACCTGATTAAGACGAACGTTTGTCTGAGGTCTGATTACACCATACTCAGCTGTCGGGTCTGCATCGTTCTCATCGCTTGTTGTATCAATAAGAGAAAGGTTGTCGAATGTAAGTGTAGAGCCGTTCGGCATACCTGTATCGTTGTTGCCGTAAGCACCGTTGTTGTTAGCATAGTGGAAAGCCCACTCTGCAACTTCCATAGTCTGACTTGGCGTGAAAGTATCTTCAAATTTGTATGTCTGACCAGCAGAAAGCTGAACCGGCTGCCATTCCTGACCTGAGATATTGTGCCAAAGTTCTTCAGTACCAGCATAGTTGCCTACCTTAGAATAGAGATAACCAGCTGCTGAAGCAGTAACTTCACCGCTGATTTTATAAGTATGACCTGCAACTATCTTAAGTCCTCTGTGACGGAGCTGAAGGTCCCAACGACCATTACCGCCGTTCTGCTCGTCGACAGTAACGACATACTTTCCGTCTTCAACGTCAAAATGCTGTCTTGCAGGTGCTGTTTCGCAAGTATGCCAAGGAAGACCTGTACCGTCTTCAAAGTCAGTCTGACCGAGCTGCTGTCCTGCTGAAGCACTCATCGGAGCGAGAATGCTTGTAACAGAAGTAGCGAGCATAGCAGCAGACATAAGACTTCCGGCAATTGCCTTATAAATGTTCTTGTGCATTTGTATACCCTCCCAAAAGATATAAAATATAGTTTTTATAACGCAGTATCAGTGCATACACTGCGGTTATATTTGTTTGTAATCAACGGGCATTGTCCTTATGGACTGCACCTTTTCTACCCGTTAATCTTATTATATTATATTCTCAAAAAAAAGTAAATAGCTTTCCCGAAATTCGTCCATTTCTCTAATATCTTCATTGATTTTTTGTGCAATTTTACAAATTTTTGAAGTCCGCAAACGGAGCAAAAAACTTGTTTATTAACAGACTATGAATAAGTTATTCAACATAAGGAAGTGAAGTAATCTGTTTTGCCTCAAGAAGCTGAATTGCAATGGCATCTGCACCTGTAACAATGCCGTCATCTGTGCAGTCCGCATTGATAAAGCCCTGTTCAGAGAGTGCATATTTATCTTCATTGCCGATATGCTGGATTATAGCCGTTGCATCTGCGAGGTCAACAGTTCCGTCCTCATTTGCATCGCCGATAAGCTTTTTATTTCCGTCTGTTGCAGGCTTTGTAGCAGGCTCTGTTGTCGGAGTTACCGGCTTTGTAGCAGGCTGAGACAAATCGGGAGTTGTGCCGTCTGGTTCTGTTCCCCATACAAGAACATCATCAACATACATCGTTATATGTTCGTTAAGTGAATCGGCTTTTTTGAGGTCTGTAGCATCTTCAACGCCCTCATAAGACCAGTCATTAGACGGGTCCCATGCGCCCGTTGTAGGCTTTCCGTCAACAGCGTCGGGGATTGAAATTCTGAACTGAACTTCGTCACGGTGTTCACTCTGACCTGTAGGCTGTATAGCTCTTCCGTCAGCAAACTGAATTTTAGCATAATAAGTGTTTCCCGACGGGTCTCCCTCATACTTATAAGGACCTGAAACTTCAGCATAACCCTGCTGACCTTCCTGATACTGCTGAGAACCGCACTTTATTGTAATATCATCAACGGAAAGACCAGCCGCAAGAACTTCGGAAACATCAAAATAATAATTATATGAGATATTTTCAGCAACTCTTGCCGGCCATGCAGTGTGGTTCATAGCCCATGCCTTGATTTCCGTGTAACTGTTGCCCGAACCGTTAAGAACAGCAGCAACTTCCCATTCAGCCCATGTCGGAGTTTCTGTAGGTGGGAAATCAGCAAGAATATCTCCGCCGTATTCATCAACAAATGCGCAGAGAGAAGCAGTGAAACCTGCATTGTAGTCAATTGCAACTTCTGAATACTCATACTGTGCAACAGCATTTGTATATTCGCCCTGACTGTTCGGACCGCCTACCAGTGCGCCGTAGAGTGTATGAGCATATTCAGTCTGCCAGCCTTCGTTGCTTGCTTCCTGACCCAAATCATTCCAGTGGTCATCATGAATACCAGAGGCTGTTCTGTGGTGGAAAGCAGTCGGCTGTTTGTCACCCATGCCGAGAACATAACTCATTCCGAGATTATTGTCGCCGAAAGCATAGTTCATCTGACCTTTGCCCCATTCGGTATATTTTTTAACTTTTGCCGCATCGTCCTTGAAAATAGTATCACAGGCAACTTCTGAAATCCAGACAGTATTAGCCATATGACGCAGCGAACCCCAGTTCATGAGATAAGCGAGGCCGTCTGGAGTGTACTGAACCTGTTTTCCGCCATAGCCGTCAATCCAGTAATCAAGGTGATGAGAAATATGGTCTATCCATTCCTGTTTTCCTGTATTTATAGCATAGAGAAGTGCCGCACCCTGAGTTGTATCGTCCCAGCAGAAACCCCATGTATACTTCTTGTCTGTTGACTGGCTTTCAGTCGGGAACTGCGGAATGTAATCGCTTTCACACAAATCAAGGTATTTCTGCTCACCTGTAGCCATATACAGCCAGTTAGCAGCATACATCAAATCATCAACCCATGTAGTTGTAGGATAAAACTGTTTCTGCACACCCTGGTCGTCATTGCTTCTTGTCTTGTCGGCAAGTTCAAAAAGACTTTTTGCGTGTTTAAGATATTCCTCAGCCTTTGCAGAGTCAGTATCCTTAAACATTATATATCCCTCTGCAAGTGCAGCAGCAGAAAGTGCAACAGTAGTTGCGTCTGTAATTTCATCATACGGACGTTCTTCATCACCGAACTTAAGCTTATGCTTTCTCATATAGACTTCAGCACTGCACCAAACAACGTGGTCGTCGGCATCGCCTATAGTACCGACAACGCTGTCGCCCTTATCACAAGCCATAACGTAATCAAGCCCCCACTGGACGTTATTTTTATAGACTTCACCGAGTCCGGCTTTTTCAACTGCGTCTTTATACTGGATATATCCCCATGCAAGAACAGATGCAGTATAGGCATTTGTAAGCGTGAACTTATAGTGGTCGCCTGCGTCAAACCAGCCGCCGTCGACAACATCAGACGGAGTACCGTCTTCTTTCACCATTGAATCCGCCCTCCATGAAACTGAGTTCCATTCAGGGAGTATGCCTGCCTGCTGAACCTCATAAAAGAACATGGATTTCTGTAGTGCCTCCGCATAATTGTAGTCGCTGTCGGCGGCATTTGCGGCAGGTACTGCACTCAGCATACTTGCCGACATTGCAAGCGCAGAAAGTACCGCTGTGATTTTCCTGAATTTCATGTTATATTACCCCTCTCGTCCGGTATATATACCTTTGTTATAATTTAACTATACACTATTTTCTGCGATTTGTCAAGCAGAATAAATTAATTTTTTATTATTTCAGTAATAAAGCATTGCAATTCCGATACCAGCTATAATGCAGATTATACCGAATATCACTGTGGCACTTACTGTTGTAAGATAGTAAAAGCCTTTGCGTGCCTTTTTACCGCTTCGGGAATATTCCTCCGTAAGACAGTTCACCCTGTCCCACACTTCCTCGCCGAAAAGCATTGTACGTCTCCGTGCATAATTTTCATTGTCGGTCAGAAACAACTGCACAATCGGCGTAAAATCGGAATATCTTTTCAGATAGCCAGCACCTGCATTAATATCCTTTACAGCCTTACTGCCGTATTTATACACGTTCGATGTAACAAGCCTTGTACCCTTTTGCAGATTGTACATTTCAGCCAGTTCGTCAGGAAATTCCAGAAAAACAACGCCGTCCATCTCATCGGAATATGCCGAAATAATCAGGGAATTTACAGAGTACACAACTGCCGGCTGGGTATCGCCGTTCATCATATAGTCGTTTATACGCTCGAAATTGCTGTTATACTGTGCCTTATCGAAAAATGATATTTTCAGTATCTTGTCACGCACCTGTCTGAATTTTTCTTCTGAAAGTTCCACATTTCCTGCATTTTCGGCATAAGTATTCGGGTCTACGTAATTACCCATAAATATCACCTCTGGTCAGCAATTTTTTCAAGATAACAGTACTGCATTTCCAGTATTTCGCCGTCTTTCAGAGTGATTTCACTATCTTCTTCATCGTGATTGTCATAATGAATTTTATCATAGTCAATACTGTCAATATTTTTGTGAACTGTCCATAAAGCAGGTATTTCGTCATCTTCTGAAATAATCCTGTAAGTCCCTGCCGGAACATCTGTTCCTACTCTGAACATTCCACCATGTTCAAACGGATTATTTTCCATATCAAGATTGTCAAAATACTCAAACGAATATGCGTCGCAGTAAACGGGCATAAAATCCCAGCCTTTTTCAAGTTTTACAATGCATGAATACTGAAAGTTACAATATTCCATTTCCTGCCAGTTCTCATCATCTGTGCCGATTGTATTAAAATATGCCTCGTGGTCATCGGAATTTGCAACCAGAATATAGCAGTCCTCAGCCATATAATATTCTTCGGGTGCATACTCAGCACCGACACAATAAACATCACGATTATCAGGATAAAATCCGGCAGGTTTTGTCGTGGGAGGTTCAGTAGGCGGAGAAGTACGGTGAACATACGTTTCACGTGAAACACTCTCCGATAATGAACTTTCGGGTTTATTATTTTTTTCGTATGGTTCTGCCGAAATAAAAATCCGCATTATAAAAGCAACAGCAATCATAGCTCCGATAATCAGATTTATATAGGACGAATGAAAATTGTGGTCATATTCGTTCATGATGTCAACTCCTTAAACAAAAAGGCTATACCTTAACGGTACAGCCTTTTGAATACATAGTCCTGACAATTATTCAGCTTTGCCGTCTTCAATCAAAGCACGGATTGAAAGGCTGATTCTCTTCTTCTCATTGTCAATTTCGCTGATTTTAACCTTGACAACATCGCCTACAGCAAGATAATCACTTACTTTAGTAACTTTCTTGTCTGCAATCTGCGAGATGTGGATAAGACCGTCAACATCATCGATAATACGTGCAAATGCGCCGAAATCTGTGATAGAAACGATAGTAACTTCAACAATATCACCCTCGCTGTACTGTGAAGTGAAAATTCCCCATGGGTCATCTTCAGTCTTCTTGTAGCCGAGAGAAATTCTGTTATCTTCCTTGTTGAAGTCCTTGATGTAAACTTCGAGAGTGTCGCCTACACTTACAACTTCATTAGGGTGTCTGATACGTTTCCATGAAAGTTCAGAAATATGAACCATTCCATCGATACCGCCGAGGTCAACGAATGCACCGAAGTTTGTAAGTGACTTAACCTTGCCTGTGTATGTCTTACCGATTTCAACATCAGCCCAGAATGCCTCTCTTGCTTCTCTTCTCTTGGCAGCAGCAACAGCCTTGATAGAGCCTACAGCTCTCTTCTTGCCGTCCTCACTTACTTCAATAATCATGAACTCAACTTTCTGTCCCTTAAGCTGTTCAAGGTCTGCTTCTCTCGGGAGACCTGTCTGAGATGCAGGGATAAATACTCTTACACCGAGATAAGTAATGATAACGCCCTTATTTACAACCTGACTTACTTTGCCTTCAAGAACAGTATTATCAGCCTTAGCCTGAACAATCTTGTCATAGCCAGCCATTTCGTCAATTTTCTTCTTTGAAAGGGCAACAGTGCCGTCGCCGTCGTTAACCTTGATAACAACAAGTTCGATTTCGTCGCCTACAGCAACGATGTCAGAAGGCTTCTGTGAACTGTCGTCAGTAAGTTCATCAAGCTTAACATAACCTGTCTGCTTGATGCCAAGGTCTACAGTTATTTCGGTATTGTCGATGTTCATTACAATACCCTTGACTTTATCTCCGTTATGTATTTTTTTGAACGACTGGTCGATAGCGGCAGCAAAGTCGATATCCTCGTCCTGATTTGCAGTAAGATTAACATTTTCTATCATAGTGGTTTGTACCTCCTCAATTATATATGCCGGTGTTGAAGCTCCGGCAGTTATGCCGATACTTCCGGCACAGGGCAGTTTCAAAGATGAAAGCTCGTCCGAATTTTCTATATGATACGTTTTGCAGTATCTGCTGCACACCTCATACAGTTTCACGGTGTTTGAACTGTGCTTTCCGCCGACTACAAGCATAATATCAGAACTTTTAGCAAGTTCAGCCGCATCTGACTGTCTTGTATCGGTTGCATTGCATATTGTATCAAATATGACAATATCAGGGAAATTCTTTGGTATCACCTTTAAACATTCTTCCCATTCTATTATATTATACGTTGTTTGAGCAACAAATGCAAGCTTTTTTTGAAAAAAATCGGGATTTTTTTCAAAAACGTCTTTTAGCTCAAAACTGTCCTTGAAAACGATGTAATTTTGTTCACAATGTCCAATAATTCCTTGTACTTCAGGGTGATTGACATCGCCTGCAATCAGTATAAGATAACCCTCTTTTGTTTTTTCGGCGACAATCTTATGGATTTTCGCAACAAAAGGACAGGTTGCGTCAAGCATACGGTTTCCGTTTTCGGCAATTTTTCTGTAAATTTCCTTACCAACGCCGTGCGAACGGATTACAACAGTTTCGTCCGGCATAAGTTCGTCAACGTTTTCAATAACTCTTGCTCCTCTGGATTTCATATCATTCACAACGTCCTGATTGTGGATAATTTCACCGAAAGTTGCAACTTTGGTATTTCTCTCCAGTTCATTATACACCATTTTTACTGCTCTGTCAACCCCAAAACAAAAACCTGCCGACTTTGCAACGGTAACTTTATTCATTTTCCTGCTCCTTTTCTCCCTCAACAAGATTTTTTATATCATTCATATAGCGGTTCTTGAGTTTAACAAGCTGACGTGGATTCGGGTCAGACGGCTGGTCTATATATTCATTCGGGTCTATCGGCTCGCCGTATCTTACAGTAATCTTTGTGCGGAATTTCAGTCTTTCACCGAAAACAATCCCGACAGGTATAATTTTTTTCTGCGATTTTGCAGCAATAACAGCAGCTCCTGAATGTCCTCTGTGGACTTTACCGTCCTTTGAACGTGTTCCTTCAGGGAAAATTATCAGACTTCTGCCATTTCTCAGCCTTTCTATTGCGGTATCAAGCACAGCCATATCGCCCTTGCCTCTTGATACCGGAAAAGCACCTAAAATGCGGATAAGCCATGCAAAAAATTTATTCCTGAACAGTTCTTCCTTTGCCATAAATGCAAACTTTCCTTTTGCCCTGCAAGCAATAAGAGGAGGGTCGGCATTTGTTCTGTGATTTGACGCATAAATTACAGCTTCGCCGTTCGGAATATTTCTTCTGCCCTCAAACCGCACACTGAAAGCTATTTTGAACGCAGCCCAGACAATAATTTTAATAAAATAATACATTATATTCTCTCCCTGATTATTTCTGCTATTCTTTCAGCGGACTGTTTCAGTGTGAGATTTGTCGTATCAACAAGCACTGCATCTTCTGCCTGTTTCAGCGGAGCAGTCTCCCTGTGAGTATCCTGATAGTCACGCTGTATTATATCTTTCAGTATCTCGTAATAAGTGGGGCAGTCCGGCTTTTCTGAGAGTTCCCTGAAACGACGATTTGCACGTTCCTCTGCTGACGCTGTGAGGAATATTTTAACGTCCGCATTTGGCAGAACAACCGTTCCTATATCTCTGCCGTCCATAATCACATTATTTTCCCTTGCAATTTTCTGCTGTAAATCAAAAAGATGCGCCCTCACGGCAGGAATTGCGGAAGTTCTCGAAGCAGCCATTGAGATTTCAGGTGTGCGGATAAGTTCCGAAACGTCCCTGTCGCCTGAATACACACGCTGTGTGCCGTCAATGAATTTCAGGGAAACATCGGCATCTGCAAGTGATTTTTCTATATCCTCATATGCAATACCGTTTTCCGTGATGTAAAGTGCGATTGTGCGGTACAATGCGCCTGTATCAACGTAGATATATCCCATTTCCGCCGATACCATTTTTGCTATTGTGCTTTTTCCTGCTCCGGCAGGACCGTCTATTGCAATATTTACACTCATGTTTTTAACTCCTTTTTATTTTAATAATTGAATAACAGATACAACCAAATCTGTCAGGACTGCCGTCACTGCAACCACACTCAACACGTTACAGACGGCAACAGGTAACTTCTGACTGAGTTTTCCCGATATTCTGTGAAGTCCGAAAAAGTATAACAGCGCAAAAATCCCGAAGATTGTACTTGATATTATACTCGACCTGTCTAAAATTGAACCCCACCATGATTTGTATGTCCAGAACTGCCTGTGAAATATAAATTCAAGCAGATATGATGCGCCTAATTCAAATACCGTCGTGATTACCGCTGAAAACAGAAACACATACACTGGACTGCGCTTTTTTTCGCCCAGTAAAATCAGAAGCAGAAACGCTCCCACCGCATAAATAGGCACTATCGGTATATGAAGTATTCCCCTGTTATCGAAGTAGTCCCACATAATCCACACAGTTATTACTTCATACAGCCAGCCGATAAAGCCAGCAGTCATAAACTCGAATACATAACGGAAAACCGTTCTTGAAATTTTCTCTTTCATAGGTACAAAGCGGCTGAATACGCCGTCGAAAAGGCGATTTGCAGGTTAAATCCGCCCGTATAAGCGTCAACGTCTATAACTTCGCCTGCAAAGAAAAGTCCGTCAGCAAGTTTTGACTGCATTGTCTTCGGATTTATTTCCTTAACAGAAACTCCGCCGCTTGTTATAATCGCCTCATCTATCGGGCGAAATCCCGATACCCTGACAGGAAACGACTTTATAAGTCCGCCGAATTTCCGCCGTTCCTCTTTTGTAATACTGTTTACCTTGCGTTCAGGCGATATTCCCGAAAGACGGATAATGACAGGTATCAGCTTTGCAGGAAGTAATTTTCTTATGCCGTTTATGAAGTCCCTGTTGAGATTTTCCGCAAAATCACGCTGTATTCTTGCGTCAAGTTTTTCCGGAGTGAGTGCAGGTTTAAGGTCGATTACAAGTTTATAGCGGTTTTTCTGCATTTCCCTGATGTGACTGCTTGCACTGAGTACCAGTGGTCCGCTTACCCCGAAATGAGTGAACAGCATTTCGCCAAGTTCACTGTAGATTACTTTTTCCCTGTCGTAAAGTTTCAGTGTGACGTTGCGGAGTGAAAGTCCCATAAGTTCCGAACAGAATTTGTCCTCCGAAACTATCGGCACAAGACTCGGCTTGAGTTCTGTAACCGTATGCCCTGCACTCTCTGCAAGTTTATAGCCGTCTCCAGTTGAACCTGTCACGGAATACGATTTTCCTCCGCAGGCTATCAGAACACTTCCGCTTCTGTATTCCTTACCCTGTACTGTAACTCCGCATACTTTGCCGTCCTCAATAATCAGCGTGTCTACTCTCTTACGGATTATTTTCACATCAAGTCTTTTCAGTTCCCTGTCAAGTGCATTTACAATGTCCTCCGCCTTGTCGCTTACCGGAAAAACCCTGTTTCCCCGTTCCGTTTTCAGCGGTACTCCCAGTTCTTCAAAGAAATGCATTGTATCTTCCGCAGAAAAAAGAGAAAATGCACTGTACATAAACCGACTGTTTACAGGAATATTCTTCATATGCTCCTCAACAGGTGAATTATTCGTGACATTGCATCGCCCTTTACCTGTTATGCGCAGTTTTCTGCCGATTTTCTCGTTAGGCTCGAATATGGTCACGCTTTTGCCGTACCGTGCCGCAAAAATCGCCGCTGTACAGCCTGCCGCACCTGCTCCCACTATGATTGTATCAGTCATTCCGCACCTCCTGTCAGACGGCGTAGGCGTTCTGCAATTGCTTTACGCCGTTCCGCTGTCGCCTGTTCGTCGATGATATATCCGTTATCCGTCCGTACTATAACATCACCCTCTGTTACATTTTCAGGAAGCAGGCTTTTTGAAATATGAAGCCTGCCGTCATCACATTCAATTACAGCAAAATAGCCCTCGAATCTGTCTATTATCATCATCTGCTTTTCTCCTCCGTTACTGTCAGTTCCTTGCCGTCCGACGTGATTACTATACTTCCGCTTAAATCCGTCCTGTATATCTTATCGGTGTACTTGCTGAGATTTTCAAGCGTAATATCACACGGGTGTCCGTAGGAGTTGCCCTCACCGCACGAAATCACCGCAATATCAGGCTTTATGACTTCAAGAAATTCTTCCGAACTCGATGTGTCGCTTCCGTGATGTCCGACTTTGTAAACATCAATATCCTGTAATCTTCCTGACTCAATCATCTCTTTTTCTGCAAGTTCTTCAGCGTCGCCAGTGAAAATAAAGCTGTTTTCACCGTAAGTCATTATAATTCCGACAGAATAATTGTTTGCATTACTGTAATCGTCACTGCATGGTGCTATAATCCTGCACTCCGCAGTGTTTATCTTGATAACCCTGTCAACTTCTGCTTCTGTGATTTGCATTCCCTTATTTTCGACCGCTGTCAGAAATCTCTCAAAATATTTAGTCGTCGGTACATCACTGTCGTCAAGATGAGGGAGAATAATCTCACCTATATCGTAGTATTCCACGATTTTATCCATACAACCCATGTGGTCGGAATGCGGGTGCGTGCCGATTACGTAATCAATCTGCGTTATGCCGAGATTGTCAAGATACGCTTTTACTTCGTCGTCCTTGCCGATTTCTCCGCAGTCTATCAGCATTGTGTCCTCGCCCGACTGTATAAATATGCTGTCGCCCTGTCCTACGTCTATGTAATGGACTTTCAGTGGTGCAAGCTCCGCACCAATCTCGCCACCGCCGTCATTACGGCTGAAGCCAAAAATAACTCCTGCAATAACGGCTATAATAAAGCCAATTACCCAGATTATCCCCTTTTTCTGCGATTTTTCTGAGGACTGCTTTTTCTTTTCTGCCAATTTCTGTCACCGCCTTTATTATTAATCTTTTTAACATTATCATCAACCAGACATTTCGGAGAACTGCCGATTAAGTCAAATCTTTTTGCTTTTTTCAGTGCCTTCAGTACAATTTCCTTGTTCTGAGGCTTGAAATACTGTAATAACGCCCTCTGCATAGCCTTTTCCTCCGCAGTTTTCGGGACATACACCTTTTCCATAGTATACGGGTCAAGTTCCGTGTAAAACATACAGGTTGAAATAGTTCCCGGCGTGGGATAGAAGTCCTGCACCTGCTCCGGACGGATTTTGTTGTCACGCAGAAACAATGCAAGGTCTATCGCTTCATTCAGCGTACTTCCAGGGTGAGATGACATCAGATATGGCACAAGATACTGCTCCTTGTCTATGCTCTTTGTAATCTCATAGAAACGCTTCTGGAATGCCTTGTAAGCCTCAATATGCGGTTTGCCCATCTTATCAAGTACCACCGCCGAACAGTGTTCAGGTGCGACTTTAAGCTGTCCGCTTACGTGATACTTTATCAGTTCACGCATAAATTCATCGTCCTTGTCCGCCATAAGATAATCGTAACGTATTCCTGAACGTATGAAAACTCTTTTTATACCTTTTACTTTGCGGATTTTCCTCAGCAGTGCAAGATATTCTTTATGGTCTGCTTTCAGTGCAGGACATGGAGTAGGAGCAAGGCACTTTTTTCCCATACAGAGACCCTTTTCAAGCTGCTTTTCACAGGAAGTATGACGGAAATTCGCTGTAGGTCCGCCGACATCGTGAATATATCCCTTGAAATCAGGCATTTTTGTTATGCGCTCCGCTTCTGCCAGAACAGATTCCTCACTCCTCACAGTAACACGTCTGCCCTGATGAAGTGCAATCGAACAGAAATTGCAGTAACCGAAACAACCTCTGTTATGCGTAATCGAGAAACGCACTTCCTCAATCCCCGGAACTCCGCCCTCACTCTCATAAATCGGGTGGTATCTCCTTGTATACGGCAGACTGTAGATGTAGTCGAGTTCTTCGGTTGTAAGGCTCTTTGCAGGCGGATTCTGCACAAGCATCATCTTTCCGTGACGCTGAATAATCGTCCTGCCATATACCTCGTCCTGCCAGTCGTACTGAATTTTTGTTGCCTTTGCGTACTCCTTTTTATTGTCCCTCACCTGCTCGAATGACGGACATTGTACCGCACCAATAGGCGTATTTATCGGCTCTGTCATGTAGCAGGTACCACGTATATCGTGGATTTCCCGTATATTTTCGCCGTCCGCAAGACGTGTGCAAAGTTCCTGTATCTGATGTTCGCCCATTCCGTACATCAGCAAATCCGCACCGCTGTCCGCAAGTATTGACGGACGGACTGCATCGTCCCAGTAGTCATAATGGGCAAAACGTCGGAGAGACGCTTCCAGTCCTCCTAT
Source organism: uncultured Alistipes sp. (assembly GCA_964460175.1). Lineage (GTDB taxonomy): Bacteria > Bacillota > Clostridia > Oscillospirales > Ruminococcaceae > Ruminococcus. Next base: position 171,555 of record CAYWPN010000001.1, on the reverse strand, counting down.
TGCTATCGGAATATCACCAAAATATTCACGGAGTTTCTGGCAGTACACAATAACGGCTCTGTCGGGACGTTTCCCTGCCTTACCGCCTGCCGTATATGCATCGTCCGAACGTTTTCTCTTTGCCGCTGTATAGTGCGCCACCATTGAATCAATATTACCCGAAGTAACTAAAAATGCGTATTTAGGCGTACCGAATTTTTTAAAGTCACGGTCTGTTCTCCAGTCGGGCTGTGAAATTATTCCCACTGTAAATCCCATAGCCTCTATCAGACGTGTTATTATTGCCGCACCAAAACTCGGGTGGTCAACGTATGCGTCACCTGTTATGTAAATGAAATCAAACTGGGTTATACCCTGCTCGTCCATTTCCTTTTTTGTTAACGGTATAAATTTATCGTACATATTTCACCTCAGTCCATATCGAAATCAATTAAAACATTTGAAAAATCAAGATTTTTCAGGTCGGATTTTTTTATAATCCAGTAGGTTTCCCATATACAGCCTTCAAAGTACTCATAGCAGTCAAACTGAAACAGATTTACTTCCGTTTCATCAATCTGCGGACGGTTTACACCCTGCGGATAGCCGAAAAGCTTGTCCGAATCACTGTTATTCTCATCATTTTCATACTCTTCTTTAGAATCAAATTCAACGGCAAATTCAGTAAAACACTCGTCAGGATTATCGAAAAAATATCTGCTGTAATACGGAAATGGCGGTGCAGTGCGTTTCAGCGTTGACATATCGCCGTCCCAGTAAATTACTCTGTAAGTTGCGGTCTTGTCAGGTTCAGCAACATCAATTTCAATATCACTGTCACTTTCAAGTTTCATAATTTCACCGCTCCAGAATATGTAAATCATACCTGTTTCAGGCAGAAGATTTTCCAAATCCGCACCGCTTTTGGCAAGTTCATACAGATTAATCTGTGCGACTAACTGCATTGCCGACTTTTTATAATGTTTTGTCTTTCCGTTACTTCTCCATGTTTCAGTAAATCCAGTCATAACAGGATATTCAATTTCAGGCGGCAAATCGGGATAACCGCCCGTTTTGCTTGCTCCTACGGGTATATCGTCCGTTTCCCTGACGGAAAGAATAACGGCATTTCTGTATTGTTTTTCAGACATATTCATTCTCACTCAATCCATATCATAATAAAACCAGCCGTAAACCTCACCTTTTTTCAGGTCTTCTTTCCGCATTATCCAGTATTCAGACCACACACAGCCGATATTATAATTATACTGAAACAAAAGCACATCTTCTTCACTAAAATCAGGCTTGTTTCCGCCTGCGGGATAGCCTAAAAGCTTATCAGCCATTTCAGCAAGTCCGTCGGGGTCATATCCATAATCTTGAATAAGTCTGTAAAGTTCTTCATCTATTTCACGTCCGTCATACTCATCGTGTGCCTCAAATCCGATTGTGCATTCTCTCTCGTCGGGATTTCCGCACCGTCTTAAAGTTGACATATCGCCGTCCCAATGGATAATATCATAGTCGCATTCATCAATTTCTTCTTCATCAATTTCTTCATTCCAGAAAATATAAAGCATACCTGTTTTTGGCAGGAGATTTTCAACGTCCGCACCGCTTTCAGCAAGTTCATAAAGATTAATCTGCACCAGCAACGGCATATCGGGTAATTCTATTTCGGGCGGTAAATCGGGACAGCCCCCTTTGCTTGCCCCTATCGGTACTTCTCCCTCTGCCAGACGGTATTTCAGTATAACTGCATTTCTGTAGCATTCTTTTAAAGTCTCCGCTTCTTCTGTGTAACCGTCTCTTTCAAGCTGTTCAAATAAAGTCAATTCATTCAACATATTATTTCTCCTTTAATCATATCATAGTCAAAACGTACTTTCGAGAAGTCGCTTTGTTTCAGGTCTGATTTTTTCATAATCCAGTAAGTACGAAATATCCCGCCCACATTGCAGAAGCACTGAAACAAAAGCACATCGTCTTTATCAAAATCAGGTTTGTTTCCGCCAAAGGGATAACCCAGCAGTTTATCATCACTTGCAACAAGCGCATCGGGGTCATAGCCATAATCTGCCACAAGGTCTCTCAATCCCTCACAATATACGACTTTTTCGTCATATTCCTCATATATTATCCCACCGTGTACCTCAAATTCTATTGCATACTTTTCCTTGCCGGAATTTCCGCACCGTCTTAAAGTTGACATATCGCCGTCCCAATAGATGACATCATATTTGCATTCATCAATTTCCTGATTCCAGAAGATGTACAGCATACCCGTTTTCGGCAGGAGATTTTCAATATCTGCACCGCTTTCAGCAAGTTCATACAGATTAATCTGCACCAATAACGGTATATCCGGAAGTGCTATTTCGGGCGGTAAATCGGGACAACCTCCGCTTTTACTCGCTCCCACAGGTACTCCGTCAGGCGATACTCTGTAGTAAATATACACTGCATTTCTGTAGTATTTTCTTAAAGTCTCTGATTCTTTAGTGTAATCGTCTTCCGCAAGCTGTTCAAATAAGTTTAAACATTCTAACATCTCAATTATCCTCCAGTTGTCTCATTTTCCACTCATCAAACTGCATTTTTGACATGAGTACCTTTCTCGGCTTCGCACCCTCGCTCGCACCTACAATTCCACGCTCTTCAAGTTCGTCCATAATCCTTGACGCTCTCGCATAGCCGAGTTTCAGTTTCTTCTGGAGCATTGTAGTAGAAAGCTGTCCTGCATTCACTGCAACTTCCGCACCTCTGATAATATAATCTTCGTCACTTCCTGCGTCAAATCCGCTGGCAGATACGTCTCCGCCGCCTTTACCCTTAGTCTGCGGAACAAAGTTCTCCACAGCCTCAATAATCTGCGGATTGTAATTGCTTGTTGCCTGACCTCTTATAAATTCAAGAGTTGCGTTTATATCTTTTGCGGAGGCAAAACAGCCCTGAACTCTCACAGGCTTACTCATTCCGATAGGCATATACAGCATATCGCCGTTGCCGAGAAGTTTGTCTGCTCCTGCCGTATCAATGATAGTACGTGAGTCCACCTGCGACATAACAGAAAGTGCAATTCGGCTCGGAATATTTGCCTTGATAAGACCTGTGATAACGTCCGTTGTCGGTCGCTGGGTTGCAACAACAAGGTGCATACCTGCGGCACGTCCCATCTGCGCAAGACGGCAGATAGAGTCTTCGACTTCCTTTCCTGCGACAAGCATCATGTCTGCCAATTCGTCAATAAATATGACAATCTGCGGCATACGTTCAATTCCATCTTCATCTGCAATTTCGTTGTACGACTTCAAATCATTTGCACCAATATCTGCGAATGTATTGTATCTCCTCATCATTTCATTTACTGCCCAGTTAAGTGCGCCTGCCGCTTTTTTTGCTTCCGTAACTATCGGTATAAGCAGATGCGGTATTCCCTCGAATACTTTAAACTCAACTACTTTAGGGTCAATCAGAATAATCTTTACTTCGTCGGGCGTTGCATTGTAGAGAATACTCATGATTATTGAACGTGTACAGACGGACTTACCCGAACCGGTAGTACCTGCTATGATAACGTGCGGAAGTTTAGTAATATCGCCTACAATAGCATTTCCTGCAATATCTTTTCCGACTGCAAATGCAAGCTTGCTTTTTGAATTCCTAAACTCAGGACTTTCAAGGATTTCCCTGAGTGTTACAGTATCCTTGTTGATATTTGGGACTTCAATTCCGACTGCCGCTTTACCCGGAACAGGTGCTTCAATACGCACGCCCTGCGCCGCAAGACTTAACGCTATATCGTCCTCAAGTCCACGTATTTTCGATACTTTTATTCCCGAACCAGGCTTTACTTCATATCGTGTGATTGAAGGACCTCTGAAAATATCAACAATTTCTACCTTAACCGAAAAACTGTCAAATGTTTTTACTATAGTATCAGCTTTTTCGTGCATTTCCGCTATTGCCTCTTCACTGTTAATCTTGTTGTTCGACTTCGCAAGCAGTGAAATGTCAGGAAGAACATACAGCGGTTTTTCGATAAATTCGTCATTATCCGAATGTTCTTTCGGGCTGGCAGAGAAAAAGTCAATTTCTTCTGAATTATTCTCCTCTTTCTGAGTATTTTTCTTCTTCACTGCGTTATTAATAAGTTTCTCAATATCACTGAATTTCTTGTCTTTTTTCGGATTGTTTTCTATATCTATGTCAATGACATCTTCCTGCGGATTTTTCTTGTTACCAGTAACCGGACTGCCAAAAAATACACTGAGTTCCTCTTCTTCGGAAGTATATTTCTTATTTTCTTCAATCCCGTGGATTTCGGGCGCATGACTTTCAATAACTTCTTCCTGCATTACAGGTTCTATCTGCGGAATTTCTTCTTCATAGTAAGTATCTTCATTATCTTCTTCGTCCTCATCGTCGGCACTGAAAAACCTGACTGCATATCTGAACGGTGTGGCAATAATATCAAAGCAGTCTGTAAGTCCTTTGCCTGTGAGTATGAGAAAAAGTACTGCCGCAAGCAGAATAACAACAATTTTTGCTCCCATTCTGCCGAAAATCACAAAAAGAAGTCCGGCAAGTGGAAGAGAAACAACTCCGCCGCCTCTGAAATCTGCTCCGTCTTTGTAGAGACTTGTAATGTAACTCAGCAAATCCTTTCCCGGAATTTTTCCGACGGCAAATATCTGTATTGCTGAACTTGCTATGACAAGCCAGCCAAGTCCCCATATAGTTTTGCTTATGATTTCTTCGGGACTTCTTTCAAGTCCTATGAGAACCGAAATATAGATGAGAAGAGCAGGTATAATAAACACTGCCCAGCCGCATATTCCCCATAAAGCGTCATGCATATAGCTCCAGCCGGCTGAACCCTGAATGAGTGTTATCAGTGCCGTAAGGATACCTGCTGCGAACATAGCAACAGATATTACACGGCTCATTTCGCTTATGTACTCGCTGTCATTGAAAACATCATCATCATTTTTATTCTGTTTTCTAACGGGCTTACCCTTTCGGGTATAGCCCTCCTCATTAAATTCCGCACCAAGTGCTTTTTTCTTTCCCATCTGCGACCTCCGTTTCAGATATATCTCTTTTCTGTGTTTTCAATCATTTCATAAAGGCAGTCCATAGCGTCGCCGAGGCTTCCGAGTTTATCAATAAGACCAATTTCAACTGCCTTTTCTCCCTCAACTACAGAACCAACATCAAGGACGAGTTCATCTGTATTCATCATAAGGGTGCGGAAAGTATCTTCTTTCACATTGCTGTTATCAGTGACAAACTTTATAATTCTGTCCTGCATTTTATCGAAGTAGGATAAAGTCTGCGGAACGCCGAGGACAGTACCATTCATGCGGACAGGGTGAATTGTCATCGATGCGGACGGAACTATAAACGACGTTTTTGCACTCACCGCAAGAGGCACGCCTATAGAATGACCTCCGCCGACAACAAGTGAAACAGTCGGGGTTTTCATACCTGCAATGAGTTCAGCAATGGCAAGTCCGGCTTCAACGTCTCCGCCGACTGTGTTAAGAATTATAATAAGTCCCTCAACGCTCCTGTCCTGCTCCACAGCAACAAGTGCAGGAATGATATGCTCATATTTTGTAGTTTTATTCTGTTCCGCAAGCACATAATGACCTTCAATCTGTCCGATAATAGTAAGGCAGTGAATGAGATGTTTTGTATTCTGCACATTTACCTGCGCTTCACTTTCAGAAACGTTTATTTCTTCCTCTGTTGTCTTATCTTTTTCCTTGTTATCCATAATATACACTCCCTGTATTTTTTCAGGCAGCAGCGTACAAATCCGTAAATATTAAAGCACTATAATCTGACTGTTATCTATTGTAATGAGTTCAGCCTCATCGCCAATATACTCCCTGCACATCTTTATTTCATTACAGCCTCTGAAATCAAAGTGACAGAGTACATATTTATCTGTAAGTCCGAGTGCGGTAAAATCCTCGTTCATAATATGATTATTGTCGTCAAAGTTCTTTACATACTCAACATCATTACAGGCGATACAAGCACCGGCAGAAAATCCCATGTAGACTGCTCCGTCCGCAACCTGTTCCCTGATAAAAGTATCAAGATTATACTTTCTGATACCATGCAGTAATTTGAAAGTATTACCGCCGAGAACTGCAATATAATCGAACTTCATATCAAGCACTTCGTCATGACTATTTTCATCAAATACATATATATTCTCTTTTCTGAAACCGACCATTGATGCATAATTTTTTTCTTTTTCACCTGTTTCAGTCCCGAACATACAGGCAAGGGGAATAATCAGCATATTGCCTGACTTATCCGTGATAAGTTCACCGATTTTAGTACGGACAGATGTATAAGCAAATCCATATGAACCCAAAATAAGCATTTTTACTCTCCCTTTCTGTAATTCAAAGGAAATACCGCACAAACTATATAAAAATTTGTCACAAATCATTGTACAGCTTTGCCTTGAATTATTATAACCATTAATTAATAAGTGTATACATTAATATTATATACCATTTATGACATAAAGTCAATAATCAAACAGGATTACAGATAAAAAATACCGCCCTCACTTCTGTGAGAACGGTATGATTTTATTTTGTTTTAACTGAACGGACTGACTTAATAATTTGTTATAGCAAACAGAACACAATCTGCATAATATAATATATGCCATAGTGCATAAATTACAATCCCCGACCGCAGAAGGAGGGATAATATGACTGAATATATTGCGGAAATGCCCTCTTACACGTATGCTTTAAAGGCTGAGAAGTTCCTGAAAGCAAGAGGACTGCGCTGTGAAATAAAAAGACGTGAGGAAGGGTGCGGATATAATCTTCACTTCTATAACAAAACCTCACTTGCTGTTCTTAATAAAAGCGGTATACCGTACAAGTTAAAAGGAACGGAGGAAAATTAATGATTATAAATTTTGACAATTCCGCCACCACTTTTCCGAAACCTGCTTATGTCAGGAAAGCTGTTGCATCTGCTATGGAAAAATACGGCAGTTCGGGAAGAGGCGGTCATCATATTGCTTCCGAAACGTCGGAGGCGGTTTATTCTGCAAGAGAAACAGCTGCGGATTTTTTCGGTGCAGAACCCGAAAACGTCGTTTTCACGCTTAACTGTACTCATGCTTTGAATATGGCGATACAAGGCATAATGAGCGGCGGCGGTCATCTTATTATAAGCGGAATGGAGCATAATTCCTCTGCACGTCCTGCGGCTAAACTTGCAAGCGACAAGAAAATATCACTTTCCGTTGCTCCCATATATCCTGAAGACGAAAGAATTATTGAGAGTTTCCGACGGCTTATAAAAAAAGACACAAAAGCTGTAGTATGCACTATCGCAAGCAACGTTACGGGACAGATTATGCCTTATCAGGAAATCGCCGAACTTTGCAGAAAAAATAACATCTGCTTTATTGCAGACGGCGCACAGGCTTGCGGAATAATTGATGTAAAAATGAGCGACGGAATAAATATTCTCTGCACGGCAGGTCACAAGGGACTGTATGGCATAACAGGTACGGGACTTCTTATCTCAGACGGAAAATATAAGATAAATCCCATAATGCAGGGCGGTACAGGAAACAGCTCTCAAAGTCTTGTGCAGCCCGAACTTCTCCCTGAAAGTCTTGAAAGCGGTACTGTCGGAGTTATCGGCATAATGTCGGTGAAAGCAGGAATAGAATTTGTCAGGAATATCGGCATTGACAGAATTTTCAGGCATGAAGACAGTATATGCCGAAGATTTATTTCGGAACTGCAAAAAAACAAAAATGTCATTATATACAGAAATCCGTCCGCTGAATATGTCCCTATTGTATCATTCAATATTGACGGACTGAAATCGGAAATAACTGCACAAATTCTTGCAAATCAAGGCTATTGTCTCCGTGCCGGATTTCACTGCTCCGCTCTTGCACATTCAACACTCGGGACTGATACAGGCACAGTCCGGTTTTCACCATCTGTTTTCAGCCGTGAAGCTGACGCTGTACGCCTTGCCGGTGCAATAAGCAGGATTGAAAAAAATAAATTGTGATAATTTCGGAAAAATATCAAAAAAACTATTGAAATTCTTTCAATTTGTGGTACAATAATATATAGACGAATGTGAGGCGGCAGGTTTCCGCCTCATAATTCCTGACTATCTGCAAAGGACGTGAGAATATGCCTTCATTTCAAGAAATAAAATACGCTTTCTTCAGCCTTATGAGTACGATAGAGTTGAAAGACATAATTGACCTTGCCGTGCTTACATATCTTGTATACCTGCTTCTTAAACTTATCCGTGAAACAAGAGCAGGTCAGCTTATCAAAGGTATTGTACTTCTTATTTTAGCCTATGCCATAAGCAGTTTCCTTGAACTCACTGTCATGGAGTATCTTCTGCAACAGGCTCTTGACGTTGGTCTGCTTGCTATGCTCATTCTGTTTCAGCCAGAACTGCGCCGTGCCTTGGAACAATTCGGACAGAATAAGTTAGGTATAAAGCTTATCGGCATTGGAACGCCATCAAATGATATAAAGCAACGCTGGAGCGAGACCATCGAGATTATATGCGACTCCTGCGTTGAACTCTCCGCAAGCTGTACGGGCGCACTTATCGTCATAGAACGGCAGACTAAACTTGGCGAACAGATTGAATCAGGCACTATAATGAACGCTGTACCGAGTACGCAGGTTTTCGGCAATATCTTCTATCCGAAAACTCCGCTCCATGACGGTGCTGTAATCATGCGCAACGGTATAATCCACGCCGCAGCTTGCTTTCTGCCGAAGGCTCAGAATGACCGCCTTATTGATAAAAGTCTTGGCTCACGTCACCGTGCGGCTATCGGAATGAGTGAAAATTCCGACGCTCTTGTCATTGTCGTTTCAGAGGAAACAGGTCAGATTTCAGTCGCACTAAACGGCGTACTCACAAGAGACTACACCCGTGAAAAACTGAAATCCACTCTCGAAAAGGAAATCTTTTATGAAAATCCCTCTGATGAGGAAAATTCAGGAAACATATTCTCCTCTGTTCTCGGAAGGAGGAAAAAGAAATGAAAATAATAGAGAAGATACAGTCAAAATTTATGAAGAACAATTTTTCCCTCGCAATTCTTTCACTTATAATAGCCGTTATTGCGTGGTTCTATATTTCTATGACGCAATATCCAAGCGTACCGAAAACTATTGAGCATATCCCCGTATCGCTTGATATTTCGGGAACTTCCGCAGGACTGAACGGTCTGAGTGTGATTTCGTGCGATGTAAAAGACGTTACTGTCGAACTTCTCGGAAGTCGTACACAGGTGGGAAATCTCAACAATGAAAACCTCGAAGCTTATATTGATGCGGAAAACGTTTCCAACACAGGTACAAAAAAACTGTCAATAAAGATAAAAAGCAGCAGCGGAATAAAATATGAAGTTAAATCAGTAAATCCGCCGTCCGCAACTATCGTATTCGACAAAATGGACACAAGAGAATTTGCCATAACTCCGCAGATACCAAATATTTCGGTTGTGAACGGCAAGGAAATAAATCTCGAAGAACTTTCATGCGAGCCGTCCGTTGTGCGTATCACAGGACCGTCTGCACAGCTTGACAAGATAGCAAAATGTTCAGCTGTTTCAAAAAAAGAAATCAGCCTTGATTCTTCGTATGTCCTCAACAGCGACGAAATTCAGCTTTACACCGAAGACAATGTACTTATAGACCAGTCTGCACTGACATTCAATACCACCAATTTCAACATAACAATTCCGGTGCGCACACAGAAAGAAGTCGCATTGTCCGTCAAGATAAATGCTCCCGACGGTTTCGACAAGAGCAAGATAAAACTCAATCTTTCGGCAGATTCGATAATACTCGCCTGCAACAACAGCCAGACTGTAATTCCCGATACGCTCGATATTGGTACTATTTCGCTGAATGAACTCCGACCGAATTTCTCACGAACCTTCACAATAAGCACGTGTCTCGAAAACAGCGAATATATAAACGTTTCAGAACTCGAAACAGTTACTGTTACTCTCGACAGCGAGGGACTTGCACAGAAAGATTTGACTATCGAACAGAACAGAATTTCCATAAGCAACGTTCCTGACAGCAGTTACGAATATAAGGTACTCACTCAGCGCATGAATATTACTGTTGTCGGTTCAGAAGAATCGATAAATGCGCTTACTTCGGAAGATATTGTCGCTGATGTAAATCTGCTGTATACAAACGTAACAGCAGAACATTTCAACGCAACAGTAACATTCTCCTGCCCGACATATGACGATGTGTGGGTTGTGACAAATTCAAATGTATCTATCCAGCGCACCAAAACAGAACCGGTTACAATTTCTGACGAATCAACAGAATAATAAAAATAAAAACCACTGTTAATAAATTCAGTGGTTTTTATGACTTTTGTCAAATATATCAGATAAACTTTGTGCATTTTTTTGGAAATATTAATTTTGTGTTCATATTTTAGAAATATATTTGTGATATAATATAAAATATAGAAGAGACGTATAAAAATTATATCTATATTTATGGAAGGAATGATTATTTTATGAATAACGTAACCAAACGTATGCAGGCTGTCGTTATGAGTGCAATTCTTGCCTCTGTTGCTGTTCCTGCATCTATGATTTCCACAGCCTCCGCTGTATTCGCTCCCTCTGCTGTTGAAACAACAGTCAAAACCGCTTCAACTGCTCTTAAAGCAGGCGTTGACCTTAAAAAAGAAAGTATTCCTGAAGAATATAATGAGAAAAATCCTCTCAAAAATATTATTCTGAACATTACAAGCGATGTTGAGGGCGAAGTTTCGTTCTCCTACGGTTTCGGCATTACAGGTGCTGACGGCTGGCTTGAATTTACTGAGGACGGCAAATTTACTACGGGTGAGGGCAGCGGTTATGCTATCAAGCTCAACAAGGGTGAAAATAAAGTTGTTATTGATTTGTCCGACGTTGATTTACAGTACGGCGAATACGGCAACTTCGAGTTCAGATGCTATTACTGCTCATACTGGGACAACAGTACAAAGAAAATGGTTGAGACTAATGTAACATTCGACGGATATTCATACAATGACAATGCTGCTGTTGTAACTCCTGACCCTGACAAGCCTGATACTCCCGACCCAGATAAGCCAAATCCTGACAACCCAAAGGAAAATGTTGTTCCTGACAGCAACAAACACACTAACGGTACTAACAGCGAAGACGGTAAGAACTGGAGTTTCAAGGATAACGGTGACGGCACTGCTACTATTTCATCAACTGTTGCAAAACAGATTGACGGTGAAGCTCTCGGCAATATAGTTCTCACAAAGGGCTATGACGAGGATTATTATGCTGCTAACCCGAATGACAGCGAAGACAGACCAATAAACAGCCATAAATTTAAATTCTCCGATTTCGGTCTCACTGATATGGACGGCGTTATTATCGAATCACTTACCTGCACTGTAGAGAGCGATAAGGAAATGGACCAGATTGTTTACGGCGGCGGTATCAACGTCGAGAAAGGAAGTCCTGCCGACACTGAATACGCAAAACAGGTTGCAGGTATCGAAGGCAAAGAAACAGCAGGCTACTGGTACAACGATATGGGCGACGGCGACGACCCAGGTTCTGTCAACTCGTTTATCAAACAGGGCGTTGAGTTCGGAATTACTCCGGGCAACGGCGGAAAACTCTTCGGAGCAGGTTCTTATGCTGAAGTTTACTGGGAAGTTCCGGCGGAAGTTCAGCCATACGTTTCAGACTCTTCAACAGATACTCTCTCTTTCCAGTACTGGTGGGGAAATGATGTGGACGGCGAAGAGGTTGAGAGTATCAATGTAACAAATGCTGTACTTACTTACACAAAAACCGTTACTGTTCCTTATGACGGCTCTGTCGCAACTGCTGTAAAGAAGACAATAAATCACACAGGCAGTGACGCTGCCAAAAACCTCGAAATCGATTACGCTGATTTGGGCGTTGACGAAACTAAGGACGTTTATGCTATCAAGTTTGAAGTTTCCGCAAATGCTCCTATCGGAAAGCTTATCTACAATGTAGGTACTGGTGTTGAAAAAACTGTAAATCCTGATTACTGGTTCCAGGAGGCTGGAAATTATGCTGTCCTCGATGCCGACAAATCTGTTGATATTATGTGGATTGCACCGACTGCCGTTGCAGGCGACGAAGCCCACCCCAATGGAATTAACACAAAGGACGGCAAACTCCTTATAGGTTACTACTACGGCGAGGCTGATACAATCTCTGTTGACAACATCGAAATTTACTACGCTGACGCTCCTGAAACAACTACAACTACTACTGCAACAACAACTGCAAAACCGACTACAACAACTACTGCTACAACTACAGTAACAACTACAAAAGCTGTCACTACAACTACAAAGGCAACAACAGCTGCTACTACTACTGCTCCTGCAACAACTACAACGGAGGCACTCAAAGTCACAAAATGGGGCGATGCTAACTGCGACGGTTCTGTAGACCTTGCTGACGCTACTGCTATTATTCAGTCAATCGGCAATCCTGACAAGTATCCGCTTTCAGAACAGGGTGAACTTAATGCCAATATTGTGGCAAACGACAGCAGTGCTGTAACAGGCGCAGACGCTATGCTTATTCAGCGCATGGAAGCAGGTCAGATTGAACAGTCTGCATTCCCGATTTCTCAGGCTGAATACGACGCTCTTTAATATTAACTGATATTATTAAAAAGACTGTCAAATTTGGCAGTCTTTTTTTGTTGTTTTTCCCGAAAATATGGGATATTTTATTAATAAGACAATAATTGTCTTGCATTTTTCTTCATAAAGTTGTATAATAAATTAATATGGTGTGTTGCAAAAAAAATATATACCAGAAGGAGAATTTATGAAAACAGAAAAAATCATAGCATCGGTAATTGCTGCTGCACTGGGCATTACCACAATTATCCCAATGAAATTATCGGAAACAAATGCAGTTTCAGGCGATTTCTATAAGCCTGTCTTCAACGCAGATGACGACTATTCCTTAGGCGATGTCAACAACGACAAAAATATTGATGCAAGTGATGCGTCAATCGTTCTTGCTGAATACTCCCTCACTGCTACAGGAAAAAACGGAACATTCAGCGAAAGTCAAAAAAAGTCCGCCGATATTGACGCAAATGGATTAATAGACTCAGCTGATGCGGCTTTAATCCTTTCGTACTACTCTTACTATTCAACTGGAGGAAAACTTGATATTCTTGATTATCTTACTGAACAGAATATCCTGCCGTCCGAAACCACAACAGCTCCCCCGAAAACAACAAGTACAGCAAAAACTACTGTTACAGCTAAAACAACCGCCAAGACTACTGCTGTACCTTCGGCAAAAACCACTGCCGTACCTAAAACCACATCAAAACCGCCTGTTTCAACTACAACAACGGCAAAAACTACGGCTTCCACAAGCAAAACAACCACTATCACATCAACGATAACTACAACATCGGTGATTTATACTCCGACAGTAACAACGGCAAATCCGAACAAAGTTTCGTCTATAAAACTGGACAGAAAAGAAGTATACATAGGTGTCGGATACGGTATGCTGTCCGCAAATGTAACAATGTTTCCAAATACTGCTCCCAATAAGAACGAAATATGGAAAAGTTCCGACGAGAGTATCGCTGTTGTCGACTATGAGGGATATGTTATCGGCATAAGCAAAGGTACTTGTACCGTAACTGTGACAAGTGAAGATAATCCTGAAGTTTCAGAGAAAATTACTGTACATATTGTTGAACCGTCAACTGTCTGCGCTATCAGTCTTACTCAAAGCGAGATGTCAATTAAAAAAGGCGGTGAGGGTTACGCCGCTATTGTAACTATGTACCCGACATCTGCCATAGATAAAAGAGAAAAATGGAGCAGTTCAAACGAGGAAATAGTTACTGTAAACGATGAGGGCTGGATTAAAGCAAAAAAAGCAGGTACTTGCGCTATAACAGTGCAGAGTGTTGACAATCCTGCCGTATTCGCTGTAGTCATTGTTACCGTATACGACGGAGAACCGCCTGTCACAACAACTTCTGCAACTAATACAAATTCCACGACAACAGGGCAGATTTCAACAACTTCTACTGTCACAGCAACAACAAACGTTAAAGTTTCTGAAATCATACTTTCAGATTATGAACTGACTGTTCCTGTAGGACAAAAGCGTATTTCAATCGTTACAATGCTTCCTTACGAAGCAATAAACAAGGACGAAATATGGATAAGTTCCGACGAAACAATTGCCACTGTTGACAAATATGGCTGGATTAAAGGAATTTCAACCGGTGAATGTACTGTAACGGTGTACAGCGTATCAAATCCCGAAGTAAAAGCTGAAATCGCTGTAAAAATTGTAGATGCAGGTACGGACGTTCCCGAGCCTGATGTTAATTTCTCTCATATCATTGACAATCTGTCGGGCAACGACTACATCACTTTCTATACTCCTTTCCCCGAAAAAGCAAATGGACAATATGAAATTGAATATGTTATCACTGACGCAAACGGAAATTCCAGAACGGAAAAATCTTCTGTGCTGTCCCTGCCGACTACTAAATCAGTAGCCACACGTCTCACGTCCGAAACAAATAACTTTACTGTAACTACTTACCTCACTAACCTCAGCACGAACGGTCGGGCAAAAATCGGCGAATATCAGTTCACCCTTTCTCCCCGTGACGCAAAGACAATAATAGAAGATATTCACTACGCTTTCTACATTCTCGGCGGTATCTCTGAATAATTTAAATAAAAAAACTCCCGATTTTTCGGGAGTTTTTGCTTTTTTACTTGATATTCCAGATATTTCATAATAATTTAAATCTATTTTAAGTTTATCTTAAAATTGTCTTAAACCTGTTGAATTATAAAAAAATGTATAGTATAATTAAGTAATCAACAGAAAGGAGTGTTTTATATGGAAAATTTAATTATAACAGCTTATGAATTTTCGGTATCACTTATTCCATTCCTGATAATCATGATATTATTCCAATATCAGCACAAAAAGCAGGGAATATTTATCCCAAAATTATACTGTGCTACAACAGTAATTTTTGAGGTCTATATGATTGCAGTATTCCACTTTACAGGTGTGGGAACTCTGTATGACATATTGATGAATAAAATGCAGTTCACTAAAGAATATGTTAATTTTATTCCATTTTCAAGGGATATTGATGTTATCGCATATCTGCAAAATATTCTGCTGTTTATGCCATTTGGCTTTTTAATGCCTTTTATTTGTAACAAAAAAGCAGGTTTTACCTGCATATTATATACAGGATTCGGATTTTCTTTGTTAATCGAAATCAGTCAGCTATTAAATAGCAGAAGAACTGATATTGATGACCTGATACTCAATACTTTAGGTGCTGTTACCGGATTTATTCTGTACAGTCTGTTCACCAAAATCATAAAATCCAAATCAAATTATCAGTCCTTTTCTTATATTGAACTACTGATATTAATTGCAGTAACCTTTATCGGTCGATTCCTGTTGTTCAACGAAATCAGTATTGCAAAGTTAATATATAAATTCTAAAAAAATCAGCTCCCGAAATAATCAGGAGCTGTTATTTTTTACTTGATATTCCAGATATTTTCAGCGTAGTCAGCAATAGTTCTGTCGGAACTGAATTTTCCTGCATTGCACATATTAAGCCACTGTTTCTTTGCAAATTCCATGCGGTCTGTGCCGTAATCAGCATTGGACTTGAGTTTTGCTTCAACATAGCTTTCAAGGTCACCGAGCAGGTAATAGTGGTCGGGAGCGTGCCAGCTTGCACCGTCGAGGAGCGATGTGTAGAGTTCACGGAAATCGCCTGAACCGCCGTCCGAAACTGTACCGTCAATAAGCGATGATACAACTGCCTTGATTTTCGGATTTTCTGCGAATACCTTACGGCTGTCGTAATCCGGAACGATTTTTTCAAGTTCCTCAACTCTTGCTCCGAAGATGTAGTTGTTTTCCTCGCCTGCTTCCTGCACTATTTCAATATTAGCACCGTCATAAGTTCCGAGAGTTACAGCACCGTTGAGCATAAGCTTCATGTTTCCTGTACCGCTTGCCTCTGTGCCTGCTGTGGAAATCTGCTCCGAAATGTCTGCGCCTGCAACAAGTTTTTCAGCGTACGAAACATTGTAATTCTGAACAAAAACGACTTTAAGCAAATCCTTTGTATCAGGGTCACTCGAAACAATTCTGCCGATTTCGTTAATATACTTGATTATTGCCTTTGCACGACGATAACCTGGTGCGGATTTTGCGCCGAAAATGAAAGTCGTAGGAGTGAAATTTTTAATTGAGCCGTCCTTGATACCGTTGTAAATCCACAGAATTGAGAACGCATTGAGGAGTTGTCTCTTATATTCGTGAAGTCTCTTAATCTGAATATCGTAGATAGACTGCGGATTGATTTCCACGCCGTCACGTTCTGCAATGAAGTCTGCAAGCTGTGACTTCTTGTCCTGCTTGATTGCAATAAATCTCCTGATTACTTCCTCATCGTCGGCGTACTTTGCGAGTTCTTTCAGCTTGTCAAGGTCTGTAACCCAGCTGTCATCGCCGAGAAGTTCAGTAATGAGCGCAGAGAGTTCCATATTGCAGAGTGCAAGCCAGCGTCTCTGTGTGATACCGTTTGTCTCATTGCGGAAACGTTCGGGATAAATGCTGTACCAGTCCGCAAGCACCGTATCTTTCAGAATCTGCGTATGAATTTCAGCAACTCCGTTGATGTGGCTTGATGCGTAACAAGCCATATCTGCCATGTGAATGAGGTCTCCCTTGATAATCTTGATACGGTTGATTTTGTCTTTCTGTACGCCTTTTGCGTACATTTCTGCAATGAGTTCCTCATTAATCTGGATTATAATTTCGTAGATACGTGGAAGGAGTTCCTCAACAAGTCCGACCCACCATTTTTCAAGAGCCTCCTGCATAACGGTGTGATTTGTGTAATTGAACACTTTCTTTGCGATTTCAAGTGCTTTTGCAAACGTATATCCCTCATTGTCAACAAGCTGTCTGATAAGTTCAGGAATTGAAATAACGGGGTGAGTATCATTCAGTTGAATTGTAATGTAGTCAGCGAGGTTGTCAAGTGTGCCGTAACGTGCCTTGTGCTTCCTGATAATGTCCGTGAGAGACGCACAACTGAAGAAGTACTGCTGTTTCAGGCGGAGTTTTTTACCCTCGTTTGTATCATCGTTCGGATAGAGTACACGGGAAATATCCTCAGCGAAAATCTGTTCTTTTGAAGCCTCAAGGTAATTCTGTCTGTTGAATGTATCGAAATCGAACTCCTTCACGGGTTCGGACTGCCACAGACGGAGTGTGCCGACGTTTTCAGTTTTACAGCCAAAAACAGGCATATCGTAAGGAACTGCCTTTACTGTCTGTCCGTTGTAATTCACAAGAACTGTATCTTCGTCACATCTCTTTGACCAGCAGTCGCCGTACTTTGTCCAGTCGTCGATTTCCTCTTTCTGAAAACCGTCAACGATGGACTGCTTGAAAAGTCCGTACTTATAGCGTATTCCGTAGCCGTCAAGCGGAAGATTGAGTGAAGCGGCACTGTCGAGGAAGCAGGCAGCAAGTCTGCCGAGACCGCCGTTGCCGAGTGCAGCGTCTTCAATTACTTCCAAATCAGCAAGATTAAGTCCGAGTTCGCTGAAAACAGCATTTACCTCATCATAGATACCGAGACAAAGCAGATTGTTGTACACTGCACGACCCACGAGGAACTCCATTGAAAGATAAGCGGCACGTCTTTTGCCTAAATGCTCCTGACGGCTTTTATTCCAGTTATCAGAATAAAGCTCCATAACTGTATCACCGAGTGCATTATGCAGCTGCTGCGGTGTTGCCGATTTTATATCTTTCGGCAGTTTTGCGGTGAATTTTTCAATAAAAATATTCTTGTCCATTGGTTTTACCTCCAAAAAAATTATTATCTGTTGTAAAGTTTATTCAGTTTACGGATTTTCTTTGCAAGTTCGTCTGTAAAATCGGACTGCTTTGCACGGAACTGCCAGTTACTGCCAAGTGTGGAAGGAGTGTTCATTCGTGCTTCTTTCGGACTGTCAAGGAAATCCTGCATCTGTGCGACTGCAACTTCCGCAACACTTGCCCATGCGGAACGTACCACAGCCATAGGAATATCAGACTTTTTCTTGACATTCAGGTATTTTTTTGCGAATTTCAGAGACTTCTTGTCCAAAGTATCAACCCAGCCGTTGAGTGTTTCATTATCATGAGTACCTGTATAAGCAAAGCAGTTCGTTGTTGAGAAATTATGCGGCAGATGTTCATTTTCGCCGTCGCTGAAACCGAATTGCAGAACTTTCATTCCGGGATAACCGCACATATCAAGCATCTCACGGACTTCAGGAGTAATAAAGCCCAAATCTTCCGCAATAATATTGAGTTTGCCGAGTTTTTCTTCAGCAAGACGGAAAAGTTCATAGTTCGGACCTTTTTTCCAGTCGCCGACTGTTGCGTCCTCACTGCCGTAAGGAATTGTGTAGTAGCTTTCAAATCCACGGAAATGGTCTATACGCACAATGTCATACAGTTTTGTTGCATTGTCAATACGTTCAATCCACCATTTATAGCCTGTTTTCTTGTGGTAATCCCAGTCATAGAGCGGATTTCCCCACAGCTGACCCGTCGGCGAGAAATCATCGGGCGGACAGCCTGCAACTCTCACAGGACGGCATTTTCTGTCGAACCAGAAAAGCTTGTGTTCTGACCATGCCTCAACGCTGTCCAGAGCGCAGTAAATAGGAATATCTCCTACTATTTCAATTCCGTTGTCGTTTGCATATGATTTCAGCGCAGTCCATTGGCGGTAAAACTCAAACTGAACGAATTTAAAGAAGCCTATTTCATTTTTGAGTTCTTTTTTAGCATCTGCAACAGCCTTGATTTTATGCGTTGATATTTCACTTTCCCATTCATACCACGCTTTACCGTCATTCTTGAATTTAAGAGCCATGAAGAGAGCGTATTCCTCAAGCCATGACTTGTTAGCTTCACAGAATTTCTTATATGCAGGAAATTTCGATGCCCTGAAACGTGAATATGCTGTATGGAGTACGTCAAAGCAATGGTCATATATAAGACTGTAGTCGACTTTCGTCGGGTCGCTCTCCCAGACTACATCACAGTATTCGTTATATTCAAGAAGTCCGTCGCCCTCAAGTATTTCAAAATCAATAAAATAGGGATTTCCGGCATTGACGGAAAACGACTGATAAGGTGAATCACCGTAGCTTGTCGGAGATAACGGAAGAATCTGCCAGCATTTTACTCCCGCATCTTTAAGGAAGTCCACAAACTCGAAAGCGTGCCTTCCCATTTTGCCTATACCGTATTCGGACGGCAGACTTGAAATGTGAAAAATTATACAGCTTTTACGCATTATTTTACAAACTCCTTTTTTTATCAATAGCACTGAAGTAATAATTTAATATCATCAAAGTGCTTTTCTGCTAAATCATTTTTATTTATATATAAATACAGATTACCGCTGTCACCGAACTCAAAACCATAGCCGTCGCCATTACATTCATAAGTTGAAAGCTGACATAGCTGTATGTAATCATCTCCCATTTCTTCAACAACGCTGTTCTGTATTATATTTGAATAACCGCCTATTTTGAAATATTCCTCACTGTATGCAAATGAATCATAGCCAAGAATTCTGTATTTTGCGGATTCATATTCCGTTATATCATATTCTTTTCCATTCATATTCAGATAATCTTCATAATCGGGCAAATCGGACTCCGCAAAGAAACTGACAGGTGTTTCAGCAAGTCTGCAATTTTCATACGCATAATAACCAAAGGAATTTCCTGCACTGAGAAATGTAGTCGGTTTAAGTTCCGACAGACTTCCGTCATAATAGTATACAGCATATCCGCCGTCCTCACTGTTCCAAGCGTTATTCTCAAAATCATAGAAAAAGTAAAGCATACCTTTTTCGGAAAGAATATTATCCTTATCACAGGCATGAATTTCACTGCAATTTATCTGCATTACAAAAGTCAGCGGAATACCATTATTATTTCTGTACCACTTAAAATCAGCAGGTAAATCAGGATTGCCGCCTATTTTTGATACACACGGGTATACATTCCCGCCGATTTCTGCCTTGATATAGATTACATTTTTAACAAGACGTTTCAAATCATCAAGCAAATCTTCCGGAACTTCTGTACTTTCATATTTTGCTATACGATTTTTTCTGTCCTCAGCAATAAAATCATCAGCAGAAGAAAACATCTCTTCTTCAGTCATCCCCAGCATTTCACAAAACCTTCCGTTAAGAGCGTTAATACGTTCCGCCTGTTCGGATTTCGGCAGACTTTCAAAGTCCGTTGCATTGCCGAGCATCTCCTGCATTAAATTTTCTGCTTCTTCAAGAATCTGCCTTTGTGAATCGCTGATAGATTCAAGAAATATTCTTTCCGCTTCCTCAAAATTCTCAGGAATATTACTCTCATCAGTCACATTAAAAAACTCCTTTTTATATGTATATTTTTTACAGCAGTCCGCATAATAGAGTAAAAAGGGAGGTGAAAAAATGAAGTATCCGCAATATATTTTTACTTTTTTTATGGGATTTTTTCTGTACGGCTTTGTTGAAGTTGCAGGACGTGGCTACACTCACTGGACGATGTGCCTTACCGGAGGTATTGCCCTCACAGCTCTTTACATCATTAACAGCAGCAGGACAATGACGCTGATAAAAAGCTGTATCATCGGTGCTGTCGTGATTACCTGCATAGAATTTGCCGTCGGATTTTTTGACAATATAATTATGGGCTGGAAGGTGTGGGACTATTCCGACCGCCCGTTTAATTTTATGGGACAAATCTGTCCGCTTTTCTCAGTTCTGTGGGGATTTCTATGTATACCTGCATTTTTCCTTTGCAGACAGATAAGAAAAAAATTCAATTAATATCCCTGCTGTTTGAGTTCCGCCACGAGATTTGTATAGAACTCACGGACATCATAGCCCTCTATATTTTCTCTGAACAGGTCTATTGTATCGCCGTGACTTATTCCACGTATACCCGAAGCTTTAACAAGTCTGAAAGTGCCGCGTTCTGCTGATTTCACCCAAACAAGACCATCATTGTCTCCGTTGAGTTTCTTGACGGTTAAATATCCGATATTGAGCGGCAGAAAGCTTGTCGAAAACACACTCTTCATGCACGACATACAGCTTCTGTACGAAACATCTGGCGAATCAGTCATTCTGTCCTCAAGTTCCTTAAGACGTGCAGGAGAAAGGTCTTTTATTCCTGCCATGAAATCAGGTTCTCTGTCGCCCAGTACCGTGAAGATTTTATTGTAACGCCCTGCAATCCAGTCACACATTTTCGGCGAAACTTTATTCAGAAGATAATCAACCATATCACAGCCGCCGTGCGGAGTATTTATTGTAGTAAGCGTTGCAACATATTTGTCAAGTCCGAGAGAACTTATTGCGTAGCGTGCATCAAGTCCGCCTTTTGAATGTGCAATTATGTTGACTTTTTCCGCACCTGTTTCCGCTATGACTTTCATGACTGCCTGTTTAAGTTCCTCTGCGCTGTCAGGAATTGAACGTGCCGACTGCTGATTGCCGTAGTAAACACTTGCGCCGTTCCTGATAAGACTTGCGGGAACTCTTCCCCAGTAGTTCATCAGCTGCCAGTCACGGAAGAAAATACCATGTACCATGACAATCGGGTACTTTGTTTTGCAGATTTCATTTTCTGCACGGGCATTTTCAAGCTCCAGTTTGTCTGTCTCGAAGATATATTCCCTTTTTGCTTTTCTGTAAAACCTGCAAATCAGAATAAGATTTATTACAGGTACCCACCAGAAAATCAGCAGAAAAATATAATCTGTAAGTTTAATCTGCTTTGAGCCGACAGCAGTTCTGATAAATCCTACAAAAAAAGTAAGCATTATCGCCATCAGCGGCATTACAATACAGAATATTTTAGGAAGTACGCCCGCATCGGAATAAATAAAATAAAGAACTATTATGACGGTTTCAGGGATTACAGCCATTCCCGAAAGCCATATCAGACTTGTACCACGTTTTACGGAACGCAGGCGGAAACTTTTCACAGGAATTTTCTCACTTCTGATTAAATCGACGATAAACAGAACAGAAAGAATGATAGTTCCTGTTATTTTCAGTCCGCCGGAAATATTGAGTTCGGTCCAAAGCGGAATAAGGTTATAGAACGCAAGTAAAAAGATTAAATCTATTATTTTTTTCATTATGACTTACCAAAAAACAGGCTGTTCCAAAGCCGGAACAGCCATGTATTCTTATCCTATGATTATTCACCGAAAAGAGAGTCTTCTGTGCTGTCCGGCATTTTTGTTCCGCAGTAACCGCAGAATGCCATATTCTCTCCGACCTCACGTCCGCATTTAGTGCATACTTTGCGTCCTTTGAGACCGTTGAGTTTAAACTCCATCTTCTTAATTCTTCTGCGTCTCTGGTCGATATCGTCACAGAGTTCTTTCAGAACACTTGGGTCTTCATTAGGATTTTTGTAGTATTTCTTGCCTATGTCAGTAAAGATTTCATAAATTCTTTCCTGTTCATACAAAATTTTGTTCTTGAGGTCGCTTGTTTCAGCAAGACTTTTTGTCTTATCGGAAACGCCTCTGCTAACATCGCCAAGTTTATCGATGATGCTCATTGCTATCACTCCTATGTAAAAAATTATACGTTCATACGGCATTTTAACAAAGCCGCCACATACCTGTACTTATATTATACAGTTTTCTTATAAATTTGTCAAGTCCTTTTGAACATTTTTTAGTCGTGAAGTTTGCGCTTATCGATAACACGGACGGCTTTGCCCTCACTTCTTGTGATTGACTTCGGACTTACAAGGTGAACTTTAGGGCTGATGCCGAGCATTGTCTTGATTGCAACTGCAAGAGTTTTCTCATACATCTGAATATCTTCGCCTGCACTGTCTGCCTGTGTCGGATTCATTTCAACACTTATATCAAGAGTATCTGTATTGTTCACTCTGTCAACTTCAATGAGATAATTCGGCGAATAGCCCTGCTCAATAAGTACAGTTTCAATCTGCGAAGGGAACACGTTTACTCCACGGATAATCAGCATATCATCACTTCTGCCCATCGGCTTGCTCATCTTTATAAGGGTACGTCCGCAGGAACATTTTTTGCGTGAAAGTACGCACAAATCCCTTGTTCTGTAGCGAAGGAGCGGAAATGCTTCTTTTGTTATGCTCGTGAACACAAGTTCGCCGACTTCACCCTCAGGAAGTACTTCTCCTGTTTCGGGATTGATAATTTCAGGAATGAAATGGTCTTCGTTGATGTGCATACCTGTCTGCTCCGAACACTCAAACGATACACCCGGACCGCTTGTTTCAGTAAGTCCGTAGATGTCATAAGCCTTTATTCCGAGTGATTTCTCAATGGAACGACGCATTTCCTCAGTCCAAGGCTCAGCACCGAAAATTCCTGCTTTAAGTTTTATATCGTCTGTAGTATAGCCCATATCATGAAGTGTTTCGCCGATATATGCAGCATAGGACGGCGTACAGCAGAGAATAGTCGCACCCAAATCACGCATGAATGTAATCTGACGTTCTGTGTTTCCGCTCGACATAGGAAGAGTAAGACAGCCGACTTTGTGCGAACCGCCGTTCAGTCCCGGACCGCCTGTGAAAAGTCCGTAGCCGTAGCATACCTGACAAACGTCCTCATTAGTACCGCCTGCCGCAGTGATAGCCCTTGCACAGCAGTCTTCCCAAAGGTCGATGTCATGCTGAGTATAGAACGCTACAACACGCTTGCCTGTCGTTCCGCTTGTGGACTGTATTCTTACACATTCGCTCAATGGCTTTGCAAGAAGTCCATAAGGGTAAGCGTCACGCAAATCGGACTTTGTGAGAAACGGAAGTTTATACAAATCGTCCGTTGACTTAATATCTTCAGGCTTTACTCCCTTTTCGTCCATGAGATTGCGGTAATACTCAACGTTCTCGTAAACGTGCTTTACCTGCTCCACAAGACGTTCGTCCTGCAATTTCTTCATATCCTCACGGGACATGGTTTCAATTTCTTCGTTCCAATATCTTTCCATTGGTAACATCTCCTTTTATATATTATTTTTAATAATAATCATCTTCATTGTCTTTCTTCACTGTCAGGCACACAGCAATTATCGCAACTGTAAAAAGTGCTGTCAGTGTTGTTACAAGACCTGATTCCGTAAGAACTGCTATTCCTGCAACATAGTACAAAAATATACATGGCAGCATCCTGCCGGCAAATGATAATTCCAATATCAGCCCAAATAAAGCGTAAAGAGCAATCAGCCCGAAAAGTATTCCGATAAACAGCAGTACCTTTGTGACAGGTGCGATATAGCCGAAATGGTAATCGGACGGCAATGCTTTATTATAAGATAAATTGCGTTCACTGAGGCTGATACCGCCTGTTTTATTCGCAGTATAATTTCTGCCGTCCACAATGTATAAATATGTAAATTCTGAGGGAAGTTTTGTTATTTTCTTTTCATAAATCAGCGTTGCTTTGGTCTGCACATATTTTTCAGAATAATTTTTCTGTATAGCCACTCCCGAAAATATAGATATTACAGCAGTCAATGCAATAATGACGGTTATTATTATTTTTTTTAACATATTCAGTTTTCGCTTTCGCCGATAGTATATTCAATGATATTGCTTACTTTCACATAAGCACCGTTTATATAAGCCGTGAGATATATAGTATACTTTCCTGATATATCGCCGACCCATTTGTGAGTATCAAGAATTAGTTCATTTTCCGCAACCCTGTCAAGCACCTGCACGCCGTCACGCTCGATATGCCAGCCTAAATTCATGTAACCTTCATGCTCATCTCGTGTAATAGTGTAATCGTCATTAAGAACGATATTAAAATCCTCTATATCGCCAACGTCGTCAATACGTTTCTGCCTGTATGAGAAATACTCAAAAGGCTCGCCGTTAACTGTAACATCGGCTGAACAGTCCGTGAAAGTAATATCTGCCTCACGTCCGACAATTGTTGCATAGTCGTCACTTCCGCCGCTTACAGTTCCCGAAACGTGAACATTTTTCCACTCAGCAGAATTATAAATCTCTCCGCCGACAATTCCGACACAGCCTGTAGCAATAACATTCGCATCTGTGAAGTTAATATCATTAACAGTAACGCCCAGTCCGTAGCCGATAAATCCAGTATCGCAGTAGCCTTCAAAGATTTTCAGTCCGTTTATTGTGTAGTTCTGTCCGTCAACACTTCCCGAAAATGCCTGTTTAGTCCAGCCCATAGACTTCCACTGATAACCCGACAAATCAATATCATCTTCAATAGTAATATTAACAAATCCACTCACTCCGTTTACATACCACACAACCGAAGCGAGTTCCTCCGCCGTTGATACGTGGAAATCGGGAGCGTTCTCCATAGCCCATTCCTTGTCGGCGAGTTCCATAATATCGGCAGTATCATTCTCACGTTCCCAGTCTGTAGGATAATCCTCTTTCTTTATTTCATATTCATATTCTGAAACGTCCGCACCCCAACAGCCGTACCACTGATAAGCGTCCGCAAGAAGATATACTCCCTGCTCCTGTATTTCTGCTGATACTGTCTTTTCCTCTGTATCAGTCACAGATTTTACGGTATCATAGAAGCCGTCTTCTTCATTATAATGGAGCATTATGAGATTTTTTTCGGGCATTCCACGCAGTTCATCTGTATCATAAGTAAAAGCTATAACAGGATTTGCAACTTCGCTGTCGTATTCCAGTTCAAACGGCACTCCGACAAGTCCCACAACACCGCTGTGCAGAACGTTCACATTGAAAATATCCTCAACTCTTGCGTGCGCCTTGATGTTGTCCGCACATTCGCCCGAAAACGAAAACTTCACGACTTCGGGCTTTTCGGAATTTCTGATAGTCTTGTGGCACTCCTGCAAGGACGGCAAGTCCTCTGCGGCAGTTGTAACTTCTTCTGTAACTATTTCTTCTGTAGCCGTCTCTGTGACCGTTTCAGCAGAATAATCCGATACTTCAGCCGTCTGATTTCCACACGATACAAGCGGTACGGCAAGGGCAAGTGCAAGTAAAATCTTTTTCATAAATCTATTCCTCTTCAATGACGTAAGTAATAATATTGCTTACTCTCTGTGTACTCTTATTCGGGTCAGTCCGTCCCGTCAGGTATATCTCGTATGTGCCTTCAGGGTGAGGGTGTTTACCAGTGTAGTAAGGAGCAACCGCCTCATCTACAGTGAATACGGGATTTTCCACTGCATCTAAATCTGGTTGACATGAAGTGTTATTTTTTACGACCGCCCATTCCAAATCAATAAAACCTTCATTGTCGTCCCGTGTGATAGTGCCGTCGTCGTGGAGCGTGATTGTGAAAGTATCCTGTAAAGCAATTCTGTCGGCTTCCTCTTTTTCGTCGCTGGTGAGATACTCAAACGGCTCGCCGTTTACTGTTACGTCGGCAGTGCAGTCCGTGAACGGCGCAAACCAGTATTTGTCGCCGAAACCCGCAATAGCTCCGTATGCGTTGTAAGCTGTGACTTTTCCCGAAACATGAACGTTTTTCCATTCAACTCCTGCTTCTTCGTCGGCATATAAACTTCCGCAAGCAATTCCCACAGCATAATCACCTGCAACGTCGGCATTGGTGAAATTTATGTTCTGCATTGTGGTATTGACGGCAAATCCGAGAAATCCGACATCAAAGTAGTTCTCCTCGTGAATTTTCATGCCGTTGATTGTGTGACCGTTGCCCTCGACAAGTCCCCTGAATGCACGTTCTTTTTCGTCGTCATCGCTGTCATACCGCCAGTTCATAGACTTCCATTCATATCCCGTCAGGTCGATGTCGTTTTCGAGCGTAAGACTTATTTCAGTCATAAGCATGGTATTCGCGTACCACACTACAGAAGCAAGCTGTTCTGGTGTAGATACGTGGAAATCGGGAGCGTTTTCCATAGCCCAGTCTATATTGGCAAGTTCCATTATGTCGCCTGTATCGTAATCATGTACCCATTCGCTGTCCTTATAGGAAAAATATTCGTATTCTGAATTGCCTTTGCCTATATAATCGTACCACTGGTAAATGTCTGCAAGAACGTATATTCCGTCATTTTCAATTTCCGCCGATATTGTGCTGTTTTCAGTATCAAGAAAAGATTTCATTTCACTGTAGCCGTTCTGTGAGCTGTCATCGTGAAGTATGATAAGATTTTCTTCGGGTATACCATAAAGCTGTTTTTTGTCATAATTAAAAGATATAACAGGATTTTCAAGGTCATCATATTCAAGCTCAACAGATACGCCGAAATCCCCTGCAATATCACTCTGCATATTCTTTATGTCCACAACCTTTGCATGAGTTCTTATATCGCCTGCGCATTCCGCCGACAATGAAAGTCTCGTCACTACCGGATTGCCCGCAAGTTTTATTCCGCTGTGGCACTCCTGCAAAGTCACTTCGGCAGGTTCGCTTATTTCCTCAGCGGAAACGGGTTTGCTTATTTCCCTTGCCTGTTCGTCTTCGCACGATACAAGCGATAATGCAAAAATAAGCACTGAAAGTATTGCCAGAAATTTTTTCATAATGTCACCTCACGTTATATTCAATCAGCCACAGTTTAAAAGTCATGATACAGAACTATTTATGTTCTTGAATATTCATTGTCAGACGGCGTAATCACGCATTTTTACCGAGTTCAAACGCTTTTCTGTTGATTTCAAGGAACTGCGGTTTAACACATTTTTCAAGTGCATTCTGCCAGAGTTCGTCTGCAAAGTCCATTCTGGAGGCGAGTACGCCCATAAGCACGACGTTTGAGGCTTTTGACGTGCCTGCCTGCTCCGCAAGTGAAAGTGCGTCCACTGCTGTGATGTCAGCCCCTGCCGATTTCAGTTTCTCCACAAGATTTTCAGGATATTCCATTGCACCCGTGATTACAGGCATAGGGTCAATCTGCTGTGTGGACGTAATCAGTTTACCACCTTTTCTGAGGTAAGGCAGACAACGTGCAGCTTCGAGCAGTTCAAACGAGATTACTGCGTCAGCCTCTCCCTTTTCGATTACAGGCGAATATACCTTGTCGCCGTATTTAACGTATGTAACAACTGAACCGCCACGCTGGCTCATTCCATGTACTTCGCTCACCTTTACGTCATATCCCTGTGCGAGAAGTACGTTTCCGAGAAGTCTCGATGCAAGAAGCGAACCCTGTCCGCCTACGCCTACTATCATTATTGATTTAGTTTCCATAGCTACAAATCTCCTATCTGTTTTTATAAAGAATCCATCTTTGCAGAATCGTCCTTATATTTATAATTACTTCTTTTCCGCTCTGTAAGGAGCTTATTCATCATTTTATTTTCTTCATAATCAGTTTTTAATGAATCCAAAGCTGTATTCATTACTTTTTTATTTTCATATTCCTCCTGAATTTCAGATATTTCATTGAAATTAACATAATCTTCAATTCGTGGCTTATGACCTTTTGTTCCAGATGCCATAAAATAACCGATATAACCGAATACTATCTTGACATAAGAAAAAATTATTTTATGATACGGTTTCCCCATTAATATACCCCCTATATCATAATCGTTTCTTGTCTGATTAATTATTTTAACCTTTACCCGTTTTTGCAAAAACAGCAATTCCGCCGATAATGCCGAAAAGACTGCTTTTTGCAAGTGACCACATATATTTTCCCTTCATATCAAGATTTTCAAGAAGTGTACCGAAATTCGAGAAACATTCGCTGAAAGTACCCTCTTTTACGCCGAAATTCTCTTCAACGATTTCAGTAAACAGCTCATCTGTGAGAACACTTTCCACTTCTGCCCTTGTCATATCACTTTCCGCCATAGCACCTGATATAATATCTTCACGGAAAGTCGGAAGATATTCTTTGAAAGTATCTGCCAGTTCCCATGTCCATACAATTTTTTCGGACAAAATCATTGCAACAGCAAATACTCCGAAAAAAATCACAAGCATAAGCCATATCGGAAGTGCATCAGCATTTTTCACCATAAATGAATATCCCAAAAGTATTCCCAAACCTATAAGCGCTCCTATACCGGAAAAAACAAATCCAACTTTTCCAAGTATTATCCATATCAATACACCCGGAACTGCTCCTATAACTGCTCCGAGAAGTCCTTTTAAAGCCTCAATGACTTTTGATTCCCCATAATTCTCCATTCTAAAAATCCTTTCTGTTTATGTATTAATCAATTCAAGTTCACCGTCAACAAAGCCTATTGCAACAGGTTTTGCGGACAGAACATCGCAGTTTTTCATATATTCCTGCACCCACGATTTTATAAGTTTCTGTGCGGATTTCCAGTCCTTGTCCTGCTCGTCGGAAAGTTCAATGCAGAAAATATCTTCCTCACTGCTCCACACTTCCTCACAAGCCCAGTCGCTGTCGTTTTCGTCGAACGCATTGCACGCAACAAGCTGTACACTGTAAACACTGTCCTCAATACTTTCCTCATAGAGATTAAAGCAGAAAGCCTTTGTTTCAGCAGGCATATCATTTTCAAGCTGACTGTCCAGCCATTTTTCAAATTCCATATAAATTTCGTTCATAATAATCACTCCATATTTTTACTTACAAAGTCAATGCCGTATGACATAATTCTCCTGATATTCTTACGTTCTTTTCTTGTGAATACAGGAGTATAATGCTTTCCGTCAGGTGTAACGGCAGGCAGATTATTTCCCCAGAACAGCTTGTTATAACATCTGTCCGAACGGCGTGTGCGCTCATCGGGAATTTTCTCCCCGAATGAGTACACAATATCATTGAAAATATTCCAGAAATCCAGAATAATTTTACAGTCAAAACTTTTATCATGAGTGCTGATAAATCTTTCAAGTTCAGGAAAATTGTATTCCCAGCACTCACAGTCATCACCCACAAATTTTTCAGCAGATTCAAGAGTATCAAATGTCAATATCTTATTATCTCTGATTTCAACAACATCTTTGCCTTTGTCGTCGTTATGCCATATCAGATATTTTTCTCCGTTATCGAAAATAAATCTGAGAATATTTACATATTCATATTTATTCAATAACTCCAAATTTACACTGCTCCTTACATATTCCGCAGCCAACACACTGTGTATGGTCGATTACAGCCTTTTTGTCCCTGATTGAAATTGCAGGACAGCCGAGTTTCATACAAGCCTTACAGCCTACGCACTTATCAGCATTTACTTTGAACGGTGCATTGTGCTTGACGTATTTAAGCAAAGCACACGGACGGCGTGAAATGATTACAGACGCTTCGTCAGCTGCTAACTCCTCTCTGATAGCCTGTTCCGTTTCGGCAAGATGATACGGGTCAACAACACGAACTCTCTTTATGCCAATAGCTTTGCAAAGTTCCTCAAGATTTACCGCAGCAGCAGGGTCGCCTTTAAGATTTTTTCCTGTGGTCGGGTTCTGCTGGTGACCTGTCATGCCTGTAATTGAGTTATCAAGAATAATAACTGTTGAATTTGAATTGTTATAGGCAATATTCACAAGTCCTGTCATACCGCTGTGCATGAATGTACTGTCGCCGATAACCGCAACGCTATTATGTTCGGATTCCGCACCACGAGCCTTGTTGAAGCCGTGAAGTCCCGAAATGGACGCACCCATGCAGATAGTAGTATCAATCGCACTGAGCGGAGCAGCAGCACCAAGCGTATAACAGCCGATGTCGCCCGAAACTGTTACTCCGAGTTTTTTCAGACAGTAGAAAAGTCCACGATGCGGACAGCCTGCACACATCACAGGAGGTCTCATGGGAATATTTTCATCAAGCGAAACAAAGTTTTTCTTTTCACCAAGCAGTTTTTCAGCAATCACAGACTGATTTATTTCGCCGATATATCCGAAAATACTCTTGCCCTCAATGTTGTTTACACCGATATTACGGCAGTGTTCCTCAATTATGCCGTCAAGTTCCTCAACTATAACTATTCTGTCATATTTTTCAGCGAAATCCTGTATCAGCTTTACAGGTATAGGATTAACCATTCCGAGTTTAAGTACAGAAACTTTGTCGCCTAGTGCCTCTTTTACGTACTGATAAGCCGCACCGTTTGTGATTACACCAAATTCAGCAGTTTCTGAAATCTCAACACGGTTAAGCGGACTTGTTTCAGCGTATTCAGTGAGTTTCTGTGTGCGTTCCTCAACAAATACATGACGACCTTTCGCAAATGCCGGCATCATTACATATTTCTGCGGATTTTTTGTGTATTCTTTCAGTTCGAGTTCCTGTCTGTCCTCTGTATCAACAATACTCTGTGAGTGCGCTACTCTTGTTGACATTCTTACGATTACAGGAGTATCGAAATTCTCCGAAATCTCATACGCAAGCTTTACAAATTCCTTGCATTCGCCTGAGTCGGACGGTTCAAGCATGGGTACTTTTGACGCAATCGCGTGATGTCTGCTGTCCTGCTCATTCTGTGATGAGTGCATACCTTGGTCGTCGGCAACTGCTATAACCATACCTGCATTAACGCCTGTATAAGCGGCAGTATAAAGAGGGTCAGCGGCAACATTAAGTCCGACGTGCTTCATACCACAGAAACTTCTTGCTCCTGCTATCGACGCACCTAAAGCAGTCTCCATTGCGACTTTTTCATTTGGAGCCCATTCAGCGTAAACTTCGTCGTACTTTGCGACTTCCTCTGTGATTTCGGTTGACGGCGTACCGGGATAGCTTGATACTATCTTACAGCCCGCCTCGTATAAACCTCTTGCAAAAGCTTCATTTCCCAACATTAATTTTTTCATTTACTTTTCTCCTTTATCAGTTAATTCATTTATCATATCTTTAAGCTCATCTACGCTTATAGATTTTTCTATTTTATTTTCTCCGTCATCGCACGTAACATAAAGACTACCATTTTTCCATTCGCTAAAATCAATTTCATAACAAAAGTCACTTTCAGGGTCAAAAACTCTGCTCATGCTTACAAGATGCGGATTATATGCAAGTGGATTAGAAAAATCTCCCACCATAACATCATAAGGTCCTGCCCAATAGCAGCCTCCGTACGCTATGAGATTTGAATTCTTATCATAGTGAACATCAGTTACTATAAAACTCTCTCCACACCTATATTCTTCTTCATGTTCATATCCTTCGGGAATATAGTTGTACACTTCCAGCGTATCAACGTCCAGACAGCTTATGCCATACAAATCCACTTTGAACAGATAGTACCTGTGACCATTGCTGTGGTGGATAATCTCTTTAAATATAAAACTGTGATTGTCAAAACAACAGTATTCATAAACTGTTTTACCTGATTTTCTCAATGTACATTTCTGCACTTCAGCCAATATAGCAGAATAGTTTTCCCGCTGTTCTCTTTCTTCATAATACCTGACTTCAACCGAAAAACCGTCAGTCAATTCATAATTTTCAGTCTCAACAAGAAACTTGTCATCCAGCACATAACGCTGTCTTTCCATAAATTCATTATGTTTTTCAGTTCCATAAACATTTTTATATGAAAAATCCATAATTACCTCCCTATAGTAAGCTTATTTATCATATCTTTAAGTTCGTCTGCGCCTACAGATTTTTCTGTTTCAAAATCACACCAAACATAAAGTCTGCCGTTTTTCCATTCCTTGAAACTGATTTCATCATACACATCATATTCAGGGTCTATAATATCACGCATACTTATCAGGTGCGGATTGAAGTCGAATGGATTTGAAAAATCTCCTGCCATAACATTATCAGGGCAAGGCGGGTAAATTCCGTCATATGCAATCAAATCAGATGCACTGTCATAAAAAACATCTGTGATTACAAAATATTTATCATCTTCAGGAATACAATATACTTCCAGTGTATCAATATCAATATATCTTATGTTATACAAATCAGTATGAAACATATAGTATTTATGACCATTATTGTGCCTGATAATTTTTGTAATAAATTTTACGTGGCACGACTGCTCATATTCATAGACTGTCATGCCGGATTTAATTTCAATCAAAGAACATTTATAAAATTCTGCCGTTTTTTCGCCATAAGCCATTACTTTAAGCGAATACTCGTCAGACAAAACATAGCTTTCCTCTGCAATCAAATTATATATATTGTCGTAATACATTACTTCTTTCCTTTATCTGTTAATTTATTTATCATATCTTTAAGTTCATTTACACTCAAAGATTTCTCTGTTTCACCTTCTCCGCCATAACATACAACATAAAGTCTGCCGTCTTTCCATTCCTTGAAATCAAATTCATAGTCAAAATCGCCGTCAGGGTCGAAAATATCAATAAGGCTTACAAGATGAGGATTGAAATTCAGCGGTTCTGAAAAGTCTCCCACCATAATCTCATAGTTGCCACCCCAGTAGCAGCCGCAGTATACTATGAGATTTGATTCTTTATCATAGTGAATATCAGTTACTATAAACGATTCACCACATAACTGCGAATAGTCATGCGCATAGCCCTCTGGAATGTAGTTATATACTTCTCCAGTATCAACATC
Organism: uncultured Alistipes sp.; assembly: GCA_964460175.1. Lineage (GTDB taxonomy): Bacteria > Bacillota > Clostridia > Oscillospirales > Ruminococcaceae > Ruminococcus. The sequence goes on along the minus strand of CAYWPN010000001.1, from coordinate 137,878 downwards.
AAGATAACTCATGCCGTACAGGCTCACTTTAAAAGCCCAGTATCTGTGACCGTTGCTGTGGTATATGAAATCTTTAAAAGGTTCTGACTGAAATCCCTCATAGTAATACTCAAAAATAATTTCATCTGATTTTTTAATGGTCTCTTTAGATAAAGCTGTTTCCCTTGTATCGTCTTTTATATACTTTGAATATGTCACCATATGCACTGAATATCCGTCGGACAGTTCATAAGTATATTCATCTCTTAAATATTTTTTGTCCTCAAGGTACATAACGTTTTCAAGACCGTTATGCCATTTTTCAGTACCATAAACATTCCGGTAGGAAAATCCCTTGTATTCTTCTACAGAAAAAAACACATCATAACAGTTAAAACCAACATTATTTACAGTCACTTTATAATCTTCGCCTGATTTGTCCACAGATATATTATCAATAATCTTTATATCTTCAATGCCGTTAATTTCTGAATTTTTATGGTGAAATTCAAGGCTGAAATACCTGCATACGTCGTAATCCGCAAATTCACCATATATAAGTACGCCGCCGTTCCAAACAATAACTTTTGTAACGGTCGAACCGCTAAAATTATACCGTCTGAAATTCTCCTCATTATAATACATTGTATTTTTCTCCGTAATTTTCAATAATCCACTTCACAACGCCGTTATTTTCGTTGGTATCTGCAATAAAGTCCGCCTTTTCTTTGAGTTCAGGTTTAGCATTTCCGACAGCGATTTTAACGTCCGCCTGACTGAACATACTTAAATCATTTAAGTTATCCCCGAACGCAACTACTTTAGTAAAACCGTACTTCTCACGCAGAAATTTTAATCCGTTCCCCTTTGAAGCTTCACTTGAAAAAGTTTCAAGAAGCCAGCTGTCCGTATACGTATCTTTATAGAATGCACAGTCAGCACCGTCTATTTCAGCAACGGCATTCCGTACTGGCAGAAGAGTTTCATAATCGCCCATAGCATTGATATATATTACTCCGTCATCAATCTCGTCTGCAAGATTACTGCATTCACGGAACGGCTTTTCGTACTGTCCTTTGCGCTCATCAACGTATTTCTGCATAAGTTCATTTGTGATTTTGTCATAGCAGGTTACAAGTATATCATTTTCAAACCTGAATACAAAGCAATACACACCGTTCTTTCTGAATGCAGATAATATTTTTTCTGCTGTTTTCTGTGGTATATAGTTATTTTTAACATACACTCCCGACTGCATATCATACACACTTGCGCCGTTATTAAGTATACACGGAACATTTATGTTAAGCAGTTCAGTAAGCGGTTTTGCGGAATAAATCGTCCGTGCAGTTGCAAAAGTGAAATACATTCCGCCGGAAATCATTCTGTTCAGCTGACTGACAGTGTAATCCGAAAGTTCACCATCGTTATTAAACAACGTACCGTCAAGGTCTGAGATAAAAAGTATCTTTTCCAAAAAATCAACTCCTGACTATTAATAGAATATATTATATCATATTTAATAAAAAAAGTGAATATATTATTTGATTTTTCAAAAATATTTGTCAAAGTGAACAGTTTTTTGTTGCTATTCATGTATATTGTGAACAACACAAAATTTCACTTGACTTTTCTGTTTTTTTGTTGTATAATAGTTTCAGCGGAATTAATTTCCGACTAAAATCATTAAAGAGTAAAAATGCGTTCGTGAAGTGCCTGCCGGACGGGGAGTTGTCGGCGGGACGAAAAGCTGTGGCTTGCGGTTCGCATTTTGCATCCCGCTTTATATGACATACTAACTGTGAGTTATCTCCTCTTTCTTGTCGTATGATGTGGAAAAGGAGGTTTTTATTTATGTACACAAGCAAATCGAACAACAACACAGCCGGAAATATCAGGCTTTTCGGTAATGTCAGGGTTATGATTATTTCGGGACTTTTTGTCGCCCTCAGTATCGTACTCGGAAAATTCCTGCAAATTCCAATCGGTGACAGTATCCGCATAAGCCTTGAAAATCTGCCCTTGATGATGGCAGGTATATTCTTCGGACCATTTGTCGGCGGTGCAGTCGGAATGGGTGCGGATTTAATCGGCTGTGTTCTCAAAGGCTATGCTATCAATCCGATTATTACTCTTGGTGCGACAAGTATCGGTTTTATTTCAGGTCTTGTTTCAATGTATACTATGCCGCTTATCAAGGATTTTTCATTCAATGCACAAAATTTCGGCGAATTTATTAAAAGTTTCGGCAAATATGCCTTTTCTCTTCTCACGCCCATTTTTTCCGCACATATAGTCGGTTCAATGATTATCAAGTCAATCGGACTTTATGCTTATTATCATACTCCTATGGAAATTCTTATATGGCGTATTCCTACGTATATTGCAATCGGAATGTGCGAATTTGCAATTATTGCTATGCTTCTGAGCAACAAGGCATTCAAAAATCAACTGGATAAGGTGTGCAATCATGGCAGACTATAATCAGGCACTTGCTTATCTGCAATCAGTTACCGTCAGCAAATTAGGTCTTGAAAGAATTACTGAACTCTGTGAACGTCTCGGCAATCCGCAGAACAGGATTAAAATTATCCACGTCGCCGGAACTAACGGCAAAGGCTCATTCTGTGCAATGCTTTCGGCGATTTTACGTGACGCAGGCTATAAAACCGGAGTGTTTTCGTCCCCTGCGCTCACGGAAGTGACAGACAGCTTCCGCATTGACGGCGAAGAGATTTCCCGTGAAGACTTTGCGGAAATCATGACAGATATTATTCAGCACTGTGAGGCTATGAATGACAAGCCGACTGAATTTGAAGTCCTGACCGCACTCGCCTTTGAACTGTTTGCACGGAAAATGTGCGATATTGCAGTCATTGAGTGCGGAATGGGCGGTGATACTGATGCGACAAATGTAATAAGCTCCCCGCTTTTGTCGGTTATCACAAACATCGCCATTGACCACGCTGGTTTTCTGGGAAATACCGTGCAGGAAATTGCACTTCATAAGGCAGGTATCATAAAATCAGGCAGACCTGTTCTGTACGGCGGAAATAATTCTGAGGCAAGAGAAATTATCAGTGATACTGCCGAGAAAAATCACTCGCCGGTAAGAATTGCAAACCACGGCAATATGAATAATGTGAAGTCAGATTTATGCGGAATTTCCGCTGATTTTCAGGGACTTCACATCGAAACACGCATGACTGGCACTTATCAGGCGTACAATATTGCAAACGTTCTCACTGCTGTTGAAATGCTCAGAAACGAGGGCTTGAATATTCCTGAAAATGCTGTAAAATCCGGACTTCTCTCTGCACGTCTGCATGGTCGCTTTGAACTGATTTCCGAAAATCCAGTAATAATTTTCGACGGTTCACACAATCCCGACGGCATAAAACAGACAGCGAAAAGTATTAAAAAATATTTCGGCAACACAAAAATCGTACTTCTTATCGGAGTAATGGCTGACAAAGAATATGAACTCTACCCGAAAATGCTCGGAAAGTATATCGACTGTGTGTATACGGTAAAGCCCGACAATTCCCGTGCATTAGATGCGGATACACTTTTGATGTCGTTCATGGAATATGGTATACTCGGAGCAGCATTCGATGATTTGTATAAGGGCATAAGCTATGCTGTCGATTATGCAACAGAAAACAATATTCCGCTGATTGCCTTAGGCTCGCTATATATGTACAAGGATTTTATCAGAAACCCAAGTCTTCGTAATCTTCACGGATAAATCTGTGATATGTGATGTGACAGCCCTCGTCCGTAAGACAGTAGTAATAATCATCAGCACCATACACAAGCAAATCAAATTCGTCACTGCGGATTTCCTTGATTACAACATCTGCGGAGTATCTGCGGAAAATATCAAGTACCTGCTCCATAGACGTGCCGTGCTTGCGGACTGTGTTGATTAATTCAGTAAAAAAGTCATATCCTGTTAAATTATTTACGTAAGCTGTACCCTCTGCGAAAACAGTAATACACCAGCCGTCTTTGACTGTTCTGAAACTGAGTTGTCCGAGACGGCTTTTCACGTATTCCGCAAAATCCGCCAGCACTTCCTCTGTACATTCCGCACCGACAAGATGCGCAAGTGATGTATTCATATAATTAAAACTCATCGGTCTGTTGTCGTAACCAAGTTTAATCTGTGCTTCCTTGACGTTATCAGTTAAATTTTTTTCAAGTCTTGAAAAATTCATAAAAATCATCTCCTGATTATATATTATATCATGTTCAGGAATAATTTTCAAGGTGTAAAATTTCTGCAAATTATCCTGAAAAGTGTTTACAAATGTCTGAAAATATGTTATTATAATAAAAAACATCACGGAGGGCATAATATTGAAACTCAACAAAACTAATGTTCTGAAAGCTATGGTGATACTTCAGGCGATTATAATTCTTCTGATGTTCCTGTTTATAGTATGGTTCTGCTTTATCAGAAATTCAGGACTTGCAATCAGCGCAAGCAAACCACAGGAACGCACCCGCCCGATTATTGAAAAGGAAGAAACTTTCTATCAATACAACGGCAAAAAAATCCTCACACACGATAATACTCTGGGCGAAACGTTCATTCCTGTTTACAGCGATGTTCCTGCAAGCACGCTAAATCCTGACAGCTTTGTCAAAAATGCAAACGGTTTTATCTCCTACAGCGGTACTGAGATACAGAATACTACAACGGGAATAGATATTTCCGAACATCAGGGAATTATCGACTGGGAACAGGTTAAAAATGCAGGTATCGACTTTGCTATGATACGTATTGGCTACAGAACCTACGGTGACGGACTTATCACTATAGACAGCAGTTACGCCGCTAATATCGAGGGCGCACTCAATGCAGGTCTTGAAGTAGGTGTTTACTTCTTTTCGCAGGCAACCAATACTGACGAAGCTATAGAAGAGGCTGACGCTCTGCTTGACGCAATTTACGGCTATGATATTACATATCCCGTCGTCTTCGACTGGGAACTTATTTTCGACGACCACGCACGGACAGACAATGTGGGTGTTGAAATGCTTGCAGACTGCTGTGTTTCGTTCTGCGAACGTGTGAAGTCAGCAGGCTATAAACCCATGATTTATCAGAATACCTCCACGGCTACTTACAAACTCGATTTGCCTCGTGTGAAAGACTACGATTTCTGGCTTGCGGAATACAGCTCCCGTCCGTCATTCTACTATAAATATGATATGTGGCAGTACTCAAATTCCGGAACTGTTCCGGGAATTGAGGGTAAATGCGACCTGAATATCTGTTTCAAGGACTATTCCGCTCAATAATATCTCAATCCCTTGACGAAAAATCAAGGGATTTATGCTTATTCTGATTTGTCCGAAGCAAAATTGTATATCTTCAATACGCACCACGCAATCACGGCAACAGTGAGAAAAATTGTTTCAATAAAAAAATTCCTGATATGTTTCATGCAAATCCCTCCGTTTTTTTATTATAATAACATATTATATAAATATACGCAAGGTGAAAAATGTCATTTTATGAGTGACAAATGTAATTTTATTGAAATTTATGACAGAATGTGCTATAATATACAAAAGGAGTGATTTATAATGCTTGCAAACTATCATACACACACGGAACGCTGTTTTCATGCTACAGGAAACGACAGGGAATATATTGAGAATGCCATAAAACATGGAATGAAAGTACTCGGTTTTTCCGACCACTGCCCATGGATTTATCCTGACGGCTATATTTCGGGAATACGTATGTCCCCGAATGACGTTGACGATTATTTCTCTTCCTTAACAGCACTGAAAAAAGAATATGCAGAAGATATAACAATATACATCGGCTTTTAGGCAGAATACATTCCCGAACTTATTGACGAACAGGACAGGTTGCTTGCCGGCTATCCTGTTGACTACATGATTTTGGGTCAGCATTCCACTGCCCCCGAAAATATATCGGAATATGTGGGAAGACCCACAAGAGATGAGGATATTCTGAAAAAATATGTTGATTTGACTATAGAGGGTATGAAATCAGGTCGATACAAGTATGTTGCCCACCCAGATTTGTGCTATTTTGTCGGCGACGAGAAAATATATATAAAGCATTATACAAGACTTTGTGAATATCTTAAGTCAGAAGATATACCAATCGAAATAAATATGCTCGGACTTGCCACAAACCGTCACTATCCGTCCGCTGAATTCCTTAAGATTGCACAGAAAACCGGCAATAAAGCAATCATCGGCTGTGACGCACATTTCCCCGATATGCTCAGTGACAGTTACGGCATAGACAAGTGCCGCAGACTTGCGGAAAAGTACTCGCTTGAAACCGTAGATTACATCAAGGGACTTGAATCCTAAAAAATTACATAAAATCTCTTGACAAAGATTGTCATATACGCTATAATATATTATATTTATCGAAAAGCAGGTGAATTTCTTAATGGACAGTACGCCCGACGGGTGTAATTCCCAAAAATCCGTAAAAGATGTATCAAGGCACAGTCTGAATTAATACAGATTGTGCCGTCAGCAGATAACAAAATATTTTTTACGGAGGAATTTTTATGTTGTGGCAGATTATTCTGCAAATCTTTCTTATTGCACTCAATGCGGTTTTTGCCTGTGCGGAAATCGCAGTAATTTCAGTCAATCAGACAAAACTCGAAAAACTGATAGCCGACGGCAGCAAAAATGCTGTCAGACTTCAGAAACTCACGGACAAATCACCTCAGGTACTCGCTTCAATCCAGACAGCAGTTACTTTCGCAGGCTTTATCTGCTCCGCTTTCTGTGCGGACAGTTTCGCCCACAGACTTGTTGCGCTCGTTCATAATGCAGGACTTGAAGGCTATGATAACGTCCTGAAACCTGTGGCAATTGTCATTGTAACGCTGATACTCTCCTGTATCATGATTGTTTTCGGCGAACTCGTCCCGAAACGTATCGCTATGAGAAATCCCGAAAAACTCGCACTTTCCATGACTTCCGTACTTAATGCGGTAAGAATTTTATTCGCACCGCTTGTCGCCGTACTTAATTTTCTCACGGACTTAATTCTCAAAATCATGGGAATAAATTCAAGAGACAATGACGATACAATCACAGAAGAGGAAATTATTATGATGTCCGATGCAGGTGCGGAAAAGGGTACTATCGACGAAACCGAAAACCGTATTATCAAGAATATCTTCGCTTTTGACGATATGACTGCTGAACAGATATGCACTCACAGAACAGATGTTTCGGTATTGTGGAGCAGTGATACGGTTGAAACGTGGGAAGAGACTATCCACCGCACACGTCATTCACGTTTTCCTGTATGCGACGAAAATATCGACCATGTTATCGGCATACTCAACGCAAAGGATTATTTCCGCCTTGACGACAAAAGCCGTGAGAATATCATGAAAAATGCAGTCAAAGAGCCTTATTTCGTCCATGAGAACATGAAGGCAGACAGTCTTTTTGCACAGATGAAAAAAAACGGAGGTCATCATTTTGCCGTCGTTGTGGACGAATACGGCGGTATGTCGGGAATTATCACGATTACAGACCTCGTTGAACAGCTTGTCGGCGATTTTGATGACGACGAATTAAATCAGCAGGCAAAATTTGTGCAAATCAGTGAAAATGAATGGCTTATCCCTGGAATTACAAGTCTTGCCGATGTGTGCGAGAAACTCGAAATTTCACTTCCTGTTGACAAATACGACACTTTCGGCGGATATGTAATTGATTTTTTAGGCGAAATCCCGAAAAACAGTACGGCTGTTTCTTTCGACTGCGACGGACTTCATATAGAAGTAATTGAAATAAGCAGTCACAGAATAAAGTCCTGCCGTGTTACCAAAATTCCGCAGGAAACAGAATAACAAAAAATCCCTTGATTTCAAGGGATTTTTTTTAATCATCTTTTTTTATGTCGGCACAGCACACACCTGCTGTCACCCAGAAAACAGCGGAATAACAGATATTACTGCACCCGATAAAGAACAGCAGAACTCCGCCGGCTGTAAGAATAATCATGCAGAGGGACTGCCATTTTCTGTTTTTCCTGAAATTCCGTATACCAATCACAAGCACGGAAATCAGTATAACAGCAAGTGCAATCGCCGACGGTATGCCACGGGTTACGGCAGTGTAGATGTATTCATTGTAAACTTTGTCGAAAGTTCCTGTATTATCAGCTATTATATCACTCATTTCCCTGTCTGCTCCGCCAGTACCGAAAGTGTAAAGCTGCGGAAATACAAGCTGTTCCGCACCTGTGCCGAAAAGTGCGTGACTTTCAGCAATATTCATTGCCTTGCGGTTGAGATGATGGTAAACGTCTGCCGTATCGTCAATATCCACAACATCGGGATTATAACTTCCGCTTGCAGAAATTCTGTAATAAGCGTCGGCAAACCACAGTATTCTGCCGTCGTAAAGTCTGTACTGTGTAAGATTTCCGATAAGTCCGCACTGAACGAGAACTACAGCAAGCACTGCCGGAACTATTGCCGAAAATGCAGAAAGAAAATTAATTTTCGGAGCTTTCATTACAATTATGGCAACAATGACAGCAACAACAGAGAAAGCAATTCCGCATATACCTATGAGAGAGTACGTGAACATCATTACAAACGAAAATATGCACGCTGATACTATGCAGACTATTTTTCCCACCTTTTTTTCAAGAAAAACAAATCCGATTAATGCCGTTGTCAGCGACAGCGTAAGAAACATTGCAAGAAAAAGCGGTGACTGTGCAAGTCCCGATGAGGCATTCGCCTGTATCTCCATGGAAATCATTCTGTAACTGCTTAATTTTCCTGTGAATACCTGTATCAAGCCGAAAACTGAATTAAGAAGTCCTGCCCCGATTATTCCGTAAATAAGCACAGTCACGGTTTTAATACTTTTTATTGAAATTGCTGTACAGAAAAAGCAGGCATAGAATATAATTGCAAGCATACCCTCTCCCCTGCCTGTGTACCCATAGAATGCTATGTTCAAATCGTCCGATAAAAATGCTGAAATAATACCCCACAGAAGCATAAATCCGAATGCACAGGCAGGAACAACAGTTCTTTTACCGATGTACTTCTTTATTGCGCCGATGAGTGCAATAATCATGCAGATTACTCCTGCAACTGCAAGTCCGACGGCGGAAAGCGCATACATCTGTTTTCCCGTGATTATGGGAACTGCCGTCATGACCGAAGTTGTAAAGCAGGCTGAAAGCAATCCGACCGAAGCAAGTGCGGAATATTTTTCTTCTGTGAGATTAAGTACAAAATTTGACTTTTCCGTTGTATTGAATAGCTGTTTTGCCATATTTATTCCTTTCTTTTACTTCTTATTTACAGTGACGGTGCAGGTATCTGTGCCGATTTCTCCGACTTCTATCGTGATTTCAGGCGGTATTGTCATATTTCCGTCGCTGTCGTACCAGTTAAATCCGCTGACCGAGCTGTCAATCACATCACCCGTATGGAAGTAATTATCTGTACTGTCTGTACCGTCTCCGACAAGTCTTATGAAACGTCTGCCGTTGTTGTAGTTGGTTGCCTCATCGTTTCCGCTTGAATATGTGAAAGTATTGTACCAGACATCGCCCGTAATCTCTGCGCTTACGTGATACACACGTACTCCCTCGCCCGTTGCTCTCCACCACTCATTCGCAAGAAGACTGTTATTTTTCCTCATTCCTGCGTATTCCACGACAAAATATTCCGAATAGTAACTGCTGTCAAGTTCACCGCAAGGAATAATAAGGCAGTTTGAATTGTCAAGCGACGTTTCATTCAGTGTAAACGACTTGCTTCCTGCACTTCCGTCATATACCTGTATCTGTGCAGGCTTATACCAGCCTAACATTAGTTTTGAGACTGCACCGAAATCGCAGTTTGCATCGTCCATGAGTTCAAATCCTGCCGAACCGTGCATTCCCTGAAAATCCTCAACACCATAGAGGTAGTAATCGGGAAGTCCCATGCAGTGACCCATTTCGTGCAGGTATGAACTGTTGAAATTCGCATAATCATTGGCAGATTTTATTTCAGCATTGCCGACAATAACGTGACCTATATCCATGCCGTCAGCCCTGTTTTTTGTTTCACCGCCAAAAGCTCCTGCGGAAGCCCACCAGTTGTCATCGCCTGCATTTTCGGGTACACTTATCAGAATACTGTCAATTATTTTATCATTATCTCCGTCAAACTGTGAAAAATCAACACTCGCATCAAATTCGGCGATAATCTCGTCAATCAGTGAAACGTGCCACACATCGTCCTCATAATAGGACTTGCTGTTCTTTGCAGTATAAGTGTAAGCCTTGCCTGTGAGGTTCATTGCGCCTTTTGAGGAACGCTTGTAAAATGCGCTCATACTCTCAAACGGATAGTTGCTGTCGCTCTCATTTTCCGCACCAAACGCAATATTTTCAATTTCTTCAATTGTCGGATTATAGCTGTATTTGCAGTCAGGAAAATCAACATAGAACACAGCTATTTCCGCATTTTCCTGCGACGGCAGAGAGCCATACAAGTCATATACGGGCGGATTTATGAACTTTTCAGAAGGAACAACAGTCGTTGTTGTTGTTGTGACCATGTTTGTCGTTGAAGCAGCAGTCGTTCCCTCTTCAATCCATTCATAAACAGGAAAACCTGCCTGAGAAATAATCTGCCCACGGAGCGTAATCATATCATACACATCAATTCTGCCGTCCTGATTTATATCAGCCGTTTCAAGAAATTTTTTAGCAAGGAAACCATCTCCGCCGTTTATTCCTATGTACTTTCCTTCAACATCATAACCGTTTGCAGAAGTAAGGGGCTGTTCGCCGAGAAGATGTCTTGTCATGATTACAGCGTCAGCAATAGTAACCTTGCTGTCTTCGTTAAGGTCGCCAAGAAAACCAATCTGTTTCCAGCCGGCAAAGGCACTTGCGGAAATCACACTTGCTGAAACAGCCGTAACCGAAACAGCAGTTACAATGATACGCCTCAAAAGATTACCCATAATAATTCTCCTTTTATAGAAAAACTGCGGACGAGCAACGTCCGCAGCACGCAATTACTTAGCAAACTCTGTAACTCTGCTTTCACGAATAAGGTTGACTTTAATCTGTCCGGGATAATCCATTTCAGTTTCAATCTGCTGAGCGATTTTTCTTGCAACAAGCACCATTTTCTCATCATTGATAATTTCCGGAACAACCATAATTCTGACTTCTCTGCCCGCCTGAACAGCAAAGCACTTTTCAACGCCGTCATAGGATTTGCAGATTTCCTCAAGTTTTTGCAGACGTTTGATATAGCTTTCATAATTTTCACTTCTTGCGCCGGGTCTTGCGGCGGAAATTGCGTCAGCAGCCTGAACAATGCAGGCAATGACAGTTTTCGGTTCAACGTCATTGTGATGTGCCTCAACAGCGTGAATAACGGCAGGATTTTCATTATACTTCTTACAGACATCAACGCCAATCTGAACATGAGAACCCTCGATTTCAGCAGTGAGTGCCTTACCTATATCGTGCAGAAGTCCCGCACGTCTCGCAACATTTGCATCTACGCCAAGTTCTGAAGCAAGAACACCGCTGAGTTTTGCAACTTCAATTGAGTGGTCAAGGACATTCTGTCTGTAGCTTGTGCGGAATTTAAGTCTTCCAAGAAGTTTGATAAGTTCGTGGTTAAGACCATGAACATTTGTTTCGATTACAGCACGTTCGCCCTCCTGCTTGATTTTATATTCAACCTCACGGCGTGCCTTATCAACCATTTCTTCAATTTTTGTCGGGTGAATACGTCCGTCTGCAATAAGTTTTTCGAGTGCAATTCTTGCAACCTCACGGCGTATCTGGTCAAAACAGGAAAGCGTGATAGCTTCAGGTGTATCGTCGATAATCAGGTCAACACCTGTAAGTGTTTCCAGCGCCCTGATATTACGTCCCTCACGTCCGATAATACGACCTTTCATTTCGTCATTCGGAAGAGGAACAACAGAAACTGCCGCCTCTGAAACCTGGTCTGCCGCAACTTTGGCGATAGCAAGCGAAATATATCCTCTTGCCCTTTCGTTGCATTCATCTTTAAGCTGCTGTTCATAAGCTGCAATTTTAACAGCCTTTTCGTGAACGAGGTCGCCCTCGAGTTCTGAGATTATGTATTCTCTTGCCTGTTCTCTTGTCAGTTCGGAAATTCTTTCAAGAACGTCCATTTCGGATTTTTTAATCTGTTCAGCTTCCCTGAGTTTTTCTTCTGCGCTCTTAATCTTCTGATTGAGAGTATCTTCCTTTTTCTCCAGATTATCGGTTTTCTTGTCGAGATTTTCCTCCTTCTGCTGTATACGCCGTTCCTGACGTGACAGCTCTGCTCTGCGGTCCTTAATTTCCTTATCGGCATCTGAACGGAGCTTGTGGATTTCGTCCTTTGCTTCAATCAAAGCACTTTTTCTTTTATTGTCTGCATCTTTTTCGGCATCAGTGATAATACGCTTTGCCTGCTGTTCAACCGAACCCAGAACAGCCTCCGCCTCATGCCTGTGCTGTTCAAATCCTGCGGCAGTACCCTTTTTATAGGCAAGTTTCCAGCCTATTCCCAGTCCTGCTGCAAGCGCAGCAATAATAAGTACAATAGCAATAATAGTAGGTCCCATCAGTGCATTACCTCCTTTTTTTCTTTCACAATATTGTTTGGTTTGTATCATAAAACATATTGCTTAAAGGCGGTAAATGCCGCATCATTTTATTCATTTGTAATATATATTGACAGAAAGCTATACTCCGGAACTTTCTGAAACACCGGGCTTAGTGCGCCCTATGGTTGTATATATCATTGGCTGTTATATCCCCTTCAGCCAAAATGATTTAAAACAAGCTGCAATTACTGCCCGCAATCTTTTGCAATAAATACAACATCTTTATTATACACTTATTTCACAGATATGTCAATAGATTTTCATCAGATTTTTACAAAACCAAAAAAATTAAATATGTGAACTGTTTCCGTATACATTTTTTTCATAAAAACAGTTGAATTTTAAAGTCAACTATGATATAATAAAAAAAGATACTTATTTCGGCTTGACTGTCTGCCGTGAAAAACAGCCGTAAGATTGGAGTAAATTATGATTAATTCTGATGTTCTTCTCACTTTAGCTGTGACTGAAATGGAAAATCCGTCATTCTTTCCGTTCCCGTTTCCCCTGCACCTTGCTTTCAGCATAATTGCCTTTGCTTTTCTTATCTTCAGATTTGTCACAAACAAAAAGCCGTATCAGCTTATCATGGCTATTGCCATTCCCCTTTCACTCATTCTCTGGATACCGTCAGCAAACATGACTTTATATTACATAACAGGACTTATTGAAACCATACTGATTGTTGCCGCCTTTGTCACTTCTTTAATTTTCAAGGACAAAACCACTCCCGAAACGGATAAAAATTCTGAAAGCGATGAGGTCAAGGAATGAAAATAGCTGTACTTGACTGGTCAACAATGACTGCAAATGACGATATTCCGGCGGATTTGCTGAAAAAATATGGTGAGGTAGATATTTTTCCGCTTACTTCCCCCGAACAGACTGCTGAACGTATCGGCAGTGCTGAAATTGTACTCTGCAATAAAGTACTGATTACAAAAGAAATCATGGATAAATGCCCTAATCTGCAATATATAGGACTTTTTGCCACAGGTTTCAATAATATTGACACAGAGTATGCAAAGTTAAAAAATATAACTGTATGCAATGCAGGGCAGTACTCCACAAATGCAGTGGCACAGCAGGTTTTCGCCTATATCCTCGACTTCTCCAGCCGTATCCGTGACTATGACCGCTCTGTGAAATCGGGCGAATGGGAAAATTCACCATGTTTCTCATATTTTCCAATCCCGACTGCTGAAATCGCAGGAAAAACGCTGTCAATAGTGGGTTATGGTTCAATAGGCAGACGTGTTGCAGAAATCGGCAGTGCTTTCGGAATGAATATAGTAATCAGCACAAGAACTGCTCCCGCAAACTGTCCGTATGAATTGACTGATACAGAAACGGCAGTAAAAAAAGCAGATTTCCTTACATTCCACTGTCCGCTGACGGAACAGACAAAGGGTCTTGTGAATGCAGATTTGCTGAACCTTATGAAAAATTCAGCTGTTTTAATCAACACATCAAGAGGTGCTGTCGTCAACGAAAAAGATTTGGCAGACGCACTCAACAATGGAAAAATTTCCGCTGCTTACCTCGACGTACTCGAAAAAGAACCAATGTCGCCCGATACACCGCTGAAAACTGCTCAGAACTGCATTATAACTCCGCACACTGCGTGGGCTGCTTACGAAACAAGAAAACGTCTGTTCGATACAGTATGCGATAATATAGAAAAATGGCTGAATGGTAAACCGCAGAATAAAGTAAATTAAGGAAAGATATAAAAATGAGAAATATTTCTGATAAAAAACGAATAGTTATAAAATTAGGTACGTCCACACTCGCACATAGTACGGGCAAGCTGAATATCCGCAGAATGACAAATCTTGTGCGTGTGATTTCTGATTTGCACAATTCAGGAAAGGAAATCATTATGGTTTCGTCAGGTGCAATTGGTCTCGGCACCGGCAAACTCGGACTTTCCAAAAGACCAAAAGACACCAAACTCAAACAGGCTGTAGCCGCTGTCGGTCAGTGTGAACTCATGCACATATATGACGATATGTTTGAAAAGTACAGTGTAACGGTGGCACAGATACTGCTGACGAAGACAATCATCAACAATCCGAATCACTGCGAAAACTTCAGGAATACAATTGAAACTCTCGTAAGTATGGGTGTTATCCCGATTGTCAATGAGAATGACTCCATTTCGATTGACGAACTTGAACTTGAAATCGGCGAGAACGATTCATTGTCCGCACTCGTTGCAGAACTCTCAAACGCCGATTTGCTTCTTATTCTTTCAGATATTGACGGTCTCTATAACGATGACCCGCATAAAAATCCCGATGCCGAACCTATTTCAGTCGTTGAGGAAATCACTCCCGAAATCGAGAAAATCGCAGGCGGAGCAGGTTCAGGACTTGGCACAGGCGGTATGTCAACTAAAATAAACGCTGCTAAAATTGCTGTTGAAGCTGGTATTGATATGGTCATCATGAACGGCAAAGCCCCCGAATTACTGTACGATTTGTTTGAAAACAAGGAAATCGGTACTATTTTTAAGGCTAAAAACTGATAAAAAGAAAAACCACAGAAATGATTATGATACTTTTTAAACAGGAAGATAATACATATTCAGCACATCTGACTATGTTATATTAAAATATTATGAGGTGAAGTATTATGGGTTACACACAGGAACTCGGCATTAAAGCCAAAAATGCAGAGCCTGCAATCGCAGGAGCATCAACAAAAGTCAAGAATGAGGCACTCGCCGCAATTTCAAAGGCACTAATCGACAACACAGAACTTATTATTTCCGAAAACGCTAAGGATTTACAGAATGCACAGGAAAACGGTATGTCTCAGGCTATGCAGGACAGACTTAAACTCGACGAAAACCGCATTGCAGGTATGGCAAAGGGTGTTGACGAACTTATCGCAATGAATGACCCTATAGGACAGGTTATCGACGGTTTTGTCCGCCCGAATGGTCTAAGGATTACAAAGACAAGAGTTCCGCTCGGAGTTATCGGCATTATCTTCGAGTCACGCCCGAATGTTACTGTTGACGCTGCTGCACTCTGCCTCAAGGCTGGAAATGCTGTTATCCTCAAGGGAGGAAAAGAGGCTATCAATTCAAATATCTGTCTTGGAAAAATCATGCGTGAAGCACTCGAAAAATGCGGACTTCCTGCCGATATTATTCAGGTTGTGGACAACACGTCCCGTGAGACGACAAATGAACTCATGAAACTGAACGGCTATGTTGATGTGCTTATCCCCCGTGGAAGTGCAAGACTTATTCAGGCGGTTGTTACTACCGCAACAGTACCGGTAATCGAAACAGGAGCAGGAAACTGCCACGTATATGTTGACAGTTCTGCTGATATTGATATGGCTGTTGATATTACGGATAATGCAAAAACTCAGAGACCTTCCGTTTGCAATGCAATTGAAAGTCTGCTCGTACACAAGGATATTGCAGAAAAATTCCTGCCTGCAATTGCAGAGAGATTTAAATCGCATAATGTGAAAATTTATGGTTGTGACAAAACTATCGACATTCTGGGCGACACAGTTGAAAAAGCAACTGATGTCGAATATGCAACTGAGTTCAACGACTATGTAATCGCCGTCAAAGTGGTTGACACAATCGACGAAGCAATTGCACATATCAGAAAGTACAGCACACGCCATTCGGAATGCATTGTTACAAAGTCGCTTGAAAACGCACAGAAATTCCAGCGTGAAGTCGACGCTGCTGCTGTCTACGTCAACGCATCAACACGCTTTACTGATGGCGGTGAATTCGGCTACGGTGCTGAAATAGGCATATCCACGCAGAAACTCCACGCAAGAGGTCCTATGGGACTTGCTGAACTTACAACTGTAAAATATCTTATTGATGGAAACGGTCAGATAAGATAATATAAGGAGGTTATTTATGGCTACCAAAAAAGACCTTGATGATATTCTTAACAACAATGCAAAAGTGAAAAAAAGTTCTGCTAAAAAATCAAATACAAAAAAACGTGCAAAAAACGGTATGGACAATATGTCTGTTGATGATGTTCTTAATTCATTAGACAGCAAAAAATCAGATACACCTAAAAAACTTGCTCCACTTCCACCGAAAAAGTCGGCAGCAAAACCTGCACCCACTGAAAATAAGACAAAAAAGAGAATTGTAATTTCAGGTGAACTTCCTGATTATGATGCTCTTCGCAATCAGGAACTTGAAAAAGAAAAGCAGAAAAAAGCTAAAGAAGAGGCTGAAAAGAAACGTCTTGAGGCGGAGAAAAAGGCTAAAGAGGAAGCCGAAAAGAAACGTCTTGAAGCGGAGAAAAAGGCTAAGGAAGAAGCTGAAAGAAAACGTATTGAGGCGGAGAAAAAGGCTAAAGAGGAAGCCGAAAAGAAACGTCTTGAAGCGGAGAAAAAGGCTAAGGAAGAAGCTGAAAGAAAACGTATTGAGGCGGAGAAAAAGGCTAAAGAGGAAGCCGAAAAGAAACGTCTTGAAGCGGAGAAAAAGGCTAAGGAAGAAGCTGAAAGAAAACGTATTGAGGCGGAGAAAAGGGCTAAGGAAGAAGCCGAAAAGAAACGCCTTGAGGCAGAAAAAAAGGCTAAGGAAGAGGCTGAAAAGAAACGTCTTGAGGAAGAAACAAAACGCCGTATGCTTGAAGAGGCAGAGGAGTTCACTGTTGAGGAAATCACGGAAATCAGCACTTCCGAAAAGTACGACGATGACGACTATGAAGAAATCGAAATATTCGAGGAAACCAATGACAGCGACCCCGTAGGTTCACTTATAGACAATATCCGTGAGGATGCCGAAAAAGCGTTTGCTGACATAGAAAACAGCGGAAATAATGAAGAAGATGAAAAACTGACAGAAGAAAATCCTCCCGACGAAGAAGACGATGAGGAAGACAATGAAGAAAAACCATCGGGAATTACTGCAACTCTTGAAAATATTCTTGACGAAGACCCCGATGAGATAATCAATGCAAGACGTGAGAAAACTGAAACTGATAAGAAAAAGAAACCGAAACTTAGATTAAAGAAAAATATCTACACTTTCTTCGGACTTGTTTTTGCAGTTCTCGCCTGTGTCGGACTCGTCACAATCGTATCAAAAGGAATAAGTCTCATCGGTGGGCTTTCGTCGGGAAACAGCAAGAAAACGGGCTTTGAACCTGTTGTATACCCTGCTGTCATCATGGATATAGAGTCCTTTGAAACTCCCGCTGAACTGCCGTCGGAGCAGATTATCACTGCTGCTATATGGTCAATGATTATGTCGGACGACGCAATAAGCAATTACGAACAGACTTTCGATGTCGTGAAAATTCCTGCCGTTGACGTTGAATTGTATGCAGTAAAAATGTTCGGTGAAAATCTGCCCGCACTCAATCATACAACTGTAGGTCCTGCGGAATCACGTTTCTACTACAACGAAGAAACAAAGTCCTACAATGTACCTATTGCTCCCGTAACCTACACATACTCACCCGAAATCAAAGGTGCAACAAAAAATGACAACACTTACACTATTGTTGTTGATTATATTGACGAACTCCCTGAGTGGCTTCCAAAGAAGTCGTCCAAATCAGTTGAGTTCAAACTCACCGAAACAAACGACGGCTATATTATCAATTCAATGAAAGTACTCTCAACATCAAGCAATGCACTTTAAAAAATACGTGCCGTATGGAATTTCTGTACGGCACAAAAAATTTTTTCATATTTTTTGAAATTTTTTTCAAAAAGTACTTGACAAATTCGTTTTTATGTGTTATAATAATAAAGCAGTCAGGAAATACTGCAAAAATAAAAATGCGAGTGTGCTGGAATAGGCAGACAGGCACGTTTGAGGGGCGTGTGTCGAAGGACGTATGGGTTCAAGTCCCATTACTCGCACCAATCTCCTTGCTTTAAAAGCAAGGAGATTTTTTTATTAAATATATCAACGGAGTATTTAATATGAAAAAACTTAATAAAATCCATTCGATTTTGGAAAAAGGAACTGCCTATCCTCCTGTTTCTATTGAATATATCAAAAATATAGAAAAGCAACTTAACATTACTTTCCCAGACGATTTCAAAATTTTCTATACTCAGATTTCAAATGGAGCTTATGTCAGCAGGCATCATAGATTATACAGCATAGAAAAAATTTTAAATAAACTGGAGAAAAAACAGTTAGACAAAAAATTTAACTTCAATAATTCTTATGTCTGGGGCGATGAACTTTCTATGACACTGCACCCCGAAGTTGATTTCGGCAACATCGAAATTGCGGATATGGGCTGTGGTATGACGTGGTGCTTGATTGTCAACAGCAATCTCTCATACGGTACAATGTGGCTCTTTTCAGAGGTCGGTATTCTCAAAAGCACTAATAATTCAAATTTTTTTGAATGGTTTGAATTATGGTCGCAAGGAAAAGACGATGAATTGACGGAAGTCTCAGACAAAAAGGATTCTTATTTTTTCGCTGATACGCTTAAAATTCCATTCCAAGAAAAAAGCGGTAATCTGCTGAAGCATTATGAATATTATGGCGGATTACTGGCACACGTTTTCTTTGCTGACGAAATAAGTACTCCCCTGTTTGAACTGCTGAAACAGAACAGCGATATTGTTAACATAAAAAAGTATTGCAGTTTCGTTGAAGATATGTGGCTTAACGGAACAGATGACGTTGTAAATGTTGTTGATGTAACAATCTTAGAAAGATTATCCGATGACGCTGGTGTATGGAAAAATTTCGGTAAATA
Source organism: uncultured Alistipes sp. (assembly GCA_964460175.1). Classification (GTDB taxonomy): domain Bacteria; phylum Bacillota; class Clostridia; order Oscillospirales; family Ruminococcaceae; genus Ruminococcus. Next base: position 118,472 of record CAYWPN010000001.1, on the reverse strand, counting down.
TATATCAAATGAGTTTATACGATACATAAATACAGACCTGCTTCTGCATAACTCCATGATGTATGGGGCAGAAAAGCTTGATTATAATAAATAATCCGCAGAAATCAATCTGCGGATTATTTATTTATTTTATTTTAAAAGTAACTTCCCAGTCGCCAGACTTATAGCCATTCGAGGTATAAAAGCAACCCATAAGCGAATAATTTTCAAGTTCATTATAATCAATTGAAAATATTTTTTCGTCATAACTGCCTTTTCTCTCGTCGTCCCAGAACGAAACATCTGCAAAATAATCAATGCGATTGTTATTTTTATCAACTAAATAAACGGAACCGTGATTATCAGTTTTCAGAAGATTTTCGTAGTAAGTTTGAACGTGGAGTTTACCGTCAATCCAGCCGATACCCGTGACGGAAATACCGTCCATAATCTCCGTCAGAGGACTGCACGGTGCGAGTATATCGGTTATGGACTCATAATCCTCCGAACCGCCCCTGAAATTAATATTCTCGATTGTCGGCGGATTTTTCGGGACTTCTGAAAGGTCTATACCTTCAATAGCACCCTCAAACTTATGCTTATCAAAAATAAGTTCCCTGACAGAAAAAGTCACTTTACCCTTTGGAATTTTTTCGCCGTCCATGGTCTCGATGTTCACAATAAAATACGCCGTGTTCGTATCTTCGTCGAACTCCGAAAAACTTACATGACCTACGCTGTCAAACGGACAGTTTATGTGATAGCTGTCAAATAAATCGATAGTTTTGTCAATTTCGTCGCCCTGCATTGAGATGTAAAAACTCGCCTTGCTGCCCTCGATACCTGCGGAAATGACTTCCATACGCACCCCGTTGTCCTCACACGATTTCTGGACAGGCTTGAAAGTCTGCGCAACCGACGGCATAGCCATGTAAAGCAGATTGTAAGCCTCATCAACTCCAAGAGCCGTCATTGCAGGCAGTGGGACTGCAATACAGAGCATTGCGGCTGCGGCAATTGCAAACTTTTTTATTCCGTTCCGCCTGATTTGCGGCTGATGTGCTTCGGCTACATATTTTTCGTCAATCAAGCCGACAGCGTCGATTAAATTTTCAGTTTTCATAAAAAATCCTCCTGTTTCAGATGTTTTTCAAGATTTCTGCGTATGCGGTAAAGCATGGACTTCACTTTTCCCTTGCTGAACCCGAAATGTCTGCTGATTTCCTCAATGCTGTCGAAATACCAGTACCGGCAGACAAAGACTTTTCGCTGAATTTCGGGCAGTCCTCCGACAAACTCATTGATGGACTGTGCAAGCTGCTTGGTGCAGATTTCGTCTTCAACGCTTTCCGTACTTATCATTTCCAGTTCATTGCAGGATTTAATAAAATCTGCATAACGTTTCTGTGCAGAATGACTTCGCACAATATTAAGGCTGATATTTCTTGTAATTCCGCCAAGAAAAGCGGACAATATGCGTGGCTTTTCGGGCGGAATACTTTTCCACGCCTCAAACCACGTCTGATTGACAGCCTCTTCAACGTCACGCACATCGCTGAGAATATTTCGTGCAATGGAATTGCAGTAAGCACTGTATTTTACCTCTGTTTCGGACAAAGCCTGCTGATTTCTCATAAAATAGAGTTCGATTATCTGTAAATCCTCCATATTTTCACCTCCTGTAATATAAGTAACGGAAATCGTGCGGAGGTTTCATGAACAACAAAAAGGGACGCATAAAAGCGTCCCTTTAAAAACCGTATGAGCAAATTTATTTAATAGATTACTGTCCGAGAGCGTCGTACTGTTCCTGTGTAATCGGGAACTCAGGCTGTGTAATCTGTCCAGCCTCCATACGCTGAATGAGCATAGCGTCTGCACCTGTTACTGCACTGCTGTCATTTGCAACGATGTTAGCATTAATAGCACCCTGTTCTGAAAGTGCATATTTGTCAGGGTTGCCGATTGACTGGATAATAGCAGTAGCATCAGCAAGGTCAACAGAGCCGTCCTCGTTAGCATCACCCCAAAGAGTAGCAGTGAGGTTGCCGCTTGTTGTAGTCTCACCTGTTGAAGGTTCTGTTGTAGACGGTTCACTTCCAGGTGTGTAACCGTCAGGAAGAGGAGTAACTTCAGGATAGAGAAGTGCCATTGTACCAGTTGTTACAAGAGCATCGCCCATGTGCCAGAATCTGTGGAGTGTGTAGTAGTAGTCATCTGTCTTGCCTGTTGCATCATAAACTGCCTTACACTCCTGATACATCTCATCGTCAGCGTAAGATTCACGGATAGAACTGAATGTTGCGCCTGATTCGAGCTTAGAACCGTCAGGCATTGTGCCGTGATAGTAATCAGGAATGAAAACTTCCTGCTCGAAAATTCTGACGAGGTTCGGGTTATGGTCTTCATAAGCGATACCGATTTCGTCACGTGCAGCATTCCACTGTGCGCTCATAAGTCTGTTAGCGAGGAAGAGTGCCTTTTCGCCGAGTGTTGTACCGTTCGGATTTGAAGCAGCAGAAGCGTCAACATCGTGAACAGCAGCATAGTAGATAAGTGAGTTACAGAGTGAAGATACACAGCCGATGTCTCCCTGACCGTAGCCAGTGATTGTGCATGTAAGACCGCTGTTAGCGTTCTCATCATACTTGCCGTTCCATGAAACAGGTGAACCGCTCCAATCAAGGCTTGAAGGAATAGCGTAAGCCATTTCTGTGCCGTCTTCTGCAACATAGTCAAACTTAGTATTTTCGATAAACCATTCAACCCATCTGCTGAGAAGAGCCTCAAGAGCCTCATCGAGTTTAAGTCCGCCGTATGTCTGACCTGTCGGGTCGCCGTTCTGCTTAACATAGTAGTAAAGTTCAGCAAGACGCTGTGTTGACCATACCTGGTTACCAATCCAGTGGTTTGAACCTGGGTCAGCGTATACAGGGTGTTCAACGTAAGCCATATCATAGAATGTGGAATTAACATCACAAGTGATGTCGCCGCCTGTTCTTGATTCATTCTTGTACTGACCGCTAGGTGAGTTTGTACAGCCGCCTGCGAACGGACCGTTTGCAGACTGGAGCCAGAGATACATTTCAATCTGTCTCTGGAGTGACTTCTCATAGTCAGCAGTTGCATTACTTGTCTTCATACCTGCATTAATCTTTGAATCCTGAACAAGTGCGTAAGCAGCGAGCGGGTTCTGATAGAACTGGTGTGAGTGCGAGCAGCCAATCTGCCATGCCCACTGGTATTCGCCCCATGAAGCATCGAGCTGTCCGCCCCATGATGTATACCATGACATAAGGAAGTGCTGTGAATCGAGACCTGATGACTGTGTAGCTATACCCTGCTTGCCTTCCTGCCAGCAGCCGATAGCCTTATAGTACTTATCAAACATATCGTTACGGCACTGGTCGCCCATTTTACCTGCGAGAGTTGAAATCTCACCTGTATTAAGACCATAGTAGTTTGCAAAGTAGACAGCCTGAATAGCACGGTCTTCAGCGTCAGGAGCGTTTGTGAAAGCATACTGTTTCGGAACTTTGTCCTTGCCGTTGAAGATAGCCTTGATACCATTCTGGTCGTCGCCGCTTCCTTCCATACCGTATTTAAGTTCTTCAAGACATGGCTGAGGAACTGTTTCAAAACATGATTCCTGCTCACCACGCTGGAATGTATTGATAAATGTAAGCTTGCCCTGTCCGCCGCCGAAACCATACCAGTCATCAACGTCTGCGAGCCAGTGCATGAGGTAGTAACCGTTGTCACTGCCATAAGCTGACTTCATTTCGTCATAAATCGGGTTGATAGCGTCAACGCCGTTCTGTGTTGAAGGATATTTGCTCGGGTCGTCTTCTTCAGTAGCTGTATCAGCCTTAAGTCTGTCCTGCTTGAAGATTGTATCATACTTGATATTTCCGTATCCATAAGCATTTACTGAATAACCAGGAATAACAGCTTCCATAGTTTTCCAGCCTTTTTCAAGGTCGCCTGCTGAACCGCTTATTATACCCTTTGTTGCGAGTACGTCATGCATAGCTGTAATCCATGCCATATATGACATAGCCTCTGATGTTGTTTCGTGACCGTAGTCAGGAGCTTCAACACAAAGTGTTTCAACACAATGGTAAGGAACACCAAAAGAACCTGAACCATTGTCATTTTTTGCGAGATAGCCGTTAGCCTGACCGTTTGTGATAACGTCGTCATAAAGTGACTCAAACATCTTAGCATAAGATGTGTTTGCGTCGTTCTCTGTTGCATACTGTGTAGCAGCTGATGCAAAAGTAGGAATAATTGCAGTAGCTGACATTGCAGCAGCGAGAACAGCGGCTGTAAGAGCCTTATTCTTCTTGCTTATCATTGTTTTTAACCCCTCTCAATAAATTTGGTTTAAATGATTGTTCTGCTGTCACAGGGACAACAGGCATACAAAACAGTATCATACAGTGTGTGCAGTATCTCAGACATACACACTATTCTCAAACTATTTTCATATTTATTATAATTCAATTTTGCCTTTCTGTCAACAGGTTGGTTGATTTTAACCAATATCACAGACAATTTTTGTTGCAATGCACAATAAAATCTTCTTTTTTTGTGTATTTTGCCAATCATCAAAATTATATTATACTTATAATTATGAACTATATATTTACAAAAAAACTTATTTAATATATTACACAACATTCACCCTTCCCACAATATTCTTTCACATATTTCACACAACAATGCTTTATAATTTTTTTATATTTTGTACAGCATAATTATGAGCGGATTTCTTAAATTAACAAATTATACATACTTTATTAATATCATGTTAATATAATTTTGCCATAATGTAAAAGTATGATTATTTTGTGCGGACACGTACTTTATATACATTATTAATTATTTCAGAAAGGAGAAACTCATGATTAATATTGAAAATCTGACAAAGTTCTATGGCAGCAACAGAGCCGTGAACAACATAAGCTTTACAATAAACGATAATGAGATTCTTGGCTTTCTTGGTCCTAACGGTGCAGGAAAGTCAACAACCATGAACATGATTGCAGGTTATCTGCCCATGACTTCCGGCAAGGTCAACATCTGCGGAAACGACATTTCCAAAGAACCTGTAAAGGCAAAAAAGAATATCGGCTATCTGCCTGAAATTCCGCCGGTCTATCCCGATATGAGAGTTAAGGAATACCTCTCATTCTGTGCAGGACTTAAACGCATTCCGGCGGCACAGAAACCGTCTGAAATCAAGCGTGTCATGAATCTGCTGAAAATTGAGGACGTAAAACATAAGCTTATCAAGAACCTTTCCAAAGGTTACAAACAGCGTGTAGGATTTGCTCAGGCACTCCTCGGAAACCCGAAATTTCTCATACTTGACGAGCCGACAGTTGGTCTTGACCCGAATCAAGTTGTTGAGGTACGGCAGATTATCACTGATTTGCGCAAGGAACATTCCGTTATTTTCAGTTCCCATATTCTTTCAGAAGTCAGTGCTGTATGCGACAGAGTTGTCATCATCAACAAAGGTGATATAAAGGCGATTGATACTATCGAAAATCTTGAAAAATCACTCGGAGGCAATCTCATACTTCATATCAAAATCAAGGGAAGCCGTGCGACTGCCTCGAATATTATCGAACTCACAAAAGGCGTTAAGGAAATCACAAAAATTGATGCTGAAGGCAACAATTTCTTCAGTTTCACAATCCAGCTTGACGGCGACGGCGACGATGCCAAAAACAGTATCATGGCGGAATTTATCAAAAATAACATTCAGATTTCTGAAATCTACACCGAAAAGCCCGACCTTGAGGCTGTTTTTGTGGAACTCGTCAACAAAACCTCCTCGAAATCCGGCATTGAGGAACTCTATGACGAAATCAAGGCGGAAAATCCCGAAAAAATATCTCTTGATAAAAAGGAGGACGACGAATAATGTTTTCTATCTATAAAAAGGAACTGCAATCCTTCTTTTTCACGCCGTTTGCTTATACGGTTTCGGCATTGTTCATGTTCCTGTTCACGTTCATGTTCAATAATTCGCTCGGAAATCTCGACAGTGCAAGCTTCAAATTCACATTCCCTGAGATTTTCTACAATGTAATCTTTTACTTCATTTTCCTTATACCTATCCTCACAATGCGTACATTTGCCGACGAACGCAAGTTCGGAACAGAAGTTCTGCTTATGACTTCTCCCGTGAATGTGTTTCAGATTATCATAGGCAAGTATCTTGCAAATCTCACAGTTTTCCTCTTCATGATTGCAGGCTCGCTCTTCTTTCCGGTTTTCACCGCTACACACGGCGAAGTCGTTATGGGACAGCTTATATGTGCCTATGTCGGATTTTTCTTCTGGGGTGCGATGTTCATTGCAGTCGGACAGCTTATCTCCGCATTTACGGAAAACTCAATCATAGCTGCTATTATAGGTGAAATCGTGATGTTTGTGTTCATATTCCTTGATGACTTCTCACAGACCGATTTCATTGCGCAGTACCCCGTTATTCAGAATGCCCTGTATGCCTTTGCAGCACAGCCACGTTTCGCTTACTTCTCACAAGGATTTATAAGACTTTCTGACCTTGTATTCTTTGCCTCCGCTATTATCGTGGCTCTCGCATGGAACTACATTGTAATCGAAAAAAGACGCTGGAACAGGGGGTAAACTGAAATGAAAAAGAAAAAGCCAAATCTTTCAGGTGCATTTGCAATCGTCCTTGCAATTCTCATTCTTATTGTATTTGTACCAATAAACATGATTTTCGGTTACTATGATAAAGTATTCGATATGACGCCGTCAGGAAAATACACACTCAGCGAGATAACCGAACAGCTTATTGAAGATACTTCGGACAAGCAGATTGAAATATACTTCCTCTCTCAGCTTATGGACTTGCAGCAAGTGCCACGCTGTCTGCCTCTCTATCATACTCTGACTGAACTCGAAAGCAAGGACAATATTACTCTCACCTGCTTTGACCCGAATGAAGATACCGAACTTGCAAACTCACTTAATCCTACGGGACTTCTCGATGTCGGACTTGCTGATATTTTCGTAAAGTGCGGAAACACTATCAAGCAGATTAAATTCAACCGCTGTTTCCAGCAGGACTCCAACGGTATTCTTGAATATGCCGGCGAGGAACTCATTGCAGGAGCAATTCAGCTCTGCACAAGCGGAAACCTCCCGACTGTATACTTCCTCACAGGCTACAGCGACAGAACCCTTGATGATAACTATTCCATCTATAAAGAGGAAATCATGACAGACAACTATGACGTACAGGAACTTGATTTGTCATCAGTCGATACAGTTCCCGAAAATACAGCTATCATCTACCTTGCTGCTCCACAGCACGATATTTCTCTTGAAGACCGTGACAAACTTAATGCTTATATTGATAACGGCGGTGCGATTTCCATGATACTTCCGCCATGCGAAACAGAAGGAAGATTTGAAAATATCGAGTATCTTCTTGCAAAATTTGAAATCGGCATGGACTATAATCTTGTAAGAGAAAAAAATTCAGACTGGCAGTACAGAAATCTTGATTCCGAACAGGACGACAGATATTTCCGTGTATCATATCCTTCAAAGGACGATGACTACACAGAAGACCTGACTACAGACATCAATCAGCTTATAACTGACGGTATGTATATCGCTGGTATCGGCAACACAAGAAGTTTCAGCGAACTTTCGTCATCAAGCGAAATGATTGAAAAAGCTTCTATTATTGAAAATCTTCCGCCGAGTGTTGACAGCACGGACTATACAACAATCAGCGAACCAATGGGCGGTGACGACACAACAGCAGAACAGGCTAAGGAAAAATCAAATGTTCCGCTTGTTCTGGGCTATTACTCATATAACAAGCAGACAGGAGCAAAACTCTATGTCATCGGCTCTGACGATTCACTTGATGATGACCGTGTTACCGTCAGCATTTACGGCACAAGAATGCTGACACTATTCTCTAATACATGGCTCAGCGACAGCGATATTGATATGGGTATAGGCACAAAATCAAACTCATACGATATAATGACATTCGAGGACGGCGCAGCTGCTACAAGGGCTATCAACCTTTTCATTATTATACCAATTATCTTCGCTCTTGCAGGTGTTGCTGTATGGCTTAAAAGGAGATATGCTTAATGAAAAAGATTATTATTGCTGTTTCTGTACTCGTCATTCTTGCAGGAGCATCAATCGGAACTTTCGTTGCGGTCAAATCAAAAAGCGAGAAAGATGCAAAGAAACAGGTTGAAACACTTGCAGACAACGTTCTTTTCAGCATTGACAGTTCAGCTATAAACAGGATTGATATTTTCTACCCCGACAGCAATTACACTGCCGAACTTTCAGAAAGCAGCTGGATTATGACATCATCGTCCACAGGAGAAAATTTTCCGCTTAACCAGACTACAATAAGTCAGATATGCACATATATATCATCACTTACGGCAGATACGAACTACGGTGAGGCTACGGAAGAGAATAAGGCTAAATATGGTTTAAGTGAACCTTATAAAGTAACCGTTTCAAACGGTGAAACATCTTACACGCTGTATATCGGCGGAAAAAGTCCGACGGGCGACTACTACTACGCTTACACCGATACAAAAAACAATATATATGCGATAAATGCTTCCGACGCTGAAAATATCATCACAACAAGAATGACGCTAAAAGACGACAAACTTGTCCCCTACAGCGATAATGATATTGTCGGTATTATTGTGAAAAGAGACGGCGAAACTGCCTATGAACTCAACTACAATTCAGAAACAAATTTCTGGGAACTGCCTGACAAATATTCCATGCTTACCGTCAATCAGACAAGGCCGGATAATATCGTCACTATGGTTACACGTCTCACCGCTGAGGAAATGCTCGAAGAAACTCCTGACGACTTTACAATGTACGGCTTTGATAATCCTATAGCGGAACTTACCATAAAAGCAAAGGATGGTACGGAAAAAACGTTCCTTATGAGCAGATACGGCAAGAATGCTGAAACTTACACTCATGTTTATCTCAGCGACTCCAAACAGGTAGAAACTTACTACACGGCGGATTTGAATTTCATAAATTACGATATTTACGACTTAATCATGCAGACTGTTGAAAGCGCAAATATGTACGCCGTAAGCGGATTTGAAGTGGACTGCGCCGAACTTTCCGAAAAATTCACTCTGGACTGGGAAAAAGGTATCGCTGTATGCAGAGACTCGGAAATTGACCTTAATAATGCCGAACTTAAAAGTTTCTTTACAACTTTCTATGATATTTTCTCATATATCAACATCACTGATATTGATGTACAGTCCGAACCTGAACTCTCTGAACCTGTGTTCTCCGCAAAATATACAAAAACCGACGGCACAACTACTTCAATAGACCTTGTTTCCACAGGCAGCGGAAACAACTGCTTTATATTCGCCGATGGTGTTTACACCGGCACAATAACCAACTCAGATTTTATATCAGGAACAACCTCAATGGTTTCAACTTTTGAAGTTCTCTGCCGTCAGGCAGGTATTGAACTAAATAATTAGCAAAAAACCTGTGCTGTAAAAAAAACAGTACAGGTTTTTTTGATAAAAAGCATTTTTCCTCTTGCTTTTTTTCATTTTTTGTTATATAATAGTAACATATAGTTTTGTATGGAGGAATTTTTATGAATAAAATTGGCTTTGATAATGAAAAATATCTGAAAATGCAGTCTGAACATATCCGTGAACGTATAGCACAGTTCGGGGACAAGCTCTACCTCGAATTCGGCGGAAAACTTTTCGATGACTTTCACGCTTCCCGTGTTCTGCCCGGATTTAAGCCTGACAGTAAATTGCAGATGCTTTTACAGCTTAAGGACGATGCAGAAATCGTTATCGTTATAAATTCTGATGATATTGAGAAAAATAAAATCCGTGGTGATTTGGGCATTACATATGATGTCGATGTTATCCGCCTTGTAAATGTATTCAGAAAAATCGGTCTCTTTGTCAGCAGTGTTGTACTCACACGCTATGACAATCAGCCGACTGCTGATGCTTTTCAGAGCAGACTTGAAAATCTTGACATAAAAGTATATCATCACTACAGCATAAAGGGCTATCCGTCCAACCTTAAGAAGATTATCAGCGACGAAGGCTATGGCAGAAATGAATATATCGAGACTTCAAGAAAACTCGTTGTTGTTACTGCTCCTGGTCCTGGAAGCGGAAAAATGGCAACCTGTCTTTCTCAGATTTATCATGAAAACAAGCGTGGCATAAATGCAGGATATGCTAAATTCGAGACTTTCCCGATATGGAATCTGCCTCTCCGCCACCCTGTGAATATCGCCTATGAGGCTGCCACTGCCGACCTCAACGACGTTAATATGATTGACCCCTTCCACCTTGAAGCTTACGGAAAAACTACCGTGAACTACAACCGTGATGTTGAAATTTTCCCCGTACTCAATGCGATGTTTGAAAAGATTGTCGGTGTATCACCTTATAAATCTCCTACTGATATGGGCGTGAATATGGCAGGGAACTGCATTATCGATGACGAAATTGTCTGTCAGGCTGCTAAAGACGAGATAATCCGCCGTTATTATACTGCACTCTGCGACAGAAAAAAAGGTCTGATTTCCGAAGAAGAAGAACTGAAACTGTCATTCCTCATGAATCAGGCGAAAGTTACTCCCGAAAACAGAAAAACCGTCGCTGCTGCACTCGCAAAGGAACAGGAAACAGGTGCGCCTGCCGCCGCTATGGAACTCCCTGACGGTACTATTCTCACGGGCAGAACTTCCGAGCTTCTGGGTGCTGTCTCCGGACTTCTCCTCAACGCACTCAAACATTTTGCAGGTCTCGACGATGATGTACTTCTTATGTCACCACACGTCATTGAGCCTATCATGGACTTGAAAGTAAATCATCTCGGCAACAACAACCCACGTATTCACACGGACGAAACACTTCTTGCACTTTCAATCTGTGCCACTACTGACGACAATGCTAAAAAGGCTATGGAACAGATTTCAAAGCTCAGAGGCTGTGAAGTCCACTCCACTGTTATTCTTTCCGCCGTCGATGAACGTATTTTCAAACGTCTGGGCATAAATCTTACCTGTGAACCGAAGTACAGTAATTAATATTTATATAGGAGAAAATTTGCTTGAATATATGGGAAAAAAGTCCTTACAAAGAAATATGGATTGACTTTGAAGAAGATGAACAGTCAATGACGGCACTCATAAACGGAGATTACGGCTGGCTGATGTATCTTCCCGAAGAGGAAAGTTCAGGGTTCAGTTCCAGAAATCCCGATTATATTGGTGGAGATGATGAGACTATGGAATTTTATCTCTCCAACGGTCAGCGTGACGAATACCCTCTTTCATGGGTACTCCCGATTGAACAGATTAAAAAAGCCCTTGATTTTTTTCAGAAGTATCATAAAATTCCCCCGTTTATAACGTGGCACGACGACAGCGAAATCTAAAAGTTTTTCAGCTTACTCAGTATAATATTTGCGGCATCGAATTTTGACATCAGTTCAATTTCCTCGATGCCGTTTCTTGTTATCATGGTGATAATATTAGTATCAGTGCCGAAACCTGCTCCGGCTTTTTTCAGTGAATTTGCACAAATCATATCGCATTTTTTTGTTTCAAGTTTTCTGCGTGAGTTTTCAATGACGTTATCGGTCTCCATTGAAAATCCGCATACAACCTGATTTGTCCTGTTTTCGCCGATATATTTCAGAATATCCGTCGTGCGTTTAAGAGGTATACTCATATCGCCGTCGGATTTTTTTATTTTACTCTCCGCAACTGTAATCGGTGTGTAGTCTGCAACTGCCGCCGCTTTTATTATAATATCAGCAGAACTCATGTTCTCTTTTACTGCATTGAACATCTCCTCAGCCGTTTCAGCGTTAATTATATTAACAAACATCGGCGGATTTACGTCTGTATGAGCCGCTATAACAGTCACTTCCGCACCTCTCAGCATAGCAGCTCTTGCAAGGGCATATCCCATTTTACCTGTGGAACGATTGGAAATAAAACGCACAGGGTCAATGCGTTCACGGGTCGCACCAGCTGTTACAAGAACTTTCTTTCCCTGCAAATCTTTTTCAAACGCAATTTCACGGACAACGTATTCAACAAGAGTTCCCTCGTCGGGAAGCTTGCCGTCGCCTGTATCACGGTTCGCAAGCATTCCACGCACAGGCTCTATTATTTCGTAGCCGAAACGGCGGAGTTTCTCAATATTCTCCTGTACTATCGGATTGTGGTACATATTGTGGTTCATTGCAGGCGCAATAAGTTTCCGACAGGTACAAGCCATAACCGTTGTGGTAAGCATATCGTCCGCTATACCGTTTGCAATTTTACCTATAATATTAGCCGTAGCAGGTGCAATGAGTACAACGTCCGCTTTTTTTGCGATTGCTATATGCTCAACGCTGTACTGAAAGTTCCTGTCGAATGTATCAATAAGGCATTTATTCTGTGTGAGCGTTTCAAAGGTAAGCGGGTGGACGAAATTAGTAGCATTTGATGTCATTGAAACATGGACTTCCGCACCTAATTTCGTCAGCATTCTCGCCACATTGCACATCTTGTAAGCTGCTATCGAACTTGATACTCCCAATAATACTGTTTTTCCTTTTAACATAATAAAAACCTCCTTTTATTATTACCATTATATCACAAAAATTTTTATAAATCTATAGCTTTTTATGAAAACTTATGATATAATAATTACAGGGATTTTTTATAATATGGAGGATTTATTATGAAACGACTTAAATACAGGCATCTTTTCTATGGAAAGACCATACCCATAATTCTCTCGCTTTTCGGAGTATTTTTTATAATAACAAATATCATTGCAATTGATATTATAAAAAACGAATGGGGTTACATGTATCTTGTGATTGGAAGTATTGCACTTATTTTACTAACGCTTGCTGTTGATTATGCCATAATACATCATCTGAAACCTGACGAAAAAAAGAAAATCGCCGAAGCAAGTCCGCCGGAATGGAAGAAACTGCCCGACCGTATGAAAAAGAAGTTCCACATTAATAAAAAAGACTCTCTTATTTCTACGGCAATTGCAATAGGACTTAACTTTATAGTGGCTTTCATTGTACTGCTGGCAGACGGTGTGGAGACTATGCTCGTAAGTCTTAAGGTTCTCCTGCCTGTAACGCTTATAGTTCTTGCGTGCTGTGCCGTATGGGAGCATATATGGGCGAATATGGACGATTCAGCCATATATACAAGGATTGAGGTCGACCACTGGTTTTACGGCGAAATGGCAAGAGGCGGACGAAGAAAATATATAGTGTTCTATCTTCCCGACGGCAAATATGTACTTGAAATTGTTGGTATTCCGCCACAAAATATTGTTGTGATAAAGTACAGATGTTTCATACGCTGGGAAGATGAAATCAGATTTATTATTTAATCAGGAGGTTTTTAATATGCTTTTAGCTGTTGATATTGGCAATACAAATATAGTTTTCGGCTGTGTTGATAAAAATGACAACATAGTCGTATTCGAGAGGATTTCAACTAACCATAATGCGACTGCCGTTGAATACGCAGCACTTATCAGGAATATCCTTGAAATGAATAATTTCCGTTGCAGTGACATAGACGACGCTATTATGTCGTCAGTCGTGCCGTCCGTGACCAATACTATCAAAGAAGCTGTCCGCAAGCTGTTTGGTGTGGAAGTCATGATTGCAGGTCCGGGAGTGAAAACAGGTATCAATATAAAAATCGATAACCCGAAACAATTGGGAAGCGACCAGGTTGTTGATGCCGTTGCTGCTATAAATACATATCCTGTTCCGCTGATTATCATTGATATGGGTACGGCGACAACCGTTTCCGTTGTGGACAAGGACAGAAACTACATAGGCGGTCTTATTATCACAGGTATGGGAGTTTCAGCCGATGCACTTATTTCAAGGACTGCACAGCTCCCTAAATTTGACTTTGAACTTCCGCCGAACATCATCGGGACAAATACTATCGACTGCATGAAAAGCGGTGCGCTGTACTCAAATGCGTGTGCGCTGGACGGCATTATTGAGCGTATTGAGGAGGAAATCGGCGAACCGTGTACCGTTGTTGCTACAGGCGGACTTTCTTCTGTTGTTGTACCGCTTTGCAGAAAAAATATTATCGTTGACAAAAACCTTTTAATCAAAGGACTTACTATAATATACAGGAATACTGTTGCTTACATTGAAAGCAGAAGGAAAAGAAATAATCATGGAAAATGAACAGAAATTTCTCGCTATACAAAATGAGTTAAAAGAAAAAATAAATATCTCCGACAGCTTATCGTTGCCGGAGATTAAAACAGTCGCAGGCGTTGACCTTGCTTACTGGAATTGCAGTAATCAGGAATATGCAGTCTGCTGTATTGTTGTTATTGATTACAATACTCATAAAGTCATTGAGAGAAAGCAGTGCAGCGGAAAAATAGAAGTGCCGTATATAGCAGGATTTCTTGCCTTCCGTGAACTTCCGCTTGTACTGAAAACTGCCGAAAAACTGGAGTGCAGACCCGATGTGTTCATGTTCGACGGCAACGGCTGTCTGCACCCTCGCAAAATGGGTATTGCCACACACGCTTCATTTTATCTCAATGCTGTTACTATGGGAGTTGCGAAAACGTATTTCCGTGTGCATAACACCGATTACATTGAACCTGATACGACGGCAGGAAGTTTCACGGATATTGTGATAGACGGCGAAGTATACGGAAGAGCTTTACGCACGCATGACAACGTAAAGCCTGTATTCGTTTCGGCTGGAAATAATATTTCCCTTGATACAGCGACTGAAATAACACTCAGTCTCACGGGCAAAGACAGCCGTGTTCCCATTCCTACACGTCTCGCCGACCTTGATACTCATGAGGCAAGGAGACTGCTGAATATATAATCAGGCATCTTCTCTGCGTTCTGCGAAGTACATTCCATATTCTTCAAGCACTTCGGGCAGGTCGTATACACTGATTCCGTCAACCATGACGCTCATACATTTACCCTCATTACTTTTTGAAAAAGTGTCCCATGCGGAAATATAGTTGTCCGTAATATGTATGTCATGTTCGTCAAAAAGTTTACTGTATTTTTCCATATCATTTGTCCAGATTGTCATCTGATTATACTTTTCAAGCATTATTTCTGCTGAACCGTCATGCAGTCCGAAACCGAAACTGCTTATCCCGTCATTTATAAGTAATTCACTGTAACGCATAAGCAAAGCAAGTGCCTCTTCACTGACAAGACCATCTATGTAGTATATATCCTTGTGCAAAGAGTCATAGTTGCTTTTGCGGAGGACTTTTTCCTCCTCTTCATTTGTCGGCAGTTCCAGTATAAAGAATATCTGTCCGCTCTGCATTGATATAAAATGCTGAAAAATATTATTTATCTTCCCAGCATTGACATTTGCTGTAATATAATACTCATCAACTTTATATTCTTCCTTAAGCTTATTGCAATCGGGTACACAGCACCCTTTTATCATTTCGAGCATAATAATCACCTCTTATATATTATATCACAGCAGCAGAATATTGTCAAATACAAAAGCGAACCCGACTGGGTTCGCTTTTATCTTATTCAACATAAGGGAGTTTTGTAATCATTTTTGCTTCAAGTTTCTGGATAGCCATAGCGTCCGCACCTGTAACTTTACCGTCGCCCGTGCATTCAGCATTTGCAAGACCCTGAGCAGAAAGTGCGTACTTGTCTTCGTTGCCGATGTGCTGAATAATAGCAGTTGCATCTGCAAGGTCGACATAACCGTCCTCGTTGGCATCACCCATGAGTGTTGCGGGAACTGTTACGTCTGTAGAGGGTTCGGCAGGAGTTGTTGTCACTGCGGCAGTAGTTGTGGAAGTTTCGTTCTTGAGATAAGCGGAAACAATCTTTACTCCGTCACTCTTTACTTCATTTTCGCCCTCGCTTGCATACCAGACCTGACCCTCGTATGAAGTAGCCTTACCGAGTTCAGCCTTAAGTTTTGCAAGAAGTGCCTCGTCCTTAATTTCTTCTGTGCCGAGTGTAATATTCAGGAGATTGTCAACAACATTGACTTTCACAGAACCGCTCTTGTGAGCCGTCCACTGAATGTTAGCCCAGTAGTATTCGCCGTCAAGCGGAATTGTTACACCGAGACCGCCCGTTACAAATGTTACATTCTCAGGAAGTTCAACGTCGATATAAAATTCCTTTGCTGCTTCGGGGAGCGTTACCTGATAACTCTTCTTTGTCTTATCATAGACAACCTTGCCATAATTCTTTGACGGGTCTGCCTCTGTTGTGACTTTAGTCGTCGTAAGTGCAGGGTCTACAGTAGTAGTGGGCTTTGTCTCAATCGGGTCAGGTTTCGGAGTTTCTTTTGTATAGAGATTTTCAGGAAGTTCGTCAAGAGTGATACAATATTCACTCTGATACATTGCAATTGTATCTTCCTTTGTGTTAAATCTCGGGTCTGATACGAAGTTGATGTCAGCTGAGCCGCCGTCGTACCATGTCATGAAGTAGAGCCAGCCAGCCTTTTCAGCTGTAAGATTATCAACAGTTGAGAAACTGTCGTTTTCAGCCATTGCAACCATCTTTGCACTGTCATACTTATCCATGATACCATAGAAAGTTGAACTGATTGCACTGTCGTTGTGCTTGATTACAGCACTTCCTGTAGACCAGTCTGTGCAGTTGTACTTGTCATAGCCGATAATATCAACATATTCGTCACCTGGATACCAGTCCTGAGAATATTCATAGTTATAGCTGTTCCATACCCAGATAAGATTGTGACAGCCATAAGTTTCTGTAAGTGTCTTGTATGTGTACTTCCACAATTTCTTGTAAGCCTCAGAACCTTCTCTGCCCCACCAGAACCATGAACCTGTTTCACCGCCGCCGCCTTCAGCTTCGTGGAGCGGTCTCCACATTACCGGAACACCTTCGGCTTCAAGTTTCTTGAACTCTTTTGCAAGAACTTCAAGAGCGTCAAGATAGTATTCATTTTCCTTTGTACCCTCTATAGCAGCCTTTGACGGTGAGAAGTCCGTTTTTTCGCTGTAAGTGGTCTGGTCAAAAGGAATTGTTGTGCCGAGTGTGTAGCTTTCAAAGTCATTCGGAACATTCAGGTGGAAAGAAGCAGTAGCAATACCGTTTCTGTTCTTTACCCAGTCAATTATACGGTCAGTTGAGCCATCGTCATTCTGTCCGAGCAAAGCACAGCATCTGTTGCCGTAGTCAAAACCTCTGATAGCAGGATAGTGACCAGTCAGGTCATTGAGATACTCAAATTCATACTCATAGTCGTGAGGTCCGTACTGATAGATTTCCTGCTGACCTGAAATAATATTATTTCCGTAAACACTTGCAAGATATGACATCAATGCTCTTGTCTCGTCAGTTGCATTGACATCACAGCAGGTTGTCTGAGTTGCCTTGATTTCTGCAAGTTCAGCAGGAGCAACAGTAAGATAGTCAAAATTAGTCCAGCCCCATGATTTTGTTATAGTAACTGTATTTTTACCCTCATTAAGTTTTACAGTCATAGAAATAGGTTCATAACCTGTTTCAGCAATGCTGATTTGTCCTTGGTCAACGCCGTTTACAGCGAGATTCTGGATTTTAGAACCGCCGATACCCTGAGCGTAAACGGTAACAGCATACATACCCGTTGACGATACTTCAACATCAAGGCTTACAGTGCCGTCGTCCTCCATACGAGCAACTTTTCCGCCGCTTGCAGCAGTATCGTCAGCAACTGAGACAGTACCTGTCATTACTGCGTCTTCAAACTCGTATTTTACCGCATCAGCAGCAAAAACAGTAGAAATGCTGACAGCAGTACCGTTAAGAGCCATAGCCGCAGCCATAACAGCAGCCCCTGCCTTTTTCATAAATTTTGAATACATTTTTATGTCCTCCGTTCCATACGTTTTTATACTGTATGTTTATTGTGCTTTAATTATAACATCTTTTCTTAAAAAAATCAAGTTTTTCCTATATTTTTTTGAATATGCCATTGAATTTTGTATATATGAACAAAAAAAGAAATCATTTTTTGTCATATAAGTAAAATATTACTTAAATTTCACTTAAATTATGGCTTAAAAAATTCCGAGAACTTTTCCGTCCGACTTACGCATTATAACATACGGCGGCATAGCAGGAGTATCAACTCCCCTGCCGTCCTCTGTTATTCCAGATGGTGGATTAGGCATAACCCAGCAGGCATCGTATTCGTCAAAAAATCTGACTGAATATGGCTTGTTTCTCCGTTGATATTTTACTTTTTCCCCGTCGATTTCAACAAATTCAGATTCTGCCCTCTCTATCCAATCCGACATTCCTAATTCAATTAAAACAGCTCTTGCCTTTTCTATAGCGTCCTCTTCTGAGGTAATTTCTCCCAGTACTCTTTCGGATAATTCTTCCGCCATGTCCGTTATATACTCAACAGTATTATCAACAACGGATTGCTCATAATAACCGCCGTATATCGCATTACATACATCTGCAACAAGCTGTCTTTCAGCCTGTTCAGGCGACGGAACAGAAGTTGTTGAAGTTGTTGCGGGTGCGGTTGTCTGAATGCCTGTGGACGTTGAAATTTCAGTTGTTGTGACTTCCTCCGCCTGACTGACAGATATTTCGCTTTGTGAATTTTCCGCACAGCCTGTCAGCATAAGAATTAAAAGAGATATTAAAATTATTTTATATTTCAAGTCTTCCAAACACCTCACCGATATTTTCACATATAAGCAAATCTGCATTATTATCGTACTGTGTGGGAGATTTATTGATAATCACAAGATTCTGCCCCCTGAAATATCTTATAAGACCTGCCGCAGGGTAAACGTTCAGTGAAGTACCGCCGATTATCAGTGTATCACATTCCTCAATCGCCTTTACTGCGCCGTCAACTACACTGTCATCAAGGGACTCCTCGTAAAGTACAACATCGGGCTTGATAAGCCCTCCACATTCATCGCATCTCGGCACACCTTCACTGTCAAAAACATACTTACCATCAAAAAATTTATGACACTTTATACAATAGTTTCTGTGAATACTTCCATGAAGTTCATAGACTTTCTTACTGCCTGCCAGCTGGTGAAGTCCGTCGATATTCTGCGTGACCACAGCCGTAAGCTTACCGGCTTTTTCAAGTTCCGCAAGCTTTATATGCGCAGGATTTGGCTTTGCATTCATGCAGTTCATTTTTGCGTGATAAAACCGGTAAAATTCACTGATATTACGCATAAAGAAAGTACGGCTAAGTATAGTTTCGGGCGGATAGTCCCACTGCTGATTGTACAATCCGTCAACACTTCTGAAGTCAGGAATACCGCTTTCTGTCGATACACCTGCTCCGCCGAAAAATACTATTTTCCTTGAATTTTTTACTATCTCCGAAAACTTTTCTATATTATTCATAATTCACCTCACATTATCTTAACAAAAAACTGTCTGCTTTCAAGTTCACTGTTCTCACAGAAATAAATCCGCTGATGTTTTCCAAGAAGAAGTTTTCCTCCGGCAATAATCACAGTTTCGGAAGTATTCGCTTTCACGTCCGCATCGCCTTTTATCATGATTGAAGCCGTTGTATGCGGACAGAATACAACGCATATTCCCTCATATACTCCGCTTTCGGACACTGCCTCCGTTACTTCTGCCGTTATATCGGTCAACCCACTGCAATTAGTCTGCAAATCAAATTTAAACAACATAAATAATCAACTGCCTTTCTTCATATCAGCGTAGTATCTGCAAAAATAATTCAGCGGGCATTCCCAGCATTTCGGCGCTCTCGCACGGCATATATCCCTGCCGAACTGCACAGTCTGGTGGCAGAAGTGACTTGATATTTCCGGCGGAAGAAGTTTTTTCAAATCCTTTTCCACTTTCGACGGTTCTTTGTGTTCTGTCAGACCCAGTCTGCCCGAAATCCTGATACAATGTGTATCAGTAACCACGGCAGGCTTTTTGTAAATATCGCCCATAACAAGATTGGCAGTTTTTCTGCCTATTCCGTGGAGTTTCAGCAAATCATCCATATTATCGGGGAGTTCTCCGCCGAAATCCTCAAGAATTTGTCTTGCCATTTCTTTCAGACTTTTCGCCTTTGTGTGATAAAATCCGCATGGCCTTACATCTTGTTCAAGTTCCTCTAAATCGGCGTTTGCAAACGACTGCAAATCGGGATATTTCACAAAGAGAGTTTTCGTTACAATATTCACTCTTGCATCTGTACACTGCGCCGCAAGTCTTGCTGCGAACATAAGTTCGTAAGGCTTGCTGTATGTGAGTGTACAGTCAATATCGGGGTAAATTTTTTCGAGTTCTTTAATAGCAAGATTTGCGATTTCCTGTTTTGTCATAATTTAATCTCCTCTTCAATGCACTGCTTTTTCTCAATAATTCTGTCATACACCTTGTACATCTTCTGCACCGTATTTTCAAGGAAATAATAATGCTTTATGTAAAATACAAGCAGTATGATTATTATTGTAACAAGCAAAAGCAATGCAAAATTATCTGAAAAAATCAGCGCACATATAAAGACTGTCAGCACTATCGCAAACATCATCGTCACAAGAAAATGGACTATTCTTTCATGCTGCATAAATGCAATCTTATCTTTATGTTCGGAAAGAAGCCTTTCAATATCATTCAGCGAACTGCATTCATTGAGTTTCCTTTCCGTTTCGTTCATATAATTTGTAAGATACTCCGTCATGTTCTCACACTCCTGTTACTCTAAATTATACATCACTTTTTGAAAAAAGTCAACAAAAATTATTATATGCCAATTGACTTTTTTTGGGAAACATGATATAATGATAAAACAAATAATAACAGGAGGAAAAGAGTGTGGACGGCTTCTGGATTGGTGCGTGGCATCACGATATTCCTCGTAAAGCTGAAGACAGAACAGAGATTATCAGAAATTTATGCTTTGGTCCATTGGAAACTTATATTGTTGGTATTCATAATAATCAGTATTTCAGAGAAATCCACGAAATAGAGCCATATGAAGATATTTATTTCAGATATATCAGCAAAGAGGAATTTATCAGTGAACTTGATAACGAAATCCAACTCTGTTTAAAAAATAATGCCGACAAGCAGGCGGAAATTTTAAAATCATACAGAGAAAATATTGAAAATTAAAAAAGTCCTCATAAAGAGGACTTTTTCATATCAATTTTTACTTAAGTTCAAAACTGCCTGCAATATCATCGACAACATAGTAAACCATGTTATCTTCAGGCTTGATATAGAGGTTTACAGACTTAGGTGACTTAACGCCTGAAAGTTTCTTAGCCTGTTCAACGAGTTCAGCAGTCTCAGTTCCCTGATACTGGAAGAAAACGTTAACAGAAACAGCAGTCTTCTTTG
This sequence comes from uncultured Alistipes sp., assembly GCA_964460175.1. GTDB lineage: Bacteria > Bacillota > Clostridia > Oscillospirales > Ruminococcaceae > Ruminococcus. The sequence goes on along the minus strand of CAYWPN010000001.1, from coordinate 97,025 downwards.
CTGTGGTCTTCTTTGCAGGAACTGTCTCTTCAGCAACAGGAGCAGCACTCTTTTTCTTTGTGACAGTTTTCTTAGCTGTAGTTTTTGTTGTTGTCTTTGCTGTAGTCTTCTTAGCAGGAGTTTTCTTTGTTGTTGACTTTTTGGCAGCAGGCTTTTTTTCCTCAACAGGAGTTTCTTCTGCAATAGGTGTCATTTCAGTTTCAACAACCTCATCTGCAATAACAGCAGTCTCTTCAGCAGTTTTTTCCTCAGATTTATTTGGCTTACTGCGTTTAGGCTTTGCTGTTTTAACAGGTTCGGATTTTTCCTCAGCCTTTAAAGTCTCAGCAGCCTTTTTTTCTTCTTCAACCTTTGCTGAGTTGTCAGCAGGTATATTTTTTCTTGGCATAATTTATTCCTCCGAAAAATTACTTGTTGTTTACAGCGTTCTTAAGTCCCTGACCAGCCTTGAATACAGGAGCTTTTGAAGCTGGGGCAATCATTGGTTCCTTTGTCTGCGGATTGATAACCTTCTTCTCTTTTCTGTCACGTACTTCAAATGTTCCGAAGCCGACGATAGAAACTTTCTCGCCGCTTACAAGAGCATCTGTGATTGCAGAAATGATTGCATTAACTGCGGTTTCTGCGTTCTTCTTTGAGCATTCGTTTTTTTCAGCAACTGCGCTGATGAGTTCTGTTTTTGTCATATTTTTGTGCCTCCACTTAATATTTTTTATATTTGCATTATATACCCTTTATCCGATTTTGTCAAGTATTTATCAGCCATTTTTTGAAAAAATGACATTTCGCCCTATTCTACGCCAAAAACTTATAATTTTTTATCGAAAACAACCATAAGAAAATGCCTATTTTCCGTAACCATCTATAACATTTTTCATTTCATATTATAAAATCATGATTTAATTGCATAAAATCCACTCTGCATATAGGAGTACCAGAAAATCTCCACTGTTTCAAAGCCCGTCCTTTTCAGCAATTCAAGATGTTCATTAATATTTATCGGAAAATATTCAGTGTTGTATCTTGCGGAATGTGCAGCAGTTTCCTCATCGCTCCGACCAGCATTGATACCAAATTTTTCAACTCTTTTAAGAACAATATTTTTACCGGTTTCAGAAAACGGAGCAGTATTTTCAGTATATATGAATATACCGCCGGATTTCAGTGCATTGAAACAGTTCTGTACTGCCTTTTCACGCATTTCCTTACTAAAATAGTGATGTGACTGTATTGCAGTTACTACATCAAATTTTTCTTTATAGTTAAGATTTTCAGAACCTGCACACTCAAAAGTGCATTTTTTGTATTTAAGTTTATTACCTGCATCAGATAACATTTTTTCAGAAGGGTCACAGAGAATCATTTCATGTATACTCAGATAATCATATGCTTTCAGTGCAAATGTACCGCTTCCGCACCCTGTATCAAGAATACTAAGAGGGCTGTTTCCGAAATACGTCTGTATAATGTCAAAAATCTGACTATATATCTCGTCATAGAACGGTATTACCTTTCTTACATTTTCATCATACGAGTTCACACTGAACGCCGATTTATTATCCATAATTAAAAATCCTTTCTGAACAAATCAATAATCGATTATTTTGTAATCCTTGTAAAACATTCCGCTGTCCTTTATTTTATCTGAGTTTAAATTCAGCGTTACCGGATAAAGCACCCTCGCCGCACCGTCTTCAAAACTCAGATAGGGCGTAAAGTTTTTGCTGATTTCATAATCAGGCGGAAACTGATTTGACACCCAGCCCGGGTCACAGGAATACACAAAAATATTATCCCTTGCAAAATCCGAAGCTATCGAATGCGTCATCATATTAAGTGAAGCTTTCGCCATATTCGTATGTACGTGCCGTGCGAGTTTCTGCTTTGTATTAAATCTGCCTTCAACTGAACTCACATTTATTACAAACTTATTCACAGATTTATCATAAGCAAGGCACTTTCTCAGTCCGTTGGTAAGCATGAACGGCGCAGTTACATTTATAAGCTGTACCTCCAGAAGTTCCTGCGGAGAAATATCCTCCGGTTTGCGCACCCACGAATTATTGTCGGAAATTTCGCTGTAATCTGTAAGCTGCACGCTCGGCATTATCGAAAAAATATCGTCGGGACTTCCAACAGGCAGAAGTGACGGACTTTCAAGCTGAAGTGCATTTTCGTGTGCCGTAAGCTGTGCATAGTATTCATTTGATTTCTTTACGGTCTGTGCAGCATTATTAACAAGTATATCAAGTTTTCCGCCGCATATACTCTCAATACGAAAAATAAGTTCTTGTATGCGGTCAACACGCATTAAATCAAAGCCTATTACCGTAAGCCTTTCCCTGAAATCCTCATAGTCAGGCTCGTGCATATAGTTGTCGAGAGCAGTTTTAGGGTAGCGTGTTACGGCAATGACACTCGCACCCTGCCGGAGAAGTCTAAGGCATACAGCGTAGCCGATTTTTATCCGTCCGCCTGTAACGACTGCTGTTTTCCCCGACAAATCGCAGTAAATTTCACGCATACGGTTATTGCGTTCCGTGCATTCGGGACAGATGCCGTAATGTTCGATAATTCTCTGACGGCATATAAGACACATTTTCATAAAAAATCTCCTTGACAGATTTATTTTTCTGTAGTATAATATCATCATCGGTAGTTTAAGTTTAAAACACTCGTCCCAAAAGTGAGAGATGCGGTTTTCCACCCGATATGTCCGTATAGCTCAACGGCAAGAGCTTTTACCCCGCAGTTAAAAGATGACAGTTCAACTCCGTCTGCGGACATTTTAAGGCATACTTTCGGGTATGTCTTTTTTATTATATCACAGCTTGTTTCGTAAGTCAAGGACAAAAAATACTTGACAGATTTATTTTTCTGTGATATAATAATACTATCGGTAGTTTAAGTTTAAAGCACTCCTCCGCAGGGAGAGATGCGGTTTTTACCGCCCGATATGTCCGTATGACTCAACGGTAGAGACCTGCCTCTCAAGCAGGAAACGGCGGTTCAACTCCGCCTGCGGACATTTTAAGGCATACTTTCGGGTATGCCTTTTTTATTATACCACAGCTTTTTTCATAAGTCAGCAGAGCAAAAAAATACACCCCGTGAAAGAGGTGTGAAGAGCGACCCATACGGTCTGTACCGTTTAGCACTGAGGGTCAAGCCATAAAATAATAAGTTAAAATAAGTTATTGAGAATAGAAAACATGAAAAAACCACAAATAGAAGAAAATAGTTTAATGAAGAAACTATTTCTTGTCTGTAGCAAAGCATTTGAATTAATGTATTGACAGCATGAGCATGAGAGGGGAAGTTCCTGTTGTCATATACCAATTTTTTCAATTGCTGTATATATTATATTGCAAACCACCATAATTTGCAATATATAAAAATAAACTAATCTATAAAATAATGTACTTTTCTCTTATTTTGTGCAAATTTTTTTCTTAATTTTCTGTAAATATGTTTTATTATCTTATAAATTAATATTTTATATATTAATTCAAATAACAACAGGCACTGCATCAATTCTGGTTGCAGTGCCTTGATTATTTATTCAATTGTGAACAAATTCTGTCCCTCTTCTACTGTGAAATCCTGTGATGCAGTACCATCAAGATATGCTGTGAAAACTGACCCGATATAAATATCAGGTGAAAGCATAAGCACACATCTGAAATTATTCTGTGGATTTATTGCCGCTCTTTCAATACCGTCAAGCGCAAGTCCGACTGTACTTCCTGCATCTGCTCCGTTAACATAATTAACAACCACATAAGGATTTGGCATTGACGACGGCGGTGTCACCTGATTTCCGACTGCGTACACATATCCGCCTGTGTAATTGAACTCAGCGGAGGCATAAATTGAACTCTTTTCCTCTTTGCTTCCGCCCGAAATGTACATAGTACCGCCGTTTATGTTTACAGTACCCTTTGACTTTATTCCGTTTGTACCGCCGTTTATACGCAAATCTCCGCCGTTTATCGTGACATCATCGTGAGCCGTTATACCTGTTTTCACTGCGTTTATTATATATGTACCACTTTCAATAATAACATCGTCATCACTTGCAATTCCGTGAGCATTGCCAGAATTTATTTCAAGCGTACCGCTCTCTCCCTTAATTCTCAGAGTATCATTTGAAAAAATAACACCGTCATTTACTTTGTCCGTTCCGCCGTCACGCAGATAGTTCACACTTCCGTCCGCAAGCTTGATTACGCACCTTTTCGCCTGATTTACAAGTATCGCAGGAGCGTCTGAACACGTTATATCCACACCGTCAAGAGTAATCTCGACTTTTTCCTCATTTTCTGTATTTACATAAATCTGACCTTCCGCCGTACAGCCACGCACAATATAGTCTCCGCCTGATGTTATATTTATAACAGGAGTTTCGTCAAGCGAAAATTCCGCATCATAAGGACTTAAAGGCTCTGTGACCGCTTCCGTCGGCGGTTCTGTGACTTCTTCCGTGACTACTGCTTTTGTTGCTGACTGTGGCTTTTCTGTTCCGGCAGGTTCATTTCCTGTTGTAGTTTTCACTCCTGCAATGGATTTGATACTGGTAGATACTGCTTTTGTTGCTGTTGCTGTATTTTCAGTTGACTTTGCTGTAACCGCCTTGCTCGTTGTGACTGCTGTTACAGTAGTCTTTGAGACTTCTTTTTCTGTAGTCTTTGCTGTTGTCTCAGCAGTTTCAGTGACCGGCTCAGTTTCCGCCGTAGTCGTTACTGTTTCCGTGACTGCCTGCGGAGAACTTTCATTGTTTCCCTTACCGCATGAAGTAAGCACAATCAGGGACAGTGCTGTTATAAAAATCTTCCTGTAATTCATAATAAATTTCCCTTCTATCAAAACTCTCCCTGTAAAGTGCAGGGAGAGTATTTATCAGTTTTCGTATACTTTGTCATCGTATTTAAAAAATACAAGATTTATTGTCATGTTGCCGTTCAGAACACGAAGTTCGTCAATGAACTTTTTCTGGTCAATATCTTCATTTACATCAACAGAATAAATCAGTTCAAAAAGCGTACCGAAATTTGTTGTCTTTACACGGCGGAGCTTGCTGAATTTTGTGTACTTTGCAAGTACGGGGTCGAAAACTCCCTGATAGTCGAGATTTTCGGGAATTGTGATTTTAAGCGTCATGTGACGTGTCTTACAGCCTCCGAAATTTGTTTCAGAAAGTGCAATCATAACAATTCCGAGAATAATGAAGAACACTACAGCAAATCCCACATATCCAATTCCGCAGGCTGTACCTGCTGCCATTGCAAAGAATATGTACGCTATATCCTTCGGGTCACCCGGAACACTCCTGAAACGCACAAGCGTAAATGCACCTGCAAGACTGAGTGCGCCTGCTGTAGTATTTATAAGCAGAAGAATAAGTGAAACAATTGTCGGGAGCATTATCATTGTAAGCACATAGCTTTGTGAATACCCTTCTTTTCTGTGACAGAAGATGTAAACAAGACTGATTAAAAAGCCAAGTACAAGTGCCGCACCCACACATACAGCAAAGCTGCTGAAATCAACATCGGGAATTGCGGGATTTGTTGTTGTCCCTGTGAAAATATCGGTGCTGTCTGAACCTGACGATTGCAGAACGTTTCCGAAAAAGTTGAATAATGCTGTTGACATGACTAAACACTCCTGTTCATTAAAATGTTATTGTTTTTCATTAATATACCTGAAATCTGTATCGGACTTTTCATTGCCTGCTCCTGCACATAATTCGTGTAGGCTCTGCCATACTTTGAAAAGCTGGTTTTATAGATTTTCAGTTCTGAAAGCTTATTGACAAGCCAGTCGGGCATAGAGTCCGAAACTTTCACTTCCATAAGCCTCTGGTCCGCACCTATGATATAGTTGCCGTAACTCTCCTGACTGAGATGCAAATCGTACCTTCTGTCTGTAATTTTGCGGTCAAATGTGAGACGGAAGTCCTTGTTGTCTTTACCGAAAAATGCCTCACGCTGATAGCTTATGTACTGTTTCGGCGATACAGGATAGTGTGCAAGGAATGCGTCAAGTTCCGTGAAAACCTGCCCCGTGATGTACTTACTTGTCTGCGGCTTGCGACGTGTAGCGAAGTATTCGTCACTCTCCGCCAGAGTCATTGAAACACGTCTTTTTGTTACGATACCTCCGATTTTTTTCTTGATTTCAAGAAAAACGGGTGAATCGGGAGAGGCAGGAGAATAATAGCTCCTCAGCCTGATTTTTTCCTTGTAATAAGGTTTTGCCAGTGATTCACGGATAAGGAAATCGTCGGGAGTATCATAGTAAATATTGTAGATACCGTATTCCTTTCCGCCGACACAGTACTTATCAGGATTCATATATTCTCCGATAACGTTCATAAGTTCTTCGTACTGATGCATATCAAGCAGAAATTTTATTTCCTTTCTTGCAAAAGTATTGATAGCCATATTTTCAAACTCCTTTCGGTGTTAATTAAGTTCATATCTATATTATAAATTGGTTGTCTTAAAATAATCTTAAATAAAATTAATATTTGGGAAATATTTTTGTAATTTATGTGAAAAGATTGTGAAATAAAAAAAGCGGAGTTTTTTCGCTCCGCTTTTTCAGATTATTTTATGACCACGTATTTCCGTCCCATTTAATAAGCTGTCCATCAATATCATCTGAATTATCATCATTATCTTCATCTAAATCAGTTATTGAACTGTTTACAGCTTTAACTATAGACGAAGCAGTTGAATTGCCTGATGTTACTCTATGCACCTCATCATCTTCGGGATATATTACAACATTTGCAGCATCACTCAGGTCAAGAAAACTGTCATCGCCCAGTTCCTGACGTTTTTCAAGGATTTTCTCAACGTTGCCGACAACAGCTTCTCTCATAAGAATAACATCAAAAACATCTGTTCTGCCGTCACTGTTAAGGTCGTATTTTTTTACGTCCTCTTCTGTAAACGTGGTGAACGGATAGTCAAGAACATAATACATAAGCTTTACAAGGTCGCTTATATTGAATTTGCTGTCCTCTTCTGCCGGTGCAGTCGTCTCCCATGGAATAAGTTCAGATTCAGTAGTAGTTGTCTGTGTTGTCGTGATTACTGTCTCTGTTGTAGTTAATGTCGTTGAAGTAGTTGTAGCTGTTGAAGTAGTAACTGTTGTGACCGGTGCAGTTGTGGTAGTTGTTTCCTCCTGCGGACTTTCTTTCAGATATTCGTTGATAGTTTCTGCCCACTTGTCGCCCATAGCCTTGTAACCTGCATTATTCGGGTGAACGCCATCGAAAAGCTGAGTTTTAACGTCTGTGATTTCCCATGCTGCCTCAGAGAATACAACATTTTTACCTTCCTTTTGTTTTCTTGTTGCAAGTGCCATAACCTGTGTGTTATACTGCATGAGTGCGATTTCAACTTCCATAGCAGCCCTGTCGTCATCGTACTGTTCAGACCAGTCAGAAGAATGGCGGTAATTGCCGAACCAGTCATAGACCTCACTTCTGTTCGGGTCAAGCGGAGGAATAGGAGAAATGAAAAGTGTTGCGTCCTGCGGAATATTGTCGAGAATATAGTCAACAAGCACTTCAAGTCTTTCCCCTGCCGTATCAACATCATGATTATCAATGACATCATTAGTGCCAATCTGCAAAGTCACAATATCGGGCTGAGTTTTCGCAAGGCAGTCTGTAGAGATAAGCGTTTCGTAAATTCCCGAACGTCCGCTGTACTCCTTTATAGCGTAACCGCTGTAGCCGGTATTTTCGTTATCAAATTCCCATGTTTCGCCTGTTTCGTCAGTGTAAGCAGGAGTCCAGCCACTGTCCTTTGAACCGACCATATCAATATTATAACCCATTTCCGTGAGATTATGGTAAATGAATTTACGGTAAGAACCGACGTATTCGGAAGTATAGCCGTCTGTAATGGAGTCGCCTATACACATAATCTTTACGGCATCATCTTCCGCTGATACCTGATTAATCACAGGCACGGAATTTACAAGAAGTGCCGCTGCTGATACTGCTGAAATAAATTTCTTCATGATTAACAACCTCCGTTCAGATTTATTAATCCTATTATATCACTTTTCTGTACAGAAGTCAACCTTTTCGCCGTTCAAAATCATATTTGTTGTACGTACAGCGCACATTTTTCCGCACATTGAACAGGTATGCCTGTCAGACGGCGGCGTACTCTCAAAATAAGCACGGGCTTTGTCGGGGTCGATAGCAATACCGAACATCTTTTCCCAGTCAACTTCATGACGTGCTTCCGCCATTGCATTGTCAGCGTCCGTTGCATGAGGTACGCCTTTTGAAATATCAGCAGCGTGAGCAGCGATTTTGCTTGCCATTATACCCTCTTTCACATCGTCGATGTCAGGAAGTCTGAGATGTTCAGCAGGCGTTACATAGCAGAGAAAATCCGCACCGCTTGCTGCTGCAATAGCTCCGCCTATTGCCGATGTGATATGGTCGTATCCCGGCGCAATATCAGTTACCAAAGGACCAAGCACATAGAACGGTGCATTGTGGCAGATTCTCTTCTGCAATTTCATGTTAGCAGCTATTTCGTTCATTGCCATATGACCTGGTCCTTCAACCATGACCTGTACATCTTTTTCCCACGCTCTTTCAGTCAGTGCGCCGAGTTCAATAAGTTCAGAAATCTGTCCAGCATCTGTTGAATCGTCTATACAACCCGGACGGAGTGCATCGCCGAGACTTATAGTCACATCGTACTCACGGAGAATTTCAAGCACTTCGTCATAGTATTCATAGAACGGATTTTCGTTGCCTGTCATCATCACCCATGCAAAAAGGAGTGAACCGCCACGGGAAACTATATTCATTTTGCGCTTGTCACGCATGAACGCTTCAATTGTACGCTTGTTTATTCCTGCATGGATTGTCATGAAGTCAACACCGTTTTCAGCGTGCGCACGGACTACCTTGAGGAAGTCTTCTGCTGTGATTTCAAGCAAATCTTTTTCGAGATAGCCGATTGCGTCGTACATGGGTACAGTACCAATCATTGCAGGGGATTTCTCAATAAGCTGTGTGCGGAATGTATTTGTCTTGCCGTAGTTGCTTAAATCCATGATAGCCTCTGCACCGTACTTTATAGCCATATCGACTTTTTTCATTTCGTTGTCGTAGTTGTTGCAGTCGCCCGAAATACCAAGATTTACATTGATTTTGGTACGCATCTTTGTGCCGATACCCTCAGGCGAAATAGATGTATGGCGGATATTGCAGGGTATACAGACTTCTCCTTTTGCGATAAGTCCACAAAGTTCCTGTTCGCTGATGTACTCTTTCTGTGCGACAATCTTCATTTCGGGAGTAATAATACCCTTTTTAGCCGCCTCCATCTGTGTTGCGTATTCTCTCATTTTAAATATTCCTTTCATTAATATAGTGAATGATTCAGAGGACCACTACCCCTACCTAAATTCAAACCTGATTCAAGGCATTGTCTTATATACTTCTTTGCCTCTTTTACTGCCGTATCCAGCTGCCAGCCTTTTGCAAGATTAGCCGCAATCGCACTTGAAAGCGTACAGCCTGTACCATGAGTATTCGGGTTATCAATTCTTCTGCCCTCTAACCATAAATATTTTCCGTCTTTTTTATAAAGTAAATCATCTGCACTGTCTATGAGATGACCGCCTTTGCAAAGTACATTACAGCCGTACTTTTCAGCAATAATTTTTGCCGATTTCTGCATATCTGCCAATCCGTCAATTTTTATACCTGTTATAAGTTCAGCTTCGGGAATATTGGGAGTAACAATTGTCGCTATCGGGAAAAGTAAATCTTTTACTTTTTCATAAGCCGATGTACTGCTCAAATCCGCACCGCTTGTTGCAACTGCAACAGGGTCAACGACTATATTTTCAGCTTTCCAGTATTTCAGACGTTCCGCAATTACTTCTGCTGTTTCAGGATTTGAAATCATGCCGATTTTTACAGCGTCAGGTCTTATATCACTGAAAACCATATCAATCTGCTGTGCGACAAATTCAGGCGGTACATCGTGTATTGCCGAAACTCCTGTTGTATTCTGTGCCGTCAGGGCAGTTATTGCACTCATCGCATATACTCCGTGTGCCTGCATCGTCTTAATATCCGCCTGTATACCTGCTCCGCCTGAACAGTCACTTCCCGCAATAGTAAGGGCAGTTCTTGTATTATAGACCCTCTTCCATGTTTCAGCGAGTTCCTTTGCGGCTGTATACGGATTATCCGCACCGAAAACCGCTGATACTACTGCAATACCTCTGTTTCCGCAGCCACGCAGTTCCCACATATTGTCTTTTGTGATACCGCCTATGGCAACAGCAGGAATTTTTACACTCCTGCATATTTCACGCAAATCATCGGGAGTAATTCGTATGGCATTCTTCTTTGTAGGGGACGGGAAAACTGCTCCTACTCCGATATAGCTTGCTCCCTGCTTTGCAGCTTTCCTTGCCTGCTCCACTGTTTTTGCAGTTGCACCTATAATAAAAGCCGTATCAGTATTGGCACGTATTTCAGCCACAGAAGTATCTTCCAGCCCGACGTGTACGCCGTCCGCACCGCTTATTCTGGCAGCTTTCCAGTCGTCGTTTACTATAAGTTTAACGCCGTGCTTATGACATATCGGGACAAGTTCAGCGGCGATTTCTGCAAGTTCCTCTGTACTGATATTCTTTTCACGGAGTTGTATCATAGTTGCTCCGCCCTGTATCGCAAGTTCAACCTGTAACTTAATGTCCTTGCCTTTTAAGCATTCCCTGTCGGTTATTGCATAAACGCTGAGCATATCAGGATTAAAGTTCATTTATTTCAGCTCCTTTCCTTAAATCTTTTATAAATTCAGCAGGATTTTCGCAGGTCATGAAACCGCTCATTATGCACGCTCCGCCTGCTCCTGCCTGTACAATCTGTGCTATGTTCTGCGGATTTATTCCGCCGATAGCATATACAGGTATTTTCACACTCTCACAGACCTGTTTCAGAAATTCAAGTCCTCGTGGGGCTAAATCAGGTTTGCACGATGTCGCAAAAATATGCCCTGCTGTTACATAATCAGCACCCTTGCTTTCGGCTTCCTTTGCCTCCTCAACTGAATGTACCGAAACACCAACAAAACGTTTGTAATTCATATCGCTGAGACCAATATGCTGTAACATCGGCATTGTCCAATGAACATCACTGAAAATTTCGGGGTGAAAGTACATACTGCACGGTACGCCGTATTTATCGCTTATGTCAAGCACTCTTAACGCAAATTTAACATATTCCTCATCATTACAGTCTTTGTCACGGAATATTATTCTGTCGGGCTTTGCAACGACGATTTTTTCAATTCTTGTCAAAAAATCCTCTTTGCAGGACTTTCTGTCCGTAACGCATATAATCTTAAACATAGAGATAATCGTTCAGCACAGGCTGTAAACCCTCGCCGGACATATCGCTGTACATCTTGCCGAGACTTCTGCTGTCATTTATTTCAAACTGCTCATCGCCCTCTGCTGAACCGGACTCCTTTCCCGTGTACTTGCTTTCGTGGTCGCCGATACCTGTTGAAACTCCGGCGGAAACCTTTGTCGCTGCAATTTTTACAATACCATTGCGGAAAGTCTCGCTTTCCCTTGATGATACAGTAATTCCGCAGAACGGCAGGAATATTCTGTAAGCACATAAAATCTGGCAAAGCTGTTTTTCGTGAACATCAAGCGGATTGATTTCACCGTTGTTAATAATAGGTCGCAGACGTGGACAGGACAACGATATTTCAGCCTGTGGGTACTTCCTTTGCAGATAGTATACATGGAGTGCGCTTGCAAGTGCGTCCTTGCGGAAATCAGATAATCCCAGCAGTGCGGAACAGGCTATTCCACGCATTCCAGCCATAAGCGCACGCTCCTGCGCATCAAATCTGTATGGGAATACACGTTTATGACCTAATAAGTGTAACTGTTCATATCTGTCACTGTCATAAGTTTCCTGAAATACCGTTACATAGTCAACACCGCATTCGTGCAGATACTTATATTCGTCTGTATTCACAGGATAGATTTCAATTCCGACAAGGCGGAAATACTTTCTTGCAAGCTTGCAGGCTTCGCCGATGTACTCAACACTCGATTTTGCACGGCTTTCACCTGTAAGTATAAGAATTTCCTCCATACCGCTCTGTGCGATTACCTGCATTTCATGTTCAATCTGTTCCATATTCAGTTTCATACGACGAATATCATTATAGCAGTTAAATCCGCAGTAGATACAGTAATTTTCACAGTAGTTGGCTATATACAGCGGAGTGAAAAGATAGACTGTATTTCCGAAGTGCTTCTGTGTTTCAAGACGTGCTTTCTCTGCCATTTTTTCAAGAAATGGTTCAGCCGCAGGCGACAGCAGTGCTTTGAAGTCCTCAACTGTGCAGGTATCATGGGCAAGCGCACGGCGGACATCTGCAACAGTATACTTATTATAATCATAGCTTTTCATTTCAGAAATGACTTTGCCGAAAATATCAGACTTAACCTGCTCCATACCGTCCATGTATTCCATGTGATTTGTACGTACTGACGGATTATTTTCAAGTTCATGCTTTCTTTTCAATGCACTTTCCGATAGCTTGTCTGAATCAACAAAATAATTATTATTCACCTGAATTACTCTCCTTGTTTATACTCTTGAAAAACTCATATTCCTCATAACTTTCAAACTTATCGCACAGTTCCATTATTTTTTCCCTGCTGTAACGTCCTCTTCTCAGCAGTAATTTAAATTCTTTAATAATTTTGTACTCTGCATCGTCCATAAACGCACTGCAAGCCGGATTATCTTTCGGAATACCATGACATTCATAATCATATTCAAGCCATGCGCAGTTTCCACATCTTTGAGCAGGGTCAAAGAAGAAAAAGCAGTCTCTTTCATCGTAACTATCCATAGCAAGCAGACGGCAGTGACCTTTTCCCTCTCCACGTTTCGTAAGTTTTATATATTTTTCACAGTCTTTGCATTTCATACATATACCTCTCAGTCACGCAGAAAACCAGTGAGACTATCGGACGGCGAAGCTCCACGAGTGAGAACACGTCCGAGACCTGCCAGATAAGCCTTACGTCCAGCCTCAACAGCCTGACGAAACGCCTCCGCCATAACCGGCAGATTACCAGCCGTTGCAAGCGCAGTATTCGACATAACAGCCGCCGCACCCATTTCCATAGCTTCACAAGCCTGTGACGGTCTGCCTATACCTGCGTCTACTATAACAGGCAGGTCGATTTCATCTATGAGGATTTGTATAAAATCCTTTGTTGAAAGTCCCTTGTTTGAACCTATCGGCGAAGCAAGCGGCATTACAGACGCTGCACCTGCATTTACCAAATCCCTTGCTGTATTCAAATCGGGGTACATATACGGCATTACAACAAATCCCTCTTTTGCGAGAATTTCAGTAGCCTTTACAGTCTCAGCATTATCGGGAAGAAGATATTTTGTATCTCTCATGATTTCAATTTTAACAAAGTCGCCGCAGCCGAGTTCCCTTGCGAGACGTGCAATTCTTACTGCCTCATCTGCCGTTCTTGCTCCGGAAGTATTCGGCAGAAGAGTTACGCCCTCAGGAATATAGTCAAGTATGTTTTCACTTTCGGCAGTATTCGCACGGCGCACAGCAAGAGTGATAATTTCTGCTCCTGCATACTTCACAGCCGCTTCAATGAGTTTAAGGGAATATTTTCCCGAACCCAGTATAAAACGTGAATTAAATTCGTGACCGCCTAAAACAAGCTTGTCGTTTTCAATCATTTTTCAACACTCCCATTGATTATTTGTATTACTTTATGTGCCTGATGACCTGCACAGACCATTACACGAGATGATACAAGCCCGATACCGTCTGCAACGTCGCTTTCACCGTCACCGCACATATAAAATCTTTTTGTTATCTGATTTGTCTTAATCATATTCGCATCGCCCAGTCCTGCCATTCCCGAACCCGATACAATGTATTTTTCAGGCATCTTTTCAAGTACACAGTTGACGAGTTCCGCCTTTGCGTCCGCATTGTCAAATGCTTCACATATAATATCATCGTCCGCAAGAATATCGGGAATATTATTTTCAGTAAGTCTCACACAGGTACGTCTTATTTCAGCATACGGCATAATTTTCAGCAGATTATCATACATTGCGTCTGTCTTGTATTCGCCAATCTGATTTATGAAATACTGCTGACGGTTTATGTTTGATATGTCAACTCTGTCAAAGTCGATAATATGGATATGAAATATACCTGCACGGACAAGCGATACGGCTATATTTGAACCAAGTCCGCCGAGACCGCATACAGCAACGGAAGTAACGGACAATTTTTTCTGCAAATTCTCTCCGTGACGTTCAGCAAGAGACTTGTATACCTCTTCAAATGACGGTACAGCCATATCAGCCTCCTCCCACAAACCGCACAACTTCCACAATATCGCCGTCTTTCAGAAAAGTTCCGCTGTAATCTGCTTTCGGCACAATCTGACCGTTGATTTCCACAGCAACACGCTTTTCTGAATATCCCATATCCGCAAGCATCTCTGCAACGCTTTTACCGTCAGCCTGAACCATTTCACCGTTTATCTTTACCATAAATATCACTCCTAACAAAAAAAGTCCGCACACGCAGACTTCCGAAAAATTTCTTGTTACGGTTACCTACGTTGGCATTATCCAAATCAGGTTAAACGGGTCGGAAGTCGCACTTCCCTCTCAGCCTGTCCCACAAGCTCCCCTGTATTCTTAATATATCATATTTTTATAACTTTGTCAAGCAGTACAGAACCTATTGTGCATTTTAAATAAATTTTATACAGTTTTATAGAAAATACCAACAAATTTTCATATACCCTCTTGATTTTTCCATATGAATGTGATATAATAACATCAATGACATTATATTTTATTTATATATATTTTATCCTATGGAGGAATTGCTATGAAAGACTTTCGTTCTGTTATCAGTGACTATCTGAATAAACATGACAGACACAGAAAACAGCTTGCTGCTGTTATTTCGCTGTCTATGCTCGTTTCATTTACTGTTCCTATGATTTTGCAGGAGCCTGCTTCCAGTATGACCGGCGACTCTTTCACTCCCGTGAGCGATATTCTCTCTACTCAGCTTTTTAATAATGCTGACGAACAGATGTTAAGTAACTATGCTAACGCAAACGGAAATATTGTTAATGATGTTGTATATAGTCCAGAAGAAATGTCCGCAAAAGCTCTTTTAATAGGTTCATCTACAAATGGTGCTCTTGATTGGGCTAATGGTGCCAACACAGTAGATGAAGTTATTAAAAAAGCTGAAAATACATATTTTCTTGGTATTGCCTATGACTTTTGTGTTTTTCTTAATGGTGATATGACAGTAACAAATGCTGATGCTGAAGGCCGTGTTGCTGTTGGCGGAAATTTTGAATTTACTCAGACGGGCTATAATTATCAAATTGGTGCTGGTGACTATGCAAAACAAATAGCATTAAAAAATACAGATAATTATATCGGAATTGAAGGATTTGCTCATGCAATAATTGGCGGACATATGAAAAATGTTCATCCATTAAGTTCAGCAAAATCACAGTTAGATAATGATAGTAATTATGAACAACATCTTTTTTCAGAGAACGAAGACCGTTACAAACGATTTATACTTGGTGACTGGGAAAATTCTACTCACGTTGATGTTAGCGTTGATGACAAGCATTATAACAATAACACTCATAGTCATTATGATATTAATTCTGATGAAAAATCACAAATGTATCAATTTAATAATGCTTTTAACTTTAATGACATATTTGAGTTTTTAAAAAAGCGTTCAGAAACTTTAGGTAAAGTAAAATCTATTCCAGGTGTTTTTGATGAAAGTACCAATACTGTTACTTTTACTGCTCTTGATGGAGTTGAAGCTGGTGATACTGTTTATTTTGAAATGCCAGACGAATGGATAGACAATAAATATCAGAAAATTATATTTGAAAATATTCCATTAGAAGCAACTACAGCAGTCACTGTTGAAAATGGTCAAAAAACCACAAGAACGGAGTATGTTCCAACTTGTAATTTAGTTGTTAATTGTAAGGGAGAAAAGTTTAATATTGGTCAAAACACAGGTGGTGGTTCTCCAGCAATTGAAACTTATATATCTGATGGCACACATACGGAAAAAGTACATAATGATAGTGCAACTAAATTTAATAACCATAAAGCTTCTGAGAAGATTTTATATAATTTCTATGAAGCTACTGAAGAAAGTACACTTGGAGCAAACTTTAATGGTACAATTTTAGCACCAAAGGCAAATATAACATCTAATGATGGTTGTAGTGGTCATTTATCAGGTGCTTTAATCGCACAATCATTTGAGGGCGGTATGGAATTCGGCTACAGACCATACAGAGGAACAGTTGACATTCTGCCGTCATCATCTGGCTACGGCGTGCCTATCAGAAAGGTTACACCCAGCGGTGAAGGTCTTGCAGGGGCAACATTTGAAATTTTTGAAGGCGAGAACGGCGATACTCCGACAGGTATAACATTTACAAGCGACGAAAACGGAGAAGGCTATGTAAATATTCCGTCATCTGTGCAGTTCGACGGAAGCGTGAACTACACGAACGTAAGTAATGTACTCAAAAGCACGTATACAATCAAGGAAACAGAAGCTCCGTCAGGATTTGTCAAGGACGAAACTACATCATGGAAAATTGATGTCACTGAAACGGTCGGCATTGCTGAGAGTGATATTCTTGACATGAACGGAACTAAAATCCCGACGCACGTTACAACAAGCGTTATAATTTATGACGAAGAAGGCAAACCGACAGACAGTTTCAAAATTGAGTCATATGACACTTACAACGCAGAATACAAACATACAGACAGACGGCTTGAAGTTACAAGAAACGCAACTGAAACAGGTTCTGCACCTGAAATAGATACTTTCATCATGAAAATGGACGGAAACGGCGGTATTTTAAGTGTAGGAAAGGCAACAAGTAATGAACCTAAAGAAATCGAAACTCAAGTTTCTTCTAAGGTTTCGCATATAAGTCAATCATCTTATGATGGTACAGATACTACTATCGGCGCAGACGGCAAGCCTGAAACAGAAGTAAAAACTACTATTATTACTGAACCTCAAAATACAAATAAAAAAGGTGTATATTATAAATTTTGGACTTTTAACTGGAGTGGTACTCCAAATGAGGTAACAGAAGATTTTACAAGAAATTTTTATATAACTTTATATAGTGTTGATGATAATGGAAATATTTCAGAAGCAACCCAAAATGTCAACTTTTCTGGCAATCAATATCATGTACCAAATCAACAGTTTCTTATCAATGGTAATATTGATAAGATTGTTGGCATTTCAGTAACAGCGGATAATAATGATAAGTTTTCAGATGAAAAAATTCAACTTGGTGGACAGAAAATAGATAATAATAATTACATTGATTTTAACGAACAATTTGATTTTACTGATGGTTCTTGGAGCTGGGGTACTACATCTACAAATAAACCCGAAGAAGCAGAACAAACAACATCAGTAAGTGTTGTATCTTCATGGTATAAGACTATTCCGGCAACAATATATACAGATGTCATTGTAACTGAGTATGTTCCCTCAACTTCATATATATATGATTATGAAACAGAACCTATCGTCAGTCTTTATGAAAAATCAAGCGGATACAAGAACAGCACAACTTTCACTACAGCTGTTTCGACAGAAGACAACCAAAATCCGCCGGACAAATATCAGTTTGACCCGGCAAATAAAATGATTATGCCTCTGCCGTCGGATACCCCGACTTTCACAAACGACTACGGTCTTATCTTCAACAAATGGGAAATTTCAGGCGGAGACAGTCTCGGACTTCTCAGCGGTGCAAAGATTAATATTGAAGATATCAGCGGAGAAACAATTCAGGAAGATATTCTCAGCGGCACAAACGGTTCTGTCACAATAGACCTCAAAAATCTCAATGAAGGTGTAACATATAAATTCGTTGAAAAGGAAACTCCTGATGATACAAAGTACGAAATGGCAGACCCGATTTATTTCCAGATAAGCAACAGTAAAAAAACAATCACATACGCTGACAATGAAAGTCTTACAAATCCGCAGACAATTGACCTCACTCAGAACAATACTGCTTCACAGGGTTCTGTTAATATGAAAGATACAAAGATAAGCGGTGCTAAAATTAAACTTTCAAAGATTGAAAACGGTACTGAAAACAAGCTTGGCGGTGCGGAATTCCAGCTGTGTGCCGATACAGGCGACGGCGTACTTATCTATCCGCTCGGCAATAACAATAATGACACATTCACAATTCCTGCCGACAAAGATTTTGACCTCTATGAAGTACTGAAAAATGCTGCCGACGGTACATATAATACTGATTACGTCAAGGACGGCTATCTGCAACAAGGTCGCTATTATCTCAAGGAAATAACACCTCCGGCCGGCTATACCCAGCAAGAGAAGTTCAAATTCAAAGTAAACCCAGACTATTCTATTGAAATGGTTGAGTCGGGTACGCCTGCTTATATTGAAGTATTTAATGGTGAAATTACTGGTGAAAAAGATATGCCTAAAACCAGTTACAATAATGTAACTGCTGTTGAGGTTATATTCTCTGCTCCATCTGGTTTTGACCCGAATAATACTAATTTTGACTATAATATGTGTGTTCATGGTGAAACGGGCTGGTTTACAGGAGCAAGCTATTATAAAAATATTTTTGCTAATGAAAACGAAAAACTTGGAAGTTATGTTATTACTGATGTTGGAGACGGCAAATATTCGGCTAAATATACATTTACTAATACTGTATCTATAGACGGCAGTAAAGCTAATAAATGTAAAGCAGAAAATGGATATAAAATTTATGAATATCGCATTTATGGCGAACAGGTCGAAGGCTCTGGCGGTTCATCTTCTGGAGATTCAACAGATACAGGTCCATACACTGTTGACTGTTTAGAGTTTAAAGAAGCTTGGGGAGACAATGTCATTGAAGAGATGACTGTTTATTATGCTAATGGTGATACTTCAACTTTAAAACAAAGTGTTACTCTTAATAAAGACCAAAGAAATGAAGTTAGAATAACATCTGGTAATGGAATATCATTAAATCATACTTCAAGAGATAATATTGTTGGTATGAAAATAAAAATGAGTAGTAATAATGGATTTAAACTTGCTATTCAAAATGGTGACTGGTCAAGTACACTTTGGGGGTATGATGGTTCAGAATGGCTAGCTGGTGATAGAACATTGGAAATTGGTGATATTTCAGGTAAAAATAGAGAAGAAAACAGTGATAGTGATAGTGAAACTGAGACAGAAACCGAACCTGAAGCACCAAAAGACGAAAACGAAGTTCTCAATGTTATAGTTGACGGAGACCTGATAAAAATCCCGAATGCAAAGTCAGGAGATAAAACAAGTATTTCTGTTGAAAAGAAATGGGCAGAAAACGTTGAAAAATTCCCTGAACTCAAGCCTGAGAACATTACAGTCAAGCTTGAACGCTATCTTGCAGACGGCACAAAAGATAACGCATTTAACGTTTCTGATATTACACTTCCAAACGAAAATGGCGAATGGAAATACACATGGTCTGAACTTGAAAGCAAATATACCGACACTGAAAACAATGAAAATTACTACAAATACAAGGTTGTAGAAGTTACCGACAATCTGACAAACTACGCAGCCCCGACATATTTACCAGATGCTGCTTCAACAGGCGGAAAGATTGAAATCACAAACTCTCTCAATACAATCGGAATAACCGCTGAAAAGAAATGGGTTGACGCTGACGGTCAAGCAATGACAAATTCTGAATTTATTCCTGCCTCTGTTGAAGTTCAGCTCCAGTACAAAAAAGCAACCGATGAGAACTGGACACCCGTTCCGGACGGAACATATACCCTTACTGCTGAAAACGGCTGGAGTACAGAAATAGAAGACCTCCCTGAATGCTATGAATACAGAATAGTTGAGGTTAATGTTCCTGCCGGCTGGACATCATCAGAAGGCACAATAGCTGATGCGAACGGCGAGACCACTTCAATCACAAACACATTTATGACAGGCAGTCTTGAAATCGACAAAATCTGGAAGGGCGATACAGATTCAGACAGACCTGACAGCATCTACGTTGAACTTTACCGTTCAACTCAGCCACCTGTTTCAGGCTCGTCAGCAATCGAGAATAAGAAAGAAACAGACCAGTATGACAACTATGCAAAGCTTCTTCAGTACTCCCTCTACTTCTACGACGCTAATATGTGCGGAAGTGAAGTCACTGAAAATTCTGCTGTTACATGGAGAGACGACTGCCATACTTATGAAGGTATGGTAGACGGCGGTTTCCACGATGCCGGCGACCACGTAATGTTCGGACTTCCTCAGGGCTTTACAGCTTCAACACTCGGCTGGAGTTACTATGAATTCAAGGACGCATATGACAGTCTCGGACAGACAGACCACTATAAAAAAATCATGCAGGAATTTTGCGATTTCTTTGTAAAGTCATATAAAGACGGTAAGCTTCTTGTTCAGAAAGGCAACGGCGATACAGACCATGCTTATTGGGGTTCACCTGAAAATCAGCCAAAAGACAATTTTGGTGGTGAAGTATGGAGTTCTGATAAGGGCAGTGATATTGCATCAGAATATGCAGCAGCTTTAGCACTTTATTATATTAACTTCAAAGATACTGACCCTGCAAATGCTAATAGGTATCTTGAAAAAGCAAAAGAACTGTATAAATATGCAGAAAATGTAAAACAACCATATTATGTTGAACAGTATAAATCTGACAGTTGGAAAGATGATTATGGCTGGGCATCAGGCTGGCTTTATATTGCAACGGGCGAAGAAGAATACCTTAATAATTTGAAAAAATATCAAGAAACAGATTTCACCTGGACTTATTGCTGGGATAAAGTTTATCTTGGTTCAGCATGTGTATTAGCTGAAATTACTAATGACTGGAGTAAAGTTGAAGGCTTTATTAATACACAAAAAGACAGTTCTTCGAATTCATATTTATGCTATAACGGCTATGGAAGTGCTCGTTATAATGCGGCAATACAAATGCTTGCCCTTGTTGCATCAAAATATGATAGTGATGTAAAAACAGCTTATTCTGAATGGTGTCAAAAACAAATGTCATATATTCTTGGCAAAAATGATGGCAATGTTTGTTTGATAACAGGATTTGCAAATAATTCAGTTACGCACCCTCATCATAGAGCAGCTTCAGTAAACCAAAATAATGATAATTATGTTCATACACTTGTAGGTGCGCTTGCAGGTGGTCCAGAAAGTACAAGTTTTGCAAATTATCCTGATAATGTCAATAATTATACAGAAAACGAAGTAGCCCTTGACTACAACGCAGGCTTGGTCGGAGCAGCATCAGGTTTATACTACTTCTACCACACAGGAACACTTGCAGACGATAAAACACTTACAGAACTTTCAATTAATCCAACAAAATATGACCAGACACCTGTAGGTATAAAAGATTATACAGGTAACACAATCGAACTTGAAAAAGGAAAAACAGGCGATAATAAGGATACCGGTTCACTGAATATCGGCGACGAAAAGAAGTTTGTTCTTAACGGTTTAATTGATGGCGAAACTGTTACATGGAGTTCAACTGATGAAACTGTTGCTGAAATTACAGAACAAGGAATTTTAACAGCAGTTGAAGACGGAGAAGCTACAATTCAAGCAAAAATCGGTGACAAACTGGTTGCGGAATATGCTTTGACTGTACAGATTGCATCAATAAACACTGATATTAATAGTAATAATGGTTATCAGCTGGTAAAGACAATCACTATTAGTGCAGATGATAATTCTGACAATAAATGGAATATCACAGAAGCAAATCTTCCACTTTATGATGCAAACGGACGCAAATATTACTACTATATCAAGGAAACAAGCGTTGATAAATACTATACAATCAGCTACATCAATGGCGTTTCACTTACTGAAAATGAAAACCATTCAGGTACTGTTTCAGTAACCAACAAGAAGCCCGATAATGGCGGAGTAACAATGCCGTCGTCAGGCGGAACAGGCACACGCAATTACTACGTTGCCGGAGTTTGCCTGATAGGTGTTGCAGGAATACTCCTTATCAGAAGACGTAAAAGAGTAACAGAATAAGACAAATGCGGTTGTACCGGAATGGGTACAGCCGCATTTTTACACAGAAAACCCGCACCATAAGATGCGGGTTAATTATTACTTGCCTTCACTGTTCACGAACGTTTCGACTATAAAGCGTGGGCGATGTTTTACTTCCTCATATATTCTGCCGGTATATTCGCCGATAATACCAAGTCCGAGAAGCTGTATTCCGCCTATGAACCATATCGAACATACCATGCTTGACCAGCCGAGTTTTGCGTGACCCGTAAGCTTGACGATAACTGACCACATAACAGCAAAAACACTTGCAACAGATGTGAAAAGTCCTGTTGCAGTAATAAGTTTCAGCGGTTTTGTGCTGAATGAAGTAATTGCATTGAGTGCAAATGCAATCATCTTTTTCAGCGGATACTTGCTTTCTCCTGCAAATCTTTCAGCACGTTCATACATAACATTACATGACTTAAAGCCGAGTGTACGCACAAGCCCTCTGAGAAAGAGATTTACTTCCTTGCACTTTGAAAGTTCTTTGAGTACTCTTGCACTCATAAGACGGAAATCGGCATGATTATAGACAACGTCTGCACCCATTACCTTCATGAATTTATAGAAACTTTCAGCAGTGAATTTCTTGAAAAAAGTATCAGTTTTTCTTGCACTTCTTACGCCGTACACAATCTGGTAACCCTCATGGAATTTCTCTACCATTTCGTCAATTGCATTAATATCGTCCTGCAAATCAGCGTCCATTGTTATAGCCATATCGCACATTGTGCGGACGGTCATAAGTCCGGCGAGTACTGCATTCTGATGACCCCTGTTGCGTGAGAGCTTTATTCCCGAAAAAATTTCCTGAGAATTATGAAGTTCCTCAATAATCTCCCATGTTCTGTCCTTTGAACCATCGTCCACAAAGACAATACGACTTTTCGTGGAAATCAGTTCACGGCTGATAAGAGACTTATATTTTTCTGCAAGTCTTTTTGCTGTTTCGTGAAGAACTTCTTCTTCATTGTAGCACGGAACAACCATATACAATATATTATTCATTTTTTAACACTCCTTTAATATATTATAATTATTATTACTGTTTCTGTTATAAAAAATCACAATATTCCAACTGTAATTTTATATAATTATATCATTATTATTGATGTTTGTCAAGTTCTTGCAATTTAATTCTACTATATTAAGACGTACAGCATACTATTTTTTCTCAGCAAAAAAGTCCGGCAATCCGGACTTTTTTACTATGAAATATTTTAGTTGTCAACTTTAAGTATCATATTACCGCCCTCATCTTTTGCCTTATGCAATGTTCTGTCAAGCATGATAAACAGTGAATTGAGATTAAGGTAATCTTTTGCATGATAATAGTACATACAGCCTGAAACGTTCAGCTGAACAGCAATATTGAATATGGTATATTCGGACGACATCTTCTTTGAGATACTATCCACAAGATTTTTTACCTGTCCTTCTGAAATATTTGAATTGAACACGAAACAGAATTCGTCGAATGTGAGGTTATATATTTCAGCATATTTTGAGTAATCATTTTTCAGCATTTCTGAAATTGTAACAAGGAACTTATCACCGAAATCACGTCCGAAGTTTTCATTGAAGTCACGGAAGTTGTCAAAACTGAAGTTTACAATATAGAAATTCTCTGTCTCCAGACGCACTTTCAGGTCGTCTTCCATAGCGTGACGATTTTTCAGGCTTGTAAGAGGGTCTATATGAGAATTAACCTTTGTTTTTTCACGGGAAGAAAACAGTTTTTTGGAAAATGCCTCAATTTCCTCTTTTTTCTTTTTAAGTTCAAGTGCGGTTTTCTTAGCAGAACGCTGCATCAATACAATTATTGCAATACCAGCAGCGAAAATTGCCAGCATTGTCAATATAACTAATAAAACTGACTTTGCTTTCGATGTAAAAGTCTTATAGCTTGCTTCTTTCTGAATTGCTGCCGCTTCGTCGATAAGAGCGGTTGTTTCGTTCATAATCGGTGAAATATCTGCAAATTCCTCATGAATTTTCTTTGCGGCATTATTTGTATCAGAGCTACCGATAGTAACATCAAATTCGCTGAGCTGTTCACGATAATTCCCGATATAAGCCCATGCCTCATCAAGTTTTTTCACAGCGTTTTCATCAATTCTCTTTATGCTGTCAAATTCTGTCTTGATTTCATCGATTTCAGTAAAGTTTGCCATAATTTTTTCCTGACTTGCCTTTACTTTTTCACTTTTTTCTGCATCGCTGAGACTGTCATTTGTCAAATCAAATACAATGGAATAAAGGTGTTCATTTACAGAGACAATTCTTGTATTCATAGTACCAATACATTCCGTAGCAATTCGTGCGTCGTTCATTGCATTTCCTGTTATATAAAAAGAAATAATCATAACGGCAATATTCAGAACAGAAAGAATTGTGTATATGATTTTTATAAGAAGAAACCGCTTAGGTTCATAACCTTCAAGCTGATTTTCATTCTCAGCATTGTTTTTATTATTTTCCATATATAATATCCTTTCATTAAATTTTTTCCAAAGTATATCAAACTACTTCAGATATTTCAGATTAATTAACTAATGCATCACCGTCCAATCCATATAGATTTAATATCAGCGTTTCTTCAGCCTGCACCTCCCCTGATTAACCAACTTCATTGAGAATATTCTTGATTTTATCCACTAAAGCCTGTATCTCAGCAATAGATTTGCTGATAATATCGGAACTTATATTGGTTTTATTGACACCATCATCAAGCGACTGAAATGCGGTGCGTGTCATAACAAGGATATTCTTCATCTGTCTGATACCATTTTCGTCCAGCGAATTATTTTTGTCAAAAAATTCAATAATTTCTTCCAGCAAGTCATTTACAACACGGGCTTTTTTACCCGATTTTTTTGTGGAATTGCCAATAATATCCATGTTTTCAATGATTTTTCCGACATTGTTTCTGAGTTCTTCCGAAAATGCACAGCACTGCTCAGTAATATCAAGAAGTTTTTCATGCTGTAAAGCAAGCTGACTGTGACGGGCAATAAGCAGTTCCTTTGCATGAACGATACAGTTTTCAGGCGTATTCAGACCATGACATATAGCCACCGCCATATCTCTGCATGAATTATAGCCACAGGCATGGCAGTTATAATTCCGTTCCTCTCTGGTATGCTTTCCCATACGCTCATAGGCAATATCAAGCTGCTGTTTATTCGGAGACGGCATTATTACAGCCTGACGGTATGTTCTTGTAAAATCCACCAGTTTCAGTTCTTCATCAAATTTACGGAACAGCCTGTCCTCTCCTGAACGGAACATACCTGTTTTCATTCCGCTCTTTGCTTTAACTTCAATATCACGCATTGTTGCCATTATATCAAACATAGAACGTGACGTGCCGGACGCTGAACCAAGATTACAGCCATATTCACAGGAAAGAACATCAAAAATCTTCGGACGCTTTGTTTCAGGCATATCAGCATACATTTCCAGTTCAGAATAAATTCTGTTTACACCCTCAGAGTTTGAGATATTAACAGCAGGATTATGCTGCCATATATTGTCACGGAAACCTCCGGGACGTGAATAAACAGAACCCATTTGTCCCTGCAAACCGTCAAAGTCATATTCAAACTCACTCTCATCGTTGGCAGGTATTACAATATTATTTGTTTCAAAATACTTCATAAGCTTTTTAAATGTTATATTGTAATCAGCAAGTCCGGTTTCGATAATCTCACTTTTCTGAGCAATACAGGGCGAAAGCACTGCAATGGGCTTTGTATGGTGAAGATACTTTTTCAAATAAACTGCCATGCATGATACAGGACTGTGAATAGGAGAAAGATTTGCAAGCAGTCTTGGCTGATACATCTCAATATAATTTACCACAGCTGCACAGGACTGCGTGATAAAATTATCTATCTTACCGCTGTCAATTGCACGTATATGCGCCCATGTACAAATATCAGCGCCAAATGACACATCATAAACCAGACAGCCTTTCTTTTTAAACCAGTTAAGAATGCCTATCCATTTATTCGGAAAAGCTGCCTTGACAGCAGGTGAAACAAGAATAATTATCTTGTCTTTTGCAAGCCTGTTCATACATTCCTGCGTGTCATCAATATAGTCTCTTGCGTTATGACTGCAAGCAGATATACATTTTCCGCAGGCTATACATTTATTTTCATTAACTGTAGTAATAAAATGTCCGTTTTCAATGACTTTTGTAGTGATTGCCTCTGACACCGGACAAACTCTCACGCAGGCATTACAGCCAACGCACTTATCAGATTTCACAACAATAATTCTGCTCATTTTTTACACTCCTTCTGTCTGTTAAAATCAGGTAAGAGAAGGTACTTATTCAGGAGGAGTGTTCTCTTCAGGCAAATCAAAATCGTCCGTTTCAAGATTTTCGGCAAGTGCCTGTAAACGTGCAAGTTCTAAATTCTGCTTTTCCGCATCATTTTCCCTCACAATTTTTTCTTCCTCTGAATATTCCGTATTTTTTACAGGAGCGTCTACAACAGGGATACCGCCCTCAGCAAGTTTGTCACGGACAGCAGAAAGTAATACAGAAGATGTTTCAATCTGTGACATTCCCGATTTTTCAAATGCAGTCATATCGGCTCTGATTTTATTTATATTTTCAGATATAATTTTTACATCTTCAAGCATAATTGCATGAAGATTTTGGGAAGAAGTTCTCAGCTGTTCGTTTTCACTTAAAGTATTTTGAATAATATCATCAGCCTGCTTTTCAGCGTCATCAATAATCTGCTTTGCACGCAAATTGACATCAGATATAAACTCATCTGCAAATTTTTTTGCCTCAGTTTCTAT
The DNA here is from genome assembly GCA_964460175.1 of uncultured Alistipes sp. GTDB lineage: Bacteria > Bacillota > Clostridia > Oscillospirales > Ruminococcaceae > Ruminococcus. The sequence continues at coordinate 69,915 of CAYWPN010000001.1, read as the reverse complement.
AAGTTTTGCCTTTTCCTTTGCATTTTCCAAAATCATAGTTCCTGATTTCTGCGCCTCCAGAAATGTACTGCTCAGAATTTCAGCAATATCCGTATTGTCACCTGAAATTTTCAGTCTGGCATCGGAAAGTTCAGTTTCGATTTTTTCCAGTTTATCACGAAGCATTTCATTTTCGGCTTTGTATTTATCCGTTTCCTCACGGGCTGCTTTATATTTTTCCGACAGCGTTTTATTTTTTAACTGAGTTTGTGTAAGTGCGGCACGTTCAGCAGCAAGCGCTCCCTCATGCGCCTTTACTGCATCGTCACCTCCCTCATATTTTTTCAGCAGAAATTCAGTTTCACGCAGTCTGTTTTTTAAATCCTTGATATTTTTATATAAAAACTCCAGTTGCTTATCTACTTCAGCTTTATCATAACCGCCATAAGCCGCAGCTTTTATAAAAAAGCTATCATTCATTCTGTAATCACTCCTTAAGCATAAAATTTAATTAAAAAACAGAATAAGATTATTTATATCATTCAAGCAATTCTTTAACTTCAGGATTATTATAAAGTCCGAGGTCATAAAGTTTATCGAGTTGACGCTGTGTAATATGTCCTGACGAAGAGTAGACAAACTGACCGTGTGCCTGTTCTGTACCATTCCACGAATCTATAATTTTGAGCCAGCCAGCTTTTCCGAGCCTTATCTCAGGATTATCCGCATTCGGATAGAAACATCTGCATATCATTCCTGCGGCACGGCTGTGGTCCATAAATCCGCACGAAAATGTATCGCCGTCAGGAGAAATCCAACCAAGACGAAAATTCCTGTGATTTTTATAAAACATGGTTTCAAGCGGCAATGGGCAGTCCGTTTCGCATTCACGTATCTCAACAAATCCGGGGTCTTTATCAGAAAAGCGATAATATCCACCTTTTCCGTCTTCAACAATCGGGAGCATATCTTCTGTTATAAGTATTCCCAAAGGGTTATCTGACAATTGCTGCATATCATCGTAATAATTGCGATAGAAAAGACCTGTTTCTGAACGATATATTACAAATTTATGCATCATAAAAAATATCACTCCTGTTTCTTTTATTTTTTAATTATTTGTATATTATGAATAAAATTATATTTTTATGATATATATTATAACATACAGAAGTCTTTTTGTCAACAATTAATAATATTTTTTTGAAAAAAGTCCATATAATAACAAGAAAAAAGTCCATTCACCTACTGAATATCTTTATCGTAAGTATGGACTGCACAACAATATCCGTGGCACTTTCATACTAACAACGCATTATGACATACGCAGCCGGAAGTGCCACGGGATTATTTCATCTTATTTTAGCTGTATCATTACTGAAATCATATCAGAACTTAGCTGTACCGAAGAAGACATTATTGAAGAAATCCTTTGTTTTGTCAGCTCCCATTGCCATTTTGAACATATCGGTTGAAACACCACCCATGTCAACGAGATTGTCGGAATACTGCTGAATTGCCGTATGCTTTTCTGCTTTCTGTTCGTCAGTAAGTTCAGGAAGATTTAAAGAACTTTCCAGTGTTATCCTGAAACTGTCAGCCAGCATATTGCTTGCTTCGTCGTCAGAATGATAATCTGTCATTTTATAAAGTCCGAGCGGACGAATATCATCATACCAGCCCGGTGAAGGTGTAACGCTCATAAGACCGCTGTATCTGTCATTCAGCACACTGAGTTCAGCAAGAACCTGCTGATAACCTGCATCACTTGCATCAGCACATACCTCATAAAATTCAATATAATTTATACGTCCCTCGCCATTGTACATATAATCTGTAGAAATAAGAGGGAGTTCCTTGTTGTAAGGTGTAAGAACAATAGTAGTCATTTGCTGCATACCGTCTGTTTTCATGATACTGAGGTTGCCATAACCTTCAACTTCATACTGCTGAACGTCAAAGAGAAACATACCCATAATATTCAGACTTGAATATTCGCCCGCATCGATTGGCGTAACCGTATAATACTCTGAAATCAAATCAAGAGTAGCATTAATATCCTTGTCCATTCTCAAACTGTTGTATTTTTTCACGTAATCTGCCCTGCTCTCTTCTGATATATTGCCTGCTGCATTAGCATAGTTGTTGGAATAATTTGCATTTACGTTGTTTGAAGTCAGGGTTATTGTATCTGCAATAATTACAACATTATTAAGGTTGATACTGTCTGCGGTAATAACAACATTACCGAGAGGAGCATAAACCATGCCCGTAAGGTTCACATTACTGCTGTCAATGATGATATCGCCGAACTCTGAGTAAAGAACTGTATTGTTTGCATTGCTCACATTTCCGCTTATGCAGATATCCTCGCTTGCCTTTATCACTGAGTTGATGTTTACATTGCCGTTCAGTGAAACATTTTCGTCTGCATCAACAGGGTTGTTTACATTGATATTATTGTCAGAAATATCTACAAATTCCACCGGTTCAGCACTTCCGAAATATGTATCGGTGAGCTTGTCCCCGATAAAGAGCATATCAGCTCCGACATTTTCGTATTTTTTTCCGTTGATATTACCGTTTCCCGTAACAACAGTACCATTTGAGGCAATATCACCATTAAGATTGAAGTAATTTGCATTCACTGTTATTGCACCTTCAGCTGACGATGCTGCGAACATTGTATAAGGGAATAAATTATCATTTGCAGCAGCACTGAACGGAGCAAAACCTGATACAGAAGATGCAACACCGAGAGTTGCCGCAGCCACAAGAGATGACATTATTCTTTTAGCACAGTTTGCTTTCATAAAAAACACTCCTTCAAGATATGTTAAAAAATCAGATTTAATCTTTGATTTTATTGTATCACAAACTATAAAAAATGTCAATAACTTTTGAAACTTTTTGTATATATATACAAATTAAATGATTTCTTTTCTAACACATATAAATTTTTTATAGTATTATTGCTTATTTTTATGCAAAAAAAAGAACTTGAACATGATAGTTCAAGTTCTTTTTCGAAGTATGTCTTGTGACTATAAAATAGATGAAACTATTTTATGTGCATTACTGCATTTCAAAATTAAACAATGGAATTTAGATTATAACTTTTTTCATTCTAAATCAATATATTTAAACTACAAATAATTCTGAAAATTAATCCAGTTTAATTGCTCTAATGCATGAAAGACTTTTTCATCCTTGGTGATTCTATTCCATATTTGATAAATTTGAATATATTGTTCTTTTAAATCACAGTATTTTGATAAAGGACATCGTGTAATGTCAACTTTCAACACCAGCTTTCCTCGTTCAATAAACGGAAAGAAGGGATACGACCAACAATCAAGGGGCTTAAACCATTTTTTTCCATCACACAACCGCTTTTGCTCATTCGTGCAAGTGCATTTACCTAACACAGCACCATTTTGAATTCCTATAACTTCTATATGGCTCTTATCTAATACTGTATTTTGGTATTCTCCAGGATACATCCATAAAGAAAATGATGAATTATCATCATGATTACAACAAGCAAAATTACATATGCTAGAAAAATCTTCGCATTCCCTAATTTTTTTCATGTAAATGCGATTCCAATCTTTCACGGCGAGTTATACTAATAGTACTCTCTCCATTAAATATATAAAAGGGAAATGACTCACTTAAATAGCAATCTACCCCTTGTTGAACGTAATACTGTGCCATATTCGAACCTGTTTCGGCAAAAACAATCAATTTTACATTATGTTCTCTACAAACATTAATAATAGAATCTAATGTTTGGGTTACTATTGTCATTCCAGTAACAACTGCAATGTCAACTGTTTTTAAGATATCTAATGTATGTACCCCTGAAGCAATTGAAGCTTTATCAAAAAATGTTTTTCCAATAATTGTGGAATCAAAGTCACTGCCAATTACTTGACATCCATGTTTGAGAAACTGAAAAATAATATCACCCACAACTCCAACGTTAAGCACCTTTTTACCTACAAGGTTACCAACAAGTTTCTTAGCCTCATTAATAATAATTTCTGTTCTTGCATGAAGCTTATTTAATGATAAACCTTCTATTTTTATAGTTTCTGTTTTATAACCATAAAATATTTTTTCTGCCAGGGAGTCCACACAGGCAACTTCGAATGCCAAATCATCTAACTCACATTTCAAGCAATCTTTTCCGACCAATTTTACTAATTTTTCAGAATCATATTGATCATGTTCGCTATATGCACAACCTTGCCCTACTTGAGTTTGAACAACAATAAACTTACATTTGAATATTCGTCCATTTCCTGTAGGATTATAAAGACAATCTGTTGCCCAAATCCCGACAATTTCTCGTTCCGTGTCCGTGTATTGTTGTAAAAAAAACTTCTCCATTTCACACAACGAATTCATAACAAAACCTCATTAAACAATTATTTCCAATGGCTTTTCACGACTAATAAAATTAAGCATACTCATTGAATATCCATATGCCCCAGCGTTTTCAAACCACAGCCAATCACCAATTTCAGGATTATCAATTATATAATCTTCGTAATATTGATCAATAGGAGTACAAAGATTTCCTACTATTGTTACTTTTTCTAATTTATCATGTGACTTTCTGCAATTATTTAACTTATGAAATTCTTTTGTAAATATTGGTCTAATAAAAGCATTCATACCAGCAGATAGAATTACATATTTTTTTTCCGATGAAATTTTAATATCTTCAACAGTCGCACAAAAAACACCAGATTCTGCAACTAAATATCTTCCAAGTTCTAAATTACATTTTATATTTCTAGATCTCAGTAAATGTATTTTTTCTTGTAATGTCTCGTTATTTGTAATATCTGAAATTTTTAAATGTTTCTCGGAATTAATATATGGAATCCCAAATCCGCCGCCAAAAGTAACAAAATCTAACTTAATATCCTTACATAAATTTAATGCATAATCCGCAATCTTAATAAAATTATTGATTAGTATATTTTCATCTAATATTTGACTACCAAAATATACGTGTATTCCAATAATTTTAACATTATTTTTTTGGCAAACATTAATAATTGATCGGACATCTTGACTAGAAATACCAAATTTTGATGATATTCCGCCCATTACTTCTAAGGCGTTACCACAAATTTTTGAATTTGGTATATTAACTCTTAATCCAATATTAATTTGTTCACCAACCTCATTTGATATTTCAATGATTCTTTTTACTTCATTAACAGAATCAGCTATAAGAATACATTGATTATAGCATCTTTGCAAATCGTTCTTAGTTTTTCCAGGAGCCGAATAAAAAATATTTTCTTGTGGACATCCAAGCTGTCTTGCCAAAAGAACTTCTTGTTTAGAGGCAGCATCTATACCAACATTGCATTCTAAAATATTTTTTAATATAACAGGATTTGGATTAGCCTTCATTGAATATAAAAGATACCAATTTTTGAAATTTTCTTTAATGTATTCAACTTTTCTTATGCAAGTACTTAAGTTATATGCATAAAATGATGTTCCTTGTTGTAACTTAAAGCGAGTAATAATATCTAAAACATCTTGACTGCACCACATTATTTTTCTAACCCTTCAATCCATTGAATAATATTCCTAGCAAGCTCATCTTCGTGATTTTTATAGCTGTGACTAGCATTATTAATTACCTGCATTTTGAAATTATTGTCACAAATTTCTAGATACATTTTTTCAATGTCTTTTAAATCTTGCAAAACGAATTCTCCATTATTTCCAAATTGAATCAGCATTGGAAGTGTGATGTTGTCTATTTTAGTACCAAGTAAGCTACCTTTTCTATATGGAAACATATCCAAAGCTGACCCCTCAGAAAAACTATCAACAAAGGTTGTAGCAGACAGCAAATAGTCAAAAAATGTTCCTAAAGGCATTAAATGCTGCCCATTTCCTTCATTAATATACTTATTTGCTAGTGCAAATGATTTCTGTCTCTCTGATATGTTTGTTTCATCATGATAAATGCCGATATCATCGCAAGGAGAAATCAAAATAATTCCATTCAATGCGTTATTAAACGTTTTTTCTTTCCTTAATTCATCATAGGAAAAAACAATCTTATTTGCACCTGAACTATGTCCCTCAAGATAAATTGAAGAATATCCTGCATCAATTGCCCATTGGATAGCACCTTTTAAATCATACACACATTCAGCAATTTTTTCATATGCTCCACCTGCATTATATGATTCAGAGCCTTCAGACGTAATCCTCTCACAATCAGCAATATAATCGTGACCACGATTATTAAAAGTCAAAAAATCAACGCCTTTTTCATTACACTTTGATGCTATAATTTCTATAAAGGAATTTTCATAAAAATTACCTGCCATACCATGTACATGAATCACTATTCTTCGTGTGAATTCTTTTGCACGATAATGCATACCCTGCAGTTTAGTTCCATCCGAAGCTAAAATCATTAAAGTATTTGCTAACATAATTGTTCCTCCTAGTATTAACTTGTTATTTTATTGCCCATGTGCTTAATGTGTTCAAATTTTTGTAAATAGTTTTCAATTTCTTTTTGATTAATTGATATTTTTATTAAATCTTCACTAAGTACCAGTAAAGCTTCATTATCTATAATCAAAAAATCTTCAAAAACTACTCCCATTCCTTTTTTGTACTCTGTATAAAAAAGTGTAATACCCGCTTTGCTTTGTGATGATATAATATCTTGCAAATCTAATTTTTTATCTAAAGTACAAACGAAAATTCGTTCGATATTCACCTTCTTTCTTGAAACAACATCAATATTTGCTTGAAAAACCTCCTTTCCTTCTTCAGATACCCAAAATTCATTGTCACCAATATCTAAACTAACTGCACAAATTTTTTCTTTTGCATTGAAAATCATTTTAGAAATTATTTTAGCAGCATATTCTCTGTTGAATTCTAAAAAACTGCACATTTTATTATTTATAGCTTCATAGAACTTATTTAATTTTTCTTCAACATCCTTTTGCATAATATCATAACAAACATTACGATACAATCTATTTAAATTTTCTAATAATTTTAAAATATTGATATTTTTATCACTAATATGATAAATTCCTAATATGAGTTGATTATATTTTTTTAAATCCAAATTATGATCAATGTCATATGTATACGCTTTAATATTATTCAAATTCCGTTTTTTTATCTCGTCCTTATCCTTTATAATTATTGAAAATTGACTTGCCCAGTAAATATTAAAATAGTTCCTAAAGTTCAAAGCTAATTCTTTGCTTTTTATTGCATATCCAAAACTCAAATTATTAGGAGAAGATATGTCATTTGACAAACCCACAACAACATATTCTTGATTAAGGATCATAATATCTCCATAAGGCACAATTGGTAGACCAGTAATTGCGCTTATTGTGAAGTTGCGATTATATTTAAATTGACTAATCCTATCATTCAAATCGGCGTAATCTTGTGGTGATGTTATATGCACCAATTGTCTAACTGAAATTCTTCCTGTCTTTACTGCTTCTGTCCATTTCTTCATAAATGTTTCTATATGTTCATCCTCTCCAATGTCATATGAGATATTATAATTTTTCTCAAAATTTGTAACATCAATTTCTGCTCCACTTGGAAGCTTCAACAATGTTTCAGATAAGAAAAGATAAAACTGAGTTTTATTCTGAAAACATTGTACTTCCATTTTATTTTCTAAAACCTTTTTAATGTCATGTACTGTATCATTTGTATTTTTTTCATGCCCTATGATATCGTTTTGATTATTTTTTATTTTATTAATTTGTGGAACTATATCATTCTCTATTTTACGCTTATCCCATAATATAGCAATACCTATAGTTCCAAAAAGCATAACTAATATTTTCATCCATTGGTTGTAATCTATAAAGTTAGCAACTCCAAAAATATCTAATACAGCTAAAACAATAGTTGCGATATATGCTAATATAAATATAAATTCAACGAAGCCATTAAAAAATTTTTTCATTTTATCATCCTTGTATTTTAACCATTTCATTAATTGATAGTAAATATATACAAAAATTCTATTTCTACTTACTTCAATCTTCAATAAATTAAGCCATTTTTACTTAACGCTGGTATTATATAATATACAATTATCCTCGATTGACAGTATACTCAAACAATTATGCTTAGATTAAGCTGAAAGTAATGATATACAATAAAAGCTTAAATAGCGACTGTATCCATTATTATAATATAAAGCTTATAAAGCTGTGATTCGTGCTGAAACTTGCAATGAAATATCGATTTGTAGACAGTGAACTGTCGAACTTTCAGATTTCTAATACAAAAATTGAAATCATTGTCTATAATTATTGTAACTATTTATATTCCGTTTGTCAATAGTGGTGGCACGAAATGCATTTTTTGGGCATGAAATGCATATTATTTTTATTTTAACAATAAATAGTAAGGCAAAAATCAAGAATTATATACAGCCCAGATGTTTTTGTCCGAACTGCATTTTCCTTTATTGGCTGCTAAATTCGTCAATCATCCTCTGATACTCCTTTTCCTCACAGTCGATATAATCTTTGGCGAACTGTTCTGCTTCTTCGATGCTGTTTTTGAGAAGTTCAAAATCAAACGCTGCTGAGAAAATATCGATTTCAAGTCTTTCGGATTCATCAGTAAAAACTTCAATTGTAAAGCCTTCGCAGTCAACTATTTCGCCGTTTTTATCCTCTCTCGACAAGTTTTTAACGGGAGTAATTTTCACAAAAAATCCTTTGTACTTCATACTGTCACCTCTTAAAGTTTCATCTGAAAATCATCGTCAAAATCATACTCTTCATCAAAATTTTCTTTCATAAACTGCTTATGGTAAATTGAATTTTCCAGTGCAGTCCAGAGATAACTTTCGTTCAGACCGTTCTCCCTGTATCCCTGCAGAATCGTATCATAATACTGCGGACTTGGCGGAGAAATCTCGCCCCGATTCATCAGGTAAGCCATTCCCTCACACGTTTTTCCGTCCATTTCAAACTTCATTTTTTCCTGTCTGTAGAAACTGGGATAGCCTTCGTAGCGGTTTAAAACCGGCAAATCCCTTTCATCAAGTTCCCAGATTAAAACTGGTACTTTCATATTTTCTTTTGGAACAATCGTTGCAACACCTCTGAATTCCAGTTCAAAATCCTTGATTTCGGATATTCCTACAACTTTGGAATGCGGACACCTGAATGCCATCTGCTCCAGATTGATATTGCTGCCATAGGCTATATAAAGCTGTTTTTTACTCATTTCTGACCTCCGTTACATACTCATTTGAAACGTTTCATCTTCCTAACATTCGCTTGCTGTCGGCTCTGAATTTTCGTCGGGTAAGTTGTCGGCTTGCTGCTGAACCTCGCTTACAGGCTCAACACGCTGCTCACGTGCGGCGATTCGCTCAGCTTTCAACCGTTCACGTTGTTTTATCGCATCTTCTGGGTGCAGCCACGCAATATTTCCCTCAAGATGTGAAAGAAGATGTTTTCGGCAATTTTTGAATTCGTCACCGTTCAGTCCAATACGAATCAGCCAGCAGCGGAAAGTGTACCGAGGATTTTCACTCTGTGTCACTCTTGGACTTGCCGATTTCTGAGTCAGAGCCTGATTGCTGACCGCCAGAACAAGCGAAATATATGCTCTCAGCACTCCTGCGTTCAGACTGCTGTTGAACGCTCTTATCTCGATATTATTGTCAGTAAAAACCGGATGTAAATTCAGGCATCGATATCGAGACGAGTCATAATGCGAGTGATATTCACGGTCATCACCATACCACAGCCGTTTTATCGTCTGCAAATCCTTTGGTTTTCTTTTGTTTAGTTCTTCAACAAAATGCTTGTCAACTTTTTTGCAGTAAGTATTTTCACGATTTTCATTCACCTGCAAAGCCTGATACAGCATATCCTCCTTGCTCGCAAAAATGTTCACAAGATTACGAAGTTTTTGCGAATCATAAGGTGCAAAATCAATGTGAATATGGATTCCCGTGGACTCATTGCAGATGCCGCCGTTTCGCCGAACAGAACGCACAACTTCCTGAAGCAAAGCCATATCTTCATATTCCAGAATCGGCGTTACAAGCTCCACAGAATATTTTTTAGAAGCCAGAGTGCCGTCCTTTGTCGTACATCGAATACTTGCGTCGGACATAATTTTCCAGCATCTGTTCTTACTGTCATAAACATCGTACCGGTCGTAACTTCCGCCGAAATAGTCTGGCGAACCACCTAAAACCTTTGCTACAGCTTCTGCAGCATCTTCTCTTGTCAAGCCTGTACACTCGATTTCAACCCCAAATTTTTGTGTTTTAATCCCTTCAAAATTTCCCGACATTTATTTAATCACCACCAATCAATAAAAATGACTTACAGAACATTTTGTAAGTCATTTTTCGTATTATTCAATTTCAGTTTTCACTTCATATCCACCCTTGAAAATCACCAGTATTTCGGTCTTGCTGAGTACTTTTATGCACTCAATCAACTTGCGAATCAGCACATTATCGAACGTTTCCAGCTCAAATTTTTCATGCTCAATCATGTGCATAATCTTATCAAGTTTTGCCTGGGTTTCGGCGGAAGTTTTATTCTGTGATTTCAAGATTTCAAGTCGTTCACTCAACTGCTGTTCCTCTTGATACAGCTTCGCAAATTCACTGTCAAGTTTGTCCTCGTCACAGCCACCTGAAGCTATCAGCATTACCAAATCATTTCTAGCATTGTCAATTTCTTTCAGGCGTTTTTCGGTTGCCAGAATCTCTTCCTGCCCCTGACATTCAAGCACAGTTCCGATATTTGCTTTCAGAATCCTCGCAATATCGTCACGGCAGGAATAGTAATTATTTATCGCCCGAATTATGCCTTTGTGTAGTCTTTCTTCTTTGATTGTCGGCGAATCGGGACAGTATTTCTTGCCGTGTTCCAGACGGCTGATACATCGCCACACGATTTGCTTTTTTCCTTTCACTATCCAAGTAGCTCTGCGATAGGGAGTACCGCATTTTCCACAAATAAGTAATTCTGTAAGAGCATATTTGCTTGAATATCTGCCTTGCTCCGTCGTAGTTTTATCAGATACTTTACGTTTGGAAGTCCGTCTTGCAAGCTCCTGCTGAACACGATTATATGTATCACGGTCAATTATCGGATCATGGTGATCGGTCACGAGAAACATGGGACGTTCGCCCTTATTTTTTACAACTTTATGAGTAATACAATCAAGCGTATAAGTTTTTTGCATCAGTGCATCTCCGACATATTTTTCATTTTTCAGAATACTGCTTATAAGCGATTCATTCCAGATTTTCTTGCCCTGTGATGTCAAAAATCCTTTACACTCAAGGAATTTTTTGATATTTCTCATGCTATATCCATCAAGAAACAGCTTATAAATCAACCTTACTATTTCAGCTTCTTCAGGCACAATTTCAGGCTTGCCGTCCGCACCTTTTTTGTATCCAAGCAGATACTTGTACTGAAATGCAACCTTGCCCTCACGGTATGCTTTTTCTTTGCCCCAGCTTACATTTTTGCTGATTGATTCCGATTCTGCCTGAGCAAAACTGCCATACAATGCAATCATAAACTCGCTTGTCATCGTCAGCGTATTTATGTTCTCTTTTTCAAAGATTACTCCGATTCCAAGGTCCTTCAGTTGTCGGACATATTCAAGGCAATCAACGGTATTTCGGGCAAATCTCGATATCGACTTAGTTATCACAAGGTCGATTTTTTTGTTTTTGCACATCCTAATCATACGATTGAACTCCGTACGCTTTTTTGTCTGAGTGCCTGAAATTCCTTCGTCTGCGAAAATTCCTGCGAGCGTCCATTCCTTTTTTCTGTTGATTAAATCTGTGTAGTATGCGATCTGAACCTGATATGAATTCTGCTGTTCTTCCTGTTCAGTGCTGACACGACAGTACGCCGCAACTCGCAATTGGTGGTATTTATCCCTGTTTTCCGCAGTCTGAACCCTCGCAGGAATTATCGTTACATTCGGTGCTGTTGGCATTCTTCTCATTCCTCTCTGTGATATTTTTTATAGTCACGCCGTTAATAAATTCGACTTCTATGGTACAAAAATGGCTTATCAAAATTCTGTTTACACAGGACTTTAACAAGTCGATATCAAGCGTATTTAATTGTTCGTGATTTTCAAGAAAAGTCTTGATTTCCGCTGTTTTCTGCGGATTTTCATTGTAAATACAGCAGTCATATTTCATTTCGGCAAACCTGAAAATTTCGGATTTTATTCTGTCAAAATCAACCTGAGCGGAATCCATCATCTGACTGATTTCATTCTGCTTGCGAATTACATCCGCAGTCGGAGAATACACACTGATTTCATCGTCCGACTCCAGTAAATTTGGATTCGCAATTGCTGTATTCAGAACAGTCAGCACTGACCCGATTATCATCTGATCCGTTATTCGATATTCAAATTTACAGCAATCAGGATTCCCACAGATCCAGTATTCACGTCCTTTACCATTAGTTTTTCTGAAAAATTTGTGACCGCATTCCGAGCAGTATGTACGGTTTCTGATTTTCTGTAAATCTTCCGAAATTACGCTGATATTCGCTTTTTGAACACGCTTTTCATTTGTTGTTTTAAAAGTATTTTCATCGATAATCTGCGGATATTTGCCATTTCCGAGATACTTTTCATTTTCAATTATCCGCTTGACCATGTGTTTGTTCCAGTGATCAGAATCAGCGGTATATCGGATTTTTTCAGACTCCATTAACCTTGCAATCTGTAAAAAACTACTGCCATTCAGATATTCTTCAAAAATTCTGACAACTGCTTTGGATTCTGTCTGTTCCGTGATTATCTCACCGTTCCGCATACAGTATCCAAATGGTATTGTGCGATTTTTAACCATAATCTCACTCCCTTCCAACAACAAGCATACCACATTTTCCAGCAGAAATCCAGTATCAAAACCAACAAAGAATAGTCCTGAAATTTGACTTTCAGGACATATTCCGCTATATTTTTTCTATGAATTTCAGACCGCCAATCAGGTGAAATTCCAGCTCATTCTGATTTATAACCACAATTTTCTCAACGATATTTTCAAACGCTGATTCATCAAATTCTGTAATCGGATTTTCACGCTTTTCAAAATAATCTGTCAGCATTTCAATCTGTTCCAGCGTTTCATCTTCGTCATCAGAGCGTGTGATTTTTTTCAGTTCCGACTGTAATTTATTGATTTTCGCCGTAAGTTCAGTAGTCTGTTCAAGATATTTCGCATTGTCCAGAAATCCTTTTGTTTTCAGCCTTGCGAGAACATGAGTCTGTTCCCTGAGTTTTGCGATTTCTTTATGAATCTCCATAACGTTGGAATTGCCGTTAAATCGGCGTATTTTCAGTTCCTGAAGTGCTGCTTGCAAGGGTACAAGAATATGCTTGTAATTGTAAAATAATTTGTTATACAATCTTATAAAAGCTGCATATATGTCACTTTCCAGAATCCAGCCATTTTCACACAAACCCGCACTTATATCATGTGTCCGGCAAGTCCAATAGCGTTTTCCGTTGCAATTCTTAAATTTATATGTTGCTCCACATTTTTTACAATAAATTCTCTTTGATAAAATCAGATGGTTATCAATATATTTCCCGTTCCTTGATTTCATCAATTCCTGAGCCGTGTCAAAAATTGTTTTTTCAATTATCGAATCATTGACTTCCGTGACATAATACTGCGGTTTTTCGCCATTATTCTTCTTTTTTATATGCGGAAGAGATTCGGTAATATAGCTTTTCTGATACAAAGCACTTCCGATATACCGCTCATTTGTTAAAACATATTTCACTGTTTTAGCCTGCCAGAGTACACACTTCTGTCCGCTCAAAATCTTCATTTCATTCAGCATATCTGCTATTTTCCTCAGTCCATATCCTGAAACATACCATTCAAACATCTGTCGGACTATTTCAGCCTGATTTTCATCAATAACCAATTTGCCTTCTTCATTTCTGAATCCAAATGGGGGAGTAGAATTTCTATATGTTCCGTTCTGCATACGTTTCTGAATGCTCCAGCGTACATTTTGCGAAATTGAAGTTGATTCTTCCTGTGCCAGACCGCCCATTATCGTTATCATCATCTCATCGGTTATATTAGCGGTATTGATGTTCTCTTTTTCAAAACATATCGTGATTCCAAGCGATTTCAGTTCACGAATATTTTTCAAGCAATCCCTTGTATTTCGGGAAAAACGGCTTATCGACTTCGTGTAAATTCTGTCGATTTTACCCTTTCGGCAGTCCCTCATCATCCTCTGAAATTCTTCACGCTTGTCCTCACGAGTACCTGTCACACCTTCATCGGCGTAAATATCAACTAAAATTTCCGTTTCCGAATTTTCGAAAATATGGCTGTAGTACCTTGTCTGAGCCATAAAGGAATTAAGCTGATCTTCGCTGTCGGAACTCACTCGGCAGTACGCCGCACAGCGGATTTTGACCGTTTTTTCTTCTGTAATTGTAGGCTGTATCACCGTTACTGTCGGCATTTCAATCACTCCCTTCACTCAACAAGAATACCACATTTTTCGCCGAAATGGTATCACCAAACCCGACAAATTTACTTTTCAGAATCTGTGTAATCCATACATTTATCGGCTTCAGAAGCCACTTTGCAAAGGCACATTGTAAAAATTCCAACTGTTCCTCCAACCATACAGCCAATTAAAAATCCAATCATGCAGCCACCTCGTATTCCTGTGCAGATGGATACTCCGAAAACACTTCTTTTTCATTAAGTTCGCTGATTTTCTCCTTCTGCTCGTCCGTCAGACAGGTCAGTGTCATCAAAAACGCCTCCATCTGACGGTACATAAATTCTGCCATTCCGTATTTATTCATTCGCATTCACTCCCAGACTTATTTTGATTATTTCGTCGATATTCCGCATCATTCCGTTATCCAGCGAGCCTACATACCTGCCTATTCGACAGCGGTCAAGCGTCCTTATCTGTTCCGCAAGAATCGTAGAATCCTTCGGAAGTCCTGAACCTCTGATTTTTATATGAACAGGCAGTTTACTCTTTTCCGCCGACGAAATCGGAACAGCAATAACCGTCGGACTGTGCCTATTTCCGACATCATTCTGCACAATCAGTACCGGACGGACACCGCCTTGTTCCGAGCCAATCACAGGATTCAGGTCAGCATAAAAAATATCTCCACGCTTAATCATCATTTTCATCACTCCTATTTTTCGGCGGTTTAAAGCCCTTTTTATTCCTCACGCAGCTGTGAAACGGACAAAAAAGCACGTCCGTATCCCTTGCATACCAGATACAACCGCTGCACGGATGTCCGTCCGATAATTTGATTGTCGGAATCGGAATATTAACTCCGAATTTCTGCTGTAAATCAGACTTTTTGTTCATAAACCGCACTCCTTCCTAAATTTTTTATGTAATACGGCGGTCTGCAAATCACAGAAACCGCCGTAACCTTTTTGCCTTCGTCTGATTCTTCAGACGATTTTCCGTGATATTTATCCCCGATATACGCCACGGCGGAGCTTCAGAAACGATGAACAGCGTATTCATCTCATGGATTTCTCATCCCTCTGTGGTTCTCACAGAGCCGTCCCCATTGCTTGAGTCTGTGGCTGGGCGGAAGTAGCATTGTCCTCCTGCGTTTCATTGCTCACGGGAAGCTGTCCCGATTTCCGGACTTCATATTTTTCGCTCGCTCTTCCGAGGTCGTGGCGTATGGTCCGTGCAGCTGACGAGATTTTATACCGTCCGCAGGATTCACGTATTTCTGATGCTGTCTATTCTGTTTTCAAGGTGCTTATCTGAGTGACTTTTATGCCTCTCTATACTTCTCTAGGGACATTTTGAATTTCTACAAAAAATTTCTTAGTAATTTTTCATAAGTTTATGAAGTTTTGCCAAACATGCACGTATCTGATAACTGATTGTTTGTTGACTTTCACCAATCAAGTCTGCTATCTCAGACTGTTTACGGTTGTTATAAAAGTATTCATGAATTAAAAACAGTTCACGTTCATTCAGTTCTAACAGTGCTTTCTGCAACTTTTCTTTTTCAATATCAAACGCTATACTTTCAATAATTTCATCTTCCCATGACTCGTCCGCAAGAAATTTTTCACTCACATCTTCAAGTGAAATCAGATTTACAGTTTTCTTGTTGCTATCCTGAGAAAGATACTTGTGTCTGTTTCTCTCCACAGCATAATCCCTGTATTCCCTTTCACTGCACTCCAAAACAAAATTACCGAAGGAGATATAGAATCTTCCTTCGGTAATCATCACATCTTTTATGAATTTTTCTTCGCTGACCTCTATGTACTTCTCACCATTTTGGTCGTTGTTGTACTCAAAATACTTGACTTTCATTTTTAACCTCCGTTTTGATTTTTTGTTTCGAATCAAAACGAAGGCTAAGGGTATTTGGCAATGTAACATTGCCATTTATAGGTAAATATCATCCTGTCCTTTCTCTATATTCAGAAAAGATGACATAAAAATAAGGGTACAAATATATTCGCTTTATTAATTAAAACGATTATATTTGTATCCTTATTTTTTTCTTCTGATTTCTTATTCGATTTTCATTTGAGCATAAAAATACTCCGTTCCATTTTATAAAGCAACTTATAGTAAAAAATATGGAGCAAAACTTGCTTTAAAAGCTTGTTTTACTCCATAAAATATAGATTAACTTAAGATATTGTCTTCCAAAATTAATTAATCAACAGCCAAAACTTTCCCATCATTTCCTCTTATTATTACAAATGATGATAATCCAGTAGAATTAATTCCTTTTCCATCTTCGGTTTTTCCTGAACGTTTAACCGCCGTGATTATCCATGCATCATATTTTTCATAATAATTCACTCTATATGGTGGATTATCTCTTTCATATTTTACTTGCTTTCCGTTGATAATAATGAAGTCAGATTCAAATTCATCAATATATTCATGTCCCCATAATTCAATAAATACGGTCCTCCCTTTCTCCTTTGCATCATCTTCATCAAGTATATTGCCTAAAACCTGTTGATTCAAAGTTTTCGGATTATCCATTATCATATCTATATTATCGTCCTCATAGCATAACTCATTTGTAGTATATACTTCTGCACTTACCTCTTTTACAATTTGTTTTTCCGTAAATTCTCTAGATTTTGAATTAGTAATGTAACTTGTTGAGATCTCAGTTGTTTCAGTTACAATAGGTTTTGGCGTAGAAGTTGTTGTCTTAATAAAATATTCGGTCGCTGAATCAGCGGAAGAACCGTCTTCGGAAATTCTTCCGCAAGCAGTTGCAATAACAGAAAATATAAGTGTTGATAAAATTATTACTGTAATTCTAAATTTAAAATTCATTTAATATTTCACTCTACTTTCCATTTAGGATCGTTAGGATCAATAGGAGCCAGCTCAAAAATTATATTACCTGTTGAGAATTGGTCAGTTTCTATATCAATTTCAGGATCAAATTTTAAAATATTTCCATTTGGAACACCTACATATGCTATTACGCTATGTCCTGAATTATTGCTATATGTTATACTAATATCAGAGTCTGGTCCAACAGAAAAATAATTATTTTCCTTACATGCATAATGACCGTGAGTGTGTACATACGCTACTGAATTTTCTTCTAAATATATATCTACTGACCCCTCGTAACCGTTTCGCCAACCTTCTCTTAAATCACTCAAAACATACTTTTCTTGATCATCAATTATAATTCTGTTAATTTCTGCACCATACTCTTTCATGTATAAGATTGAGTTTTTATTATGCATGAGAACAAAATCTATAGCAGCCTCATCAATAGTATCATAATAATCATTGCATTGTGCTTGAGGAACAGCCTTGATTCTGTCATCCAAAAGCTTTTGTTTAGCTTGTTTAGCTTGTTCAGCTTGTTGAGTAAGTTGTTTATCTCTTAATTCATAAAATTTTTTAGCATCCCAATTGCTATTAATAGAAAATTTTGTTCCATCTGGTAAAGTACCATAACTATGCCCACTTGGATCAACATAAACCAAAGGATTATTTCTATAGTAAGTATAGAGATTAAGACTCAATGGATCAGATTTTTTTCCAGCATATGAATCGCGGCTAATAAACCTACCAGTAGTTGGATTATAATACCTCGCTCTAAGATAAATCGTACCCGTTTCGGTATCGAAATATTCACTGCTATCTAATTGTTTGAGACGGATTTACAAAGTCAATTAATTTAAAAATCAATATCAATCAAACAAGATATATGACACCATAGTGCATCATATAGCTCATTGTTGTTGATAAATTCTTTAAATCCGTCTTCACCGTATACTTGATTTCCCCTACACTCGTATGCTAAATAGTTTCTTATAACATCAAAATCACTAATATTATTCATAATATATGCAATATTATGATTTCGATATATTTCGTAAGCAATTAAGCTGATTTTATTTTGCTTATACGCTTTTTTTAAGATATTGCAAAACACAATTAATATCTTAGTAAAATCTATGATTAAATAATTTTCAGTATTATTAACAATGCTGAATAATAATTTAATCTTTGTTTTAAAAAGAATTATTCGGGTAATTATAAATATCTTTAATCTGTAAAAAGGAAGCATATACATTTTAGGATTCTCTTGTGTCATCAATCCCCTCATATTGATCAAGGTGGTATTAAGAATTTTAACCAGCATAGAGTTAAACATTTTTGTTTTAGTACGCTTTGACATAATGAATTACTTTCTATATGGAAGTTTAGTGATAAAACCTGTCGTTTTTCCCTTGCCAGCATGAACATAAACATCGACTAAATGATCTAAATTTGCTGCCGCTCTAGCTGTATGATTTCCATCTATAATAACACCATTTTCAAAAATATCAATTGCTTTGATGGACTTTCCACTTTTTAAAATAGCTTCCTTTGATTTTACGCAGGATTTCACTAATGAGCTTTGATTTCCAGAATAAAGTTTTTTTGGATCCACTCCATAAACCGCTTTATTCGGCTTAAATTTTGTTTCTGGAGTAAAAGTTGGATGACTATTGCTCGCTTTAGTTGTTTTGGTAACAGCTGATGCTGCTTTCATTTTACTTGTAGCAGAAGCAACTTGTGATACTCCTGCGCCGATTCCACCCCACATAAATCCATCAGCAGCACCATCAATCAAGCCTTTTTTTAGACCTTCTTTACCATTGGTTATATAACCGATACCACCTTCAATTACTGCACTAGATACTGTTGAAGCTAATGCTATTTTAGCAGCACCAAGTAAAGCAGGCGCTGCAGCTCCGCCAGTTGCAACCGTCGCAGCAACACCAACACTGATAGCTACTGCTCCAATGGCAATCTTAGCCCAATTAGGCAACTTGAAATGTCCCCCTGGATCAATGCCATACACTGGATTGTTATGGCAATAAGTATAAAGGTTTAAACTTAGTGGATCTTCATTTTTGCCTGCATAGCTGTCACGGCTGATGAATCTGCCGATAGTAGGATTGTAATATCTTGCTCTAAGGTAAATCGTACCCGTTTCGGCATCAAAATATTCACCGCAGTAACGGAATGGATTTGAATCGGAATCGGAGATATTCTTCTCAACGCCGAAAGCATCGTAAGTATAGGACTTGACAACAGCACCTGTAGAATCTGTAAGATTTACAACATCTCCGTGAGCATTCTGAACATAGTATCTGTAATCGCTCTTAGTTGACTGATGAAGATGATAGCTTGCTGCAAGATTTGTTCCCCTTACATAGATATCTGCATCATAATGTTCGACGTAATCAACAACTATCTGATTGTTTATCCAGATATGTGTAGTTGCAACTCCGTTTACAGTCTTGCTGTCTCTTAAACCGCTGATACCGTAAGTATAGCTTGCTGTTGTTTCGCCGTCAGTAAATCCGATAAGCTGATTAAGACCATCATAAGTGTTTGTTTCAGTTTTGTCGTCTGTAACTTTCTTAACCTGATTTCCGTTTGCATCATAAGTGTAAACTGTCTGCTTAACATTTGAATTATTTCCGTCCTGAACAGTCTTGGTTTCTTTCTGAAGAAGTGCAGTATATTTGCCATTTGAATCAACGTAGCTGTATTCAGTGACATAATCCTCAGAACCTGTTGCTGTCATCTTGGAACGGTTACTGTAGTCATCATACTCGTATTTGTAAGTATCAGTTGTATTGTCGCCAACCTTAACAGATTCCTCAGTCAGTCTCTTGAGACCGTCATACTCGTATTCTGTTTTTTCTATTATACCATTTTCATTGCGTACTTTGCAAGCGTCAGAACCATCAAGATAATATGAATATTCATAGCTTGATATGGTACTATTGCCCAATTTATTTTCAAGCTTTGTGATTCTGTTTGCATTGTTGTAGGTATATGTCGAAACTATGCCGTTTCCAAGTGTTTCGGATTTCTTGTTTCCGTTTGCATCATATGTATATGATACGATATCGTTTTGGCTCTCATGAACAGAGGAAACACGCATTTCATCGTCATATTCATAATCCTTTTCATAATAGAGAAGTTTATTGAATATTCCTGAAGTTTCATATGAAGGATACTGTGAAATGCCGACATATTTAAAGCCTTTAAACGCATTATATCCTTCTTCCTGATAAACTCTTCCCAAATCATCATATAAATAATTGGTAGAATTACCATTTATGATTGTTCTTGTGGTTCTTCCCATTTCATCATACTTATATGATTTTGAAACATTCTTTGAAGAATCGTCAGGATTTACCGTATCTGATGAGATAACACGATTAAGAGCATCATAAGTATTTGTTGTAACATTGCCGTTTGCGTCAGTTGAAGTGATAACATTTCCGTTCAGGTCATAAGTGAGTGTACCTGAATTGTAACCTGTGCTGTCAATCGTTCTTACAACTCTCATCCAGCTGTCAAACTCATATTCTGTAGTCAGATATGTATCATCATTTTCAGAGGACATACCTGTATACATTTTTGTCTGAATTCCCGCATTATTGTAGAAATACTTTGTGATATTCTTTTCGCCGTTTGCAGTACCGTCGCTGAGAGTTACCTTTTCAAGCAATCCCATTGCATTGTAACGATTCTGAACAACGCTGTTTTTGTTATCATCAATGTTCTGAATTGTCTTGATTACATTGCCGTTTTTGTCATACTGATTTTCTGTAATTGAATATTTTTCACCGTCAAAAGGAGCACAAGTTTTTGTCAGCTTATTGAGATATTTGTATTCATATGTTGTAGTATTATTCAGTGCGTCAGTTTGTCTTGCAAGCTGTCCGTTTGCATAATATGCACTCGTACGCTTTACTTCGCTGTTAGTTTTTTCTTCAACAGGATTGCCTCTGAAATCAGTAAGAGTTTCTGTAATAACCTGCTTATCAGCAGTGATGTAAGAAGTTTTAATTGTTCTGAGTCCATAGTATGAATGTGACGATAAATTATTTGTTTCTGTGTAAATATCAAATCCATGATTTTCAAATTCGTATGATGTTTTCGTAAGAACCTGCTTCGGACAACCCTCTGCAACTCGGAAATATGTAGCCTTTTCACGCTGTAATCCGTCATATTCAGTGCCGTTGATTGTTTCATCAGGATTTTCCTTTTCAAGAATATTTCCATATGCATCATAAATGAAAGATGTTACATTTCCAAGTGCATCTTTCTGCGTTTTTACCGCACCGCTCGGATAATATGTGATGAATGTTCCGCAGCTCTTATCAGCAGAGTAATTAGGAGTATATTCCGCAGTTTTTCTGCTCAAAAGGTCATATTCTGAAATTGTAACAGCCGCCGTATCTCCAGTGCCGTAATCACGAACCTCTGTCACATTATTGAAGCTGTCGTATTCATACTCCTTAACTGCGTAAATATTTTTGGAAATATCAACGCTTGTTTTTTCTCTTGATACCTGAAGCTGTGAATTGTACTCATATTCAACTGAGTTTACAACAGTATCTCCGTCCTTGATTTCCTTTTTAATCGGAAGTCCCTTTGCATAGCCGGAAGTACCGTAAGTATACTCAGTCACATGCCCTTCAGCGTCTGTAATTGTACGGATAAGACCGGCAATTTCTGCTGTTTCACTTGCAGGATAATAGGTATAAACGGTCATTGCATAATCAGCTTCATTGATTACGGAATCAATGCTGAAATCATTTACAAATGTTGATGCATCATTGACAGCAGACAAACTCTGATAGCTTTTTACAACGTTGACTCCGGTTTCATCATACTGACAAATTGTAATATTTCCGCTTTCATCAGCCTGAATTATCGGCATATTTTTATCGTTGTACTTTGCAAGCGTAAATGTGCCGTCGGGATTTGTAGTCTTGATAACATTGCCGTTTGCATCACGGTCATACTTGGTTGTATTGCCCATGATGTCAATACTTTCGGACATCTCATCATACTTATTTTCACCGTCAACCATTCTGTAGGTAATCTTGTCAACCTCGTATGTCTGACCGTCAGTTTCAACAGTATTTGTCTTTACAGCAAGTTTTTCATCATAGTTGTAAGTGAATGTTTTTACAAGCTTATTGCCGTCAAATTCCTTGAGACCCGTCTGTTTTGCAAGCTTGTCATAAACATATTCCTGCTTGAGACCTGCCGCATTTGTCAGCCAATTTACAGAACCATTGCCGTTATAAACAATCTGATCTGTCATCTCATCGTAGCAGTTTGTGATTTTGCAGAGTCTGCCGTTTTCGTCGTATTCATACTTTTCAGTACCGCCTGAAACGCTTGTTGCTGACACAAGCTGAAAATCGCCATTGTATTCATAAGTTACAGTGCGGTCAGCTTCATCATCTTCAATCTTAGTGATACGAGAATGTTCAGCATTTCCGTTGTAAGTAACTGTGTAAGTTCTGCCTGTGGAATCTGTTACAATCCTCTGATTATTTTCTTTTGCAGAAATTGTCAGAGTATTGCCGTTTGCGTCCTTAACCCAGTCAAGCTCACCGTTTGAATTAAAATGATACTGCGACTGAGCTGCATTTGTAATGGTATATTCATCGCCTGACTTTATCATTGTGCTGTGAGCGTTCAGGCACTCAAATCCGCCGTTTTCGTCGTCCTTAAATGTCGTATTAGAGCCGTCGGGAAGCACAACCTGATAGTAACCGGGAGCGGGAATTATAATTTTGCTCACATCGATATTGAAGTCCCAGCCGATACCGAAACTGCCTTCTTCTTTGCTCATTGAATTGTATGTTCTGACAAAATCAGATTTAACACCAGGAGAAGCTATGCTTAAATCCGTGAAAGATTTCGTGTAATTACCTGTTGCAATATGAACGCCGTCACCAATTTCCCAGCCCTTACGATAAAGAGTGTAATCGTATCCGTAAGAAGATCTCCACCACGGACGAATCCAATAATTTTCGGGAGTAAACGGATTGATAAACAGCAAATGCTCATACCAGCCATATTCATCTACGCCTTCAAAATTAAAGGTTCTGTCTGTTGCCAGCGAACCATCCTCATTGTCGATAAAATCTTTATTATTATGCCATAAAACATTCTGCTTACCGCCTGCATATCCTAAATAAATTGTATGGTTTTCCGATGAATAAACAGATTTTGAACCGGATTCTTCATTAACTGCCCATTCGGGTCCGAGAAACCATAATTGTCCGTTTGTCCATTTTCCCTCCATGTCCTGACTTGTAACGTATCTCCAGTTACCGCCAATCATAAGCAAATCGCTTTCGTTGGTCATTTCAATAACGTCATAACAGTTTACTTGACCGGAATGAAATTCATTTCCGATAATAACCTGACCGTTATTCAAATCCATCAGCTGCCCAGTTGTACCGTTCCAGCCATCGGGGGATGCGGTTCTGAAAACAAGGTTATTTTCAACCATCAACAGACCACCATTGATATCGAGCGTTGCGCCGTTATTTGCCCAGAACTGCGGCATATCTGTTGTGAATGACATACAGTCTGCAACATAAAGAACGCAGCCGTTCAGATCAAAATTAGTGTCATGGAGATTGAAGCTATAGGGGAACATACCATCTGAAAGCATTTTCAGATTTCTCTTGAATGCATGATCCCAATCAAGATCGCCGGAAACTTCGTATGCTTTTTCAAACCACGAAATATCGAAGTCATCGATTGTTCCGTCGTTGTTTTTATCCATGTATTCATAATAATTAGACGACCTGTCTCTTAAATAAATCTGCTCATTAATTTTGTCAATTCCTTCGTTATAATCATCTGCATCTATCATTCCGTCATTTGAATAATAATGGTTATAAATAAATTCTGCTGAATTTGGAATCCGAGTAGAATTTACAGCTTCTTCTAACGATGCAATTTCTTCATCAGAAGCAATACCGTCTGATTTTTTTAACAGCAGATCATAATAATTTATTACTCCATTACCATCAATGTCATAATGTGAAACGCCTAAGTCATCAAAATCATAGTAAGTATTTTCTTCGAGATTTTCGTATAAACTGTAGAATATTCGCCAATCTTCGCCATCAAAATCTACTATTCCATCACCATCACAATCCATGCTTGGATTAAATCCAGGGTCACCTTGATACGCATCTTTACAGCTTCGAACATATTCAACGTCGTTTCCGTCAATCTTGTCATCACTCCACTGATTTTTTTCCCATTCGTTGTAAGTTGTGTCACCGGGAACGAGAGTAACCGTATCCTTTGAATCGCCTGAACCGATCTGATATGCTCCAGTTCCGAAATCCTTGAGATAAAACGGCAGATAGCCATCGCATTCAAACTTTACGTGATAAACATCGGAACCATCAGCGATCACACAATATTCGCCGCCATCACTGACTTCCTGATATGCAAGTTCCTCCCAGTTGCCGTTGAAAATACGCACATAAATCGGAGTATTGTCACTTGCAGCGTAGCCGTTTACTGTACCCTTACAAACTTTACCTGTTACAGCCAATTCCGAAGCGGAGTTTATATCCGTTTGCTTTACATATTCCGTAATAATGGACTTTGCCGTATAATCCCACGCAAATCCGGATTCCGACTGCGTCCCAGAACGGCTACTGTATGCTGAAATGTTCTGTTCAACCGCTTCCGGCAGTTCAAAGTAATCTACTTTGCCAAGATCCTTGGTAGCTTCTTCAAACTCTTTTTCTAATTGAGCTGCATTTTTCCTGCTCTCAATCGCTTCTGCTGCCGACGCTATCGTTTCAGCATGCAGAATACCCTGCGAAGCACCGTCGCCATAGATCATGACCTGACCTACGAACATCAAAGATAACGCTCCTGCAAAGGTTTGTTTAATTTTCTTGTTCATTAAGTTCCTCCTTCTGAATAATAAATTAAGAGAATGCCTATAGCTGATTTATGCTGTAAATTAAACTGCATTTTGCTTAGATAACATTCTCTTAACTGCATTATAATGTTTTATGTCCATTATTTGGACTTGCGAAGCTTTCTTAAAGCCTCAGGAACTTTCGGCTGATAAGCGTCAAAAAACGAAGTTGCACCGCATGATTTAACAGCAAGATTTTCACTCATTTTTGCGCTAAGCTTAAGAACCTTTTCAATTGCTTTTTTCATAACGCCTGTTCCTCCTTTCTTTAATATTTGGAATTATTATTAAAACAGCAATAACAAAAAGTGTCAATGAAGACGTAACAGCTATTTTTGGAAAACAAAACATCACCATAATAATCAAAAGCGATAATGCTATTGCCATAATAATCGAAATTTTTCTGTTTCTCTCTTTTAATTCATTTGTCATCGGAGCATTTTCATGTTCAACCGGTGCATACAGAAATACTGATACTATAAAAAACAAAAGATTAAACAAAATCAAATAAGGCGGATTATTTAATAATTTTGACCCAATAATTACAAACAAACAGCATAAAACCATTGTTAACTTGCAATAAAAATGCGTTTTTGCATGAAACCCACCAGTAAATGTTCTTACACATACAAACATAATATAAAAAATTACTGATGACAAAAGCTCGTCTAATAAAATTCCGGAAATAATAACTAATAAAAAACCAATCAATATGGAAATCATTAATTCAAATCCATATTCGCATACAGGCAATTTTTCATCATCTATTATTTCTTTTTTATATAAAGAAAGAGCTATACGTTTGCTTATCAATGAAATCATTTTCATCACCTGAACAAATTATAGCTCTTTAAGTATATAATTGTCAATATAAGTGTCAATTTATGCACTCTGTGGCAAAATATGCACACTTTTTTTTAATTTTTATCTCTGCTGAGGGAAATACAAACATGAAAACTAGTTCCTCTTTGAACAAATGAAATCATACCATCATATTTTGCAATAATATCCCTTACCGTCTGCAATCCTACACCATGAAGACTTTTATCAACCTTGTTTGTAATAAGTTCAGGATTAGATTTCAGTACATCATTTTCAACAGTATTTACAATTTCAATACAATAATATCCCGCATCACTCCATATTTTCAGAGTTATTATAGAATCTCCTTTATTTTTTTCACAGGCTTCGATAGCATTATCCAATAAATTTGCAAGCAATATGGCCGCATCTATATCCATTACATTCTTCATTTCATCTGAAATGGCACATCTTGTTTTTACACCGTTCTCCTCTGCAATTGCAAATTTTGTATTTATTACAGCACCTATTGATTTTCTGTTTGTATGAACATAGTATTTTATTGAATTTACCCGTGAATTTGATAAATTTTTCAGATATTCTGTAAGTTCAGCATACTCGGATTTTTCTGCCATTTCCAATGCACATAATATATAATTATTCATATCATGACGAAGCTTGGAAGTCGCATCCTGACTTTTTTCAAGAATCCGAATATTTTCCTCCTGCATTTCCATCTGTTTTTTCATAATTGACATCTTTTGTTCTGCCATATTCTTTTTACTGATATAAAGCATTATATAATACTGTCCGACTATAAGCAACAGCAGACAAAAAATAATTACAAGAAATGCATTGTAACTATTTTCTGATTTATAAATGATATTTCTGACAATAATAATCAGTATTGCAGAAACCAACAATGTAGCAGACAGCATAGTATATTCGGCTTTATTCAATAACAGAAGATTCTTTCGTTTTAAAGAAGCTATAATACTCACCGCTATCAGAAAAATAGCTTTAGTAATCATAACAGTCATAAATCGCATAGTACTATTGTGTTCAACAAGCCGGCTATACTCAGTGCCGAAAATTTTGCTCATAATTGTAAACGTCGAAACATTAATTAAAGCAATAAGAGACCCGGTAGTAATAGAAATAAGCATTTTTTCCATAACTGAACCCTTGTAAAAAACGCTTAGTATACCAAAGAATAGAAATACAACAATTAATATCGTTATAATCCATTCGGCAGAAGAGAATGTCACTAATGTATTTGCAGCAAATATCAGGGCAAATGATGCACTAATGCATTGAAGTTTACTGAACTTAGCTTTTACATCAAAATACGCTGAAAAAAATCCGGTAATCAATACAGCTTCAATTATATTATAAAATATTTCAATCATATATTCCATATGATATTACCCCTCCAAAATAAGAAATTTATTATAAATTTCTTTAATTTCTGTAGCCTTATGTGGATTCATATCAATAACCGTGCTGTCCTTCAATATTACACTGCTTCGCTTGAATGTATAAATATACTTATAGTTTACCAAAAAACTTTTATGCACTCTGATAAAACCTGAATCTTCTAATTGTTTATGCAGATTTCTAAGGCTTTGCTCATCATTTTTATCACGTTTCAGTTTAAATTTGTGATTTAATGTTTGTACATACATATCATGTCCTTTACTTTCAAAATATACTATATCAAGCAGAGGAATATTACTTTCCAATTCATTTGTTTTAAGAAAATAAGTTTTTCTTTCTTCCTTTAGCTTCGCTTCATATTCAGATACAGCCTCTTGAATATCAATATTTAAGTTGCTTTTTCTAACAAACCTAAATGGACTAAATTTTAATGACTCAAATACAAGATGTTCCATACTTGAAACGAATATTATAACAACAGACGGCTTTATAAATTTGAGATTATTTGCAATCTCAAATCCGTTAATATCAGGCATATCTATATCCAAAAATACAATATCATAAGAAAATCTATCCGGATCATTAAAAAAAGCAGAACCTTCATCATAAGGCATAATAATATTCTCTTCAACAAAAGCTTCACCAACCAGTCTGCAAATCCGATCAAGAATATTTTTCTCATCATCGACAATAGCAATCCTAATCATAAAAATCACCTCATACCTCATATAATACCATATTTTAACAATAAATTCAATATATATTGCAAAAATTCTGTGGTATAATTAAGATATGAACTGAAAAATTTCTTTCGTCAATTCCGCACATATATGATTGGAACATTGAAAATTACCGAAATCACGTCATTTTCTGAAAACAGAATGACAAAATTCTGACGGCGAATAAATTAAGCTGACAGACAAAGTCGGCTTACATAATTCTGTTTCATCTGCATTGAGGAGTGAACATATCGATTTAAGGTTATTGATGCGTCGGCGTGTCCGAGAAGTTCGCTCAGGGTTTTCGCATCAAAACCATTTTCAATACAGACAGTTGCATAAGTGTGACGAAGCAGATGAAATGGAATATTTCGCACCTGACAGGCTTTCAGAATAGATTTGAAACGATATTGCATTGTTCGTGGTTCTACGGGTTTGGCAGTTCCGGAAATCAAAAACAGCATATTATCTTTTTGGTTATGCGATAATAAATTCAGAAGAAATGCAGGAATCGGTACAGTACGAACTGAAGTCCTGCTTTTCGGAGAACCAATGGTGACTTCCGAACTTCCACGCTTGTTGATTCTCTGGACAGTCCTTCTGACATAAAGTGTTCCGGCTGAAAAATCAATATCACCCCAAGTCAGACCGCACAGCTCGCCTACACGTAATCCGGTAAAAAGGCAAAGTAAAATCGCCAGATTTGTGCTGTTCAGATTGTGCAGAAGATACTGTTCAAGTCGCTTACGTTCTGAAAAATTCAGTACATTCAATTGCTTTCGTTCTGCTTTCGGCATAGTAAAATTCGTGGATTTTACGCCGTATTCCTGCACCGCATACTGTTCGATGCTACGATATACACGCATAATATCACGGACTGTTTTTGCCGATAATCCGCCGTGTCCGTCCAGTCTACCACACTGAAGTTTGCTGTGAATAAAACTGTTTAATTTTTGAGTGGTCAAACCTGAAAAATATTCTCCGCCGAGTGTTGGAAGAATATGCTTGATGACAATATTTAAATAATTTGCAAAGCTTGACTCCTTAACACGCAGTTTTGCAGAACTAAGCCACTGTTCCGCCACATCACGAACTGTCAATTTCAGTGAAGAAACATTCTGTTCCTGACGGACAGAATAAAACTGTGACATCTTTTCTTTAACTTCCGAAAGTGTTCTTGCATATACAGATTTGTATTTTAACGTGCCGTTTTCTCTGTATCCAACAGGCACACGACCTTCATAGCGACCGTCCCTGCGTTTGTAAATATTGCTTCCTTTTCGAGCCATAAATAAATCCTCCTGACGATTTTTCGGACGGCAGAACCGTCCAGTTTATATATTCAAATTTGATTTTTATTTATAATTTTACATAAAATTTCAAAAAACTCTTTACTTTTTTCAAAAATATGATATAATAATAGCAAAAGCAATCAGTTTTCGTCAAAAAAATCGTGACGTAAATGTGCGGAATTGACGAAAAAGGCAGATTCCATATCCACGAATCTGCCTTTATTTTATACCTGCTGATGACCATTTTCTTCTTTGATACCGAGTTCTTCTTTTTTCTTCCGAATCATTCTCCTGAGCCTGCTGTCCGCCATAGACCGCATATTTTTCTGACTTCGGTTGTAGTCATCTTCGATACAGCGACTAAGATTTACGAACAAGTTAAAAACAGTATCTGCAAGCACTTCATTTTCAAACTTTTTCTGATTATTCAATAAATTCTGAGCATATTCATTGCCCTGTTCTGCGGATAAATTCAAGTACTGCATAGCTTTTTCATTATCATTTTTCAAACCGTCAGTGCCAAAAAAATAAAGTCTTCCCAACTGGTAACAGGAAAAGGCATCTCCGCTGTCTGCACATTCAGTCAGCAGGGAAATGCCTTTGTCAATATTCTGTTCAAAGTTTTTACCGCTGATATATTCCAACGCCAGCAGCCGTTTTGCATACTGATTTCCCAGTTCTGCGGACTTTTCAAAATATTCAGCAGCTTTCTGATTATCAATTTGAGTACCAAGACCCTTGAAGTACATCATTCCAATTTGGTACTGCAAGTATGGCTTTATTTTTTTAGCTTTTGGCTCAATCTTCAAGAATCCCTGCAACGATTTTTGGCAGTATTCAAATGATTTTTCATCATCGTTTAATCCCGATTTTTCCATAAAATACAGCTTTCCAAGTTCAAACATTGCAAGTACATTTCCAGCCTTTGCTTCTGACAATAAAATCTGTTCCGCTTTTTGAAAATCAGATATTCCGGAGTTTTTTTCTCTGATGATTTTACAAGCCTTTTTATAGTCATCGCTCCACTTCAAGCAGTACTTGTTAGACAAGTTTTCCTCAATAATCTGAGGAATATCCGCATCAGGTACAGGCACTTCAATTTCAATATCAGCCGCCGTAAATTCCATTTTCAGCACGGTCTGAATAATTATATTTTTCACAGGCTTAAATACCTTGTTCTGTGCCAGCGGAGGCATATCTTTTTCTTTCTGCTTATAAGTCTTGTACTTTGCACGTTCCAGCTCGCACCACTTCTCATACATCGCTGTAATCTGCGGATTTTCTGCAAGCTCGGAAAATATTCTGTCCACAGTTTCCTTGATTTCTTTCGGAAGATAGCCATACACTTTTTTACCGCCGACAGACTTCAACTGAGTTTGCAGAGTCATAACCAGTTTTTCAAGATTTTTATTTGTAAAACTTCCATTCTGAATCTGTTTTGCGATTTCGGACATCTGATTTTCCGACAATACTTTCAGCTCATCACGCCTGAGAGTCTGTTCCTGATAGATACTCTGCAGTTCATCGTGGAATATATCGTTTGCGAAAACAGAACGAATTTTATCAATTCCGTCTTTTGTAAGATAACCCTGTTTCGGATTCGTGGAATAAACAATCAGGTGAATATGCGGATGATGCGTGGTATCGTGAAAAGCAGCGTACCATTTCATATTGCACAGCGGAATTTTTTGAGCATCTGCAATATCCGAAATATGCCGCATAACAAGTTCACGCCAGCGGTCTGAATTATCGTACCCAAGCCTTACTGCGTCCTCTCGGCGGAGTGAAACAACGTGCGACCACACATTTCCGGGATGATGTGCAACTTCGTCCGCAACCTGATTCAGCACAATAGGTTCGTCGCTTTCACTGAATAATCCATGCGCCCCTCTCTGCTCTGCACCGGGACGTTTAGCTATATAGCCCACAAAATTCTGACGATTACCGATTACGTCCGCATTACGCTCAATGATTGTACTTATGAGCTCACTTGCGTTCTGCGCCGTTGGCTTGGAAACATAGTCCTCGTATTCCAGATACCGCTTTGATTCGGGAAAATCCGTGAGCAGTTCATTCAACAGCTTTTTCTGATTTTCAACTGCCGGAGCATTCAGGTTATATTTGTTCTGCACACGGATTTCGACAGTCTCACGGGTAGCGATATATTTTGTGTAATTTTTACGCTTTACAGTATTTTTTGCACTGCCGCTTTTCAGGTACTGGCTTGTGACTATAATCTGCGACATTAATCACTGCTCCTTTGATATCGAACAGCCTTTTCAAAATTGATGATACCGTTTATGCATTTGACTTCATCAGTACACATCATGCGGAGCTTGAACAAAGTTTCGTCATCGATTTCATTCAACGCCGCAAGCATATGAGTAACCGCACCAAGTTCCACCGCAATCTTGAACATCGCACGGGACAGTCGCTGTTCACTTCCTCTGACGATTCCTTCGGTCACCGTTGCAATCTGAGGAGCAATAAATTCCGTTGCGGTATGTTCCTTGTTGAGAAGATACCCGCAGTAAAAACGCACCGCCTTTTCGATAAACTCTGTTTTTGATTTACAGTTGTCCGCCTCATACAGCATATCAACTTTTTCCATTGTATCAGGAAAAATATACAGTGGAAATTTCACCTTGACATCATCATAAACTGCCTGTTTTTCGGAATTTTCCCTTTTCTTTTCGATTTTTGACTTCATAACTTTCTGAAACCTCCCTCTCTGACTCCATAAGTCTATTTTTTCTGAAATTCTCGCAAAATCGGCGGGCTTTGCCCGTCCGATGTGAACGTTTTGGCGGCTGTGACGCCAAAACTTTAACCAGCAAACCAAAAAAATTACGATTTTCCCTCAGAACCGGGCAGAATCAGTACTTTCAGACCCCGTCCGAAAACGGCTCGGATTCCGCCCAATATTCTCAGGGGTATACTTTCCCGACCTTGCGCCCGAAAACGCCACACGTGGCATCGTGGTGCGAACGACGGGGTTATACGTCTGAATCAGAAACTGAAGTTTCAGACTTCGTGTGGCGGTTTTCCTTTCTGTCGGACTTCTGCGACGACATCAGGTCAATATAGTCCCTGACATTCTGCGGAACGTGCTTCATATAGAGCTGTTCCGTGAATTTTTCAAGTTCCGCAACGAGCGTTGTATTCTTCTGCACAAGGTACATTTCCAGCGCCGACAGCTTTTCACCGCTGACCGCAATGCTTACATTTTTCTTCATAAACTCATCCCCATTTCACAATTTTCATCTTCGTCAAGCTCCTGTTCCGGCTGAACAGTCAGTACAGAATAAAGCTCCTGACCTCTGCCCGAAACCGCTCCATAAGAAGTAATTTCGCCGTTTTTCTGTGCCAGAATCTTTTCACCGAAATCGCATAAATCCGTATTTTCAAGTATTGCAGAATCAAAATCCGCAGGCAGATTTTTCAGCAGATACGCCTTTCCGAACTCACCTGAATCCACAATATTCCCGTCAAACTGATATTCTGAAAGCCTGCCAGTACAGTCAAGTGTATCTGAAATTTCACAAATATTTTCCACTTCCATAACCGCTTTCAGCTTCACAAAATCATAGTGAGACAGCTCTGAAAGCGACTTTGCAAGGTCATTCAGCTCACCAATATTTTCCGTATGAAACTGATTTTTTGACAGATTCGGGAGCGAAGATTCACTTTTCACACAGGTCATTTTTTCAAAATTAACATTCTGATTTTCCTTATCAAAAGGCAGCGAAATCCACTGTGCAGAGCCGTAATTGGGGACACCACTCTTCTTTACTGGAGCAATCAGCAGATGGAAAAAACAGTTTTCAGGTCTGCCAATTTCGATGTTGATATCCGGCTTTTCATAAGCCGAAAGTTCACAATAATAGCCATCAATAATCGCACCGCCGTTTCTTTCCTGATAAACAGCCCCAACCATAGCTCTGCTCAACATATCAAGTTTTTCATCGTCAAAATCCCTGATTTCATCAATCATTCTGCCGTTTATGACGGTTTCACCAAGTTCGTCAATATCATCGCACTGCCACACGGGAACGGATTTCAAGCCGTACGTCATAAGAATCATGTCATCAATATCACAGGCGGGACTTCTTTCCACGAGACCTTTAAAAACCGCCTTTTCAGCGTAATCAAGCCCTTCATAGCGGTTTACGAAAAGATTCATCCTGTAAATATTCGCTGAAAAATCCCTGCACATACTCTTCGGCAAATACATATTTTCGTACTCGGAAATCCTGAAATTTACAACGGAATTGTTCTGACCAAGCCTGTCAAGCGTGTCCTGAATTTCAAGAATATTCATAGGAAAATCCTTTGCAAGCGACGTATATTCGCCGTTTTTCAAATTAATCCTCATAAAAAATCACTCATCACTTTCATTTTTTTCTGTATTTTCTTCCGTCGGATTCTGAATTTCGTTGATTTTATCAGCAACTTCCTGCGGATATTCCACGCCCTCAAAGGTACACCAGCTAATCCAGTTTCCTTCTGAAACAAGCGATTTTACGACCTTTCCCGCATCGTAAGACGCAAAAACTGCTTCGCCGTCGCCGACATAAATTCCGAAATTATTTCCATCGAAAAGTCCGATTCCTGCAATATCAGGCATTGTATCAAGTCCGCCGATTTCGTTATAAATCAGCGTGTCAACATAGTTTGAAAAACTTTTTTCATACGGATTATACTTCAGATACCCCATAACCAGACCAACGTTATCAGCACAGCGATACCACAAATTCTCATCCATTTCACCGAAATAATTTTCCTGAAATCCCCAGCCTGAAACGTAAGCATTCCTTGCCCAAGCCGCCAAATCAGCACAGTTTTTCGTGTCCGAATCCGTGAACATATATTCGTTTATTGTAGCGTTCATAACCATGACATAGCTCCGCATGAAGTCCTCGTAACTGATTTCAAGTCCATAAAAACTGTTGATATCCGAAATCAGAGCTTCATCATTTTCGTTTCTGAACATCTCTGCATAGCCCGAAAAATCAACAATCTCACTGCTTTCAAAGTACGAAAAATATATCAGCTGTGCCTTGATAATCTGTTCCTGAAGTCCGATTGCAGACATTGAATCGGCAATTGTCTGCCCATCCGATTCCATCTGTGTGAGCTTTTCCTGCTGCTGACTGTCCAGATTTTCAAAGAACTCACTTTCATCGAAATTCACCGATATATCGGGACTTTCAATCTCTCCCATACTCGAAAGAACAGCTATCGGTGCAAACAGCAGAAAAAGTAATCCCACAGCTATGCTGCCGATTATAAGCAGAAATTTATTCCGCTTTTCCTTGTCAAGTGCAGTATCTACCGCAAGTTTTTTCAGCAGTGCCTTTGCGGCAGCCGCTAATGCTTCTGCCATTTTATCACCTTTCTTCCATAAAAAAGAGCCGCATTTTATTGCGACTCTCAAGATTATTTCATTCAATTTTCATTTCATATTCCTCTGAAATATCCTCCGCAAGAGCAATATTCTGAATGTGGTCGATTCGCTTTCTGACAGATTCCGCTATTACTTCAGCCCTGCTTTCTTCAATGAAATTCCCCGAATTTTCGGATGTCATTATCTCTTTTATCTCATCTTCGATGCCGTCAAGCCTTGAAAAATCAAATCTTTTTAAATCTGAAACAAGCCTTAACTGCTCGCTGTGAGTTTTCTTGAACGGCTTGCATTTCACATCTGTATACGGAATATTTTTTTCCGTAACGTTGTACCAGAGGGAAGTTCCGCTGTCAAAAATCGGTGCCGCACCTATCCATTCAAGCGTATCGGCGTTCCTGAGCAGTCCGAAATTATTGAAATGCCTGTCCTCGTTTGCTATTAGATAATCGGTAATTATCATTGCGTCAAGAGCCTGAACAATGTCATTTATTCCGATTTCACGGCAGATATTCACATAATGAAGGTACTCGTTTTCGTGATTTTCCTTTGGACGAATCTGAAGTATCCGGTATGCACTGATAAGCTCCGTATCTCTCGTTACAAAATCCTCGCACACGCTGAAAGGCTCGTTTTCGTTCCAAAAAATATCATAAGAAACATAATTTATTCCCAGTCTTTCCATTATTTTTGAAGCTATGACCTCATTGAAAGGCTGCTGTCTGAACGGTTCTGAACCCGATTTCAGCAGACATCGCTTCCCGTTTATTATCTTCCAACGCTTTTTCAGATTGCCGTCCGACGTGTTGTCGGGCGAAAGGAAATCAAAATCAGAAGTTTTTCGGCTTGTTCCCAGAAGCACATCACCGATATCGTCCGAAAAATCATTATCAAAAAAGTTTACTTTTTCCCATGTCAACGCACTTCCAACAGGCTTTATCCAGTAGTGGTCCGACAGACTCAGTCCGAAACATTTTGTCAGAAGTTCGCCCGTTTCATACAGTCCAAGGGAATCAAGCACATCGGCAATTCCCATACGGCTTGCAGGAATGGAGCGTCCTCTCCACCAGTGATTCAATGCCGCACGGTCAACGATTTCCTTGTGCCTGAGCGAATGAAGAACACCAATCGGAAGATGTTCTTTTCGCATTATATCGCTGATTTCCGTGATACCCCCTACCGCATCATCTATATCAATTTCTGCCACAGAAATATTTTTATGCATAAGAATATATTTCAAAATCTCACCTACTCAATTAATAGATTTTAAATTATTATAACATTTTTTCAGCTGTAAATCAAGCGTTTTGCGTGATTATCTTCCTCCGGCTTTACCGAACAGTTTTTCCTTGTAAGACGGAGCAATAACCTGTAACAGATAGCGTTCATTTCCGCAGCGGTACAGGCAGATTCCACGCTCAGGATACTGAATCAGGCAGTATTCCGAATGCTCAATCTGAAGTATGTCCATAAAATCCACAGGCGAAATATTGCCGGGATTGAACAGAAAATGGTGGCTCGGAATTGAAAACAAAGGCTTGGTAAACTCCTTTATTTCGGGCAGAAGGAAGTCCTCGATGTTCTGACTTGCCAGAATAAACGACGATTCTTTTTTACGCACACGCTTCATGCCGTTGCGGATGTACTCGATTGCAGTCATATTTGTTAAAAATAAATACAGTTCATCTATGGCTGCAACCGTGTTTCCACGCCCCAGAAGCTGATTGCTCATATAGCTTAGAATGTTGAAAAGCAGCGTATCCTTGAGCCTTTTATTGGTGTCCATAAGACCTTTTACGCCGAAACAAATGAATTCGCCGTCACGGATATTCGTGTGACCATTGAAATATTTTGACTCTGCACCCTTGCACATAGAGTGCAGTCCGAGACAGATATTCTGCAGAATTTCCTCGGTATACAGGTGTTTTTTCGCACTGTCAAACGCCATGAACTCCTTTTCCACGAGGCTGTATAAGTCCTCAACAGTCGGATAATCTGTGGGTTTCAGCGTACTGAAATCCGTAAAATCATCGATTCCGAAACGTGTGTACAGCTTCATCAGCATGATTTCAATGGTGTCAATTTCGCCGTCCGTGAAGTCCTTGTAAGCCCTGAAAAAGTCCTTTAAATAGCTGATATGCTGCGATAATCTTGTAACTTTCCTGAAAGTTTCAGGACTGTCATCCATAGATTTTTCGCCGTCCGACCACTCTTTCGGCTCAAGCGGATTTATCATAAATTCACCCGACATCATGTCGATGTAGGTGCCGCCGAGATTTTCGCACAACTCCTCATATTCATGCTCAGGGTCTAAAACAAGCACATTTTTGCCCGCCTCACGCTGATTGCAAAGCAGCAGTTTCATCAGGTACGACTTGCCCTGACCGCTGTTTCCGAGAATCAGAATATTTGAATTTGTCTTGTCCTCGGTACGCTTATCGAAGTCCACCAAAACATTGCTGCCGTACTTGTCACGACCGATATAGAAGCCGTTTTCGTCGGTTTTTCCTGAATAATTCAGCGGATACAGGTTCGCCGCACTCGATGCCGGAAGCACTCTCTCAAACTGGTTTCCGAACACATTACTACCAGTTGGAAGCACGGACAAAAATCCCTCTTTCTGACGTAAAGTCAGCCTGTCAACGCTGATTTTTGAACGGGTCAGCTCCATAGTTACGTCCGCCTGAAGTTCACGGAGCTTATCCTCAGAAATTGCCTTCAGTTCGATAAAAACAGCCGTGTGGAGCAGATTTTCCTTGTTTCTGCGGAGTTCTGACAGCAGTTCCACAACGTCATTGATGTTGTCCTGCGCCCTGACGCTCTCGTTCACGTCGTTTGTCGTGGTCATCATATGGTTCTTGCGCATTGCCTGCTGTACGATTTTCCGCTGTTCCTGAGCGGTCACAAGACGGTTGTAAATCCGCAGTGTTACGCCGTTTCTGTCCGCTAAATGTGCTAAAATAGCAGTTTCCTCAGTGGTCGGAGGGTACTCAGTGACCGCCCAGACCGACTTGTAAAAATTTCCGCAGATGTAGTGATCGGTGTAAAATCTGAT
This sequence comes from uncultured Alistipes sp., assembly GCA_964460175.1. GTDB lineage: Bacteria > Bacillota > Clostridia > Oscillospirales > Ruminococcaceae > Ruminococcus. The sequence continues at coordinate 31,848 of CAYWPN010000001.1, read as the reverse complement.
TATTCCCGGCACGATACGGTCAAAAAAGTCCTTGATTTCACCGGTTTCAAGCTGTTCTGCGGACAGCTTTTTTCTCTTTTGTTTATTAATTTTCATCTGATTGAACCTCCGGATTAAACTCGTTTTCGCCCTCAATATCGGGGATTTCCTCGCCTGAAATACTCGTCCCGAAATACAGTGCGAGCATACGCTTGATGTCGGATTTTGCCATTCTTTTGGCGGTAAATCCGTACTCTGCGATGAATTTTTCAATTCGGTTCACGGACTTGAATATTTGCTCGTCATTCTCCCTGTAGAATCTCACACAGAATACAAACTGCCTTGCCGACGACATTTCCGTCTGTATTTCGTCCAGAAAATCAAAATCCGCCTGCAATAATCTGCGGACGGATTCATTATTTTCTTTGTTAAGTCTTTTACGAATATACGATTTGTTGGCATCGAAACACTCGGCACTGTCCAAAGCGGTCAACTCAAGGTCGGGAATCATACTTAGCAGCATCGTGAGATGATGAATTTTTGTCTCGATATTCGCAGCCGAAAGCACCGAGATATTTGTCGGTTCTACGCCAAAAAACGCAAATTCGCACCTGTCCGTCCGCACACCGTACTTCGTAAAACGTTCAAAGCCAATGAGCTTCTGAACGCTGTTTTTCTTACTTTTCATAGCCTTCCTCCCACAAAAAAATCTGCTGTGAGGTCATAAAAAACTTCACAGCGTTGGCGATATAGTCCATAATTGAGCTGTCGTCCGCCCGCAGACTCAGAAATGCGTAGCATACCGTAACTGCCAGCGGAATCACCGTCCACAGCTTCGCAAGCAGCGCCACCGACAGAATTATTCCACCGCAGATTATCAGAAAGTCCCTCACGTTCCAGAACCACAGCTTGATCGTGGCACGCAGATTTTCGGGATAAATATAGGTTTTCAATTCCGGTCACCTCACTTTTTCGTCATCATTTTCACAGCCTTTGAACCCATAGACATGGTATGACTCACGCTCATCATATTGACTTTTGTACTTGTATCCAGTCCGAACATCTGTGCGATTCTCGGCACTTCGTTCGCCGAAAGACATATTCCCACCGCCAGCAGAGCGTGCTGAGTGTAGGTCAGAAGTCCGAGATACAGGATTGTAGTCTGCAAAAAAGCCGTCAGACAGGTCGCAATAACCTGCCTGCACCAGCCGAAAAATCCGTCCGTATAGCCCCTCGGAACTCCGAACATATACAGGCTTCCCACCGCTATCTGACACAGCAGGATTCCGCCCCTTTTGATGTTCGCAAACACGACTTTTATCGTACAATAGCCAAAAAGTACGATAAAAAACAGGCTGAACAGCGATATATCTTCCGCCAGTGCAACTATCACGCTCAGTGCGGAACCGGCTACCGTATCGGTCGTTGAACCTATGAAATTTCCCAGTAAATCACGGGTAAACGTCCCCTGAAGCGACGTGCAGAAGCTGTACAGTCTCTGCGGAACTACCGTGACCAGATTCACCGCAATAAAGCCTTTCAGCACGTTCAGACAGGTTGTCTTTACGTTGTTTTGCCCCGATTCACAGGCAATTGCCGTATCAAATACCGCCACAATAAATCCGCAGACAAACAGCATCCACGCCAGATGGTGGAACAGCGAAATGAACGTCTGCACCCACGAAAGTGCAAAAATATCGCTTGTCGTTGCGTTGATAAACTCAAATAAGTCCGAAATACCGCCGTAAATCAGGTTGAACAGCCACTCGAACATGACATCCCATATCTTGTCCGTGACGGCGTCGACCGCCGAGCCCACCGTGTTGTCCCACATCGATGAAATTCCGTCTCCAATCCATTCCATAGCGTCGCCAATCCAGTCAAACATGGCACACCACCCCCTTAAATTTTAATTTTGTACAGCGAAGAACTCCGTCCGCCGTGAACACGCCTGCGAGCCGTTCTCGTCAGAAGTCCCGCACGTTCAAGGTCGGAAATTGCCCGAAATACCGTCCTTTTACTGATATGCAAGTCCTCCGCAACAGTCCTGACCGACGGAAAACACTCGCCTTTTTTATCCGCACGTCCGCACAGGTAGCAGTACACGCTGACGGCTCTGTGTGGCAGATTTTCGTCGTAAATTCGTTCCGGAACAATCAATTTTTACATCCCTCCTGTTTTCAGCAACCGCCTTGATTTCGGCGATTTTTCGTCATATTCGGGTTCAGGCAGAGGATTTTTCAGCGGATATTTCAGCTCAACTTCACGGATAAGCTCGTCACGCTCCATATAGCTGACCGCCCTTGCACCCCTGTCCTCGATTTGAAAAGGCTCGCCGAATTTTATGCCCCATTTGAAGTACAGTTTCAGTTTTGAAATCATCGGGTGAGAGCCTGTTTTCATGACGATAAACTGACCTTTGGGCATACTTTTCAGCTCGTCAACGGTCATCAGCGGTCTGCCGATCATCTGCAGTGACTGTGATTTTTCCTTGCCGTGCGACACGGAACCAGACTGCACAGTCTGCTCGCCGAGAGCTTTGGACAGCATCTCCGCAGACTGTGAATTAGGCGCAAAACCGCCGAATATCGTCAATTGCGTGTTGTCAGTGATGATTTCCATGCCCTGTTTTCCGTAGTTCTGCTCAAGCTGTGCGAACGACTGAATTATTGCCACAATGCTGAGTTTTCGGCTACGTCCTGCGGAAAACATCGCTTCTGCACCATCAATTTTCGGGAAAGTTCCGAATTCATCGGCAAAGAACATTACCCTGTTTTTCAGCGTACCGCCGTTCTCATCAGCGATAACCAGAATTTCACGATACAACTGCTGAATCAGCAGGCTGACCATAAAATATTTGCTATTATCTTCTTCGGGTAAAATAATGAAAATCGCCGATTTTTCGGCACAAAACCGTTAGCGTCTATAGCCGTGCCGAAACACAGAATCTGCTCCATCTCGGAGTCCAGAAAGCTGTTCAATCGTGACAAAGCTGTTGACATTACCGACATCATTGCCTGATCAGCCGAGTTCAGAGCCGCTCCTGCGAGCCACTTTGCCTTATGCTCCGACGGCAGTTTTTCCATGAGCGTCGTGAAATACATCTTCTGCCCCTTACCGTCGGGCTTTGAAATCAAGTCCTGAATCAGCTTGAAAACTGATACGATATGACGTTCATTTTTGTCGCCGAACTCCGCCAAAAGCAGAATTACAGAAGCAAGAAGACCTTCCGCTGCATCGTAAAAGAACGCATTCTGCCCGTAATTTCCGTCACCGCCGCCGATATTTATAATTGTTTTTGCCGTGATTTTGGCGTATTTTTCGGCTTTTGCCTTTGCGGACAGATTGCTTTTATCGGCAAGATATTCGTCCATATATTTATTTACAGAATGTATAATGTTGTTTTCGTCGCTTCTTGTCGGGTTACGCAAATCAAGCACTGAAACATTGTAACCGTAGCAGTTTTTGGCTATATTTCCGTAATTTCGGACAACATCACCTTTTGTATCGGTTTGCAGAAACGACATTCCCGAAGCACAGGCAAACTCGATATTCGGGTACAGAAAAAACGCTGTCTTGCCCACGCCCGCTGCACCAATCATCAGCGTGTGAACGTCACCCGTGTCCACCAGTGCGACCGTTTTCCGCCGTCCTCTGCACCCCACGACAGTACCCTGAACCGTCGGCAAATCCTCGCCATTACGCCATTTTTCAGGCTCAAACGGCACGGAAACAAAAGTATTTTTTATCTCGGATTTCGTTGCCCAGCGAGCCGTTCCGTGTTGACCGTCGCCCACAGTTTTCGCCTTTATGCCATTAATACTCCTGTTGTCAAGCAGGTTTACAATCACAAGAAAAATAATAAAAAATACAATTAGTATAACTATAACTGCTGTCTGTTTTTCATCCATCCGCATCCCTCCAAATATTCTTCTTTCCGCTATATACCGTCAATTTCAGTTGATATATTAATATCCAATGACTTCATGACGCACCCCCGCTGACATCTCAGAAGTCTCGGACTCCGTTTCATCATTTTTTTGGCACAGCTTCTGTTCAGTGCAGATTTTCACGGCACAGTCCGCCAGAATAAACAGACTTTTTGCCGTCTGAACCGACTGCTCACGGGTACGTGCAGACTGCTGAAAATCCCGATATACAGCCGAATACGCAGACTTCAGGTTATCAATTTTCGCCGATATTCTGCCCTTGTCGCTGTACGCACGGTACTCATTCGCAAGCTTTGATTTCAGCTTTTCGAACATCGTATTTTCATTTTTTGCACCGATAAAAAATGCCGAGCCTGCAAGCACATACTCGGCAAGACAGCGGTACTGTCCGTTTCTGAAAGCGGCGGAAATCTGCGATATCAGGCGTTCCGGACGGCATCTGAGGTACTGAAGAGCTCCTGCGATTTCATGGTATTTTTCCAGTCGTCTGTGAGGTACAGCAGGCAAAAATTCAGCACCGTTAAGCTGTTTCAAGTCCTCATTGAAGTCTTTGTTATGCGGCAGAATCCGCTTAATATCTGCATATCCGCTGTCAGACAGTATATCTTTCAGCCTGTCCGCAGCGTCAATTCCGCCCTCGTCGTTGTCGGTGCAAATCAGGATTTCGGACAGATTCGGGTAACCTTTCAAAGCCGTCAGAACAGCACTTTCATACACGCCGTTCATGGCGATATAGCTGTGTTTCTGCCAGTTTTCGGGGTGCAGAGTAAGGTACGAAAGCATATCAATCGGAGCTTCAAAAACGAACATTTTTTCTGATTTTCCGAAGTGCGCAAAGCTGTATTTTGTGTCCGAACCCTCGACGGTCTGCCGAAAAGATTTCCCGAAAGTTGACGTTGAACGCTTGTGAGCCTGACGTGGCACGCCGTTTTCGTCAAGTCCAACGAACACCGCATTGTGATGCTCCTTGTCCTCGTAAAGAGTGCGTTTTTTCGCAAAATATCCGATAATTTCGGGATTTATGAACCGCTGTTTAATCAGATAGGCATATACTCTGCGTATATTATCGTTGGCTTCGGGAAGTCTGAAATTCCTCGGTTTTTCCGCCTGTACAGCCGCTTTCGGAGGACTCCGCACCGCCGGCTCGACTGAGTACCCCAGCAATGCCTGAACAGCCGTCGGGAAGTCCATATTGTAAAAATACTGCATAAATTTTATCGCACCGCCGCCGACCTGATTTTTGTGGTCAAACCACCTTGAACCCGATATTGTGATGCTGTCGTGACTGCCCGAACTGTCGCTGTAAATCATCTTGTACTCACGCCCCGCACGCTCAAGTCTTTCGCCACGCATACGCAGGAAATCTGCCAGTTCTACGCTGTTTGCGGTCATTTTCTGTTCTTCTGTAAATGGAATATACGGCACTTTTTTCACCTCGATTCAACAAAAAATCCGACCGTCAGATGTTCACTACGCTCCAGATGTACAGCGGGGCGGTCAGTGAGAAGAGAAGTCCTCCGAACAGAATCGCCGCCGGAGTCCATTCAAGCTGACCGTGCTTTTTATACTCCAAGTATATCGTACCTATCTTGACAAACAGCAGAATTACCAGAACTACGTCGATTATGGGGAATATGACGTTATTGGTAATACTTTTAATCTGACTTTTTGCGGAATTCCACGTATTTTCGACTGCTCCCGCAACGTCGCCCTCCGCAAAGGCGGTCATTGTCATCATGTTGGCGACCGCAAGCGCTCCGAAAAGCGTTGAAACCGCCTTTTTTCCGAGATTTTTCATATATCGTCCTCCATTCTCACGAGCTTTCCCGTCAGCACCGTTCTCGCATTTTCGAATTCATACGAACAGGTCGAGAGCAGCACCAGACGGTCCTGCTCACCGATTTCCGTCGGCTCGTAAATCTGCGATATATCGTAAATATGGCTGATTCGGTCGGCGGTATTTTCGAATCCGCTGTAAATTTCGTCACCGCAGTCAGTCACCGCCACAGAAAAAAAGTCAATCCTGTAAACGTCGTCCGCAGTAGCCAGCCAGCCGTACTTATGTGCCTGAAAATAGCCATATTCCTTGAATCTGCACACGTCCGCAAACATCGAACCGTTGTTCATATTGTGACCGTACAGCACGTTCAGATTGTTCATAAAACGGCTCTCACAGCGGAAATCGAGGAAAACCGAACCCGACAGCAGCTTGCTTCCGTCGTAGAAGTGGTGCAGGTAGAAATCGTTGTCCTCGCCCTGCATAACCGGATAATTTACCGAAGTATCGGGGATATACAGCCATCCGACCGTATCAGGATATACAGTCTGTATATTTTTGACGCTTTCCCTGAGTTCGTTCTGAACATTTTCGGACGGCATTTCCGAAACAGGAGTTTCCGGCGTAATATCGGGAAAATCCTGAATATTTTCAGGCTTGACATACTCCGTTTCAACCTGAATATCCTCTGTCGGAACTTCCGGAACAGCATCGTCAAGTTCGGCAAGTAAAATCGGCGCAGGCGTGTGCGGAATCAGCTCTTTTTCCTTGATTTTCTGCGAAATACCGTCCTTTGTGAGCAGCACAGCTCCTCCTGCGAGGAGGGCGGCTGCAAGAACAGCCAGCCCGATTCGGATTATTTTTTTCTTTGTCATATGCGGTTTCCTTTCTCAGTTTTGCACTTTTTTCTGCCGATTCCAAGCGAAATAAGCAGAATCAGACCACCTGCAAGCATAAAATATGCCAGCGGATTTCTGCCTGCGTCACCCGTAGGAACGCTCGGTGTTTCAGGAGTTTTCGGAGTTTCAGGAGTTTTTTCGGGAACCTTTTCAGCTTCGTCAACCATAACAATCATCGGATTTCCGTCCGCCGAAACCGCCGTAGAATCGACGTTTTCGACCGTTATTGTACCGTCTGTATAAACAGTGAATCTGATGTCGGTTGCAATAACATAGCCGTCCGGAGCCGCAGCCTCCTTCAGCACGTACTCACCTGCGGAAAGTCCCGATATTACGTGATTTTTGCCGTCTGAAGTCCATTTTTCAACGACTTCTCCGTCACTGTTGACAAGCTCCATTTCAGCACCCTCAAGCTCGTTTCCGTAAACGTCACGCTTGCTGATTTCGACGGTCACAGGCTTGTTTTTTGCCGTAATTTCGACGATTTCGCCGTTTTCAGAAATTGTAATGGGATATTTTTTGTCGCTCAGAATATATCCGTCGGGAGCTGCGATTTCACGGACAATATACTCGCCGTAAACCACTTCTGCAAACTTAAATTTTCCCTGTTTATCGGACTTTGCGGTCACAATCGCATTGTCTGCCGTAAATTCTGTACAGTCATTATTAAACAGTCCGAAAAGTGCGTTTTCAAGCGGTTCTTCGGACTCATTCACCTTGATTCCCTTGACCGTTCCACGCTTGAGTATATTCTTGAACTGTCCGCAGTTCACGTACACTGTAGTCATTTCCTGACCCATATACTCAAAATTCACAAGGTACTTTTCGCCGTTCAGAACATAGTGTTCATCGGTGGCGATTTCCTGAACGTAATAGCGTGAAAACGGCAGTTTTTCGGCAAATACGGCTTTCATATCCTCGCCGAGTGAAACCTCCGCAATCAGTCCGTTTTCGGGAACTGATGTTCCGTCGACAGCGACAATTTCTTCAGCGGCGAACAATCCGAAGCGAACGTTCATATAGCTGTTTTCTGCCGATATTCCGTACATTTCATCACTTTCCATAAACTTTTCAAGGCTGATTTCGATGCCCTGATAATCGTTCACAAACGACGTATTCATTGTGTCTCTCACCGTGACCTCCTGTCCTGCGTAAGTCAGCTCAACTGCCTGTATTTCGGGACTTTTGACGTATCCATAAGGTGCGGAAACCTCTGTAATTTCGTACTTTCCAAGATAGAGCAAATCGGTTTCTGCATAGCCATTTTCATCAGTCACAAGCTCCGCCACAACGTCGCCTGCATTTGCCCTGACGGTGCCGTCCGCCGTAATAATGTCTGAGGCTGCGATCACCTGAAATACGGCGTTTTCAAGCCCTTTTTTCTCAAAAATCGGAGTATATTTTTCCTCATTTTCGCTTACAGAACTGAAAATCTCACCTGTTTTCTGAACGGAAATTCTGCCTTTCTGAGCGGTGTCCGACTTGGTCACTCTGACGATATTCACGGCATTTTCCTCCTCCGAATTCGCCGCCGTCACGCTGAACGGAACAGGAGTTTTGTCCAGAATATAGCCAAAAGGAGCCTGTGCCTCAATAAGCGTATAATCGCCGTACGGGAGCGTTTCAGGAGTAATCAGGAAGCCTTCGGAATTGGTGTAGAACGTGTCCACGCCTATATTCACGAGGTTGTTTTCGGAGTCAAAAATCTGAAATCCGGCACCCTCGTAAGCAATAGTTTTTCCCGATTCTGCGTCGATTTTCGTGATGTGGATATACGATTTGAACGGAACGTCATTGAGGATATATTCGTAAGTTTTTTCGTTTTCTGAAATGAAAACATCGAAGTCAGGGACGAATTCTGAATCGTTAACTGTCTTTGTTTGACGGACAGTATACACGCCGTAGGGCATAAATTTCGACTTCGCAAAGCCGTTTTCGTCGGTTATGAGGTAGTCTTTTTCTGAATCTTTTGCATTTTCGTAACTGCCTGCGGACTTGAGGAAAATTTCAAATTCAGCACCCATTTCAAGATTTTCAACGACATTTTCATTGTCATCGGAGTGCTTTATTATCGAAATACAGCCTTTTTTCACGTCCTCTGTGACATCGAGCGAAACAGGATTCATCTCAATCACATAATTTTCAGGTTCTGTACCGAGAGTATAAATTTCGTCATTCAGAAGATAGCCTTCGGACGGCGAAAGCTCCTGAAGAGTGTAATTTCCGCACACAAACTCATCGGTTATGAAGTGACCGTTTTCGTCAGTCGTGTAAGTTGCCACACGCTCACCGTTATTATACAATCCGTAAACTGCACCAGCAAGCGTCGCATTTCCCTGTGAACCGCCGTTTTCGGAGTCCCTCTTGACAACTTCGGCAGTGAACTTTTTCAGCTTATTTTCAAAAGTAACTTCAACAGTTTCATCTGCCACAAGCGTTGCCGACTGCTCTGCCGGAACTACGTATCTGACAGGCACATCATTCTCGCTGATTGTGTAAACAATCGGCTCGTTGTTGCCGTCAAACACAGGAATATCGGCAAGAATCGCCGTTCCGTCTGCACCTGTAACGAGCGTGTAAGTCTGACCGCCGCCCGAAATTGTGAAAGTTCTGTCGCCGTTCTGACCGTCCTCGGACTGCTTGTTTATGCGGATACTGCCCTTTTTCAGCACGTTTTCAAAGTCCACATCAACCGTCAAATCGGCATTTCCGCCCGTCAAAGTCACGTCCTGAGCCTTCGGAGTTTCGTATCTTGTGTCCGGATTTATCTCCGAAATATTGTACGAAATCGCACTTTTGCTGCCGAAATCGTAAACGTGAAGACCATCAATTTCAGCAATTCCGTCGGTATTCGTAACCGCATTTTTGCTGTATTCCACGCCGTTTTCTGTCCACGAAATCACAAACTCACGGTCTGAAATCACGCCGTCCTCTGCGGTCTTGTTGATTTTAATTATACCGCTTGTAATATTTTCTCCGACGTTGACGTTGGAATCAGCTTTCAAAGCCACAACGTCTGCCGACAAATCGTAACCCGTCGGAGCGGAAATTTCCTTGACATAATACTGCTTATCGGGCAGCGTAATCGAACCCGTTCCGTCGTCGCCGATTTTGATTTCGCCGACTTTCTGAGTACAGTCGGAATCAGTATACACACCGTATATTGCCCGAGTGCCGTCAATCGGACTTGTACCGCTGATTTTTACCGAATTATCGGCATTCAAGACCTTTGTAATCGTAAATTCCGCCTCTGTTTTGGTGATTCTGAACGCCGACATATTCATTGCGGTCGCTTTTTTACCGTCAGTATTATTATTGATGACAACGCCCTGCGAGCCGTTGGACTCGATACGCCAGTGGGTACCGCCGTCACCGTTTCCGTCGCCGACGGTTGACGAGTTGATATATGACTCGTTTACGCCGATATTTCGCAGATAATCGACAACTTCATCACGATTTTCAAACTCGCCCATATATATCCACGAATGGTCCTCGCCGCTGAGATTATCGGCGATAACCACCGAGCCGGGCGTGATTGTCGAGCCGTCAGGACACTCCCAATATGGCTTATCTTCGGTCTTTACGCCGTTTTTCTCAACGTCGATTTTTGAAGTCACACCGCCGTACGAAATTGTACAGTTATCGTTCACGGAAAGCCAGTGCATCGTGTCCACGGGAACGGGATTATTCCACGAAAAACCGCCTGTTTCGTAGCCAAGCTGCGTCAGCGTGTAGTAAATCAGACCAGAGCAGTCAAGTCCCTGCTGCCTGATATACTCCTCGGTCAGCGGACTGTAGCCGCCCTGATAGTAAACGCCCGTATATCCCTTAAAACCGAAGCCGTAGGGCGCTCCGAGCAGCGTCGCCGCCGTTGCGATGACCTCATCGGCAGACGGAAAAACCTCGTTTTCCGCAACAGAGACGTTCTCTGCTTTTGCCGATATACCGCCGTTTACGGTTGTTCCGAGCATTGAAAAAGCACAGAGTCCAGCCATAAACCCTGCGCCGATTTTCTTCATAATTTTATTTTTTAACATAATTTTCTCCTTCTGAAATTATTTCACATTGACATTTCCGGCACTTCGTCCGGGTCCTCATCATCGTCCAAAATGCCGATTTCACGCAGAATACCGCACAAATCTTCCGGCAGGACATACATCGGAGATTCAAATTTTTCCGAATATTTTTCAATCTGCTCGTCTGTCAGCGAAACACTGATTTCCTCGCCGTACTCGTTGAACACATTGCCGACCACGAAAAACGTCCCATGCACCATCACACCGCCAACCAAGCGGTTCGGACGTGAGCCGTTTAAGAGAAATTCTTCGTTACAGAACGCAATAGCGTCATTTTTCAGCTCAAAACGAATCGGTTCAATCAGACCTCCGACGACCTCCTGCATTTCGTGGAAATCGTCCGAAATTTCCCTTGCATACGGCTTTTTTTCGGGTTCAACCACAAGAATTTTCATGCTTTTCACCTTCTTCAATCCACGATATATCGCAATTAATCCGCAAATTCGTCCTCACAGTAATCGTTCAGCGGACAGTCTCCGCAGTCCTCGTGCTGATTACAGCAGTTCATAATTTCTTCATCAGAAATTCCGCAGTCTTTCGGCATTTTCGGCTTCTCGGACGGCATCACGGCGACCTCGAATCTGCCCGACTGCACTTCGATGGCAAGCTCCACCTCCGCACCGTCCTCAAGGAAAACTCCCGGAACTTCGATGCATCCGTCGTCATTTACAAAGCCCCTTGTGTGAACTGTATTCTTCTTCATATTATACCTCCTGTATATTATCATCTAAAAACGAAAGCTGTCTGTCCATATGCGAACGCTCCGAAGTATCGTAATTTGATATGAAAAGTTCGGCATACTGACAGCCGCCGTCGTACCGCTGTGCAAGATTATTCAGCCTGCTGATTTCCTCGATGTAGACATTGGCATTGTCCCATATTTCCCGAATTTCAGGGCAATCGTTATAGGATACCAGAAATTTTCCCGAACATTTCAGCAGTGAATCACGCAGTCTGATGTGGTCTTTTGCAGTAAATGCAACGTCCTTGTAATAATTTTCAGTCGCAAAATACGGTGGATCGCAATAAAAAAAGCTCACCGGACGGTCGTACTGCCTGATGAGCTTTTCAAAATCCTTATTCTCAATTATTACTCTCTGTAAACGTTTTGCCGCCATATCAATCTGCGGAAAATCGCTCCACATCGAGTGCGGCTGACTTGCAAAGCTGTCAAGGCTGCTTGCGTAGCTGTACCGTATCAGCTGATAGAACTTCGCGGCACGGTCAATATCCCGAAATTTCGGGAAAAGACTGCGTTTGTGCAGTGCCGAAATCCAGTCGAAATCCTCACGGGAATTAAGCACATACCGCAGTTTTTTCTTCAGTTTTCCGGGCTTGTCACGCACACAGCGGTACAGGTTTGTGAGATTGCTGTTGAAATCGTTGAACACCTCGAAATCGCCGGGCGGCTTGTGGAACAGCACCCACCCTGCACCGCCGAAAACCTCGATATATCGCTCATAATAGGGCGGCAGACGTGCAAGAACCGCGTCCCTTAAGGACTTCTTGCCACCTACCCAAGACATAAAACTGTTCATTTTTCTCCTTTCCGCCGACAACAAAAAAGTGTTTCATTTAACAAATATGTCACCACGACATCTCCATTCCAAAATCCTCTGATTCATCATCCATTTCCGCCTCAGAACAAGGCTCGACGTACTCTATAATGATTCCAAGAGCCTCATCATAGCTGCCCGACGAAGTCACACGGCTGCACATTTCCTTGGATTTTTCCGCCATATCGCTGCGTTTCAGCGTTCTTGAAGCTATCCCCATGATGTTGAAAATGTTGCCGTCAGCCCCAATTATAGGGCATTTCGGACGTTTATTTTCCTGCATTTCAAGTCACCCCCATTCCCATAAATTCGGACTGTTCCTCCTCATTTGTAAAAAAATTTTCCATAATCGTTGTTTCGCCTGTGAAATTCGGAGCATTTCCACTATTCAGCGATATATAGCCATTTTCGCCGAGGTCTATCGGCTCTTTTACGATTACCGAGCCTGCGTGATTCACAGCAACACTTTTTTCGAGCGTACAAAAATTGCCGTCATCGCCATGCCTGAGATGATAGCAGTGCAGACCTTTCGGGATGTCAGCGTCGGTCATTCTTTCGTTTGTAAACAGCGCCGTTTTTCCCTCTATTTCGACGATTTCAAATTCCTCGTCGGAAAAATTCACATAATCCGTGCCGCTCGCATTCAGAAACAAACCCCAATCCGAAGGGTTGCTGTCCATCACACGGGCGGCGAATTCAATCCGCTCCCTGCTGCTTTCAGGGAAGTATTCCCCGACTATTTTGCCGTCAGAATAGACGTATTTTCCGCAGTTCACGCCGATATCCTCGTCCGCCCATTCGTGGGTGATTTCAATTTCGGGGTACATTTCCGACAGCCTTTGCAGTATCGGGTGCGGAGCTGACCACGCTGTAAGAAACGCCAGTTTTCCGCCCTTAAAGCCTGTATCCGAGGTATATCCGTAAGAATTCCACTTCGTACCCCACATCGCAATTGCCCAATCGCACTGATTATTTTCGTAGCAGACCACATTTTTTGTCCTTTTGGCAGTAAATCCATAATTTTCTTCGGGTATAGGGATTATTTTGTTGAAATCAACTGAACCTATACCGTATTCATCGTTCTGAATTTCGTTCAGCATTGATTGTATACGGCTCTCATCGCCCGAAAAACCGACAATATTCGTAATATGATTTGGCATCAGCTCATCTCCATTCCAAAATTTTCATCTTCGGCTTGTTCCGGAACAAAGCCTCCGAGATTATTCTCAACATAGTCGGTCAGCCACGTGCTGCCGAAAGTTTCCCTTGTTTCAAGTCGCCACATCGCAAGCTTACCAACATCAGGCTGAACGTCACCAAACGGAAACAGCAGACAAGTCAGCCTCTCATTTTTAAAGGTGTACGCCGTTTCAAACCGTTTTCCATTCTGTAATATTCCGCTTTCTGTCAGCATATCATTTATACCGTCAAGCCACTCCTGCAAATCTCCGCCGCAGCCCTGAATTACGAGACCTTCACTGTCGTCCATTCGGCGAAGCTGTTCTGTGTTAATCGAAGTTATACTCATTGCTTCATCTCCTTACTCATTGTAATATTTTTTCAGCAGCCCGATAATAAATCGCTGACCTTTTCCCGTGACGAAAGTCTGCTGATAGGTTTTAGAAAAGGAATCGGTTTCAAAAATCGACTCTTTCACCGCAAAATAGCCACGGTCGATGAATTTCTGATACGGCAGATTACCCGACATCAGAATACCATTTTCACGAAGCCAGCGGAACAGCCTGTTTCTGCCGATTGGGATATTTTTCTGCACTGCAAGTTTCGCCATTGCGTTCATATCGATGAGATTTTCGGTATTTGACACCTGATTTGCGAATTCCACAAGCGGCTGGTCGTGGCGGATACGTTCGTTGAGCTGATTTATCGCCATCATCTGCAGACGGAAAAGATTCTGATACGGCTCGTCAAGAAATGGGAGGTAGTTTTCGACGAACATATCCTCGTCGGCGACATAACCTCCAGTTCTGCGTATTGTTGGGAGTATTTCAGAGGTCACCCAACGCTTGAAATCCCTTGCTTTCGGCATTTTGCTTGAAATAATCAGGCTGTAAAGTCCGCTTTCATTAATAACAGTCATTTTCTGCGTTCCGCCAAGGTCGCCCTGAATTAGGGCTACCTTTTTATCCTCACAATCGACGTGTGCAGCAATTGCATTTCTTGGCTTAGAATAGCCAAGAATCACCGCCACATCCTTACCAACAAACCAAGGTTCGCCGTCAGTAATGACAGTCCTGACCGAACCAAACTCCTTGTTTTCAAAAATTTTAATTTTCATAATTAACAATCTCCTCATCGAATTTTATTAAATTTTTTGCAATAGCTTCCACAACTGCCACCGTGATTGAATTTCCTGCCTGTTTGTAAAGCTGTGCGTCGGACATTCCGGTGGCGGCGACTTTCTCAAACTGAGCCTTCTCATAACCTTGCAAACGCCAGCACTCAACGGGCATAAGACGGCGGATTCGCCCTCTGTGTACAACCCCGTGCCTGTCCGTGACGGTTATCGTAAACATCGGTTCATCGGGATTTTTTACTCGTCTGCCATTTTGTCGGGTGGTTTCTTTGAATGGATTCAGAATTGCCCTCGGAGCATCTGAATTCGCCGTATATTCGCAAAAAACAGCGGAATGTTCGCCCTTGTGATGTGACATTCCGCTGTTCTGACGTGCCGTAATGCACCTTGCAGTGTCGGTGATTTTGGGATTTTCGTTGTAGTCAATCAGGTAAAGCCCTGTTTTTCCGCCTCGTCCTCCTGAACCGCTGCACTGCGTGACCGCCGTACCCTGTGTGGAGTACACCCTCGAACCCTGACTTCCGCCTATCAGCTGTTCAGGTTTTCTTTTTCCGCCATTTTCCGCATTGCCTCGTCCGAAAGAAAGTATTTCGGCGGGACATCTCTCTCCAAGATATCCGACAAGGAACAGCCTCCGTCGGGACTGCGGTATTCCGAAGCCGGCAGAGTTAAGCACACGCCAGCACATACTGTACCCCAGTTCTGAAATCTTTTCAAGGATGATTTTCCAGCACTCTCCCTGCGATATACCCAGCAGATTGGGTACGTTTTCAGCAATAAAATACTTGGGTCGCTTGACTTCAAGGATTCTGATATAGTCAAAAAACAGGTTTCCTCGGTCATCCTCAAAAGCGAGTCTGCGCCCCGCCACACTGAACGACTGGCAGCATGGTCCGCCAACGAGCATATCAAAATCCGGCATACTTCCGTAATCGATTTTCGTGATGTCCTCATAAAACGCTTCACCTCCTGTATCATACAAGGCTCGGTAAGCCTTTTGTGCAAATTTGTCTATTTCGCACCACCCGACGCACTCAAATCCGCCAACTTTTTCAAATGCCGATCGGAATGCGCCGATTCCTGCGAACGCTTCAAAATATCTTATCATCTGTCACTTCTCCTTTTTCAATAATAAAAAAGGCTGAATTTCCGCAGAAATCTGCCCTTTACATCGTCATATTCATCTCGGTTTCTTCGGATAAATCTTCGTTTGCCGAAACCGCTTCCACCTTTATATCAGGCTGAAACGGAATATCAAGGTCGTTTATCTTAACCGACCGAATATCGTTTCTTTCATTCAGTATTTCCGCTGTTGCTTCAACAAGCATTTTCTTCACATCATCAAAATTGCCGCCGAGATCCTCAAAAACGTCGTCAAGTGAAAACTCTGAATACCCTGAATGCGAAAATTCCGCTATCCTGTCTGTCATCTCATGCAGAAGTTCATGGAGCTTCTTTTCGCCGTCTGTAAGCGATATTTCGGGATTTCGGTTCATTTCCACAAGTTCCTTCGCCATTGGGATATACTGGGAATATCGTGCATAAGCTGCTCCTTCGGATTCAATCAGCAGACCGTCACCCTGTTCTTCATCATAAATCAGCAGACAGTGATAATTGTCATCTCTGTCACAGTACATCATATCGACGTTTTCGGCTATCAGCTTGTTGTCACGCAGCGGATGTCTTTTCAGATTTTCAAACTCATTGTGAGAAACCGCCACAGCTTTTTCCACCACGCAGGATTTTGTTCGGAACTCCGATTCCTTACGGAGCAGATTGGTGTTGATTATCAGTTTTTCTTTCATCAGCTTTGCCTCCTTTTGCGGAAAATAAAAAAAGACCGTCATGTTCATCATCACTTAAAATTCGTGATAACTGACAAAACGGTCTTTCAAAATTTGCTATTATTCTATTGTATAAAATCAGGATTTTTTTAATTTTTTCCTTTGAACTGCTCCTGTTTTTCCCATATTATTCATTTGTGAGGGTTCAAATCCCTGTACACCACAAAAACAGGCAAAAAACAGCCATGGTTTTACACTATAAATTTTCGGCTTCTGAGTAGCAAAAAAGCCCGAATAATCGGACTTTTTTCGGTGTACAGCTATTTAGTAGCACCAATATGGTTGGGGTACAGGGATTTGAACCCCGGATGACGGAGTCAGAGTCCGTTGCCTTACCGCTTGGCGACACCCCAATATTTTTTTGCTGTAACTCATTCAGCTTTTATATTATAACACATATTTTTTCATTTGTCAAGTCTTTTTAAGAAAATTTTATTTTTTAATTATTTATTTTCTCTTGCAAAACTTCCCTTTTCAAGTTATAATAATAATATACAAAAAACAGGAGGTTCTTCAATGAAAAAACTTTATTTTATCATCAATCTTGTTGCAGGAAGAGCAACAATCGGTTATAAACTCGGTGAAATTATAGATGAATTCAACAAGGCAGACTATGAAGTGATTGTCCGCATAACGCAAAACAGCGACGATGCGTCCGTACAGGCACTGTATGCCTGTGAAAACGGCTTCGACCTGCTTGTCTGTGCAGGCGGTGACGGAACGCTCAGCCAGTGCCTGCATGGTCTTATGAAAGCGGAAAGAAAAATTCCTATCGGATACATTCCCGCAGGCTCGACAAATGATTTCGCACGTACTCTGGGAATACCAAAAACGACAATGGACGCTGTAAAATGGATAACATCAGGTAAACCTGTCAAATGTGATATAGGCAGTTTCAACGATAAATATTTCACATATATCGTCGCTTTTGGTGCATTTACCAATGTGACTTATGAGACTTCACAGCAGGTCAAGAATATTTTAGGTCATGCTTCATATCTGCTTAACGGAATGACACAGCTTTCAAGTGTCCGCTCAAAAAGAATGCGCATCGAATACAATGACAATATTATTGAAGACGATTTCTGTTTCGGAATGGTAACAAACTCCGCATCTGTTGCCGGACTTCTTTCAATAACAGATTTCCTGCTTGATGACGGAATGTTTGAAGTAACCCTTATCAAAAAGCCGACAAATATAATGCAGTTGCAGAAAATTGTACATTCTCTCCTTAATATTTCGGAAGAGATTGACAGGGAGTACATCAAATTTTTCCGAACAGACAAAATAACATTCACTTCTCTCAGTGATGAGCAGATTAGCTGGACGCTCGACGGCGAATTCGGCGGAGATACTCAGGTAAACACAATCAGAAACTGCAACAAGGCAATTGAGTTCATGATTGGTGAAAAACCCGATAATATCTTCATAGAATAATTACTGGTTACTAAGAAAATCATAAGCCTCTCTTACTGCGATACAAAGCTGGTCTGCACAGGAAGTAGGTCTTTTGCCACAGAGATTTCCCTTAAGTTTCTCTTCAATCTCTTCAACCGTCATACCGTCGACGAGTTTTGAGATAGCCTTGAGATTTCCGTTACAGCCTCCCACAAAGCGTACATTTGTAATCACATTGCCCTCAATGTGAAAACTGATTTCCTTTGAACATACCATACTTGTAACATAAGTGTAATCCATATAAATACCCTCATCTTTCTTTTATTTAACAATAATATTCTACAATATTTTCAGCAGTTTGTCAATACAAAATTCAGTTAAATAAAAGAATTTGCAGAAAAAACATCAAAGAAGTATAATATGAGCCGAAAAAAGAAAATTATAAGCTGTATAGTCGTTTTATGAAAGCGTAAAAACATATGACGGCGATTTTTTCGTTGAATTCCGTATAGATTACAGAACACATTTAACTCATATTGAGGTGATAAATATTATCACATACATATCACCTGTTCCTGAAATTTTTCAGAACTAACATAAAAACTGCTGTACCGTATTTCAGGTACAGCAGTTTTATTTTTAATCATACAATCGGACTTGCTGCGCTCACACTGTGGTCAACAGAAGAGACAGTCTCGTTTTTTACAACTTTTACCTTGTTGTAGCATTCCATACCAGTTCCGGCAGGAATAAGCTTACCGATAATAACATTCTCTTTAAGTCCGAGAAGTTTATCGCTCTTGCCCCTGATTGCAGCATCTGTAAGAGCCTTTGTTGTCTCCTGGAATGAAGCTGCGGACATGAAACTGTCGGAATTGGACGAAGCCTTTGTGATACCCTGAAGAACAGGAGTATACTGTACAAGCTGAAGTTCATATTCGCCTGCGTCAATACGTGCCTGAATTTCAGCATTGATTGCGGCAATTTCCTTACTGTCAACGAGAGTTCCGGGAAGAAGATAACTTGAACCGCTTTCCTCAACCTTGACTTTGCGGAGCATCTGGCGGACAATAACTTCAATGTGCTTGTCGTTGATGTCAACACCTTGCAGACGGTAAACTTTCTGAACTTCGTTTATGATATAGTTCTGGACTTCCTGTGTGCCAAGAATATTGAGAATGTCAGTAGGATAGATATTACCCTCAGTAAGACGAGTACCTTTTGTGATTTTCTCACCCTCTGAAACACGCTTTTTGAGATTATATGGTATCATATAATTCTCGGACTCGCCTGTTTCGTCGTTTGATACAATAACATTTGTTGTAGTCTTTACTTCCTCAAGGTGAACAGTTCCGGAAATTCTTGAAAGAATAGCCGCACCCTTTGGTCGTCTGCTTTCAAAGAGTTCCTCAACACGAGGGAGACCCTGTGTAATATCTTCCGCATCGGCAGAAGCAACACCGCCTGTATGGAACGTTCTCATTGTAAGCTGTGTACCGGGTTCGCCGATTGACTGTGCAGCGATTACACCTACAGCCTCGCCGACTGATACAATATTATTGAATGCAAGGTTTGCGCCGTAGCACTTCGCACATACGCCCGTCTTTGCCTTACAGTTAAGAACTGAACGGATTTTTATCTTTTCAACGCCCGCATCGATAATCTTCTTTGCGTCTGCGTCAGTGATAAGCTTATTTCTTGAAACAATAAGTTCACCTGTTTCATCTCTGAAATCATCAGCAAGAAATCTTCCGATAAGTCTTTCAGACAGCGGTTCAACAACTTCCTTGCCGTTTGTGATTTCAAACACATCAATACCGTCTGTAGTACCGCAGTCTTCCTCACGGATAATAACGTCCTGTGAAACGTCAACAAGACGACGTGTAAGGTAACCTGAGTCAGCTGTACGGAGGGCAGTATCGGCAAGACCTTTTCTTGCGCCTCGTGAAGCAATGAAGTATTCGAGGATATTAAGTCCTTCACGGTAATTTGCACGAATCGGGATTTCAATAACCGCACCGGAAGTATTGGCAATAAGTCCACGCATACCGGCAAGCTGTCTGATTTGTGAGATAGAACCTCTCGCACCGGAATCAGCCATCATCCAGATAGGATTGTATTTGTCAAAGTTTGCCTTGAGTGCATTTGTAACAGCGTCGGTTGTTTCAGTCCAGAGGGCAACGATTTTTGCTGATTTCTCCTGTGCGGAAATATAGCCGTACTCGTATTCCTGTGTAATTTCCTGAACTTCCTCATCTGCCTTTGCAAGAATTTCCTTTTTCTGCGGCGGAATTGTAGCGTCACATACAGCAACCGTAAGGGCTGCTCTTGTTGAATATTTATATCCGAGTGCCTTTATTCTGTCAAGTACTTCGGAAGTTGTTGTTGTGCCATGAATTTTGATACAGCGTTCAATAATATCGGACAGCTTTTTCTTGCCGACAAGGAACGAAATTTCGAGGTCAAACTGCTTGTCAGAATTTGTTCTGTCAACATATCCGAGGTTCTGCGGAATATTTTCATTGAAGATAAGTCTGCCGACTGTTGCGTCGATAATCTTTGATACTTTCTTGTCGCCGATGTCTTTTGTAATCCTTACTTTGATATTTGCGTGAAGTGAAACGTCATGCTCATTGTAAGCCATAAGGGCTTCATTGACATCACGGAAAACTTTGCCCTCACCGAGTTCACCAGGCTTATCCATAGTAAGATAGTATGAACCGAGTACCATATCCTGCGACGGAACAGCTACAGGCTTGCCGTCAGAAGGTTTGAGGAGGTTGTTTGCTGCAAGCATGAGAAATCTTGCCTCTGCCTGTGCCTCTGCTGAAAGAGGAAGATGTACAGCCATCTGGTCGCCGTCGAAGTCCGCATTGAACGCAGCACATACGAGCGGGTGCAGTTTGATTGCACGTCCCTCAACGAGAATTGGTTCAAATGCCTGAATACCGAGACGGTGGAGCGTAGGCGCACGGTTGAGCATTACAGGGTGGTCTTTGATAACGTCTTCGAGAGCGTCCCACACCTTGTTGTCTGCACGGTCAATGAGTTTTCTTGCAGACTTGATATTTGCAATAGCCTTTTTGTCAACAAGTCTCTTGAGGACAAACGGCTTGAAGAGTTCGAGTGCCATTTCTTTCGGAAGTCCGCACTGATACATTTTCAGTTCAGGACCAACAACGATAACAGAACGTCCTGAGTAGTCAACACGCTTGCCGAGGAGGTTCTGACGGAAACGTCCCTGCTTACCTTTAAGCATATCAGAGAGTGACTTCAATGCACGGTTGCTTGGTCCTGTAACAGGTCTGCCATGTCTGCCGTTATCAATAAGAGCGTCAACAGCCTCCTGAAGCATACGTTTTTCGTTTCTTACGATAATATCAGGAGCATCAAGTTCAATCATCTTGATAAGACGGTTATTTCTGTTGATAACACGTCTGTAGAGGTCATTAAGGTCAGATGTTGCATAACGTCCGCCGTCGAGCATAATCATAGGACGGAGGTCGGGCGGAATTACAGGAATTACATTGAGTATCATCCATTCAGGCTTGTTGCCTGACAGACGGAAAGCCTCGATAATCTGCAATCTCTTGATAAGCTTGACTTTTTTCTGTCCTGAGGGAAGTCCGGCGAGTTCTTGCTTCAGGTCGTCGGAACAAAGTTCAATATTATTTTTCCACTCAACATCAGTAAGTTCAGCGAATTTACGGCACTCTTCGCAGTCACATTCAAGCGGATTGTTGAAACATTCCGGCTTAGTGCCTTTGATTGTAATCTGACCGAGTTCAACAAGTCTTTCCTTGTGAGCGTCGTATCTTGCAGGGTCATATTCATTGAGAAGTTTCTGAATAGCCTCTGCACCCATTTCAGCCTTGAAATCATCACCGTATTTTTCGAGATAGGAGAGATATTCTTTTTCTGAAAGGAGCTGTTTCTTTGCGAGTTCCGAAACACCGCCCGGGTCGGTTACGATGTATTTTGTAAAGTAAAGTACTTCCTCAAGACGTTTCTGCGAGATTTCAAGCACCTGTCCTATTCTTGACGGAGTACCCTTGAAATACCAGATATGAGAAACAGGAGCGGCAAGTTCAATTCTGCCCATTCTTTCACGGCGGACTCTTGCCCTTGTAACTTCAACTCCGCAGCGGTCACAGATTTTGCCTTTGAAACGGATTTTCTTGAACTTTCCGCAGTGACATTCCCAGTCCTTTGTTGGTCCGAATATTTTTTCACAGAAAAGACCATCTTTTTCGGGCTTCTGTGTTCTGTAATTTATGGTTTCGGGTCTTGTAACAACACCATATGACCAGTTTCTAATCTGTTCGGGCGATGCAAGACCTATTTTTATTGAATCAAAAGTATTAAATTTCAAACTGCTACCTCCTGCAATTTATGCTGAATACATGACTTATATGCACGGCAGGGCGTTTCCGCCGTGCATAACTTATGATTTAATTATTCGTCATACGGGTCATCGATGTCGAGTATATCAAAATTGTCGCTGTCTTCCCCGTCAAAAATATCCTTTTCGTCAGCATCAAAATTAAACTCATCGTCCTTGTCGACTTCATCAATATCCATATCAATATCCATATCAATATCTTTTTCGTCGTCTCCTACTCTGTAGCCCTCTTCGCCCATTTCCTCATCTGAAAGGCTGTTGATGTCTATAGCTTCCTCGTCAATATATTCATTGTTTCTTGAAGGAATCGGGTCATCGTCAAACTCTTGCTTGAGGTCGATTTCCTCCTGATTTTCGTCAAGAACCCTGACATCAAGACCAAGAGACTGCATTTCCTTGATAAGAACCTTGAACGACTCGGGAATACCCGGAGTAGGCACATTCTGTCCCTTTACTATAGCCTCGTATGTGTCAACACGTCCGATTGTATCGTCTGATTTAACAGTGAGGATTTCCTGAAGAGTATAAGCTGCGCCGTATGCTTCCAATGCCCATACTTCCATTTCTCCGAAACGCTGTCCGCCGAACTGTGCTTTACCGCCGAGCGGCTGCTGTGTTACGAGAGCATAAGGACCTACAGAACGTGCATGGATTTTATCGTCAACAAGGTGGTGAAGTTTGAGGTAATACATATAGCCGACTGTTACACGGTTATCGAACTTTTCACCTGTACGGCCGTCATAAAGCGTAAATTTACAGTCTTCCGTAAATTCAAGTGCTTTCGGGTTGATAACTTTATCCATTGTCTTGAGTTCAAACGGGTCGTTCCTGTGTTCCTTGTTGTACTCATTTGCCTGACGGAAACATTCTCTTATGTCATCTTCGTGTGCGCCATCGAAAACAGGAGTCATGATGTGCCAGCCGAGAGCCTTGCAAGCCATACCGAGATGAACTTCAAGTACCTGTCCTATGTTCATACGTGAAGGTACGCCGAGAGGGTTAAGAACGATGTCAAGCGGTGTACCGTCCGGCAGGAACGGCATATCTTCTTCAGGGAGAATACGTGAAACAACACCCTTGTTTCCGTGACGGCCTGCCATCTTATCGCCGACTGTAATCTTACGTTTCTGTGCGATATAACAGATAACACGCATATTTACTCCTGCACTGAGTTCCTCGCAGTTTTCCCTTGTGAACACTTTAACGTCCACAATAACACCTGCTTCACCATGCGGTACTTTAAGCGAGTTATCACGGACTTCACGAGCCTTTTCACCGAAAATAGCACGGAGAAGTCTCTCTTCTGCTGTGAGTTCAGTTTCGCCCTTTGGAGTTACCTTGCCGACAAGAATATCGCCTGCTGTAACTTCCGAGCCAATTCTGATAATACCGTTTTCGTCGAGATTTGCAAGTGCGTCGTCGCCCACGTTTGGAATATCTCTTGTAATTTCCTCAGGTCCGAGCTTTGTATCACGGCATTCAATTTCATATTCCTCAATATGAACAGATGTGAACACGTCTTCACGGACAAGTCTTTCATTAAGAAGTACAGCGTCCTCGTAGTTGTAACCCTCCCATGTCATGAAGCCGATAAGGGCATTTTTTCCGAGGGATATTTCACCGTCTGCTGTTGCAGGACCGTCTGCGAGTACCTGTCCTTTCTTTATTTCCTCGCCCATTGAAACAATAGGTCTCTGGTTTACGCAAGTACCCTGATTTGAACGCTTGAACTTGATAAGCTCATACTTGCGCTCAATACCGTCGTCGCCGATAACGTTGATTTTATCAGCATCAACATAGCTGATTTTACCATCGCAGTCAGAAACAATACAAACACCCGAGTCAACAGCAGCCTTGTATTCCATACCTGTACCGACAAACGGTCTCTCTGTCTTGAGAAGAGGAACTGCCTGTC
The DNA here is from genome assembly GCA_964460175.1 of uncultured Alistipes sp. Lineage (GTDB taxonomy): Bacteria > Bacillota > Clostridia > Oscillospirales > Ruminococcaceae > Ruminococcus. The sequence continues at coordinate 7,738 of CAYWPN010000001.1, read as the reverse complement.
TCTGCATATTTGAACCCATAAGCGCACGGTTAGCGTCATCGTTTTCAAGGAAAGGTATCATAGATGTGGCAACGGAAACAACCATTTTCGGCGATACGTCCATGTAGTCAACAATATCACGGTCGCATTCAAGAATCTGGTCACGGTGACGTGCATTTACACGTGGTCTTGCAAGTCTGCCATCTGCCGTAAGCGGTTCATTCGCCTGTGCTACCACGAAATTATCCTCAACGTCTGCTGTCATATAGACTACTTCATTTGTTACAATACCTGTTTCCTTGTCAACTTTTCTGTAAGGAGCTTCAATAAATCCGTATTCGTTAATTCTTGCGAATGTTGCAAGATAAGAGATAAGTCCGATATTTGGTCCTTCAGGAGTTTCAATAGGACACATTCTGCCGTAGTGGCTGTAGTGTACGTCACGTACTTCAAATCCTGCACGGTCTCTTGAAAGTCCGCCCGGACCGAGTGCTGAAAGTCTTCTCTTGTGTGTAAGTTCAGCAAGCGGATTGTTCTGATCCATAAACTGAGAAAGAGGTGAGGAGCAGAAAAATTCTTTCATGGCAGAAGAAATCGGTCTGATATTTATCAGACTTGCAGGAGTAAGAGAACTTATGTCCTGTGTCTGAATGTTCATTTTTTCACGGATACCACGTTCCATACGTGCATAGCCGATACGGAACTGGTTCTGGAGAAGTTCGCCGACAGAACGGATACGTCTGTTGCCGAGATGGTCAATGTCGTCAACAGTGCCGACACCCTCGCAGAGATTTATAAAATAGCTGATTGTAGCAAAAATATCGTCAAGAATAATATGTTTCGGGACAAGCTCGTCAACCTTTTTCTTGATATTCTCTTCAAGTTCTTCAGCGTCTGCCGAATTTTCAATTATTTCACGGAGAACCTTGAAAGAAACCTTTTCATTTATGCCATACTGTTCAGCGTTGAAATCAACATAGCCCTTTATGTCGACCATTCCGTTGCCGATGATTTTTGCAACTCTTTCAACAAAACGTATCTGAGTCTCACCACGTTCATTTGTGTAGTACTCTTTTGCTTCAACAGTAACAAATGCGCTGTATACGCCTGCCTGCTCGATTTCACAGGCTTTTTCGTAGTTTACAGTTTCGCCTGCCTCCGCCATGATTTCTCCCGTAAGCGGATTGATAACAGGTTCGGAAAGCGTATGTCCGGCAAGACGTGAAGCAATACCGAGTTTTTTGTTGTACTTGTATCTTCCGAAACGGCAGAGGTCATATCTCTTTGCGTCAAAGAAGAGATTGTTGAGGTGTGTGACTGCGCTTTCAACCGTAGGCGGTTCACCGGGACGGAGTTTTTTGTATACATCAATAAGAGCGTCGGAATTATTCTTCGTCTGGTCTTTCTGGAGTATAGTCTGTTTCAGTCTTTCGTCCTCGCCGAAAAATTCGTAGATTTCCTCATCTGAACCGATACCCAGAGCACGTATAAAAGTAGTAAGCGGAATTTTTCTGTTCTTGTCAATACGGACGTAGACAATATCATTGGAGTCCATTTCGTATTCAAGCCATGCGCCTCTGTTCGGAATAACAGTTGTACTGAAAAGGTCTTTACCCGTCTTATCTTTCTCAACAGAATAGTAAACACCAGGAGAACGGACAAGCTGTGAAACAATAACACGTTCAGCACCATTTATGATAAAAGTTCCGCTGTCTGTCATAAGCGGGAAATCTCCCATATAAATATCGCTCTTGCTGTATTCGCCTGTTTCTTTATTATGGAGAGTAGCAGTGGCTCTCATTGCAACCTGATAAGTAGCACCTCTTGACTTGCATTCGGTAAGAGTATATTTTGGTGTATCGTCAAAACGATAGTCCTTGAAATTAAGGACGAGATTTCCGTTATAGTCGGTTATAGCCGTCATATCACGGAATACTTCTTTCAAGCCCTCTTCCCTGAACCACTTATATGAGTTCTTCTGAACTTCGATAAGGTTTGGCATTTCCAGTGGCTCGGTAATCTTACCGAAGCTCATTCTGACATTCTTTCCCAACTGTTTAGGTGTAACTTTCACCATAGGCGGAACCTCCTTATTATTTTGCCTGCATACCCGAAAACAGATACACAGAATTACTGATGTTTTTTTGTTACGAATAAAAAATTTTCTGAAACCTATTGACAAGTGAGAAGTTATATGATATAATATCTTGCAAAGGAAAACAGCATTTTTTCATATCGATACATTGTATTATTTTATCATATTTTTATAATGTTGTCAAGCCTTTTTGTGCATTTTTGGCGATTTTAACGGATTTTCATGTTCTGAAATCCGTTTTTTTGTTATTTTATTCCAATTATGAATTTTTATAAAAATATTTTGCAGAAATCATTTATTTATATTTACATTTTTCCAAAAAAGTGGTATACTATAATTATTATGGTCTCTATTGAAGGAGTAAAATCATGCACATAAATGAAAAACTCACAGAACAGGAAAACCATACACACTATATGGCTTGTATACAAAGAAAAAAAGCAATCGACAAATTCTGCCGCAAAATTTTTTTCTTTTCAATAGCAGAATCTGCCGTTCTGCTTACTATGATGATGTTCGAACTGTGGCTGAGTGCTTTATCGTGGATACCGGAAATCTGCGGTGAACCGTTCAGTATGCCGAATATTTCCGCATATCTCATTGAATTTATCCTGCTCCCTGTAATTGCTTTTATCGGCTGCGGAAAAAAGAAAATCTGCACACTCATTTTCTTTGCGGTTCAATGCCTTATATTTATCGGGTGCTTTTTCGGCGGACTGAAAACAGTGAATACATTTCCTTTTCTTATCGGATTAACCGGAATAATTGTTTCTTATCCGTCAATCAGTGCTTACCTTGATTACAATCAGCTTATGAATACTGAGGGATTTCCGCATTTCAATAATTTTCTTGCAGATGCGGAAGATAACCCTGAATTTGTTTCAGATTACAGCAGACAATATCATAATAAGAACAGTGACGATATGTTTGTTGATATACCCGAAAAGCCGTCGCCCGATATACAGAAAATTTCACGGAACTCCGCATATATGGACGATATTCCGCTGACAGATAAAAATAAATTATAAGGAGGTTTTGTCATGTTTGCTAAAATATCAAGTTTAGGACTTTTCGGACTGAACGCTTTCCCTGTTGACGTTGAAATAGATATAAGCAGAGGTCAGCCTCAGTTCGATATAGTCGGACTTCCTGATACAGTCGTAAAAGAAAGCCGTGAGAGAATAAAATCAGCAATGCGTGCCTGCGGTATAAATTTCCCCGTAGCGTCTGTTATGATAAATCTTGCACCTGCCAGCACCAAAAAAAGCGGTTCTGTACACGACATGGCTATATTCATGGCTGTACTGTCCGCTATGAAAATGATTGATATTCCGACGGACAACTATGCTTTTATCGGCGAACTTTCACTTAACGGCAGTTTCAGAAGTATAAACGGCGTACTTCCTATGGTTATGCTTGCAAGAGAAAAAGGCATCAAGGCTGTATGCGTACCCTATGACAATGCTTACGAGGCCTCCGCAATACAGGGAATTAACGTCTATGCTGTGAAAAATGCAGACGAACTTATCAGGCACTTCCGCAATGAAAAATCCATGAAACCGTGCGAACACTACATACCGCCTGAGACTGCATACAATGATATAATCGACTTCTGTGACGTGAAAGGTCAGAAATTAGCAAAAAAAGCCCTCGAAATCGCAGCGGCAGGCGGTCATAATGCAATTCTGATAGGTCCTCCGGGAAGCGGAAAAAGTATGCTCGCAAAAAGAATGCCGACTATTCTCCCCGTACTCTCGTTTGAAGAGGCTCTCGAAACAACAAACGTCCACTCAATATCTGGTCTTCTCGACCCCGAAACTCCGATTGTTACAAAACGTCCGTTCCGTTCTCCGCACCATACAATATCTGCGGCAGGACTTACAGGCGGCGGCTCAATTCCACAACCCGGAGAGGTTTCGCTCGCACATAACGGACTTCTTTTTCTTGACGAACTTGCAGAATTCAGCAAGCATACGCTCGAAGTCCTCCGTCAGCCTATGGAAGACGGCAAAGTTTCGATTTCAAGGGCAGCAGGAACTGTAGTATATCCGTGCCGTTTCATGCTCATGGCGGCTATGAACCCTTGTCCGTGCGGTTATTTCGGTCACCCAAAAATAAAATGCACCTGCTCACCGAAAAAAGTATCTGATTATCTTTCAAGAGTATCAGGACCGCTTCTTGACAGAATAGATTTGCATATCGAAGTTGCCCCCGTTGAGTTCAAAGACCTTGCGTCAGCCAAAAAGGAGGAAACATCTGCTCAGATACGTGAAAGAATAACGGCTGCAAGAGAAAAGCAAAAAGAACGTTTCAAGGGTACGTCAATCACCTGCAATGCGCTGATAACGGACAACCTGATTAACGAAATGTGTCCGATTGACAAGGGCGGAGAGGAAATCATACAGAACGTTATTGACAATCTCGGTCTCAGCGGTCGTGCATACAACAGAATACTGAAAGTTGCACGGACTATCGCTGACCTTGACAACAGCGAACTTATACTCCGCAGGCACGTTGCGGCAGCAACACAGTACAGAAGCCTTGACAGAAAATACTGGCAAGGAAAGTGAAAGAAGGTTGTAATGAAATCCGCATTTAAAAAATTACCTGCAAACAGGAAACCGATTGATGTCGGACTGCTCCTCGCTGTCACGCTTTGTGCAGTTATCGGCACACTGCTTATATACTCCATAGCGTCAAGCGGAATAAGTGAAAATGAAGGTATAGGCGACAGCTACTGGCAGACACAGCTTGTTTCTATGTGTATAGGATTTGTTTCCGCTCTGCTGTTTTCCAAAATCGACTACCGTAAACTTGTCAAGCTTTGGTGGATTTTCGCTCCGCTTTCACTCGCTGTCGTCGCCCTTACGTTCACTTCTCTCGGTATCACAAGAGACGGTGCTGATGACCGTGCATGGATACTTGTTTTCGGAATAAGTCTTCAGCCATCGGAAATTATGAAAATCGCATTTATTATGACGTTCAGCTATCATCTGTCGAAGATTGAAGAGGATATGAATAAACCGCTTAATATGCTCCTCCTGCTCCTTCACGGTGCTGTGCCGATTGGTATTGTTGCCGTACAGGGCGACTACGGTACTGCTATCGTATTCGCAGCTATGTTCGGATTTATGATAGTTTCCGCCCATATATCGTGGAAATACCTGCTCGCAGCCCCATTCCTTATTGCAGGAGCTGTAGCGGTTATGTGGTTCAACTTTCTCGATAACTTTCACAAGGAACGTATACTCATTCTTTTCAAGCCTGGTACTGACCCCGAAAACATCGAGTATCAGCAGGACTTGGGTCTTACAGCAATACAGTCCGGCGGAGTTTTCGGAAAAGGACTTTTCGCAGGACAGGACGAATATATATATGTTCCCGAACTCCATAATGACTTCATTTTCGCCCATGCCGGACAGGTTTTCGGATTTGTCGGTACAACCGGCATATTAATTCTGCTAACTTACATCTGCCTTAAAGTTTTCGCAGACAGCCGTATCACAAGAGACAGACTCGGGCGTTTCATCTGCATGGGTGCTTTCGGAATGTTCTTCACTCACTGCCTTATGAATATCGGAATGGTGCTGAAAGTCGCCCCTGTTATCGGCGTACCACTTCCGTTCATCAGCGGCGGCGGTACTGCTATGGTCAGTATGTACACAATTATCGGACTTGTCCTCAGCACTTACAGTCACCGTGCCATGAACTACAATATGTTCTACGACGAAGATTAATAAAACTGCCGTACCATTCAGGATACGGCAGATTTTTTTATTATGCTGATATGAATTATTCCTGCGTTGAAGCAACAGCATAGTATTCAAGAATTTTCGCTGCATCATCGGCGTTGACTGCTCCGTCATTGTTGTAATCGAATATTGTGGAATTGAGTATCAGTTCTTCACCTGTCGAAAGCATGGAATATGCCGAAAGAACTTCGGAAGCGTCATTTGCTGTTACCATTCCGTCGCCGTCGGTATCCCCTGCAATAATTTCGGGATAAATATAAGGAGCTACATCAAAATTATATTGAGAAGCTGCCTCTAACAGCGATATGTCATTTTGCAGCCAGTCGGTGAGAGTATTATCTACAAAGAACAGTATTGTGAACCTGCTGATATCATTATATCTAAGTATATGATAATCATTGGAGTAACCCATGCTAATGCCACTATGATATTCGGGATAACTGGAAAGATTGTGACTGTTCATTGCAGCTTCAGATACAATATCATAAATTTCCTGTACATCTTTAAGACCATATATAATAATTGTACACGATTTTTTTCCCTCTATAAATTCGATGTTATAATCATCAGGATAAAAAACTTTTCCGTCAGAGAGTTCAGCATCTTCCGAAATAAAGTAATCACGAAGTTCTTCAGAAGTAGTAAGAGTTAATGTTTCTCTTGTAGGATATTCAACTTCTGCATAGGCAGGAAGCGAACACATTCCTATGCACATTGCACCCATTGTAAGAAGTGATATTATTTTTTTCATATAGAGTACCTCCTTTCAAGATACGACAGTTTTTTTCATTATTTTGATATGAACTATTCCTTTGTTGAAGCAATGGAATAGTATTCAAGAATTTCCGTTGCATCATCGGCGTTGACTGCTCCGTCATTGTTGTAATCGAATATTGTGGAATTGAGTATCAGTTCTTCACCTGTCGAAAGCATGGAATATGCCGAAAGAACTTCAGAAGCGTCATTTGCTGTTACCATTCCGTCGCCGTCTGTATCTCCTGCAATAATTTCAGGATAAATATAAGGAGCTACATCAAATCCATAATACTTTGAACCTTTTATCAGTCCAAGTTCCGTCTGCGAACTGTTCCTTACGCTGTTATTGGCGAAATACATCACTATTATGGTTTTGCCTTTTAATATACCTGTTTCTCCGTATACATAGTACCTGAAACCGCTGTGAAACTCTGTGGGATTGCAAATCCAGTTATAATCTTTAAAGTTTTGAGCCGGAGGGTCATATCTCATTTGGCTGGCATCTTCAAAGCCATATACCACAAGAGTTGCAACATCGTCTGAAGCAGGAGAATAGTATTTCAAATCAACTTTGTATTTGTCAGTGTAAATCAGTCCACCGTCCGAAAAATTTTCGTCTTCTGAAATCAGAATGTCAAGAAATTCTTCTGCGGTATAAGTAAGAGTTTCGTTATTTCCTTCCGCACAGGCAGGGAGCGAACACATTCCCATGCACATTGCACACGTTGTAAGAAGTGATATTATTTTTTTCATAAAATTACCTCCTTTTTAATTCCGGACTGCATAATGCAGTGACTGTGCAGAAATCATGCACTATACAGTCCGCTGATTTGTTCCCCTATATATAAATGCCGGAAAAATGCTCACTTTTTTCTGGTTTCCAAAAAAATTGTATACCTGCACAAATTCACAACTGTATTTTTGTACAAAAAAGCTGTCATGTATCTATATGACTTCACAAAGATTGATTATTAAATAAAATGACAAATATTGTGCATATTTCAGGGAATTTCTGCTTTTCTGTCATTTTTATTTAACATAAAGTCCACAGTTTTATTTATAACATAGATTTGAGCAAATTATACTATAATCCCCTTGACTTTTTTTTTTTTTTTTTTTTTTTTTTTTTTTTTTTTTTTTTTTTTTTTTTTTTTGT